>CAJUKH010000067.1 GCA_910587345.1 uncultured Oscillospiraceae bacterium | reverse complement strand
GCGGCTGCTGGATCAACAGGGACTACACCGGCCACGACTACCGCTTTCCGCCGGACTTGAAGGAGGAATGACCCGTGGGCTTCACAGTAAAGCACAAAAAGAACAGCGGGATGATTGTACGCTCGTTCACCTACACCGGCGACCTGGAGAAGTGTATCGAGGACGCCAAAAAAGAGCTTGAAAAAAAGCGCAGCTCAGAGGAAAGAACGTTCCTGCGCTGGCAAGCGGACAGGGCAAAAAAGGCCCTCGACAGGTACGAGGGCCGGATCGACGACCTTCTCGCCTTCATCCAGACTGCGAACAGAAAGCTGGCGGAGGACCGGGAAAACGAAAAGGAGGAATAACCCGTGGAAATGGAATACTGCGGCCAAAAGATCGACCTGCTCCCCTGCCCCTTCTGCGGCAGCGCCCCGCTGATCCACGGCTACCGGAACCGGATGCGGTTCTGGTTCAGAATTCGGTGCGGCAACGAAAACGACACCTGCCGGATGATGCCGGAAACCTCGGCCAGCCAGACGCTGGAGGGAGCCGCCGCCGACTGGAACATGAGGTCGAAGGGATACACGGAATAAAGCAACCACAGGAGGCCTCCGATGCAATACGTTCTCTCCATTTCATACGGCAAGGACAGTCTCGCTTGCCTTGGAGCCATAGAACACCTGCGCTGGCCACTCGACAGGATAGTAACCGCCGACGTATGGGCAACCGACGACATCCCGGCAGAGTACCCGCCGGTAGTGGAATTCAAGGCATACGTCGACGATTATATAAAACGCCGCTACGGCATTGAGGTCGAACACTATTGTGCGACAAGGGTGGATGGAGTTGAAAAGGAAAAGGTTACATACAGCGACTGCTTCTATCACGTTTTGCAGACAGGGGAATTTGCCGGTACAATCAAGGGCTTCCCGATGCAGCGGGGGCCGTGGTGCCAAAAGCTGAAGCTGGACGCCACAAGGCAAGCTGAAAAAATGACCTACGAAAAGCTGTTTTACCACGTTAGGAAAAGAGGCAACAGAGAAGGCCAAATCGTAGGCTTCCCGTATATGTGCGCTCCGGAATGCCAAAAGGCCTTCAAAATCGCCGCCCTGCAAAAGGTGGAGCGAGAGCTCAAAAGGGCAGGCAGCGAAATCACCCAATACCTCGGAATTGCAGCAGATGAAACCGCACGAATCGCAATTCACTCAAAGCGAAAAGGTGTAAAGCTCCCTCTCGTTGAGCTTGACTGGCAAGAGGACTACTGCGGGCTTTGGTGCAAGTATAGCGGTCTGCTGTCTCCGACCTACGAAACCTCGACACGGGACGGGTGCTGGTTTTGCCATAACCAGAGCGTCGACCAACTGCGCCAGCTCAGAAAAACATACCCTGACCTTTGGGCGATATTGCTGAGATGGGACAGCGACAGCCCGGTCACCTTCAAAGCCCCATCCGGCAAAAAGGGAAGTGTCGGCCACACCGTCCACGACTTTGACAGGCGGTTCCAGCTGGAGGACGAAGGCTTTCTCACCCCAGGCGATCCCCGCTTCAAGTGGGCAATGCTCGACCAAGAATTAAACTACCGTCTTTTTTGAAGGAGGACACAGGATGAACACCGACTACAACATCGCACGTTTTGAGCGGGAGCTGGGCAAGGTCCAGCGCCCCGGCATGGACAAGCTCTTGGAGTACATCAGGAAAAGCGACTTCTACACCGCCCCGGCCAGCACCAAATATCACCTCGCCGCCCCCGGCGGACTCCTTCAGCACAGCCTCAACGTCCTGGACGCCCTCCGGGGGCTGCTCGACTGGCGGAGCGACGGGGCCTGGGAGTACCGGGCCGCTGGGAAGGTGGTGGCGACCATCCCGGACGAAAGCGTGACGGTCATGGCCCTGCTGCACGACATCTGCAAGACCCACTTCTATGGCACCAGCACCCGGAACGTGAAGAACGACGCCACCGGCAAGTGGGAGAAGGTGCCCTTCTACACCGTCGATGACAAGATGCCCCTGGGCCACGGCCCCAAAAGCGCCATGATCGTAAAGCAGTACACGACCCTCACCACGGCGGAAATGTACGCCATCTGGCACCACATGGGAGCGACCGGCGACCGCAACAACGACAACGCAGTGGGCCAGAGCATAGAAATGTTCCCCGCCGTCCTGGCCCTTCACACGGCGGACATGATGGCCTCCCGCTTCATGGAGGGAGAGAAGGAGAACAAGCCGCCCTTCGACGCCGCCCCGCCGGAGATCAGCAGCGGAACCGCCAGCGCCGGGGAGTATGCGGACAACCCCGCCACCGCCGCCGGGGAGCCGGAATTCCAGGAGGCCCCGCCGCTGAGTGAGGGGGCATGACCATGAAAGTGAAATACAAGGTCGGTATCGGGAAAGTGGTCCTAGAGTACAGCAACGACGAATCCATGACGTTGGAACAGGCCATGGAGCTGGCGAAAGACCCCAGCGTCCTCCAGATCACCATCACGAAGATGACCACCAGGGAATACCTGAAGAAAGCGGGGGCAGTGAACGAATGAGAAAAGCCATAGCAATCGACTTCGACGGGTGCCTTTGTACCGAGGCTTTCCCGGAAATTGGGGAACCAAACTGGCCGGTAATCGAACGGGCGATGGCGGAGCAAAAGGCCGGAGCTGGCCTGATCCTTTGGACCGTCCGTGAGGGACAGCTCCTTCAGGACGCCCTGGACGCTTGCAAGCGGTGGGGCCTGACCTTCGACGCTGTGAACGAGAGCCTCCCGGACTGGATCGAGGCGTATGGGAACAGGCCCAGGAAGGTCGGCGCTTCGGAATATTGGGACGATAGAGCTGTCCGCCTGGTGGCGAAGCCTTACGACAGATACGCCACCGCCAGCCCCCAGGATTGGGCGAACCACTTCTGGCGGCGGTTCAACCTCACCCCGTGACAAGGAGGACCTGCACAATGGCCAGTAAGCAACAGGACCCCCACAAAGAAAGCTGGTACCAGGCCCGGATCATAACCTGGCTCAAAACCAACTACCCGGACGCCTTCGTCTGGAAGGCGGCGGCGGGGCCGTATAGCCGGGGCGGCATACCGGACATTTGCGCCATAATAGCCGGTCATTTCTTCGGCTTCGAGGTCAAGCGGCCAGAGGGCGGTCGACTCTCGAAAATCCAGGAACAGACCATTCAAGAGATCAACGACGCCGGAGGGACGGCCCTCGTGGTTTCCTACCCGGAACAGGTAAAGGAGGCAATCGAACAATGGCAAAGAACCCAAAGGAGAGTGCGGCAGCACAGCAAGCCCAGCAGCTTATGACCGCCCTGGGCAGTATGTCGGAAATGGCCCACCAGGTACACCAGGCCATGCTTCAGAGCGGAGCCTCGAAGCGGGAGGCGGAAGTGGCCATGAACGCCTGGATCGCCGCCTTCTGGCATGAGAGCATGGAGGATGCCCGGAGAAGCAGGGAGGGCCAGCAGCATGAAAACGAAACAGAATAAACGGCCCTACCCCGGCGGCTTCCAGGCCAGCCCAGGGAAGGCCCAGGCCATGGCCAGCCTTCAGAGGCTATCCACCCCGGCGCTTGCCGCCCTGCTCGACACGGCGGTCGCCGTTCTGCGGGGCCGTGGCGTGACCGTCCAGGATTGGGACGAAAAGGAGCGGACAGTCCAGAAAGTAACGTACATCGGCGGCAGGGTATTTATCCTCGCCCCACGGGGAAGGCATGGGCCGGAGGAAACAGGTCATGGCGAAAGCGGAGAGAACACAGGCGGCGGAGCGCCGGGTGCTTAAAAAATATCTGACCCGGTTTTTCAGGGCCAAAGAGAAGCAGAAAACCCTCCAGCGGAGGGCGGAGGCTATACGGGCGGAGCTTGGCGAAGCCTCGGCGCTGGAGGCCAGGGTCAAGGCCCAGGCGAAGGCGGCGGAGCAAAGCGCCCTGGAGATCATGGACATACTGGACCTTCTCCCGGAGGACGCCACAGAGCGGACAATCCTGGAACTGCGGCACCTGGACTGTAAGCCCTGGCGGGAGATAAACCGGGCCGTGTACCTGACTGCCTCGCCCTGCTTCGAATACTACAACCGGGGCCTCGACACCCTTCTCTCCATGGACAAAGTGCGGCATACCCTGGGGCTGTGATACCGGGGGCTGGTTCTTCGGAACTGGCCCCCGTTTTTTTATTCCCCTGTGGGGCCGGGAATTTTCACCCCGCAAATATGGGGGGCTGTGCCGCCGGGGCAGCTGTGTGGCCCAGGCAAAGCGGCAGCAGGAAGCAGCGCCGGAGGGCGACGGGGCACCTGTGGGGCCGGTTTTCTACGAAGCGAAAAAACAGGGGGCACAAAATAACCCCCCTGCATATAGGGCGGGGCTTATGCCCCCCTCTGTGGCCCTGGGCTGTGGACCGGGAAAATAGGGGGCAATATAGCCTGGAACATGGGGCCGCTGTGATACCACCCTGTATATTGGGGCATGGGCAAGGAATAACCCCATGTCAAGCCCTAAATATAGAAATTCGTAAAAGTCAGGAGTTCACAGGAGTTTTACTTGTGCTATGCTTTCGGCGTGACCTACAGGACAAGCAGGGCACAGCATAGGAGAGGCGCAGAGCATAGGCGCAGCGGAGACAGCGAAGCGAAGGGGCCGCTCCGGGGGCCGTAGGTACTACCGACGCCGCCTCCCCATAGCGGGGCGAGGAAGGCCCGATATTTTCCCGGATAAGACCAAAATTTTTTCAGGCGTTTCGCTACGCCGCCCACCCTTTTCATAATCTTTCAGCCCGTAAAATAGACGTGCGTGCATAGTTTAACAGGAAAAACACCCCGCTTCCGGCGGGGAGATGTTGGTCCGAGGCCCGCTGCACGCTCCAAACCACCAGGCAAAGGAGGTCGGCCAGGTGAATATCGAAACCCGCAAGCTGGCCGACCTCCGGCCAGCCGCCTACAACCCCCGGAGGAAGCTGCAACCAGGCGAACCCGAATATGAGAAGATCGCCCGGAGCATAGAGGAATTCGGCTACTGCGACCCTATCATCATCAACAAAGACGGGACCATCATCGGAGGCCACCAGCGCCACCAGGTACTTCTGGACCTCGGGGCGGAGAGCGCCGACGTTGTGGTGGTAGACCTCGACCCCGACAAGGAAAAGGCCCTCAACGTAGCCCTGAACAAGATAACCGGCTCCTGGGACGAAGCCAAACTGACAGAGCTGATCGGGGACCTGGACATGGAGGGATATGACCTCTCAAAGACCGGCTACAGCGATAAGGAGCTGAAGGCCATGCTGGAGCAAACCCGGATCAGGCCGGAGGACTTCAGCCAGGACTTCACCCTCCCCAGCCGGGAACAGGTCCTGACCCATACCATGAACGTGACCCTCCACCGGGAGCAGATCGCCGTCATAAAGGCGGCTATCGACATAGCCCTGGCGGAGGGAGAGAGTGACACCGGCGGCAATACCGACAGGAACGGCAACGGCCTGAGCAAGGTGGTGGAAGAATGGCTGGAACTGAATACCGGCTCCTTCGAGAGCGGCGGCTTCTGACGGACATCCATCCGGCGGACTACAACCCCCGCAAGGCCCTCCAGCCCTCCGACCCGGAGTTCAGGAACATCGAGCGGAGCCTCCGGGAGTTTGGCTATGTAGACCCCATCATCATCAACCGGGATGGGACCATCATCGGAGGACACCAGAGGGCCACGGTCCTGAAGGCGCTCGGCTACAAAGAGGCGGACGTGATAGTCCTGGACCTGAGCAAGCCGGACGAAAAGGCCCTCAATATCGCTCTGAACAAGATCGGCGGTCAGTGGGACATGGAGAAGCTCCGGGAGGTCCTGGGGGAGCTGTCCCTCAGCAGCCTGGACGTGACCGCCACCGGCTACAGCGAGAATGAGATCGCCGTGGTCCTGGGCGACGCCCAGGAGGAACAGGGCCAGGAGGACCCGGCCATTGACCGGATGACCTTCACCTTCAGCCTCGAACAGTACGCCAACCTCCAGCAAGCCCTCGACCTGATAGCAGCCAAATACAAGCCCGACCAAATGGAAACCTTCGGGAATACCAACCGGGTCGGGAACCGGATTTACATGGTGGTGAAAGAATGGGCAGAGCAAAGGAAATTGAAATTAGGGTGATCCCCTCCAGTATCGCAAACCCCTTTATCCGGGCGCACCACTACAGCGGCAAGGTGGTGAATAACAGCAAGCTCCACTTCGGAGCCTTCCTCGACGGGCGGCTTCATGGCGTCCTGAGCTACGGCCCCAGCCTGGACAAGAAGAAAATCATGGGGCTGGTAGAGGGCACCACCTGGGACGGCTTCTTGGAGCTGAACCGGATGGCCTTCGACGATTACCTCCCCCGGAATAGCGAGAGCTACTGCATCGCCAAAACGATCCGGCTTATCCGGAAGAACGCCCCGCAGGTCAAGTGGATCATCAGCTTTGCGGACGGGTGCAGCTGCGGCGACGGCACCATCTACCGGGCGGCGAACTTCGTCCTCACGGACATTAAGCCGAACGACGCCCTCTGCCAGCTTCCGACCGGAGAGAAAATCCACAAGATGACCCTGCACAGCAACCCGACTTCCCCGAGGCCGGAGCTGGGAGGGCGGACCTTCTACGACGTGACCGGCGGCAAGTACGACTGGAATGCCTACGTCAAGGCGGTCGGCGGCACCATCCTTCCCGGTTTCCAACTCCGGTATATCTACTTCATCGACCCCGCCTATCGGAGCCGCCTGAAGGTCCCGGAGATACCCTTTTCCCGGATAGACGAAATGGGAGCCGGAATGTATAAGAGCGAACACATCACCCAGGGCGAACGCCACGCCCAAAGCCACTATCAGCAGTAAAGGAGGCCCCCATGGCAGCGACCGGGCAATATTACGAATCGAAGGTCATAGCCCAACTATTCGGAGTAAGCGTCCGGCGGATACAGCAGCTGACGCAAGAGGGCATCATCGAAACCACACAGGTCCCCGGAGAGGGCCGACGCTATGAGCTGGTGCCCACCATCCAGGCATACACCAAATATCTGGCGGATAAAGCCTATGGCCGGGAGCAGAGCGACCGGGAGGCGGAGCTGAAGGAACAAAAGATGAAGGCGGACATTGCCCTGAAGGAGAGCCAAGGCGAACTGCACCGGCTGAAAACGGACATCGCCGCCGGGAAGTACATAGCGGTCGAGGAAGTACGGATGGACTACGAACGGTTCTTCGTCACCTTCAAGAACTTCGCTATGAGCCTCCCCACCCGGCTGGTGGACGAAATCAGCAGCTATGTCGAACCCCTGGAGGCCCGACGCATAGAGAAGGAGCTTCACCAGAGGGTCCGCAACCTGCTTGTCGCCTTCGTAGTAGCGGGAGTGACGGACGATGGCAAAAAGTAGACGCCCCCGCATCCGCAAATACCAGGTGGCCCGGTACCAGAGGGACGCCCTCGACGCCCTGAAGCCCCCGGAGGATCTTCTGGTTTCGGAGTGGGCGGAGCGATACCGGGTGCTGGACAGCAAGACCTCCGCCATGCCAGGACCCTGGAGGAACGACAAGACCCCATACCTCGCCGGGATCATGGATGAGCTTTGCAACTACGAAACAGAGGAAATCATCTTTGTAAAGCCGTCCCAGGTCGGAGGCACCGAATGCCTCCAGAATATGCTCGGCTGGGTGATCCACCAGGACCCATCCCCCGGCATGGTCGTGTATCCCACCGACACTCTCGGAGAGAGTATCGTTGTCAACCGGCTGCGGCCTATGCTTCAGGCCTCGGAGCCGCTCCGGCAGCGGTTCAGGGAGAACGATTCCACCAAGGCGGAGCTTCAGTTCGACGGAATGTATCTGAGCATCGTCGGCTCCAACAGCCCCTCGCAGCTGGCCAGCAAGGCGATCCGGTACCTGTTCCTCGACGAAGTGGACAAGTACCCCGGAGCCTCGAAGAAGGAGGCCGACCCCGTATCGCTGGCCAGGGAGCGGACCAAGACCTTCCACAACCGGAAGATTTTTATCACGTCCACCCCCACCCTCAAAACCGGCCACATCTGGAAGGCTATGGAGGGGGCGGACGTAGTAAAGCACTACTTTGTCCCCTGCCCCCATTGCGGAGAGTACATCGAACTGAAGTGGTCCCAGGTGAAGTTCCCGGACGAAGGCATGGGCAGCACCGAACGCTCGGAGCTTGCCGCCTACATCTGCCAGGAGTGCGGAGGCATCATCACCGACCAACACAAGCCCCAAATGCTCCGACACGGGGAGTGGCGGGTGGTGGAGGAGCGGGCCAGACCGGCCCGAAAAGTGGCCTACTGGATCAATACCCTGTATTCCCCCTTCGTTCGCCTCTCGGAAATGGTAAAGGCCTTCCTTTCCAGCAAGGACGATCCCGACCTTTTCCAGAACTTCACAAACTCCTGGTTTGCGGAGCCTTGGGAGGATACGAAGCTCAAAACCAACGCCGATCTGGTGCTGGAGCGCCAGACGGACCTCCCGGAGTTCACAGTCCCGGAGTGGGCGAAGGTCCTGACCGCTGGAGCGGACGTGCAGGAAACCAGCGTCTATTGGACCATCCGAGCCTGGGGCAACCACCTCACCTCGCAGAACATAGCCCACGGACAGGCCCACAGCTTCTCAGAGATAGAGCGGATCATGAACCTTCAGTATGTCCGGGAGGGCGACGGGGAGCAGCTGGTGGTCGCCCTGGCCCTCATAGACAGCGGCGACAACACCGATGCCGTCTATGACTTCTGCGCCCTCAACTCGGAGTGGGCGCTGCCCAGCAAGGGAGCCTCTCACCCGATGGACACCCACTTCAAGCTCTCGAAGGTCAACAAGACCGACAGCAGGGCCTATGGGATGAACCTGGTAATCATCGACACCGGCAAATACAAGGACATGATCGCCGGACGAATGCGCCGGAAGAACGGCTCCGCCAGCTGGATGGTCTACCAGGGCTGCGACCGGGAATATGCGGAACAGGTCACAGCAGAACACAAGGTCAATGAGCGCAGCGGCCAGCGGGTTATTCAGAAATGGGTCCCAAAGGCTTCTCACGGGGATAACCACTATCTCGACTGCGAGGTCTACGCCATGTGCGCCGCCGACATCCTGGGCGCTCGGTATTTCCATCTGGAAGATACTGACGTACAGCCCCGGACGGAGGCAAAACCGGACCCTGCCCCCACCCCGGAGGAAAGCTGGATCGGGCAGAACGAAGGCTGGCTGTAAGGAGGGACAGAGCCATGAACGAAGATTACAAACCCCAGCAGCGGCTGGCGGAGGTAAACAAGGCCATTCAGGCCGTCCTTCTCGGAGGCCAGAGCTACAAGCTCGGCTCCCGCAGCGTCACCAGGGCAGACCTGGCCCTTCTGAAGGCTATGCGGGACGAACTGGAGGCGGCAATCGCCAACGAAGGACCCTCCCCTTTGTTCGGGGATACCTACGTCGCATTTTTTGAAGGACGGTGACGGCATGAATTTGATTGACAGGATCGTCGGCTGGTTCAGCCCGGAGGCCGGAGCGCAGCGGGAAGCATGGCGGCAGGTCCTTCAGGAGTACCGGAACTATGACGCCGGGAGCCACGGCAGAGCCAACGCCAACTGGCGTGCATTCAACCAGAGCGCCGAATACACCGACCGTTACAGCCGGGACACCGTCCGGGCCAGGGCCAGGGACCTGGAGCGGAACAGCGACATGGCAAATTCCGTGATAGGCCCCTTTGTTCGGAACATCGTCGGCAAGGGCCTGGTCCTTCAGGCCGAAACCGGCAACGACACCCTGAACAAAGAGATTGAAAAGCTCTGGAAGGTCTGGTGCAAAAAGCGGAACTGCGACGTGACCGGCACCCAAAGCCTGAACCAGATGCTCCGCATGGCCGTCCGCAGGAAGAAGGTCGACGGCGGCATTCTCTTTGTGAAGCGGTACACCAGCGGCGGCGTTCTCCCCTTCAAACTTCAGATTTTCGAGGTGGACGAACTGGACGCCTCCCAGGTGGCCCCAAAGCACAAGGGGAACCGGGTAATCGGCGGCATCGAGTATGACCGCTTCAACGCCCCGGTCGGCTACTGGATCAGGCAATACACCCTGGACGGCATGACCACCACAGAGCCGGTCTATTTGAAGGCCAGCGACGTGATTTTTTACTTCAGCAAGCGCCGCCCCTCCCAGCTCCGGGAAATGTCCGATATGAGCCAAACTGTCACCCGGATCAGGGACGCCAACGAATTCATGACCGCCGTCAGCATGAAGCAGCGGATCGAGGCTTGCTTCGGTATCGGCATCAAGAGGGCGCTCCCCCAAAGCGGCGTCGGCCGCATGGGCAGCAGCGGACCGAAGCTGACCTATGAGGGGAAGATGCTCACCCCCGGCATGATAATGGAGATGAACCCCGGCGACGAAATCCAGCAGATCAACCCCCAGGGGCAAGCCTCCGACGCCTCCGGCTTCGTCAAACTCCTTCAGCGGATGATCGGGGCTGGACAGGGCATCAGCTACGAAGCCACCTCCAGGGACATGAGCCAAAGCACCTATTCAAGCGCCCGCCAGGGGCTTATCGAGGACAGCATGACCTATGCGGAGGAAGATGAACTTCTGGCCGACGTGGTGGATGAAATCTATGAAACCTTCATCATTTCGGCGGTCCTGGCCGGGGCCATTTCTATCCCCGATTTTTGGGGCAAGAAGGATGACTATTTTGCTCATACCTTCAACAAACCGCCAAAGGACTGGATCGACCCGGCGAAGGAGGCCACGGCCACCAAGACGGCTCTTCAGACCGGGCAAAAGACCTTCAAGCAGATCGCAGCCGAAAACGGCTCTGATTGGAGGAAGCAGGTCGACGATATATGCGAAGTTTTGCTCTACGCCAAAGAGAAACACGGCGTGGACCTGGGAGGTGTAATCCTTGGACAAAAGAAAGCAGATGGCCTCTATGAGGGGGAGGATGATCCCCCGCCCCCCGGAGGCGATGCCCCCGGAGAAAATGGTGGTCATACTCAGGGCGGGGCAGCATCCGGGCAAGACGGAGGACCTGCCGCAGGCGATGGCGGGGGCAGTGAGCCGTCAGAGGGCGGCGACAGCAAAGACGAATGACCGCCAGACCATCGTGGCCTCCACCATCCGCAGTATGGAGGGGGAAGGGAACGAGCGCAAGTTCACCCTTTCCTTTTCCTCGGAGGAACCCTATGAACGGTGGTATGGGCTGGAGATTTTGGACCACAGCCCCGGAGCCGTAGACCTTACCCGCCTGAACGAAATCGGGTGCCTTCTGTTCAACCACAACCGGGACAAGGTGATCGGGAAGGTCAACCGGGCATGGCTGGACGGCGGCAGGGCATACGCAGAGGTCGAGTTTGACACCGACGAAGCGTCGGAGGTCATATTCCAAAAGGTCCGGACCGGCACCCTGAAGGGAGTGTCGGTCGGGTACCGCATTGATTCACTCGAGGAAGTAATGGCCGGAAAGACAAGCGCCGATGGCCGCTTCACCGGGCCGTGTGAGATTGCGAGGAAGTGGTGGCCCTTCGAAATCTCTATCGTTTCGGTGCCAGCAGACGGGACGGTCGGCGTGGGCCGTGAGGCGGAGCAACCCGGAGCGG
>CAJUKH010000066.1 GCA_910587345.1 uncultured Oscillospiraceae bacterium | reverse complement strand
GGGGAAGCGGGGGGGAATTGGGCCGAAAAGTGCCGGTGGTTGACTTTTGGTAGACAAAGATCCCGGCCGGTTTTTGCAAGCCCTTCTCCCTCGGCGGCTCCGGCCCTGTTTTTGGTAGACATTTGGTAGACATGGACTCCCGAAACGAGGGGGGTTCTTTTTTGAGATAAGAAAATCTGTCGGAAAGATTGAAAAAGATACAGAATGATGTTACAATTTCATTATAGAAATTAAACTTTCCCGGCGGGATGGAAGAAGAAAGCCCTTGCTTCGGCAGGAAGGGGGGTGCAGACCGGGAAATTATAACTTTAGAGATAATAAACGATAATTGATGCTTCTTTGGGGACGGGCTTTTTTCCACAAAAAAATTTTTGGAAATCCCCTGAAATATAAACCATATAAAATGGAATATTTTATGCAATGTCTGTATTAAGCCCTTAATATTCTGTACAATTCTTTTTATGCAAGGATGTGATGAATTGTATGGAATGTTTTGTTGACTACGTTGGGATCGGAGAAAGGATACGGCGGGTCCGGAAAAACAGAGGATGGACACAGGCAGGACTGGCGGAGACGGTGGGCTGTTCCACCGCCAACATTACAAATATCGAAAAAGCGAAAACAAAGTTGAGCCTGAATATGGTGGTCCGCATTGCAGATGTGCTTGGCGTGAGTGTGGATGAACTTCTTGGCACCGGGAAACCTGCCGCCCAAAGCATGCTTTCCCCGCTGGAAGCGGGGGTGCAGGAGGCTTGTATGGGGCTCTCCCCTGAAAATGTCCGGCTCTGTCAAAAGGCCTGCGTAGAATTCTGCGTGGCCTTTTCCCGCCATTTGACATGAGTTATGGGCCTTTGGCAGACGACATAGAGATGGGGGAGTGCTGACATGGAGACGGAGAGGGAGCGTATCTTCCGGGAAATATATGAAGACAACATCGGGCGGCTTTATCAGTACGTCCTGCGGAGAATCGGCGACGTGAACTATACGGAGGATACCCTTCAGGAAGTTGCCGTCGCTTTGTTGTTTCATTTGAACGATTTTCTGCCGGGTTACCCGAACAACACCAAGCGGATACAGAAATGGTTGTTCGGCGTGGCGGAGAATAAGATCAAGCACTTCTGGCGGAAGCATTACAGGATATTTGAGTCGGAGGTCTCCACAGAGCTGATCCCCGAGCTGGCTTCGGAAAGGGATGAGATCTCGGACGTGGAGCTGATGCTGCCCGACTGGCTGACAGAGATGAACCGGAAGCTGATCTTTATGCGGTGCAAGGGCTATAATCTGAAGGAGATCGCCGACATGATGGGCATCAGCCACGGGGCTTGTCGGATGAGAAGCATCCGGCTGACGGAGCAACTGAAAAAATATTTTTGAAAAAATGAAAAAAGATGTTGCACTTTGCGGATATGAGGGAATTAAGGGAGAGAGGAGGTATTGATATATGGCCGATGCGAACGGACATGAGACCGCCCAAGAAATGAAAATGCGGTTACGGGAAAAACCTCTGTCGGAGTTGATGGAGGAGCTGGAACAAATGTCAAGCATTTCTGAGTACGACTGTGATATTGACCTGATCTGTGCTTATTTGGATGTACTGGAGGAGAAGGCGCCCGTCCTTCCCAAAGGCTACGATCCCGCTGCGGAGTATGAAAAGTTCAAGGAAAACCATTCCGAGTTGTTCGACGTTCTGGCGGCCCCGCTGCCGGAGAAGGCCCCGGCCGGGAAAAGCCGTTTTGTCCGGCTGAAACAGACGCTGGTCACCTTTGCCGCTTTGTTCTGCGTTGTGGTTTTTGTGGCGGACGCCAGCGGGGCCGGGGTACTTGACCGCCTGATCGAATGGGGAAGCGAGACCTTCTCCCTGCGCCCGGCCTCCGGGGTGATGGAACTGGAGGTGGCGGAGGAGAACGGCTTCAAGTCATTGGCGGAAGCGCTGGAGTATTATGAGGTAGAAAATCCGGCGATACCAACATGGATACCGAATCGATATTCTATTGATAGAGTAGCCGCCATGGAAGCTGAAAACACTACTACCATCAGTGGCAGATATACAACTGATAGTGGCACTCTTTTTATTCGGGTTACGATTGGGTTCGAGGAGGATTTCACGTTTGAAGAAAACCAAACAGCCGAGCACAATATGTATCAAGCAAAGGGAATTGAGTTTGTTCTTTCTACAAATATGGATACAGAAAGAGCAACTTGGGACATAAATGGTGTAACATACAGCGCAGGAGGAAATATCTCACTTGATGAATTAAAGGAGATGCTTGACTCAATTCAACCTTGAGGGGTGCGTTAATTTATGAAGAAGCGAGTTCTCGGTTTTCTTTTAGCCATTTTGATGTTGGGGTGTAATGTATGCACCGCTGCCGAAGCGGTACAAGTAGAACCCCGGGCAAGTTTGTATCTGGATGGCTATGCTATCGGAATTGTCCCGAAGGGAGGGCATTTGATGTCAGTCACATTTGTTGTATATGGGACTGATATTATGGACTGTCTCGGAGCACAGAAGATATTGATTGAAGAGTGGGATGGCATAGACTGGGTTGAAACTGGCACTTACTCTGCAGAAAAGAACTCCCATTTTTTAGCCCAAAAGGCTTCTGAGCACGCGGCCTCGGTCACATTTTATGGCCACCCTGGCGTTCAATATCGTGCCACATTGACGGCCTATGCGGAATTGAATGGCGGCTCGGATACAGGGGTCCTTGTTTCCTCTCCCAAGACCTGCAAATAATTTCAAAGCGGCTCAAAGACAAAAGGCCAACGAAATTTTTATTTCGTTGGCCTTTTTTGTTGCAAATCGGTCTCCCGAAGGAACTTATACAAACAGAGAAGTATTATTGTCCGGCCATCCCGTCTCCGGGAGTGACCTCCGGCCCAGCCGGGGGCGTGGGGCCGGTTTTTTTGATAAAAAAAGCAAATCCGGACTGCGGTCCGTGGACCTTTTCTCCTTCTTTTGTATAATGCTGTCTGAAGGAGTCGAAAATATGCCGGAGAAAGACGCATTAGCCAAAAGAATAAAGGCCTATCGGCGCGTCCAGCACATGACCCAGTTCGACTTTTCGGGGGAAACAGGACTCAGCGTAGAGGAGATCAGCCATCTGGAGCGGGAGGAGACGGACCCAAAGCTCAGCACACTGCAAAGCCTGGCGGCATATATGGGAGTTACGGTCTCTGACCTGCTGAAAATTGACGAGACATAGAGGGGAGGGGGGCGAATGTCCACGACAGAGATGCTGCTTCGCCTCGGCATCACGGCCAATTACAAGGGCTTTCTCTATCTCATTTCCGCCGTGGAGATGTGTCTGGCGGATGAGGAGTGCCTGCACCTGGTGACAAAGCAGGTCTATCCCCAGGTGGCCCGGCAGTACAAGACCAACTGGCGGGCGGTGGAGCGGAATATGCGAAAGGCGGGGGAGATCGCCTGGCTCCGCCAGCAGGCCTATCTGGAGGAGCTGGCCCGGGGCCCTTTGAAGCAAAGGCCCAGCAACGCCCAGCTGCTGGCCATCCTGACCATGGCAAGGCGGCTGGCCGCCGGGGAGAGGGAACGGCCGGCGGGGTGAGGGCCGGGCAGAGGGAAAACGCCCCCGGCGGTCTGGACCGCAGGGGGCGTTTGTGGTTTTGGGGATGGGACTTACAGGGCCTGGGGGCCGGCGATAAGGTCTTTCTCCAGAGGGCAGTCATAGCCCTCGGCGGCGGTGTCGGCAAACTCGGCTTTGGCCTTGTTGAGAAGGTCCGGGTCGGTCATCAGGTCGCAGACGCTGGCGGCCAGGACCTTGGCGGCATAGATGACCCCCTTGTGGCCGATGGAGGACCGGCCCAGGGACACGTTCTGCCAGGAGTGGCCGGGAGAGCCGCTGGCGAAGGTGACGGCGGTAAACTGGGCGGTGGGGGTGAGCCAGCTCACGTCCCCCACGTCGGTGGAGCCGGGGGAGAAGGTGTTGCCGGGGACATAGGGGACGATAAAGTCGTTGATGACCCGGGTGCCCTTCTCGCTCTTCTCGGCCACCTCGGCCCTGGCGGCGGGGTTGGCAAGGACGGTTTCGTCCCCGGGAAGGCTCTCGTGGGGATAGGTGGCGAAGATCTCCTTTGCCAAGGCCCACTCCTCCGGGGTGTACTGGGGCAGGGGGACTTCCTTCAGGTTGTCAAAGAGCAGCTTTTCCAGCACCGTGTTGGACAAGGTGGAGGAGGTGCCGTCGATCTGCCGCTGGGTGACGGTGGTGCCCGTCATGAGGGCGGCGCCCTGGGCGATGTCGTCCACCCGCTTTTTCAGGGCCTTGGCCTTGCGGACGTTCTCCCCCCGGATCATGTAGAGGACGCTGGCGGTGGGCTGGACCACATTGGGGGAGACCCCGCCCACGTCCAGGAAGGAGTAGTGGAGGCACTCCTTGGGGGCGATGTGCTCCCGGAGGAAGTTGGCGCCTACGTTCATCAGTTCGGCGGCGTCCAGGGCGGAGCGGCCGTCCCAGGGGTCGCCGGCGGCGTGGGCGGAGAGGCCCTTGAAGGAGTAGATGTACTGCAGGGAGGCGGCGTTGGAGCCGGTGGTGATCTTGTTGGTGGTGCCGGGGTGCCAGGTGAGGGCGGCGTCCAGGTGGGCAAAGACCCCCTCCCGGGCCATGAAGGCCTTGCCGGCGCAGCCCTCCTCACCGGGACAGCCGTAGAAGATGACGGTGCCCTTCAGCTCCCCGGCCTCAATGGCCTCCTTGATGGCGATGGCGGCCCCCAGAGAGGCGGCGCCCAGCATATTGTGGCCGCAGCCGTGGCCGCAGGTGTTGGTGGCGGAGTGGCGCTGGCGCTGGGCGGTGCCCGCGGCCTGGTCCAGACCGTCCAGGGCGTCGAACTCGCCCAGGATGCCGATGACGGGGTGGCCGGAGCCGTAGCTGCCGGAGAAGGCGGTGGCCACGTTGGCCACCTGCCGCTCCACGGTGAAGCCCAGCTTCTCCATCAGCTCACAGTAGTAGTCTGCGGTCTGGTATTCCAGCAGGGAGAGTTCGGCCAGCTCCCACACCTTGTCGGAGAGGGTGGTGATGGTCTGCTGATGCTTGTCTACGATGTCGTACAGTTTTTTCTTATCCATAATGATCACAGCACCTTTCTTAAAAAGTCCTGAAGCCGGGGGTGGGCGGGATGATTGAAGACCTGGTCGGGGGAACCCTGCTCCAGAATGTTGCCCTCGGCCATGAAGAGGACCCGGTCGGAGACCTCCCGGGCGAAGCCCATCTCGTGGGTGACGATGACGCTGGTCATGCCGGAATCCACCAGACCCTTGATGACGTCCAGCACCTCCCCCACCATCTCGGGGTCCAGGGCGGAGGTTGGCTCGTCAAAGAGCATCACATCAGGTTCCATGGCAAGGGCCCGGACGATGGCCAGCCGCTGTTTCTGGCCGCCGGAGAGGTTGCCCGGCCGCTCGTCATACTTTTCCAGCAGGCCCACCCGGTTGAGAAGCTCCTTGGCCATGTCGTCGGCCTGGGCCTGGGTCTTCTTTTTCAGCATGACGGGGGCCAGGGTGATGTTTTCCGCCACCGTCAGGTGGGGGAAGACGTTGAAGTTTTGGAACACCATGCCCATCTTCTGGCGGTGGATGTCGATGTCCACCGGCTCGGCGCCCTTGCGGCGCTTGGGGGCGGGCTGGCCGGGAGCGGGGTTGCCGGTGATCTCGGTGCCCTCAAAGAAGATCTGGCCCTGCTCGGGCATCTCCAGCAGGTTGAGGCAGCGCAGGAAGGTGGATTTGCCGCCGCCGGAGGGGCCGATGATGGAGACCACCTCCCCCTTCTCAATGGTCTGGTTGACGCCGGTGAGGACGTGGAGGGCTCCGAAGGATTTATGGAGGCCCACGGTTTTGATCATTTCCATTGTTGTGTTCCTCCTTTACTTCTTCAGCCCGAATCCGCCCAAGCGGCCCCGGACGGTGACATCCCGGGCGGTGTGGGTGGCCTTCAGGTCGGCATTTGGCTCGCCGCCGCCGCCGACGCCCTCCAGGTCTCCGGACTCGTAGGTGGCGTGCTTGATGCGCTTCTTGCCGCTGCCGCTGTCATCGGACATTTTCTTTTCAAACCAGCCCACCAGCTTGCTCAGGGGGTAGGTGATGCAGAGGTAGATCAGGCCGATGATGAGCAGGGTCTCGAAGGCGATATAGGTGGCGCCCTGGATGGTCTTGTACTTGGTCATCAGGTCACCGATGAAGAAGGTGGAGGCCAGGGAAGTCTCCTTGATCATCATGATGAACTCATTGCCCAGGGTGGGCAGGATGTTCCGCACCGCCTGGGGCAGAATGATACGAAGCATGGCCTGGCCGGAGGAGAGGCCCAGACTCCGGGCGGCCTCGGTCTGGCCCTTGTCCACCGACTGGATGCCGGAGCGGATGATCTCGGAGACGTAGGCCGAGGAGTTGATGGACAAGGCCACCGCCGTCCACTGGGGGGTGGTCAGGTTCAGGGCGGGGAGGACCTGGGGCAGAGCAAAGACGAAGATAAAAAGCTGGAGCAGGATAGGAGTGCCCCGGATGACCTCGATGTAGACGGTGATGAGGAAGCGGACGATTTTGGACCTGGACATTTTCAGGATGGCCACAATGGTGCCCAGCAGCACGCCCATGAGGACGGCCACGGCGGCAAACTGGAGGGTGATACGAAGACCGTTGAAGATGATATCCTGCCAGTAGCCGGTCCAGACTTTTACCATGTTGGGCCAGAAGTATTCAAAATTCATAATAGCGTCCCTTTCATTCCATGGGTATTTCGGCTTTCAGGACCGGCGACCACACACTGTCACCGGCCCTGAAAGGATGTATTCTGATGGGGGCGGTTGTCTTAGTTGGCGGGCGCCGGCGTGACCACGTTGCCCTCGTCATCCAAAATGATCTCCACGCCGATGTCGGCCAGCTCCTTGGCCTCGGCAAGCCAGTCGGCAAAGTGCTCCTGCGCATTGGGCAGGACGCCGTTGATGGCATCAGCCAGGGCTTCGTTGCCCTTCTTGATCAGGGCCACGTTGCCCTGGGTCTCATACTCGTAGTAGAAGCCGGTGCTTACGATGTCGGGGTTGGCGGCCAGGATGGCGTTGGCATTGGTGCCGTCCACGCCCATCACGTCAAAGTCGCCGTTGCGAAGCTGCATGATGCCGGTGTTCAGCTCGGAGAAATAGGTGACCTCGATGTTGGGGAGCTGCTCCCGCATGAGATTCTCCTGAAGGGAGGCGCTCTGGACGCCGCCCTTCAGGCCGGTGCTGTTGGGCAGATCGGTGAACTGGTCCAGCTTGCTGGCCATGCAGATGACGGTCTGACCGTCCCCCTCGCTCATCCGGTAGGGGTCGGAGAAGAGGTAGTTTTCCGCCCGCGACTCGGTAGGGGCGTAGCCGTTCACGGAGAAGTCCACACTGCCCATGGACACGGCGGTCTGGCAGGCGTCAAAGCTCATGGGAGTGATGACCAGCTCCAGCCCCAGCTCGTCGGCGATGAAGCGGATCAGGGAAACGTCGGTGCCCACATACTGGTCCTGGCCCTCTCTGGAGGGGTCCACAAAGACGGTGGGGGCAAAGTCGGGGGAGATGGCCACGGTGAGCTTGCCTTCGGTCACGGTCTTCAGCGCGCCGTCGCCGGTGTTGTCCTCCTCCTTCTTTCCGCAGCCGGTAAGGGCGCCGGCCAGCATGGCGCCGGCCATCAGCAGGGCGAGCCAATTTTTCTTCTTCATACATCATTCTCCTATCTATTGCATTTGATTTGTGTCGGTTGGGTCGGCTTTTCGGGCGATGAGCTGATTATACTCTGTATATTATACATTGTCAAGCGAATTATTATACATTTGAGGCCAAAATCACAGGAGCCGAACTGTATATATCGCACAAACATATTCACAATAGAGTGTATAATGATGGGATCATGCAGGATAAGATGAAAAACCATGGAAGAAAAAGTGAATATACATGCACAAAATGAATGGTGATAGGGGGGTATAATCCGGGGCATATTTGTCCACACTTTCCATACAATGGAAGCAAGAAACGGAAAGGATGTGGATCACTGTGAAGCAGTCCAAAAAGGACAGACAAAGGCAGGAGGGGGAGGTCCGGGAGCTGGAGAAGAGCCTGCAGGAGACCCGGCTCCTTATTGCCCAGGCCTATGCCGGGTTCAACGCCGCTGCCGACGGGGAACTGGTGGAGTCCTATGTCTATGAGATACAGGCGCTCCAGACCCGGTATTCCTACCTGCTCCGCCGCAGGAAGGCTTTGGACCCGGCGCCGGAAGCGCTGCCCGTTCCTGAGCCGCAGCCCGCCCTCCCGGTGGCCTGAGATGGAGGGGGGATGGATAACGGCCCTGCCCTGGATGACGGCGGCGGTGGTTGGGGTCATGCTCCTCTCTCTGCTGCGCCGGCCGGTGGCGGCCCTGCTCCGGCTGGCGGGGCGAACGGGGCTGGGCCTGGCCTTTCTCACCTTCTTTGCTCCGGTGGGAGAGTTTTTGGGGGCCGCTTTGGGGGTCAATCTGTTCAATGCCACGGTGCTGGGTGTGTTGGGCGTCCCGGGCTTTGGCCTGCTTATGCTGGCAAAGTGGGTGCTGCGGTAAAGGAGGGAGGCCGGCTTTGCAAACTGGCCTCCTGCTTTATTCCAAAACTGACTCTTACAGGAAGACCAGAAAGGTGCTATAATAAAGCCACCCAAAGAAATAAAGGGAGGCTTTATCCATGAAAGAAAACCGCTTTTCCGTTCAAAAACTGGCCCTTTTGGGCATGATGACGGCCCTTGTCTTTGCCGGGAATTACGCCCGCATCATCATGCCAATTGCCATCGGCGGCCGGACTTCTTTTACATTGGCTAATATTCTCTGCTGCCTCAGCGGCCTTTTGCTGGGTCCTGCCGGGGGGCTTGCCTCCGGTCTTGGCTCCGCTCTCTACGACCTGACAAACCCCCTCTACGCCGCCGAATGCTGGATCACCTTCCTCACCAAAGGAGCCATGGGCATGGTGGCCGGACTGGCGGTGTCGGGGGCGCTGAAGGAGAGGAAGCTGACCTACGGCCGGGCACTTATGGGCGCCGTGGCCGGGTGCGTGGCCTATTACATTCTCTATTTTGCCAAGACCTTCTTCTATGACGGCCTTCTGGTGGATAGGCTGGAACCTGCCGTGGCCGCTGCCGTCATCCCTCTGAAGTTCCCTGCCTCCATTTTTAATGCCGCAGTGGCCATCATCGCCGCTCCGCCCCTGATCATGGCCATCCGGGCGGCGCTGAAGAGAAGCAGGATGCTGGATAAGCTGGACTGAAAAAATTTTCTCTGCCGTTGAAAGGATTTCCCCTCCTCAGACGTATCAGTGGTGTAAGGGTTCCAACATCATGATTGGGAGGGTCCTATTCTATGAAATTCAACTTTAAGCGTCCCGGCCGTACGGCCATCATCGCCGCCGTGCTGGCGGTCACCGTCCTTACCGTGGGGGCCATGGCGGCGGGGCATCACGGTCATGGGTGCCGCAGAGGCGGCGGGAGTTCCCACAGCCACTGCACCTACAGTTGTACGCTGGAACATGAGCACTGCCCGGTAGATTGCGCTTTGGACCATGTCCATTGCAGCTATGACTGCACACTGGACCATACCCACTGTGGGGAAGCGGGCTGCTCCGGGCACCGGGGCCACGGTCACTACCGGGCAGCGTAAGGAAGTGAGGGTTTGCGAACCGAGCGGGAAGTAAATGAGGCCATAGACAGATACGCCGATCTGGTGCGGCGTATCTGTTTTGTGCGTCTGAAAACCCGGGAGGATTCGGAGGACGTGTTTCAGACGGTGTTCCTGAAATACCTGCTCTACCGGGGGGAATTTTTCTCTCCCGAGCATGAGAAGGCCTGGTTTGTCCGTGTGACACTCAACGCCTGCAAGGACTGGCTGCGAAGCCTCTCCCGCCGGCAGACCCTGCCGCTGGAGGTGCTGGCCGAGGAGGCCGCCGGGATGGAGACGGAGGACCGGGACCTTCTGGCGGTGGTGCTGTCCCTGCCGGAAAAGTACCGGGATGTGATCTATCTGCACTACTACGAGGGTTATTCCGCCGTGGAGATCGGTAAGCTGCTGGGCCGGAGCGAGAATACCGTCTATACCTGGCTTTCCCGGGCCAGAGCGGCCCTGAAAGACAAGCTGGGAGGTGACTGGCCGTGAATCCATTACAGCGTTCTTTAAGCCATGTGACCGCCCGGGAGGAGAGCAAAGAACGGCTTCGGGAGAGCCTTTCCGCCCGGCAGGGAGGGAGGTCCCGTCCTTTGGCGGCGACGCTGGCCTGCCTTCTTTTGATGCTGGGGGTGGGGTTTTGGCAGCTGTGGCGGACCCCGGTGTCCTATATCAGCATCGATATCAACCCTTCCATCGAGCTGGCGCTCAATCGGTTGGACCGGGTGGTAGCGGTGACGGCCTACAACGAGGACGGGGCCGCCGTGGCCCAAGGGCTGTCCCTGGAAAACCGCCCCTATCAGCAGGCCATGGACGCTCTACTGGCCGACGAGGTCCTTCAGAGCTATCTTGGGGAGGGCGCAAGGCTTTATGTGACGGTGGTATCCGAGCGGGAGGACCGGCTGCGGCAGGGTATTCAGGGATGTTACGGATATCGGGACCATCACGGACAATACTATCAGGCCGACCGGGCCTGTCTGACCGAAGCCCATGAAAACGGCCTTTCGGTGGGGAAATACCGGGCCTATCTGGAGCTTTCCTCCTACGACGCCACCGTGACGGTGGAGGATTGCCACTCCATGACCATGGGAGAGATAGAGGAGCAGATCAGAGCCTGCGGCGGCCACCAAAACCGAAACGGGGCAGGAAGCTCCTTCGGTGGGGGCCACCATGGAAGACATCATTAGGCACAAAGAAAAGGACAGGGCAGACCCCCGGGGTCTGCCCTGTCCTTTTCTATCAGCGATTCAGCAAAGCCCCCGCCGAAAAGCGGCGCTTTCCGGCGGGGGCTGCTTTGTTCTTACCTGGATTCCTCCGGGTGGCACAGCCCCCGGCCGGGGCACTGGTCACAGCCGCAGGCGCAGCCGCCCTTGCCCTGTTTCCGGTTGTAGATCCCCCGGGCCACAATGGCCACGAAGATGGCCAGGACGACCAGCCCCACCAGAAGGGTGGACAGATTAGGCATATGTTTTCCTCCTTATCGGGCCGCCGCAGCGGCCACAGAAGTGACGGTGAGATGATTCTCGTCATACTTGTTCTTCCGCACCAGCAGGTAGATCATGCCCACAAGACACACCAGCGCGGCAAGGGTGCCCAGACCGAAGGAGACTTCCCCGGTGATAAGGCCGCCCAACTGGTAGACCATGAGGGAGGCCACATAGGCCAGAGCGCACATATAGCCGATGGCGGCCAAAGTCCACTTGCTGTTGTTCATCTCCCGCTTGATGGCGCCCATGGCGGCGAAACAGGGTGCGCACAGCAGGTTGAAGATCATGAAGGAATAGGCGGTCAGGCCGGTATAGGCCATGGCGATCCGGGCGGTGGTGTCACCCGGGTAGAGCACGTTGAGGGTGGAGACCACCTCCTCCTTGGCGATGAGGCCGGTGACCACAGCCACGGTGGACTGCCAGGTGCCGAAGCCCAGAGGGGCGAAGAGGAAGGCCGCGGCAGAGCCGATGGCGGCCAGGATGGAAGCGTCGGAATCCTCCACCATCCGGAAAGCGCCGTCCACAAATCCAAAGCCCTGGAGGAACCAGAGAATGATGGAGGAGGCCAAAATCACGGTACCGGCCCGCTTGATGAAGGACCAGCCCCGCTCCCAGGTGGCCCGCAGCACGTTGCTGGCGGCGGGGACATGGTACTGGGGCAGCTCCATGACAAAGGGGGCGGGGTCCCCGGCGAAAGCCTTGGTCTTCTTCAGGATAATGCCGGAGACGATGATGGCCGCCACACCGATGAAGTAGGCCGAGGTTGCCACCAGCGTGGAGCCGCCGAACAAAGCCCCCGCGAACATGGCGATAATGGGCATCTTGGCCCCGCAGGGCACGAAACAGGTGGTCATAATGGTCATGCGCCGGTCCCGTTCATTTTCAATGGTGCGGGAGGCCATGACCCCGGGCACGCCGCAGCCGGTACCCACCAACATGGGGATGAAGCTCTTGCCGGAAAGGCCGAACTTGCGGAAGATACGGTCCATAATGAAGGCGACCCGGGCCATATAGCCCACATCCTCCAGAATGGAGAGCAGCAGGAAAAGCACCAGCATCTGGGGCACAAAGCCCAGCACGGCGCCTACGCCGCCGATGATGCCGTCCACAATGAGGCCGGAAAGCCAGTCGGCGCACGCAATGCTTTCCAGCCAGTTGCCCACCATGACGGGGATACTGTCCTGCCAGTGGCCGTAATCATTGGGGTCAGGCTCTTCCACCGTCAGAGCCTCGGCATAGGCTTCGGCGTCCACCTCTGCGGCCGTGGTCTCGCCGGTTTCGGCATCGAAGAAGTAGGCCACGCTTTCGCCGTTTTCATAGGCCTCGATGATGGTGGCGGCCTCCTCAAAGGCCCCGGCGTCGTCCTCGTAGCCGTCGCCGCCGGCAATGAACCAGCCGTCACCGAACAGCCCGTCGTTGGCCCAGTCGGTGGCCCGGGTGCCCAGAGCAAAGTCGGAGCCGCCCATGGAGATGGCATAGACCAGGAACATGACCGCCACAAAAATGGGCAGGGCCAGAATGCGGTTGGTGACGATCTGGTCGATCTTATCGGAGACGGAAAGGCTGTGCTTTGCGGCCTTCTTGGTCACCGAACGCTCCACCACCGTGTTGATGTAAGCATACCGCTGGTTGGTGACGATGCTTTCGGCGTCGTCGTCCAGCTCGGCCTCGCAGTCGGCGATATGCGCCTCCAGATGGGCCTTCTCGTCGGCGGAGAGGGCCAGCTCGGCCAGCACCTTTTCGTCCCGCTCAAAGACCTTAATGGCGTACCAGCGGAGATACCGGGGGTCCACCTTGCCCTCGATGGTCTCTTCGATATGGGCAATGGCGTGCTCCACAGAGCCGGTAAAGACGTGGGGCAGCTGGCCCGCCTTGTGGGCTTTGGCCAGGGCCACGGCGGCCTGAGCGGCCTCCATCCCGCCCTCGTTTTTCAGGGCGGACATACTCACCACCGTGCAGCCCAAAGCCTGCCCCAGTTTGTTCAGGTCCACCTTGTCCCCGTTTTTCCGCACCAGGTCCATCATGTTGACGGCCACCACCACGGGGAGGCCCAGCTCGATGAGCTGGGTGGTGAGGTACAGGTTCCGCTCGATGTTGGTGCCGTCCACGATGTTGAGGATGGCGTCGGGCCTCTCATTCACCAGATAGCCCCGAGCCACCACTTCTTCCAGGGTGTAGGGGGACAGGGAGTAAATGCCGGGCAGGTCCTGGATGATCACGTCCTTTTGGCCCTTCAGCCGGCCCTCCTTTTTCTCCACCGTGACCCCGGGCCAGTTGCCCACATACTGGTTGGAGCCGGTCAGGGCGTTAAACAATGTGGTTTTACCACAGTTGGGGTTGCCCGCCAGGGCAATTTTCAGTTCCATGGGTGTTCTCTCCTCTCGTTTCATTGGCCGCCCCGTGGGGGAGGCTTTGCGATTAGCTTTCGCTAACCGCTGGGCAAATTTTTATACCAGTTCCACCATCTCGGCGTCGGCCTTACGGACGGACAACTCATATCCCCGGACATTCAACTCCATGGGGTCGCCCAGAGGGGCCACCTTGCGGATGAAGATCTCGGTGCCCTTGGTAATGCCCATATCCATGATACGGCGTTTCACCGCCCCCTCGCCGTGGAGCTTTGCCACGGTGACGGTCTCGCCCACCTTGGCGTCTTTCAATGTTTTCATGCTGTTTCCTCCTTTACATATTTGCTGCCGGGCTGCGCGGCGTCCGCCCGCAAAGCCCTGAGGGGGTGGGCGCCGATGCGGCTCGGCTTCCGGCCGCTACTTCGGTTGGGCCTTGCCCTCTCTTTTGCGGAGCGCTGCGCTTTCGTTAGATCATGATCCGGTTCGCCATGGTCTTATCCAGAGCGATTCGGCTGTCCTTGACCTGCAATATCAGATTCCCGGCCAGCTCCGTGACCACGGTAACGGTGCTGTCCACCACAAAGCCCAGTTCCGCCAGATGCTGCCGCACCTCGTCCTTCCCTGTGATTTTCCGGATGGTCACCGTCTCCCCGGGGCGGGCCATTGTCAAAGGCATCATGGCTGCCTCCCTCCTTTTCCACATATTAGCATACGCTAACACATGGGGCAAAGTTTGAGATTAGCGAATGCTAACCCTTGTGTATATGGAAGTTTACCACCGCTAACCTTTTCTGTCAAGACCTATCTGCGAAAAATATGGTGGGGAAACCGCAAAGCGGGAGGTCAACGGCCTCCCGCTTTGCGGTGTGTGATCCCCGTTATTTCAGATGGTTCAGTTCCATCCAGGTGTTGGTGTCCTGAAATCCCACCTTTTTATAAATGGGCCGCCCCTGGTCGGAGGCCCCCAGCCACAGCATGGTGACGCCCCGGGCCCGGGCCTCGTCCTTCAGCTTTTCCAGAATGGTGGTGGCGATGCCCTGCTTGCGGTAGGCCGGATCGGTGTAGACATTGGCTACATAGCCCTTGATGCCGCTGACGTTGTTGAAGGCGGGGGGCAGGTCGTAGAAGATGATGGCCCCGGTGCCCACGATGGTCCCCTTATCATCGGCCACCCACTCGATCATGGACCCATCGTTGATCCGCCGGGTGAAAAACTCCAAAAGCTGCTCATCCATATTCCCCGCGGTGGGGTCGTGGCCCTCGTCAATGAGTTGTTTTTTCCGCAGCTCCCCCAAAATGGGAGCCTCTTCCGCTGTGGCTTTTCTGAAAATCATGGCAGAAACCTCCTTCAAATTGGCTTGTTTCCACCATTGTAGCAAAGTTGGGACCAAAAGACAAGCTTTGGCTTGCGCGCCCCTTTTCAGAAAAGCGCATTGATATAACAGGGACCCTGTGTTATAGTAGGCTGGATAAAACAGGATTTGCGGGGGGTGTTTCGGTGAAAAAGAAATCCTTTCTTTTGAAAGTGACAATGGTCCATGTGGTCACTTATATTGTGTGTGGGATGTTGTCAATGGTGCTATTTGACTATGGCACATCCGTGGAACAAATCGGAATGAGGGACACAGGCAGCCTGAGCGTTGGTCTGGCGCCCCTGTTCCAGATTTTCAGAGGGTTTTTGTTTGCCATTGTTTTGTGGATCATACGGGACGTCTTTTTGCCGAAGAAAAATGGGTGGCTGATCATATGGCTCATGATTCTGATCCTGGGAGTATTCAACACACCGGCGACGGCGCCTTGCTCGATCGAATATTTTATATATTGTGAATCCGCTCCGGGAACCCTGAAAATAACCCTTGGCGGATTGCTGGAGATCCTTACACAGACATTCCTGTTCAGCATAATATCTTTTTATGCCATAAAACAGGGAGAAAAAAGGGCATAGTGGCATTTGGCTGAGCGGGCAGTCGCCCATCCACAGGGGACACCCGTTATTGGATATAGCAATGTTTGGCGGCGCCGCTTAAAAAGCCGGGGACGGTCAACGACTGCCCCCGGCTCTTTTTTGCGTCTCAAAGTCCCAGATATTTTTTCGCCAGCATCCCGTCAGGGACGCAGGGTTCCGGACCGTTTGCCCGCTTTTGGGCCTGCTCGGCGCCCTTACCCGCCAGAATGACCACCCCCCTGGGGGGGGCTTCCTCAATGGCCCGGCGGATGGCCTCCTCCCGGTTGGGGATGATAGTGCAGGGTTTGCCGTATAAGTTAACATAACTTTCTATTTGGGCGCAGATGTCCTCCACCCTCTCGTGGCCCGGGTCGTCCTCGGTGAGAAGGATGGTGTCGGCATACTCTCCCGCTGCTCTTCCCATCCCCTCCCGGCGGTCCAGAGCTTTGTCGCCGGTACAGCCGAAAACCAGCGTGATCGGTGCGCCGGGGTGCTCCTTCCGGACCCCCTGCAAAAGAGCGGTGAGGGCCATGCCGTTGTGGGCGTAGTCCACGATGACGGTTTTTTCTTGGTTGACATAAGTTTCCATTCGCCCGGGAATGCTGGCGGCGAAAAGGCCCGCCCTCACGTCGCTGCCGGGGACCCCCAGGATGCGGCACACCCCCATGGCGGCCAGGGCGTTGGAGACATTGAAGTCACCGCCCATGGACAAGGCGAACGGCTCGCCCTCTCCCTCGTAGGCGGCGGCAAAGGCCTGTCCCCCCTCGATGGGAGAGATGGCCTGGGCGCTTAAATCGGCGTGGAGAACGTTGGGGAAGGCGGAGGAATAGGTCACCACCCGCTCGCAGTACTTGGCATTTTCCAGAATGCGGTCCACCTGTTCCTTCTCCCCGTCCAGATTGATGACGGCGCTGCGGGCGTGGTTGAAAATGCGCAGCTTTGAGGAGAAATAGTCGGTCCAGGTGGGGTGTTCGGCGGGGCTGATGTGGTCCTCCCCGATGTTGAGGAAGGCGGCCACCGCCAGCTCCACCCCGATCATCCGGCCGTACTTCAGGGCTTGGCTGGATACCTCCATCACCACATACTCGCATCCGGCGTTGGCGGCGTTGAAAAGATGCCGCTGCAGGTCCAGCGGCTCCGGCGTGGTGAGGGCGGCGGGGCGGCGCTCCACCCCGTCGTCAATGAGGATGGTGGACAAAAGGCCCACCGGGGGCTTTCCCTGCCGCTGCCGCCAGTGGTCCAGAATGGCCTTTAAAAACCAGGCGGCAGTGGTTTTTCCCTTGGTGCCCGTGATGCCGATAACGGTCAGCCGCCCCGAAGGGTGGCCCCAGGCGTGGTCGGCCAGCACCCCCATGGCCATACGGATATTGGTCACCTGAAGGCAGGGGGCGGGCTGGTCATAGAGCTTTTCACTTACATAGGCTACCGCCCCCCGGCGGATGGCCTCGGCCAGATACTCCTCCTTGAAAGCGGCCCCCTTGCAGATAAAGAGACAGCCGGGCACGGCGGAGCGGGAGTCGCAGGTCACCGCCGTAATAACATGGGTCAGGTCGCCGGGGAAGGGGGTGGTTTTGTCCACCAGCAGCTCCAGTTTGTAGAGAAGCTGGTAATAGCTTCCCAAAGGCAGGCGGGGACGGTCCATAAAAGCACCTCGATTCTGTAAAATGGAGAGAAAAGTGGGGATTTTTGCGAGAGATGGTATTTGGTGAAGTGGGGGGCCTTCCGATCCTTGAACATTTGCCGTCGGACTGATGGTTGTACGCCAAACCTTGAACTGCGTGATTGTGAAAGACGATTCTTTTCCCGAGGAAAAGAATAGCCTCTCACGTTCTCAGCCGCTATGACGTGGGGGGCCATTCTTTGCCGGGCCAAAGAATGGCCCCCCACACCCCCAGCCGTTTCACGGCACTAACTCCCGCTAAACTCGCTTCGCTCATCAAGCGGGAGTAAGCATGAAAGCCCTCAGGTCAAGACAAGGTTCGTTAGAATCGGCTCGTGTCGTCTTTACGCTCCCATGGTCCCCCTTGCCCCGCACCCGTGCGTACGTTGGTGGAACACTGAAGAAATGCCGTTGAAATTGACCCGCCTCGACCTACACAGCTTGAGGGGTGGTTCCTCTCATCAAAAACCATCCCACCCCGTAGGGGCGGGTGTCCTCACCCGCCAGCCTCTCTCCCGAAAACCGCCACCCAGGCGGCGTAAATACCAACGAACAGGTAACGGTATTCCACCCACTCAACGGCAGTGGCGCAAGGGGGACCACGGGTCGCTCAAACGCAAGCCGCCGAAGATGGAAGGATAGCCCAAAGGATTTTACCCGAGGAACAACATCTCAGCATAGGTAATCTATCCTGTTGTAACGCACCTCCCCAAGATTTCCACTGGTCCACCCTTTTCTTTTTCGGAGTCCAGAACCGCTTTTTCTTTTGAATCAAAAGAAAAAGTGGTTTTGGCCCCTGCTGGGCAAGCGAAAAAACAATCTCCTGCTGGGCAAGCAAAAAACAACTGCAAGATAAAACGCACCACTTTCCCACAAAAGAGAAAACGGTTTTACCTGCCCCATCCGTAAGGCGGCATAGCACCCACAGGGTACGAGCTGTCTCTAAGCGGCATAGCCGCCAAGAGACGGCCTGCCATCAACAGCCGGGCGGTGGACCCCGCCGGGCAGGCGGAAAAACGATCCCCAGCCGGGCAGAGGAAAAGACAGCCCTCTCACAACTCCCTTTTCCACTGATAGATCAGATTCATGGCCTCAATGGGCGTCAGGGTGTCCACGTCCACCGCCCGGAGCTTATCGGCCAGCGCCAAAGCCCCCACGTCCTCCAGAGAGAATTGGGCGCTTTCCGCTGCCGGAGCGGCATAGCCGTCTCCCGGGGAGATGCCCCCGCTGGTTTCCAGTTCCTCCAAAATCACCTTTGCCCGGGAAATGACCCGGTCGGGGACCCCGGCCAGTTTGGCAACCTCGATGCCGTAGCTGGCCTCCGCCCCGCCCCGGACGATTTTCCGCAGGAAAAGGATGTCGTCCTGCTTTTTCTTGGCGGCAATGTTGTAATTCTTCACCCCCGCCATCTGGCCTTCCAGTGCGGTAAGCTCGTGGTAGTGGGTGGCAAACAGGGTCTTGCACCCCAGCCGTTTGGGGTCGGCGCAGTATTCCAGCACCGCCCTTGCGATGGCCATGCCGTCATAGGTGGAGGTGCCCCGGCCGATCTCGTCCAGAATGAGCAGGCTCTTGGCGGTGGCGTTTTTCAAAAGCTCCGCCACCTCGCTCATCTCCACCATGAAGGTGGACTGGCCGGCGGAAAGGTCGTCGCTGGCCCCGATGCGGGTGAACACCCGGTCTACGATGCCGATGCGGGCGGCCTTGGCCGGGACGAAGGAGCCCATCTGGGCCATGAGAACAATGAGGGCCACCTGCCGCATATAGGTGGATTTACCTGCCATATTGGGGCCGGTGATAATGGCGCAGAGGTCCTCGTTTCCGTCCATTTTGGTGTCGTTTGGCACAAAAAGGGTGCCCTTTGCCGCCTTTTCCACCACCGGGTGGCGGCCTGCGGTGATCTCGATGACATCGGACAGATCCACCTGGGGCATACAGTAGCCGTTTTCGGCGGCCACCCGGGCAAAGGAGCAAAGTACGTCCACCTGCCCCACGGCGGCGGCGGAGCGCTGGATATCATGGACCCGCTGGGCGGCGGCCTGCCGCAGCTGGGTGAAAAGCTGGTACTCCAAAGCGGTCAGCTGGTCCTGAGCGTTCAGGATGGTGTTCTCCATCTCCTTCAGCTCGGAGGTGATGTACCGCTCGCAGTTCACCAGCGTCTGTTTGCGGACGTAGGTATCGGGGACCTGCCCGGTGTAGCTTTTGGAGACCTCGATGTAATAGCCGAACACCTTATTAAACCCTACTTTCAGGGTTTTGATACCGGTTTTCTCCTTCTCCTGGGCCTCCATGGCGGCCACCATGTCCCTTCCGCCGGTGAGGATGCCCCGCAGCCGGTCCACCTCCTCGTTGTAGCCCTCCCGGATAAAGCCGCCCTCCCGGACGGAGAAGGGGGGTTCCTCCACAAAGGCGGCGTCGATGGCCCCCCGTAAATCGGCAAGGTCATCCAGATTCTCCCGCAGTACCGCCAAAAGGGAGGAGGGGAAGGGAGACAGCAGCAGCCGCAGCTGAGGCAGCTTTCCAAGGCCCCGGGACAGGGCCACCATGTCCCGGCCCCCGGCGGTGCCGTAGACCACCCGGCCGATGAGCCGTTCCAGGTCGGTGACCTCTCTCAGCTCCCGCTCCAGCTCCTGACGGGAGACCATGTCGGCGGCCAGATCGGCCACCGCCCCCTGCCGCTTGCCGATCTGAACGGGGGAGAGAAGGGGCCGCTCCAGCCAGGAGCGGATCAGCCGGTGGCCCATGGCGGTGCAGGTCTTGTCCAGCACCCAGAGAAGGCTGCCCTTCTTCTCGCCGCCCCGCAGGGTCTCGGTCAGTTCCAGATTTCGCCGGGCGGTCAGGTCCAGTTCCATAAACTCCCCGGTGGTGTAGTAGTTGATTTCAGAGAGATGGGAAAGGTCGGTTTTCTGGGTCTCATAAAGATAATCCATCAATGCGCCGGCGGCCTGGGTCACCGGCCCGGCGGGGAGAGTGTCGGCGCTGGCGCCGAACTGTGCCCTGACCCGCTCCCCGGCGTGGCCGGGTTGAAATCCCTCCGGGGCGCCCGCCTCTGCCCGGCAGTCCAGCCGGGAGGAGAGAAACCGCTTCAAAGCCTCGTCGCCATAGGCTTCGGGGGAGAGAAGCACCTCCCGGGGGGAGAAGCGGCCCAGCTCGTTTTCCACATGCTCCCGCCAGGCGGGGCCGTCAAAGCCGGTGGCCGATACCTCTCCGGTGGAAAGGTCGGCAAAACAGAGTCCGGCGCTGCCGCCGTCCAGACAGAGGGCGCAGAGGAAGTTGTTCTTTCCCTCCTCCAGCATGGTCTCTTCAATGACGGTGCCGGGGGTGACGATACGGATGATATCCCGCTCCACCAGCCCTTTGGCGGCGGCCGGGTCCTCCATCTGCTCGCAGATGGCCACCTTATACCCCTTGGCGATGAGCCGGGAGATATAGGCCTCGGCGGCGTGGTAGGGAACGCCGCACATGGGGGTCCGCTCCTCGGGGGGGAGCTTTCGGTCCCGGCTGGTCAATGTCAAGTCTAGCTCCCGGGAGGCCACCTGGGCGTCCTCGTTGAACATCTCGTAGAAATCCCCCAGCCGGAAAAAGAGGATACAGTCGGGATGGTCGGCCTTGATTTGATTGTATTGCAGCATCATGGGAGTGCCTTCCGCCATAGCAGGGTCCTCTCTTTCTGTAAATGGGCCTTCAGCCCTTTGTGGGATAGCCGCAGATCTGGATACAGCGGCGGGCCAGTATGTCCATGGCGTCCACATAAAAATCATCCAGCCCGTGCCAGTCCTTATAGGTGGACATCTCGGTACAGGCAAGCACGATACGGTCACAGCCGGCGGCACGCAAAGCCCTGTCCGCCACGGCAAACTTATCCGGGGAGCCTCTGTGGCCCTGCTTTATCTCGTCGTAAATAATGCTCATGACCAGAGCCTGCTCCTCCCGGGGCGGTACCACGGGGGTGATGCCCCGGGCCTCCAAAGCCTGATGGTAAAGCCGGGTCTTCAGTGTGCCGTCGGTGCCCAGAATACCTACCCTTTTGGCCCCCAGAGCCTGCAAAGCCCCGGCGGTCTCCTCTATCATATTGACGATGGGCACCCCCAGCTCCTTCTGGACCTGAGGCAGAAAGGCGTGGGCGGTATTGCAGGTGACGGCGACGGCGGTGGCCCCCCACGCTTCCAGCGTTCTTCCATCGGCCAGCAGCCGGTCATGGACCGGCTGTGTCTCTCCGGAGAGCAGCGCCGCCGTCCGGTCCGGCATCTGGGTGTCATTCAGAATGAGCATGGGCAAATGCGCCTGATCGCTGCGGGCGTCGGTTAGATCCACGATCTTCTGGCAAAACAGCAGCATAGCCTGTGGCCCCATGCCGCCGATAACGCCCAGTTTTCCTTTTTCCATGGGCCTGCCTCCTTACGTTTGGCAAATGAAAGATGGGGACAGAGGGAGGGAAACGCTGCGGCACGATCTTTGGCGGCGGCTCTTCCTCAATGACCCAGCTTTACCGGACACGGTTTTTCTCTCCTGCTCCTTCTCTCCTGTCTGAACTTAATCCTTCGGCTTCTCCATGCTCCCCGCATACCAGCCAAACTGCCGTTTCTGGATGCGGTACACCCGCAGCTTGTGGACCAGAGCGTGGTCGGCCGGATACCACAGGGGATTTACATAGGCCCCCGCCTTTTCTAACGCTTTCATCTCCCCGTGGAGCCGCTTGGGGATATAGTCATAGGCCACCTTCCGGGGGATGGCCATCCACAGATTCCGCCGGTCGGCCAGCACAAGGCTCCGGGGCTTGTGCTCCACCCGGTCCTCCACCAGCACCCGGGCCAGATTGTACCCCGCCCCGGTGACATAGTAGTTGCTCCGGCCCTGACGGCAGTTGATCTCAAAGGCCTTATATTTCCCGTCCCGGGGGTCGTATTTGATGTCAAAGTTGGAAAAGCCCACATAGCCCTCCCCCTCCAGAAACCGGCGGAAGGTCTCGTAAAGTTCTTCGTTTGGCTCGGTGATGATGACGGCGTGGTTTCCCGCCCCGTGGCGGGTGTGTTCCTCCAGCAGAACATGGCCCAGACACATGAGCCGCACCTTGCCCTCCCCGTCGGAATAGCAGGTCAGTACCCGCATATTCTCATCCCCGCCAGGGATAAAGTCCTGAATGATCATGGCGTCCTCATAGCCGTGGGCGTAGATCTCGTCCAGCACCTGCTCCACCTCCTCCCGGGTCTGGAGGATATAGGCCTTCCGCTGGGTGTCAAAGGGATGGTCCCAGTAAGTGGCACTTTCCGAGGGCTTTACCGCAAAGGGACCGGGGAAGGGCAGAGTAAAGTCGTGGCCCATGTCGGGAGTGTAGACAAAGGTCCCCGGGTGGTCGATGCCGTACTGCTCACACAAGGCGTAAAAACGGTCCTTATGGATCAGCCCTTCCATCTGCTCCAAGGGCACATAGGGAGCCACCACATTCTCCGGATACTTCCCCAGATTGGCCGAGATGGCGGTGAGATAATCATCCCCGCAGCCCAGTAGCAGAATGGTCTTGCCCGGGAACTGGGCGGCAACATGCCGGGCATGTTCCAGCACCTTTTCGGGGGAGGCGTTGTTCTCGCTGACCCGGTAGTCAATGATGGCGCTTCCGTAGCAGGGTCCCGAGGGATACAGCCCATAGGCGATGGTCCTGACCCCATAGGCCTCGTGAAAGGCCCGGGCCATGGAATAGACATTGATATCCGCCCCCAGAAGCAGGGGGACAAAGGGCTGGTCACTGAATTTCATAATGGGAAAGCCTCCTGTGCGTTGGTATTTTCATCGGGCTTATTTTGGCGCCGGGGTGATTTGGCGGGTGTCCTTATCCTGTCGCTCTCTTCACCTGATATACCCCCTGGATCTGACCCAGTTTATTCATAATGTTGGCAAGCTCGCCCCGGTCCTGGACCTCTACCTCCACGCTGACGACGGCGTAGCCGTCAGGCATGGCCTTGGCCGACAGGGTGGGCACGCGGACCTTGGCCGCCGAAAGGGCCATGGCCACGTCCAGCGCCAGACCGTCCCGGTCCTTGGCGGAAAGCTCCAGCGCCGTGCGGTAGCCCGGCAGGCCGCCCTCGGCCCAGTCCACCTTGATCCACCGCCCTGCCTCCTCGGGCTTGCGGTTTTCCGGTTGGGCGTTGGGGCAGTCGGAGCGGTGGACCGATACCCCGAAGCCCCGGGTGATAAAGCCCACCACCGGGTCCCCCGGCACGGGGGTACAGCACTTGGCGAACTTTACAAGACAGTTGTCCAGTCCCTCCACGATGATGCCGGACTGGCTCCGCTTGGGGGAGGAGGCCTTCAGCCCGGCGGCGGTCTGGGCGGAGGAGGCGGGCATAATGACCTCTTCCCCGGTGGTGACCAGCTTTTCCGCCGCCGCCTTTTCCGCCTGGGCCTTGCCCAGCCGGATCAGTTCATCCTTCATGCGGCCCACCGACTTGGCCGCCGACTGTCCGCCGTAGCCGATGGCGTTGTAAAGCTCTTCCAAAGAGCCAAACCGGCTGCGCTTTAAGAGGTTGGGCAGTACGCCCTCCTCTGTGATCTCGGCCATGGTAAGGCCCTGCCGCTTCAGCTCGGTCTCAAAAGCGGAGCGGCCGGTGGCGATATTCTCCTCCCGCCGTTCCTTTTTGAACCACTGGCGTATCTTGTTCCGGGCCTCGTTGGACTTGCACAGGTTCAGCCAGTCCCGGCTGGGGCCGTGGGCCGTTTTGGAGGTGATGACCTCCACGATGTCGCCGCTTTTCAGCTCGGCCTCAAAGGGGACGATGCGGCCGTTGACCTTGGCCCCCGTCATCCGGTTGCCCACGGCGGAGTGGATGGCGTAGGCGAAATCAATGGGGGTGGCCCCGGCGGGAAGGCTCTTCACATCCCCCTGGGGGGTGAAGACGAAGACCTCGTCGGCGAAAAGGTCCACCTTCAACGTGCGGATAAACTCATCGGGGTCGGCGTCCTGCTGGTTTTCCAGCAGCTTGCGGACCCATTCAAAGGCCTCCTCACTGCCCAGTTTATCATTGGACATACCCTGCTTATACTTCCAGTGGGCGGCAATGCCGTATTCGGCGGTGTTGTGCATCTCCTCGGTGCGGATCTGCACCTCGAAGGGAAGGCCCTCCCGGCCGATGACGGTGGTGTGGAGGGACTGATAGCCGTTGGGCTTGGGGGTGGAGATATAGTCCTTGAACCGCCCCAGCACGGGGGTGTACATATCGTGGATGCAGCCCAGCACATTGTAGCAGGTGGGCAGGTCGGAGACGATGACCCGGAAGGCGTAAAGGTCGAAGATCTCGTCCAGGGTCTTCTGCTGGGTGTACATTTTGCGGTAGATGGAGTAGATATGCTTCACCCGGCCGTAGACATGGCAGTGGATGCTCTCTGCGTCCATCCGCTCCTGTATCTTCCGCTGGATGCCGGCCAAAAATTCCTCGTGGGCGGAGGACCGGGCCGCCAGGGCCTTTTCCACCTCCTGATACCCCACCGGGTCCAGATACTTGAGAGAGGTGTCCTCCAGCTCCCACTTGATGCGCTGCATACCAAGGCGGTGGGCGATGGGGGCGTATATCTCCAGCGTTTCCAGAGACTTCTCCCGCTGTTTCTTGGCGGATTGATACTCCATGGTCCGCATATTGTGCAGCCGGTCACAGATCTTGATGAGGATGACCCGGATGTCCTTGGTCATGGCCATGAACATCTTCCGCAGATTCTCCATCTGCTCCTCTTCCTTGGTGACATACTGCACCCGTGTCAGCTTGGTGACCCCCTCCACCAGATCGGCCACGGCGGGGGAGAACTGTTTGGCGATCTCCTCGTGGGAGACGCCGGTGTCCTCAATGACATCGTGCAGCAGGGCGGCGATGATGGAATCCAGGTCCAATTCCAGCTCGGCCACGATCTCGGCTACCGCCAGTGGGTGGATGATATAAGGCTCCCCGCTTTTTCGCAGCTGCCCCGAGTGGGCGTTGTCGGCATAGGAAAAGGCCTCGAAAAGTTTTTGGGTGTCCACGTTGGGGCTGTATGCTTTGACGTGTTCCTCCAAGGCCTGATAGCGCTCTAAGATCGGGTCCATATGTCATCCTCCTTTCCACAGTTCAGTTAAGAAGATAAGCGGGAAGATAGAAGCAGTGCTCCGCCTTTGCAGGAAGCCTTTTAAACAGCCGCAAAGGCCGGATGCAGTCATTCCCGTCTTCTACCTCACATTGTCTGTCTATGCTTGTGTAGTTTCTGCCATTCGGTGCAATTTTTTCATCAGCTCCGAACGCTCCAGATCCACCTTCTCTCCCCCATCGGTGATCTGGATGCGAAGGTGGTCGGCGGTCTGTTCCATATGGATAAGGCCCCTGTCGTGAAAGACCGCCAGGCAAACCTGGGTTCGCATGAAGCTCTCCCGCAGGCCGCAGGTCTTTGCCACGCTTTTGGCCAGCCTTTGGGGGGTGTCTTCCATGTCGCCCCCCTTTCGGTCCCGGAGGTACCGCCACAGATTGGCAAATTCCTGCCGGGAGGGGAGAAGGGACTGGGCCTCTGCCGGGGTCAGCTCCTCCCCGGACATCAGCCGGCAAAACAGCTCCTCCTCGGCCTGGGCACGGGTCCGAGCGGGCCGCAGGTCGCACAGCAGCAGCTGCACGCTCCGCCAGCCGCGAAACTCGTTGATTTGGGGATAAAAGCATACGTCCACCCGGTCGACGGAGGTGATGCCCAGCTCCTCGGCGGAGGCGGAGAAAAAGATGGCGTCCAGATTTTTCCCCCCGGCGGCCAGCTTCAGCTTGATATGCTTGCCGCCCCCCACCTGGGTAAGCCCCGCCAGCGCACAGCGGTCCAGACGGAACACCGGCTTTGGATTTCCCGGGCCGTATGGCTCCAGCAGGGACAAAGCGTCCACCTCCCCTTGACTGAGGAGGGAGACATCCTCCAGCACACAGTCGATGGTGAGGGCGGTGACCGGGGGCTTTTCCTCCCGGGCCTTTCGGGCCAGGGCGTTGATCCGGGTGCGGAAGGCGGGGATATTTTCCTCTAAAATGGTAAAGCCCGCCGCCAGCTCGTGGCCGCCATAGGCTTCCAGCAGGTCGGCACACTGCTCCAGAAGGGAGAAGAGATTGACCCCGCCGTAGGACCGGCAGGAGCCTTTGCCCCGCCCTTCTGAGAGACAGATCATAAACACCGGGGCGGCGTACCGCTCGGTAAGGCGGGAGGCCACAATGCCCACCACCCCCTGATGCCAGGTGTCTCCCGCCAGCACCAAAGCGTCCCGCTCCCCCGCCGGGAAGGACTCGGCCAGCAGGTCGCACTGGGAGAAGATATCCCCCTCCAGCTCCTGCCGCTGCCGATTTAGAGCGCAAAGCTCCTTTGCCAGCTCCTCCCCCCGGGCGGCGTCGTCGGTGAGGAGCAGTTCCAGCGCCACCTGGGAGCAGCCCATCCGCCCGGCGGCGTTGATGCGGGGGGCCAGGGTGTACCCCACCGAGGTGGAGGACAGGGCCTTGGCCATGGCCCCCGATTCCACAAGCAGGGATCTCAATCCGGGCCGGGGCGTGCCCGGAAGGGCGGCAAGACCCCGGCGGACAATGGTCCGGTTCTCCCCGGTCAGCTCCATCACGTCGGCCACGGTGCCCAGAGCGGTCAGGTCGGCGTACTGCCCCAGAAGCTCCTCTGTCCGTCCCGGGCCGGCCATGGCCATGGCCACCTTCAGGGCCACCCCCACCCCCGCCAGGTGCTTGAAGGGATAGGGGCAGTCGTCCCTGTGGGGGTCCACCACCGCCACGGCGGCGGGAAGGGTATCCTTACATTCGTGGTGGTCGGTGATGATGACCTCCAGCCCCAGAGCGTTGGCATGGTCGGCCTCGGCCACGGCGGTGATGCCACAGTCCACCGTGATGACCACCGTGACCCCCTGGTTTTTCAGTTTCTCCACCGCCTCCCGGTTCAGGCCGTAGCCCTCCTCCAGCCGGTTGGGGATATAGGGTACGACTTTGCCCCCCTCCCGGCGGAGAAAATCGGTGAGCAGGCAGGTGGCGGTGATGCCGTCCACGTCATAGTCTCCGTAGACCGCCAGAGTTTCCCCCTTGTCCAAAGCGGCCTTCAGCCGCCCGACGGCTTTGTCCATATCCTTCATGGTCATGGGGTCACACAGGGGGGCTTCTTCAAACAAAAACCGCCGGGCCGCCTCTCCGTCGGTCCAGCCCCGGGCGGCAAGGACCTTGGCGCACAGGGCCGGAATGCCTGCCGCCAGAAGGGCGCCCTCCCCGCCGCCGGGGGAGAGCTCGTTCCACTGCTTGTTCTTCATGACTCCTTCGCGCTCCAAATCATACAAATTTTCATTCTATTATAGCAAATTTCCCCGAAAGAAACAATGAAAGGAGCAAATTTTTTTCGGGGAAGGCAAAAAGGGACGAAGCATCCGCTTCGCCCCTTTTTGGAAGGCCGTTTTTCTTTGCGTTTTATCGTGCCGGAAGCCCTGTTTCTTCCTTCGGCCCTATTTGCTCACAGGAGCGAAGGTGGCGCCCACGAACTTCGCCAGATCTCCGGGGGCCAACGTCACCTGATACCCCACCTTCCCGGCGGAGACCGTCATTTCCCGCAATTCCTGCGCCGTGGCATCGATCACCGTGGGGAACCGCTTTTTCATCCCCATGGAGGAGCAGCCCCCGTGGACATATCCCGTCAGCGGCAGCAGCTGGGCCTGCTTCAGCATCTCGATGGATTTTTCCCCCGCCTAACCGGCGAACCCCCCACTTCCTGAAACTTTTTAAAAATGTACATATTATCCATATGACCATCTTTTCTATTTGTATATTTGTTGACATTGCACTATATCTGTGGTAAAATATGGTCAGAACACAGGAAGAAAGTGGTGAGTCCCATGCAGAACGAAGTGGCTCCGACCCATCCAAATACGTCGGCGTAGGGCAGCGGGGGCGGCTCCTTCTGCCCACCGGACCGGGAGAGCCGTTCTCCTGCCCGGGAAAGCGGTTCACTGTTCCCCAAAGCCACAAAACATTTGCAACAAAAAAGAAAGGAGTACCATCATAGAAACGCCTTATGTCCATGTTCCTTGCCCTGACAATGGTAGTCGGTCTGGGCAGCTATGCATTTGCTGCCGAAATCGAGACTGCCAGTGAAGAAGATGGAAAATGGGAACTCAAGTATTTTGAAGATGGACTGCCATATTTGGAGAATTCCTCAACTGGAACAGAGGTTACAGCTGTTTTTAAGTTTGACGATGATGGAAATTTGTGTCCGGTTGATTTGATAGAATACGCAAACAAAATGAATAATCCTTCTCCTGTTGAATACGTTGCGACATCTCTTGAGGATGAAGAAATCGTTCCTTATGTTACGACTACTGTAACATGGTATCGCCAGTCAAAAGCATATAAGGATGAAAGTGCGCCGGTAGAAAAGCTATCTGTTGACTTTGACAACACAATTAAACTTAATATGACAGTTACTATGACGGTATCTCATAGTTTTAAATTTGATTTTAATGCGAGTAAAAATTTCACAACTCAAATGAAGGATGCTGTAAAAGGTGGAGCTTCTTTTTCTTGGCAAGGGCAAGTTAGCAAATCTATTACTATGTCTGCGGAAACTATAGCAGATAAGATTCCTGAAGGGCGTAAAGGGTTTATTGCGTTTATGCCATATTATATGGTAACAGAAGGAACTTTGTATGAACAGGTCATTGATGTTGATACAGGGGACTCTTCTACTCCTAAGAAATATAAAGTCACAGCAAAAAGTGCCATTAAATTGTCGAATGGGTGGCCTGACGGATATCTCAGGGTGGAGTTGGTAAAATAATGAAAAAAAGCCTTATCGGCATTGGGGTTTTAATTGGCGGAATAATTGAGAGCCACGGGGTTATTATTGCCGTTGCATCAAATCTTGTTGATAATTGGACTACGCCCCCTGGCCGACTGGTTACTACGCTCATTGAGACTGGATGTATTTTTCCGATGTTTCTGTCAGTGTTTTTAATTGGATGGGGACTAAATATTTTGTGGCAAGAAGGCAGAGGAATCAAGACAAGGGAACGGTAGACAAGGGAACGGTAGACAAGGGTGAAGCAAGGGGACGGTTAGTGTGTGCTGAAAGACATTTTGCCGCATTTCTTCCCGTGTGACGGACCCCGTCATGGTTGTTCCTCTCTCCCGACAAAAAGGGGCGTGGTACATCGTACCACGCCCCTTTTTTCTCCTCTCCGATTTACCCCCACCCCATTTCCACCTCTCCTATCCGCTCCAGACGGGAATTTCCTTTCCATTCGAACCAAACTGGTAAAAAACCGTACAACCTGATGTACGTTTCCATACAATTAAGCCCCATTCCCCCCTAATTGTACGCCCCTGTACAACTCACCCACTCAAAACCACCCCGTTTTTTGCAAAAATCACCCGCTTTTTTGCGAAAATCACCCTTTTTTGATGACTTTCAAAATTTCCAATTTTCGTACAACTTCCCGCCCCGTCCCGTTTTCCCCCTCTTTTTGCCCCGCTCTCAGCCCTCTTTCTGCCCCTTGCTCACCGGGGCAAAGACAGCGCCCGTAAATTCCGCCAGATCCCCGGGGGCCAACGTCACCTGATGGCCCACCTTCCCGGCGGAGACCGTCATTTCCCGCAATTCCTGTGCCGTGGCATCGATCACCGTGGGGAACCGCTTTTTCATCCCCATGGGGGAGCAGCCCCCGTGGACATATCCCGTCAGCGGCAGCAGCTGGGCCTGTTTCAGCATCTCGATGGATTTTTCCCCCGCCGCTCTGGCGGCTGCCTTCAGGTCCAGTTCTCCGGCCGCCGGCACCACAAACACATGGTTCCGCTTGGAGGCGCCCACGGTCACAAGGGTTTTGAAACAGCTCTCCACCGGCACGCCCAGCCGCCCGGCGGCGGTGACGGCGTCCAAAGCGCCGTCGCTGACGTCATAATGGCGAGGGGTGTAGGGGATCTTCTTCTGGTCCAAAAGCCGCATCACATTGGTTTTTTCTTCGGTCATAAAAGCACTTCCTTTTCCCTTTGCTCCATCATATCACAGGACGGGATATTTTGCACCTGTTTTTATATTATGTAAACTGAATGCAGATAAAAATCTTTCCCTCTCACTGGAAAAGGGCGGAGGATTGTGATATGATGGCCTCAACAACGATTCCAAAGGAGGAATTTCGTATGAAGTGGGATGTGACCCCTTACCGGGACACGGTGATGGATTACGCCAAAGTGCTGCTGGGGCAGGACAGCCCCAGCGGCTTTACCGCCGGAGCGGTGGACGCCGCCGAGGAGATTGCCCGGGGGCAGGGCTACGCCACCCGGCGGGACAACAAGGGAAACCTGACCATTCTGGTCCCCGGCCGGGACCACAGCAAGACGGTAGGCCTCTGTGCCCATGTGGACACCTTAGGCCTCATGGTCCGCTCGGTCACCGCCGACGGCCGGCTTCTGGTCACCCGCATTGGCGGGCCGCTGATGCCAACGCTGGACGGGGAATATTGCCGCATCTATACCCGTAACGGCAAGGTCTATACCGGCACCATCCTCTCCCTCTCCCCCGCCGCCCATGTGGAGGACGACGCCGCCACCCGGACCCGGGACGAGAAAAATATGGCGGTCCGCATTGACGAGGTGGTCCACTCCCGGGAGGAGGTCCACAAGCTGGGCATCTGCCCCGGGGACTATGTGTGCTACGACACCAAGACCCAGGTGACCCCCTCCGGCTTTCTGAAATCCCGGTTTCTGGACGACAAGGCCAGTGCAGCCTGTCTTTTGACCACCCTGAAAATTCTCCGGGACAAGGGGCAGAGTCCTCGGTACGATACCGAGATCACCCTCACCGTCTACGAGGAGGTGGGTCACGGCGGCGCCACCTTCTCCGATCAGCTCACCGAGCTTCTGGCGGTGGATATGGGCTGTATCGGTGAGGAGTTGCAATGCACCGAGGAGCAGGTCTCCATCTGCGCCAAGGATTCGGCGGGGCCTTATGATTACGAGATGGTGGGCCGTCTGGTGTCTCTGGGCCAGGAAAACGGAGTGGATTTTGCCGTGGATGTATATCCCCACTACTCCTCCGACGCCACCGTGGCCTGGCGGTCGGGCAAGGATGTGAAGGCCGCCCTCATCGGCCCCGGGGTCCACGCCTCCCACGGCATGGAGCGGACCCACTGGCTGGGGCTGAAGGCCACCGTTGAACTCATCGGCCTTTATCTGGATGCGGAATAAGAGAGAATAAAAACGCCAGGTATTTTCACATTATGAAAATACCTGGCGTTTTGTCTCAGAGGCTCCCGGCCCCAATTTGGTAGGCTTGGGTCAGGTCGGCGGGAAATTGGGTTTCCCGCATCATCTTCTTGTGCGCTTCGGAAAAGCCCGCCATATTGTACCTGCCGTAATCCTCCGCTTGCAGCGTGTCACACACCGGAATGATCCGGGTGACCCCGTTCAGGAAATGGAGAGGCTGAAAATAGTCCTGAAATTTTGCTTCATACTGCTGCCGATACTGCTCTGACCCCACGTTCATAGTGAGGAAAATGTCCACATCCGTATGCCCTGGATAGATGGAAGAGTAGTCGTTATAGGACATGGCCGGAAAGACAAGGCGCTCCAGAAAACAGCGAAGGACCCCGGTAGGCTCGCCATAGTAGATGGGGGAGCCTAAAATCAACCGGTCGGCCTTCCGGACCTGTTCCAGCAAAGAAGTGAGGTCATCCTGCCAGTAGCACCTGCAGGGGTCCGGAATGTCCTTTCGCTTACAGACGAGGCAGCTGCGGCATCCGGTGAAATTAAGGTCATAGAGGTCAAAATACTCCACCGCCTGCCCCGCGTCCACCGCCCCCCTTCGGGCCTCCTGCAGCAGCTGGGCGGTATTCCAGTTTTTTCTGGGGCTTCCGTTGAGAATGATGGTTTTCATATAAACGGTCCTCCGTTCAATAAATAGGGTAAAAGGGCGGCGCTGTGATGGCTTGATTTTTAATTATATCATAAAGCGGCCCGGATCGTCAAAATGCCGAGGCTCTGGGGATTTGATACCCGACGGACGAAGACGCTGTGTTCTTTTGGGACTTTGGGCCTGGGCGGCATGGCCCGGGGAGAGGGCCAAGACCATGCTTTCCAACACACAGCCGGCGTTATTATTCTTTCCTTTCCGTCAGTCCCAGAATATAGTCGGCGCTGACGTGGTAAAGCCGGCACAGGGCGATCAGATGGCGGATGGGCAGCTCGTTGGCGGAGCGCTCGTAACGGGCGTACATGGTCTGGGAGGTGCCCAGGATCTTGGCCACCTGCCGCTGGGACATATCGTGGTCTTCCCGCAGGTCCCGGATTCGTTTTACATAGGCATACTCCATCGTTGGTCCTCCTCCTATCAGATGGTCCAACTATAGCAAACAGACATATTTACTATTGACTTTAGTAAATATATTTATTTCCGGGGGATTTGCCCATAATGACCAAATTTCGGAAAGACAGGACGGCCGATGGGGCCGGGATGCCGGTGGGACTCCGAATACAAATAAAAAATTGCCCTAAAGGCAAAATTGTTCTTGCAAATCGCCGCTCACTCTGGTATGATACTGGCTAATGAGGAAAGGAGAGGTGGCTATGATGACCCGGCATCGTTATCGTTCGGTTCAGCGCCATGGCCTTCTTATTCCCTTTTTCACTGGGTTAAATTTTTGAGACAATCACCTATGTGATTGTCTCTTTTTTTGCCCGGAAACGCATTCCGCAGATAAAGGAGAGAATGGATCATGGCAGAAGCGAAAACTCAAACCGGACATACCGATGCGGACTACTCTTTGGAGGCGGTGCCCCAGACGGCACGAAAGAAGTTCTGGCCCATGTTCTTTATCATGCTGGGCTTTACCTTTTTCTCGGCCAGTATGTCGGTGGGCGCCAAGCTGGGCAACGGACTGGACTTTTCCGGCTTTGTGTGGGCGGTACTCATCGGCAGTGTGATTTTGAGCGTTTACACCGGCGGACTGGGGTATATCGGCAGCGCTACGGGTCTGTCCCTTGACCTGCTGGCCCAGCGGTCCTTTGGTACGGTGGGGTCCTTCCTGCCCTCCGCCCTGATCAGCTTTACCCAGATCGGCTGGTTCGGCGTGGGCCTTGCCATGTTTGCCATCCCCGCTGCCGAGGTGCTTCATGTAAGCCCCTGGGTCCTCATTGGAGTAGCGGGGCTGTGTATGACCTCCTCGGCCTATTTTGGCATCAAGGGTCTGGAGATCGTCAGCTACATCTCGGTCCCCCTGATCGCCGTTTTGGGTATCTACTCCATGACCACCGCCACAGTGGAAGGGGGCGGCCTGGTGGCCATCTTTGCCAAAAATGCCGGCAGCATGACCCTCTTCGGCGGCGTGGGGCTGGTGATGGGGTCCTTCGTCAGCGGCGGCACCGCCACCCCCAACTTCACCCGGTTTGCCAACAACAATAAAAACGCCGTCATCACCACCGTCATTGCCTTTTTCCTGGGCAACGCCCTTATGTTCGCCTTCGGCGCCGTGGGCGGGGCCTTTACCGGCAAGGACGATATCTTCTATGTCATGATGGCTCAGGGCCTGACCCTGCCCGCCCTTGTGGTGCTGGGGGCCAATATCTGGACCACCGCCGACAACGGCCTTTACACCTGCGGCCTGGGCCTTTCCAACATCACCAAGATGCCCAAGCGGCCCATGGTGCTGGTCTCCGGCGTGGTGGGTACCATCACCTCCATCTGGCTCTATAACAACTTTATCTCCTATCTGAATATCCTCAACGGCACCCTGCCGCCTCTGGGTGCGCTCATCATTCTGGATTATTTCCGGCACAAGGAAAATTACGGCCCCCATTCCGTGGTGACCCGGAAGGTGAACTGGGGTTCCATTCTGGGGGTGGCCGTGGGCGCTCTGGTGGGCAATCTGGTGAATTGGGGCATCGCCTCGGTAAACGCCATGGCCGCCGCCTGCGTCATTTATCTGCTGTTTGACCGTCCCGCAAAAACCAACGCCTGAGAAGGAGGAGTCCATATGTTGTTTCAAAATGCGCTGATTGAAAATTCTGCCACCCCCACCGCTTTTCGGGTGGAAAACGGCAAATTTGCCGCCATCGGTCCCGACCTGACCCCCAATCCTGGGGAGGAGGTCGTTGACCTGCAGGGTAAGCTGGTGCTGCCCCCCTTTATCGAGTCCCACGTCCATCTGGACACCTGCCTTACCGCCGGCGACCCGGTGTGGAATATGTCGGGCACCCTCTTTGAAGGCATCGAGTGCTGGTCCAAGCGGAAGGAGAAATTGTCCAAGGACGATATCAAAGAACGGGTGAACAGGGCGGTACGCCTCTATGCCGCCCACGGCATCCAGCACATCCGCACCCATGTGGACGTCACAGACCCCTCCCTGGTGGCCATGGAGACTATGGTGGAGCTTCGGGAGGAACTGCGGGACCTGGTGGACATCCAGATCGTGGCCTTCCCTCAGGAGGGCATCCTGAGCTACCCCAACGGCAAACAGCTGATGCTCGATGCGGTAAAGCTGGGGGCCGATGCGGTGGGAGCCATCCCCCACTTTGAGTTTACCCGGGAGTACAGCGTAGAGTCCCTGAACTTTGCTTTGGAGCTGGCCGCCAAGGAAAATAAACTGGTGGATGTCCACTGCGACGAGATCGACGACGAGGCCAGCCGGGGGCTGGAGACCGTAGCCGCCCGGGCCTTGGAGTTGGAGCTTTTCGACAAGGTCACCGCCAGCCACACCACCGCCATGCACTCCTACAACAACGCCTATGTGGTGCGGCTGATGCGACTGCTCAAGATGAGCAGGATCAACTTTGTCTCCAACCCTCTGGTGAATACCCACCTTCAGGGCCGGATGGACACCTACCCCAAGCGCCGGGGCGTCACAAGGGTGAAGGAGCTGACCGCAGAGGGCATCAATGTCTCCTTCGGCCACGACGATATTTTCGACCCCTGGTACCCCATGGGTACAGGGAGTATGCGGGACGTGGTCTTTATGGGCCTTCATGTCTGCCAGATGATGGGCTATGAGGAGATCATGGACTCCTATAAGTTCATTTCCACCAACGCCGCCAAAACCCTCCATCTGGGGGAGGAATACGGCATCAAGACCGGCCGGCCCGCCAGCTTTATCGTGCTGGATGCCGACAACTGGTACAACGCCCTGAACCGGAACGCCGCCGTGCTGCGGTCCTATAAGAAGGGGAAACTGGTGGCCCAGAGCACCCCGGGCCAGTCTGAGGTGCTGCTGTAAAGGAAATAAACAGGGCTATACATCCAAAGGGGTGTATAGCCCTGTTTATTTCCCTGTTGTTTTCGTGATGATTTCCCTTTCTATGCTTGAATCAGTTCAAATCCCGTAAAAAGAATGTATCCTGTTGCAATCGCACAAAAATGCCGAACAAATCCATTCAATAAAAAAAGTATAATATTTTGCGGAATCGCAAAGTTGCTGATATCTAAAATAAGACCAGAAGAAATCATGAACGGGAGGAATGCAAACAACATCCCATAAGGTTTCCACTTAACTGCAATGTCTCGCTTCTTCCATGCCTTAAAAAGCGAGTTCGAGCCGTTATAAAATGCTAACAAACAACCACCCAGGATTTGATAACATTGCACGAATATAAATTGGATAAGAGAGCCGCTATGATATGCAATAAAAAGGGTATTTCTATTTTGCAACTCCGGGTTTATAAATAGATTATATTTCCATCCAATGCAAAGATAGGCAACAAAAACGATTGAATACAGAACTATCAACAAAAAGTTATTTGTTTTAGATTTAACCATTTTTTGCCTCCTAAAAAAGTATTTTTTAATATTTTATCTGCATTGGGCTCCCTTCCCTTATGGCAATATTAACAAGAAAACATATAATCGTCAATAAAATATATAAAAATAAACCAATATCCTTGAAGAAAAACCTAAAGTGGATACATTTCTATTGTCCCAAATAATAAGGTATCCTATAATGAAAGATGAGTACTCTTTTATTTCATCCAAGAAGAGCTACATTGTCCAGAATAATGGCCGGCCCGCCAGCTTTATCGTGCTGGACGCCGACAACTGGTACAACGCCCTGAACCGGAACGCCGCCGTGCTCCGTTCCTACAAAAAGGGCAAGTTGGTGGCCCAGAGCACCCCGGGCACGGCGGAGGTGCTGCTATAAGGGAAATAAACAGGGCTATACATCCAGAGGGGTGTATAGCCCTGTTTATATTCCACACAAAAAAATTTGTCATTCCCGTTTGGATGTGCTATAATAAAGATGCCAGAAGATGGCAAGCGCTGTTATTTAACGCAAACCGTTGAAAAAGGAGCGTGTATCAAATGAGTAACCTTTACATCACCATTGGCCGTGAATTCGGCAGCGGCGGCAGAGAGATCGGCAAGAAGGTGGCCAAGGCGCTGAACATTCCTTATTATGATAAGGAGCTGATGGCCGTGGCCGCTCAGGAGAGCGGCCTGAGTCCCCAGTTCCTCCAGAGCTATGACGAAAAGCCCACAAACAGCTTCCTCTATTCTCTGGTCATGGGCCATCAGGGGATGATCACCGGGCATCAGACCACCTCGGTGGACCAGATGGCCGCCAACGCCCAGCGGGACGCTATTTTGTCGGTGGCTGACAAGGGCAGCTGTGTCATTGTGGGCCGGTGCGCCGACTATATCCTCCGGGATCGGCCGGGACTGGTGCGTATCTTTATCACCGCCGATCTGGATGCCCGTATCGCACGGGTATCCAAGCGGGATGGCCTGGACCCCAAGGCTGCCGAGGAGAAGATCCGCCGCATGGACAAGACCCGTGCCTCCTATTACAGCTTCCATACCGACCGGAAGTGGGGGGCGGCCGAGTGTTTTGATATGTGCCTCAGTTCCTCCTTCCTGGGGGTGGACAAGGCTGCGGAGCTGATTTTGAAGCTCTGTGAGGGCATGGAGAAGTAAATAAAAGATAAAAAAGGACCGCCGTGCACTGCATGGCGGTCCTTTTTTTGTTGTTTGCATCATTGCTTTGCCGCAAAAATTTATGCCTCGGGGATCTGCTCCTCCGCAGGCTGTACAAAGTACTCCATGCGGAAGGTCACCGGATCGCCGGCTTCATCCTTCTTGGGGGTGTGGAAGGTGGTGACCTCCTCCCCGTTCTCCACACCCGTCTGGGTGGGAGAGTCCGACATCATCTGGGCATTCAGGGTGTTGGAAAGAAGCTGGGCGGCCTGCTCCCGGGTGATGGCCTCGAAGGGATCGATCTCGTCCTTCAGCCCGGCATAGAGGTTGACATTGGGCTGATTGACATATGCGTTGACGGAGATCTCCCAGTCCGCCCCCGTCAGACCAAAGACAATGGGGTCGTAGCCCAGAGCCACCAGAGCCATTTTGGCCAGTTCGCTGCCGGTCACCTGTCCGTCGGGGTCAAAGGCCTCCTCGCTCCGGCCGGCGATAACCCCCTTCTGGACGCAGAAGGCGATGTAGTCTCTGGCCCAGTGGTCCTGACTGTCGGTGAAGGCGGGGGCCTCTTCGGAAAGGACCAACTTGTCCTCCTGCCCGCCCACAAGCATCACGGCCAGCAGCTTGGCCGCCTCGGCCCGGGTGACAAGTCCCTGGGGGTCAAAAGCGCCGCTGTCCTTGCCGGCGATGATGCCCAGCTGTGTCATGGTGTCCACAGCCTCCCGGTAGTTGATCTGGTCGGCGTCGGTATAGGCGGCGGACTCCTCCGCCCCGGCGTGGACGGACAGCGTCCCGGTCAGGAGAGCGGCGGCGAGGGTCAGGGAAAGGGCACGTTTCAGGTGTTTCATGATGACTTCTCCTTTGTAAAAGTTATTGTGGGACTGGAACCATTATATCATATGATGCGGGAAAAAGGGGGAAAAGTGACAAAAAAGTCAGAAAGTCGGGGCGTATCAGGGAGGGGAAGGGAATGTCCCTCCTTTCGGCGTGAATAATATACTGCGAAATATGCATCGCGATCCCAGAACCCGCCGGCTTTGTCAGTTATATACAGCGCAATATATCTATTTTTGTGCAAAACAACAATGGATTGGGGGTTGCATTCCTTGTATATAGGTCGTATAATTATACACGCTCCAAGGGAGCATTGAAAGGAGAAATCGAATATGAAAAACTATAAGAAAATGATGGGCCTGGCCCTGACCGGCGTTTTGTCCCTGTCTCTGCTCACCGCCTGCGGCGATAAGAAGGCCGACCCCACCCCCACCCCCGAGGTGGAGAACACCACTCCCGTGGAGACCACGCTGAAGACCGTACAGGAGGGGAAGCTGACCCTGTCCACCAACGCCGAGTTCCCGCCCTATGAGATGCTGGACGACTCCGGCAAGCCCATCGGCATTGACATGGAGGTGGCCGAGGCCATCGCCAAGAAGCTGGGGCTGGAGCTGGTCATCAACGACATGGGCTTTGATGTCGCCCTGCTGGCCGCCCAGAACGGCCAGAGCGACATCGCCATGGCCGGCATCACGGTCAACGAGGACCGGCTGGCCGTTATGGACTTCACCGATTCCTACGCCACCGGCGTGCAGGTGGTTATCGTGAAGGAAGGCTCTGAGGTCAACATGGACAATCTGGGCGACTATCAGATCGGTACCCAGCTGGGCACTACCGGCTATATCTACGCCTCCGACACCCCCGAAAACGGCGGTTACGGTGAGGACCACGTCATTGGTTATGAAAGCGGTGCCGTGGCGGTCCAGGCTCTGGTCAACGGCCAGGTGGATGCTGTCATCATCGACAACCTGCCCGCCGCCGAGTATGTGAAGGCCAACCCCGGCCTGACCACTCTGGAGGGCACCTGGGTGGAAGAGGATTATGCCATCGGCGTGCAGAAGGGCAATACCGAGCTGTTGAATGCCGTCAACGGCGCACTGAACGAGCTGAAGGCCGACGGGACCTTCCAGGGAATTGTGGACAGGTACATTACCGCCGATTAAGGCACAAAACCATTGTAGCAAGGCAAGGGAGGACGGCCCCCGGGGCCGCCCTCCCATTGTTGCCGTTTATCATTAAAGAGAGGGGGCGTGCCCATGGACTGGGCGCAGTACTATGCGGACCTGACCGCAGCAGCCAGAGCGGGAGAGAGGTTGGCCCTTCTTCCGGATCTTTTTCGCCAGTTTTATCAGGCCTTTATCGAAGGGGAGCGCTGGAAGCTCTATTTGAAGGGACTGGGGTCCACCTATCAGCTGACGGTGATCGCACTGCTCATCGGTGTGGCGCTGGGCGTGGTGGTGGCGGTGATCCGCACCGCCCACGACCAGCAGCGGCTGGGGCATCATAACCTGCTTCTTGGCATTGTGGACCGGCTCTGCCGGGCCTATATCACCATCATCCGGGGCACCCCCATGATGGTCCAGCTTCTGATCTGGTCCGGCGTGGTCTTTGCCTCCAGCCGAAACCACACCATGGTGGGGGCTTTTGGCATCGGCATCAACTCGGGCGCCTATGTGGCCGAGATCGTCCGGGGCGGGCTGATGAGTGTGGACATGGGCCAGACCGAGGCCGGCCGGTCATTGGGCCTCAATTATCTGGACACCATGCGCCTTGTCGTCATTCCCCAGGCCTTTAAGAATATCGTTCCCTCTCTGGCCAACGAGTTCATTACATTATTTAAGGATACCTCCCTGGTGACGGCCATCGGCGGTTCGGAGATGCTTTACTACGCCAAAGCCATCGGCACCAAGACATACAGTGTTATGTTCCCCCTGCTGGGCGCCGCTTGCATCTATCTTGTAAATGTGACGCTGCTCACCTGGCTTCAGGGCAAGCTGGAAAGGAGGCTGCGGCAAAGTGATCGACGTTAAAAACCTTTCCAAGTCCTTTGGGGACCATCTGGTGCTGGACGGCATCGACCAGCATATTTACCCCGGGGAGAAGGTGGTGGTCATCGGGCCTTCCGGCTCGGGCAAGTCCACATTTCTGCGGTGTCTGAATCTGCTGGAGGAGCCTACCGGGGGTACCATCACCTTTGACGGCACCGTTATTACCGACCCCAGGACCAACATCGACCAGGTCCGCCGGCAGATGGGGATGGTCTTTCAACATTTCAACCTGTTCAACAATATGACCATCCGAAAGAACATCACCCTGGCCCCGGTGCGTACGGGGCTGATGAAGCAGGCCGAAGCCGACGATGCCGCCACCGCCCTCCTTCGCCGGGTGGGGCTGGAGGATAAGGCCGACGCCTACCCTGCCCAGCTTTCCGGCGGTCAGAAGCAGCGCATCGCCATCGTCCGGGCCCTTGCCATGCGGCCCAAAGTCATGCTTTTTGACGAGCCTACCTCCGCTTTGGACCCCGAGATGGTGGGGGAGGTGCTGGAGGTGATGAAGGAACTGGCCCAGGAGGGCATGACCATGGTGGTGGTCACCCACGAGATGGGCTTTGCCCGTGAGGTGGGCACCCGGGTCCTCTTCATGGACGGGGGCCACATTCTGGAGGAGAACACCCCGGCGGAATTTTTCGCCAATCCCAAAGAGCAGAGGACCATAGACTTTTTGTCCAAGGTGCTGTAAGCAGCGGGACAGGAACAACGGCTCTGTGAGGTCAGGCCCCCGCGAAAGCGGGGCGTGACCTCACAGAGCCGTTTTGTTTTATCCCGTCCGGGCACGCTGTAACTATTTGTTCCTTCCATCTTCCGGGGAAAGGTGGTAGAATGGAAGCGGAAAGAGGGGGATGAAGATGGCAAAATTATTCCATGACGTATTACTGCGATTTGTAATTACTGTTTGTTGCGCAATTCCTCTGTTAAGCGGCTGCGAAAAAAAGGGAGCGGAAGTCCCCATGCCCCCGGCGGAGGAGACCATTCCGGCCATAGAAACGTCCTTTCCCCTTTCGGCATGGACTTATACCCTTACGTCTCTGGACTTGGGTGAATGGACTCCTGTGGACCAAAACAACGGCCTTTCCGCTGACTGGATGCCGGTGGCGAAAGAGACGGCAGGGGACAGGGAGTACGGCATCTACCGTGCGGATGGGACCCTGCTTACCGGAGAGCTGGAAGGCGGCCGGGTTTTTATGAGCGATGACCCCGGTACTCAGGACGATACCCGGTATGCCGTTTTAACAAAAGACCGGGGAGAATCGTGGGGTATTTTTGATGTGTGGGAAGGGAAGCTGGTGAGCCCATACGGTGATTGGGAGAGCTGTGAAAGGGCATGGACGGAGCTGGAGGACGAGGGCGGGCCAATCCCCAGACAGGATGAAGCGACCGCCCTCTGGGGCTATACGGATAAGGCTGGCCGGTGGGTCATTGCGCCTGCATATGAGGAGGCGGGGCGGTTTGAGGATGGTCATGCGAAGGTTTGCCTGAGTCCGGAATACCCTGATACAAAATACGCCGTTATTGATTCTGCGGGGGAGCCTTGTCTGCTGGGTGGCTATCTGCGTTATCAGGGTGGCGGGCTTTACTACTTTGAACAAAATGACGGCAGGAAAGGGCTTGTAACACTGGACGGAGCGGAAACTCTGGTGGAGCGGGAGGACCTTTGGGTCATGGGGGACCGAACCTTTTGTGCCCAAGGCGGGATTTTGCCATTCTATGCCGGGCAGTATGAGGGAGGCCGATATTACGATTACCGGATGGCTCCTGTCTCCGAGGCGTTTGATTGGGTGGGGCCACTGAATGAAGCGTTGGAGGGCTTTGTGCAGCACAATGGCGTCGTCTGCCGCATTGCCTTTTCCCCTGTGTAGGAACTGTGGCCTGTGCAGAGCCGGTACATGAAGAAATAAAAAAATCCCGTCCGAAACCCGGACGGGATTTTTTTATTTGCGTTGGGGTGAAATTACTTCACAGCGATGCACTCAATCTCCACCAGACCGCCCATGGGCAGGTCCTTCACGGCGAAGCAGGAGCGGGCGGGCACCTCGCCCTGGAAGTACTCGGCGTAGATGGCGTTGAAGGCGGCGAAGTCGGAGATGTTGGCCAGGAAGCAGGTGGTCTTGACCACATCGGCGTAATCCATGCCGGCCTCCTTCAGAATGGAGCCAAGGTTCTTCAGGGACTGGTGAGCCTGACCCTCAATGCCCTCAGCCAGCTTGCCGGTCTCGGGCACCAGGCCCAGCTGGCCGGAGGTGTACAGGGTGTTGCCGCACAGCTTGGCCTGGCAGTAGGGACCGACAGCGGCGGGAGCGGCGGGAGAAGCGATGGTCTTGTTCATGGGAAGATTCCTCCTTTGAATGTGTAAGCGAGGCCCGAAGGCCTGTTCTTTCTTATTATACCGTAAATTTCCAAAAATGCAAGGTGCATTTGCCCCAAAGGGGGGATTTTATGACCCCATCACTGCTCCCAGCGGCTGCGGACGGTGAAATCTCCGTCCTCCAGATTCTTCCGGCTCAGCTCCCGGTCCCAGTGGATGGAACGGTTGTAGTTCCCCTCGGCCACTATAACGCTGTCGGCCCGCTTTTCCAGAACGATGACGGTGTGGGTGTCGTGGTTGATGCGCAGCAGATCCCCCACCCGAATGGCGTCAAAATCGGAATGGGTGGCCGCTACAGGCAGATCCCCGAAGGCGGCATCGCTGCAAATCAGGGCGAACCCCTCGCAGCCGTAGCCGGTGAGGTGGAGGGCGGGGGAGTGGTGGGAGTTGTCATTGGTCCAGCTCATCCCCTCGGGGTAGCTCTCCCGCAGGGCGTTGATGGCGGCCAGGACGGTCTCTTCGGTGAGAGGGGCGGTTTCCTCATCGGGGCCGGCGGCCTCCTTCCCGGTCTGGATGGTGACGCCGGTCTCCTCTGTCCAGTCCACCCGGAAGCCCAGAGCCGTTCCCAGATCCCGGAGTTTATAGTAGGTGTACCCGCCCCCCTGATCGTCAAACAGGAAAAAGGCGTCTAAGTGGGCGGCCTGCTGGTCGACCAGTGTGGTGCCGGCGACGGGGGTATATGGCCTGTCCCCCTCAAACGGGGTGGACAGTTCGCTGCCGTCGGGGGTATAGGCCGTGCCGGTGGTGACGCTCACCCATCCAGTCTCACTCTTCCAGCCCACCGCAAACTGGGCAGGGGTGCCGTTCAGAACATGGGCCACGTCCCGTAGCTTCACATAGTTGGTGTTAAATCCGTTTTCATCCCGCAGCGCATAGGCCTGAAATTCCACTGCCTCCCCGTCCACCAGAACCATCTGGGTGGAGGCATAGGCCAACTGGGCAGGCTCCGCCGCCAGGGAGGGGAGGGTCAACCCCGCTCCCAGAGTCAAAGCCATGGAAAAGGACAGCAATCGTTTTTTCATGGTAATTTCTCCTTCGTAAAAGCTGGTTTCTCTCAAATCATAGCAAAAATCCCGATTTTCCGCAAGACTTTCCCGCCAACTGAATGAAAAAAGAGGACACGGCACATTGTGCCGTGTCCTCTCCAAATGACTTAACCCTTTTTCTTGCTGGCCTCCCGCATCCGCAAACCATGGTCTAGGATGCGCTTGCGAAGCCGCAGGTTCTCCGGGGTGACCTCCAACAGCTCGTCGTCAGCCAGGAACTCCAGATCCTGCTCCAAAGACATCTGACGGGGGGGCACCAGCCGCAGGGCCTCGTCGGAGCCGGAGGCCCGCATATTGGTCAGCTGCTTCTTCTTGCAGACATTGACCGAGATATCCTCCTGCTTGGGGCACTCGCCCACGATCATGCCGGCGTAGACCGGGGTGCCGGCGCCGATGAAGAGGGCGCCTCGCTCCTGGGCGTTGTAAAGGCCGTAGGTCACCGCCTCGCCGGTCTCAAAGGCCACCAAGCTGCCGGTGGACCGCCGGGCGATATCCCCCTTCATGGGGGCGTACTCCTCAAAGACGGAGGCCATGATGCCCTCCCCCTTAGTGGCGGTCAAAAACTCGTTACGGTAGCCGAACAGGCCCCGGGAGGGCACCAGGAACTGGACCTTCATCCGGTCGCCCACGGGGGTCATGTCCAGCATATCCCCCTTCCGGCGGCCGATGGCCTCGATAACGCTGCCCACACAGTCGGCGGGCACATCCACCACCAGCCGCTCGATAGGCTCGCACTTCACCCCGTCGATCTCCCGGAAAAGGACCCGGGGGGGAGAGACCTGAAACTCATAGCCCTCCCGGCGCATGGTCTCCATCAGGATGGAGAGGCTCATCTCGCCCCGGCCGGCCACATTGAAGGAGTCGGTGGAGTTCTCCACCTCGGTGACCCGGAGGGACACATCCTTCATGGTCTCCCGCTGCAGCCGCTCCCGGATCTGGCGGGAGGTGACGAACTTGCCCTCCCGGCCGGCGAAGGGGGAGTCGTTCACCGAGAAGGTCATCTCCATGGTGGGGGCGGAGATCTTTACAAACTCGATGGGTTCCACGGCGGAGGGAACACAGATGGTGTCGCCGATGGTGATGTCGCCGATGCCGCTCATGGCAATGATGTTGCCGGCGGTGGCCTCGGTGGTCGGGACCTTGGCCAGACCGTCAAACTCATAGATGGCGGTGGCCTTGGCCTTCTTGGGGGCGGCGTCGGGGGTGTGGTAGTTGCAGACCACGATCTCGTCGTTTTGCTTGATGGTGCCCCGCTCAATGCGGCCCACGGCGATGCGGCCCACAAACTCGTTGTAGTCGATGGAGCTGACCAGCATCTGGAAGGGGGCCTCGGTATCCGCCTCGGGAGCGGGGATGTAGTCCATGATGGTGTCGAAGAGGGGGGTCAGGTCGGTGCCGGGCACATCGGGAGAGAAGGAGGCAGTGCCCTGCCGGCCGGAGCAGAAGAGCATGGGGGAGTCCAACTGCTCGTCGGTGGCGTCCAGATCCAGCAGCAGCTCCAGTACCTCGTCCACCACCTCGTGGATGCGCTGGTCGGGGCGGTCGATTTTGTTGACCACCACGATGACCCGGTGGCCCAGCTCCAGGGCGCGGCTCAGCACGAAGCGGGTCTGGGGCATGGGACCCTCGGCGGCGTCCACCAGCAGGATAACGCCGTTGACCATCTTCAAAATACGCTCCACCTCGCCGCCGAAGTCGGCGTGGCCCGGGGTGTCCACCACGTTGATCTTGGCGTCCTTGTAGTGGACGGCGGTGTTCTTGGCCAGGATGGTGATGCCCCGCTCCCGCTCCAGATCGCCAGAGTCCATGACCCGGTCCACGGTGGCCTGGTTCTCCCGGTAGATGCCGCCCTGCTTGAGCATCTCATCCACCAGCGTGGTCTTGCCATGGTCCACGTGGGCAATGATGGCAACGTTACGAAGTTTATCATTCTGCATAAAATTCAAATCTCCTTCACGGCAAGACCACGGGGGCCCCATCTGTGATGGGGCGGCGCGCAGCGCCGTTTATTAAAATCAAAAAGGGGTCCCCGCAAAAGCGGTCCTCAGCTTTTGTGGGGGGAGGAGGGGCAAGAAAGTGTGTGAAGCTTTCGCCGCAGGCGGAAGCGGAACTAAACGGACTTTGCCCCGACGACGTGGGCAATGATGGCAACGTTACGAAGTTTATCATTCTGCATAAAATTCAAATCTCCTTCACGGCAAGACCACGGGGGCCTGCCGCTTATTAAAATCAAGTCAAACGCTGAGTTTTTCACACACAAAAAATAATTATAGTCTACAAAGGATGGAAAATCAATCCCTTTTCCGCAAAAAAAGGACGAACCGCAGAGTGCAGTCCGCCCTTTTTCATCATTTTATCACAGTCCGGCCAAATCTTCCTTTTTCAGCATCCCATGCGCTATCAAAGTGGTGACCAGGGTCCGGGCGTCTTTGTCGTAAAGCCGGTCCACCAGCACCTCGGCCAGATCCCAGCCGTACTCCTCCCGGGTGAAGTTGGGGGCGTAGGTAGCCACGTCGGCATCCTTGTCCACCTGAACAGAACCCTTCTCCTGCAGACGGGTCAGCAGGGAGCGGACGGTGGTGCGCTCCCAGCCACGGCGTTCTTTCAACAGCACCTGAAGATCCTTTGCGGTCATGGGGGAGCCATTATCCCAAAGGGTCTCCATCACCGAAAGCTCGGCTTCGGAAATACGGCGGCTGGCGTAATCAGACATATGAACCCCTCGCTTCTCTGGTTTATGGATCGATTATATTTAAGAATAAACGATTTTCCCTAAAATGTCAAGAAAAAGGCGGTTATTCCCGGCGCGGGAAGCAAAAAGGATGGATTTTACCCAGAAATGGCTTGTGGCGGGACAGGTTTTCCTTTATAATGAAACCATACGGGCCGGCAGATCAGGCCGGCCGTAAAACAGAGCAGGGAAAGGATGGTCGGTATGGCGTTTTTCCACATGAACTTCTTCTCTCCCACACTGCTGGTGGGCACCGATGTGAATGTGTTCATCCCCACCCCCGATTCCGGAGAGCTGTCCACAGGGCAGGATATCGGTTATTTCCACGATGGGGTAAAGTATCCTGTCCTGTATCTTCTCCACGGGGCCTACGGCGATTACAGCGACTGGGGCCGGCTGACCAACATCGAGAGGTATGCCCAGGAGCGTAAGATCGCGGTGGTGATGCCCTCGGCGGACAACAGCTTCTATCAGGATATGTACCGGGGCGGCAAGTATCTGACCTATTTCACCCGGGAACTGCCCGACTACATCGCCCGGCTTTTCCCCGTCAGCACCAAGCGGGAGGATACCTTTGTGGCGGGGCTTTCCATGGGCGGCTACGGCGCAGTGCGGGTGGCCTTTGAGATGCCCGAACGCTTCGGGGCGGCGGCCAGCCTGTCGGGGGCCATCGACCTGCTGGCGGCGCTGGAGGATGCGGAGAAGGAACCCCACCGGCCGCCCTTCTACTGGGACGCCATTTTTGCCGACCCCGGCAAGGTGGAGGGGAGTGACGCCGACCTCTTTGCCCTGGCCCAAAAACGGCTGGCGGAGGGGAGAAAACTGCCCCCCATCTATCAGACCGTGGGCACCGAGGATCTTATCTATCCCGCCAACCTCTCCGCCAAAAAGAAGCTGGAGGAGCTGGGGCTGGAGCTGACCTATGCCGAGCATCCCGGCATCCATGACTGGGAGTTCTGGGATGCCCACATTCGGGATGTGCTGGATTGGCTGCCCATCCGGCCGGTATCCGCTTCGGGACAATAAGATACCAAAGACGGCTTGCGATGCGCTTATTGAACTGAAATGTTACTGAACACGGCATTTTTTTGATTTTTTCAAGAAAATGCCGTGTTTTCAGTTGCAAAAATATCACATAACATATATTTTAACAAATGCGTTCTGCTATCATTTTTCAATTGTCAAATCGTCAATTTGGGCAAGAATGGGCTTTTTTCATTACAAATCAAGGCATAACGGGACTTTTTCTGGCTTTGCGAGGGGGGGAAATTCGTCTTTTTTCTCCCGGCGTTTCTGTTGCAATCCACGATTTTGATTGTTATAATATCAATATACGGTTGATGCCCCTGATCGACAAGGACAGACCCCACACGGGCGGGCTTTCCCGGAGTGGGCGAGCCATCAGATGTGTGTTCTGAGTGACCATGTCCGTCTTTGTCCATCGGGGGCATCGTCTTTTTGTCTGTATTTTTATCATGTTATCATGGAAAGATGGAAAAGGAGGGAACTCCCGATGGAAAAGACCATGCTTCCGCCCCAAATTGAACGCTTTCTTGCGGCGCAGCGGGAGAAGGGATGTCAGGAAGCGACGCTCAGCCAGTATCGGAATATTCTGTTTTCTCTTTGCAACTCCATGGCCCCGGGGGAGGAGCTGACCGCCGAGACAGGCCGCCGGTGGCGGAAAAGCCTGGACCAGAGCGGGCTGGCCCCCCGGACGGTCAATGTGCGTATCTCTGTGTGGAACCGTTTTGTGGAGTTTCTGAGGCAGCCGGAATGGCAGATGGACGACTTTCACCGGGACCTGGGGAAAGACCATCCCCAACTGACCAGAGAAGAGTATTTACAGCTGTTATCCACGGCCCGGCAGATGGGAAAAGAGCAGACCTATCTTCTGATCAAGACGGTGGGCGGCGCCGGGGTGCGGATGCGGGAGCTGCCTGAACTGACGGTAAACGCCGTTGAACAGGGGACTCTTTGTATCCGGGCTGCCAATGATACCCGCACCCGAAAGGTGTCCATCCCCGCCTGTTTGCAGAAGGAACTGCTCAATTTTATCCACCGGCGGAAGATCACACAGGGGCCTGTATTCCAGTCCCAAAACGGCACTCCCCTCAGCCGTGTGGTGGCCCATCGGAACATTCGGGGCGTCGGCCGCAACGCCAAAGTGCCGGAAAACAAGGCCAATCTGCGCTGCCTTTCCCAGCTTTATGACAATACCCAGGCCGATATCCGGGCCAATGCGGCGCTGCTGTTTCAGCGGGCCTATGACCAGATCATGGAGCATGAGCAGCTGACGGTGGGCTGGGACCTGCGCTGAATATGAGAATAAGAAACGCCGCAGGGCAATGCCCTGCGGCGTTTTTGACGGTGCAGCCCGGTTATTCCTTAACGGCGGCCACCAGAGTGATCTCCACCTTATAAGCGGGGCTTACCAGAGGGGCCTGGCAGCAGACACGGGCAGGCTCGAAACCGGGGATGACCCAGGAATCCCACACCTTATTCATCTCGCTCACGCCGGACATATCGGCCATATACACGGCGGCGGAGAGCATATGCTCCTTGTCGGAGCCGTTCTCGGCCAAAATCTCCTCCAAAGCGGCCAGAATGTCCCGGGTCTGGTCGGCCACACTGCCGCTGGGGTCGCCCACCTGGCCGGAGATATAGATGATACCGTTGTGGATGACGGCTTCGGAATACCGGCCGTTGCCGTTTTTGCGCACGATCTTGCTCATGTTGATTTCCTCCTTGTTGTTCCGCTTTTTGGCGGTATGGGTATTTTCAGTATATCACACCTGTCAAGATTTCACAGCACCATAAGGAGGGTGCCGGTGCCAATGAGGGCACAGCCGACGACCGATTTCAGGGTCATCTTCTCATGGAGAAATACAAAAGCCAGCACCAGAGTAAAGATGACGCTTAATTTATCAATGGGCACCACTTTTGACACCTCCCCCAGCTGGATGGCCCGATAGTAGCACAGCCAGGAGGCCCCGGTGGCCAGCCCGGAGAGGATGAGAAAGAGCCAGCTTTTGGGGGTGATGGCAGAGATGCCGCCCTGCTGTTTTGTCACAAAAACCATGACCCAGGACATGGCCAGCACCACCACCGTCCGAAGGGCGGTGGCCAGGTTGGAGGGGACCCCCTCGATGCCCACCTTGGCCAGAATGGAGGTGGCGGCAGCAAAGAGGGCGGAGAGAAGGGCAAATACAAACCACATATCGTTCATTCCTTTCGTTTGCGGCTTTACAAATAAAACGCTTTGCCCACGCCCCACAGAGCGAAATGTTGCTCCTCGCTGTTTGACGGCTTCCCGTATCCGGCGCTTTGTGTTTGCGTATTACCGGGCTTTCCGGGGCTTTTCCTTCCTGACAAGGCGCTGCTTTATTGCAGGGGCGGGATATCCCTCTCAAAAGGTCAATCAAAGGCCAGGCCCAGATAACAGCCTTCCGGGGCGAAGGGGGGACGCTTGCCCTCCCCCAGATGCTTTGCCATGCCGAAGGGGAGGGAGGTGCCCGGGGACCCTGCCCCCAGGGGGGTACGGAACTGATAGGTTTTAGCGGGGCAGGAAGCCGCCAAAAGGGCCAATGCGGCGGTTTCCGCCCCATCGGGGGCAAGCAGTTCCTTCAGAAGAATCCGGTCCTCTCCTGTTTTCTCCAAAGCGGCGCAGCCGGGCCGGCCGTTTACGGTAAAGGTAAACAGATCCCCGCCGCTGCCTTGGCACAAAAGCTGCTGAAAGGCAATGAGGGCGTCGGGATAGGCGGCATGGTTTGTGCCTGCCAGCAGTTTTTCCCGCAGGGCGTTGTATTCCGCCGGGGCGGCCGAAAGCAGGGCGTCCTCCGGGTCAGGGGCAGGAAGGCCGGCGGTTTCCACCGTCCCTGTCCGGGTGGTAAAACACTCCAGATAACCCTCGGTGGCAAAATAGTTGTGGAGGGAGGCCTCCGCCGGCACGGTGGCAATGCCCCTTGCCCAGCGCATACTGGCCTGATAGGCGGCATACCGCAGCAGCAGCCGGGCGTAGCCCTTTCCCCGCCGGTGGGGCCGGGTGGCCAGGGCGTAGACGTAGGGCAAAGGCTCTTCCCGCCCATCGGCCCAGCGGAAGGTAAGGGGGAGAAGAGCCAATAGGGTCATGACCTCCTTGGTTTCGTCTCCGTCGGTGAGGACAAAGAGATCGCCGGGGGTGCTGTATTGGTCCAGAAAGGCGTCAATAAGGGCCTTTTCATCTCCAAAAACCATCTGCCACAAGGCGGTGGCCTGGGGCCGCTCCTCGGGGCGAAGGGTGTGCATTTCCAGCATAAAAACGCTCTCCTTTCATAGACAGGGACAAAAATCAGAGGCTGTCAAATCATGGTTTGACAGCCTCTGCGCTGTGCTTTTCTGCCATCAGGTCGGGGTAGTAGGATTCCTTGGCCCGGCGAAGACCCTCCAGCCCCATGTCGTCCTCCCGGTTGAGGTATTTGACCTCCGGGTGCTGCCGGCGGATCTGCCGGGCAAACTCCCGGTTGATGACGGCGTAGTCGCCCTGCATTTCGCCAAAGGCCTTTTCAAAGTGGACGTCAAAGGTGTCGGCGGTGAGCCGGTTGGCCATGGTGAAGGCCACGACCTTTCCGTCCACCCGGAGAACGCCCCCCTCCAGTCCCAATTCATCAAAGTGGCGGAAGGCCAGAAGAATGCCCTTTTTCTCGTTGAAAATGTCTTCGGCTTCCTCCTCCCCCTCCCGGACCCGGCCGGCGGCGTCCCACCGGTCGTTCAGCTCCATGCACTCGGTCAAATCGGCGGCGGTCATGGGGGAGTAACTCCAGGAGGGATTTTCCTCCTCAAAATGCTTGCAGTGGTTTCGCTTGGCGTGGAGCTTTCGGCCCCCCAGGTCGGCCAGCTTGTCCACTTCGTAGAGATAATCAAAGCTGTTCCGGTGGGGCGTAAAGGCAAACTGCCCTGGCCGCAGCTCGTTCAGCCGGGCCATCTCATGCTCCAAAAGGCAGAGGAGCCGAAAGGGTTCTCCCCGCTCTGCGGCGTCGGCTTCCAAAAGGGTCAGGACCCGGGACAGATCCCCGTTCCCCGCAGGCCAGAGGTAGCCGAAGCCCCCCTCCCCCCGCAGCCGGACGGTCAGAAAGCCCTCCACATCGGCAATGGTGATCTGATATCCCGCCGCCCAGACCAGCAGGGTAGTGAAATTATACTCGCAGGCCCGGCTGGAGTTGCCCGCCAGCCGTTCCTCGGCCCAACATCGGTCGGCGATATCGGGGGTGTGAAAGTCGATCATAAAAAGAGTCCTCTCCTTGTGTGAGGTGTGGAAATTCTCTTACAGTTCCTCCAAAGTGCCCTTGTCATAGCGGAGCTTTTTTACCGTGTTCCGGGTGCCTTTTATGATTTGGTCCATCCGCAGTTCTTCGGTGATACCGGAGAGGAAGGTATAGGCCACTCCGTGGCGCCTGGCCCGGCCGGTACGGCCGATGCGGTGGACATAGTATTCATTTTCGTCGGGCACGTCATAGTTAAAGACCACGTCCACGTCGTCAATGTCCAGCCCCCGGGCGGCCACGTCGGTGGCCACCAGCACCTGTAATTTCCCGTCCCGGAACCGTTGGAGGGTCTTTTCCCGGGCGGACTGTTGGATATCGCCGTGGATGGCCTCGCACTTTAAGCCCCCCATGCGGAGAAGCCCGGTGAGGCGGTCGGTCATGTTCTTGGTGTTGCAAAAGGCGATGGCCCGCTCATAGCCGCCGTGTTCCATGAGCCGCAGCATCAGTTCCGCTTTGGCGGAGCGGTCCACCTCGATGCGGTACTGGTCAATGTCGGGCTTGTTCTGGTCATCGGCCTGAACGGTGATCTCCACCGGGTCCCGCTGATAGACCCAGGAGATGTCCATCACCTCCCGGGAGATGGTGGCGGAGAACATACCGATGTTTTTCCGGGACTTGATTTGGTCCAGGATATGGGTCACGTCCCGGATAAAGCCCATGTCCAGCATCCGATCGGCCTCGTCCAGCACCACGGTCTCCACATGGTCCAGCCGCACCGTCCGCCGCTTCATATGGTCCATCAGCCGCCCCGGGGTGGCCACCACGATCTGGGGACGGTTTTTCAGCTGCTTGATCTGTTTTTCGATGGGGGCGCCGCCGTAAAGGACCACGGTACGGACCCCCTCCTTAAATTCGCACAGGTCCCGCAGCTCCTCCTGGATCTGGATGGCCAGCTCCCGGGTGGGGGCCAGGACAAGGAAGTTCACATCGGTGGACTCCGGGTCGGCGTGTTCCACCATGGGGATGCCGAAGGCGAAGGTCTTGCCGGTGCCGGTGGGGGCCTTGGCAATGACGTCCCGGCCCTCCATAAAGTAGGGAATGGCCCCGGACTGCACGGGGGTGGCCCACTCATAGCCCTTTTTGTTGAGCGCCTTCATGATCTCGGGGGACAGCCCCATCTCGTCATAGCGTTTTATCTCATTTACTTGTTGACCGTTGATTTCCATGGGTCAAAACCCTTTCTTTTCTGTATGGTGTTATCTTTCATACTATAGCACACTCTTATCCGCTGTGCAAGCCGGAGCATTGCCGGCGGCTGGACGGGACAGGACACAAGGGCCTTTTCCGGCTCGCCCGCTCCGGCAGCTTTTTTACTTCGCCAGGCCATCGGTGGCGCGGTATTGCAGGGCCTCGGCGATGTGGGGGACCTGGATGGCGGCGCTGCCGTCCAGGTCGGCGATGGTGCGGGCCACCCTTAAAATGCGGTCGTAGCCCCGGGCGGTAAGGCCCATCCGCTCAAAGGCCCCTTTCATCAGGGCCTGACAGCTCTGGTCCAGAGGGCAGAAGGCCTCCAGCTCACCACGGCCCATCTGGGCGTTGCAGGGGATGCCCTGGGGGCCGAAACGGCGGGATTGGACCGAGCGGGCGGCGTCTACCCGGGCTTTGATGGCCGCCGAAGGCTCCCCGGCGGGCTTGTCCGCCAGAGTGTCGAAGTCCGGGGGCGGCACGTCTACGATAAGGTCGATACGGTCCAGCATGGGTCCCGAAATGCGCTGCTGGTACTTGTCCACATCCCTGGGACTGCACCGGCAGCGGTCGGAATAGCCATACCAGCCGCATTTGCAGGGGTTCATGGCACACACCAGCATAAACCGGGCGGGGAAGGTCTCACTCCCCGCCGCCCGGGTGATCTGGACCTTGCCCTCCTCCATGGGCTGACGGAGGACCTCCAGCACGTCTTTGTGAAATTCGGGCAGTTCATCCAGAAAGAGGATGCCGTGGTGGGCCAGAGAGATCTCCCCCGGTCGGATCAGGGGGTTGCCGCCCCCCGCCATGCCGATGGCGGAGACGGTGTGGTGGGGGGAGCGGAAGGGCCGGTGGGTCAGCAAAGGCTCCTCTTTGGTGGTCAGGCCCAGCACCGAGTGGACGGCGGTGGCCTCCAACGCCTCCCGCTCACTGAGGTCGGGAAGGATGGAGGGCAGCCGTTTGGCCAGCATGGATTTGCCGGAGCCGGGCGGGCCGATCATCAAAATGTTGTGGCCTCCCGCGGCGGCGATCTCCAAGGCCCGCTTTACGTTTTCCTGCCCCTTCACCTCGGCGAAATCGGGGAGCGGGCTTCTCCCCGCCCCGGGGGTCCAGGGGGCGGCGGGGGGAATCAGGGTCTCCCCCTTCAAATGGGCCACCAGTTGAGCCACGGTTTCCACGGGATAAATCACCATGCCCTTGGCCAAAGTGGCCTCGGCGGCGGCGTCGGCGGGAACAAAGAGGCGGCGGATGCCGGCGGTTTGAGCGGCCAGGGCCATGGGCAGCATCCCGGGCACGGCACGGAGGGTGCCGGAGAGGGACAGCTCCCCCAAAAAGGCGCAGTCGGCCTCGGGTGGAGGCAGTTCCCCCTGGGCGGCCAGGATGCCCACCAGAATGGGCAGGTCGTAGAGGGTGCCGCCCTTTTTTCGGTCGGCGGGGGCCAGATTCACGGTGATGCGGGAGACGGGGAAGGAGAAGCCGCAGTTCTTGATGGCGGAGCGTACCCGGTCCCGGGCCTCCCGCACGGCGGCGTCGGGAAGGCCTACCACCTCGAAGTTGGGCAGGCCCCCGGAGAGGTCACATTCGCACAGCACCTCATAACCCTCCACCCCGTGGAGGCCGAGGGAGCGGACCTGAGTCATCATGGCAGGGTCCTCCTTTCGGGCGTTTTTCCCATCATACCACAATTCCCGGGGAAATGGGAGAGGGATTTTTCGAGAGGGGGGAGGGGATTTGGGAAGTTGTACAAAAATTGGAAATTTTGAAAGTCATCAAAAAAGGGTGATTTTCGCAAAAAAGCGGGTGATTTTTGAAAAAAACGGGGTGGTTTTGAGCGGGTGAGTTGTACGGGGGCGTACAATTAGGGGGGAATGGGGCCTAATTGTATGGAAACGTACATCAGGTTGTACGGTTTTTTACCAGTTTGGTTCGGATGGAAAGGAAATCCCGGTTTGGAGAGGATGGGAGTGGTGGAAATGGGGTGGGGGCAGAGAAAGGGCCGCCCGGGAGGGCGGCCGACATCGTTTTCTCATACTATAAAAACAGCGGCCCGGAGGGGTGTCCTTTGGGCCGCTGTTGGCGGTCAAGAGATGGCGCCATCGGGGGAACAGGTCAAGGTCAGGGTCATGGATTTGGTAGTACTTCCCGATTTGAAGCAGGCGGTGCCGTAAGCCTTGTTGCCCGACAGGCGGGTGGTGCCGTGGTCATAAGTCCAACCGTTCTGGCCTGAGCCAGTGATTCCGGCATCTGTCGCCATTGCGGTGCGGCCGGAAATATCAAAAATAGCAGTAAGAGTTGCAGGCCCGATTAAAGACAGGGGGACGGTTCTTCTGTCTTGACAAACTGACCTGCCGAGGGAGACAAAAGAACCGTCCCCTTGTCTTCCCTTGTCTTGTGGTTGTTTTTTTGCCCTGTACCTTTCACCTGTTGCCGGACACTTTCTATATAGGTAAATATATCCTACCACATTTTCTGCAAAAGAGTAGGTATTATTACACAAAAAATTTTTGTTTTCATAGTTTTTATTATTGACAATAAACAAACGCCATGGTAAACTATGGATGAAATAAAAGCAAGTGGTGAGTCCCATGCAGAATTAACCTTTTTTACCCTATCAATTAGTTTTATCAGGAAAAGAGGTGTGCTATAATTAGAGGGAAAAAAGGAGGGTACATTTAATGGACGAACGGACCGTTGCAAAAATCGTTCTATGGATCAGTACCACGATCGCGGTGCTCTCCGGAATCTTTACTTTTGTTCCAAATCCGTATGAAACACAGAGTTGGGGATTGTGTCAGCTGATGTTTCCGATTATCAACACCTCTATCTGTGCTTTGAGAATTCTGAATGATAGAAATACAAAATTTAAATTGATTGAAAAAATAAATTTTGTACTACTGTTGCTGATAGGATTTCGTGGGCTGTTTTTATTGCTCTTCTCTGAAGACAGGGGGACGGTTCTTCTGTCCTGTGGAATATACCAGTTCTTATAGGAGTGGTTACTATGATACTGGTTTCTGCCACTTTTTTCGACAAATTGATCGCCGCCCTTTGGGCCGCCGCCGAGTTTATGGTCTTTCCGGTTGGGGCGTTGGTCCTGGCCTTTTTTCTCCTGTCCCGGCTGGTCCCGCAGTTAAAAGAAACATGGAACGCCGCAAAGCCAAAGCATCCCCTTCGAGTTATCCTGATCGCTATATGCGTAATGACCGCTTTTGTTTATGCTTTGGGAGAAATCGGACTGACTTACACAGAAAAGCGTTTTCAAAAAGAATACGCTTGTATTGATGTTCCTGACGAGGAGATCGGGCAAATAGAAATTCAAATTTATGACCGTGAGAACAAGGAATTTGAAGAATATGTTTTAACGGATTCTCAGGAGCGAAAAGAATTTTTATCCGTTCTGCGTCAAATTCAGTACATGGGCTGGACCACCCGTAAAGGGTATGAGATCGGGCGATACAGATATACTGTTTATGTTTGCCGGGCAGAGGATTCTGCTCAATCCGGTTCGACTTATTTTGAGTTTTCGGCAAAAGATTCCTATCGTCCTACCGATAACTTTTTCTATATTGCCATTGGCAACGCAGAGCCTGTTGTTGCCTACATGGAAAATCTTTTCGGCGTTTCGGAATAAAGGAAGACAAAAGGGCGGTTAGCATATGGTGAAAGACATTTTACCGCATTTGTTCCCGTGTGATGGACACCGTCATGGTTGTTCTTCTGTCCTGGCTAACTGACCTATCAAGGGAGGGATGCAATATGCACCTCGCCCTTCCCTTTTGGCCGCCCTTGACCTCTTGGGGTATATCCACTATAATGATAATAGGCAGTTTAGCTATCTCTGCAAATAAGCGCAACACTTCCAAAGACAAAAGAACCGTCCCCTTGTCTTCTGCAGGTTGCAAAAAAGCATTAACTCATCTGGGCAAAACCTCTATATGGGGGGAATTAATGTGAGTAACCACTTCAACAAAATTTGGGAAAAAGGCACATGGATTAAGCATTTAATTTGTTATTCATTTGTGCTATTGATAGTATTCTCTTTTGTGTTTTTGTCTTCATATCATAAATTTGTAGACTATATAAATTTTCCAACAAGTGAGAATTGCACCATTTCCATGGTTACTTACCATTCAGGGACAAAGGATGAAGAGGGACAAAAATATTTATCCAAAATACAATCAGAGCAAGTTTTAAACTTTCTGACTTCTTTTAAGTTTAAAGGATTTGTTCCCGGAATAAATTTGTCATCATCGGAAATAATGTATCAATTAACGATAGAGGCAGAAGTCCCGTCCTATACAGCCGTTTTTTATTTGCCCAAAACAATGGATAAAATTTTTATTTTAGATTATCCACTTATAGTAGCAACAAGAGGAAAATAGAAGACAAGGGGACGGTTAGCGAAAGACAGGGGGCGGTTCTTCTGAAGACAGGGGGACGGTTCTTCTGTCCTGTGAAATATACCAGTTCTTATAGGAGTGGTTACTATGATACTGGTTTCCGCCACCTTTTTCGACAAATTGATCGCCGCCCTGTGGGCCGCTGCTGAGTTTATGGTCTTTCCGGTTGGGGCGTTGGTTTTGGGCTTTTTTCTCCTGTCCCGGCTGACTCCCCAACTAAAGGAGACATGGAATGCCGCAAAGCCAAAGCATCCCCTTCGGATCATCCTGATCGCTTTTTGTGTGGTCTCTGTTTCTGTGTATGTCCTTGGGGAGATCGGGCTTGCCAGCGCAAGAAAGCGGTTTCAGGAAGAATATGCCCTCATCTATTCGGGGGAGGCTTTGGGCAGAGTCGAGGTGTGGGCCTATGATGAAGAGGCCCAGGAGGCCCTTGAAAAAATGCACCCGCTCACGCCGGAGGAACAGGCCGGGTTTCTGGAGGCATTGAGGCAAATCGAATATGTGGGCTGTGGAATGTCCTATTTCCAACTGCCCGGCGGGCGCTATACCTACTATGCCTCTTTTTATCCCCCCGGGGACAACTATGAGACCCTGGCCTATTTTTCCTTCACCACGGGGGATGCTTACAGCTACGGAAGCTACTTCAAGCCTCATTTCGGCAACACGGGGGCTGTGATTGCCTATATGGAAAATCTTTTCGGCGTTTCGGAATAAAGGAAGATAAAAGGGCGGTTAGCGTGTGGTGAAAGACATTTTGCCGCATTTGTTCCCGTGTGACGGACACCGTCGTGGTTGTTCTTCCGTTCTGACCCAAAGGGGGCGTGGTGCATTGCACCACGCCCCCTTTTTATCCCCAAAGCCGGGAAACGCTGCTTTCTGCCCTGGCTTGCGCTTGACTCCGCCTGCTGCGTCAACTATAATGCAAACGGGCGGGGAGCGCCTGAAAGGCAAAAGGACCGTCCCCGTGTCTTGCGGAAGGGGGTGTTGTTATGGCGATGTATAAGGTGCCTGTAAGGGTCTATGAGACCCCCTCGGGCAAAACCCTTTGGGTCCCCACCTATATGCGGATGCTCAGCTGGTTTGTGATGATGCCTGCCGCAGCCTGTATATGGGTCACAATAGAGTTTATCTTTGGGGGGGATTGGAAGGATGTCCCCATTCTTCTGCTCCTCTCCGTGGCGTTTGCCGCCGTTGTGGTCCTCTTGCGCAGGGGGGCCAAGGCGCTGGCGGTGAGGGCCTATATGAAAGAGCTGGAGCAGATGATGCTTCAGGAGGCGGGCCAAAGGGCCGGCCAGGAGGCCGCCGGGGAAGCGGCCCAGGCGGCGGAGAGGGAGACCCTGCAGCCGTAAATGAAAAAGAAAAGAGGAGATCTTTATGGAGCCGGAGCAGATGAATGAGCAGTACCGGGAGAAACGGTTCCCTCAGGGTTCTGTTCTAATTCGAAGCAACGAGAAGACCCGGAAAAGCAGTAAGGTGTTGTTGGTGCTGGTGACCCTGCTGGAATTGCTGCTGGCGGCGGGGGAGGTCTATTTTCTCTCCCTGATCCGCTACCACAGGGAGGCCGGCCATGCCGAGCAGGTCACCATCGGCTGGGTGTTTTTTGGGGTGCTGGCCCTGTTTTTCCTGCTGCTTTTATGGGCCATGACGAAGCTGGTGAAAAACGCCAAGGCGGGGCCGGAAGCCACCATTGCCGCCTGCGCCAAGCACAACGGCCTTTCCGAAGAGGAGGTCCGGGAATTTGACCGTCAGGCCCTTCGGTCGGACAGCTACATTTTAAAGTGCGCCGGGGCGGTGTCGGCGGCCATGGCCAACCAGACCGACGGCCTTCTCACCCGGGACTATCTGTGGCTGGGGGACGCCGCCAACAGCATCCTGAAGCGGAGCGAGCTGGCGGGGGCCTGTCTTTACCAGTGGACCTACTATGCCGGGCGGAAGCGCCTTCACGCCACCAGTCTGGCGGTGGTGGACCGCCGCGGCCGCATGATCTCGGCGGAGGCCGACACCCAGAGGGGGAAGGCCCTTCTGGCCTTTCTGGCCGGACAGTGCCCCGGCCTGCGGGTGGAGGAGCGCCTTCTCCGCGAGGGCAAGGAATTTGACCAGTGGAAAAAGGACCTTACCGCCGACCCGGCCTGAGTTTTGAAACAGGGAAATCATCCTCATCCCACCCCTCCTTTTGGAAGCGGGTGGGATTTTTGTAAATTTTGTAACGAAATCTTCCGTTTGAAGGTTTACAAATTCAAAATCAGGTGATAAAATGAACACTGCGAGAATCCGTTTTCTGCAACTGGAATCCTATCCAGCAAAATGTAAGGAGGAATCGTTCAAAATGGCGAGACAATTCAAATCCATGGACGGTAACACCGCGGCAGCGCACGTTTCCTATGCGTTTACCGAGGTGGCGGGTATCTACCCCATCACCCCGTCCAGCCCCATGGCCGACTATGTTGACCAGTGGGCCGCTGCCGGTCGGAAGAACATCTTCGGCAACCCTGTCCGGGTCATCGAGATGCAGTCCGAGGCCGGTGCTGCCGGTACCGTCCACGGCTCCCTGGCCGCCGGTGCCCTGACCACCACCTACACCGCATCCCAGGGCCTGCTCCTCATGATCCCCAATATGTACAAGATCGCCGGTGAGCTGCTGCCGGGCGTGTTCCACGTCTCCGCCCGTACCGTGGCCGCCCAGAGCCTGAACATCTTCGGTGATCACTCCGACGTGATGGCCTGCCGCCAGACCGGCTTTGCCATGCTGGCCGAGGGCAGCGTGCAGGAGGTCATGGATCTGGGCGCTGTGGCCCACCTGGCCGCCATCAAGAGCCGGGTGCCCTTTGTCAACTTCTTCGACGGCTTCCGGACCTCTCACGAGATCCAGAAGATCCAGATCTGGGACTATGACGATCTGGCCGAGATGGTTGACATGGACGCTGTCAAGGAGTTCCGTGCCCGTGCCCTGAACCCCGAGCATCCCACTGCCCGCGGCTCTCACGAGAACGGCGACATCTTCTTCCAGCACCGTGAGGCTGCCAACAAGTACTACGATGCGGTCCCCGAGATCGTGGAGGAGTACATGGCCAAGGTCAACGCCAAGCTGGGCACCGACTATCAGCTGTTCAACTATGTGGGCGCTCCCGACGCCGACCGGGTCATCATCGCCATGGGTTCCATCTGCGACGTGGCCGAGGAAGTCATCGACTATATGAACGCTCACGGCGAGAAGGTGGGCTTGGTGAAGGTCCGTCTGTATCGTCCTTTCCGGGCCGACAAGCTGATCGCCGCCATCCCCGCCACCGCCAAGAAGATCGCCGTGCTGGACCGTACCAAGGAGCCTGGCTCCCTGGGCGAGCCTCTGTATCAGGACGTGATCTCCGCCCTCTTCGAAGCCGGGATCACCGACAAGACCGTCATCGGCGGCCGTTACGGCCTGGGCTCCAAGGATACTCCTCCCGCCAGCGTGTTCGCTGTCTTTGAGGAGCTTGCCAAGGACGCTCCCAAGCGGGAGTTCACCATCGGCATCGTGGACGATGTCACCGGCCTCTCCCTGGAGGAGAAGCCCGCCCCCAACACCGCCGTGGCCGGCACCGTGGAGTGCAAGTTCTGGGGTCTGGGCGGCGACGGTACCGTGGGCGCCAACAAGAACTCCACCAAGATCATCGGCGACCACACCGACAAGTATATCCAGGCTTATTTCCAGTACGACTCCAAGAAGACCGGCGGCGTGACCATCAGCCACCTGCGCTTCGGTGATAAGCCCATCAAGAGTCCCTACTATATCAACAAGGCCGACTTCGTGGCCTGCCATGTGCCTTCTTATATCATCAAGGCATTCCCCATGGTCCGGGACGTGAAGGACGGCGGTACCTTCCTCATCAACTGCCAGTGGAGCGATGAGGAGCTGAACCAGCATATGCCCGCCGTGGCCAAGCGTTATATCGCTGAGCACAACATCAACGTCTACACCATCAACGCCATCGATCTGGCCATCGAGATCGGCATGGGCAAGCGGACCAACACCATTCTTCAGTCCGCCTTCTTTGCCCTGGCCAACATCATGCCCGCCGATGACGCCATCAAGTTCATGAAGGACGCTGCCGAGCATTCCTATCTGAAGAAGGGCCGCGACGTGGTGGAGATGAACTGGAAGGCCATTGACGCCGGCGCCACCGCCTTCAAGAAGTTCGAGGTCCCCGCCGACTGGGCCACCGCTCAGGATAAGCCCAAGGAGTCCACCCACAAGGGTCCCGCCGCCACCGTCAAGATGGTGGAGCAGATCATGGAGCCTGTTGCCCGTATGGACGGCGACTCCCTGCCCGTCTCCGTCTTCTATGAGGACGGCCGGGCCGACGGCACCTTCCAGCTGGGCGCTGCCGCTTATGAGAAGCGGGGCGTGGCCGTCACCGTTCCCAAGTGGGACGAGAACAAGTGTATCCAGTGTAACCAGTGTGCCTATGTCTGCCCCCACGCCACCATCCGTCCCTTTGCTCTGACTGCCGAGGAGGCCGCTAAGGCTCCCGCCGCCGCTCGGATCGTGGACATCAAGGCCGGCAAGGGCAAGGACGTTTACAAGTACACCATGGCCGTGTCCCCTCTGGATTGTATGGGCTGCGGCGTCTGTGTCGGTATCTGCCCCACCGGCGCCATCAACATGGAGGCTCAGGAGAGCCAGCTGGATCAGCAGGATGTGTTCAACTACTGCGTCAACGAGGTGGAGGAGAAGGCCGATATGGCCGGCGTCGCTTCCGTCAAGGACAGCCAGTTCAAGAAGCCTCTGCTGGAGTTCTCCGGCTCCTGCGCCGGCTGTGCTGAGACCAGCTATGCCCGTCTCATCACCCAGATCTGCGGCGAGCGGATGTATATCTCCAACGCCACCGGCTGTTCCTCCATCTGGGGCAACCCCGCTGCCACCTCTCCCTACACCATGACCAAGGACGGCCGTGGTCCCGCCTGGGCCAACAGCCTGTTTGAAGACAACGCCGAGCACGGCCTGGGCTTCTACTTCGGTCAGAAGGCCATCCGTGACCGCCTGATCGAGAAGACCGAGCAGCTCATCGCTGTGGAGTACACCGTTCCCGAGCTGAAGGCTGCCGCTCAGGCCTGGCTGGACACTCTGGATGATGGCGTGGCCAACGGCGAGGCTGCCAAGGCTTACGTTGCCGCTCTGGAAGATGGTATTGTGGACGGCTGCACCTGCGATGCCTGCAAGCTGGCCGGCGAGATCCTGGAGAGCAAGGAGTTCCTGGCCAAGAAGTCCGTCTGGATCTTCGGCGGCGACGGCTGGGCTTACGACATCGGCTTCGGCGGTCTGGACCACGTTCTGGCTTCCGGCGAGGACGTGAACGTCATGGTCTTCGATACCGAGGTCTACTCCAACACCGGCGGTCAGGCTTCCAAGGCCACCAACTTCGGCGCTGTGGCCCAGTTCGCCGCTGCCGGTAAGGCCACTCCCAAGAAGAGCCTGGCTGAGATCGCCATGAGCTACGGCTATGTCTATGTGGCTCAGATCGCCATGGGCGCCAACCCCAACCAGACTCTGACCGCCATCCGTGAGGCCGAGGCCTACAAGGGTCCCTCTCTGGTGATCGGCTACTCCCCCTGTGAGATGCACTCCATCAAGGGCGGCATGCTCCACTGCCAGGAGGAGATGAAGAAGGCCGTTGAGTGCGGCTACTGGAACCTGTTCCGGTTCAACCCCGCTCTGAAGGCCGAGGGCAAGAGCCCCTTCATTCTGGACTCCAAGGAGCCCAAGGACGGCTATCAGGAGTTCCTGATGAACGAGGCCCGTTACTCCGCCCTGACCCGCTCCTTCCCCGAGCGCGCCAAGGAGCTTTTCGCCAAGAACGAAGAGTCCGCCAAGGCCCGCTATCAGCACCTGCTGAAGCTGGTGGAGCTGTATAAGTAAGCAGCGTGGAGAACAGGTCAACTGAGGGGATAAGACCCGAAGCGGAGTAAACGCACTACAGGGGCCAAGGACCCCGAGGAGCGGCTTGCGCAGTCGGAGGGGCTTATATCCCGAAGCGCCCTGACCTGTTCGTAGCGTGATAGCCCAAGAGATGAAAGGCCCCCGGACGAAAGTCCGGGGGCCTTCCTTGTGCGATAGAGGGGTTTAAGGTAAATATTGCTTCAGCCAATCCGGCATGGCAGGGTCATCGATGGTCCAGGATGCCTCGACCTGTTCATCCTTTTCCCAGTTGCTTTCATCGCCGTCAAACACTTTTTGCCTGTGACATTTATATTTGACAACTTTGCCGCCTTCCAACCGGTATTCATTGCAATAATAATTCTGCCGACCGAAGCCCTTCCATTCCTTTGTGGTATAAATCGTCATAGATGCTATCCTTTCTTTCGTTAACACAGCGCCGTAAAGATCCCATACCCGCCAATCAAGGCGAAGATTCCGCCCAAAATCAGAAAAAAGGCTTGTCCTTTTCCGTCCAGTTTACTGCCGCAAAAAATAAACAGCCCGCCCACCAACAGCAGGATCAAAAATAACACGAGTGGCGACATTTTTATCTCCCCTTCTCATTTAAAAATGATTTTGTAATCCTTTGTAAGTTCGGAATTGCTCAGAAGGCTTTTCAGGACCGTTTCTGCATTTTTGCGGGATTCTTCCATGATTTTTACACTGTTTAATACTTCACTCTCTTTTGCTTCCAGCAGGGTGGCGATTAAACTGGTGGTGTCTTCCATTTTTAGTTGATTGAATATTGTGGTGGTGACGCTGTAATATTCAAAAGACTCTGCGTCAATTTCGTTGTATTTGACTTCTATTTCCGGAAAGACAATGGTAATGGTTTTATTCTCGTTGTCTGGATATATGGATAGCTTTGACAAATCAAATCCAATACCGCACTCTCCAGAATAGGTAAATACCGCCTCATTGGTTGTGAACGGAAGTTTTAGTTTGAAGAATTCTTTGTAATCCTCATAGGTATCTGCATCTGTATAGGTATATTTGGTTGTGATCAAATCGCTGGCGGGGCTGATAATGTCCACTACATGAATAATGGTAATGGTGGAAGGCATCTCTGTGGGAGTAGGAAGAACGGTTGAAGGCCCCGAAGCATCCCGCACCCCCGAAGGACTGGCGGCCTTGCGGCGCTGGTAAAAGCCGAATACAAAGCCGATACAGAAGGTCAGAAGAAGTGCGACCAGTCGCTTGAACCAGGGCTTTTTGGCCGTATCTGACACTCCCTTTTTAAGACCTTCTTTCACAATCTCTGTTGCTGTCATATCCTCAAGTTCCTTGATTTCATTTTCCATTGTTTCATCTCCTTTGATTTTTATATTATGTAATTTAACTATGTATTTATAATATTTATTATAGTATGCACTTTGATTGCTGTCAACACTATAATAAAGTTGCGAGGTGTTGACATGGAGAAGGAAATCAAAATCACCAAGAAAAGCCCATACAAAGGCGATGACGGGCATAAAATCGTGTCTGTGCGTATGAAAGACGAGACGTTAGAGGAACTGGAGCGTCTATCGAAGAAGACGAACCGTTCCAGAAATGAATTGATCAATCTGTTAATTGAATCTGCAATCAAATTAGTGGTTGTGGAGGAATAACGGTTGCTTTTATCTATTGAGGCCCTGCGATAAACAAAAAGAAGGCAGCACCAAGACGGTGCTGCCTTCTTGATTTTGTGCGGTTACAGTTCCATCTCAATAAACACCCTCTCGATGCCGTCCACGGCGGCGTTGACCAAACCTTCCACGTCCAAATTGGCCTCGGCGGCTTCGCATTCGGCTATGGTGGGCTTTAACTTGGGGTGGCGGGGAGTGAAGACGGTGCAGCAGTCCTCGTAGGGGAGGATGGAGGTCTCGAAGGTGTTGATGCGGCGGGAGATGCGGATGATCTCCTCCTTGTCCATGCCGATGACCGGCCGGAAGACGGGCAGGTCGATGGCTCCGCCGGTGCATTGCATGGCCTCCATGGTCTGGCTGGCCACCTGTCCCAGACTTTCGCCGGTGACCAGCGCCCCCGCCCCGGTGCGCCCCGCCACGGCAGCGGCGATGCGCATCATGAACCGGCGCATGAGGATGGTGAACAGCTCCTCGGGGCAGGAGCGGCGCAGCTCCTCCTGAATGGCGGTGAAGGGGACCACATGGACCACGGTGCGGCCGATCCAGGGGGTCAAAATCTTCGCCAGATCCAGCACCTTCTGCTTGGCCTCCTCGGAGGTGTAGGGGTAGGAGAAGTAGTGGACCATTTCCAAAGACAAGCCCCGCTTGGCCATCATCCAGGAGGCCACGGGGGAGTCGATACCCCCGGAGAGGAGGCTTACCGCCTTGCCCGCCATGCCCACGGGAAGGCCGCCGGCCCCCTGTTCGGTGTTGCCGTGGATAAAGGCGGCATCGTCCCGGACCTCCACATAGACGGTGAGGTCGGGGTGGTGCATCTGGGCGGTGAGATGGGGGTACAGCTCGTCCAGCTCCCCGCCCAGGTACTGGGCCAGCTGGATGGAGTTGAGGGGGAAGGCCTTGTCGGAGCGTTTGCACTCCACCTTAAAGGTCTTGGCCGCCGCCAGCTGGGAGGCCAGAAACTCCTGAATGGCGGAGAGCATCACATCCTTGTCCTTCTCGCAGGCCCGGCAGCGGCAGACCCCCGCCGCGCCGAAGACCATCTTCATGGCCTCAAAGGCCCTGTCCATGTCGCAGGCGTCCTCCAGAGGCTCCACATAGGTGATGGACTGCTTGGTGGTGACCTTGAACCTGCCCCCGCAGCTTTGCAGCCGCCGCCGGGCGTTGGACATGAGCTTTTCCTCAAAATTGTGGCGGTTCAGGCCCTTCAGGACCAGCTCACCCAGCTTTAAGAGAATGATGTCGTTCATAGGTGTTCTCTCCCTTTTTGTTGTCGGCTGTGGTCTATCATATCACAAATTTTGGCGGCCTACAATGGGTTTTGGGCAGAAATGAGTGGGGAGGATTTCGAGCCTCATTTGGAGGATTGTAGGGCGCGGCATCCTTGACGGCGCCGGCGGGAAGGCCCCGCAAATCCGCACCCTCCCTCGGCAAAAGAGTATCCTTTTCTCATTTATGGATATGTGGCCTGCCCGGCCGGGGCCACAGCCCAGCCGTTGGCGGCTTCGCCGCCTTACGGATGGGGCGTAGCCCTTGCGGGTAAAACCGCTTTTTCTTTTGTTTGCAAAAGAAAAAGCGGTTCTGGACTCCGAAAAAGAAAAGAAGACCAGTGGAAGGAACTGCGAGTTACGGTACAACCATACAAAGTCCCAACCCCGCCACGCTATCCCTCGGGTAAAACCCTTCGGGGTATCCCTCTTGTTTCCGGCGGCCAGCGTCTGAGCGATTCGTGGTTCCTTTTGCGCCATTCGCCATTCAAGGGCAAGACATTGTAAGGGATTGCGTTGCTATCCCCGCCGCCTGGGTGGTACATGGTGGTGACGCTTTGACGGGCCGGGGCGGCCCGCTCTACGCTGTCAACATACCGCCTGCCGCTTGAGAATGTGGGGCGTTGACATACCGGGGCATTTTGGGATATACTGAAAGCCGACAGTCAATGAAACGTTGGACAGTTTACATAATAGCGTAATTAGTTGACATAATTCAAGAAAGGAGAGGAAAGATGACCCTTCTCTATTTTGGCTTGGCCCTGGCGCTGGTGGGGGCGGACCAGTGGCTGAAATTCTGGGTCCGGGGGAATATCCCTTTTGGGGGCAGTCTGCCCTTTATTCCCCATATCATGGAGCTGACCTATACCCAAAATACCGGGGCGGCGTTCTCCTTTTTTTCGGGAATGACCTGGCTGTTGACCGTGATTTCTCTGGTGGTGTCCATCGCTCTTGCGGTGATGCTGTGGAAGCGGTACTTCCCGGGGAAGATGGGAAATCTTGCGCTCACGCTGATCCTGGCGGGGGCGGTGGGGAATCTCATCGACCGGCTGTTTTTTGGCTTTGTCACCGATATGTTTGCCACCACCTTCATCAATTTTGCCGTGTTCAACATCGCTGATATCTGCGTCTGCTGCGGCGGAGCGCTGCTGGGGGCTTATGTGGTGCTGTTCTGGGAAGAAGGAAAGGAGGGGGACAAATGACCCCTCTGAAGTGTGTGGCCGACCACACCGGTGAGCGGGTGGACCAATTTCTGGCCCGAACGGTCCCCGACCTGACCCGATCCGCCGTCCAACGGCTATTGGAGGAGGGGGCGGTGACTCTGGGCGGGGAACCGGTGAAGAAAAATCGGAAGACCGAGGCGGGGGAGGTCTATGTGGTGGCCCTTTCCGATCCGGAGCCTATCGAGGCCCTCCCCCAAAACATCCCTCTGGATGTGGTCTATGAGGATGAGGATGTGATCGTAGTCAACAAGCCGGTGGGGATGGTGGTCCACCCTGCCGCCGGGCATCCTGACGGGACGCTGGTCAACGCACTGTTATATCACTGCGGAAATAGCCTTTCCGGAATCAACGGAAAGCTGCGGCCGGGCATCGTCCACCGCATTGACCGGGATACCTCGGGGCTTATCATTGCCGCCAAAAATGATGCTGCCCATCTGGCTCTGGCTGCCCAGCTGGAGGACCACAGTCTTTACCGGGAGTATCACGCCATCGCCGTGGGCGGCTTTCGGGAGGACGCCGGCGCCGTGGACGCCCCCGTGGCCCGCCACCCGGTGGACCGGAAAAAGATGGCCGTGGACCGGGTGAACGGGAAAAATGCCGTTACCCACTGGCGGGTGCTGGAGCGGTACAGCGGCTATACTTATCTCCAATGCCGGCTGGAGACCGGCCGGACCCACCAGATCCGGGTCCATATGGCGTCCTTGGGCCATCCCTTGCTGGGGGATACGGTCTATGGGGCGAAAAAGCCGGTGCCGGGGCTGGCGGGGCAGTGCCTCCACGCCAAGAAGCTCACCTTTATCCATCCGAGAAGCGGGGAGCAGGTGACAGTTGAGTGTCCGCTGCCGGGGTGGTTTGAGGCGGTGCGGCAGAGGCTGGGCAGATAGGGCTGGGGTGACAAGGGGACTTGTTGCTTGGTGGGTGCGGCCCACATATGCTTGAACGATAGATGGTGCGTTTTGTGTTGTGGGGCGGGCCGCCTTGACCCGCCGGGATCTTACATCTCCGTACCACCCAGGCGGCGGAAATACCAACGAACAGGTAACGGTATTCCACTCCCTCAACGGCAGTGACGCAAAAGGGACCACGGGTCGCTCAAACCCAAGCCGCCGGAAACAAAAGGGATACCCCAAAGTCTTTTACCCGAGGGATACCCAAGCAGGATTGGGGCTTTGTACGGTTGTAACGCAGCCCATAATCTTTTACACTGGTCTACCTTTTCTTTTTCGGAGTCCAGACCCGCTTTTTCTTTTGCCTGCAAAAGAAAAAGCGGGTCTGACCCCAGCCGGGCAGGCCACATATTCACAAATGATAAAGGGATGCCTTTTTGCCGAAGCAAAGTTCAACATTGCAGAGCCTTCCTGTCGGGCGGGTTATGACCCGCCTCTGCAACAGAGCATCCCGCCGATAGAGTGGGGAAGTTTGCAGGGCCATTCTGCGGGCCGGCCGGGGGCCGGTCCCTATGGGAGCGGTCTTTTCAAAGGCAAGCACTTATTCAGGGCCCCTCCGCCCGTGAGAAAGGAAGAGGAATATGGACATCAGAAAAGCCACCATGGAGGACATAGATCTGTTGGTCCGGTACCGGAAACAGATGTATCTGGACAACTATGACAGGGTCATCGACTTTGAGGACCAGATGGAGGATTTCTTTCGGGAGAAGATGGCCGACGGCAGCCTGGTCCAGTGGTTCGTGGAGGAGAACGGAGAGGTGGTGGGCACCGGGGGCGTACTGTTTTACCGGGTGCCGCCCTCCTTCGGCAACCATAGCGGGAGAAAGGGCCATGTGGCCAATATGTGGACCCGCACCGACCACCGCCGGCAGGGGATCGCCACCAAGCTGCTGGACCTCTGCGTGGCCGAGGCCCAAAAGCGGAATGTGACCCAGCTGGACCTGGGGGCCTCCCGGTTGGGGCGGTTTGTCTATGAGAAGTACGGCTTTCAGCCGGCGGATGACGAGATGGTGATGAATATTCCCCAGGAATAAGGGGCGCTCTTAGAAGGTAAGGAGGGAAGATGGACCGTGGAATTCAGAAAAGCGGGAATGGAGGATCTGGCGCTGGTGGCGGAGTACCGGAAGAAGATGATCGTGGACTCCGGCCAGAAGGACACCGGCATTGACAAAGAACTGGAGGAGTACACCCGGGAGAAGATGGAGGACGGCTCTCTGGTGGAGTGGCTGGCGGAAGAGGAGGGGGAGCTGCGGAAGCTCCAGCTTATTGACGAGGGCTTACGCCCCCGACGGGGATATGGATGCGGAGCTGTCCGCCTTTTTCCATAAGCATATGGCCGACGGCTCCATGGTGGAGTGGGTGGCCGAGGAGGCCGGAGAGATCATCGCTACCGGGGCGGTGGTGTTCTATGACTTTCCTCCCGCCTTCTTTGACCCGGTGAGTATCCGGGGCTATGTGACCAATATGTATACCGCCCCCGCCCACCGGGGTCAAGGCATCGCCACAAGGATGCTGGAACTGGTGCGGCAGGAGGCTGTCGCCCGCCGGGCGGGGCTTATGTGGCTGGGGGCCTCCAAGCTGGGCCGGCCGGTCTATGAGAAGTTCGGCTTTCGGGAGGACAATTCCTGGCTGGTGATGCACAACGGGGACTAAAAGAGAAAAAGGCCGGCTTCTGCCGGCCTTTTTCGGCCATGCTAACCCCCGGTTGACAAAAAGAACACCCCAGGTTGGTGGCCTTTTGGGGGCGGAGGCGGTACACTGAGGGGGAAAGGAGGGGGTTACATGACCCTTGGACAACGGATCGCCCAGAAACGGAAAGAGCTGGGCATTTCTCAGGAAAACCTGGGGGAACGGCTGGGGGTATCCCGGCAGGCTATCTATAAATGGGAGTCGGACTCGGCAATGCCGGAGGTGGAGAAGCTGGTGGCCCTCAGCGGACTCTTCGGGGTCAGCGTGGGCTGGCTTCTGGGCACCGAGGAGGAACCCACGGCCCCGGAGGAGCTGACCGAGGCCCAACTGAAGATGGTGGAGGAGATCGTGGGGCGGTACTTGCCTTCCAAGCCCAAACGGGGCCGCTGGTGGCTGGCGGTGGGCGGCGTGGCCGTTTGCTTGCTGGTGGGGAATCTCTATCAGCGGCTTGGAGATCTGACCCGGCAAAGTGAGCAGCTGCAGCGGGCGGTGAGTCAGGTGGAGACTTCGGTGAACCGGCAGATCGGAGGGATCTCCAGTCAGGTGGAGGATATTCTGAAGGCGCAGAATGACCTGACCTCGGACTACGGGGCGGAGTTTCTCTCCGTGGATTTGGGAGAGGGGGTCATCACCTTCGCCCTCCGTGCCCGGCCCAAGACCTATGTGCCGGGGATGGAAGCCCTGTTTTTGGTGGACTGCGGGGTGGGGCAGGCGCTGGAGTTTCCCGCCCTGCGGGGGGAGGACGGAGTTTACCGGGTGGAAGCGGCCTTTCCCCTGACCGACACCCGGGTACTGTCGGTGGTCTTTGTGTCCCCGGATGGGACAAGGGCCACCCAGCTGATGGAGAGCTATGGATATTATCTCTATGAGAGCCTGCCTTATATCAATTTGGATGACGGTTTTATGTATGAACGGATCTCCGATTTGGAGGAGATCCGGCTGAACGACCACAGCCGCTATGTCTGGTGGCGGGAGGAGGATGTAAAACCCTTTGGGGCAGAAAGTCCCGCCCGGGTGGAGGAGATCCGGATAGGATTTTTCCAAAACGGGACACTGCTGTTCTGGGCGGAAAATCTGGAGGAGCAGCCCGCCACGTTTGCGGGGGATTGGGGTGACGCTCACTTTGCCGCCTTCCCTGAGGATGCGGCCTTTCCGGCCACAAGGGAGGACCGGTTCACGGTGGCGGCCTTTGTGAAGGACAGCTATGGCCGGGTATATGCTCAGACGGGATTTACCTATGGGATAGAGGAGCATCCCAAACAGGGAATGTGGTTTATCTGGGCGGATGATACGGTGGGGAATGGAAGCGCTGCCGCCGTCGAGATGGATGCGGATGACCCGCTGACCTGGGACTATCCCAAGGACGATGACGGCTGGCCGCTGGATTAAACAGGAAGGCCCGGAGAGCATTGCTCTCCGGGTCTTCTTTTTTGGGGTTATCCGGCCGCCTGGGCTTCCTTCTGGGCCTGCTTTTTCTTTTTCTGCCCCAGATAGCGGTCTTCCTCGCTGAAGACACAGCCGCAGTACTTTTGCATGTAAAGCCCCAGCTCCCGGGCCTCGGTCTGGCCCTCCCGGTAGTGGGGGGAGAAGTCATAGGGGGCGAATTTGACGCCAAACTGTTTTGCCAGCTTTTCCCCGGTCTCGAAAATCAGGGGGGTGTTCTGGTAGGGGCTTACCGTCAGGGTGGTGCAGAAGGCGTCAAAGCCGTGCTCGGCGGCGTAGTGGGCGGCCTGGGCCAGCCGGACGGCGTAGCAGTAGCCGCAGCGGTGGTCAATGTCGGCAGCCACCGCCTGAACGAAGGGGCGAAGGCCGTACTCGTCCTCCTCCACCAAAGTCAGGCCGATGGACTGGGCGTATTCCCTGAGGCAGTTGCGCCGGGAGCGGTACTCGGTAAAGGGGTGGATATTGGGGTTGTACCAGAAGCCGGTAGGTTCGATGCCCTCCCCCCGGAGCTGCTTGATGCAGGCCACTGAACAGGGGGCGCAGCAGATGTGAAGAAGCAGGTTCATAGGGAAGGCTCCTTATGCGTCAAAGGCGTACTTGTCCACCAGTTTTTGCAGGGTGAGGGCCTTGTCCGGGTCCAGAGGGCAGGCGATCTGGGACTTGTCGTTCACCGGGCCGAGGAAATACTGCTTTGCCTGAAGATAGGGGGTGGTATCGCTGGGGTCCTTCTGGAATTGGGCGATGGCGGCAGCCACCTCCTCCTGATGGCCCGGGGCGATGGGGTAGGTGTCATAGCTCCTGGAAGCCAGCCCCTCTACCTTCTCGCCGAAGATGGCGGCGTAAGCGGCCATGGCGATGACGTAGGAGCCGTAGGGGGAGGCGTGTTCTCCGTCCACCCAGTACATATCGATGTCGGGGTGGTTGTAGAAGACATCCTCAAACACGTTGCCGGCCACGGTGAGTTTCACATCATACTGCCTGCTCAGGGTGTTGAAAATGTCATACATCCCCTTCTGGTGGTCCGGGTCCCGCTTCTCGGCCCAGGGCATGGTCTGGATGGGAATGACGCCGCACTGGCGGGCCAGGGCGATGATCCTGCCCGCATCCTCCAGAGTTTCCTCCTTGCTGGGACAGGGGGAGTGGGCCGCCTGCTGCATCACCATGTAGTCAAAGCCGCCGTGGATGAGGGCAAAGCGCAGTTCGGTGAGCCGCTGATAGTGCCAGCCATAGGTGACGCCGGGGTGGGCCTGCATGGCCACCTCCACATCCTTGCCCCGTTCTTTGCAGATGTCGGCAAAAATCTGGGGCATATCGTTGTAGAAGGTGTGGCTGTTGCCGAGGAACAGGACTTTCATGGGGATTCCTCCTTTTATTTTGTGGATAAATCCATTATACATGGGGAAATTCAGGGTGTCAACGGGGCAAAAAGAAGGGAAAATCAGCCGAAAAGCGGGTAAAAAGGGGTCCATTCCGGGGGGACGGGGACCAGATAATGATAGGAATTGTCCTCCCGGTAGGTGGCGGTGGGAGAGAACCAGAGTCCGCCCTGGTATTCGCAGAGATGGAGGCTGTCCCGGCGGACCGCTTGGTCCCGGCTGACGGACCGGAGGGTGAGGGCGGTGTCCAAAGCCCGGCTCTCCCGGGGGAGAGTGACCAGAACGGCCCCCAGGGCCGAGCCGGCCAGAGGGCCGGGGGGATACTCCTCCAGAGGGGCGGCCTCCAGATAGGCGTGGCCCTCGGCCATTGCCCGGTCATTCAGGGCCAGAAGGGCGGCCATGGCGTCCGGGTCCGGCTGGGGGTCCAGAGGGGTGAGGTCCCCCGACCCGGCGGTACGGGCCTGCCAGATGTAGTGGGAGGGGTCGCCGTACCAGGCTGTGGCCGCATCCATCTGGTCTTCCGGGCAGTAGAGCCGCCAGGACCCGTCGGAGACCAGGTCCAGACCCGGCTCGTTGGGGACGGAATAGTAGTTGCCCCGGTTATAGTAGGGGCCGAAGAGAAGGGTGAGAAGGCTCAGACTGCGGTCGGTGCTGTCCCAGGAGAAGACAGGGGGACAGGCTGCCTCCTCTGTCCAATGAAAGGACAGGTCCTCCAGCCGGCGGTAGGTGACGCCGTTTACGGTGAATACCGCATCCTGAAACCCCTCTTCCACATAGACCCCGGTGTCCACAAAGCCGTCAGTGGCCCCGTGGGCGGCATTGGTGACCCGGATGAAGGTGAAGAAGCCCAGGGAGGGCGCCAGATTTACCGCCGTCAGAAGCAGGCAGACCACCAACAGGACGGTGTGACCTCTGTGGGGCAGGCCCCGCTTGACCCGGCGGCGGCGCAGGAGAAAGGCCCCCAGAGTCCCCAGAAGAAAGCATAGACCCAGAAAGAAAAGACCCATCATCCAAAGCATGAAAAAGGTGGCTCCCACGGCGGCTCTCCTCCCCCTAAAAGGAAAATAAGTTTACATAATTATCAAACAAATTCTCCGGTCCAATCCCCGTCCCGGAAGATGGGCACCTCGGTGCCGTCGGGAAGGATGCCGGTGACCGCCATGTCGGGGGTGCCGATCATAAAGTCGCAGTGGACGGCGGAAATGTTCAGATTGTGGGCCTTCAACTCCTCCTCGGTCATCTGGTTGCCCCCCTCCAGACAGAAGGGGTAGCATCGGCCAAGGGCCAGGTGGCAGGCGGCGTTTTCATCGTAGAGAACGGAATAGAAGAGCAGGCCAAGCTGGGAGATGGGGCTGCTCTGGGGCACCAGAGCGGCCTCCCCCAGATAGCAGGAGCTGTCGTCGGTCTGGATGATATGGCCCAGCTTGTCCGCCCCGGTTTTGGCTCCCCATTCCACCGCTTTGCCCTCCTCGAATCTGATCCAAAAGTCATCAATGAGGCCTCCCTGATGGCTCAGGGGGAGGGAGGAATGGACAATGCCATGGGTGCGGGTGCGGTCGGGGGAGGTAAAGATCTCCTCGGTGGGCATATTGGGGAAGTAGTAGACCCCCTCCTCGTTGTCGATGCCGCCCCCGTGCCAGCGGTGGCGGGGCGGGAGACCCACGGTGAGGTCGGTACCGTTGGAGGCGGTGTAGCGGACACGGTCAAACTGCCGCTGGGTGAGCAGCTTGATCCGGCGCTGGAAGCCGGCGGCGTGGTCGGCCCAGGCCTGGGCCGGGTCGGGGCCGTCGGCCCGGGCCACCTTCAAAACGGCTTCCCATAGCCTGTCAATGGCCTCGGCTTCGCCGATGTCGGGAAAGACCTTCTTAGCCCAGGCGGCGGTGGGGACCCCGGCGCCGCAGCGGGTGGTGGTGCCCTTGCCCAGACCGGCGTTAAACTTGGGACAGTCCCGGCGGCCCGCCTTCATTTTGGCGGTCATCCGCTTGGGGTCCACCCCCTCCATGCCAAACATCCCGCCCCCCAGCCGGAGGACGGCGGCACCCTGCTCGGCGGCGGTTTCCAGCAAAGCCACCTCCCAGGCGGGGGTGGCGTCAAAGAGGGCTTCGTCGCCGTTTTGATAGCGGAGCTTATCAATGGCGGGGTCGGACCACTGGATGGTCACATCCCCGGCCCCCAGCTCCCAGGCGGCCTTGGCGGCAAGGCGGACGAAGGGGGCGATCTCCACCGGAGCGGAGATGAGGACCGGTTGACCCTTTTTCAAGGCGCAGCCGGTGCCGATAAGGAGCTTGGCGTATTTTTGCAATTGCTCTTGGGTGGGCATGGTGTATCCTTCCTTTCTTGGGGCAAAAAGTGGTGGATCGGTGATTTTATCATAGCAAACTTGACTGTCCGGCGCAAGGGACAGGGAGAAAAAATCCCCCAGTCAGCCTCCTTTTCACTCCCGACCTTGACAACCCTTGGCTGTTGGGGTAGGATGAAAAAAAGGGAAGGGGGAAGCACTATGACGATGAGAAAACAAGTGTTATTGTTTGCTGGGCTGTGCCTGTTTGCCCTGCTGACATGGGGAAGCCCATGCGCCCAGGCGGCGGACTATTCCGATGTGGAGGGGCACTGGGCCCAGGAGACCATTGAACGCTGGTCCGACTCAGGGGTGCTGAAGGGCTACGACGATGGGTGGTTTGGCCCCAACGACCCCGTGAGCCGGGGTCAGCTCTCAGAGATCCTTTATCGCCTTTGGGGCTGCGGGCCTCAGGAGGGACATACCTTCCCTGATGTGGCGGCGGACGCCTGGTATCACGACGCCGTGGTGACCATGAACGCCTGCGGCGTAGCCCTGAACCAGGGGAAAAATATGTTTCCCGACCAGCCACTGACCCGGGAGGAGGCCTTTTACATGGTGGCCAAGGCCTTTGACATCGGGCGTGACCTGGACCTGAAGGCAGACCCGGCCACAGAGCAGGTCTCCAAGTGGATCTCAGATGGAAGAGAGGTAGAGCCCTCCTTTTGGTCCAGAATCAATTCCATGCTGGGACAGGGGTATCTGCATGGCTCCGGGGGTATGCTCCACCCCAAGGACATCGTGTCCCGGTCGGAGATCTTGACGGTCATTGACAATATGTTTGACCTGTATATCTCCTCTCCCGGGTCTTACACCGTCCCCGCCGACCAGACAGCCCTGATCACCTGCCCCGACGTGACGCTGACCTATGTCCCCACAAAGCGCTATCACGAATCCAAGGTCTACCTGATGGCGCCGGCGGCCCACGGCGTCACATTTGACCAGCAGGAGGGAAAGGGGAACGAAATCTATCTGTCTGTTCGGGGGATTTCCGAAGACGGGGCGACCTGGACAGAGAGCGGAGTGGGATTTAATGGGATAAAAGACGAGGCCATCCACCTCTCCGAGCCCCGGCAGGTGGCGGACCTCCGCTTTGCCGGGGGCGTGGGCATCGCCTGCTGCCCCTACCTCATTGAGACGGCAGAGCAGTTTATCGCCATGGACGACACGCCCGGCCCCATGGAGACCTTCGCCAACAATAAGTCCCGGTATTTTTCCCTGCTGGAGGATGTCACTCTGCCGAAAAACCTCCCCAGCCTCACTGTATTCGGGTCTGTCAACCCCCATCTGATGGGCAACGGCCATACCGTGACCCTCTGTGTCGAGGGCGGCGGTGAGCTTTTGGTGACAGACGTGCGCTTCCCCGAGATGGGCTACGGGCTGTTTTGCGACTGGAGCGGGGAGTGCCGGGACCTGATCCTGGACGGGAGCATCCACATTACCATCGGCGAGGACTACCCCTGGCCGGGTGCCTTCGTCGGCGGCTTCACAAACCAGCTGCACAGCGATGGACTGCTGGAAAACTGCATCTCCCGGGTGAATATCCAGGTGGACTGCGCAAACAGGTCCACTCTATACCTCGAGGTTGGCGGCCTGGTGGGAAATGCAAAGGCCTCCACGCTGCTGAACTGCAACGCCCAGGGACAGGTGGCCCTCTCTGTGCACGAGGGGAACTCTGCTGTCCCCGCCGTAGGCGGCCTGGTGGGAGTCTGTACCGTAAAAGTAACACAAACTCACCCCTTCCCTGACGAGGGAAAAGAGTCGGAGGTCACATACGACGGAGGGGCGCCGGTGCTGCTCCGGGGGTGCTGCTCCTCCACTGCCGTTTCGGTACAAGGAGGGAGGCACTCCTCCGCAGGTGGCCTTGTGGGTCAAATGACCTGGCCTGTAGTCACGACGGGGGAGATCCCCGAGGAGGCCCTCCCCCGGATAGAAAACTGCTGGTCCACCGCCACCGTCTCCGCCGCCGGCGCCAGCTTCCAGTCGGACTGCGGCGGAATTGCAGGCCAGGTCGCAACCGGGGCGATCCAGGGCTGCTGGGCCAAACCAACGGTGTCCATCGCCAAGGGGGACAATTATCAGAATACGGGAAGCATCGCCGGCTGCTTGTCTGAATGGGCAAAGATCCAGGACTGCTGGGGCGACGCCTCCGACTGCCAGGTGTCCAAGGACGGGGAACACTGCGGGGGAATCGTGGGCCGGATGTGGGGCTCAGTTTCTAACTGCTGGGTCCTGGGGGCAGAGAATTTCGCCCCAAAGGACACCATCTCCTACGCCTCCTGGACAAGCGGCCCGGTGACGGGGTGCGTGGACATGACTGCCCTCTCCTCAGAGAAGCGGGAGGCCTTTTACGGTAGCTGCGGCTGGGATTTTGATGCCGTTTGGGATAAAAGTGGGGCATACCCTATCCTTCGCTCCTGTGACGCTGTGGCCCAGCGAACGGCCCAGAAAAGGTGGTAAAGATCCATCCTCCTATTTTTCTCTCTCTGCAAAAAAAATTCCAGGGGGCCCTCTTTTTATAAAGAGGGCCCCCTGAACTGCCTACAACAAAAAATCCACACAAAAATCCCCACTTGTGGGAACTTGACCCTATGTGTTATACTATATAATGAATTGATATGCACTAAAGCATAACTGATATTATTATACTGTGGGGGAACCGAAATGGCAAGTACGAAACCGCAATATGACAATACCTCTATCTCCTCCCTGAAGGGAGCCGACCGGGTGCGGAAGCGGCCCGGGGTCATCTTTGGCTCGGATGGGCTGGATGGCTGTGAACACGCTGTTTTTGAAATATTGTCCAACGCCATTGACGAGGCCAAGGAGGGCCACGGCGACTTTATCACCGTGACCCGCTATCTGGACAAGTCCATTGAGGTGGAGGACTTTGGCCGGGGCTGTCCGGTGGACTGGAACGAGAAGGAGGGCCGGTTCAACTGGGAGCTTGTGTTCTGCGAGCTTTACGCCGGCGGCAAGTACGGCAGTGACGGGGACAACTATGAGTACGCCCTGGGCCTGAACGGCCTGGGCTCCTGCGCCACCCAGTACGCCAGCGAGTATTTTGACGCGGTGATCCACCGGGACGGGTTTGAGTACACCCTCCATTTTGAGAAGGGGGAGATCACCGAGGACAAGGAGACCTTCCTTCACAAGACCCCCTGGAGCGGAAAGAAGACTGGTTCCAAATTCCGGTGGAAGCCGGACCTGGAGGTCTTTACGGACATCAATATTCCGGTGGAATATTACATTGATGTAATGAAGCGGCAGGCGGTGGTCAACGCCGGGGTCACCTTCCGGTTCCGCAATGAGACCGAGCCGGGAAAGTTTGAGACCACCGAGTATATCTATGAAAACGGCATTCAGGACTATGTGAAGGAGCTGGCCGGGGGGAACGCCCTGACCCAGCCGGTATTCTGGCAGACCGAGCGGAAGGGCCGGGACCGGGAGGACAAGCCGGAGTACAAGGTGAAGCTGTCCATCTCCCTGTGTTTTTCCAATACGGTGCAAATCATTGAGCATTACCACAACTCCTCCTGGCTGGAGCATGGCGGCTCCCCCGAGAAGGCCACCAAGTCGGCCCTGGTGTCGGCCATCGACGGCTATCTGAAGAGCCAGAGCAAATACCAGAAGAACGAGAGCAAGATCACCTGGGCCGACGTGGAGGACTGTCTGGTGCTGGTGAGCAACAACTTTTCCACCCAGACCTCCTATGAGAACCAGACCAAGAAGGCCATCAGCAACAAGTTTGTCCAGGATGCCATGACGGAATTTCTGAAGGCCCAGATGGAGGTCTATTTCATTGAAAACCCCTTCGACGCCCAGAAGATCGCCGAACAGGTCCTGATCAACAAGAGGAGCCGGGAAAGCGCCGAGAAAGCACGGCTGAACATTAAAAAGAAGCTCACGGGCACCATGGACCTTGCCAACCGGGTACAGAAGTTCGTAGACTGCCGCAGCAAGGACCCGGAGAAGCGGGAGCTTTACATCGTGGAGGGCGATTCGGCCATGGGCGCCGTCAAGCTCAGCCGGGACGGTGACTTTCAGGGCATCATGCCCGTCCGGGGCAAGATACTGAACTGCCTGAAGGCGGACTATGCCCGCATCTTTAAGTCGGAGATCATCACCGACCTTCTGAAAGTGCTGGGCTGTGGGGTGGAGGTCACCGACAAGCACGCCAAGGACCTGGCGGCCTTTGACCTGATGAACCTGCGGTGGAACAAGGTGGTCATCTGTACCGACGCCGACGTGGACGGCTACCAGATCCGCACCCTGATCTTGACCATGCTGTGGCGGCTGACCCCCACCCTGATCCGGCGGGGATATGTGTATATCGCAGAGTCGCCGCTTTATGAGATCACCTACAAGGAAAAAACATGGTTTGCTTACTCCAACAAGGAGAAGGACGACATCGTGAAGGAAATCGGCCCGGACAAAAAAATCACCATCCAGCGGTCCAAGGGTCTGGGCCAAAACGAGCCGGAGATGATGTGGCTCACCACCATGAATCCGGAGACCCGACGGCTTATTAAGGTCATGCCCGAAGATGAGATATTGACCTCCCAGATGTTTGACCTTTTTGAAGGGGACAACCTGCAGGGCCGCAAGGACCACATTGCGGAGAACGGATATAAGTTTTTGGAGCTGGCGGATATTTCGTAAAAAGCACTGCGAAACAAAAAAGGAGGAACCCCAATATGAAAACCAAGCGTACATTGTCGTTGTTTCTTGCTCTTTCCATGGCGGTCTCTCTGACCGTGCCGGCCATGGCGGCGGAGGGAGGTTATGTGCCCGGTACCTACACCGCCACGGAGAATGGCTTTGCCGGGCCGGTGACGGTCACTGTCACCGTGGACGATAGCACCATTACCGCCATCACCGCCGATGGAAACGAGACCCAGGGCATCGGCTCCCGGGCGCTGGAGGAGCTGCCCCAGACCATGCTGGCCGCCCAGAGCGCCGATGTGGACACGGTGGCCGGAGCCACCTTTACCTCTCAGGCGGTGAAGAAGGCCGCTGAGGCGGCTCTGTCCGCCGCCCGGGGGGAGGAGACCCCCGCCCTGCCCGGGGCGGAGGCCATAGTGGATGAGGAGTCCGCCGGGCTGGCGGGGCTGTACGACTCCTTTACGCTGGAGTTTGCCCAGCAGTATAAGATGGAGCATCCCGAGGAATATGCCGCTTTTGACGCCGGGGAATGGTTTGCCCGGGAGTGGAGCTTCTACGACAGCAAGGCCGAGTACATGGCCGACATGGGGCTTACGACCGAGGCGGAATTTTTGGAGGATATGTGGGTGGAATATACCACCTATACCGAGGCGTACGAGGCCGCATGGATGGACTGGCAGATGCAGGAGGAGGCCCGGGCGGTGGAGGAATACCGCACTGCCCACCCCGGGGAACTGGAGGGGCTGGATCTGAACGTCCTTCTGGCCCGGCGGGGCTACCGGGAGCCTATGGAGGCCTATATGTCCGACTTTGGCATCGCCACCGAGGAGGAGGCCGTTACCCGGCTGCTGGCCGACTATGTTTCCTCCCGCCGGCTGGCCCAGGAGCGCCATGCTCTGGCCGAGGAGTACCGGGCCGCTGACCCGGAGGGCTGGGAGGGCTTTGACGTGGACGCCTATCTGGCCGAGGAGTGGGGCTGGTACACCAAAGAGGAGTTTATGAACAGCTGGCTCGGCCCCTTCTACACGGAGGAGGAACTGGCCGACTATCTCTTCATCGAGTTTACCGAGAACCGAGGCAACCTTTGGAATTGGGGCTGGGGGGATGACGACGGCCCCACCCTGGTGGTCAACGGGGAGGTTATGTATGACGCCGGCCTTACCACCGCCGATGGGGTCTCTTATCTCTCTGCCGGGGAACTGGGGGCTATTTTGGGCACCGACCTTGTGGGGGAGGAGCCTGTGGCCATCCGGGAGGCTGCTCTGGCTGCCGGCTGGGACGTGACGTGGAACGCCTATCGCAATCAGGTGGTTTTGCTGGACCGGGAGAAGCTGAGCCGGGGGATCATTGTCCATAATATCATTGCCGGCGAGACCCCGGGGACGGAGTTTGTGGAGTACGACCTTTCCGCCTTTGAGGCGCTGGTGAACCGGCTCCTTGCCGCCCAGAAGTGGGAGGAGGGCAAGGCCTACCGCACCACCAATACATATGACCTGACTCTGACTGCCTTCAACAGCTTGGACGGGGACGAGAGCTATGACCTGACCGTCAGGACAGAGGCGCTGGTGAAGGATGACGTGGTGGATCTGACCGTCACCGCCAACGCCGTCCAGCTGCTGGAGCTGCTGCCCCAAGCCTCCCTGGATAAGCTGGGGGCCCAGCTGGGCAAGGCCAGTTTTCAGGAGTTGCGGACCCTGCTCACCGGCTGCAAGCTCCAGGCCATCCTGAATTTTGGGGAGGGGACTTTGAGCTGGAATGTCCCCCTGCTGACCCTGATGGACGACACCGTTACCGAGGACACCTGGTTCACCACCGCCTTGGATGCCGGGGATGAGGCCGTTTTTTCCGGGGTCTTCGCCGCTTTGCAGGCGGGGGAGTGGAGCCTGGGCGGGTTTTTATATGAGATGCTGCTGGCCGAGAGCGGCGACAGCTACATGGGCGCCGAAGGCAGCTACGACAGCTTTATGATGGCTTATGGCATGGCCAATACCCTCTTTGGCCCCCACACCGTCAGCGAGCGGGGGGATACCCTGACCTGGAAGCTGGACTGTGACACACTGAATGCCGCTCTTGCCGGGGTGGCGGGCTATACGGGCAGCGATGAGGAAGAATTCGCCCTTTCCTCCCTTTTCAAAGAGTATGAGGTGATGCTGTCCGTGGACCGCAACGGCCGCATGACCGCCGATGCCGCCGTCCGCCCCAATATGGAGGGCATTGCCGCCATGGCCACCCAGGGGTCCTGGTATGACGCAGGGGAGACCGCCCTGATGACCTGGCTCTTGGGGCTTTTGGATTTCCGGGAGACCGCCCACAGTGAGGGCACCGCCAACCGCTCCACCGGCACTGCCCAGTTCCACTGGAAGAACCAGTTTGAGCTGGATGTGTCCACCACATCCACCCGGACCGAGAGCCGGACGGCGCCCCGTACCGCCCCGCCTGCCGGGGCGGAGACAGTGGAGCTGTAAAGACGCTGAACCCTGCGTATATCAACTATTTTACCCCTTGATTTCTGGAGGAACCCATGAAAAAATCCCTCGCTCTGCTTTTGGCTTTGCTGCTTTGCGTTTCGCTGTATCCCGCCGCTTTGGGGGCGGAGACCCTTTCTGCCGTGACGGCTGCCGCCCCCGAATGGGTGGCGGAGGAGGACTATTTGATTTTTCCCGGGGACCCGGTCTATGAGCCGGAACGCTGGGGCCGGATCACCGCTCTGCGGGCCGAGGCTGAGGCGGGGGCGCTGCTCCCCGAGGAGGGCCGGGACTGGGCGGAAGGCTCGGCGGGACAGTGCTATGAGACTGCCCTGCTGCGGCTGAAGTATGCCGGGAATGCCGGGGAGGATGAGGGGCTGGCAAAAGCCGCCTTTCTCTCTGCGGGCAAGGCCTTTGAGGCCGCCGAGAGCGCCTGGTATGACCAGGGCGGGGGCCGGGATGAGACTTACTACCGGCTGCGGGTGGAGAAATACAGGGCGTATCTGCTCTACCATCCCCAGTATGTGGACAACTGGGGGCGGGCCATCGTCCCGGCGCTGGACGCTTTGGGCATGACTACGGCGGACTTTTTTGAGGCGCCCCACATGGAGCGGGTGGGCGCAGAGACCCGGGACATGGTGGAGCAGTCGGCCAACGCCTACTGGAGTTTTTACCTGCCGGAAAAGTCCCGGCTTACCATCTATGTGGACGATATTCTTCTACAGATGGATACCCAGCCCCAGGTGAAAAATCAGCGGACCATGGCGCCCGTCCGGGCGCTGGCCGAGGCGCTGGGGGCGGAGGTCATGTGGGACCCGGAGACATGGCAGGTGACCATGACCCGGGCAGGGCACACCGTCACCATGATCCCGGGGGAGACCACCGCCTGGGTGGACGGGGCGCCGGTGGAGATGGATGTGGCACCCTATGCCGACCAGAACCGCACTTATTTTCCCGTCCGCTATGCTGCCCAGCTGTTTGGGCAGACCGTCACCTGGAACGCCGGGGAGCGGCGGGTGGATATCACGGAGGACAAGGAGGGGACCCCGGCCGGGGAGCTGGAGGCCTGGGCCGGCCCCATGTCCGCCCTTCTGGGCTTTTCCGAGGGGGGCGATCCCAGGCGGTTTGGGCTTTATCCCCGCGCCCCCCATACGGTGACCCGCCGGGACGAAAACGGCGTTCCCCGGGAGGTGGAACTGGTCCCGGCGGAGCATTGCCGGGCCGTTCTGGCCGGCTGGGAGATCGGAGACCGGGAGGATCTGCTGGCTGCGGTGGAGGAACTGCTGGAAACGGGCAACGACCCGGATTTTCAGGCGGCGGCCAGAGAGGTCCGGTATCTCTCCGACAGCGAGATCGCCCGCCGGGCAAACCGTCTGGGGGAGACCGACCGGTATATGTGGCCCCGGACCAAGGCCATGTGGAACAAATGGGGCGAGAAGGGCATACGGGCCTGGGACCTGTGCCGGGCGGTGACCCTTTGCCAGTGGGGCTATACGGCGGGATATGTGACCTATGGCGAGGCGTTGGATATGGCCCGGCCCGCCATTGAGGAGCTGGCCGGGACCTTCACCGGCTGGGACGAGGTATATGAAAACTTTCTGGAGGGGTACTACTGGTGCCTTCGGGAAGACCTGGGGGAGAAGACGGTGTGGGAGACCGAGCTGGGACTGGGGTATCTGTACCTGAAAAACGCCCCCGAGACCCGGACGCTGTTTAACGATGATATGTTTGGAGCAAGCGCCGAAAGATAATGGACAGAGTGGCCCCGGACCCTCCGTTTTGGCGTATCCATATGCAACAGGAAAGGAAGATCATAATGAAAAAGAAAAGCGTATCCCTACTCTTGGCTTTGACATTGGTATTTTCCCTTTTTCCTGCCGCTGCGGCGGCGGAGAGCGGGGCGGTGACGCCCACGCCGCCGGAGTGGATCAAGGCGGAGGAGTATCTGGTTATCCCTGACGATGCGGTGTATGCCCCGGTCAACTGGACCGAGGTAGAGGCGCTGCGGGAGGATGCACGCCAAGGCGGGTTACTTCCGGAAGAAGGAAAGGATTGGGCAGAGGGGTCTGCGGGGGCCTGCTATGAGACGGGACTTGTGCGGCTGAAGTATGCCGAGAACGCCGGGGTAGAGACGCAAGAAGGCAGGAAAGCCTTCTATTCGGCGGGCCGGGCTTTTAGTGCTGCGGAGAGTCAATGGTATAGTCGTTGGAAAGAACATGATGAACTGTACTACCGTCTTGATATAGAAAAATATCGGGCATGGCTTGTTTTCAGTTATGCCTATGTGAACGACTGGGGAAAATCTTTGGCGCCGGCATTGGAAGCGTTGAATATGTCGGCAGATGATTTTTTCGATGGACAGTATATGTATCTGGTTTCGGAAGAAAACAGGGCAAAAGTGATAGCGGATATAGAATCTTACCGGGCACAGAAGCCAAATCAGGATGGGGGCATTACCCTCTGGATAGACGGAAAGCAGCTGCGTATGGATACGGCCCCGGAGGTCCGGAATGAAAGGACTATGGTGCCAATCAGAGCAGTGGCTGAGGCTCTGGGTGCTAAAGTGGAATGGATGCAGGAGACCCAGCAAATTCTGATGACCCGAGCGGGTTCATCCATTATTATGACTTTGGACAGCACTTCTGCTATGGTAGATGAAGAAGTCGTAGAGATGGATGTGGCGCCCTATGTTTCTGTTGCCCGAAGCCGGACCTTGATTCCTGCCCGCTATGTGGCTGAATTTTTTGGCCAAAAGGTTGAGTGGGATGGAGAAGGCCGCCGCGTACTGATTACAGAAGATAAGTCGGTGGCAGGGAAAGCAAACCTGGAAGCCTGGGCATTGCCAATGGGAGCTATGTTGGCAAAGTTAAATGCTGGAAACCCTACATGGTTTGGCCTTTATCCCCGGGATGCCTCTGTGGCAGAGAAGTGCCAGGGCACCTTGACCAGCGGCACTTGGGATATCCCTGACCGGGACGATTTGGCATACACTGTTTTGGCTATGACCATCTACGGCCATGATTCCACCTTCCGGGAGATGGCGGAGGATGTAAAGCTTCGGACGGAAAAAGAGAGGAAGGAAATTTCCGAGGCCTCCAGTGCCTGGCCCAGCTATATGTGGGAATACACCGAGTATGTGGATGAGAAATGGGGAGACCGGGGTATTATGGCCTGGGACCTGTTTCGGATGTCCAATCTGGTCCAGTGGGGCTATACCGCTGGCTATGTGACTTATGAGGAGGCTTTGGCCCTACTGGAGCCTGCCGCCATGCTTCTTTGTGAGAGTTTCTCCTCTTGGGACGAGGCTTATGAGAATTATCTGGATGGGTACAACTGGTGGGCCCGGAATAATGTGCTGAATCAGGATATTTGGGAGACCCAGAGAGGAAAAATCTATCTGGAAATGAAAGCGGACCCGGCCATAGGCGCCATTTTCGACGACACCCTTTTCCAGACCGGCGTCATCGGCCTGCCGGAAGAATAACAAAAAGGAATAAAATATAACGATATTACCAAGCGGATAAGGAATGATACCAATGGCCAAGAAAAAGACCACCGAAGAGACTAAGCACCGCCCGGCGGACCCCAATGTGATGGGGCTGCGGAAAGAGGTGGTGGAGCAGCCTATTACCCAGACGCTGGAGATCAACTTCATGCCCTACGCCATGAGCGTGATCCTGTCCCGGGCCATTCCGGAGATCGACGGCTTTAAGCCCTCCCACCGGAAGCTGCTTTACACCATGTACGACATGGGCCTTCTCACCAAGGGCCGGACCAAGTCGGCCAACATCGTGGGCCAGACCATGCGGCTGAATCCCCACGGAGACGCCGCCATCTACGACACCATGGTCCGCCTTTCCCGGGGCTACGGCGCTCTGCTCCACCCCTTTGTGGACTCCAAGGGCAACTTCGGTAAGGTTTACTCCCGGGACATGGCCTGGGCGGCCTCCCGGTACACCGAGGCAAAACTGGACGCCATCTGCACCGAGTTTTTCCGGGATATCGACCAGGATACGGTGGATTTTGTGGACAACTATGACGGCTCCATGAAGGAGCCATCCCTGCTGCCCACCACCTTTCCCAATGTGCTGGTCTCTGCCAATCAGGGCATTGCCGTGGGCATGGCCTCCAACCTCTGCGGCTTCAATTTGCAGGAGGTGTGCGAAGCCACCATCGCCTTTATGAAGGACCCGGAGTGCGACCTGCTCTCCATCCTGAAAGCCCCCGATTTCCCCACGGGGGGACAGCTTCTTTACAACGGGGCACAGATGGCGGAGATCTACCGCACCGGCCGGGGCTCCTTCCAGGTGCGGGCCAAATGGCGGTATGTCAAGGAGGAGGGGGTCATCGAGATCTATGAGATCCCCTATACCGCCACGGCAGAGGCCATTATGGACAAGGTCACCGAGCTTGTGAAGGCGGGCAAGCTGAAAGAGATCGCCGATATGCGGGATGAGACCGACCTTTCCGGTTTGAAGCTGACCATCGACCTGAAGCGGGGCACTGACCCGGAAAAGCTGATGCAGAAGCTCTTCAGGTCCACACAGCTTCAGGACTCCTTCCCCTGTAACTTCAATATCCTGATTGCGGGAATGCCCAAAGTCATGGGGGTGCGAGAGATACTGGAGGAATGGGTGGCCTGGCGGTCCGAAGGGGTCCGGCGGCGGACCTGGTTCATCCAGAAGAAGAAAAAGGACAAGCTGCATCTGCTGAAGGGTCTGAAAAAGATCCTGCTGGACATTGACCGGGCCATCCAGATCATCCGGGACACCGAGCAGGACGCCGAGGTCATTCCCAACCTGATGATAGGCTTCGGCATCGACCAGATACAGGCCGAGTATGTGGCGGATATCCGTCTTCGCAACATCAACAAGGAATATATCTTAAAGCGGGTGGCCGAGACCGAGGAACTGGAGAAGGAGATCGCCGACCTGCAGGATATTCTGGACCATCCCCAGCGGGTGCGGACCATCATCGCAGGGGAGCTGAAGGACGTGATGAAAAAGTACCCCGCTCCCCGCCGCACCGAGATCATCTATGAGTATCAGACGGCGGTGGAGGAGGAGGCCGAGGACGACACCCCCGATTATCCGGTCCATGTCTTCCTCTCCCGGGAGGGGTATTTGAAGAAGATCACCCCCCAGTCTCTGCGGATGGCCAGCGACCAGAAGTACAAGGAGGGGGACGGTCCCCGGCAGTACTGGGAGTGTACCAACAAAACCGAACTGCTGGTCTTTACCAACCAGCAGCAGTGCTACAAGACCCGGCTTTCCGACTTCGACGACGCCAAGGCCAGCGTACTGGGGGATTATCTGCCCACCAAGCTGGCCATGGACCCGGGGGAGACGGTGGTATGGGCCTGTATCACCACAGACTATTCCGGGCATCTGCTGTTCTTCTTTGAAAACGGCAAGGCGGCCCGGGTGGAGCTTTCCGCCTATCAGACCCAGACCCGGCGGAAGAAGCTGACGGGGGCCTACTCCGACAAGTCCCCGCTGGTCACCGCCATCCATTTGAAGGAGGACGTGGAGCTGGCCCTCACCTCCACCGAGGGCCGGTGCATGATATTCCACACCGCCGTTCTGGCCCCCAAGACCACCCGCTCCACCCAGGGGGTGGGGGTCATGACCATCAAGAAGCCGGATAAGTTCCGGCTGGAGTCGGTCCGGCCTTTGGCCGAGACCGCCATTCAGGACCCGGCCCGCTATCGGGCAAGGTCCCTTCCCGTGGCCGGGGCGCTGTTGAAGCCCGAGGACCGGGGGGAGGAGCAGCTGTCCCTGCTGTAACACGGGCAGGGGATGCGGACATTTGCCCCATAAGCCGTGCCGCAGGCACGCCGGTGGCCCCCTCAAGGCGAGACGACCCCTTTCGGTTTCGGACCGGGAATGGCGTCTGACGAATGAAAGGAGGTCATCTTTATGACCAGACACATTAAAAATTATTTCTTCATCTTGTTGGGCGCCGCCCTCTATGCCCTGACCTTCAACGGCTTCTTTGCCGCCAATTCGGTGGCCTTCGGGGGAGTGACCGGCCTTGCCCAGCTTGTCAACGCCTTTGTCCCCGCTCTGCCGGTGGGTACGCTGGTGTTCCTCTTCAACGTGCCCCTTTTCCTGCTGGGGTGGAAGTTTCTGGGGGGCCATCTGCTGGTGTCCTCCCTCATCGCCATGAGCCTCAGCTCCGCCTTTATCGACCTTTTCGGCCGGGTGTTTACCTTCCCGCCCATGGCGGACCGGCTGCTGGCCTGCCTTTGCGGCGGGGCCTTGCTGGGGGCCTCCATCGGCCTTATCTTTCTGCAGGGAGCCACCACCGGCGGCACCGAGATCGTGGCCCGGCTTTTGAAGCTGAAGCTGGCCTGGCTTCCCATGGGGACCCTTCTGATGATGGCCGACCTGGTGGTCATTGCGGCGGTGGCTCTGGCCTTTCGGAAGGTGGACGCCGCCCTTTACGGTGTGGTGGCCCTCTTTGTCTCCACCCGGGTCATGGACCGGGTGCTTTACGGGTTAGACAACGCCAAGGTAGCCTATATTATTTCCGACCATCCCCAGGAGATTGCCCGGGTGATTTTGGAGGAGCTGTCCCGGGGGGTCACCTACCTTCAGGGAGAGGGCGGCTACACGGGGGAAAAGAAGAGGGTCATTCTCTGCACCTTCAAGCAGCGGCAGATCGTGGCGGTGAAGGAGGCGGTCCGCCGGGTCGACCCCAACGCCTTTATGATCGTCACCGCCGCCCATGAGGTGCTGGGAGAGGGGTTTCAGAGTTATCAGGGGAGCCTGTAAGAAGGGCCGGCCATGGAAGGCAAGCTGGTTTTGGTTTCCGGTCATTGTGCTGCGGGAAAGTCCGCTTTTGCGGACCGGTTGTCGGCGGAGTTGGGGATACTCTGTTTCCGAAAGGACAGGGTGAAAGAGACGCTGGGAGAAGGCCTTGGCCCCACGGGCGGAGCGGTCTATGAAAAGGGCAGCGCTGCCGCCTTTGTGCTGCTGGAATACATTCTGGAGGAGTGCTTGAAGGCGGGAACACCCTGCATTCTGGAGGGAAACTTCCGACCGGCGGAGCTGGAGCGGGTGGAGGTGTTTCTGGAGCGCTATGGAGGCCGCTGCCTGAGCTTTTTCTTTACCGGGGATATGGCGGTGCTGTATCGCCGCTATCGGGACCGGGAGAAAGAGCGGCACTGGGTCCACAAGAGTGCAGGAGACTCTCCGGAGGATTTTGCCGCCGGGCAGGCCCGGTTGGGAGAAAAACTGCCGGGAGAGGCCCTGTTGGTGGATACCACGGACTTTTCCCGGGTGGACCATTCGGGGCTTCTCACCACAGTTCGGGCGTTTCTCGTGGGATAACAAACTGTTTCAGACAAGGGGGTCAACACCATGAAAAACCGAATCGCCCGGCTCACGGTCTTTGGGCTGGCCGCCTGTCTTCTTTTGACCCTGCCGGGCTGCGCTTCCATACTGGAGCGGTCTTACAGCAGCTCCACACCCCATGTGGACCGGCCCGCCACCGCCGGGGATTCCTCTGCCATCCGGGTGGAAAACTACCGGGAGCTGGTGTCCGCCGTCCTCTTTCTGGTGTCCCAGGGGGAGGAGGAGGGGGTCATCCAATTGCAGGATTACGCCGGGGAGGTGGAGGCCGATCTGACTGCCGCCTGTCTGGAGGTGGCCACCGAGGACCCGCTGGGGGCCTATGCGGTGGAGTACATCAAGCATGAGACCACCCGGGTGGTCTCTTATGACCAGGCCACCCTTACCATCCATTACCGCCGTACCCCCGAGCAGATACGGTCCATCTCCACCGTTACGGGCACCGGGGCCATCCGTACCGAATTGCAGTCGGCGCTGGAGGAGTTTGAGACCGAGGTGGTGTTCCGGGTGGCCTATTTTGCCGAGGACGCCGACTTTATCGCCGGGTTGATCCGGCAGGCCTATTACGATACCCCCGGAGCTGCGCTGGGGATGCCGGAGGCGCAGATATCCCTCTATCCCGACAGCGGCAGCCGGCGGGTGGTGGAGATCCTGCTGACCTATCCCGACCCGGCGGAGGAGCTGGACCGGAAGCGGGAGGCGGTGGATACCGCCCTTGCCGCTTTTCTGGCATCAGGGGACCGGGAGGGGGAGGAGGCTGCCCGCCGGGCCGCAGCCGAGCTTTGCGCCCGTTGTGAGTACTCCCCCGAGGGAGGCGCCACCGCCTACGCCGCTTTGGTGGAGGGGGCGGCCGATGATGAGGGGCTGGCGCTGGCCTATACTCTGGTGTGCCGGAATTTGCAGGGGGTCACCTGTGAATTGGTGGAGGGGACCTGGGAAGGGGAACCCCGGTTTTGGAATGGGGTCCACCCCGCCGACGGGGAAAGCCTTTATGTGGACCTGAGCCGAACAAACCAGCCCACGCTCTTTTATACCGCAGAGGAGTTGGCCCAGCAGGGCTACCGCTGGCCGGGGGCGGAGGAACTGACGGCGGAAGAGTAGGGGGATATATGGTTTTTTTGCAGACTGCGATCCCGCCCGGCATGGCAAAAGGACAGGGCTGACAGGGAACAGAGCCTCCCTCCGGCGGGGCGGAAACCCGGGAAATGGCTGAAAGGGAAGAAAAACTCATATTTTTAACTGGACAAGGGCGCAAATTTGTGATATAGTGTCAAAGCACGACCGTCCGTTGGCTTAGAGATGGGAGATTACCTCTGCGTCAGAGGTGTACACCGGTCCATCCCCCAGCCGGCAGGACAGAATAAAACGGCTTTCCCCCAAGGGAAAGAAGAAAGGTGGAAACACACATGATCCGTAAGGACGAAAAGACGGCCGTTATCGAGGCCAACCGCACCCACGAGAGCGATACCGGCTCCCCTGAGGTGCAGATCGCCATCCTCACCACCCGCATCAACGAGCTCACCGAGCATCTGCGGGTCCACATCCACGACAACCACAGCCGCCGGGGTCTGTATAAGATGATCGGTAAGCGCCGTAAGCTGCTGGATTATCTGATGCGGAAGGATATCGAGCGGTATCGTGCCATCATTGCCAAGCTGGGCATTCGTAAGTAAGAAGAAGTGCGGAGAGACGGGCTGTGAGGGAGCTTGGACCGAAGCGAGGGCGAGCGAAGGGCCGCAAAGCGGCCCGGAGACCAGCCGGAGCGAAGGGAAAGCGACCGAACGGCCAGCCCGGCTCGCAGCATGACAGCGAGAAG
>CAJUKH010000065.1 GCA_910587345.1 uncultured Oscillospiraceae bacterium | reverse complement strand
TGCCCCGCACCCGTGCGTACGTTAGAGGAACACTAAAGAAATCACGTTGAAATTGACCCGCCTCTATCTACACAGCTTGAAGGGTGGTTTCACCCACCAGAAACCATCCATCTCCGTAAGGGCGGGGTGCGTTTGGATGGTAGGTGCGTGGGAAGCCTATGGGTGCGTGATTGCGAAAGACTATTCTTTTCCCGAGGAAAAGAATAGCCTCTCGCGCTCTCCAAGAAAAGTCTCAGGTCAAGACCAAGTGCATTGGAGTCGGCTTGACACGTCTTTACGCTCCCGTGGTTCCTCTTGCCCCGCACCCGTGCGTCCGTTGGTGGAACACTGAAGAAATCACGTTGAAATTGACCCGCCTCTGCCTACACAGCTTGAAGGGTGGTTTGCCTACCGGCTACCACCACCACCCAGGCGGCGTGGATACCAACGGACAAGGAGCGGTATTCCACCCACTCAACGGCAGTGGCGCAAGAGGACCCACGGGTCGCTCAAACGCAGGCCGCCGGAAACAAGAGGGATATCCTAAAGTCTTTTACCCAAGGGGTAAGCAAGCAGGATTGGGGCTTTGCACGGTTGTAACGTACCTCACCAAAATTTCCACCGGTCTACCTTTTCTTTTTCGGAGTCCAGAACCGCTTTTTCTTTTGAATCAAAAGAAAAAGTGGTTTTGGCCTCCGGCTGGGCAAGCCGCAACCAACAAAACAGGGAAGGGGACCCTTTTCGCCGAAGGAAAAAGCAGATTTGTGAAGTTCCTCTGCCGGGCGGATAAGATATCCGCCCCCGCAAAAGTACGGTGGTTAGCAGAAAAGCGTTTACCTGCAAGGGGTACGCCCCATCCGTAAAGCGGCACAGCACCCACAGGGCATAAGCTGTCTCTAAGCGGCATAGCCGCCAAGAGACAGCCTGCCGCCAACGGCTGGGCTGTGGATCCAGCCGGGCAAGCGAAAAAACAATCCCCCGCCGGACAGGGGGTTAATTGCGAAACAAAACACATACAAAACTCCCCGGGGAAGCCCTGCTTCCCCGGGGAGTTTTTGCGGCGATATGTCTTACACCTCAAAGCGGCCCTTCAGAATGACCTTGCCGTCCTGAACGGCGGTGCGGCCACGGGCGAAGAGGGCGTCGATGTTCAGCTCGTCATCCAGCACCAGCAGGTCGGCATCGGCTCCTACGGCCACGCAACCCTTGACGCCGGTCTTGCCCAGCAGCTCAGCGGGGGTGGTGGTCAGCAGCTTGATAGCCTCCTCCAAAGCCACGCCCCGGCGGACCAGCGCCTTGATGGTGGCGTGGAGGGAGGTGGGGGAGGCGTAGGTCAGGCCAATGCAGTTGCCCTCGTCATCGAAGCGGGGCATACTGCCGTAGCCGTCGCTGGACAGGGAGATGTGGTCGATGGTGACTCCGTCCTTGCTCAAGGTGTCCATCAGCTTGTCGGTGGTGGACTCCAGACTTTCCGGGTCGGCGCCGGCGGTGACATCGATGTAGCCGCCCCGGCGGATCAGCTCCACCCCCTGCTCCAAAAGTTCCTTCTTCCGGGTCATATGGGTGGGCAGCAGGTTTTTCAGGGGCACATCGGCGTGGTCCAGCACATAGAAAATGGGGTCCAGACCGCCCTTACCGTCGCCCATGTGCATCATCACAAGGCCGGGCTTGGCGCTTAAAAGCCCGCCCCGCCGGGCGGCGGTGGCCACTTTGATAAGCTCCTCCCCCGTGGGGCTGGAACTTCTATGGTCGCTGACGGCGATCTTTACGCCCACGATGGGGTCGATCATCATCACGTCCTTTTCCACATCCCCGGTGAGGGTGTGGACGGGCAGCCCGTAGGCGCTGGTCAGGGCGTAGGCGGTGATGCCCTCCTCATTGTAGGAGCCGGCCTTGGCGATGAGGTTCTCCATGCTGCGGGTGATGCCGTCGGTGCCCAGCAGGCCCAGCACGGTGGTGATGCCGCTGCCCACGATAACGCTGAGCTGGGACTCCGGCACCCGGGAGGTGAAGCCCTGTTCTCCGCCGCCGCCGGTAATATGGATGTGGATGTCAATATAGCCGGGAAGGAGCTTTTTCCCCTTCAGGTCGATGACCTCCACCTCAGGAAGACCGTCATAGCCCTGAATGCTGTCGTCAATGCGGGCCACCTTGTCACCGATAACCAGCACGTCCTTTTTGCCAAGAGGAGCGGGGGAGTAGACCTGAGCGTTTTTCAGCAGCTTGATCATAAGGGGTTCCTCCGTTTCTGTTATAAAAGTGGGACCTGTGACTGATTCCACCCCATGATAGCATAGAAGTTGTCTTTTTACAACGGGTATAGTATAATTATATACACCATTTGCCAAAAAAGAAGGGAGAGTTTGAGATGCCTCAGGTCGTGATCAAGAACCTTACCCGGGAGGACACTGCCCGGCTGGCACCTGCCATTGCCAGAGCGGTATCTGAGCCAATCGGCGTCCCCATGGACTGGATCGTGGTGGAACACGCCGACACCGCCTTTTTCCGGAATGGCCGGCCCGACCCCAAGTTCGCCATGGTGTGGATCTACTGGAAAAAGCGGACCCGCCAGCTTCAGGAGACAGTGGCCAAGGCCCTGGGCGATCTGCTGATGGGGGAGGGGTTTTCCCCGGTGGAAATTGTTTATGTAAACCTGGATATGGATGATTTCTACGAGTATAAAGCGGAATAGGAAGGAGGGCGCCCTTGGACAGACTGGGGTATGTAAGACCCGGCCCGGCCCACCGGGAGCAGGCATGGGAGTATATTGAGGAGTTTTTGGCCTGTGGCTCCAATATCAACGGGGCGGGTGGATTGCAGAAGTATCTGGAGGATTACCCCGGCTGGCTCGACCGGCTGGAGGTTGCCCGCCGTCAGGTCCCCACGGAGGAGGCCCTTCCTGCCGAGACCTTCTTTCTGGTTCGGGAGGGGGACGGGAAAATCGTGGGGATGGCCAATATCCGCCTGGCCCTCAATGAAAGCCAGAGAAGGCACGGGGGGCATATCGGCTACTCCATCCGCCCCACCGAGCGGCGGAAGGGGTATAACAAGGTGAACCTCTATCTGGCCCTTCTGGTCTGTCAGGCCCACGGCATCAAAGAGGTCCTGCTGGATTGCGACGCTGCCAATGCAGGTTCTTACAGGACCATGGAGGCTCTGGGCGGGACTTTGGTGCGGGAGTATTATGACGATGAGGAGGACTTTTGCATGACAAGAGTCTACACCATCGACGTGGACCGGGCGGTGGAGACCGGCCGGGATGTTTATGTTCCTCAGATCTCCTTCCCGTTCCGGCGGGAAAAGTAAAAACAGTTCATATTTCTCGAGCCGAGAAATACGAACTGTTTTGTTTATTTACAATTGCGGTTGAGAGGAAAATCCATTTTGTATTTGGTCCCATCGGCGATGAGGACGCCGTCGGTGAGCTTGACCCGGAGGATGCATACGGCCTCATCGGCTTCATCCACATGGCCCAGACGGTACCATTCGGCCAGCTCCCGGCGCAGGGTGTCCATCAGTGCCGGGTTATTCCGGGGGTGGCCCAGGTTTTCCCCCACCCCGTGGCCGCTGAACCAGTCGCCGCAGATGGCTACGGCGGGGTTTTGGGCAATGTGGCGCATCTTCTCGGTATTGGCATCGGTGATCATGTAAAAGGAACCCTTTTCATAATAGCAGGTCACCCCCCGTACCGAGGGGCGGGTGCCCTCCACCGTGGCCAGGGACATGAGTTTTCCGTGGCCGAAACGCTGATCCATCAAAGCAAAAGCGGCGGTTTGATCCATGATACGATTCCCCTTTAACAATAGATTGTCCCTGCGGCGGTCATGCCCCATCGGGAGGGTGGAAAAAGAATGGCCGGTCTGCATTTCTACAAATGTAGAAAAAGAGCATCCCACATTTGAGATGCTCTTTTGGAGCGGGCGACGAGGCTCGAACTCGCTACCTCCACCTTGGCAAGGTGGCGCTCTACCAGATGAGCTACGCCCGCATATGGCCTAAGACGTTTCCGCTTAGGCGTTTTGGTGGACGATACAGGACTTGAACCCCAAAGTCCAAGTACCAAGCAGTACCATCCAGTCCAAAAACATCCTATTTGCAACGCTTTGCAGGAATGAGCAACATCAACAACTGACACCTTTAACCACATTATACCACCCCGGTAAGGGCAAAACAAGGGAAAATTCAAGTGATATAAGTATGAACAAATACCCCCACAGGGCAGAACCCTGTGGGGGTATTTCCTAACCTGGTTTTCTTTTTAGAAAGGCCACCAATCCGTGAGGAGATCTTTGATGCCTCTTGCCATATTTCGGACTCCATCTACTGCCTTTTTGACCAGAATGGTTCCCGCCTTTGCTATTTTCTTTGCCCCGTTATAAATAGTCTCTCCAAATGCCGATCCTCCCATGTAGGCCAAAATGCCCCCGATCAAGCCGCCGATGGTAGGGCCAACAACAGGGATCCAGGAAAGCGCTGCGGCACCCATGGCGGCACCGCCAGCCATACAGGTAAGGCCGCAGTACATAGCGGTACTGGTCTGCCCCATCTGATCCAAACCCTCGGCCAAAGTTAGGTCGTCGATAGCAACCTTTCCCAGGATCTTGATATTTTCCACCGCAACACAGGCAATATTGGCAAGAGTCGTGATAGCAGTGCCCTTCGGTACGATACCGCAAAGGGGCCCTCCCTCACTGCTGGCAACCACCAATGCACCGGCCGCCGCACTTTTGACTCCGGCATCGACTCCGGTTTTCAACGCCGTTTGGATAACTTCATCCGGTTCGATTTTTTCACCGGAAAAAGCCTTTGTAGCCAAAGAAAGACCTGTTCCAATAACGGTGCCCTGCAAACCGGCAAGAGCTACATTTTTGCCAAAGTACAGTGCCAGTTCCCTTGTATTATAGTTATTCCAGCTATTTTGAGAGCTGGCTTCACTATGCTGAAAATCCTCTCGCCATGTTCTCACTGCATCCTTACAAAACTCCTCAAAATTATCTGGGTCAACGGATGCATCAATGAGCGACAAAATTTTTTTCTCTGGAAACGCCAACTGCACTTCCGCTACTTGTTCATCGGGAACTACCAAAATATAATTGGAGAAACTTTCTTGCTCCAATATTTTGATAGTACTTTCTGCGGTATCGCCATATCTCATTTGATACCGATGTACAGTTTCCCATGTCTCTATCTCTTTGACCGTAATATCAAACCAGTTACTCCCGACTTCATCTGGCTTACTAATTAGCGCCGTATAGAAATCACTCGGGAGCATTTCCTGTTGATGTACCCCACCCATTTTCGCCTGCTTAGCTATAGTGCCGCTCAAGCATTCTTGCAGGAAAATTTTGTTGCTCTTTGTTGTGATAGTTTGGTACATCTCTTCGTTTGCCCGCTGAAGCGTACCGTTTATTTTCTTCAACCACTCGCCGTATTCAGACACCGCCATCCCGGTGGAGGCCTCTTGTAGCTTATCTGCCATCCACCGTTCCTTGCTATGCCCTCTCTCTGCCGCAGCCTTCAGCTCGTTCAGGTTTTTATCGTACTCCTCAATAGAGACGACCGTTTCCTGGCCGAGCTTTCGTGCTTCCTCTTTACTGATATGGGGCATTTCTACCTGGTACTGCTCTGTCAGCCAATCCTCCAGGGACGTATCAGGGGCTTTCTGTTTATAGGAAGTAAGGAATCGGACAAAAATCTCCTTAAACTTCCTGGCTTCCTCTTCCGTCATCCCCTCCACTTCAGGGGTATAGAGTTCTTCCTGCTCGCTGGCGTCCTTCATGTACAGATCATCCATTGCCTTCCCTCCCTTGTCAAGAAGCACTTTTGTACTTGCGTTTTTCATATTCGCCCTGCATTTTGTCAAGAGACTCTTTCATAATCTCAGACAGAGGCTGGGTCTCCCGAATAGCTCGCTTGATGTCTTCAGTCCCCACATGATCTTTCCCTGCGGCAAAGGCAGCCTCTATACTGTCCTTTACCACGCCCTCCAAGTCAGCACCGCTGTATCCCTCCGTCTCAGCGGCCAAGGCAGGGACATTGATCTGCGGCAGATCCTGCTTCCGCCGCTTCCGCACATGGATCTCCAGAATGGCGGCCCGCTCCTGGCGGTTAGGGAGCTTGACATAGAAGATCTCATCAAACCGCCCTTTCCGCAGCAACTCAGAGGGCAGCTTCAAAATATCGTTGGCCGTTGCCACCACAAAGACGGGGGCCTCCTTCTCCTGAAGCCAGGTCAGAAAGCTGCCCAGCAAGCGGGTCGTTACTTCAGCGCCGCCGCCTTCGCCGCCGACTCCGGCAAAGGCCTTTTCCATCTCGTCGATCCACAAGACACAGGGAGAAATGGCCTCGGCCAAGGAGATGGCTTTCCTCATGTTGGCCTCGGACTCACCCACATACTTGCCCAGCAGGCGGCCCATATCCAAGCGGAGAAGCGGTACATTCAGAAGGGCGGCAGTCGCCTTTGCGCTCAGGGATTTTCCGCAGCCAGGGACACCGGCGATCAAAACGCCCTTTGGCATGTCCACCCCAAAAGCCTGGGCTGCTTGGAGATTTTTGAAAATGCTGGCCTTTCGCTCCAGCCACTTTTTCAAATTTGCCAGGCCGCCCACATCGTTCATGCCGGCATTGACCTCCACCATCTCCAAAATGCCGGATTTCTTGATGGTCTGTCGCTTCTGCTCCAGAATCATGGTCATGGCCTTGCGGTCAAGCACGCCGGAATACTGATGGTAGGCCAAGCGAAGAATATTTTGAATTTCCGACTCCGTCAGTCCTTTCAAAGCGGTTACCATCTCGTCCAAGGCATCCTGTTCCAGCTTTGCCTCCCACTCCTCGGCGGCGGCCTGGATCACATTGGCAATCTGCTCGTAGGTAAGGGCTTCATTTTCCAGAACAGTAACATAGTGCTCGATCTCTTGGGGGAGCTCATAAGAGGAAGAGACGATAATAACCGCACAGTCCTTCAAACGCTCCGTAGTGATCCGTAAAGCGACATCCCGCAAAAGGGCTACGCACTCCGGGTTCTCCCACTGGGCTTGGGGCTCTTTCAGTATCAAGAGCCTACCCTTTGCGGTCTCTTCCAAGAAAAGCGCCAATACCCCCTGCAATGTATCATCGCTTGCCCCCATAGGGGCTTTGGTATTGAAATTTACCATACGAGAACCATTCCATTCAGTCAGGTGGCTCCATCTGATTTTTGCCGCCGTCTGCCGGATGGCAGCATCCGCTTTTTCTTCCTCACTGGTGTTGATGTAGAGGATAGGGAAACCCGCTTCTATGTATTGGGTAAGCTGCGCTTCTAAAGATTTTTTCATTTGTTTTCCCATTCCTTTCTCCAATCCGAGAAATCAATAATCGGAAGTTCAATTCTTTCACCTGTTCTTAGTGAGATTTTCCAGCGTTCATAATAGTCGTTTTTCCCTTTGATTGCAAAGTAGAACCAATCTCCCAAACGGATATTTGCATGGTCCGATATACTATCTTTGAAATCAGCCCAGGTGGCCAACTGCGGCTCCCAGAGAAGATATTCATACGCATTACATCCATTTTGATAATCTATAAATGTAATAAACGCTTTTCCTTCTTTTTGTGTTATATAGAATAGCCCATCATCAAAAATTTTCATTCCCCAGCAGTTCTGGAGATGGGTCGTTTCTACTACCTCGGCATGCTCGCCTTCAATCCCCATTTTAACTTTTGCAAGCCAAAGGTCATTATCTTTATAGCCCCTGAGTCCAGCAGTCGTGCGGCCCAATAGCAGGTTTTGGCCGTCAGTCCAGAGCGGCGTCACTGCCAAAATGGGATCGTTATCTATCGCTGCCAGTTCTTTTTGCGATAAAACCACACTCGTGCATCCAGATATGCAGTCATACTTGCAGAGGGCGCCTTCTGCTACACAGCCGTCATCCAGCCGCCCCTCACAGTAATACGCATAAAAGTAAACTATATCATTAGCCAAAAGCGCACAGCACCCGCCATTTCCTCTGGCGTCAATTCTCTTCCCATGTGCAGTGATTTTTGTTTCCTGCCTATTTTTTAGATTGAGTAAGCGCAGGCCATTTTCGTCGGATAGAACAATAGTATCCTCACCGGCTTGAAGGGTAAATACAGGGTTTTGTCCCAAGGTCGTTTGCCATTCAAGGATTTTTCCTGTGCTCATATCGGGCAAGTCACAGGAAAATAATATATTTTTCCCTTGCTCGCTTTCCAAGTAATAGATTGTATCGCCATGTACCATGATCGGTAGATTTTCGATGTTTGGGTTTTCCTGTCTTGCCAAGATGCCTCCAGTTTTCAAGCTAAAGCAAGCAACAGCTCCCTTTGCTCTCGCCATTCGTCCAAAAAGTGAAAAAAATAAAAAGTCATATGTATATACATAATTTTTAGTTGCAATACCACTTACCGTACTACTGCACCTACCATTTACATACCTTGCAATTTTGTCCAAGGCCATTTCATAACCCTTATCGTCCTTATTGTCCGCATCTTCACCAGTAATTTTTGCCTCTCTTTCACATCCCTGTTCTTCTTGGGGTTCCCCTTCTTGGTCCTCTTCCCATGTTGTCTGCTCCATTGTGGCCTTCATTTCCTCATACGCTATTTCCAGCTCTTCACTCCACGGAATTTGGAACGCGTCACAAAGCGTTTCGTGGAGGGTATAGTCCCCGTCATAGCGTTCGATGTCTCCCATAATCTGCTCCCAGGGATGCTCCCAGGCCTTCAGCCAGCGGAGAAGCGTGCCATTAAAATAGCACTGCTCCAAAGTGTAGATGTCCGCATGCTCCCGCAACTCCTCCAGGGTTCGTACCTCAGCTCCGTCGCCCATGGTCAAAGTAAATTTAGGCATTGCCATCTAAATCATCTCCTTGATTTTATAGTTTTCCTGTAAGCCGTTTTGAATCGCTCTACTCATTTCTTCCTGCTGCATTCTTAGATTTTCATCCATAGAGAAGTGCGCAGAGAGGAGAGTGAAAGAGTGAATTTTTGAAAGTTCAATCGCCGCTCCGCCACCATCCTGATCAACAGAGAACAAAAAATAAACTTCATTCTCTCCGTGTTCCAAGGCAAGCGGCAATACATTTTTCTTGTGTTGGCCCGCCCCCAAATCATAGCGAAGACAAATCTTCTGCTGCTTTCGGATTACCAGCAAAAGGTCCTCCATGAGCTTCATCAGTGCTTGTCCATGGGGAGGAGAAACGTAGCGAAGAATGTCGCCTTGAAAAATCTCCTGAAGCGCTTTCCGATCCGGACCTCGAATAAGGGGGAGAATCGAGTCGGCAAGCCCTGCGATTTCATCATCTCTAAGAATTTGATCATGCAGTAGAGCCTTCAAAAGCAAGTATCCCTCTACAAAAGAAAGCGATCCCGCAGTGGGCAAATCCGATATTCGGTAGCTATCTCTTGCCTTGTCATACAAGACTTCCACGCCAAGATAGTGTTCGCTTAAACAGTTTCGTAATGTTTGGATGTCCCGGTCAAAGGTACGAGGTGTCACCCCTTCCTCCAACGTATAATTCAGCTTGTGAATGGACTCGCCATCCAGCATCCTCAGATAGAGAGACAGAATACGATCTCCTTTATAATGTCGGCTCAAAGGTAACCACCTCCTTGCTTTGCATCATATCGAAGACAAACGACACTATGTGTCGAGCTTCTAATGGCGGTTCACCTTTTGGATTATAACGTATTAACGATATATAATCAATATTTTACGCCGTTTATTATCATCTAATATTCTCGGCAACTTCCAGTTAAAATAAGACTGTAAATCGTTACTGGGGGGAGCGAGCATGAAGTACTTTGAAGTAATGGATCGAATTAAACAACTGTGCGAGACCCGCTCGTGGAGTTATTACCGGCTGGCAAAAGCCTCTGGCATTCCTTACTCCACATTGAACACCATGCTTCACAAGTCCTATGTCCCAACGGTTCCCTCCCTCCAGAAAATTTGCGACGGCTTTGGTATCACTCTGGCTCAATTCTTCTCCGAGAAGGACGAGGTTTCCCTTTTAACCAAGGAGCAGCGAGCCTGTCTGGAGCGGTGGAACAGTCTGGACGAAAAAAGTCAGATGTTGGCTCTGGCCTATATGCAGGGGCTGGCAGATCGGCAGGAATAAATGATCCCGGAGCGAATTGCTCCGGGATCTCGTTATAGTGGGCGGGTATAGTCAATGACCGCCTGTTTCGGGATGCGCCACACCCGCCCATTCCGAAAGGCTTTCAGCTTCCCGCTGTTCAGAAGGGTGTAAGCGGCGTTGTGACCAATCTTCAGCAGCTCGCAAAGCTCCTCGACGGTGAGGAAATCATCACAGGTTTCCAGCATGACATACCTCCTGTGTTTGCTTGCTCCGTTTACAATCTTGTTTCATGGGACATCCCACGCATAGACAATGTGGAGGCTTAGCAGTACGCTTTCTGGTGGCGCCCGGAGGCGTCAATAGGTTCTCGGTTATCAGGCGTTGGATCACCGCCATTTCAGAGCGTTGAAGCTCTAATGAAATTTGAGAAATCCCAACGCCAGAATTATAGAGGCTCGTCATTTTCTCTTGCTCATCATCACCCCAATATTCTCTGGAGCGTTCCGGGATCACTTGCCCCTCCCGAATTGCCTTCGTTAATTGTTGGCAGTCATAGATGTTTTCCATCGCTTATATATCCTCCTTCTTCATGATTTACTGTTATGTTCGCTTTGTAAAACAAAAAAGAAAGAATAAAAATCGGCTCCTCCCACTCTTTTGAGTGGAAGGAGCCCAATTTTAAGGTCACTTGTTCCGGTTTTTCAGGGAGCTTTTAGCCCCTCTGCTCACAAGGTAGACCGAGGCAGCCAGGATCGCACCCTCAGCGAAGTGGGCCAGAGGTGTGGCGGCCAAAGCGAAGAAGATCGGCATACTGTTCCCTCCCTTCCTAATGGTAGGCGTACCTGACTTTAGGCGGGGGCGCTTATGACCTCCAAGACACACAAAGCGCTCAGGGTCACAACAAACCCAAAGAATGTCCATTCCATTTACCCCACCCCCTTTCCTTGCACTTTCCGATAAAAGGTGCTTGGCTTCATATCTAAACGCCGCATAGCTTCTCTGGCGGTGATTTCACCGCTGTGCCACAAGGCGGTAATCTGATTAAAATTTGACCGTTGGATGGGCTTGCGGCCCTTGTATTTCCCTTGGCCCTTGGCAATGGCAATCCCCTCCTGCTGGCGCTGGAGGATGTATTCCCGCTCCAACTCGGCCACGGCCCCAAACACGGTGAGCATAAACTTTCCCGTGGGTGTAGTGGTGTCGATGGCCTCCTTCTTGGAGACAAACTCCACCCCCTTGGCTGTCAGCCGCTCCACCAGCTCCAAAAGGTCTCGGGTATTCCGGGCAAAGCGGCTGATGGACTCTACAATTACCGTGTCTCCCTGGCGCACATACTCCATCATCTTCTTCAGTTCCGGGCGATCATAGCTCTTGCCGCTCATTCGGTCAATGTAAACTTCATCCACACCCAGGCTCTCCATCAGCACCTCCTGACGGGCGGCATTTTGCTCTTGGCTACTGACACGGATATATCCGATTTTCATGTCGAACATCCCCTTTATCTTTCTCTTGTAACTGCGGTATCTTTGTGGTATAATAAGGCCACGAGGAGGTGGGCTTATGCCACAGATCATTCCCATCCGGGACTTGAAGAACACCAGTGAGATCTCTGAACTCTGCCACGGAGCCGGGGAACCGATTTTTGTGACTAAGAACGGCTACGGCGATATGGTCATTATGAGCATGGAGGCCTACGAAGAGAGAATGCGGATGCTGGATGTGTATACCAAGCTCTCCCAGGCGGAGGAAGAGATCAAGGCCGGAAAAACCCGTAAGGCCGAGGACTCCATGAAGGAGTTGAAAGAAAAGTATGGCTTATGAGCTGATCGTCACCGACGCCGCCCACAGTGACCTTGATGATGCCTTGGAATATATCTCCGGGCGGCTTGCCAACCCCACGGCAGCGGCGAACTTGTTTGCCGAGGTGGAGAAGTGCTACGCCCAGCTCCGGGCCTTTCCTTTCCTATATGAAGCCTGCAAGGATGAGCGGTTAAAGAGCCTGGGCTATCACAAGGTCGTGATCGGGCATTACATTCTGGTGTTCCGGCCTGATGAAGCGACCCAAACGGTGTATATCCTCCGCTTCTTTTACGGCGGGATGGATTATGAAAAGATGCTGTAAATGGGAGTGTCCCAATAGGGTGGGTCTGCAAAAAGGAGCGTTCCAAAATGCAGAAACCGGCCCTATTGGGACTCTTTTTGTGTGTCTCGTTAGGGTATACCCCAGTGGGACAGGTCAAACCTCCCCACAATATAAGAACTCCTCGATCTCGTCCAAAGTAAATCCATGGCTGAGCATACGGTCAATGGCTCCCGGCGTGTAGCCGTAGAAATTTGCCATAGACTTGAGCTGTGCCACATACTCCGCATTCCCTTTGTTGTTATACGGTGTGCAGTAGGGCATATATCCCCAAAGGCGATACTGTCGCCCATAGATCCCCGTTGGCTCAAATTCTCCCCTTGTTATCGCTCCATCTGGGGTAAGCTGAAGCAGCTCTCCACATTCCACTTCGATCTTCTCTGGCCGCCCCAGAGGCAGTCCCATCCGTTTTACTGCCCTACTTAGAATGGCCTCGGTGGAGGCATAGAGATAAATACCGACCTTGGGGAAATGGATAAGGCAGAGTGGGTTGTCCCCCTTCACAAACGAAAGAATGTCCTTGCCGTCCAGCACCGTAAATGTAAAAGAGCCCTCGACCTTTTCTGCCATAGCCTTGAGGCTGGCAAGGTCAAGGGCCTTTCTTTTTTCCAGAAGCTGAACGGCAATATAGCTGTCCGTCTCGATTTTAGTCTTGGGGAGCTTTTGATGCTTTCGCAATGTGAGATCATTATAGAGAACACCGTTGTGGGCCAGAGCAAATGGCATATTTCCCGCCATTCCCAAGAACGGGTGGTTGTTATAGTTCTTCTTTTCGCTCCCTTGGGTCGCCATACGGGTATGGCCCATAATCACCCTTGCATCGTTGGGGACAGAAAAATGGAGCTTATGAGCGGACAGGGGCCTTTTATAAATGCGCAGACGGCCCTTGCTGTTATAGGCAACCCCTGTGGCGTCAACTCCTCTTTCTTCACACTCTATGGCCAGGATAGAGAGCATGCGGGACTTCTGGCGGCCATTAAAGTGATGGCCGTAGTCCACCATTCCGAAAAGACAGCACATCAGATCTCCGCCTCCTCTTCCACAGGCTCATTGACATAGAGCCGCCGCTCCTTCAAATACTGCACCAGCTCCGGCTCGGTGCATTTTGCGGCAAAGGTCGTCCAAGAGAGGGCCTTGAGCTGGTCGTCAGTCATAAGAAGCGCCACATCACAAACCCGGTTGACGAGCTGCAATGTGGCGATCAGAGTGTTGTATTTCAGAGTTCCACGGAAGATACGGAATTCTATGGTGTCCCGGTTGTAAAGATTCACGGAGGAATAGCGGCCACCTCCTCCGCCCTTCTTGGCGTGATCCAAAATCTCGTGGGGCTGTTCCTTATAGCCATAGCGGGCGGCCCACCGCTCCAACTGTCGTTCCGTCCTGCGGCTGAACTTCAAAAGCTCCTCCCAATGCCACTCAAAGAAGTAAAGGATACGGGCAATACAGGCATCCTGCTCGACCTCTGTAGGTCCAAAGGAATTCCGGTTGACATGGATATGGAGGCCACAGGTTCCCGCCTGATGGCTGGTATAACCCATACTGACGGCTTCTGCCAGCACATCTTCCCAAGGCATTTTCCGCTGGTGATAGGCCAAGGTCATGGGGTGGGTGACAATCTCAAAGCCCTCCTCCAAGGAGCCGTCGTGTTTACAGTAGATATGTTCCAGGCCGTCTCTGTTGCCAACATCTAAAACTCGATCCGCCTTGTGGTCATACTCCCCAGCCCCGTCGATCTCCAACTCCACCCCGAAAAAGCGGGCCGCCTCTCCGTAGAAAATAGGGGTGGGCTTATAGCCATAGTCATTGATGCCCCCGGTTCCCGCAGATGAAAAGCAGTGGGAACAATAGGGATAATCCCCCTCCTCATCACTGCGGCGATACCGGGCATCCTCGTTTCGGATCAGACGGCCACAGCTGACACAGGTGGAATAATTTTCTTCCCGGCAGTTTTCGCAGAGCGGGATGTCATTTGTGCCGGCGTTGTCCGCAAGCCAGATGCGACCCCCACACCAAGAGCAGAGAATGGTGGCCTCATTCAGACAACGGGGACAGAGCAGTTGACCGTCAAAGGCCTCTTGCTTGGAGATGGGATGTTCCTCCCCGCAGCGGACGCATACAAATGTTTCTTTCATGGTAATCCGTCCTGAGCATAAAATAGCTGGCCTTCCGATTAGGAAAGGTCAGCGGCTCAAGAGGATAATATCTGTTTCAGCGACAGGACAATAGCATCCGCAATGACAAAATTGAACAGATTTGTCATCCCCCAAAATGTCATCGTCGTTATTAAAGATTGCTCCACAATCATTTAAAATCAAACATAATTTTTTATCACGATACTAACATAAAGATAATGCTATATAAGGATATAGAAAGGCGGAGCCTTTCTATATTTTCTCGGGGGAAGGGGAGTATCCGGCACTTCAAGCCTTCGGCTTTCACCGCCGCTCCCCTTCCCCCGAACCCCTATCCCTTTTATTAATTACAATTCCTTGGTCTAAAAAAGCTCTCCATTTTTATAAAGATTTATCTGCGCATCAATACTGAGATCAGTTGCACGGCTTGTAAAAAGGAGATACAAAAACTCGCCACACTCATTCAGTATTGTCTCACTAAATTCTTTGCTGTTTTCTATATCATCAACTTTATCCCCAAATTTATTTTTGACAATATCCCTAATCGCATTCACTTTTTCTTTCCTGACCTCAGTCTTGTGAATGGAGAGCTTCGTTTTTAGTCCTTCTATTTCTTTCTGTGCTTTCTGTTTACATTTTTCGCTTTGCTCTACAGATTTTATAATACCCATTTTGTTATTGATCTTTTCTTCCAACTTGTCTTCAGCGCTCTTACTGCGCTCCTCTATTTCTTCCTTTTTAATGGCAAATGCGTCAGCAATATCTTGATCTGGAACAGTTAACTTTTTTGCCAAGGCTCTGGCAAACGCAGAAACATATAACATTCTTATCCATGGGACATTTTCTCTGATTTGTGTAGACTCGCTATCCCTTTTTTGCCGCTGTATCTGAACTCTCGGAGAGATAAGCGCAATCAAATAATTTATATTGTTCTCGCTATCTTCCATAAACCTCAACACATCTGCAAGCTCTCTACTTTTTCCATTAAGGAGCAAGCTTGTAAATCGCTCTTCAGCCTCTGCCTTATAATCTATGATGACAGGGTCCCAATACCTTTTATGCCCTTCACCCGTGCGAGCCGCAAAATTTTGTATGCCACAACCCAAAATCCCTGCTATTTTCTCCGCATCTACCAATTTAACCCGCTGATTGCGTTTTTTTACTTGGTACAACCACCCTCTGCTATGATAGGTTGCATCCGAAAGCTGTGAAGCACTCACATTTTTCTTTTTCATCAGAGGTTCAAGTTTTGTAAAGTTGATATAGAAATACTCTTGTCGCCCATTTCCTTTTTGAATCATACATTTCCCCCTGTTTTTGTCGCCACTTTTGTGTCTACTTTTCCCTGTTTTGATGTTCTCTTACTTTTCCGTGTTATGCTTGCTCCAGCAGCTGCAAATCTTACAAAGGAGAAACACGGATGAAAGTTTATATCCACGGACTCTATGCCAAACCTCAAAAAAGGTCTATGCCCCAAAACAGGCCGATTGAGGGACTAATCAACGCACAACTGCCTCAACTGACCTCAGAAACGCCTATCTTAATCCAGGCCGGAACAGGGGCAGGCAAGACAACGGCGGTGCTGGAGTCCGTCATCCCTTTTGCCCTGGAGCGTGGATTGACGGTGTGGTTTGTCTCATCCCGTGCGGCTATCAGTACCCAGTTCAGACACAAGCTGCTAACGAAACTGGGAGTTCGTACCATACGGGCTCGTTTCACACCCGATGATCTGCGGATATATGAGGATATTGGCCCTGTACGGGTTATTACCTTCCATCGGCTGTGGAATCTGATTAACTCAGCTCCAGAAGAGGTCAGAAGCGTTGGGATACTGGTGTTCGATGAAGTCCATGCCTTGGCCCTGGATTCCACATTCGTCCCATTCACCGGGCTGCTCACGGAGGCAATTCCAAAAGTGTTCCACAATGCCCTTCGGATTTATCTGTCGGCCACGCCAGAGCCAATCTTACCTGCCCTCTCTCGTGCAGAAGGTCACCAGCCCATCACAATCTACAAGTGGTCTACCGATTACCAGCAGTTCCTGCTGTATTTCTGGAACAAACTCCGTGACCTTGCCGACCATTTCAATAAGCTGCCAGAAAACGAGCGGGCTTTGATTTTCGTGCAGAGCATCACAGAGGGGCGGGCACTTCAAAAGATGTTGGAAACCTCCAGCTACCTTGTGACCGCTGAGACAAAAGAAAAAGAACCTGCTCGATGGGCCGAACTGCTGGAAACTGGGCACCTCGACTGTCAGGTTTTACTGGCTACGGCGGCGCTTGATGCAGGGGTATCTCTGCTTGACCCTACCCTTAAGCATGTCGCTTGCTGCGGCATTGACCCTGCGGCTGTTATTCAGCAGGCCGGGCGGAAACGGCTAAGAGCTGGGGAAAAAGCATCCCTTTATCTGTTTAACCCCAGCCGAAAGCAGCTTGGCCATCTGTTTCAAAAAGACAAGGAGGCCATCTCTACCTTACACTTGAACGGTGAGGAACCCCATCGTTTTCTTCGGGACTATATTCTTGGAGATGGCTTCCCTCAGGCCCGCCGGATGTGTACCGTTACGCCAAGAGCTACCCTTGGCATCAACCCCCTGGCAATCGCACACTATGAGAGGGAATTATCCCAGATCGAGCGGCTACTTCGCTCTGGGGACGAATACCCACTGGAAGCCCGCTGGCCCCGGCTCTTTCGCCAGGCCTCCGTAAAGGGACGGCTGGACAGTGGAAACAAAAAAGCTGCGGAGCAAGCTTTGAGAGAGTTTCTGCAACACCATATCGGTCAATCCCTCAAGAGGGAAGAACAAGATGCCTTTGCCCAAGAATTACGGCAACACTACACCGCCACCTTTGGTCGGCAAAAAAATGACCGGGCAGACCGCAGTTGGGGGCTAAATACTTGTCGAAAAAAGCTGGCAGCGTTGAACTGGGCTATTACCATCGACTCTGTTGGACAAGCATGGGTCCTGCGTAGCGAGGGCGGTGAACTCCATGGATGAAAAGCTTCCTCTGGCTCTCACAGTGAAAGAGGTAGCCAAGCTGCTGGGCGTCAGCCGTAACACTTTGTACCGCTTAGTGCGGAGCAAAAAGTTGCGGAGCATCCGGGTTGGCCGCCAGATCCGGGTGCCCCGCTCCGCCCTGGAGGAGTACCTCAACGGAGGAACCAACTGCGGCCAGTCAGCGTAGGTCATGATACGAGCGGGAGGGGAAGACCTTCCCGCTCGTTCCTCGCCGGTGAATTATATATTATCACAGCGAAACCTTTGAAATCAAGGGATTTTTCACAAGATATGAAAACAAAAAGGAGAATTTCTATGCCACGAACAAAAGACATGCGGCGTAGCGCCAACGGCACGGGATCCATCCGCAAGAAGAAAGTGCGACGAAACGGAAGAGAATATGAATGCTGGGAAGGGAGGATCACCGTTGGATTTGACCCCGATTCAGGAAAGCAGATACAGAAAAGCGTTTCCGGCAAGACCCAGAAGGAGGTTGCCCAGAAGCTGCAAGAGATTGCCGTTGAAGTTGGCCGGGGTACCTACACGATGCCCTCTAAAATGACAGTAAAAGACTGGCTTGCCATTTGGACAAAGGAATATATGGAGGATGTGAAAGAGTCCACGGCGTTCCTCTATACCCGCTATGTAGACAAGTACATTGTTCCTAAACTGGGTTCCATCAAGCTGGAGGCCTTGACAACACCCGCAATTCAGGCGTTCTACAACGGCCTGATCCACCCCAAGGAGGGGGTAAATCCTCTCTCAGCCAAGACGGTCAAGAACATCCACGGAGCCCTGCATAAGGCGCTGCAACAGGCGGTTTTGGTTGGGTATCTTCGGACAAACCCCGTGGATGCCTGCAAGCCTCCACGAGTAGTCCGAAAGGAGATGCACCCGCTGGAAGAGGACCAGGTTTCCGCTTTCCTAACTGCGATCCAGGGCCACCCTCACGAATATCTGTATAAGATTGTTCTCTTCACAGGACTTCGAGAGGGAGAGGTCTTGGGACTCACCTGGGACTGTGTGGATTTCGAGCGGGGAACGATCCTTATCAAGCAGCAGCTTCGCCGGGAGCAGAAGAAGGGTGGACAATACTACTTCACCACTCCCAAAAATGGGAAGTCCAGAACACTGACCTTGGCCCCCTCGGTGCTTCAGCTCTTCCGCCTCCAGAAGCTACACCAAAATGGACTTCGTGTGGAAGCGGGAGAGCTTTGGGAGGAACACAACATGGTCTTTTCCAATCAGTTTGGTGGCTATCTGTCTTACCGTACTGTCTATGACTGCTTCAAGCGCATTGTCTCCAGGATCGGAACTCCCGGCACCCGCTTTCATGACCTTCGCCATACATACGCCACCATGGCGATCAGAGCCGGAGACGACATCAAAACGGTACAGGAGAATTTAGGACATGCCACGGCAGCCTTTACGCTGGACATCTACGGCCATGTTACAGCGGGGATGCGGCAGGACAGCGCAAACCGAATGGAGGGGGTCATACAAGCCTTCTCCAAGTAGGGCTCCGAAGAGCAACAAGGGGAAAATAAGGGAAAAAACAAGGGAAACAACTTCAAATTGCGAAATAATGGACAATTTCGTCTCCGCAAGAACAGGAAAAATCAAGACCGCTTTGCGACAATTCAGCGTAAAAAGTAACGCCAAGTCTCCGCTTGCTCCAGTGAAAAGAAAAACCGTGGAACCCTTGGGGTTCCACGGTTCTGGAGCGGGCAACGAGGCTCGAACTCGCTACCTCCACCTTGGCAAGGTGGCGCTCTACCAGATGAGCTATGCCCGCATATGGCCTGAACGATAAGCGCTCAGGCGTTTGGTGGACGATACAGGACTTGAACCTGTGACCTCCCGCACGTCAAGCGGATGCTCATACCAGCTGAGCTAATCGTCCGAAAAGGCAAGTAATACTGTACCATATTTTTTGGGGTGTGTCAACATTTTTTTCTGTTTTTGGGTCCTTTTTTTTCGTGGGAGCATAGGATGGGGGGAAATCAAGCAAGGAGGGAGCAGTATGAATGAGTCCCTGACTCCGGAGTTGGATCGGGTCGCCTTTCAGCAGGTATGGCGGAGGGTAATGCCCGAGGACCGGCCTGACTGCCCATTTACGTTGGAGGCGCCGACCCTTCCCACCGTAACATCCACGCCCGTCCCTGTGGTCTCTGCCGCACCGCCGGCCCTTTCCTGGATGGCGCCCACGCCCCAGGCGCAGACCTGTCTGGGGGAGAGCAGTGCCGGGGCGTTGCCTTTCCTGCGGGAGATGCTGGCCGCAGCGGCGGAGGGGCAGAGGACCTATCGGGGCATGGCCCGGCAGAGTAGAAGAGGGAGCAGCCTCTTTTCCAATCTGGCTGCGGTCAAGGCAGGGCAGGGGAAGCGGCTTTCCACGGCTTTTTTCCTCATTGCGGGGAAGGAGCCGCCTGCCCCGCAGATGGGGGCCGGGATATCCGGCAGGACTCTGCCTTTGACGGTCCGGACCCGCTACCATGCGGAGCAGGGGCTGGCCCTTCGGCTGGAGGAGGCGGCCCAGACGGCCTCCGACCCTTGTCTGGCGGAGCTGTACCGGGCCATGGCCGGGGAGAACCGTGCCCAGGCGGACCGGTTGCGGGGCTGGCTGGAGGAGGCATAACAAAGACGCACCGTATTTTCAATCAAAGAAAATACGGTGCGTTTTTTATTTGCACAGCGGATGTCAGCGATCCCGCCGGTGGCGGGACCAGAAGGTATCCTCTGCCCGGTAGGCACGGGAGGCCCGGCTGCGGCGGCGTTTTTCCTGCCGAAGCTGGGCGCGCAGTGCGGCGTGGGGATCAGAGCGGCGGGAGGAGAAGAAAAAACCGAACATGATATCTGCTCCTTTCGGTGGGGGATCAGGGGTCTTTCAGCCAGCGGTCCAGATCTTCGGCATCCCCACCGGCGGGAATACGGGAGAGGACCTGCCCCTCGGTAAAGCCGGCGGCGGTCAGGTCATAGGTCTCGCCATCTTGGGGGAGGGGGAGGACCAGACGCTGGGCGTATTGCTTCAACAAGGCCGGGGTCAGGCCGCTGGCGTCGCCTTCCTCGGTCAAAGTGGAGGCGGGGACGGCGACGGAGAGTTTTACGCCGGTATCTTTCAGGGCTTCGGCCAGCTGGGAATAAAACGCCTCCACAGGCTGGGCCAAGTGGTCCGGGTCGTAGGCCTCTCCCACCTTGATATAGTGGAGGTTGCCCTCGGCGGGATAGCCGGAATGTTCCAGCAGGATCTCATCAAAGCCCAGTTCGGCCAGCTCTTTGCAGACGCCGATCACATACTCTCTGGCTTCGGGGGAGGAGACGTTCATCCAGCGGATGCCTGCCGGGTCCTGCCAGTTATAGCCGCTGTTGGTGCGGATGGACAGGGTATTGTTCTGCCGGGGGGCTTTGTTGTCCTTAAAGCAGGATACCCGGGCGATGGTATAAAGCTCCGAAGCGGTGAGGGAGCGGATGGAGTCGTTTAAGTCGGTGGGGGTCATGGTGCCGCCGGTGGCGGTCTCCCCCGGTGTGGCGGTGGTCCCCATGGCGATGGCGGCGGGCAGGGAGGAGACATAGCCCAGAGTGCCGTCATCGGCCTTCATGTTGAAAACCGCCGCATTGCCGGCCGCCGCTTCCACCTGCCGGGGGGCGCTGCCGTCGGTCAGGGCACCCCGGAGGAGCCACACGGCTTTAAGTGCCGGCTCCGGCGTGGGAGTGGGGGCGGGGGTGGGAGTGACGACGATGACAGCGGTATCCTCGCTTTCCAGCGGGGCCGGGTCTCCGCCGCGGCGGGAGGAAAAGAGTTCGCTGAAAGCGGGCAGTTCCAGATGGCCCTTGCCGTCGTCGGTGTAGATCATATATTTTTGCAGGAAAAAGAAGGCGGCAACCGCCAGGACCAGCACCAATACCAGGACGGCAATGATCCAACTGAGGATCTTTTGCGTCCTGGTCCTTCCGCGGTAAGTGCTGTATCCGTATGAGGTGCGCACCTTCTCAACTTCCTTTCACGCCCAGAGGGCGCCGGTTTGTCTTTTTTGGAGGCCTTCCGGTTTACTCCTCCCGGTTGGAGAGAGCCCGGTCCAACAGCTCCAGTCCCCGGGAGACGCAGGAACGCTCCTCAGGGTCCAGCGTGCCCAGTAAGCCGGAAAAATACTCATTGACCCCGGTTTCCACCTGACTGCGGAGCTGGCGGTATTTCTCTGTGGCTTCCACATAAATCACCCGGTGGTCCAGCTCGGAACGGGTCCGCCGGGCCAGTTCCAGCCGCTCCAAACGGTCTACGATGCCGGAGATGGTGGAGTTGGCACTGCCTGTCCGCTCTGCCAGGCGGCTGATGGGCATGGGGCCTTCAGAGCCGAGAATATTCAAAGCCAGCGCCTGGGGAAAGGTGAGGTTCAGCTTGCCGAAATGGTTTCGGAACTGCTGAGACATATGCTGGCTGACCTGAAGATAATGCATTAAAATTTGATCCATGTGCGGATGCTCCTTTTCTCTGCCCTTGTCCATAGAAGGGCTTATGAAGGGAGCATACCCCAAAATTTGCCGCACGTCAAGAAGTCACAAAAAAGGTTCATAAATCGTTTTCAAACTGGTCACAAATGGTGGTTTTATCCGGCCGCCGGGGTGAGCATCCGCTGGAGCATGGCGGCAAGAGAGGCCCGGTCGGCGTAGCCGCCGGGAGCCACGAGGCCCTGACTGTCGCCTTGAAGGATGCCTGCGCCAACGGCATGACGCATGGCGTCCTCGGCCCAGGGGGAGATGTCGGCGGCATCACGGAACAGCCCCAAGGCCCCTTCGGCCAAAGGCTCTTCTTTATACTGGGCGTAGCGGTAGAGGAAGCAGGCCACCTGTTCTCTTGTTACAAGGTCCCGGCCGCCAAAGGAGCCATCGGCGTAGCCGGAAGCCACACCGGTGCCCTTGGCCCAGGCGGCGGGGACGGCGTACCAGTCGGTTTCCGCATCGGTGAAGGGGACCTCCACCGAGACTTTGGGGGAACCTTCCAGCCGCCACAGCACGGTGATGACCGTGGCCCGGGTCACAGCTTCGCCGGGGCCGAAAAGGCCCCCTTCCAGACCGGTCATGATGCCTTTTTCCGTGACGGATTCCACCGCCGGGGCAAACCATTCCTCCCCGGTCACGTCGGGATATTCGCCGGCGGCCAGGGCCGGGGCGGTGAAAAGACAAAGGGAAGTCAGCAGGGCCAAAAGTCGTTTTCTCATTGCGCACACCTCTCTCCGTGGTTGTGAGATGCTCCTGTTTTTTCTATCGTAGCACGAATTTTTCAAAAATGCCAGAGGAAATTGTCGTTTTTTATAAAAAGGGGTGAAAAAATCCGCATAGAGCCGAAAAAGGTCATGTTTTCAGCAAAATTTGCCAGGTGCATTCCGGCGTTTGGCGGAGGAGCTGCCCTTCCATGGGGGGGAGGGGCAGGTCGGCGCCGCCGGGCAGCTCCAGCAGGGCGGGAGTCTCCCCGGCGTTGACGGCGGTGAGGAGGCTCTCTCCGTTCAGGGAGCGGACGAAGGCGGCGGTTTGCCCTGGCACGGGGAGCCAGGCAAGGGTCCCCCGGCGGAGGGGGAGCAGTTCTTTCCGGGCTTTGCCCAGGGCGGTGAACCAGGCCAGAAGGTGGCCGTCCTCTTTGCCCCAGGGGAAGGGGCGGCGGTTGAAGGGGTCTTCAAAGCCCTCCATCCCCACCTCGTCCCCATAGTAGAGGGTGGGGGAGCCGGGGAGGGCGTAGAGGAGAAGGCTGCCCAGCTTCAGCCGGCGGACGGCAATGGCCCGCTGCTCCGGAGAGAGGCGGCTGGCGGAGCGCCAGTCCCGGGAGGTGTCGCCTTTGTGGTCGCTGCCCTCCCCCAAGAGGGTGAGGATGCGGGGGGTGTCGTGGGTGCCCAGGGAGTTCATGCCGGAGGAAAAGGCCCAGGGGGGGTAGTTTTGCCGCTGGGTCTCCACCGTCCGGCGAAGGCTGCCGCCGTCCCCGCCCAGAAGGAAGGAGAGGATGCCGCTGCGGAGGGGGTAGTTCATCACACCATCGCAGTGGCCCCCCAGCACATGGCGGCGGCGAAGGCCGTAGGCGATCTTGTGGGAGGCATCCTCCCACACCTCGCCGATGATGACGGCGTCGGGCTTTTCCGCCCGGGCGGCGGCGTGGATGGCATGGACCACAAAGTCGGGCAGTTCGTCGGCCACATCCAGCCGCCAGCCGTCCGCCCCTGCCCGGAGCCAGGAGCGGATGACGCCGTTTTCCCCGGTGATGTACCGTAACCAGGACTGACTTTCTTTATTGGTGGTGGGAAGAGAGTAAATTCCCCACCAGGAGTTGTACGCATTCGGCCAACTTTGGAAGGTAAACCAGTCATAGTAGGGAGAGCTTTGACTTTGCCAGGCGCCGGGGGTGTCCCGGTAGCCCTGGGCGTTGAAGTATCTGGAGACGTAGCCCGTGTGGTTGAAAACGCCGTCCAGCATGATACGCATACCGAGGGCGTGGGCCTTGCGGCACAGGCGGGAGAAGTCCTCTTCGGTGCCCAGCATGGGGTCTATTTTTTCGTAGTCGGCGGCGCCGTAACGGTGGTTCTCCGGGGCTTCAAAGATGGGGCAGAGGTAGATGGTCTCCACCCCCAGGCTTTGCAGATAGGGCAGTTTTTCCTCCACGCCGGGGAGGCTGCCGCCAAAGAAGTCCCGGTTGCGGATCTCGCCGTGTTCGTTGGGGCGGTATTCCGGCTCCTCTTCCCAGCCCGGATGGATGGTGCGGCCCCCCACCATGCCGGTGGGGTCCGGGAGGGACAGGCGGTGGAAGCGGTCGGGGAAAATCTGGTAGGTGACCCCCTCTCCGAACCAGGTGGGGACAGACTCGCCGCCGTCGTAAACGGTAAGCTGGAAGGGGCCAAGCTCCTCCGATTCGCCGTTTCTCTTCTCCAGCCGGAGGGTGTACCACACAAGGCCCACATAGCCTGTGGTGTCCAGTGAGGCGGAGAACAGGTCCCGGTCCCCGTCCCATCCCACCCAGGGGAGGGGAAGTTCGGAGAGACGGTCCCCGTCAAACTCCCACCGGGCGGTGAGGGCCCCCCGGACAAAGCCCCGGGAGCGGAGGGGGCGAAGAGTGAAGGTGACCTTATCGCCCGAAGCCGCCGCCCCATAGGGGGATCTGCAGAGCGGGGAGGTGGGGTCGAACCATGGGGAGGTATCGTGTGGATGCAAGGAGATCCCCCTTTCCGGGCAGGAGAAGTGAAGGAGCGAAGCGGGGCGCAGGCAGGTCACCGCACCAGCGTGTTTTCGATGGTTGGGGCTTCCATGGCGTCTCTGGCGGAGAAATAGTATTGGAAGATCTCGGCGGCGATGGCGGCCACGAGGGTACCGGAGCCGCCGTGCTCCACCACGATGGCCATGGCGATCTCCGGGTCATCGTAAGGGGCGAAGGCCACCAGAAGGGCGTGGGCTTCGGAGTTGCGGGAGACCTGGGCAGTGCCGGTCTTGGCCCCCACCTGAACGGGCAGGTCCCGGAAATAGCGGGCCACCGAGCCTTCACTGGCCACCATGCCCATGCCCTGTTTGACTGCCTCCAAATTGGCGTTGTCCAAGCCGATCTCGTCCCGGGCTACCGGGCGGTATTCCTCCACCACCTGGGAGAAGTCGCTGGATTTTACCGTTTTCAGGAGGTGGGTGGGGTAGTGGCTGCCGCCGTTGACCAGAGTGGCCATATAGTTGGCCAGCTGGATGGGGGTGACCTGGGTGTTGCCCTGACCGATGGCGGCGTACATGGTGTCCCCCTCGTACCAGGGCTGACCGTGTTTGGCGCTGGTCTCGGGGCCGGCCACCTCGCCGGCGGCTTCGTAAAGCTCCAGCCCGGTTTTCTCCCCCAAGCCAAAGAGGGAGGCGTAGGTGTCGATGCGGTCGATGCCAAGGCGAAGGCCCGCCTCGTAGAAGTATATGTTGCAGGAGTCCCGGATAGCCTCGGACACGTTGACCCATCCGTGGGTCCCGCCGTATTGCCGGAAGTACCAGCACATGGGCTGGTCCTGGATGCGCTCGTAATGGAGGTAGCGGCCGGTGTCCAGAATTTTTTCGGTTCTGGTGACGACCCCCTCCTCCAAAGCGCCGGCGGCGATGGCCATTTTGATGGTGGAGCCGGGGGCGTAAAGCCCCTGAAGGGCCCGGTTGAAGAGGGGGCCGGCCGGGTCGTCCCGGAGGGCGTTATAGTTGGTGTAGTATTCCGCCGGGTCGTATGAGGGGTAGGTGGCCGAGGCCAGTACGCCGCCGGTCATATCCACCACAACGCAGGCCGCCTTTTCGCTTTCCTCGGTCATGTCGGGGACATAGCGCTCCAGGGCCTGCTCCACCACCTCCTGAAGCCTGATATCCAAAGTGAGCATCACGTTATCCCCCGGGTCGGGAGCCGAGACCTCGCCGGTGTCCAGGTCCACATGCCAGTTTTCACTGACCACCCGGCCGTTTTGATTGACCTCGATATCTTTGACCCCGGCGGTGCCCCGCAGGATCTCTTCAAAGGCCTGTTCCACACCGAATTTGCCCACGATGGCGTTCATGGCGTAGCCCCTGGTTTTGTAGTCGTCCCACTCCCCGGCGTCGATGGAGCCCACCTGGCCCAGCAGGTGGGCGGCGTAGGTGGTGTTGAACTGACGGACCGTAACAGTGTCGATGCGGACCCCGGTGAGACGGCGGTCCTTTACCACGGTGATGAAGTCGATGTCCACATCCTTGGCGAAGACATAGTCGCTGCTGCGGACAATGTCTTTGGAGCGGAGGGCCAGTTCGTAGAGGACGCCCACCAGGGCCCGGCCCTCGGTTTCGCCAAGAGACTCATCCACCTCGAACCAGATCCGCAGGGCGTCCACCAGCTCCTGCGGGGTGGGGTCCTGGGGTAGCTGGAATTTCTCCAGCGCTCCGGTGAGCTGGGTCAGAAGGGTGGGGGAGGTGGTCACGTTTCCGTTGTCGTCCGTCCGGATATTCTCGTAGGGATCGTCCACGGTGTAGCGGAAGGGGCGGGTGGCGGTGACGGGGAGGGAATCGCTCCACTCCACCCCCTGCTCTCGGCAGATCTCCAGAAGGGCCAAAATGGTGCTGTTGCGGCCCTGAGTGCCCCCCATGAGGGAGGTATCCAAGGTGACCTGATAGGTGATCCGGTTGGATACCAGCACCCGGCCGTAGCGGTCCAGAATGTCGCCCCGGGCGGCCTGGACCGTTTCGGTGTTGGCGATCTTCCGGGTGGACTGTTCCAGATAATAGCTGCCGTGGACCACCTGAAGGTCATAGAGGACCCAGGTGAAGACCAGCAGTACGGCAGCCAGCAGGATCAGTACGATGCGGGTGCGCAGGTGAAATTGTTTTCCGTCCATCCTCTGCCCTCCTTACAGTACCGTGGCCTTGGGCACACGGTGGTAGACCCAGAGGAACAGGGGGTAAACGAAGGGCACAAAGCAAAGGCTCCAGCCGATCTCCTTCCCCGCCAGGGTCAGCATGGCCCCAAGGGGGGCGGCCCCGGTGAAGAGGCGAAAGGCGATGCGGAGGGCGTCCAAGGCGGCCAGAGCCAGCACCGAGCAGAGAAGGCAGCCCACAAAGTCCTGCCGCAGAGCGTATTGGGCCAGCAGGCCGACCCCCAGCCCCAGAAGGGCCAGCAGCAGGATGGGGAGACCCGGCACACCGGGGGTCATGGCGTCAAAGAGGAACCCTACCCCCAGACCGAAGCCGGCCCCGGCGGCGCCCCCCTCCAAGGTGGCCACCGCCACCACGGCCAGAGGGAGGAGCATGGGCTTGACCCCGAAGATGGGGTAACGGCTGAGGAGAAAGCACTCCATGAGCCACACCGGCAGGAGGGCCAGAGCGTAGGCCAGCCATTTGACGGTGAAATCTTTGGTTGTCACGGCCCGCGCCCTCCTTTCTGCGGATATGCGGTCGTTTCTTCAGGGGATGCGGCGGATGCCGCTTGTTTGCGGGGTCATTCCACCACGTCAAAGGATTTGATGACAAACACCTGCTCCAGCTTGTCCAGAGCGGCGGCGGGGGTGAGGATGGCGTAGTCATTCATGTTGCTGTCGTCGGAGCGCATCTGCTCCACATAGCCCACCACCAGTCCGGAGGGATAGGTGGCGGTGCCGCCGGAGCGGAGGCCGGAGGTAAGTATCGTGTCCCCGGCCAGCAGCTGGGTCCCTTCGGGCAGGTAGGTCAGCTTCAGCTTGCCCTGGCTCATAAGGGCAAAGTCCCCTTCGATGATGGCGGCGCCGTCGGTGCGGGCGATAAGGCCGCCCATTTCCAGATCCACGTCCACCACGGTGATGAGGGTGGACCAGTTGAGGCCCACCTCCGAGATGACCCCCACCAGGTTGCCGTACTGGTCGATGACGCAGTTGCCCGCGGCCAGACCGTTGGCGGAGCCTTTGGAGATGGTAAGGGTGGAGGACCAGTTGGAGCTGCCGTGGGCGGTGACGGTGGCCGGCTCGGTCACAAGCTCGCTGTGTTTTTGCTGAAAGCCCAGCAGGTCCCGAAGACGCTCGTTTTCCCGGCTGGCGGCCTCTCCCTCCCTGGCTTCGGCCTGAAGGCGGGCGTTTTCCTGCCGCAGTGCTTCCAGCTCCTCGGCCAGAATCTCCCGCTCAAAGGCATCGGAATAGACCCCCTCGGTCCAGGTGACAAAGGCGTGGATGCCGTTGCGGAAGGGGGTGGCAACAATGCCTGCCAGATTCACGAAGGGGTTGGCAAGGCCCCCGAAGGTAAGGGAAAACACCGCCGTGATGAGACTTAGAAGCAGGGCGATGATAAGGATCAGTATGCCGTTTTGTTTGAGAAAATCTTTCACGATGGCAGGTACTCCCTTTTGGTTGAAATGGGGGGCTATGGCCTGCGGAGCAGGGGGAAGAGGCCAAAGGCCTCCAAAGCCTGTCCAAAGGCGCAGACCGGAAGGCCCATCACATTGAAGTAATCCCCCCGGATACCCTGTACCAGCATGGAGCCAAGGCCCTGAATGCCATAGGCCCCCGCTTTGTCCATGGGTTCCCCGGAGGAGACATAGGCGGCGATCTCCTCTTCGGTGAGGGGGCGGAAGGTGACAAAGGTCTCCTCACTTTGGGAGTGGATGTGGTCCCCCTGAAGGATGGTGAAGCCGGTGTAGACCTGATGTTCCCGGCCCGAGAGGAGGGACAGCATCCGCCGGGCGTCGGCCTCGTCGGTGGGCTTGCCCAGGACCGTCCCGTCCAGCACCACCACCGTATCGGCGGCGACGATAAGGGAATCGGGGGCGGTCAGGGGCTGCACCGCCCGGGCTTTCTCGGCGGAGATGGACTCCACCAGTTTGTCCGGGGGAAGGGAACGCTCCATATGTTCGTCAATGTCGGAGACCACCACACGGAAGGAAAGGCCCATCCGGGTCAGAAGTTCCTTCCGGCGGGGGGACTGGGAGGCTAAAATGATGTCCATTTCTGTATAACTCCAATCAAAAAAAGAAAAACGAAGTTACTGCCTGCCCGTGGAGCCGAAGCCGCCGGTGCCCCGCTCCGTGTCGTCCAGAGTGTCGGTGACGGTGATGTTGGCCTGGGCCACGGGCATGATGACCAGCTGGGCCACCCGGTCCCCGGGCTGGATGGTGTAAGCCTCATCGGACAGGTTGGTGAGGCCCACGATGACCTCCCCCCGGTAGTCGCTGTCCACCACCCCCACACAGTTGGGCAGGGTGACGCCGTAATTGTTCCCCAGCCCCGAGCGGGCAAAGATAAAGGCCGCATACTCCGGCCCCGGCAGGGCGATGGCAAACCCGGTGGGTACCTTCACCCGCTCCCGGGGCTGGATGGTGATAGGGGCGTCAATACAGGCCCGCAGGTCCATCCCCGCAGACCCGGCGGTGGCGTAGGAGGGGAGGGGGATCTCGGTACCGATTTTGGGGGAGAGGGGCTTGATTTTCAATTCCATGGAGGATACCTCGCTTATATTATGTAAACTTATTCCACGCCTCTGTAATACAATCCCCGAGTGAACTCCGCCGGGGACCACTGGCCTTCGCCCTGATAGCGCTCCAGAGCCTGAACACACTCCCAGGGGTTTTCGGTGGTGAACATGAGCCGGGCGTAGGTGAGCCCCGCCTTTTTCCACTCGGGCTTGTCCGCCAGAAAGAGCTTGCGGCTGTTGAGTATCTCGCTGCGGCAGCCCGGGGCCTTGACCACAGGGAAGCGTTCTCCTTTTCGGTCGGTGAGGATATTTTCCCCTTCGCAGGTACACCGGCCGGTGCGGTTTTTGATGATGCAGTTTTCCGTGAGCATCAGGGGGAGGCGGCCGTAGACGATGGCCTCGGTGGGCAGGGCCTTGGAGATATCCCGCAGCTGGGCCAGCTTCAGTTCAAAGCTGGCGGTGGCCGAGGCGAAGTCAAACCGCTTGAGTTCCTTCAGGGCCTGAGCGTTGAACACCGGCAGACCGTAGTCGGCCCGGAGGGTGAAGCCCAGCTTTTTGCAGGGGGCGATCATACCCAGATTGCCGATGAGGGCTTCGGTAGCCCCCAGTTCTCTGGCCGCTTCCAGCTGTTTCATCACCTGAGGAAGCTCCCGGTCCCACACCACCCGGGGCGGGATGACCCCAAGGGCGGTCTCGGGCCGCAGGCCTTTGAGGCACTCGGGGTGGGCGGCCAGCTCCTCTGCGGGAACGTAGAGGATGGCGGGGGCCAGACGGAGAAGGTCGGGGCTTATCTGCCCAGCCTTTCTCACCGAGACGGTGAGGGAAGGGGGGGCGGCGGGGTTTTCATATCTGGCCCCGGCCTTAAATTCCCCGGTATTTACCTGAGGCAGAGCCTGCCGCTTTTGGGACAGGCCCTCCAGCACCTGCCGCCGCAGGGCGTTGAGGGTGGAGAGGGGGACGCTTAAACCCGGTTCCACCAGCGCTTTTACCCCAAGACAGTGGTAGGGGGTGCCCCCGGTGCGGGAGAGCTGCTTTTCCACCTGCTCTGCGGTGATGGGCAGGGTCCGGGCCGCCTGGGGGATGTCCCCGGCGGCGGTGACCACCCGGCCCTGGGGGTCCTCCACCCCCACCTGAACAGGCTCTTCCGGGCGGACCAGGGCGTAAAATTTCACATTCACGCGGGGGTTTTCCTGGTTTACATAAGTCTGACGGGCCTGGTCAAACAACTCCTTGGGCTCGGGGGTCTTCTCCTCCCGGACGCCGAACATATGGGGGCCGGGGTTGTCGTCCAGATAGCCCTGGGTGAAGCCCTGACGGGAGAAGGCGGCCTCCAGAGCGGCCATCTCCTCTTTGGTGGGCATCCGGTCCTCTTTCAAAAGGGTGGAGTAGATGCGGGTGACCACCGCCACATATTCCGCCCGCTTCATTCTTCCCTCCAGCTTGAGGCAGGACACCCCCAGCTTTTTCAGCTGGCGAAGCCGGTCGGCCATACAGGCGTCCTTCAGGGAGAGGGGGTAGCTGTCGGCCCGGCCGTTCCAGCCGTATTTCATCCGGCAGGGCTGGGCGCAAAGGCCGCGGTTGCCGCTGCGCTCTCCCACCACGGCGGAGAAGTAGCACTGGCCGGAGTAGCACATACAAAGGGCGCCATGGCCGAAGACCTCGATCTCGATGGGAGAGCGGTCGCAGATGTATTCGATCTCACTGGCGGGCAGTTCCCGGGAGAGGACGGCCCGTTTGAAGCCCAGGTCGGCGCAGGCTTTTACCCCGTCGAGAGAGTGGACGGTCATCTGGGTGGAGGCGTGGAGGGTCAGGTCGGGGGCGGCCTGCCGCACCGCCCGGAGGACCCCCGGGTCCTGGATGAGAACGGCGTCAGCCCCCAGTTCGCTGGCCCGGCGGGCCAGCTCGGCGGCGGGAGGCAGTTCCCGGTCGGTGAGGAGGGTGTTGAGAGTCAGGTAGACCTTTACCCCCCGTAAATGGCAATAGGAGACCGCCGAGGCGAAATCCGCTTCGGTGAAATTTTTGGCGTTGCGGCGGGCATTGAAGTCGCCGAAGCCCATATAAACGGCATCCGCACCGTTTTGGACGGCGGCGGTGAGGGCCTCCATGGACCCGGCGGGGGCTAACAGCTCCAGCATCTTACTTCTTCCCCTGGGTCTGGAGCTTGAAGATCTCCCGCTTGGCTTCGGAAAGCTGGTCTTCCAGGGCCTTTGCTTCCTCCAGATAGCCTTTGATCTGCCCCCGGAGAGCCTCGCCGGCCTCCTGCCCCTTGAAATAGTCGTCGGCCATATTCAGTGCGGCCAGGACGGCGGCATCGGTGCCGGAGATGCCGTTTTCCATGATCTCCCGCATCTTTTGGTCCACATACTTTGCCACCTTCTCCATGTAGGCGGCATCCTCGGTGGCCACCAGGGTATATTCCCGGTCGGCGATGGTTACGGTCACCTTGTTTTGCATGGTGCAGTCCCCCTTTTATATATGTAGAGATATTATAACACAAGATGGGTGCGATGAAAAACAAAAATGTGTGAATTTTACGGATTTTTGCAAAAAATGACGTTTGGAACAGAATGGAAGGCCTTCCATGGAAATTTCTTATTTACGCCGGGGGAGTTTTCGTGTAAAATAAAGAATAGCTTATTCTGTCGAAAGGAGGGCCATCTCATGGCGGACAGCCCCTATTTACCCGGCAATATTCTGTCTTTGGCGGGAGCCGCCGCCGACCGGCTGCTGGAAGCCGGCAGCGGGGATGGCGCCTTGCTGTACCTGTACCTGCTGAAAACCGGGGGCAGCTATCAGTCCGCCGCCGCGGCCCGGGCGCTTCGCTGGGAGCCGGCCCGGGCGGAGGCCGCCCTTTCCCTGCTGTGCAAGCTGGAGCTGGCCCGGGCGCCCGAGGCTGCGCCGGCGGCTCCTGCGGTTCCCGAGCCGCCTGAATACACCTCCGCCGACATCAACCGGGAGCTGGAGAACGAGACCTCCTCCTTTCCCGCCTTGGTGGCCGAGGTCCAGAAGCGGCTGGGGAAGGTGCTGTCCACCAATGATTTGAAGTGCCTTTATACCATCTATGATTTTACTGGGCTGCCCGCCGAGGTGATATTGCTGGCGGTGAGCTGGACCATTGAGGAGCACCAGCGGAAGTACGGCCCCGGCCGGATGCCCCGGCTGCCCCAGATCCAGCGGGAGGCCATCCGCTGGAAGGAGCGGGGGGTTGACACGGTGGAGGGGGCCGAGGCCCATCTGAAGCGGCTGGCCCTGCTGCGGGAGCGTTCCACCCAGATACTGGCATTACTGGACATCCGGGACAGGCCCCCGGTGGCCCGGGAGAAGGAGTACATCACCGCCTGGGTGGATATGGGCTTTACCGATGAGGCCATTCGCATGGCGTATGAGCGCACCGTGCTGAAAAAACGGAGCCTGAACTGGCCTTATATGAATTCCATTTTGCAAAGCTGGCACCAGAAGGGGCTTCACACCGCCGAGCAGATCGCCGCAGGGGACAGCCAGAGACCCCGCAGGGCCGCCCCCGGCGCGGGGGCTACCGCTCCCCAGCCCGCCGCCCCCGGCGAGGCCGACCGCAGGGCCAGGGAGGATATGGAGCGGATGCGGGCACTGCTCAGACAGGAAAAGGAGGGGAAGTAAATGGCATATGACACCGCTGTCCTCCGCCGGGCCACCCGGCGGCTGGAGGAGGAGCGCAAGGTCCGGCAGGCAAACACCGAGGCCCTCCGCAAAAAGCTGTACGCCCAGTGTCCCGAGCTGGCCGACATTGACCGGCAGCTGAAGGGGACCATTTTGGATATCATCACCTCCTGTCTGAAGCAGGGCACCGACCCGGCCCCTGCCCTTGGGGTGCTGAAGGATAAAAACATGGACCTTCAGCACCGGCAGGCCCTGCTTTTGCAGGAGGCGGGCTATCCTCCCGACGCATTGGACGATATCCCGGCCTGCAAAAAGTGCAATGATGCGGGCTGGGTGGGGACACAGATGTGCGACTGTTTGAAGACCCTTTGCACCCAGGAACAGGTGAAAGAGCTTTCCAAGCTGCTGGATCTGGGGGAGCAGTCCTTCGACCACTTTTCCCTGGAGTGGTATTCCCCCCTGCCCTGGCCGGGGGAGGGGGTTTCCCCCCGGGAGAACATGGAGTTTCTCTATGAGCTGTGTCTTAACTATGCCCAGAAGTTTGGGAAATTTTACTTCAAAAATCTCTTCCTCACCGGGGACCCGGGGCTGGGCAAGACCTTTCTCTCGGCCTGCATCGCCCGGACGGTGGCCGAGAACGGCTTCTCCGTGGTTTACGACACGGCGGTGAACCTGTTTGCCCAGTTTGAGGAGCAGAAGTTTTCCAGAGATGCGCAGGAGGAGAAGGCCGCCCAGAGCGAGACAAGGCGGTATCTGGGCTGCGACTTGCTGATATTGGACGATCTGGGCAGTGAGATGACCACCCCCTTTGTCCAGTCGGCCCTCTACACGCTGGTGAACTCCCGGCTGACCGCCGGGAAGGCCACGGTCATCTCCTCCAACCTGTCCATGGATGGGGTCAGGGGCCGGTATAACGGCCAGACCGCCTCCCGGCTGGAGGGGGAGTACCGGACGCTGCGGTTCTTTGGGGAGGACATCCGCCTGCAAAGGAAAGCGAAGCTGTGATACAGGGAAGAGACGCCCCCACAATTCGAGGGGAAATGATTGCTTTTCTTTGTAAAACGGCGTATAATATGGTTTACAGAATATAGAAACGGTTTAGCTTGAACATATAGGAGGAAAAGACCATGAAGTTGAAACGCCTCAGTACACTGGCCCTGTCCCTGGCGCTGGTCAGCTCCCTGGCGGTGGTGCCGGCCCACGCCGCCTTTACCGATGTGAGCCAGAACGACTGGTATTACGATGATGTGACCGCCATGTCCCAACTGGGGTATGCCAAGGGATACGAGGACGGGTCCTTCAAGCCCAACGGCAAGATGACCGCCGCTGAGACATTGCTGTTCTGCACCCGGGCGACGGGGGTGGACCCCACCCTTCAGAAGAAGATCGCCGCCGACCATGCCGGGGAGATGGAGGAGCTGCTTCCCGACAGCATGATCTCCTGGGCGGGGGCCGAGATGGCGGTGGCGCTGGAGACCGGGGTCCTCTCCAAAAGTGAGCTGGAGGCGTTGTCTGACGCCGGAGCCCTTCTCAAGACCATCACCCGGGAAAACATCTGTATGTATCTGGTCCGGGCCATGCAGCTGGAGCCTTTGGCCCAGAGCCTGACCAATTATTCCCTGAGCAATTACACCGATGCGGATGAGATCTCTCCCAATCTGCGGCCCTATGTCTATGTGCTGACCACCTTTGGCATCGTTCAGGGGGACCAGTTTGGGGCCTTCTATCCCAAGCCCAAGAACAGCGAGGACACCAACGGCTATGTGACAAGAGCCCAGATGACCACCATGCTGCGCCGGGCTTTGGATTTCATGGAGGATTCCGGCATTCAGGTGGAGCTGAGTGAGTACACCGACTACGACTGGCAGGGGGGGACCATCACCAACGTGGCCAGCGGCGCCGACAAGAGCATTATTCTTACGCTTTATAACGAGCTGACCGACCAGTCCCAGTCCTACTCCCTGTCGGCCGGTGTGAAAATCTATGAGAACAACATGCTGACCGATTCCAATGCCCTGAAGGCTGGACAGTATGTGCGGCTGAACCTGAACAGCCGGGGCGCCGTGGAGTCCGCCCGGCTGGGCGGTGCTCTCACCACCTATGGCGGCAGCATCTCCGCTTTGGAGGGTGACCAGCTTACCATTCTGGTCAACGGCCTTCCCCGGACCATGTTTATGGACCGCTTTACCCAGGTCTCCGTGGGCCGGAATCTGGGCGGCCGGGAGCTGATCGACGAGGGGGCGGGCTATACCGCCGCCGTCTGCTATGTGGATGAGACCGGCCATCTGGCGGGGGTGAAGCTCTCCGGCGGCACCCAGCAGACAGAGGGGCTGATCCAGAGTGTTTCCACCGCCTCCAACGGGGTCACCACGTTGGGCGTCACCGCTTTTAACGGGGTAGTGTATCAGTACACCGTTCCCGCCGGGGTGGCGGTCACTGTGGACGGGGTGCTGGGGTCCCTTTCCTCCGCTCAGGTGGGCAAGTATGTCCAGCTTCGCATCAACAGTGAGACCAATCAGGCCGCCTTTGTGACGGTGAACACCTCCAGCAACTATGTTCAGGGTCCCGTGCGGAAGTTGGGCACCACCGGCACTGCCAAGAACGTGACCATTGCCGATATCTTTACCGGCAAGACCGTGACCCCCACCATCAGCCAGTCTGCCCCCATCACCTATAACGGCAACAGCACCACGCTGGATAAGGTGGAGACCGGATGGTATGTCACCGCTCTAATCTCTGGCAATATGGTGACCCAGCTGGACGGCTTCCAGGGCACGGTGGAAGTGGAGGGCACCCTGACCTCCATCTCCTACGGCACCACCATCACCATTCAGGTGGTTCAGGAGGACGGCAGTGAGCTGACCTATGAGCTGGATATCACCGATCTGCCCGACATTACCCGGGATAAGAAGACCAGCTCCTTTGACCAGCTGCGTACCGGGGATGAGGTGGTCATCACCATCCGGTATAACGAGGTGGAGAGGATCTCCGCCACCCCCCAGACCGCCGACATGACGGGCACCATTGACCGCATTGTTCAGACCCGCACCGGCATTGAGATGGAGGTGCAGCTCCCCAACGGAGAGACCAACACCTACACCGTGGGGGAGGGGGTATCGGTGAGCCAGAACAACGCTTCTTCCAACATCTACGCCCTGAAGCCCGGCCACACCGTGGCCATGGTCACCAACGGGGATGAGGTCATCTCCATTGAAATTACCGGCACCATCTCCTCTGCCAGTACCCTGACGGGGACGGTGCTGCTTACCGGGACTTCGGGCACAGCCCGGACCATGACGGTTCAGGTCACCGACACGCTGGGGAAGGTCAGTCTGGTGAATGTGGATGTGAAAAACGCCAATCTGATGGACCTGTCCGGAAAGGCCCTGAGCCTGACCAGCGGGTTCAAGGCCGGGGATCTGGTCATTGCCTACGGAAGCTATGACGGGGCCACCTTTGTGGCAACCATCGTCATTAAACAGTCATAACAAAGAAAGCCGCCCGCGGAACAGTCAGCGGGCGGCTCTTTTTGCCGTAAGGGAGCGAAAAGGCTTGAAACAGAAAGGAAGATTTGTTATAATGTGGGCCACAGGGATATCCCTGTTCTCTTTGTCTTTTAGACAAAGAGAAAGAACCTTACCAAATAAGGAGGAAGTCAGATGAAAAAGAAAGCACTGTCTCTCGCACTGGCGCTGGCCCTTTGCCTGAATCTGGGCGCCTGCTCCAAAAAGGACAAGGAGGGGGTCTATACCCCCGGCGCCTATGTGGGTATCTCGGAAAACGGCATGGGCGGCAAGCTGACCGTGGAGGTCACGGTGGATGAAAACGCCATCACCGCCGTGGAGGTGACCGGCCATGCAGAGACCGCCGGCATCTCCGACCCCGCCATCGAGAAGATCCCCGCCGCCATCAAGGAGGCCAACTCCACCGAGGTGGACAGCATCTCCGGAGCCACCATCACCTCGGACGCCATCAAGGAGGCCGTGGCCAACGCTCTGGCCGTGGCCCGGGGGGAGGCCGAGCCTGTGAAGGAGGGCCAGACCGCCAATGTGGAGCTGCCCTTTGACAAGGCCGACGTCATTGTGATCGGCTGCGGCTTTGCCGGCATGAACGCCGCCCTGTCCGCCGCCGAGGCCGGAGCCAATGTGGTGGTGCTGGAAAAGACCGGCAAGCGGGGCGGCGCTGCCAATGTGGGCGGCGCTACCCTCTCCGGCGCCGGCACCAAAATGCAGGCCGAGGCCAATGTGGTGGACAGCCCTGAGCTTTTGTATCAGGACTTTGTGGACAAGAACGCCAACATCGGCGGCAATGCCAACTTTAACGAGGAACTGGCCCGCTTCTATGCAGAGCACTCCGGCGAGGCGGTGGACTGGCTGGACAGTCTGGGCGCTGATCTGGGCGACCGCATCCCCAAGAATCCCTCCCTCTATGAGCCTATGAACGTGCCCCGTCAGTACGGCGGCGACATGAAGAGCTATCTGAAGGTGGTGGGCGATCTGCTGGACGCACAGGTGGAGGCCGGCAAGGTAGCCATCCTGTACTATACCGAGGCTACCGAGCTTATCATGGAGGGTGCCGCCGTCACCGGCGTGAAGGCCACCGCCCAGGACGGCAGCGAGGTGGAGTTCCTGGCCCCCGCCACCATCATGTGTACCGGCGGCTACGGCTACAACAAGGAGCTGCTGCTGGAGTACAACTTTAAGGACTGCCTGACCACCTGCCCCGAGACCAGCACCGGCGACGGCTTCCGCTTCGCCCGGCAGGCTGGCGGCGTGCTGCAGAACATGGAGCATATCTCCACCTACGCCGGCGGCGTTCGGGATGGGGACAGCTTCCTGAAGACCATGGGCGTTCGCATCAAGGACTTCCCCTATATGATCTTTGTCAATCGGGAGGGCCAGCGCTTTGTGGACGAGCTGGGCGCAGAGGACGGCACCGACTATGACGAGATCACCGCCTGGTGGGGCAAGGGGGACAACGAGGTCTTCATCATGTTCGATCAGGCCATGGTGGACGACCTGCGGGCGCAGGAGAAGCCCATCTTCTCCTACGACAACGACTGGAGCCAGTGGGACGGCGCCGTGGAGAAGGGGGAGCAGGTCTTTAAGGCCGACACCGTGGCCGAGGCGGCCAAGCTGGCCGGTATCGACGCCGCCAATCTGGAGGCCACCATCGCCCGGTACAACGGCTTTGTGGACGCCGGGAAGGACGCCGACTTCGGCCGTACCCGGGAAATGAAGAAGTTTGAGACCGGCCCTTACTACATCATCCGGACCGTTCCCTATGTGATGATCACATCTGGTGGCCCCTGGATGAACGACAGGTGCCAGCTGCTCAACGCCGACGGCGAGGTCATTCCCGGTCTGTATCAGGCCGGCGAGATCGTGGGCGGCAACAACATCAGCGGCCACACCACCTACGGCGGTGTGCAGAACACCGGCTGTATCGTGTGGGGCAAGCAGGCAGGCACTCAGGCCGCCGCTTACGCCGCCCAGCAGTAAGACAAGGGGAAATGAAATAAATCGAGTCCGCCCCGTCTGCCGATCGGCAGGCGGGGCGGGTTTTACCTTACAGGGTCCGCCGCAGCAGGGGAAGCCGGGCAGAGAATGCAGCCAGAGCGGTGGAAGCGGCAAGGGTGAAGACAAAGCGGCAAAGGACCTGTCCCAGTATGGAAAGCCTGCCCAAAGACGGCCCGGCCAGAGTCCAGAAGCATTCCAGCACCAGAATGTGGTTTAAATAGGCCCCGAAGGAGAGCCGGGAGAGGGCCGCCACTTTTGCGGGTAACCATGGGGGCATGGTGGTTTCGTGCTCTTTGGTGAAGAGAAAGACCGCCCCGGCGGTGAGAAACTGAACAATGGAGTAGCCTTCGTCAAAAACGAGGTTCAGCGTGCCGAAGGAGGAGAAGTAAGCGTTTCCCCAAAGGCCCAGACAGGCCCCGGTCAGGCCCAGAATGTAAATGAGCCGGCGCTGCCCTGTTGTGAAATCGGTGCTATGGAGCAGATAGCCCAGCAGGAAAAAGCCCAGATAACCCTCCAGAATGTTGTTGAAGGGGAAGATGTAGATGCGGGACTGAATGAGGTTGAGGAAGCGGAGGATGGTGGAGGGGAAAATGGAGATCAGAAACAGCAGAAAAACCTCCTTTTTTGTGCTGTTTTGCACCGCCTTTTTCAAAAAAGGCAGGAAAAGATAGATGGCGCCGATTTGATACAGAAACCATAAATGGTATTTGCTGCCCCGAAAAGCCAGCTCTGAAAGGAACAGGTGGACATCAAAGCACCGTTTTTCCGCCAGAAAATAGAGCAGATTCCAAAAGAAGAAGGGGAGGGCCAGCCGGGAGAATCGCCGCCGGTAAAATTCTCCGGTGCCGATGCTTTGGGGTTCTGACAGAAGCAGAGCGCCGCTGATCATGAAAAAGAGCGGGACGCCGGTTTTGGCCAGCGTGTTCAGAAGCCCGCAGACCCACCAGCTCCGGGAGCCGAAGAGGGCAAAGTCGTTCCAATAGGGGGCCAGACAATGGATGGCGATGACAAAGCAGGCGGCCACGCAGCGGAGTAGATCAATGTATGGGATGCGGTTTTTCTCTTTCAACGGAATCACGCTCCCTTTGCAAAAGTGTACTTTTACAAAGGGTCGGGAAAACGTGAAACAGGGGCCTATAAGTGATTGACTTGGGCCAGTTTGTATAGTATTATGAATTTTATCAAGAGGTCCATGAGAGTTTGTAAAAGTACACCTTTTCAAACGCAGAAAAGAATCCCGCCGGAAAGGTGGGATTTTTTGTCTCCGGCGTTTACAAGCGTTGGAAAATCCAGTATAATAAATAGGAAATTTTTTGAGAGGGGTATCCCCAATGTAATTATTATCTTTTATATCACGAATCGTATCATAAAATGGAGGGATACCCTTGTCTAAATATGAAACCGAAATCAACCGCCGGCGGACCTTTGCCATCATCTCCCACCCGGACGCCGGCAAGACCACCCTTACCGAAAAATTCCTGCTCTACGGCGGAGCCATTGCCCAGGCGGGGCAGGTGAAGGGAAAGAAGAACACCCGGGCCGCCACCTCCGACTGGATGGAGATCGAGAAGCAGAGAGGCATTTCCGTGACCTCCTCGGTGATGCAGTTCCAGTACGAGGGCTTCTGCGTCAACATTCTGGACACTCCGGGCCACCAGGACTTTTCCGAAGACACCTACCGCACCCTGATGGCCGCCGACTCCGCCGTCATGGTCATCGATGCCGCCAAGGGCGTGGAGGCACAGACCCGGAAGCTGTTTAAGGTCTGCGCCATGCGGGATATCCCCATCTTCACCTTCATCAACAAGATGGACCGGGAGGCCCGGGACCCCTTTGAGCTGTGTGAGGAGCTGGAGAAGGAGCTGGGCATCGAGACCTACCCCATCAACTGGCCCATCGGAGACGGCAAGGACTTTCAGGGGGTCTATGACCGGGAGAAGCGGCAAATCATCCACTTTACCGGCCACGGGGGGGCCAAAGCGGCCACCGCCACCACCGTCTCTCTGGGGGACGAGGGGCTGGACGACCTGATCGGCCAGAACCTCCACGCCAGGCTCACAGAGGATGTGGAGCTTCTGGACGGCGCTGCCGCCGAGTTCGATTTGGAGAAGGTCCGCCATGGGAAGCTGTCTCCGGTGTTCTTTGGCTCCGCCCTCACCAACTTTGGCGTGGAGCCTTTTCTGGAGGGATTTTTGCAGATGACAACGCCCCCCCTCTCCCGTATGGCGGGGGAGACCGTTATTGACAGTATGGAGGACGATTTTTCCGCCTTCGTGTTCAAAATTCAGGCCAACATGAACAAGGCCCACCGGGACCGGATCGCTTTTATGCGGGTGGTGTCGGGCAAGTTTGAGGCGGACAGGGAGGTCTATCACGTTCAGGGGGGCAAGAAGCTCCGGCTCTCCCGGCCCCAGCAGCTGATGGCCGCCGAGCGGGAGATCATTGAGGAGGCCTACGCCGGGGACATTATCGGTGTGTTTGACCCGGGCATCTTCTCCATCGGAGATACCCTTTGCGCCCCGGGGAAGAAGTTTCAGTTTGACCCCATTCCCACCTTCGCCCCCGAGCATTTCCGCCGGGTGCGGCCGTTGGACACCATGAAGCGTAAGCAGTTTCTCAAGGGTGCCGAGCAGATCGCTCAGGAGGGCGCCATCCAGATGTTCAAGGCACCCTACACGGGCATGGAGGAGATCATTGTGGGCGTGGTGGGTACTCTGCAATTTGACGTGCTGGAATATCGGCTGAAAAACGAGTATGGGGTGGACATCTTCATGGAGGGCCTGCCCTATGAGTACCTCCGCTGGATCGAGGCCGCCGACGGGGAGCCGGTGAAGGAGGAGAACCTGACCCTGGGCACCGATACCAAGCTGGTGGAGGACTTCAAGGGCCGACAGCTGCTGCTCTTCGGCTCCAAGTGGGCGGTGAACTGGACTGGTGAGCGCAACCCCAACCTGACCTTTACCCCCTTCGGCGGGGGAGAGGAATAAAATGGGGCCGGTCATCTATCTCTACGGCCCTTCAGGCGCAGGCACCACCACTCTGGGCCGGACGCTGGCAGCGGAGTTGGGCTGGCGGCATATGGATACCGACGACTATTTCTGGAAGCCAACCGACCCGCCCTATACGGTGAAGCGGCCCATCGAGCGGCGGCTGGAGCTGATGGAGAAGGAGCTGGACCGGGAGGCCGTGGGTACGGTGCTTTCCGGGGCGCTGGACGGCTGGGGAGACCCGCTGATCCCCCGGTTTTCTCTGGCGGTGCGGCTGGAGGTGGAGCAGAGCGTCCGGCTGGAATGGCTGCGGGCCAGAGAACTGGCCGCCTTTGGGGAACGCATCCTCCCCGGGGGAGATATGTATGAAAACCACCGGGAATTTATGGAATGGGCCGCAAGGTACGATACCGCAGGACCGGAGCAGCGGAGTCTGGCCCGACAGAAGACCTGGGAGACAGGGCTTCCCTGTCCCCGTCTGGTGCTGGACGGGGCCGCAGGGCTGGAAGAGAATGTGACCCGAATCAGGGAAGAGTGGGAAAAGCAGAAATAAGTGAGGCTCGAGAGGGCGTGGTACGTCAGTACCACGCCCTCCTTTTTCCCTGCTTTGTAAATGAATTGTTAAAAATGGAAGGGCAACATCCAAAAATAGACAGCCGTCGAAACAAGATGAGGGGTGGAACGTCCATAGAGAAAGGAGTGCTATATTCCATGCAGGATATTCGACAGCTGGTCGCCTATATTGCTCCCCGGGCCAGATTTTCCGGCAGAAGGGCGTTCACGGTTGCGCTTGCCTGTTACATGGAGCATTTTGCCGCAGTGGAGGAAGACGATGAGGTGCAGGTGACAGAGGTGCAGGTGACAAAGGAACTCTACCCACCGGTGGCCAGAGAACTGAAAAAGAAGCCACGGACGGCGCAGCGGGCCATTTACCGGGCGGTGGAGTGCGTCTGGGAAGAGGGGAAGAACGAGGCGCTGAACCGGGTCATCGGCCGTGCTTTGCCGGTGAAGCCCAAGCCGGGAGAGCTGTTGTTCTACTGCGTCTATTATCTGGAAAAGGGTAGTCCCCACTTCGGGAAGGACTTCGCTGTTCGTTCATAAAGAAAACGGTTCCACCCACCCAGGAACGGGTTGGTTCGGAATTTTCCGGGCCTGCCTGTTTAACAAGAAACAACAGGAAAGAGGGCCGGCGCATTTTTGGTGCCGGCTTTTATGATTCGTAGGGCTTATAGTTTACATAACATTAAAATCACGTTACTGAAAAAGAGGTTTCAAATCGAAAAAACGGAGGGCATTTTGGTATGTGGCCTCTGCCACCTCCTCTGTGGACAGGCCCTTTATCTGGGCCAAAGTCTCCGCCACACGGTAGACATAATTCGAGTCGTTGCGTTTTCCGCGGAAAGGCTCAGGGGCCATGTAGGGGGCGTCGGTCTCTATCATGATGCGCTCCAAAGGCATATAGGCCATGACCTCCAGCGCGCGGCGGGCGTTTTTGAAGGTGACGTTGCCGGTGAAGGAGACATACCAGCCCAGTTTGTCCACCACTTTGGCGTCCTCGGCCGAGAGGGCGCAGCAGTGGAAGACCCCCCGGGTGCCCGGATGGGCACGGACGATGTCCAGAGTGTCTTTATGGGCGTCCCGGTCGTGGACAATGGCGGGCAGGTCCAGTTCCCGGGCCAGGTCCAGCTGGGCGGCGAAAAAGTCCCGGGAGTTGGCCCGGTCCTCAGGGGTCTTGACCCAGTAATAATCCAGACCGATCTCCCCCACGGCCACACATTTGGGATGGCCGCAGAGGGCTTTGACCTCCTCCAGATCGGCAAGGGTGGCCCCCTCCAGATTCTCCGGGTGGAGGCCGGCGGCGAAGTAGAGGAAGGGGTACTGCTCGGCCAGAGCAAGGCTTTGGCGGCTGCTTTCCAAATCGCAGCCGGGGCAGACCACCCCTGTGACCCCGTGGGCGGGGAGGGAGGAGAGGACCTCCGCCCGGTCGGGGTCGAAGGCATCATCGTAATAATGGGCATGGGAATCGAAAAGACGCATGGGGGTCACCTCAAGTCAGCGGTATTATCCCCATGATAGCGTTTTTTTCTGACTTTTGCAAGCCCCGGGGCTTGCTTTTTGGGGAAATCGGTGGTACTATCAAACTAAAACTGGCCCCTTTTCTCTGCACCATAAAAGAAAAAATTAAAGGGCCAAAGGAGCGGATGGGTATGACCGCGCTGACCCCCAATTTTAACGACCAAAGCCCCCTCTATGACCAGCTGTACCGCTATATTGTCTCCCAGATCCGTACGGGGCAGATGAGGGAGGGGGAAAAAATGCCCTCCAAACGGCGGCTGGCCCAGCATTTGGGGGTCAGTCTGACCACGGTGGAGCGGTCCTATGGCATCTTGACCGCCGAGGGGTATCTGGAGTCGCTCCCCCGCAGCGGGTACCGGGTGGCCCGGGTGCTGTCTCTGCCGGAGGTGCAGGTGCCGGCCGTCTTGCCGCCGGCGGAGGAGCGGGAGGAGCTGGACCAGAGCTTTTCCACCTCGGCGGTGGATACCTCAGTGTTTCCCTACGCCATGTGGGCAAGGCTGAACAAGGAGGCGGTCTATGAAAATCCCGACCTGCTCCAGCGGGGGGACGGACAGGGGGATTGGCCCCTGCGGCAGACCTTGGCCGGGTTTCTCCACCAGTACCGGGGGGTGAACTGCACCCCGGAACAGGTGGTGCTGGGGGCCGGGGTGGAAGGGCTGATGTGGGTACTGCTCCAACTGCTGCCCGGGGCGGTGTTCGGGCTGGAGGACCCGGGGTATGCCTCTCTCCACCGGCTGTTGGATAACCTGAACTGGCCCCATGTGCCTGTGCCGGTGGACGGGAAGGGAATGTCGGTGGAGGCTTTGGCCGTATCGGGGGCCAATGTGGCCTATGTGACCCCCTCCCATCAGTTTCCGTTGGGGGTCACCACCCCCATGTCCCGGCGGGGGGAGCTGCTGGAATGGGCCTACGGGGCGCCGGGGCGGTATCTTATTGAGGATGACTATGATTCGGAGTTTCGGTATGCCTCCCGGCCCATCCCCGCCATGCAGGGGCTGGACCGGGGGGAGCGGGTGATCTATGTAGGCACCTTTTCCCGGACGGTGGCCCCCTCCATCCGCATGGCCTATCTTATCCTGCCCCCTGCGCTGCTGGAGGTCTATCGGGCCAAATTCGGCCATGCCGCCGCCACGGTGTCCCGGCTGGAACAGGAGGCGCTGCGGCGGTTTTTGGCTTCGGGAGCCTACAGCCGGCATCTGCGGCGGGTGGGGAATCTCTACCGGCGGCGGCGGGATGCGCTGGTGTCCCGGCTGGAACCCTGGGGGGAGGTCCGGGGGGCCGAAGCGGGGCTTCATCTGCTCTTCACCCTCCCCGGCCGGGAGGAGAAGGAGTTGGTGGCCCAGGCGGCCCGGGCAGGGTACCGGGTGCGGGGGCTTGGCGAGTATTGCCTGAAGGCCCGGCCCATGCCGGGGACGCTGGTGCTGGGCTTTGCCGGGCTGGCAGAGGAGAAGGTGGAAGAGACTGTGGAGCGGCTGCGGGGAGAGATAGGAGGATAAGGAATGCCGGGGAATGGGACGTTTTTGCCTTGGGGAGCCCGCCCGGCAGAGGCCGCGGCCCAGCCATTGGCGGCGATGCCGCCCTACGGCTGGGGGTATGTCTCTTACGGGTAAAGCCGCTTTTGGGAAGAGCGGTTTATAAATTATGTAAACTTATCGGCTGAGCCGCCCTACGATTTGGGCTATGGTCTGCTGAAAGAATTTTGGGGTCGTGGCATCGTGACAGAGGCCGCGCGGGCGGTGGTGGAGCAGGCCCGGCAAGAGGGGCTGCCCTATCTCACCGCCACCCATGACCGGGAGAACCCGGGCAGCGGCGGGGTGATGCGGAAGTTGGGGATGGTGTACCAATACTCCTATGAGGAGCAGTGGCAGCCCAAGGACATCCAGGTGGTGTTCCGTCTGTACCAGATGGATCTGGACGGGCAGGAGAGAAGTTACCGGGGCTATTGGGAGCGGTATCCGGTGCATTTTGTGGAGCCGGGGCTGGGAAAAGAGTAGGGGCATCCGGTGCCGGGACCCCGCCGATGCTGGGACGGGTGGCGTTTGGATGGGGGGTGTACGCCAATCCTCCAACTGCGTGGTTGTGAGGGACCATTCTTTGACGGGCCAAAGAATGGCCCCTCACACTCCTCAAGAAAGCCCCAAGGTCAAGACCAAGTGCGTTAGAATCGGCTCGTGCCGGCTTTACGCTCCCATGGTCCCACTTGCCCCGCACCCGTGCGTACGTTGGTGGAACACTGAAGAAATCACGTTGAAATTGACCCGCCTCGGCCTACACAGCTTGAGGTGTGGTTCCCCTCATCAGAAAACCATCCCACCGCGTAAGGGCGGGTTCCGTTTGGACGATGGGTGCGTGGAACGTGGGGGGCCATTCTTTGACGGGCCAAAGAATGGCCCCCCACACCCCCGAAGAAAGCCCTCAGGTCAAGACCAAGTGCATTAGAATCGGCTCGTGTCGTCTTTACGCTCCCATGGTCCCTCTCGCCCCGCACCCGTGCGTCCGTTGGTGGAACACTGAAGAAATGTCGTTGAAATAGACCCGCCTCGGCCTACACAGCTTGAGGGGTGGTTCCACTCATCAAAAACCATCCTACCCCGTAGGGGCGAGGTGCGTTTGGATAGTGGGTGTACGCCAATCCTTCAACTGCGTGGTTGTGAGGGACCATTCTTTGACGGGCCAAAGAATGGCCCCTCACACTCCCCAAGAAAGCCCTCAGGTCAAGACCATGTGTTTTAGAATCGGCTGGTGTCGTCTTTACGCCCCCATGGTCCCTCTTGCCTCGCACCCGTGCGTCCGCTGGTGGAACACTGAAGAAATCACGTTGAAATTGACCCGCCTCGGCCTACACAGCTTGAAGGGTGGTTCCACCCACCAGAAACCATCCCATCTCCGTAAGGGCGGGTGGCGTTTGGTTGGTAAGTGTACGCCAATCCTTCAACTGC
>CAJUKH010000064.1 GCA_910587345.1 uncultured Oscillospiraceae bacterium | reverse complement strand
TAAAGAGAAAGTCACCTCCCCCTTTCCCCCCTCGCTCCGGCTATGGAAATGATGGAAAACCCTACGGGTTTACCACATTCCCACAGCCTCCGCTCACCCCCCTTTTCCCCTCCGACTTTCTCCCTTATTGAAGAAGAAAAAAGTAACGTTTTAGAGACATAGGGGGCCGTTTATTATCAATACATTTTTCCCTATTTTTTTGTTATAATTATAGCCTGTCCGACCAGGAATTTCAATGCCCTTGGACAGGCAATTTTACCACGCCGTTTAAGGCCCTCAGAGGGCCTCCAGCCCACAGTCCAGCCCAAGGGGCCTCTCCCCCACTCAAACGCCTCCAACGGGCTTTATAAAGCCGCCTGGAGGCCCCTGATTATTGCGCTCGCATTTCCGGTGGGACTATCCCAAGTGCCTTTGTGTGAAGGATGATAACCTCCCAATAACCAGACCTAAAACCAGCTCGTAACTTCAAGTCTGGTCTCAATAAAACATTCTTCATCTTGTACTTTGCCTCCCAATCCTCTCTCTCTACCAACCTCTCAAACCGGCCATCAAAGAACGTATCAAACCCAAGCCTGGCAATCATCCAGGAGCCGTCCGCCATCTGCTCAAAGAAATCTTCCTTAATCTGCTTTCTGGCCTGTTCTTCCGAGAAATCTACTGAATATGGGCTTTGCAGTATGGTTTCCCAAAGCAAAGCCCGGCCCCATTGCCGCCGGTCCTTTTTGAACCTGTACTCTTTCTCTCCTGTAAAAACAACGAAGTATCCAGTATGCTCCTTCTTTGGTTTCAGTTTTCGGTCAGCATTGGCTCGTTCCCTGGAGATCCGCAGCAGGTTCTTATTCAGGCCACGCTGGTAAGCACTCTCCTGACGTTCCTTCTCCAGCTCCCCCTCCAGGGCAGCTACTGTCTTCGCCGCCTCCGCCTCTGCCACTTGAATTTTGTACTGCGCATCACCTCTCACACTCCGCAGCGTTTTCTCCGCCTCGTGCTTCGTGGTTCGGGCCTCTTGCTCCGCCGCAGCAATCCGCTGGAGCTGCCCTTCATACTCCTTCAGGGTGAGAATCACATGAGTACACTCCGGATCAGCACGGCCTCCTGGAGCCTCTTTATAGCCCACCAGGGTCTTTTTTACAAACTCACTCATGCGGCCCTCCCCTTACAAGCCTCTAATGTAGTTGTCGGCTACAACACTGATACGGTTATGACCCAGCGCCTTGCTGCACACCAGCATAGCGACCTTGTCCAACTTCTTCCCAGCCTCATCCTTCCGGCAGACGTACACCTCACTCTGATACCGCCGTCCTGTTCCCCGGTTCACCCGGTCAAAGGGGATCTCTTTTATCGCCCTGGCGTGGGCCTTGTAGATGGCCGTGGCGTACTCGGCCCGGTATCCATGGATGTCGGCGCTCTTATGGACGTGCTGCCACACCTTTTCCTCTGGCGGCGTGTTCCTGATCCGCTCCACGATCTGCTCCATGTTCTTGCCGATGATGGGGCTTAGACGCGCCCTGCCGCCCTTTCCGTTCCGCACAAAGGTAAAATACTCCCCCTGGAACAGCCGGGTGTCCTGGAGCATGGTGAGCCGCTTCTCGTCCGCCGGTGTACGGCGGTCCTCCGGGACGGCCTCCAGGCGGGAGATCTCCTTCTCAATCTGTCCTCGAGTAACCAGATCTTTTCCTCGCAGCTCCCCCAGCTCACTCCGGCGAAGCCCTGTCCCCCGGCAGAATTTTATCAGCTCGTCATTGTTGGTCTTGGAGAAATGCCGGTCACGCACCCGGTCCCCGCGGCTCCGTTTGATGTCCCCCCGATTCCTCTTAGGGGGCTTGAAATAATTTTCGTCGTCCGGCTGGATGCCGTAGAGCTTGCCGAGGGCCTTCGCCTCCAACTGCACCGTCCAGGCGGAGAGGCCCTGGTCAGCCCTGGCCTGGAGCCATTCATTGACGTATTTCTTTGCACTTTTCAGCGTGGTACATTCGGGATGCTTCTCTTTAATGTACTTGATAAAATACTTTGTGTGTTTCCAATAGCTCTTGTAGGTGTTATAAGAGAAAATCTTGTCTTTCTCCGTTCCATCGGCCACCGCCGCCTTTTTACTCTCCCCAAAGGCGTGCATCCCCTTCAAGCGGTCATAGGCTTGCTGGTGGAGGTCCTTCGAGTATGATTTGTTACGCCGTCCCAATTTCGGCCCCCCTCGCACTATCTCTCTCACGCAACTTTTCTATCCTTAGAGATACCTAACTATCCGTTTTACGCAACATCACAATCTGCGCAATATTTAATGTAAATAAGGCACATATTGGCAATATATTATATATCTTATTGTATATACTCCTGTTGTATAATTTATTGATGTTAAAGCCAGGCCGCCTCATGCCAGCTCCAGTCGGAGACTCGACAATCGGCAAAGTACACTTTTTAACGTCTTATGTGTGACGGGCTTGGGATATCTCCCTACACTTTTTTCTTGCTTATGTGTGCAGCCCTATTTATTGAGATCTACGGCAGTTAGGATTCTGTCGGCTCCTTTGTAGAGGGAGCAGCTCTCCGGCAGATTTACAGCATGACCGGCTGCGTTCAGAGGGTGGGAAGGGACACGATACGTTCTACTTACCATCGCTTTCAAAAGGATTACTCGCTCAGGGTCCATGATGCGCTTTCCAGTTCACAAAGGTTACTACGGCAAGCCCACGCACCACACAGGTGTATCACCCCTGAATGGCTTCTGATTAGCAAACTGCTAAACCCCCGACCGGCGAACCTGGAGCCGGGGCGCTCTGGGCCTAATTAGCTGTTTATCCTCGCCCAGACGAGCTATGATCTTGTACCGTAGCGCCTCCTTTCCCGCCGGCCAACGCCGGCGAATTTCTATGACAGCAGGAAATTATATCCTGTTGTTTTTAGTATAGCATAGACTTCCGTGGCAGTCAAGATATTCCTAAAATTACAGTTATAGCGGTTTACCCGTTCATAATATAAACGGGTAAACCGCTATAAATACATGATGAAGAGCAGAACGTTTACGTCCTGCTCTTCATCATTCACAAAAACACAATAGAAAATTAGTCTGAACGACTTTCTTTTTCTATTTGTTCAAATGCAACGTTTCCGACCCCAAATAAATTTTCAAATACCTCATCAGGAACTTTTTTTAGCTGAAGAATTCGCGGAACGCCTCCTGCAGCTGAACCAAAAATAGTATATAGCCACAGGTTTCCATCAACTAAGTAAAGCATGCTTACAGGATCGATACAATATTTCTCTATATTTGTGGAATCTGGAACGGTTATATTCTGGAACCCCAGTGTGAGAAATTCAGATTTTTCTACATGCTCCTTTTCATACGCAGTTTCTATAATTGTGATGGGTACATTCAGGGGTGCTGTATTTTCTGTAGAAAATACATATGCAAAGTCGGGCCGAAAAACATAATACGATGCATTCAAATCTTCCCCGCTGTCAATAGCTGGCCCAGCAACAATACCATCTGCCTGATATACTCCATACAAAGAAAAACTAGATTTATCGGCCATAATGGCACCTCCTATAAATAAAACAAGTATGCATATGCCTACAACCACATAGTACAACAATTTGCGTTGACTCATGGCGCTGAAATAGTTACTTTACCCGATTTGTATCCAAGAGCATTGGCCAAACCAGACGATAAATCCAAATTTGCTTCCCCGCACTCATCGGTCACTCGTGCAACAACTGAGGTTCCATTATAAGTAACCTTCACCCAAGTATTTTGTACTAACCCTGTTGTAACTCCCTTCGGAATTGCAACAGTAAGATCAAGGGTATGAAAAATATCATTATTAGCAGTTGTAATTTTTGGTTGTCTCTCACCAGCTCCGTAGTATGTTGCAGATACAACCCTATTTCCAGAATAAGAACCTTTCATCTTGGCAAGTTTATAAATTCTCCCCTCATGATGGATAGGGACTGCCTTATCCAAAGGAACAGTCCCGGTCTTAGAACAATTCCATCCATTTACAATATTCCGAATATTATTTGCCCACTCCAAAGCAATTTCCCACTTTTTAAGTCCTGTACTTGATACGTCAGCATCTGTTATTGTAACAATATTTGTTGCAGTATTATTTCTATATGGATAATATTGGGGTTCATTACTACCTTCAATATAGTATGGTAATTTACATCCACGATAAAGGTCTTCATGTGTTATTCCATTTTCCATTGTTTCTGTATACGTTTTAGAGCCGAGCCATGTAGTCCCGGACCACAGAATAACATAATAGCCATTGCTGTAGCCAGGCGTTATAAAATCAAGGTCCGCTTTACTGTTTGAGAAAATACTATTAAGGCGAGTGCAAATAGTATTTGCTCGGTCCCTACTCTCTACCGAAAACACCGTTTTATAAGTCTCAGTTTGAACCGAAAGATCAAGCAGTTGAATATTATAACGGCTTCCGGACAATACAGCTTTAGCATGATTGCTTCTTGTCCCTTCCCGCGGTTGTCTTTTAGTGATCTCCGCCATTAGTAATCCTTCCTTTCTTATCTTTACAACGTCTAATACCCCACAGATTTATTGCCTGATACTTAGTAAGTTACAAATCCAGCTACCGATATTTCAAAATCAGAGTTGTTTCTTATGGCAAATGTATAAGTTCCTCTTTGATCCACTTCAATTGTTTTATCAAATCGACCATTTTTCGCACTAAAAGAATAAAAAAGACCATCTGGTGCAATCAGGCCAAAATCTACACTAGCAGATCGCGGGGAGTAACTGGCGTTAATTGCTATAGTTTCCCCAATTTCTAATGGAAAATCGGAACTTGTAACTGCAAGAGTATTTCCTGGTATATCTACACTAAAACGTCCTGAAGCGCGTTCCATACCAGAACACACCTCATACACCTCTGCCTCAACCGCTTTCGCACTGAAGCCAAAACAGCTAACAGCAATCAAGCAGCTAAACACCATGCACAGAAATCTTCTAAACTGCAAAACCTCACCTCCCCTCGAGCTACCATTCCAAGTTAAACTCTATCTGCGGAACGTCAGTCACCTCCCCCACTTTTTCTTCCCCTAAATGGAGATTTCCTTTGTCTCTATTGACAGTAAGCATACCAATAGTTACCACCAATATTAAAACAACCAGTGCAACAACTATCCACTTTATGGGGACTCTCCTTCTCTCTTCCCGAATTGACGCAGGATTATTTCCCGGCTCATCCTTTGGAACATTGCCATTTTCGGGTTTTCGCTCCTCCTCATTAAGCAAGTAGTCAACCGATACCCCATATAACTCACTTAGTCCCCTGAGATTTTCCGTAGAGGGTGTGCCTCCACCCGACTCCCATTTTGAAACAGCTTGCCGGGACACGTTCACGGCCTCCGCCAATTCTAATTGGGTCAGCCCTTTCTTTTTTCGCAAATAAATCAGCTTTTCATCCAGCTTCATCCATTTTACTCCCCAATTTTAGACAATATCCCATTGAATGTAAACCGCACACGGTTTACATTCAGGCAACGTAGCGTTGCCTCAGCCGTTTTTCTCACTATTTTTTATCTTTCTGTACTCTGCAAGATCCTTCTCATGACCTGCCCTAAACTGCTCCATCAGATCACCAACCACGTCACTGATACTTCTCCGCTGTACATAGGCGATCTTCTGGATATCCTCATACAAGCTCGGCATCACCGAAAGACTCACCCGCTTCTTGATCTCTCGGTCCTCCTTGGGGCGGCCCCTCCCGCTCCCGGAGACCACTGGCACACCGTCAACGATACTTCCTACAATCGAACCTTTCCGGCGGTTCTCTCTATCCTCAAACTTAGCCATTTTCTTTTTCCGTCCTTTCGTATTTCTCCGCAATCATCATATCTGCAATCTTATTGTACTCAATGGAAATCTCGCTGCCGGGTGTCTGCTCCACGACGGCCAACCCATCATAAATACCCTTCTTGGCGACGGCCAGCCGCTTAATCACGCCCAAGAGGTTATACTCCTTCCTCAAAGCGGCCAGTATCTCATTATCGTCGGCCACCCGCTTCTCGTAAAGCGTCGCAATGACCCCCAGCACCTTCAGCTCCGGGTTAATCAGCTCCTGGATCTCCCGGATACTGTCCTGGAGCTGCGTCAGGCCCCGATAGGCCAGATAATCCGTCTTGACGGGGATAATCACACCGTCGGCACAGGAGAGCGCGTTGATCGTCAGGATGGAGAGCTGCGGCGGGCAGTCTACCAGGATGAAGTCATACTCTCCCCGGACCGGCCGCAAGGCCCGGTCCAGAATCTTCTCCCGGCTGGCCCTGGACAGCAGCTCCATCTCCATGGGAGCCAGGTCGATGATGGACGTGACAATGTGCAGCCGGTCGCTGATCCGCTCGATGCACTCACTGACCGGCACCCCATCCTTTCGCAGAACGTCTACAATCGTCCGCTTCACCTCCAGCGGCTCCAGGCCCACGCTGATCGTCAGGCTGGCCTGGCTGTCCAGGTCAATTAGGAGAACTCGCTTTCCCTTCGCTGCCAGAGCCACGCCGAGATTGTGCGTTGTTGTGGTCTTAGCCACGCCGCCCTTCTGGTTCGCTATCGCTATAACCTTCAAATCCTTCACTCCTTATTTCAGTTATATAGCTTGTGTCTGCTATTTAAGTTATATAAAATATATCGCTTATTCCTGAAATTGTCAAGCTAAAAAGTGGTGCCTCCAAACCAGGAGGCACCACTTTTTATTTCATATACACCTATTATTTTTAGTATATACCTTAATTGTGCTACATACTTTATACTTTCACAAACAGCCCTATGGGGCAAATATCTCTAAACCCCGGCGTTGAGATATACCAGCAGCCGGGGCCGGTCGGCTCCCAGCTCACCTCCAGGTTAATATCGTGCCAGCCATCGGGGAACAGAGCTGTAAAGCCCTCCCCGGCATGGATTCCCCGACCCTCCAGGAGCAGCCGAGGGTGCGGATCAACGTCTGCCGGGTCTGGTAACTGAAGCTGGGCAATTCTCATTTCCTCTGCCATACGCTCTAGCTCCTCCATCGTTTTTACGATGCCCTGGCCAGCTCGAACCTGGGCAATCCCTCTTTCAAGTTTTTCCTTATACTCCTGCTGTGTCATCATAGTCAGCCTCTTAACTCAATCGTAATGGCCCCGACAGGAAACCACATAGATAATCCCGTCCTTCTCATAGTAAACAATACGATTGGTTTCATCAATGCGTCGGCTCCACAGTCCACCCAGATTCTCCCGCAGCGGCTCCGGCTTTCCAATCCCATCAAAGGTACTCCTGCAAATGTCCTTAATGAGCGCATTGACCCGTTTCAGCATTTTCTTATCCTGCGTCTGCCAATACAGATAATCATTCCAGGCCCTATCTTCCCACAACAATCGCATCAGTCCACCTCGATCAAATCATGCTCGGCAAAGTGAGCCTTACCATCCTTTACATCCTGCATGATTCCTTCAAGGTATCGAATATTGCTTTCAGAATAAAAGGGGTCAACAGACAATTCAAACGGTATGCGCCCCTCCCTGGCAACCTTACGCAAAAACACATTGATAGCCGTGGACATACTCAACCCAATATCGGCCAACGTCTGTTCGGCCCCACGTTTCACATCATCGTCTACTCTCAAACTAATTTGTGCCATAAAAAACGCTCCTTTCTCGACCTCTCATAGTATAACACAGCAAGGAGCAAAATACAAGCAAAATAATATACAATTGCTTTTCACGAATCATCCCCGGCCAGAGACGTCACCAGGAAGTCACTAACCGCCTGGGACGGCTCCACCGGCACAGTAATATGGCCGTCCTGGAAGCATAGCGGAGGAGGCGGACAATCCCACCACTTCCGTATGGTCTTCGGATCAAGGCCGGTTTCCCGGTGACAGTCAGCCTTGCGCCCTTCTGGATACTGCCGCCGCCACTCCCAAACCAAACTCTGCGCTGAAGGACGGCCAGCCCACTCATGATTCGGATAATCAATATCCTGCACCGCCCTCGCACGTCTCAAATGGTCTTTCTGTTTACGCCAATTCCTTTTATTAACCGGCATAGACATCCCGGAAAGCCTTGCGATATCATCCCTGGGAAACGTCACATAGTCCTCATTGAACATCGAAAGAGCCGCCTCCACATCATCCCTGGTGAAACGGTTGACTTCCTCAACGCTCATTTCATCATAAGGCAGAAGGAGAGAATAGGCATCCTGGCGAAGCTCCTCCTCCTCAATCCCGCACTTCTTCGCATAGATCGCCAAGGTCATTATCCCATGATAGCGGTGGCCCACACGGATCTCATCCTGGATACGGCGCAACCACCAGTCATAGAGATCTCGTTTTACCGTCCAGCGGCCCCTCCGCTCCCCCTTCACGATCCGACGCTCATACCAGTCCGGGTATTTCTCCTTTGCTACCGCCAGCGGCATACTGCTCTTTCTCAAAATACCCTGCAGCTTCTGCCGCTCACCGCTCGACGCAGGTATGTACTCCAATAGATCATCCAGCTCTACCCGGCCCCCAAGCTGAAACGCCACCACAGGATAGCCTTGCCCCAGCTTCGTCCCGGAGCCGATCACCCGGAACCCCTGCATAAGCCCCTGCATCTGCGGCTGCTTGATAGACGATGTATACCTGTTCCAAATCTGCCTGGTGAGGGAATACTTTAACTCCTTCAGGTAATGCTGGTTCTGCCGATACATGGGAATCGGCTCGGATAGAACATAGTACAAATGCAGTCCTGTTCCGCTGTTCACTACAAAAGTAGCCTTGGGTAAAATATCCTTATCCATCTGATGCAATACATCCCGGAGCTGGGGCATCCCAACCCCGTCAATATCGAAAACCAGGGCATAAAGGAACCGCGCAAATTTCCCGGACCGTTTTCTCCCGTAATACGAAATCGGCGCCATGATGGTAAAATCCGTGTCCGCCAACTCCTCCAGCTTCTTCAGATCGTCTGTAATGATATACCGCTTTGCCTTACCGTCCCCCTCGATCTCTAAAGCAATCCCATTAAGAGAACCACCCTTACCAGGGAGAGAAACAGCGATTCCATTGGGCTTTTTATCCTCATAATGCCCTTTCCGCTCAAAAGACCCCTCCGGGAAAATCTCCCGGTAAAACTCAAAAGGTGTAACCTGTTCTAAAAACTGCTCCAAGTGGGCATTCTTCTCCATATACAAGGCTTGATACTCTGATACCGTACCACGAAACCCATCTGACATAGAAGCACCTCCTACACAAAAAAGAAAAAGAAGCAAAAAGAAAAAATCCGCTGCGGCGGGAACGGGGGAGCCGCCTGCGGGCGGCGAGGGGGGAAAGGGGGAGCCAAAGAGCGGCCCCTACGGGGCCTTAAAGAGAAAGTCACCTCCCCCTTTCCCCCCTCGCTCCGGCTATGGAAATGATGGAAAACCCTACGGGTTTACCACATTCCCACAGCCTCCGCTCACCCCCCTTTTCCCCT
>CAJUKH010000063.1 GCA_910587345.1 uncultured Oscillospiraceae bacterium | reverse complement strand
GGGGAAGCGGGGGGGAATTGGGCCGAAAAGTGCCGGTGGTTGACTTTTGGTAGACAAAGATCCCGGCCGGTTTTTGCAAGCCCTTCTCCCTCGGCGGCTCCGGCCCTGTTTTTGGTAGACATTTGGTAGACATGGACTCCCCGTAAACAGAGGGGCCGTTGGCGGGGGCGGCGGGGGTTTGGTTTTGTGGGCGGGTTTCTCGGGGCGGGAATAAGGCCGCCGTTGCAAACACAACGGCGGCCTTTGTTGTTATGATATGTTATGATATGGAAGAGTTTGCAGATACTGTTATTGGAAGGTCCAGCTCCGGGAGAACGCTCTGGTAGGTTGCCATCACTTTGGGAAGGACCCGTTCCAGCCGGTATTGCTCTGCGGCGGCCGTGGCCTGACGGCTGAGGTGGGGGAAAAGATGGGGGGTCGCTTTCAGTGCCCGGATCTGCTGGGCGCAGGCGTGTTCGTCATTGGGAGGGAAGAGAAGGCCGGTTTCGCCGTCGGTGATCAGGTCTTCGTGGCCCTTGACCGCAGAAGCCACCACGGGAAGGCCGCAGTGCATGGCTTCCATGATGTTGAAGGGAAGCCCCTCGCTCTGGCTGGCGGACACGGCACAGTCGGCGGCCCGGTACCAAGGACCCATATCCGGCACATGGCCGGGGAAACGGACCCGGTCTTGCACGCCCAGCTCTGCCGCCAGCGTCTTACAGCGGTCCAGCAGGGCGCCCTCCCCGGGCAGGAGGAGATAGATGTCCCGGGGAAGAAGGGCCAGGGCGCGCAGCAGCATGGCCTGATTTTTGCGGGAGGAGAATTCGGCGGGGTAAATAAGGACAAAGGCGTCCTCCGGCAAGGCCCATTCCGCCCGCAGCAGCTCCCGGGCTGCGGCGGGGGTTTGGTCCAGAGGGGAGAAATCCACACCGACGCCGGGAATTTCCAGGACCCGGCGGCCCAGACGGTAATGTCCGGCGATCTCCCGGTCCCGGCGGTTCATGGTGAGAAGAAGGTCGGTGCGGCCGGCGGTAAGGCGTTCCGCCTCCAGCAGAAGGCGGCCCTTGAAAGAGGGGGTATCCGGGTCAAAGAGGTAGCCGTGGCAGGTGTTGACCACCGTGGTGTCCAGGCCTCTGGCCGCCAGCCGGGTAAAGAATGCGGCCAGGGAGGTGTGGGTACTGATGAGGGTATAGCCCTCCTTCTTCATCTCCCGCCGCAGCATCCGGGCCGCTTGGAAGTTGGCCGGAGCGGTGATGGATTTCTCCAGCGGGAGGTGGATGACCCTGCGCGCTTCGGGTAAGTCCATGGGCTTACCGCCGCAGGCCACGTCCACCGCCCAGCCCAGGGCGGAGAATGCCCGGAGATAGGGGCGGTGGAAGTTGGCGATATGGGAGTATGTAGAGGCGGTGAAGAGGACCTTATGCTCCATGGGTGACCTCCGGGCGGTTTTTCTCTATTATACGATAGAAATATATCGGAGGGCAAGGGGTAAACTTCTGGGAATCGGAATGTCTTCGCCCGCCCGGTTTTGACAGTGGGAAATAAATGTGATACAATTATAAACTGCAAAAAACAGAGAAAAGGCCGGGTGAAAACAGCCCATGATCCGTGAAAACCAGCGGTTTTTGAATCATTTGAATATGGTGTTGGATGCACTGCTGGTTTTTCTTTCCCTGCCGGCCTCCTTCTGGCTGCGGTTCACCCTGTTTCCGGGCATCCCCTCGGTGCCGCTGAGCCGGTATGTGCAGGCGGCGGTCTTTCTGGCGCTGGGACAGGTTTTGATCTATGCCTTTCTGGGGCTTTACGAGTCGGTGCGGAAAAAGCGGCTGTATCAGGACCTGGGGCGGATATTCTGGGCCAATACGCTGGGGTTTATCCTCTTTCAGATGGTCCTGTTCCTGCTGCGGAGCATCCACTTTTCCCGGGGCGCTCTGGTCATCTACTTCCTGCTGGTCAATACCCTTACCGGGGGAAAGCGGATCTTTGTGCGAAAGGTCCTCCACCACTTCAGGGGGCAGGGGTACAACCAGAAATTCGTGCTTCTTGTGGGTTCCGGCCCTCTGGCCCGGCGGTATCTGGAGGAGCTGGAGCAGTCCCCCGAGCTGGGGCTGATGGTGACGGGCTATGTATCGGACAGCCGGGGGGAGCTGCCCGGCCGGAAGCGGCTGGGGGACCTTTCCCAGCTTGGGGCGGTGTTGGACCGCAGAAAGCCCGACGAGGTGGTGGCGGCGCTGGAGACGGAGGACTACGCCCGGATGCCCCTTCTCATCCAGGCCTGCGAAAAAAGCGGGGTGCGGCTGTCTCTCATCCCCTTCTACGCCGATTATATGCCCGCCCGGCCTCAAATCGACTCCATCAACGGCCTGCCCTTGATCAATCTGCGGCGCATCCCACTGGATAATCTGGGCAATGCCTTTTTGAAGCGGTCCATGGATATTGTGGGGGCGCTGGCGCTGATTTTGCTGACCTCCCCCATCATGCTCCTTACCGCCGTGGGCGTGCGGCTCAGCTCCCCCGGGCCGGTGATATTCAAGCAGAAGCGGGTGGGGCTGAACAAGAGGGAATTCTATATGTACAAGTTCCGCTCCATGCGGCTCAACGACAGCGCCGACACCGGGTGGAGCACCCAGCGGGACGACCGGAAAACCCGGTTTGGCGCCTTTATCCGCAAGTTCTCCATCGACGAATTGCCCCAGTTTTTCAATGTGCTGAAGGGGGATATGAGCCTGGTGGGGCCTCGGCCGGAGGTGCCCTATTATGTGGAGCAGTTCAAGGAGGAGGTCCCCCTTTACATGGTCAAGCACCAGGTCCGCCCCGGGATCACCGGCTGGGCCCAGGTCAACGGCCTGCGGGGGGATACCTCCATTGAAGAGCGTATCCGCCACGATGTCTACTATATCGAAAACTGGACCCTGCTGTTCGACATCAAAATTCTGTTCATGACCCTGCTCAAAGGCATCAAAAATCAGGAAAAACTCCGATAAATGGGAGGTTTGCCAAATGGCATCCAAGAAAAAGACATCCAAAACGGCGGCTGCGGCTCCCGCTGCGGCCCAGACGCCCCCGCCCCAGACAATGCCCCAGACGGCTCCGGCCCCGGCTGCGGTCCGGACCGTCACCCCCTTTCCCGCCAAGTGGCTGTGGGTGCCCCCGGCACTGATGGCGGCCTTCTTTCTGATGACCTGTTTTTCCGCCGGCTCCACCGTCAAAGCGGCGGCCATGACCATGGTCATCGGGGCCATCGCCTCCTGCCTGGTCCGCTTCCCCGTGGTGCGGGACAGGCTTTCCCTGCCCCTGCTGGGGGTGGCGGGCTGGGTGATCCTCAACGGCGTATCCACCCTCTATGCCGCCGCCGGCAGCTTTGCCCTGAAGGAGTTTTTGAAGCTGCTCATCGGTTTTTCCGTCCTGCTGCTGATTTTGGCCTGGTCCCGAAAGGGAGAGAACAGCGGCCGGGCGGCGGCCTCCGTTCTGGCGGGCGGGACCGCTCTGGCCAGCCTTGTCAGCATCGATATGCTTTCCACCCGCTGGCTCAGCGGGCCGCTGGTGGGCTTTTTGGGGCTGTTTACCGGGGACTACATCGGCATCAGCGCTAACCCGGTGGAAGTGGGGGTCCGTATGAATTCCCTGTATGAAAACCCCAACATCTTCGCCGGGGTGGCCGGCCTGGGGGTCCTGCTGGCCCTGGGGCTGGCGGTGACGGCGGAGGAGAAGAAGGAGCGGTGCTTCCACCTGTTCTGCCTCTTCCTCAACGCGCTGGCCTTCCTGCTGGTGTTCAGTATGGGCGCCAGCGGCATGATCGCGCTGGCCTTTCTGGTCCTTCTCCTGTTGGAGCGGAAGGACCGCAAGGCCTCTCTGCTGGTGCTGATGGTAGAGACCTTTGTGCTGGCGCTGGCCGGGGCCTTCCCCATCTTCCTCACCTCCTTCGGCGGCTGGAACGGGATACAGCCCATCCCCCTGCTGTGCGCCGTGGGCGGCGGAGCGCTGCTGTGCCTGCTGGACGGCGTGCTGCGGGCCAAAGTGGCGGGGGCCATGGAGAAGGGCGGCACAAAGGTCTTTGCCCTCCTGCTGGGCGGTGTGCTGGTGCTGTTGGCCGCCTTTGCGGCGGCGGCCCTGACCCTGACCGGCCCCGCCGATCTGGCGGCGGGGGAGAGCCTCCGCCGGGCGGAGTATCCCGGCGCCGGGGAATACACCCTGAACATTCAGGCCACCGGCCCCGTCACCGTCACCATTGAAAGCCAGAACCAGCAGGAGACCATGATGCACACCAGCACGGTGCTCTATTCCGGCAGCGCCGACGGCGCCCGGTTCACGGTGCCCGAGGACAGTCTGGTCACCTACTTCAACTTCCGGGCGAAAGAGGGGCTGACCCTCAGCGAAGCCTCCTTCACCGGGGAGGCCGGGACCACGGCGCTGAAGCTGGAGTACAGCCTGCTGCCCGGCTTCATCGCCAACCGCCTTCAGGGCCTGTTCGCCAACGAGAACGCCATCCAGAGAACGGTCTTCTTTGCCGACGGCATGAAGCTCTTCCGCCGCAGCCCTGTTCTCGGCCTGGGGCTGGGCGCATTTGAAAGCGCTTCCCCCGGCGTCCAGTCCTTCTATTACGAGACAAAGTACACCCACAATCATTATGTAGAGACCCTTCTCACCACCGGCGTTGTGGGCCTTATCCTCTTTGTGGGAATGCTGGGGCTGTGTGCCGCCGCCGTCTGGAAGAACCTCCGCCGGAAGGAGGAGGCCGACGCCCTTGCCCCCGCCTTGGGGGCGGCGCTGGTCTTTATGGCGGGCCACGGGGCGGTGGAGGTGGTGTTCTCCTCCTGCTATTACCTCCCCATTGCTTTGGGGGTCCTGGGGCTGATCTGCCTGTGCTGCGGGCAGGAGTTCCCCCTTCTCCCCAAAAAGGAAGAGGCCCGCAGCTGGTTTGTGGTGGGGCTGTGCGGGCTGGTGGCCGTTTACGCCGTTCTTCTGGGGATGAATATGCACGCCGCCAACACGGTGAAAAAGCACGCCACTTTGGGCACGCTGGTCTCCGCCGCCAATCTGGACCTGTTTGAAAAAAACAACTATATGCTGTCCTATGTGGTGGCCGCCCAGAATCTGGACAGGGATGAAAACTGGGATGTCTATCTCAAGGCCAACGAATACGCCGGCAGGCTGGCCCAGGAGGATTCCAACACCATCCCCCCCTATCTGGCCCAGTTCTATTTCTCCACCGGTCAGCCTGAGGAGGCCATCGCCATGCTGAAAAAGCACGTCAGCTTCCTCTCGGCCAGCAGTGAGGCGTGGCAGACCGTGTTTGACGTCCTGATGTTCAACTTTAATGACTACCCCCAGTGCGAGGAGGCCACAAAGGAGATTTACGAGATGTTCCAAACGTGGAACCAGGAGCACATGGGGACCCTGACCCTGACCGAGCTGAATCAGACCTTTATCGGGCTGATGGTAGGGGAATAAAACCGCACAAAACCAAAAAAAGACGCAAAAAGGCCCCGGGATGGCAGGATGCCATTCCGGGGCAACTTTTTGGGGTTGGGCGGGGTGTATGGAGGCCCGGGGCGGGCCTGCACACAGAAGAAAATCAAAGGAGAGATATTATGTCAACCAAGAAGACCCAAAACTATCAGTTACACCAATGGGAGGCCACCGACGATTTCCTGCGGGCGGAGTTCAATGAGAACTTTGGGAAGCTGGATGAGGCTGCCCGAGTGGTCGTGGGAACTTATGCCGGAGACAATGCGGAAAGCCGCACCATATCTTTGGGGTTTACTCCCCAAGCTGTGTTGGTGGTCAGTGATGAAGGACAAATGGGGTCATCGGCCAGCAGCACCCGCTGTATGGGCGGATTGGCGGCTCCCGGAATGTCCACGCTGAATGGCTTGCTTCGCATCGTGAAAGGCGGCTTTGAAATTCAAAGCCGGGAAGCCTATGTCTCCACAAACTCCCGCAGTCACACTTACTGCTATTTGGCTGTTCGGTAAAGGAAAGGCCCATCTGGACCAGAAAAGGCAGATAAGAAGGACCCCAGGCGAAAGCCTGGGGTCCTTCCTGCATTTTATGCTCTCAGCGGTTTACGCAAAGATCAGTCGACCTTGATCAGATTCTTGGCGCCGCCAACCTCAACGATGATGGCCACGGCAGTCTTGTCGTCAACGACCACCAGCACGTTGTTGTAGCCGGTGATGCTGTCGAACTTGGTGATGCTGCCGGACTCAACGCCGGTGTGGTTCTCAACATCGACGTAGTAGATCTTGGTGTCGTTATCGGTGGCATAGGTGCCCCGGCCGGCGGCCTCATTGACCTTATAGCGCTCGCCGTCCTTGGTCAGCTCGTGAGCCACGGTCAGCAGGCCGTCCTTGCTCTCCCAGCTCTCCACATAGCCCAGAACAACATCGTTGTTGTCGGCCTTGGTGGTATCCTTATCAATGACATGGATGTCTTCGTCATTGTAAGTGTTGTCGCTGGTGGGCTCGAACCAGACGATCGCATCACGGGCGATGGTGCTGTTGCTGGTGGGCACGTTGATGGTGTAATCGGTGCCGTTGGAGCTTACGGTAAACTGCTTGTAGGGATCGCCGTTGACCTTGGTGGTCCGGCCGTTGGTGGAAACGATGCCGTAGACCTTAGCGGAAGTGGCGCCCTTGGGGGTCTCACCGTTGTCGATATACACGGCCACGATCTTGCCGTCCTTCTCCACAACGTTGTAGGCCTTATCCTTCAGGGTGATATCCCGCAGATCGCGGATGTTGTAAGCCTTGATCTTGGTGCCGTCGGCAGAGGTGTTGGCGAACAGCACGCAGTTGGAGGTGGTGACCACGCCGTTGAAGGACTTGGTGGTCTTCTCATAGCCCTTGTCATCCTTGCTTCCGGTGCCGGACTTGGTCTGGGCCAGCTTCACAACGGCTTCCTTGTCCTTGTTGGTGGTGTAGGTCACGATCATACCGACCGCATAGTCAGCGGCAGAAACGCCGGCCTTCTTGTCGCCCTCGGTGGCCTTCTTGCCATAGCTGTCATCGCTGACGGTGATGATGCTCTTGGTGCCCTCGCCGTCCATGACGGCCAGCTCCAGAGCGTTGAAGGTGCTGCCGGCGGTAGCGCCGCCCTTGACCTCGGTGACCACGGAGTAGTTGCTGGCGGACTCAGAAACCTGGACCGCAGCGCCCACATAACCGTTGACCAGATACAGCTCGAACTCCTCGCCCACGTGCTCGGACTTAAAGGTGGTCTGAGCGTCGTCGATGTCGGAGGTGAACATCTCGCTGCCATCGGGCTTGTAGATCTTGTAGGTGGTGTCGTCCAGCTTGACATTCTTCATGTCCTCAAAGCTGTCGATCTCACCCTTAACGACCTCGGCCTTCTCCACGATGGCCAGGCCCTTGTCATCGTTGGCCTTGTCAGCGTACAGCACGGAGATCACGACCACATCGTCCACGGCGATGTCCTCATAGACCTCGTGGTCGGCCACGGTGATGGTGCCCACCTTGTTGTCGTTGACAGAAATCTTAGTGGAGTTCTTGCTGGTCACAACGGCCAGACGGGAGTTGACGATATAAGCCCGCTCCACCTTGCCGTCCTTCAGGATCAGCTTCAGGGTGTCACCGTTCTTGGTGTCCTGAAGAGCGGTGGTCAGGGCGCTGTTCTTGGTGTCCTTGGTGCCCTTCAGGCTATCTTCCTTGTACTCAGTGCCGGTGCCCACGTAGTTCTTCACCACGATGACCTTGTCGGCCAGGTCGTACTTGGTGCCGTCCACCTTGACCTTGGTCTCGGTGGTCTTCAGATCGTCGATCTTGGCGGTGGTGGTGTTGATGACCTCGGTGGCGCCGGTGACGAACACACCGAAGATGGTGTCGTTCTTGTCGGGCTGGCCCTTGGTGCCGGACTTGCCGTCCTTGAAGATGACCTTGACTTCCTCACCGATGTAGGAGATGTCGAAGTCGGAGGGGAAGTTGGCGGGCTTGGGCTCGACCTTCTCCTCGGCGGTGTCCAGCTTGCCGCTGACCTGGATGTGGCCGTCGGTGATGCCCAGGTTGTTGGAGTTGCCGTCCATCAGGCCGATCCAGGTGTTGGCCTGGAAGTACTTGTTCAGGAAGGTCTCGTTGCTCAGGCCGTAGTTGTAGCTGATCTCGCCGGTGGAGACGACCTTGTCGTAACCGGTGGTCATGACCTTGGCCTCCAGGGCGTTGTAAGCCATCTGAGCGGTGTTGTCGCGGCTCAGGCCGGCGGAGGTGTCAATGCTCTTGATCTCCTCGTACAGCTTGGCCTCGTTGGCCTGCCGGTTGACGTTGATCTCCCAGTCAGCACCGGTGAAGTTGAAGATCTCGCTGTCGTAACCCATGGCCACCAGCAGCATCTTGGCGGCGGCAGCGCCGGTGACAGGCAGGTCGGGGCCGAAGGTACCATCGCCCATGCCGGCAATGATCTTCATGCTGGCACAGTACTCGATGTAGTTCTTGGCCCAGTGGCCGTTGATGTCGCTGAACATGGCATTGCTGCCGCTGCCCAGGGTGGGATCATTACCGCCGTTGAGCATGACGCAGATGATCTTGGCCATCTCGGCACGGGTAACGGTGGTGGTGGGGTCGAAAGCGCCGGTGTCCTTACCCTTGAGCACGCCCAGGGTAGACATGACGTTAACGGCCTCGGTGTGCTGGATCTCATCGGCATCGGTGAAATCCTTGTTCGCAGCGGAGGCGCCGATGGTCATCATGCCAGTGAGCATAACGCCGGTCAGAGCCAGGCTGAGAACTCTCTTGAGGTTCTTCATGAGAACTCCTCCTTTTAATATTTTGGGCGGAAGAACCACGCGTCAGGGGCGTGTGACTCCCCTCACCCTTACGGACGACATGATACCACCCCTCCCCCCGTTCGTCAACACCATTTCCCCATTTGTAACATAAGCGTAACCTACCGGGAAAGAATGCCCACAAAAGGGCCGGGCGGCCATCCGCCGCATCTTTATTATATAAGGAGGACCACACAAAAGTCCAGTTTCATTTATGTTACAAACCGCCCCAAAGTGGGACGTTTCCGTACACCAAAAAATAAAGTCTACCAAATGTCTACCGCCCGCCCCCGCAATCCCTTGCAGGCGAATGGATACAGAAAACAAGAAAAATACGCTGTCTACCAAAAGTCAACCACCGGCACTTTTCGGCCCAATTCCCCCCCGCTTTCCCCCATTTCCACCCCATTTTCCTCCCTTTCCCCCAACTGTCCGGGGAGTCACACTTTGCTAACGTCCGTTCCGCCGGAGTTTCCGGTGGTTTTGACGGGAGAAAAAAGAGGCTTTCCCACTCAAATCTTAAAAAGGAGGAGTTCTTCATGAAGAACCTCAAGAGAGTTCTCAGCCTGGCTCTGACCGGCACCATGCTCGCCGGCATGATGACCATCGGAGCTTCCGCTGCGAACAAGGATTTCACCGATGCCGATGAGATCCAGCACACCGAGGCCGTTAACGTCATGTCTACCCTGGGCGTGCTCAAGGGCAAGGACACCGGCGCTTTCGACCCCAACACCACCGTTACCCGTGCCGAGATGGCCAAGATCATCTGCGTCATGCTCAACGGCGGTAACGACCCCACCCTGGGCAGCGCCAGCAGCGCTATGTTCAGCGACATCAACGGCCACTGGGCCCGCTCCTACATCGAGTACTGCGCCAGCATGAACATCATTGCCGGCCAGGGCGATGGCACCTTTGCTCCTGACGCTCCTGTCACCGGCGCTGCCGCCGCCAAGATGCTGCTGGTGGCCATGGGCTACGACAGCAGCATCTTCGAGTTCACCGGCGCCGACTGGGAGATCAACGTCAACCGTCGGGCCAACGAGGCCAAGCTGTACGAGGAGATCAAGAACATTGATACTTCCGTGGGCCTGAGCCGCGACAACACCGCTCAGATGGCTTACAACGCTCTGGAAGCCAAGATCATGGAAACCACCTATGACAAGGTGATCTCCTCCGGCGAGGTTTCCTGGAGCTATGGTCTGAGCAACGAGACCTTCCTGAACAAGTACTT
>CAJUKH010000062.1 GCA_910587345.1 uncultured Oscillospiraceae bacterium | reverse complement strand
TTCTTCACGAAAACGGACGCTTTCGGCTGGGGGCATCCTACGCTGTGGAGCATCAGGCCCTTAACGGTGATCTTGCGCCCCGCCTTATAGCAGGGGTTATTGGTGAGGTAGCTTTGAATAATGTTCATTGCTGGTTCTCCCTTCTACCCGGCACCGCCGTCGGTGCCGGGTGGGTTGTCGGTGGTGTTGGTGCCGCCGCCGCTGCCGTTATATTTGTTGTCGCTGTGCTTTATCAGGCCCAAAAAACCGGCCTCGCCCCCGGCGAAAGCGTAGAACGCCGCCACCAGAGAATCCGGGACGCCGCCCTGCTCCCGGTAAATCCAAATCATGGCCACGGTGAAAGCTGCTACTGCGATAAGCAAAAGGGCAACGACGACCTTGCTGTACTTTAGGCCGGTTTTTTTCCTGCGGCGTCTCTTTGCGGCCACGGGTTACGGGGTACCCGGCAGACCGCCCTCAATGGTAAGGAAACCGTTTTTCAGTTCATATACTGCGCTTTCAATCATGGCGTCGAGCTTCTCGCTGTCAACGGTTACGCCGTGGGCCTTGAGCCAGTCCTCGACGTATTTCTTTTTTTCCTGGCCCCTGCCGGTCCCGTTGTAAATTTGCTCGGCGGCGGTGACGGCAATTCTCACCCAGGCGGCGATCTCCGTCTGCTGGGCGGCGGTAGTCCGGCTCTTGATGTACGGGACCACGACGGCGGTAACAATGGCCGCAATCAGGGCAAAAACGGCCTCGATGATGGGTGTAATATTCATGTTGCGCTCTCCTTTCAAGTGGGCTTGTGAAAGCCCTCCAGATCGTCAATGCGGTGGTTGGCGACCTTGATTTTTTCCTCCTGCAGCTCCGTCCGTTCCTCCACCTGGTACATTCGCTCAACCAGGTTGTTGTGGGCCTGGACCTTTTGCTCCAACTGCTCCAGCCGGTAAGCAATCAACGCCGCCGATTTCCTGTTGGCGAGGTAACTGCCGCCCAAAGTCCCGAAAAGGGCAAGCCCCCCGGTAATCAGTGCCACAATAATTGTTTCGCTCATGGTTCTTTATTCCTCCTGCTGCTGGCAGTCGTCCGGCCATTCCTCCGCCCCCAGGAGGGCGGTGTATCGGCTGCGGGTCTTTGCGATTTCATCCTCAAGGACCAGGGCGTCATGTTGGGCCAGTGCCTTGCGCTGTTCCTCAACAATATGGACCAGGGCCTCGCAAATGCCGCAAAGCTCCGAAATTGTCTGTATGTTGCTCATTGGGTTGGGTCCTCCTTTGGTCTGACTGTGGGCCGGGGCCTTTGCGGGTGGCCCCGGCCCGGTGGGGAGGCTACGCCTCCACGGGGACCTCAAGGTCGGCCAGAATTTCCTTTACCTGGTCCCGGAGCATGGCGGGTACCTGGTTCAAGGTCTTCTTGCCCTTGACGATGAGGGTTGCGTAAACAACGGCCATCGTGTGCGCCTCCTTTCTCAAAAGAATTTTCACGGCCAATTCCCGGAGCCTACTCATTCCCGACCCCGGCCAGAATGGCCTCGACCTCCGCCCTCAAACGGGGCGGCACGTCTTCGATGGTTTTCCTGCCCTTGCGGATAAGGTCGGCGTAAATTTTAGCCATTGCCCTCACCTCCCGTCATGGCGGCGGCAAGTTCGTAAACGTCGCACAGGGCCATCTGCAGGTCGGTGACCTGGGCGGCGAGGGCCTCGTTTTCCTCCTGGAGCTGCTTGCGGGTCTTCTCCTTCTGTTTTGCCTTGACCGATTCGGTCTTGATTTTGAAAGCCATTACTGAAAGCCTCCTTGTACAGAATTGATGTAGCCGCCCTCTCCGCTGGGACCTCTGGTGGCCGTGACCTTGAAATTGAAAGCCCAGCCGCTCAACTGCGTCTCATTGGTAAAGACGTGGTTGGCCCCGGCTTTAACGTCCGCCGTGCAATCCTCCCAAACCGGGGAATCATCCAGGCCGTTGTTGGTGACTTCTACCTTGAGAACGGCGTCCGCCGGGAGGGAGCCGTTCACGGAAAGAACGCAAACGGCGATTCTTGCGTCCGCCGGTACTGCGTCCACCAGGGTAATCATTGCGGTGGTGATCTCCTTCTTGAAAAGGAGCTTGTGGACCGTGTCCATCTTGCCGTCACTTGCGGTAATGGTGAGGGCGTGGTCCCCGTTCAAAACCTTCATGAACGTTTCGCCTGTGACCATAAAGGTGTAGGTCTGGCCGGGGGTGGCGGTGAAAGTCCGCTGTGTTGCGCCGTCGATGGCCTCCGTGACCGTTACGTCGTCACCGTCCGGGTCCGTGACGCTGTAGTCAACGGAAAAGCCGGTATTTTTGAGGCCCAGGTCCGTGCCGCTGGTCTGGCTGCAGGTCACGGTGGGGGCGAGGTTGTTGTTCACGGTCCGGGTGGGGGACGTGGCGTAGGGGCCGCTTGCGCTCCGGCTGTCGATGGCCTTTACTCGGTAGGCCACGCTTGTCCAGCCCCTGGTGATGGGGTCGGTAAAGGAAAGGTTGGGGCCGGTGTAAATCTGCGCCCAGTCGCCGCCGTCCACCTGCCGCTCAAGGGCGTATGTCATGGCGTCGCCGTCCGGGTCGGTGGCCGCTCCCCAGGTCACGACAATGGACTGCCCCCCGTATACGGTATTGGGGACCGTGATACTGGCCGGGGCGGTGGGGGCGGTGTTGTTAATGACCGTGATCTGGCTGCTGGTGCGGTAGCCGCTGGCGAGGCCGTCGCTGTCGTAGGCTTTCACCCGGTACATAACGGTTTGGGTACTCGCCGCCACCGTGTTGGTGGTCTTGAGTGCCGCCCCCTGGTAAACCTGGGACCAGGAGCTGCCGCCGTTGGTACTGCGCTCAACAATATAGCCCTCAAGGTTCTTTTCGGCGTCGGTGCTGGCCGTCCAGGAAATTTCGATGGTGCTGCCGCCCTGGATGGTACCCGGCACGTTGATGGTCCCCGGCGTAGTCGGGGCCGTGTTCGTGGTCACGCTGCCATCATCAGAGACCAAGAGGGAAGAGGGAAGGACCAAAGCGGGGCGGATGCCATAGGTGCTGGTGGCAACGCTGTAGCCGCAGTCGCCATTGGAATAGACGAGCCACACGTAGCCGGTGTTGCTGGTGTCCGGGGAGCGGAGCCACCAGAAGGCGGCGGAACCGTTCAACTTCGCAATGCGCTTGTTATTTGCGCTGGTGCCGGTCCCCGCCTCAAAGTACGCCAGCTTTGCGCCGTCAACCGGGAAATAGGGGTTGTTGCTGGTAGTCCATCCGCACTCATAGCCGGAAAGCAAGAAAATCTTGCAGGAGAGGCCGTTGGCCCCGTTGCGGTCCGTGCCGCCGCTGCCGCCGTTCTGCCGGTACGGGAGCTTGACCTGTTTGATCTGCGCTTGGATGTTGGCGTCAAACTTTGCGAGGAATGTGCTATTGAGGTAGTTGTGAATGGTGCTGTTTTCCAGCTTGTTCACGCTGGAGGTGTGCCACTGCCGGGTTTCGTAAATGTCCTCAAGCAGGAGCCAGGTGCCGTCACAAGAGGCGTCATAGATGCCGCTGGGCTTGCCCTGGTGAACGACAATAAAGTTTTTCTTTACGCCGTTCAATTTCAGTTGGACCTTGCTGCCGACGGCCTTTGTGCTTAATGCTACGCTTGCCATTGGTGTGTATCCTCCTTTAGGTGGTTATTCCCACGGGGGTATCCCGTCCGGCCTGACGGCCAGGGCGGGGGCCTCCGGCGGGTGCTGGGGTTGGCTCCGCCGCTGCTGTCTCAACCGGCGGAGCTGCCGGACGGACGGCGAGGCGGTGATCTTGCGCCGGGGCTGGAGCGGCTCTCCAATGATGGCCCCGACCTGCTGGGCGATTTTGGTGCGGAGGGCGTATGTGTCGCCGTGGGCGGCGTGGGCGTCCCATGCGGTCCAACTGTCCTTAATTTCATCCCTTGTAACCTCTCCCGCCGGGTATGCGTTGCGCCAGTATTTGATGCGGCTTTTCATGCGGTTTATACTGTCCCGGCGCAACCGCTGGACGACCGCCCCGGTATCCGTCAAATAGGCGTGAAAGCCGAGGAAATCAATACCGTTTCGGAGCGGGAAAATGGCCGTCTTATTGTTCAGCTCAAGGCCCAAACCGCCGACGATGGTCCGT
>CAJUKH010000061.1 GCA_910587345.1 uncultured Oscillospiraceae bacterium | reverse complement strand
GGGCTGTCCAACCAGTACATCAGCCGGGCGGAACTGGGGGAGATTTCCCCCACGCCCCGCCTGGAGGACAAGCTGGGCGCCGCCGTGGACGCTGTGATCCTCCGGCGGCGTGAACGGCTCAGCGCGTTAGAACGGAGCTTTACGGTCCACAAGGGCCGCCTGCGCCAGCCGGAGGGGGGCGAATTGGATGAATGAAACCTACTATATCCCCACCAACTTTACTGACGCCGGCCGGGTAATGGGCCTGTTTGAGATTCGCAACATGATCGAGGCCATCCTGCTCACCCTGCCTATCCTGTATCTGTGCATCGTCCTGCTGCCGCTGGCCCTGACGCCCAAGATCATGGTCACCATGACCGTCATTGTACCCGTGGGCGGCTTTGGGCTCATCGGAATCAGCGACGACAGCCTGACCCGGTGGCTGGGCTGCTGGTGGCGCTGGCGGAAAAACCGCCGTCTGATTTTTTACCGAGGGGAGTGCAAGATTTGAACATCAAAGAACTGATTTTCGGCGGCGGTGTCAAGACCGCCGGGGGCGGAGCCTGGCGGGACAGTATCCAGGCCTGGCTACCCATTAAAAATATCATCAACGGTGTGGTCATCACCCGGGATAACCGATTTGTCAAGATTTTAGAGGTGCTGCCGGTGAACATCTACCTCAAGTCCCCCAATGACCGGCAAAATATCATTGCAAGCTATGCGGCCTATTTGAAGATTGCCCCGGACAGCTTACAGCTGGAGGCCCGCACTCTCCCCGCCGACACCGCCGCCTATGTGGACCGGATGCGGGAGTATGGGTCGGCTGAGGACAACGAGTGCTGCCGGGAGATGATCGAGGACAACATCGCCCAGATCGGCGAGGGGGTGGCCAGCGACGCCATCCGGCACCGCTTTTTCCTTATTTTCCAGTACGAGGCCAACATGAAGTCCAAAGGGCACAGCATCGCCGCCATCATCCAGCGTCTGAATGAGGAGGCGGACACCGCCCGGCGCTACCTGGACCTGTGCGAGCTGGAGGTGCTGGAGCCTCGATTTTCGGACGACTTCATCCTGAAGCTGCTGTATGAGATCATAAACAAACGCACCAGCCAGCGGGTCAAGCTGCCCGAGGGTGTCTTTGACATGACCACTGCTATCCACGGGATTTATGAGTAATGGGCGTGAAAAAGGCGGCTGTCCGATACTGACATCCGCCCAATAAACTAAAATTTACTGAAAATAGCTTTGTCATCTGTCTTTCAATCGTTTCAATATCCAAAAGGTGATCGGCTTAAAAATAGTATAAAGGCCATAGCCCAGCGCTCCGCCGATAATGTTCGTGATTAAATCCGTGATATCTGAGGAGCGGTCAAAAAATGGTTGTAACAGTTCAATGCCCAGACTCATCATAAAGCAGAAAAACACCGTCACACCGAATTTGGCCTTTTTGTCCCGGGTCAGCGGAAACAGAAAGCCAAAAGGCAAAGTCATGACAATGTTCAAGAACACTTGTCTAAAAAAATCCCCTCTTCCCAAAGAAACATCAATAAATGGCACCAAATTCATGGGTTTATAGGGATGGTCCAGTATGAATGGGATAGATACGACCACCGGCATCATAGTAAAATAGAGTACCAGAGAGAGATATGCGTACATGAGGGTATTGACAAGCAGACTATCTCTACCTTGGGCCTTCCATTTCCTGAAAAAGACGAAAACATACAGGAAAACCAATACTATAAAATCTATGAAATATTTCATCAGGTACTTCATTGCATTACCTCTTTCCACCTACTGCCCTATTTAAATTTTGATTTATCACTGTTTCATTTTCTAAACTATATCATATTATCCTATCTGATTCAAGGCCCGAAAAGCCTTAATCGTTATATTAAGGAGTAACATAATGCAGAAGAAAACGAAAAAAACGCCTGTGAAGCAAAAGAAAAAGGCACAGTCCCCAAAAAAGAAAAATGACCAGCCTTTTTCTCTCAAACGCCTGATTATGGGCGAGGAGAAGCCCGACCTTACCGAGCTGGAGGCCGGCTCCACCACCATCCTGGACATTCTCTCCCCCACCACCATCGACACTAAAAGCCGGGACTACATTGTAGTGGACGGCATTTTTCATGCCTATCTCTACGTTGCCGGCTACGGCTACTCCACCACCGTGGGTTCCTGCTGGCTGGCCCCGCTTGTGGAGGCTGGGGAAGGGGTCAACCTCAGCTTTATTTTCAAACGCCAGCCCAAGGAAAAAATCCTGTCCAAGATCGCCCAGACCACCATGGTCAACCGCTCCCGAATGCGGGACGTGGGGGACACCCGCCAGGACTTCGAGGAGCTGGACAGCGCCATCAGCTCCGGCCTCTACCTGAAGGACGCTATCAACCGGCAAGGTGAGGATTTTTACTATATGCACACACTGATCGAGGTCACAGCGGAGGATGCGGAGACGCTGGAACAGCGGGTGACGGCGGTGGAGAAGCTGTGTGTCTCCATCGACATGATCGCCCGGCGGTGTGACTACAAAAATGAACAGGCGTTCCTCTCCATGCTCCCGCTGCTGGCTCTGGACCCGGATGTAGAACGCAAATCCCGGCGCAACGCCCTCACTTCCGGGGTGGCGGCTGCTTTTCCCTTTGCTTCCTATGAGCTCAGCGACCGCAACGGGATATTCCTGGGCCTGAACCTCTACAACCGCTCCCCGGTGTTCCTGGACCCCTTTGACGACTACAAATACACCAACGGCAACTGCTGGATTGGTGGCTCCTCCGGGGCGGGCAAGACCTTCACCCTCCAGTGCCTGGGCGGGCGGCTGCGCCAACAGGGCAAGCGGGTCATTTTCATCGTGCCTAAGAAGGGCCATGAGTTCCGGCCCCCGTGCGAGCTGCTGGGCGGTCTGTACCTGCGGCTGTCGCCCTCCTCTCGGGACTGTCCCAATATCATGGCGATCCGGAGAAAGTCTCTGGACAGCTACGCCGGGCTTCGGGATATGGCCGCCCGGGACGATTCTGTTCTGGCCGATAAAATCTCCCGGCTGATTATCTGGTACTCGCTCCAAAAGCGTGACCTCTCCGATGAGGACAAAAACCACCTGGATTCCTCTCTGGTGGAGTGCTATCGGCGGTATGGGATCACTTTCGATAATAACACCATCACCGATGAAAACGGCGGTTTTGTGGAGATGCCTATTTTGCCGGACTGGTATGAGGTTCTCTCCCAGAATCCCGAAACGAAGCATCTGGCCGTAGTGTTGGCCCGGTATGTGACCGGCTCCGCTTCGGCCATGGGCCAGCGTAACGACATCGACCTGGACAACAAGTACATCGTTCTGGACACTTCGGGGATGCCCGACGACCTGCTGCTCCCCGGTATCTTCTGGGCCACCGATGTGGCCAACGACCTTATCATGGACGCCGGCGGCGACCTGTCCGCCCTCATCGCCGATGAGCTGTGGTCCCTGGTGGGGGCCAACTCCAACCCCCTGGCCGCTGGTTTTGTCCAGGAGATGGTCAAGACCATCCGGGGCCTGGGTGGGATCGCCGTTACCTCAACCCAGGGGATGCAGGACCTGTTCGGTCTGGACGGTGGCAAGTACGGCAAGGGGATTTTGGATTCCAGCCGGATCAAGCTGGTCATGCAGATGGAGGAACAGGAGGCCCGGCTCATTCAGGGCGTGCTCAACCTGTCCGAGGATGAAGTCAGACAAATCACCCGATTCCGCCGGGGAGAGGGCCTATTGTGTGTCGGGTATAACCATGTTCCTGTCCAGTTCCACGCCACTCAGAAG
>CAJUKH010000060.1 GCA_910587345.1 uncultured Oscillospiraceae bacterium | reverse complement strand
CCGCCTGGGAGCTTATCAAGGCCGTTTGGGAGAAAGTACAGCCGTTTTTCCTCGCCATTTGGGAGGCCATAAAATCCATTTTCGAGGTTGTAGCCCCCATCATAGGCGGATTTTTCAAGATCGCCTGGGCGGTCGTTCAAGCGGTCTGGTCCGTAGCCGCCGCATGGTTTACGTTGGTTTGGGAAGGAATCAAGGCCGTCTTTTCCGTAGTTGGAGCGGTCCTCGGCGGATTCTTTACCACGGCCTGGGAGATCATCAAGGCCGTATGGAACACCGTCGCCGCCTACTTCCAAGCCGTTTTTGATACCATAGCCGGGATTTTCTCCTTTGTTGCAGCAGTATTAAGCGGGGACTTTTCGGCGGCATGGGAGGCCATCAAGGGAATTGTCGGCACCTGGGCGGCGTTCTTTGGCACCGTTTGGGAGGGCATCAAGGCAGTTTTCGGGGCCGTTGTCAGTTGGTTCGGCGGCGTGTTCTCCGCCGCCTGGGAGGCCATCAAGGCCGTGTTTGCCCCGGTAGGAGCCTTTTTCCAGAGCCTGTGGGATACCATAGTCGCCTTGTTTACTTCCATCGGTACCGCCGTAGGCGACGCCATAAGCGGGGCCGTGAAGGGGGCAATAAACGCCGTACTCAAGGGGGCCATTGGAATAATCAACGGCTTTATTGACGCTATCAATTTCGCCATAGGGGTTATAAACGCCATCCCAGGCGTGAGCATTGAGAAAATCCAGAAGCTAGAGGTCCCGCAGCTTGCAAAGGGCGGCATCGTGACGGCACCCACCCTCCTGGAGGCCGGGGAGGCCGGGAACGAGGCCATAATCCCCCTCGGTGAGCTTTGGGGCAATATGCAGGATATGATCTCCACCAACTTGAGCGGGGCCACCGACGGAATCGCCGCCCTTGCGGAAAAGTTTGAGGCGGCGGACATAGGCGGCAACACGGCCCCCATTTCTGACCTTTTAGCCAAGCTCGACAACCTGGGCAACGGCGACGATGACCCGGACAACGGGGGCGGAGAGCCGCCCGTGCAGATTATTTACTCCCCTACGAATCATTACCATTTTGAAGGGGAGGCACCCAGCAAGGAAGACATCGCCGGAGCTGAATCCATGTCGCAGGAAGAATTTAACCGCCGTGTTGACCAATATTTCAAGGACCGGCAGAGGACACATTTTAGGGGGTAAGCATGAAGACCATAACGACCGTCATGGGGGACACCTGGGATACGATAGCCCTCCGGGCCTACGGGAACGTCCTGCGGACGCAGGAGCTGATGGAGGCCAGGGAAAACGTCCGCCTTTTGGATATTGAGGTATTCCCCGGCGGCGTTGTGGTTTTCGCCCCCGACGTAACGGACACCTACACGGTCGGGGATTTGCCGGAATGGAGGAAATAGACCATGCTGCCACGCAGAGCCACCGTCTCCATGATCTACAACGGCGCAAACGCCACGGAGCAGGTCGCCGGGTATATAAATTCCTTTGAGTACACGGACGTAGCCTCCGGGAAAAGCGACAGCATCCGGGCCGTTATGAATGACCGGGACAACAGGTGGAAAGGGCCGTGGTTTCCCGTGAAGGGGGACAAGCTGGTCCCCACCATTGTCCTCTATAATTGGACGGCACCGGGGCAAGTGATACATTTCCCGTGCGGCACCTTTGGCGTCGATGATTTCAGTTTCAGCGGCGGACCCGACAAAATGAACCTTGACGCCATAGCCCTGCCAACCTCCACCAGCTTTAAGTCGGAGGACAGGACGGAAACCTATGAACAGGCCACCCTGCAGGAGATCGGGCAGAAAGTAGCCGGTCGGGCCGGGATTGCCCTTTTCTTTGACGCCAGCGACGTGGCCATTGAGAAGGTCGAACAGAACAACCAAAACGATTGTGATTTTTACAGCGGCCTCGTTGAGAAATACGGCCTTTCCCTAAAAATCTACAATGACCGGCTGGTGGTTTTTTCAGAGGCGGACTACGAGGCCAGAGGCCCCAAGTTTATATTGACCCCGGCGGACTTTGACCCCGGCTGGACCTGGGACACCACCCTCACCGGCATCTATACCGGCGTCCGCTACCAGTACACCAACAGTGACAAAAACAAGACCTTTACCGTAAAGGCCGGGACAGAGGAACGGCTCTTGACCAATAACGAACCGGCAGACAATTTGACGGAGGCGACGGCCATAGCCCTGGCGGCGGTGAACAATGCCAACAGAGGCACCACCACCATGAGCCTGACCATGATGGCAAGGCCGGGGCTGATCGCCTCGGACACGATAGAGATAGCAGGACTTGAGCGGCTCTCCGGGAAATACTACGTTGAGCAAGTGACCCACAGCATCGGCAGCGGCTACAAAATGAGCCTTAACCTCCGAAAGGTTGAGCCGAGGATTTCAAGCCCTACGGCCATTTCAAGCACCGTTTCAGAAGGAGGATAGCAATGTCCTACGATAAGGGATACTTGAGAATAGGCAAGCTCTCAAGCATTGACTACCCAAACGGGAAAGCAAGCGTTACCTATGAGGATTTGAACGACAGCACGACCGCAACCTTTTCTTTCCTGGCGTGGCAATATTGGATGCCGAAAGAAGGGGACCAAGTCCTTGTCGCCCACCTTTCCAACGGAACGTGCGCCGCCGTGATTCTCGGCCCCGTTTGGCACAACGGACACCGCCCCCCGGAGGGGCAAGAAGAACTTTACCGCAAAGATTACAACCGCAAATATTGGGACGCCTACCAGCGGTATGACCACAAGGCCCTTGAGTATTTGGAGGTCATAACCGGGACCTATGACATTAAGCCCACAAAGGACTTTACCCTCACGGTGAACGGTACCACCATCATAAAGGTCAAGGCAGACGGCTCCATTGAGATAACAGCCCCCGCCGGAATCAAGATCACAACCCCGCTCATTACCGTAACCGGGGACGTTGTAGCGGACGGCAAGAAGGTAAGCCTCGCCCACCACACGCACCCCGGCGACAGCGGAGGCACCACAGGGGAGCCGAACTAAAGGAGGGATAGGCCGTGGCAATAGCAAACTGGGGAACCGCCGTTATTTTCAGCGTGAGCGAGGATAAAGTTTTCACGTTCCGCAATATGAACAGGACCGTCGGCTCCTCCTGGGCCACCCATAGCCGCATCGGCCTAAAGGACCAAGTGGAATTTTTGCGGCCCAACCTCCAAAAGCTGAACTTTGAAATTGCCCTTGATTTCAATTACGGCGTTGACCCCAGGGCAATTATTGAGCGCATGGAGAGGGCGGCGGAGATGGGGGAAATTCACCCTTTCATAGTTGGAGGCAGACCCGTGGGCCGTCTTTGGTGGAGGCTTACCGACGTAAGCGAAGCATGGGAAACCATTTACAACAACGGCGTTTTGACCAACGCAAAGCTCAATATAACCATGAGCGAATACCTATAACGGGAAGGAAGGGGCAGCATGGACCTATCAGGCATTGAGGTCGGTTTTGAGTACGGGGAAAGCGATACCGACGTCCGCAGGGAGATCGTGCGCAACGTTCACACCCTTCTATTGACCCCGGTCGGCACTTGCCCCCTTTACCGGGATTTCGGCCTTGACGTTGCCTATTTGGACTTTCCCCCCAATATCGCAAAGGGCCTCTTTACCGCCGCCGCCATTGAGGCGGTAGAGCAGTGGGAGCCACGGGTGCGGGTTACGGGGGTTGACTTCCAGGCGGAGGGGGCAGAGGGGAAATTAAGAGCAAAGGTGGTGCTTGCCATTGGATAACCTTCTAAAATCGGTTTTCGACCTGCCGGACGTTTCTTTTATTGAGAACGACACCCTGGACGCCATGATGCAGCGGCTAGTCGCCAATTATGAGAAACGCTACAAAGAGGTCACCGGCAAGGCGGTAAGCCTCGGAGCGGCAGACCCGAACCGGGTACAGCTTTACGCCATAGCCCTGGACCTGTTCCAGATTGAGCAATACGTGGACCGGGCCGGGAAACAGGACCTTTTGAAATACAGCTATGGGGAGTTTTTGGACAGCCTCGCCGGAAACCGACGTGTTACCCGGCAACAGGCCACAGCGGCCAGAACAACCCTCCGCTTTACCCTTTCGGCAGTCCGGGACTACGCCATCGGCATCCCGGCGGGTACCAGGGCCACCAACGGGGACGGCGTTTATTTTCTGACGGAGGAATATGCGGAGGCCCCCGCCGGGGCCGGGTTTGTAGACGTTGACGCCATCTGCACAAAGGTCGGCATTGAGGGCAACAATTTCCTAAAGGGCCAGATCAACGTACTGGTGGACCCGCTCCCATACGTTGAGAGCGTAGAGAACATAACCGACACCTCCGACGGCACCGACCTGGAGGACGATACCAGCCTCGCAGAGCGGACCTATTTAGCCCCCTCCGGCTATAGCACCGCCGGACCACAGGACGCCTACACATACTGGGCCAAAACCTACAACACGGATATAGGCTCGGTGCGCCCCGTTTCCCTGCAAGAGGCCGGAAAGGCGGAGGTTTACATCCTGATGCGGGACGGGACCCTGCCGGGGCAAGAGGTTATAGAGGGCTTGCAGGAATTTCTCCGGGACCGAGAGGTCCGGCCCATGACCGACTTTGTAACGGTTTCGGCCCCCGGCGTGAGGACCTATGATCTTGAGCTGACCTACTACATAGGTCGCTCCGACAAGGCCCAGGCCACCGCCATACAGGGCCGGGTGGCGGAGGCCGTAGCAGCCTACAACAGGTGGCAGACCATGGAAATAGGCCGGGATATTAACCCCTCGGAGCTTGTCCGGCGCATACGGGAGGCCGGGGCAAAACGGCCCATCGTTGCAAGCCCCGAATATGCCCCCATAGGGGACACGGAGGTCGCCCAGGTAGGCACCGTAAAGGTGTCCTATGGAGGGCTTGAAGATGATTAACATCCACGACGGCCAGATCACCGACCTCTTGAGCAACAGCCTCCGGCACAACCCGGAAACAATAGCCATCGCCTACGCCGTCCTGCAGGAGAAACGCCGCATTTTGGCCCTTGTAGAGCGGACCCGGCTCATGGCCGCTGTTGACAGTTTGGAGGAAAGAATCCTGGACTATTTGGCCGTTGAGCTACGAACCCCGGCCTATGAGGACAGCCTCCCGCTCGAAACAAAGCGGACCTTGATTAAAGGGACCTTGCCCTATTATGCCAGCCTGGGGACCCCGGCGGCGGTTGACTGGGTTATAAAGGCGGTTTTCGGCAACGGCGGTATTGATGAATGGTTTAACTACGGCGGAGAGCCGCACCACTTCCAGGTGAACATCCCCATAGCCGGGATGATTACCCCGAAAATGATGGAGGAATTACGCCGCATGATCGCCAGCGTGAAGCGGCTCACAAGCTGGCTCGACAGCATCATTACCTATTTGGAGCTTGACGGCAAGGTCTATATAACCCCGTTTTTGGGGAAACCGATGCCCATAACCACCCTCCCGGAAATTGAGCCGGTTTTTCCCGGCAACCTTTTCCACCTTACCCCCGTCCTGGGGGACGGGCCGCAAAGCACCACCCTCCCAACCCTTGAGCCGGTTTTTGCTACCGCCGCCATTTCCGGCAGGGCCTCGGCAGCGTTGCAGAGCGTCACAGAGACGGCCCTCCCGGCCCTAAAGGAGAACGACACCACCGTTATGCCGGAGCTGATAGAACACGCCACAGCGGCGGTCCAGACGGTCACAGAGACGGCCCTCCCCTTCCTTGAGGAATTGCCGCCCCACGATATGAGAGCCGTCCAGCGTATCAGCGCAAGGCCGCTCCTGCCGGTCACAGAGACAAGGCTCCCACGCCTTGAGGATTTCGACACCGCATTAACAGCCGTTTGTAAGGGGAAGGCCACCGCCGCCCTGCAAAATATCAGCGAAACCAGACTGCCAGAATTGGAGGAATGAAAAAATGAGCCAATACGGATGCACCATCCCCCGGCGGGGCCGGGAACTGATCGCCAAAATCCT
>CAJUKH010000059.1 GCA_910587345.1 uncultured Oscillospiraceae bacterium | reverse complement strand
GTGATGTTTGGGATGCGTTAGAAGTACCTGAGGAAGAGCGATGCCAAATTTCACAATGCAGCTGGACACTTTTTCGCACAAGTAATGGGAATAAACTCCTAATTGCGTCCTTAAAAAATAGCAATACCGTATATATTGCAGAACAGATTTTATAACAATGAAAGGAGTGCGCAGATAAGAAAACTATCTGCTCTACTACGCTATGAAAAAGGTCTTTTTCAGAATCAGTTCCCTTTTCCTGGTTCTTGCCATGTTTTCAACCTGGTCTATTGCTTTTGCAGCGGAGCCTTCTGACCAAAAGGTAACTTCCATTGAAACGGTAGTCTCTGATATCAATGGAGAATTGCAAGCAAGCGGGACTTCTATCGAAGCAGAATTGTATAATCTGCGGTCTCAATACAGACTCAATGCTCTACAGGCAGAAACCACATCAGATCGAGAACATTGGCTTAACCTTGCAGCTGGTGTCGATACCCTAATTGCTGATTACGCCAATTACAGGTCTTCTGAATCTGACAATATTATGCCGCAAAGTGATCCCATCAATGATGCATACTTAAAAACAGCCGTAGCTGCAGTCGTCACCTGGTTTTCAAGTAAACGGTACTTTTTATCAGCAGAGCTTCTGGTGACCGCAAGAAATAACGATGATGAAAGTCATGTTTATATTCCATCGAACCAAGATATTATACGGAACAGCTCTGTTGTGAAGGGCCTTATTAAAAGCGGGCGTCCCTCTGGTAGCGGAGAATTTTCGTCCAGTGGAGAAATGGACTTATACTATTCTATTCATCTATTCAGATATGAAAAAAAGAACAATGTCTTTACTCTCACTGATACATATGACTATGAACATGGAGACCAGTCTTATGGAGACTCGATTGCTGATGTAGCCGTGAATACGATGGCAGATGCGCAGTCGGCCGGTATCATTGTCCCTTATACAGTTCGTGTTAGAATCCCCTATTAAATTGACGGCGAACAGGAACACAAAGAGGCGACCTCTGCGTTTGGCAGAGGTCGCCTCTTTGTGTTTATAACGGTTTACCCGTTTGCGCTATGTGTGAACGGGTAAACCGTTATATCTAATATAATCGGAATATCTTGACTGCCCCGGAAATCTATGCTATACTGAAAACAGCAGGAAATAATTTACTGCTGTCATAAAAAATCGCTGCTAAGGTCAGTTAGGAAAGGAGTGTTGCAGCACAATCAAAGCTCGTCTGGGCGAGGGTAAATAGTAATTAGGCCCAGAGCGTCCCGGCTCCTGGTTCGCCGGTCGGGGGTTTAGCAGTTTGCTAATCAGAAGCCATTCGGGGGTGATACACCTGTATGGTGCGCGGGCTTGCCTTAGTAACCTTTGTGAATTGGAAAGCGCATCATGGACCCTGAGCGAGTAATCTTTTTGAAAGCGATGGTAAGTAAAACGTATCGTGTCCCTTCCCACCTTCCGAACGCAGCCGGTCATACTGTAAATCTGCCGGAGAGCCGCTCCCTCTACAAAGGAGCCGACAGAATCCTAACTGCCGTAGATCTCAATAAATAGGGCTGCACACATAAGCAAGAAAAAAGTGTAGGGAGTTCTCCCAAACCCGTCACACATAAGACGTTAAAAAGTGTACTTTGCCGATTGCCGAGTCTCCGACTGGAGCTGACATGAGGCGGCCTGGCTTTAACACGTATAAACTATATAAGGTAAGTACGATATATAAATTATATAATATGTTTTATATATTTAATAGAAGTGTATTATTGATATAAAATAATTTATACCAGGACTATCCCTCTGATAGCTACAAAAAGTGCGTATAAGGGATAGTCCAGAAAGGGGATGAAATGGGCCGGAGAAATAAGTCATACTCGAAGGACCTCCATCAACAGGCATATGAACGCCTGACAGGAATGCAAGCCTTTGGGGAGAGCAAAAAGGCGGCGGTAGCCAATGGGACGGACAGAGATAAGATTTTCTCTGTCAGCACCTACAAGGCATATTGGAAGCACACAAAATATTTTATCAAGTACATCAGGGAGAACTATCCGAAGTGTACCACGCTGAAAAGCGCAAAAAAGTACGCCAATGAATGGCTTCAGGCGCAGGTTGATCGTGGCCTGTCGGCCTGGACTGTTCAGCTTGAGGCGAAGGCCCTCGGCAAACTCTACGGCATCCAGCCGGATGACGAGAATTATTTCAAGCCCCCCAAACGGAATCGGGAGGATATCAAGCGGAGCCGCGGGGACCGGGTGCGCGACCGGCATTTCTCCAAAACCAATAATGACGAGCTGATTAAGTTCTGCCGGGGGACGGGGCTTCGCCGGAGTGAGCTGGAGGAGCTGCGGGGAAAGGACTTAGTGACCAGGGCGCAGATCGAGGCGGAGATTTCCCGCCTGGAGGCTATCCCGGCGGAACGGCGAACGCCAGCGGACACGAAACGGCTTACCATGCTCCAGGACACCCGGCTGTTCCAGGGGGAGTATTTTACCTTCGTGCGGAATGGGAAGGGCGGCAGGATGCGCCTGAGTCCCATTATCGGCAAGAATGCGGAGCAGATTGTGGAGCGGATCAGAAGCACGCCGCCAGAGGAAAAGGTGTGGCAGCACGTTCATAAAAGCGCCGACATTCATGGATACCGGGCGGAGTACGCCACGGCCATCTATAAGGCCCATGCCAGGGCGATAAAAGAGATCCCCTATGACCGGGTGAACCGGGGAACGGGGCGGCGGTATCAGAGCGAGGTATATGTCTGCCGGAAGGACGAGGCCGGGAAGAGACTGGACAAGGCGGCGATGCTGGTGTGCAGCAAGGCCCTCGGACATAATCGTATCAGCGTGGTTGCCGACAATTATATTCGGGGCCTGTAAGGGAGGGGAACGCTGTGGCGAAATATGTGAAGGAAGGGACTTTCGGCGGCTACAAGGAAGTTCCTGGCGGTCTGTCCGACCCGGAGTGTTCCCATGTGATTCTGTCGCTGAAGGAGTATAACGAGCTGCACCGGCGAATCGTTGCTGCGGAGCAGGAGAGCCGGAATACAAAATATGAGGCAGAGAAGAGGCTGCAACGGCTTGAAAATGACGCACGGTATAAAGTTCAGGCTGCGGAAGCATCGGCGGCGCAAAAGGTAGCCGACATGGAGGGAGAGCTGGAGGAAGAGCGGCGGGAAAGCGCCTATCAGCGTGGCTTGAATGAGAACCTGTTGCGGATCGCCAGAGAACGGGCGAACGCAGACCGGAAACTGAAGCCCAAGAAAGAGCACACCGGGTATGTTGTCGTTGCTTCAGAAGAAAAAGAATACCGCTATAGGGACGGGAAGAAGTGGAAGAAAGTAAAACTGTGGGAAACTGTGCTGCAAAGCTATTATTCGGTCGATTTTGCGGAGGAAGAGGCCAGGACCCAAATTGAGAGAGACTTGCTCCCCCAAGACGGGGCTTGGTTAATTGCGGAGATAGGAATATCAGCCAGATACAGAGGAAGGTATGAGGGTATGATTGAGGATGTTTCAGTCAAGGAAGATTTCATGAAACGGAATATACTGCTGGCGGGGCAGCAAAGGCTGAGGGCCAATTTTCGCTCCGGCTATTGGGAGCTGGTGTTTATGCACACGAAGGCCCTGGGCATCGTTCCGCCGGATATGCGGGCGCGGTGATCTATGGCCTTCAACCGGCGTTCAGAGGGCCTTGGCGGGCGTTTGGCGAGGGGCTGTCCCTTCTCCCCTGGGTCTGCTCGTGTGGCTTCTGAGGGTCTTAAAAGGCGTGTTAAAATAGCCTGTCCAGGGGACTTGAAATTCCTGGGTGGACAGGCTATAATTACAACAAAAAAATAGGGAAAAACTCATTGATAATAAACGGCCCTCTAAAGAGTATTCTCGTAACTAAAAAACGTTATTTTTTCTTTTCAAAAGCGGGAGAAAGTCGGAGGGGAAAAGGGGGGTGAGCGGAGGCTGTGGGAATGTGGTAAACCCGTAGGGTTTTCCATCATTTCCACAGCCGGAGCAAGGGGGGAAAGGGGGAGGTGACTTTCTCTTTAAGGCCCCGTAGGGGCCGCTCTTTGGCTCCCCCTTTCCCCCCTTGCCGCCCAACGGGCGGTTCCCTCGTCCCCGCCGTAGCGGATTTTTTTCTTTTTGCTTCTTTTTCTTTTTTGTGAGAGGTGGGTTTATGGGTAAGAGAAAAAAGGGCATTAAGCCTGTTGATAGCAAGACTGTTCGTCAGTGGGCCTTATTGGGGCGTATTCCGCTTGATGGGGCGATTCCCAGTTATATTTGGGATACGTTTGAGGGGCCTTCTTCGATTTATTACTTGGAAAAGGATACGAGAGCTATGACGCAGGAGGAGTATGCAGCCTTCCTGGTGGATATGAAGGGCTATTCTGGGCGGTTTTTGAAGATGTTTTCGCAGAATTGGTTTAAGATTAAGAGAGGGGAATGGCATGATAGTTAATTTTCGGGGAACGGTTGAGGAGTATCAAGCCTTGTATAAGGAAAAGAATGCCCACCTGGAGCAGTTTTTAGAACAGGTTTCGCCGTTTGAGTTTTACCGGGAGATTTTCCCGGAAGGGTCTTTTGAGCGAAAAGGGCATTATGAGGATAAGAGGCCAAATGGTATCGCTGTTTCTCTCCCTGGTAAGGGCGGTTCTGTCAATGGGATTGCCCTGGGGATAGAGGGGGACGGTAAGGCAAGGCGGTATATCATTACGGATGATCTGAAGAAACTGGAAGAGTTGATGGATACCGATTTTACCATCATGGCGCCAATCTCATATTACGGGAAAAAGAGATCAGGAAAATTTGCCCGGTTTCTGTATGCCCTGGTTTTCGATATTGACGGGGTTGGTATGCCGCAGCTCCGGGATGTGCTACATCAAATGAACAAGGATATTTTGCCGAAGGCTACTTTTGTGGTGAACAGCGGGACAGGGTTGCATCTGTATTATGTTCTGTCCGAGCCGGTTCCTATGTATCCGCAAAACCAGCATTATCTGAAGGAACTGAAGTATTCCCTCACCCGGCAAATTTGGAACAGGTACACGTCCTCTATCAAGCAGCCGCAGATGCAGGGTCTTATGCAGGGGTTCAGGGTAGTCGGCTCCGGGACGAAATTGGGTAAAGGCTATCCTGTGGTGGCGTTTCAGCTTGGGGGCCGGGTGGAGCTGGATGATCTGTTGGAGTACATACCAGCATCAAACGGAGAACGGCAGAAGTTGCAGGGCATTTTGAAAAAGAGCAGTATGCCTCTGGCGGTAGCAAAGGAGAAGTATCCGGACTGGTATGAGCGCCGGATTGTGAAGGGCGAGCGGAGAGGTCGCTGGACGGTGAAGAGAGATCTCTACGATTGGTGGTTGCGCCGTATCCAGGACGAGATCCGTGTGGGCCACCGCTATCATGGAATAATGACCTTGGCGATCTATGCGAAGAAGTGTGGGATTGAGGAGGAGGAGCTTCGCCGGGATGCCTATTCCCTCCTTCTGCCTTATGATGAAATGAGCGTTGAGGAGGTCAACCGCTTTACTAGGGAGGATGTAGAGGCGGCTCTCTCGATGTTCAACGAGGATTATGTGACGTTTCCCAGGGATGATATAGCAAGGCTTTCTGGCATGACTATGCCGGTCAATAAGAGAAATTGGAGAAAACGGGGACTTCATGTCCAATTTATGAATCTGAATAGGCAATTCAAAGTGGCATCGGGAGAGTGTACGAATGGAGGAAGACCGCCAGTACAGGGGCGGGTATATGAATGGCGGCAGCAGCACCCGGAGGGACGCAAGGCCGACTGTCACCGGGAGACCGGCCTTGACCCTAAGACCATTCGGAAGTGGTGGGACTGTCCGCCTCCGCCGCTGCGGTTTAAGGATGGCCACATTACGGTGCCGGTTGAGCCGTCCCAGGAGTTGAGCGACTGGCTTCTGGATGCGCTGCATGATGGAAACCAGGATTAGGGCGGGAAAGGCCCTGCAATGCTTTGAGGGCCTTTTTTGGTCTTTTGAGGGTAAACATACCGGCCACCTCTTTACTACACCCGGAAAGCCGTATAAATCAAGGGGGGGGGGAGGTTGACCTCTAAATGGTAACATATCGGTGTGTTCTGCTGTGCTTCTGGATTGCTATTGACAAAAATGGAAAATGGGGATATAGTAAGTTTACTAAGTATTTTAACTGAGTTAATTGGTGCGGAGGTAGTTGCTATGAGTGATAATACAGTGACCTGTTCTTTTACGATGGATAGAGATGTTTACAATGCTTATAAGAGCATTGTTGCATCGTATGGGGAGAACGTGAAAGGGAATATTGTGCGGTATATGAAGTCTGTTATTATGTATGAAACACCTAATGCAGAAACGATACAGGCAATTAAAGAAGTGCAGGAGTTGAAGAAGAATCCGCATAAAAAATCTTATAGTTCATTTAGTGAGATTCTTGCAGAGATGGAGGAGGACGATGAAGTATAAGATTGTGCAGACCAGTAAATTCAAAAAAGACTTGAAGCTAGTAAAACGAAGAGGGTATGACCTATCTCTTATGGAAACGGTAGTGGATACATTGGCCGCAGGGAAGGAATTACCGCAGCGGAATCAAGACCATCCGTTAAAAGGAAACCATGTGAATTGCAGAGAATGTCATATTACTCCTGATTGGCTGTTGATCTATGAGATTGTTGAGGATGAACTTTTTTTGTATCTGACTCGGACAGGTACGCACAGTGATTTGTTTTAGAGGGCCATAGAAAATGACATACCAGGAGTACAATGAAAAACTGAAAAGAGGGCTTGCCCAGGTTCGAGCCGGTCAAGGCATTGTCAAAACCATGGAGGAATTAGAACGTATGGCAGAGGAAACAAGATTTGCACAGCTTCAGTTACCAGACCCGACGGACGCTGATCCGCACCCTCGGCTGCTTCTGGAGGGCCGGGGCATTCATGCTGGCGAGTGTTTCACGGCGCTGTTCCCGGATGGGTTGCATGATATTACCCTGGAGGTGAGCTGGGAGCCGACCGGCCCTGGCTGCTGGTATATCTCAACACCAGGGTTTAGGGATATTTGTCCTATAGGATTGTTTGTGAAGACATAATTTATATATTAAGATTAAATTATATAATATAAATAATTTGTGTATATGAAATAAAAAAGCGGTGTCTCCATTCCTGGAGCACCGCTTTCTGCTTGACAATTTATAGAACAAACAATATAATTTATATAACTTAAATAGCAAGCGTAGACTATATAAATGAAATAAGGAGTGAAGGATTTGAAGGTTATAGCAATCGCAAATCAAAAGGGCGGCGTGGCGAAGACCACGACGACGCACAATCTCGGCGTGGCTCTGGCGGCTAAGGGAAAGCGGGTCCTCTTGATTGACCTGGACAGCCAGGCCAGCCTGACGATCAGTGTGGGCCTGGAGCCGCTGGAGGTAAAGAGGACGATTGTAGACGTTCTGAGAAAAGACGGGGTGCCGGTCGGCGAGTGCATCGAGCGGATCAGCGACCGGCTGCACATCGTTACGTCCATCATTGACCTGGCACCGATGGAGATGGAGCTGCTATCCAGGGCCAGCCGGGAGAAGATTCTTGACCGGGCCCTGCGGCCGGTTCGAGGGGAGTATGACTTCATCCTGGTAGACTGCCCGCCGCAGCTCTCCATCCTGACGATCAATGCGCTCTCCTGCGCTGACGGTGTGATTATCCCGGTTAAGACGGATTATCTGGCCTATCGTGGCTTGACGCAGCTTCAGGACAGCATCCAGGAGATCCAGGAGCTGATCAACCCGGAGCTGAAGGTGCTGGGGGTCATTGCGACGCTTTATGAAAAGCGAGTGGCAGACGATAATGAGATACTGGCTGCTCTGAAGAAAGAGTATAACCTCCTGGGCGTGATTAAACGGCTGGCGGTCGCCAAGAAAGGCATTTATGATGGACTGGCGGTGGTGGAGCAGACACCCGGCAGCGAAATTTCCATAGAGTACAATAAAATTGCAGACATGATCATTGCAGAAAAATTTGAAAGGACGGAGAAAGAGAATGGCTAAGTTTGAGGATAGAGAGAGCCGCCGGAGGGGTTCGGTTGTAGGAAGCATCGTTGATGGTGCGCCGGCTGCTGTCGGCAACGGGAGAGGCCGTCCAAAGGAGGGCCGGGAGATCAAGAAGCGGGTGAGCTTGTCGGTGCTGCCGAGTCTGTATGAGGATATACAGAAGATCGCCTATGTGCAGCGCAGGAGTATCAGCGACGTGGTTGGTGATTTGATGGAACAGTTTAGGGCGGGACATGAGAAGGAGCTTGTCGAGTATAGAAAGATAAAGAATAACGAGGGAAAATAGAAAACTTGGTAGAATATTTATAGAAACAGAGAACAGGGGGGGGATAAATTTGCTGGTGTTCTTGTCTATTCTTGAAACCGAAGAAGATAGAGATGTTTTTGTCGAGTTATATAATGAGTATGGAAATGCGATGCTTCGAGTAGCAAAGCGGTACTTCCCTGATGATGCGAATGCTGCTGAGGATGCAGTTCAAAATGCATGGGTAAGAGTAGCTGAGAACTTTAAAAAGATATTAGACGTTCCCTGTAAGAAAAGAGGTGCATATCTCGTCATTATAGTAAAGAATGAAGCGATAACGATATTAAGAAAGCGCCGAAAAGAACTGCCGATTGATGATAATTTTTTAGGATACAATGATGGACCGGAGACCGACAATGTAAAAGATGTTATAGAGATAATACGAGAAATGCCAGAAATATATCGGGCAATTTTAGAAATGCGGTTTGTTGAGGAGCGCAGCACAAAGGAGATTGCTGCTGCGCTGTCTTTGAAAGAATCAACGGTCGATGTTCGGATTCATCGTGGCAGAGCGTTACTTATGAAAAAGCTACGGGAGGAGGGGTATGTGCAATGATGGAAGCGGTCGAGAATCTAGCTTTGAAAAACATTCTGTTAGATGCAGCTGCCAAGGAATTTGAGGAGGAGCTTCATGAAAAAGAGCCTGTGGTTGTATCAGATCGTTTTAGATGGCAGATGTTGCGCATGCTCTCTAATCCAAATAAGTGGGCTAAGGAACAGCATCGGGGGTCGGCTTGGACGAGGTGTCTACAAAGTGTAGCGGTATTTTTTTTGATATGTTCTGTAGCGGTTGGATCGATTATGGTAGTGAGTCCGACTGCCCGTGCTGCTATTATTACCTGGGTCACTGAGTGGTATGAATCCAGTGTTATATATCGTTTTTTTGGAGAGCCGTCATTTACGAAAATGCCACAATATAAAATTGCGGACTTGCCATTTGGATATAAGGAAACGGGGATGCCCGTTGAATCGCCGAACGATATAGAGATATTCTACGAAAATTCGGAGGGGGAAGTAATCCGATTTGAGTATATGAGAGTGGAAGAGGGAACTGCCGTAGAAATAGAGACCGACAGTATGGATATTATTGAAATAGAAGATAATGATTTTTGGGGCCATGTATATATATCAAAAGATGTAAATCAGAGTAATTTAATAACGTGGCTTGATGAAAAGGACGAAGTTCAGTTTGTAATTGACGGATTTTTTGACAGTATAAAGCTGGTTGAATTAGCGAAAAGTGTTGAACGAATAGGATAGTAAAGAAATTTTTGTAAAATTTATGTAAGATAAGCACCCTTTCTCTGCGTTAATATGGTGACTGCGAAAAGCAGCGCCTTATTCAATACAGAGAGGGGGTGCTTTTTATGAAAAAACGGATTGTGCCTATGCTGATGGCAGTTCTTCTCGCCGTGTCAGTCATGGCTCCGGCTGCATCTGCTGTTAGCGCAAGGGCGATTTCTGGTAGGCCAACACTGAAGATCAGTGGGACAACGGCATATTGCTTCGGGAAGTATAGTAGTGGTAACCAGGAGGATGAAATTTCAATTACTGTTACCCTGAAACAAGGCGCTCAGACCATTACGTCATGGAGCGCGTCAGGAAAGGGCTCTGTCACGATTTCTGAAACCTACACTGTTGCAGAAAAGCAGACATATAAACTGGTCTTATCTGCGACGGTGAATGGCCAGGTCAGACCGGACATAACTGTTACGGCGACTGGAAGATAAAACCGGGCCTGCCTATAGGCAGGCCCAAAGGGATGTATCCCTTTGGGCCAATAATTTTAAGGAGGAGTAAAAATGAAAAGTTCAGGTAAACACTTATTGGCTATGTTATTAGCGATTGTCCTTTGCTTTTCTTTATGCATGCCTGTTCTTGCTATCCAAGACCAAGAGGAACCTTCGGAGGAAAGCGTTTTCAGCGGCACGGATATTTCTGAATTGCTTTCTTCATTGGGAGATACAGATGGTTCTGGAACCGAAGATCTTTCGTATGAGTTGTATCAGGCATTTGAGACCAATCCGAGTGGATTTATCAGTGCTGCAGCAGAACTTCAAAGTGATGATTTAAAAGCAATGGCTGAATTGCTTGTATATTTTGCTGGTTATTTTGATTTAGATGATTTTAAGGAGCAGGTTACTTCGCATAAAGGTGACATGTTGACGGAATCAGAACAGAAAGTAATCGAAGAATTATTGCAAGAAATAGACTTTCAGAAAAATAAGGTGGCAGATGTTGGGCCTGTAGAAGAGCTGCCAGAGGTGCAGAAATACAACCCATACTTTCTGGAAAAGCTTGTTTCTGCTCATGTTGATAATGATAATTTGGAAGATGAAGAATTTTTTGAAACCTTGAGCGACGTCTTTGTTGAAGACCCTGCGGTATTTTCAGCAGTGATAGCAAATACTTCGACGGTTGCGCAGAAGGCCATTGTCGATGGTGTTGCGGAAGTGTGTTCTACTAATGGAAAGTATGCTTTTTCTATAAATGATGGAAAACTGACTGAAGAGCAGGCGGCTATTATTTCCGCAGTTCAAGAACAGATTGCGGTTATAAACGATGATATTTCTGAGGAAGATGTATTGGAAGGACAAGATGTTGCAGTTCCGTTGTCAACACAAGTTCCAACCATCGGAACAATGACATATGCAGGAAAGTTGGTTTGCGGAGAAGCGACGACCTTAACTGTTAGCTTTTCCGAAACAACAGCGACCTCGAGTGTAAGAACATATTGGACAGAGGTATATGCTGTTAGAAATGGAAAGGAACACTTGAAGAGCAGCAAGAGCATTACTATTCCAAGGGGGGCTACGAGTACAACTCAGAAATATTCAATTACTTATGATAATACGGGTGTTGTGTATACATTGGTAAAAGTATATACAGCAAAAAATGGAACACTGTTGACTCAGCGGCAGGGTAAGTATTCAGATACAATTACTGGACAATGGTCTATTATTGTTAATTTACCTATAAATAGAAATTACAAAGGTACACTTGCACTATATCATGCAAATGGGGCTTTGCAGATGTCTTGTAAGTGTTTGGGACTGGCTGAATACAATAAAGCGATGACGCTTGAGAATGGGAATACTCCAACAGGAACTTATAGTGGAGAAATTTGTGGAGCAAGTTCAAATACCTATTCATATGGACCATATAGGCGAATTAGTATGGTGGGGAAAAGCGGATTAGCAAAGACTACTGGAAGGACAGGGATTATGATTCATGGCGGAGACCCTGCAAAGGATACAAGTTTGCCAGGATACCCTTTACGGTGTACACATGGATGCATCCGTGTTACAAATTCAGATCAAAAATCTCTTATTGACTTGGTGGATACCTTGATTTCTGATTTTTACGCAGATAGATATGGCGAGGTAGTTGTTTCCGAAACTTAATATAAGAGAAATCTTCAATTTTTCAGTTTCATGGCAATTTTACTATGATTCATTCAAAAGCGCATACCATATTTATCTGGTTGTTTATATTGGCTATAATATCATACTTTTCGCTTTTCTTACTCATGTTTTACATTCCTTTCGCCGAACAGCGAAAAGAGACAGACCCTCCCATCTCAACAATGCAGCAAACAGATACCTATTTGCGTAACTGGAATATATCCATTTCCGCACAAGAGAACTATTACGCAAGTTCGGATCATTCTTCCTTCGGGGAGGGCTTCCGATATTCTGTTTTATCCGGTTCAATCGGCCAATCAAATCCAACCAGAGACAAACAAGGGAACCTCCTTACAAAAACAGTTGGTAGCGGAACCGACATGAATATTGCATGGTTCCTTTGTGATGTTTGGGATGCGTTAGAAGTACCTGAGGAAGAGCGATGCCAAATTTCACAATGCAGCTGGACACTTTTTCGCACAAGTAATGGGAATAAACTCCTAATTGCGTCCTTAAAAAATAGCAATACCGTATATATTGCAG
>CAJUKH010000058.1 GCA_910587345.1 uncultured Oscillospiraceae bacterium | reverse complement strand
CGGCGCCACGACGATCCTGGTGAGCCACTCCATCCAGCAGGTGCGGGAGATGTGTACAAAGGTGCTGTGGCTCCACAAGGGGGAGCAGGTGGAGTTTGGGGACGACGTCCAGGGGATCTGTGATCGGTATGAGGCGTTTTTAGGGAAATAACACGGCCTTCCAAAAACAGAATGTGCTGCGGGCTTCTTCCCGCAGCACATTCTGTTTCTCTTTGGCCGCCGTATTATCCCGCCGCTTGCTGCCGGCCGGTGTGGTCGATGGTATAATCGGTGTTGCACTCCCCCGGCAAAATCAGCTGGGAAATAGGCACAAAAGTATACCCCTCCTGTAAAAGCGTCTCCAGAATGGTGGGCAATGCCTCGGGGGTATGCTTGGCAGCGTTGTGGAAAAGGACGATGGACCCGGCCTGGACCTTGCTTGTCACCCGCTGGGTGATATCGGCGGCGGAGAGGTCCTTCCAGTCCAGAGAGTCTACATCCCACTGAATAGGCTCCATATCCATGGACCGGATGGCGGTGATGACGTTGTCGTCATACTCCCCATAGGGGGGCCGGATGAGGGTGGGGCGAACCCCGGTGACCGCCTCTATCTTGTCATTGCAGGCATTGACATCGGCAATGATCTCGTCCCGGCTGAGCTGGGACATATGGGCGTGGGTGTTGGAGTGGTTCATGACCTCGTGGCCGGCGTCGTGGAGGGCCTTCACCGACTCGGGATATTTGTCCACCCACTCCCCCACCACGAAGAAGGTGGCCTTGATGTCATACTTGCCCAGGATGTCAATCAGCTGCTGGGTATCCTCGTTGCCCCAGGCGGCGTCGAAGGAGATGGAGATCATTTTCTGGTCCCGCTCCACACAGTAGATGGGCAGCTGGCGCTGGGTGGCCGAGGCCACCACCGCCGGCATATTTACCGCCCCAAACATTAGCGCTGCCGCCAAAACGCAGGTCAGAAGGGCCATCCGCTTGGGGGAAAGGACAAATAGTTTCTTCATAATATTGGTTCCTCCTTCCTTTTTCTGTTCAGTGTATGCCGCCGCCGGGACTCTCATGCGGAGGAAGGGGAAAAGCCCTAAAAAACAAAAAGAAAAGGGGCCGGACAATTGTCCGGCCCCTTGGGGATACCTTTTCGCAAATCAGGCCTTGGTGGGGGCGCCCGTATCCTTCAGCACGGTCTTCCATTTGCCGCTGTGGTAGCGCAGGTAGAACAGGATCATCTGCGCAATGCCCTGGCAGAGAATGACGCACTGCATGGCCGGCAGTCCCAGGCCAAAGACCCGGATGGCCATCACACTGCCCAGGCAGCGGATGCCCCAGTTGGTAAACAGGGTGATGCCGAAGATGATCCTGGTGTCTCCCGCACCCTGAAGGGCACCGGTGAGCACCCAGCCCACGGCTTGGGGCACCTGCATAAAGGCGATGATGTGCATACACTCCACCGACAGGGCGATGACCGCCTCATCAGGGGTGAAGATGCTGATAATGGCCCGGGCCCCAAAATAAAGTCCGATGGTGCCAAAGACCATGACAATGGCGGCGATGATGGCAGTGCGCTTGACATACTTCTCGGCCAGATGGGGCTTGCCGGCGCCCAGGGACTGGCCCACCAGAGTGGTGGTGGCGGTCTGGAAGGCGAAAGCGGGCATGACGGCGATACTCTCGGCGCTGTCGCAGAGGGTCCGGGCCGCCAGGGTGACGGTGCCCAGGGTGGCCACGCTCTTGGTGATGATGATGCCCGATGCGGACATACACACCCGCTGGACCATGGCGGGCAGAGAGATGTGGAACACCTGGCGCATCAGCACCCAGTCGATCTTCCAGGGGCCTTTGAAGTCGATGCGGAACTCGTTGTCCCGGAAGAAGGCCACATGGAGGCCCTGAAGCCCGGCCACGGCCATGCCGATGGAGGTGGCCACGGCGGCGCCGTTGACCCCCCAGCCCGCCCCCCACATGGTGAAACTGGCCCCGAAGATGGTCAGAGTCCGGGTGGGGTAGATGAGCAGGAAGTTGAAGATCACGTTGACCACGTTCATGGTGGTATTGATCCGCAGGGGGGTCTTGGTGTCCCCATAGCCCCGGAAGGCGGAGTTCAAAATCATGGAGGAAATGCCGAAGATACGGCCCACGCCGGTGATGATGTTGTACTCTGCCGCCAGCTCCAGCACCTCCGGCTCGGCCCCCAGCCACTGGGGGATCAGTCGGTGAAGGCCGATGATGACCAATGCGATGGGCAGCCCCACATACAAAATGACCAGGATGGCGTGGCGCATGAAGGCCCGGGCCTTCTCATAATCCCCTGCGCCGGCGGAGCGGGCTACCATGGTGGTGATACCCATGCCAAGGCTCATGACAAAGCCGTTGAGGAGCATGATCACCGACATACTGATGGACACCGAGGTGGTGGCGGCGGCACCCAAAGAGCCAACCATGGCGGTGTCGGCATAGCCCACCAATGTGGAGAAGACCTGCTCGATAAGCACGGGCCAGGCCAGAAGCAGGATGGTCTTTGTGGGGCTTCTGGATTCGTCTACGATGTTCAGCTTGGTTGCCAAGACATTCTACCTCTTTCTCTTTCAAGGATAAGCAGTACCTTCCGGCACACACGGAAGGTACTGCATATATGTTTAGCATTATAACAGACTTCGCCCCTCTTTGCAATACCACCAGAGCAAATATCTGCCCCAGCGGAACCTCCTTCCCCCGGCGAACTTTCCCTTGTATTTACAAGCGAACCATGGTATCATAATCGTACATTCTTTCGATTGGAGGGCAAGCCATGAACACCCGTCCTATTACCACCCTTTTTATGCTCATGTCCGCCGACGGAAAAATCAGCACCGGCGCCGCCGACACTTTGGACATGGATGCCGACCTGCCCCACATTCCCGGTATGGCCGAAGGCCTGCAGCAGTATTACGATATCGAGCAGACCACCGACCTCTGGTCCCTCTGCTCCGGCCGGGTCCAGGCCAAGGTGGGGGCCAACGAAAAGCCCCTGCCCGGCAAGACCCCCGTGTCCTTTGTCCTCATCGACAACCACCATCTTACCGAAGCGGGCGTCCGCTACTTCTGCGCCAAATCCAAAACCTTCGTGCTGGTCACCACAAACCCCGCCCACCCCGCCTTTTCGGTGGAGGCCGACAACCTTCATATCCTGCGCCAGAACAGGCTGGACCTTGGGGAGATGCTGGCCCGGCTGAAAGCGGATTTTGGCTGTGAGCGGCTCACCGTCCAGACCGGGGGTACCCTCAACGGTCTTCTGCTGCGGGAAAAGCTGCTGGACCATGTGGACATTGTGGTGGCCCCCCTGCTGGTAGGGGGGAAGGGGACCTCCACCCTCATCGACGGACCGGACATCACCACCCGGGAAGAACTGACAGGGCTTGGGGTGCTGGAGCTGGTCGACTGTCAGGTGCTGGAGGGGTCCTATCTGCGACTGCGGTATCAGGTGGTGTCCTGAGCGGATATTCGTGGGGATAACGCCCTAAAAGGCGCTCCTTCCGGGGGACAGTGCAAGGGACCGCCGGGGGACAACGGGCAGGGAGGCCCGCCAATGCTGGGGCGGGGTGCCGTTTGGATGATAGTTGCGTGGGAAACCTACAGGTGCGTGGACGTGGGGGGCATTCTTTGGCCCTGCAAAGAATGGCCCCCCACACCCCCGGCCGTTTCACGGCACTAACTCCCGCTAAACTCGCTTCGCTCATCAAGCGGGAGTAAGCATGAAAGCCCCAAGGTCAAGACCATGTGTTTTAGAATCGGCTCGTATCGCCTTTACGCCCCCATGGTCCCCCTTGCCCCGCACCCGTGCGTACGTTGGTGGAACACTGAAGAAATGTCGTTGAAATTGACCCGCCTCTGCCTACACAGCTTGAAGGGTGGTCCTCCCCACTAAAAACCATCCCACCCCGTGGGGGCGGGTGTCCGCACCCGCTTGGCCCGTCTCTTCCCGAAAACCACCCACCCAGGCGGCGTGGATACCAACGGACAAGGAGCGGTATTCCACCCACTCAACGGCAGTGGCGCAAGGGGGACCACGGGTCGCTCAAACGCAGGCCGCCGAAAACAGAAAAATACCCTAAAGTCTTTTACCCGAGGGATAACCAAGCAGGGTTGGTGCTTTGTGCGGTTGTATCGCACCTCCCCATAATCTCCACCGGTCTACCTTTTCTTTTTCGGAGTCCAGAACCGCTTTTTCTTTTGAATCAAAAGAAAAAGTGGTTTTGGCCCCTGCCGGGCAGGCAAAAAACAACTGCAAGATAAAACGCACCACTTTCCCACAAAAGAGAAAGCGGTTTTACCTGCCCCATCCATAAGGCGGCACAGCACCCACAGGGCACGAGCTGTCTCTAAGCGGCATAGCCGCCAAGAGACAGCCTGCCCACAACGGCTGGGCTGTAGCCCCAGCCGGGTAGGCAAAAACGACCCCAAGACAAGCTCCAACCGCCAAAACGCCAAACTGTCCTCCACGCTCCCCAAACACACCTGAAAAAACGGTCCCCGGAAGGCATATCGTCTTCCGGGGACCATTTTGATATTAAACTTTACCGCTTCTTAAATCAGCGCGGCGGTGATGATGGCCATGGAATAGACCTCGGAAGCCACACAGCCCCGGCTCAGGTCGTTAATGGGGGCGTTCAGGCCCAGCAGGATGGGACCGTAGGCGTCATAGCCGCCCAGCCGCTGGGCGATCTTGTAGCCGATGTTGCCCGCCTCGATGTTGGGGAAGATGAAGGTGTTGGCATAGCCGGCCACCTTGCTGCCGGGGAACTTCAGCTGGCCCACGGTGGGGGAGACGGCGGCGTCAAACTGCATCTCGCCGTCGATGGCGATGTCGGGAGCCATCTCCTGCGCCACCTTGGTGGCCTCGGCGGAGAGGGCCACGGTGGAACCCTTGCCGCTGCCCTTGGTGGAGAAGCTCAGCATGGCCACCTTTGGCTCGATGCCGAAGATCTTGGCGGTCTTGGCGGACTCCACCGCCACCTCGGCCAGCTTCTGGGCGGCGGTGACGGTGACATTGCCCTCTTTGTCCAGGCTGTCCTCATAGGAAAGGTTGATGGCGCAGTCGCCCATGCACAGGTTGCGCAGGGCCTCGTCCCCGGTGTCCCGGGTCAGGATGAAGCAGGAGGACACCAGATGGGCGCCGGGCCGGGTCTTCACCAACTGAAGGGCGGGGCGGACGGTGTCGGCGGTGGAGTAGGTGGCGCCGCCCAGCAGACAGTCGGCCTCCCCCATGGCCACCAGCATGGTGCCGAAGTAGTTGCCCTTCTGAAGCGCGGTCTTGCACTCCTCCTCGGTCATCTTGCCCTTGCGCAGCTCCACCATCTTGGCCACCATGGCGTCCATCTTGGCGTAATTGGCGGGGTCCACGATATCGGCGCCGGCGATGTTGAAGCCGCCCTTGTCGGCGGCGGCCGTCACCTCGGCCTCGCTGCCCACCAGAATGGGCTTGAGGAAGCTGTCCTTCAGCAGCTCGGCGGCGGCTTCCAGGATACGGGCGTCGGTGCCCTCGGTAAAGACGATGGTCTTGGGACTCTGCTTCAGCTTTTCGATCATGGACGGAAACTGGAACTTCTCCATTTTTGATTGCCTCCTGTGAATTTGATTTGGTTTGCTTTTCAGGTGAAAAAATACCATACGAGCATATTTTTCCATTTTATGCTTCTATTATAGCCAAGTCGGGGAAAAAAGGCAACGGGAAAGAGAAGATTTCCTCACATTTTTCCTTTACAAATGGTATTGATTTGTCTATACTATACTTACTGTCTACTATAATGAGGAGTGTTTCAACCATGGAAAGCAACAACGATTTTTCCCGGTCTCTGGCCCTGCTGCGGCGGGAGAAGGGGGTCAGCCAGCGGGAGGCCGCCCGGGAGCTGGGTATCAGTCAGGCCCTTCTGTCCCACTACGAAAACGGAGTACGGGAGCCGGGCCTTCTGTTTGTCCGCAAGGCCTGTGATTACTACCATGTCTCCGCCGACTTTCTGCTGGGCCGGTCCATGAGCCGGGACGGCACCACCATCGGCGCCGAGGAACTCTACGACGCCTCCGCCGAGAAGGGCAATGTCCTCCGGGGAAGCATTGTGGCCACGCTGAACAAAAAGCTGCTGGTGAACTCACTGGATATGCTCTTCGACCTTCTGGGCCGGGTGGGCAGCAAGGAGGCGGTCACCGCCGCCTCCAACTATCTGGGGGACGCCATTTATAAAATGTTCCGCCATCTCTATCGGGCCCCCTCCACCCAGAATGAGGGGTTTTTCTCCATCCCCGCCAACCACTTTCTGGCCGGCTGCACCGATGCCGATATGACCTATTCCGAGGCCGACTATCTGGACGCCCTCACCGCCCAGGTGAAGGACGCCGGCCGGGACTCCTTCCCGGTCATCACCAACGATACTCTGGCCCAGAGCTACCCCGGAGCCTATCAGTCCCTCCTCCAAATCGTCCACAACACGGGGGAGCGGGTGAACAAGGCTTTGGAGCAGCGGAGAAAGTAAGGCAAAGTTCCTTTTTACCCATCGGAGGTGTTTTCTATGACTGACCAATCCAAAATTCGTAACTTTTCCATCATTGCCCACATCGTCGGAAGAAACTTCGCTTAGCTCCATCCGGCTTTCGCCGGATCTCCACCCGCTTCGTTCTTCCTCCTCCCCCCACGAAAACCCCCTTCGCGGTTTTCGTGGGGACCCCTTGATCAAAATATCCGCGCCATTCGGCGCGCCCCATCTGCGATGGGGCCCCGGTGGATTTGCCTACGGAGGTATTTTCTATGACTGACCAATCCAAAATTCGCAACTTTTCCATCATTGCCCACATCGACCACGGCAAATCCACCCTGTCCGACCGGCTCATTGAGCTGTGCGGGGCGGTGGAGCAGCGGGAGATGGAGTCCCAGCTGCTGGATAACATGGACCTGGAACGGGAGCGGGGCATCACCATCAAGGCCCGGGCGGTACGGCTGTCCTACAAGGCTTTGGACGGGGAAACCTACCAGCTGAACCTTATCGATACCCCGGGCCATGTGGACTTTAACTACGAGGTCTCCCGCTCTCTGGCCGCCTGCGAGGGGGCCGTTTTGGTGGTGGACGCCGCCCAGGGCATCGAGGCCCAGACCCTGGCCAACACCTACCTTGCCATGGAGCACGATCTGGAGATCCGCCCGGTGGTGAACAAGATAGACCTGCCCGCCGCCGACCCCAAACGGGTGAAGCAGGAGATCGAGGACGTTATCGCTCTGGAGGCTCAGGACGCCCCCGAGATCTCCGCCAAGATGGGCATCAATATCCAAGCGGTACTGGAGGATGTGGTGAAGCATATCCCCGCCCCCACTGGGGACCCCAAGGCCCCTTTAAAGGCCCTTATCTTCGACAGCCAATATGACGCCTACCGGGGGGTCATCGTCTACTTCCGGGTGGTGGAGGGCACCCTCCGGCCCGGCATGAAAATCAAAATGATGGCCTCCGGGGCGGAATACGAGGTCATTGAGTGCGGCCACCTGCTCCCTCTGGGCATGGAGCCATGTAAGGAGCTGATCGCCGGGGAGGTGGGCTATTTTACCGCCTCCATCAAAAACGTGAAGGACACCCGGGTGGGCGACACCATCACCCAGGCGGACCGGCCGGCGACAGAGGCCCTGCCCGGCTACCGCCCCGCCCAGGCCATGGTCTACTGCGGCATCTACACCGAGGACGGCTCCAAGTTCCCCGACCTGCGGGACGCTTTGGAGAAGCTACAGTTAAACGACGCCTCCCTCTCCTTCGAACCGGAATCCTCCGCCGCTCTGGGTTTCGGCTTCCGCTGCGGCTTTCTGGGGATGCTCCACATGGAGATCATTCAGGAGCGGCTGGAGCGGGAATTTGACCTGGACCTCATCACCACCCTGCCCTCCGTCATCTATAAAATCACCAAGACCGACGGCACCGTGGTGATGGTGGACAATCCCCACAACTACCCCGATGTTGGCTCCATCCAGCTTGCCGAGGAACCCTATGCCAAGGTGTCCATCATCGCCCCTCCCGACTATGTGGGCAACATCATGCCTCTCTGCCAGGACCGCCGGGGGGAGTTTAAGGATATGCAGTATCTGGACACCAATCTGGTGGAACTTCACTACTCCATGCCTCTGGGGGAGATCATCTACGACTTCTTCGACACCCTGAAGGCCCGGACCAAGGGCTACGCCAGTCTGGACTATGAGCTTTCCGAATACCGGCCCAGTGATTTGGTAAAGGTGGACCTTCTCCTGAACGGAGATCAGGTGGACGCCCTCAGCCTCATCGCCCACCGGGACAAGGCCTATCCCCGGGCCAGAAGGCTGTGCGAGAAGCTGAAGGACAACATCCCCCGTCAGCTTTTCGAGGTGCCCATCCAGGCCGCCATCGGCGGCAAGGTCATCGCCCGGGAGACCTTGAAGGCCATGCGGAAGGACGTGCTGGCAAAGTGCTACGGCGGCGACATCACCCGGAAGAAGAAGCTGCTGGAAAAGCAGAAGGAGGGCAAAAAGAAGATGCGCTCCCTGGGCTCGGTGCAGATCCCCACAGAGGCTTTTATGGCAGTTTTGAAACTGGATGAGGAGAACTGAGCATCTTCTTTTGCCCTCCGGGGTCCCATCGCAGACGGGGCGGCGCGATAAGCGCCGTGAAGCTCGGAGCCGCCGCAGGCGGCGGAGAGTTCCCGCAGGCGGAATTCATTTCCGCCGAGGACTTTTAAGGACAAGGGGTCCCCGCACGGCGGAAGCCGGGTGGGGCGGGCAAAAAGAAGATGCGCTCCCTTGGCTCCGTCCAGATCCCCACAGAGGCTTTTATGGCAGTTTTGAAGTTGGACGAGGAGAGCTGAACCTGGGCTTCTGCCGGTTGCCGTTTAGTTGGTAGTTGCGCGGGAAACCTATAGGTGCGTGGACGTGAGGGACCATTCTTTGACGGGCCAAAGAATGGCCCCCCACACCCCCGAAGAAAGCCCTAAGGTCAAGACCAAGTGCGTTAGAATCGGCTTAAAACGTCTTTACGCCCCCACGGTCCCACTTGCCCCGCACCCGTGCGTACGTTAGAGGAACACAAAAGAGATGCCGGTGGAATAGACCCGCCTCGGCCTACACAGCTTGAAGGGCGGTTCCTCTCATCAAAAACCATCCTACCCCGTAGGGCAGATGTCCTCACCCGCACGGCCCACTTCCTCCCGAAAACCGCCCACCAAGGCGGCGTGGATACCAACAAACAAGGAGCGGTATTCCACCCACTCAACGGCAGTGGCGCAAGGGGGACCACGGGTCGCTCAAACGCAAGCCGCCGAAGATAGAAGGATAGCCCAATGGATTTTACCCGAGGAACAACCCAACAAAATCGGTCCTCCATCCTGTTGTTCCGCACCACCCCAAAATTTCCGCCGGTCTACCTTTTCTTTTTCGGAGTCCAGAACCGCTTTTTCTTTTGAATCAAAAGAAAAAGTGGTTTTGGCCCCCGCCGGGCAAGCGGAAAACAATCCCCCGCCGGGCAGGCAAAAGAAAAAGTGCTTTCCCCCGCAAGATGCACGCCCCACCCATAAGGAGGCCCAGCCGGGCAACATCCGCCCGCCCCTCCCAAAAACCACCCACCCAGGCGGCGTGGATACCAACAAACAAGGAGCGGTATTCCACCCACTCAACGGCAGTGGCGCAAAAGGGACCACGGGTCGCTCAAACGCAAGCCGCCGAAGATAGAAGGATAGCCCAAAGGATTTTACCCGAGGAACAACCCAACAAAATCGGTCCTCCATCCTGTTGTACCGCACCACCCCAAAATTTCCGCCGGTCTACCTTTTCTTTTTCGGAGTCCAGAACCGCTTTTTCTTTTGCGCTGCAAAAGAAAAAGTGGTTTTGGCCCCCGCCGGGCAGGCCGCAACCCACAAAACAAGGAAGAAGAATTTTTCCGCCAAAGGAGGTTCTACCCATGAAACGCACTCTCTCCCTCATTCTTTCCCTCACCCTCTGCCTGAGTCTTGCCGCACCGGCCTTTGCCGCCGGCAGCGATTTTGTTATCGAGAACGGGGTCCTGACCCAGTATAAGGGAAGCGACACCGTCATCACCATCCCCGAAGGGGTCACCGAGATCGGACCTGAGGCCTTCTCCCGGGTGGCCTTCAAGCTCACCGACGTCACCCTGCCCCAGAGCCTGACCAAAATCGGCAGCAGCGGCTTCTGGGGCTGTGTAAAGCTGGAGGCCATTGATATTCCCGCCTCCGTTACCGAAATCGGGGACAATGCTTTTGCCTCCTGCCGGAGCCTTACCCGGCTCACCATCCCCGGCACGGTGAAAACAGTGGGCAACGGCGCCTTTATGGACTGCACCGCTCTGGCCGCCCTCACCATAGAGTTCGGTGTGGAGGAGCTGGGCAGCTCCGCCTTTTGGAACTGCACCGCCCTGACCGAAGCGGTCCTTCCCGACACCATCGTCAAAATGGGCAGCAACCTCTTCACCGACTGCACCTCTCTCCACCGGGTGGTGCTGCCGGACAATCCTCAGGTGGCCGCCGAGTGGAAAACCCGGGTCAACACCGCCCTTTTCAGCGGCTGTACCGCCTTGGAGGAGGTGGTCAATTCCCCCTTCGAGTACGACAACCGGCAGGTAGAGAGCAACCGGGCGGTCATCAACGGCTGGGTGAATCCCGGGGCCTATGTAACACCCCAAAGCCAGACCGTCACCGCCCTCTCCAACCAGATTTGCGCCAATATCGACAACGACTACGACAAGGCCCATGCCATCTTCCGCTGGGTGGCGGAGAACGTGGTCTATGATTTTGAACACTTTTACGGCCGGAAGGCCTCTGTCTCCAACACCGCCGAGGAGGTGCTGGACAGCCGTCTGGCCGTCTGCGCCGGCTACACCCGGCTGACCCAGGCCCTCCTTCATGCTCAGGGCATCCCCGCCCTCTACGTCAGCGGCGTCAGCACCAACGGCATCACCGATACAAGGGGCAACGCCGGCCACGCCTGGAACATGGCCTTCGCGGACGGCCGCTGGGTCATCATCGACTCCACCTGGGGCCGGGCCAGCGCCGATGACCCGGCCACCGGGGAGCTGAAGGACGGGGGCGGAGTGGTCAACGAACAGTGGTTTGACCCCAAAGAGCTGTTCTTCTCCCAGAGCCACACCGCCCAGTCCACCTTCTCCGCCCAGCCTGCCGATATCCCCTCCGCCTGGGCTCAGGACGGCGTGTGGGCCGCCATCTGCGGCAAGCTGGTGCCCAATGACCTTCAGGGCGCTTATGCCGCCAGCATCACCCGGGAGGAGTTCTGCCTACTGATGGTGAAGCTGGTGGAAGAAAAGACGGGCAAACCCCTTCCCGCTCCCGCCGCTCCCTTCACCGACACCCAAAGTCCCGCCGTGGCGGCGGCCTACGGGGCGGGCATCGTGAAGGGCACCACCGACACCACCTTCACCCCCGACGGCTCCATCACCCGGCAGGAAGCCGCCGTGATGCTCTCCCGCACCGCCGGGCTGCTGGGTCTGACCGCCGGGGCGGGGGAGACCTTTACCGATGGCGGCTCCATCGCCCTCTGGGCCGCCGACGGGGTGGCATTCACCTCCGGTCTTGTGGATTCCACCGGGGCCAAGGTCATGGGGGGTACGGGGGACGGAGCTTTCTCCCCTCTGGCCTCCTACACCCGGGAGCAGGCCATCCTCACCGCCCTGCGGCTTTCCCGCTGCGGGCAGTGACGGAAGGGAGGCCTTTCCCCATGGAACGTCTGACCCAAAAGACCCCCGACGGCTACCGGGCAGAGGACCTGACCGCCGCTTTGGACCGTCTGGGCCGGTTCGAGGATTTTTATGAAAGCGTCCTGACCGGGCAGGAGTCCCTCTCCGCCGAACTTGCCGCCCTGCGGGACGGGGGAAAGCAGAAAAGCTACGAGTTTCGGGAGCGGATGGGAAAAAAGCTCACCAACACCGAGATCTTACTGCGGCTGGAGCAGTTCGGCCTTCACCGTACGGGTGGGGCCGCCGACCGGTAACGCAAAGGCGTTTTACGCCCTTTGCCGGTTTTGCGGAAAGAAAAGGAGCGGGGCGCCGACGGGCCCCGCTCCTTTTTGCTTGGATTCAATCAAGGGAAACGGTCTGTCCAAAGAGGGTCACCGCTGCCACCTCTGCCGGATCGATGATGGGATCCAGCCGGAAACAGTACCGGCCGTGGTCCTGCTCCCGCACATCCGTTTTATACTGGGTCAGCAGGAAATTGGGTTCTCCCACCGGAATGGTTTCTCCCCCCCGGGTGGTGAGAAAGACCTGCTCCGGCCAGTCCTCCCGGCCGTGGAGGGCGGCGGTGTCCATGGACTGCAGATCGTCCTCCCCCTCTCCCAGCTCCCAGGCAAAGGAGATAGGGGAGATGTAGAGGGAAGTGAGGGTCACCCGGCTTCCGCCCACCTCCATGGGAGCATTGGGAGTCACATACCGGCCCGGGTCCTCGGTGGGCAGGGTCACATTACAGCGCCAGCGGCCAGCGGCCAGAAGGTTTTTTTCCATGTTGTCATCGTACAGCCCCTCAAAGTCCAGCGACAGCCTGGCTCCCAAAAGGTTAAAGCTGTCATCCAGCGTGTGGACCGTAAACAGAAGGGTGATGCGGTTGTCCTCCGGGGCCTCATCCGCCAGCAGGGCGAAGCCGCTGCCCCAGCCGGACATTTTTCTCCCGTCGGGAGCGGTGGCTTTGACCCCGCCCCCCAGAACATAATAGTCCTCTGTCAGCGCCACCCCCTCCGGGGCGGTGAAGTCCATCAGCACCACAACGGAGTAGCGGTCAGCCACCACCTGCCGCACATGGAGGGTGGCGCCCTCATCGGTCAACTCTTTGTCCACCACCATGGCGGTGGCACTCAGCAGCTCTTCCTGCGCCCCGTCCCCGCCGAAGTAGTCCAGCAGCCGCCGGTCCAACCCGGTGACCGCCGCAAAAGCCCCGGTGGTAAGCACGAGGGCGACAGCCGCCGCTGCGGCCGCCAGTCTGGGGGTGTGGGTCCTTTTTTTCATCCTGTGTTCCGTCCTTTCATCGGTGAGGAGGCGGTTCAGCATGACGGCCTCCTGCTCCCGGGATGGCTTCACCTGGTCCAGCACCCGCTTCAGTTCGTTATACGCCATACTCATTCGCCTCCAACAAGATTTTCAGCCTGTTTCGCCCCCGAAAGAGCCAGGAACGGAGGGTGGCGGGCTTACTGCCCATGATGCGGGCGGCCTCCTCGGTGGAATAGCCCTGATAATAGTGGAGATAGATGGCCAGCCGCTCTTTTGGGGGAAGGGAGAGCAGCAGCGCCCAGACCTCTCCGTCCTCCGGCTGCTGCCAGGTAAGGCGTTCCAATTCCTCCGGTCCGCTCCGGCGGGTCCGCCACCAGTGCTTCAGCTGATTTTTACACTCATTCCGGGCGGTGACGATGAGCCATGCCTTTTCATGCTCCGGATCACGAAAAGGCTCTGCCCGTTCCGCCGCTTTTTGAAAGACGGTTTGGCAGGCGTCCTCGGCATCGGGCACATTTTTCAGCAGCATCAGGCAGATCTGATAGACCATGCCCACCTGCCGCCGGTAGAGGGCGGTCAGCTCCTCCTTTGTATATGCCTCCACGGGAACGCCTCCTTTGCTGTCTTTCTGTCTATTACACAATCGAGGGGGCAGGAATGTTGCGAAAAAACAGAAATTCGTCAAAAAACCCCGCCGCCGGAGGCTCCGGCGGCGGGGTTTTTCCTTACTTATATCAGAACTTCACCCGCTCGGCCAGCCAGCTCTTCAGCTCGCTGACGGGGATACGCACCTGCTCCATGGAGTCCCGCTCCCGGACGGTGACGCAGTGGTCGGCCTCCTCGGTGTCGCTGCCCACGGTCTGGAAGTCCACCGTGATGCAGAAGGGGGTGCCGATCTCGTCCTGACGGCGGTACCGCTTGCCGATGGACCCGGCCTCGTCAAAGTCCACCATGAAGTCGGCGGAGAGCTCCTCCATGATCTTCCGGGCAGGCTCAGAGAGCTTCTTGCTGAGAGGCAGCACGGCGGCCTTGAAGGGGGCCAGGGCGGGGTGGAGCCGGAGAACGGTGCGGACATCGTTCTTCTCGGCGTCCACCACCTCCTCGTCGTAGGCGTCGCAGAGGACGGACAGCACGCACCGCTCCACGCCCAGAGAAGGCTCCACCACATAGGGGATATAGTGCTCGTTCTTCTCCTGGTCGTAGTAGGTCAGGTCCTTGCCCGAGGTGTTCTGATGCTGGGTCAGGTCGTAGTTGGTCCGGTCGGCCACGCCCCACAGCTCGCCCCAGCCGAAGGGGAAGAGGAACTCAAAGTCGGTGGTGGCCTTGGAATAGAAGCTCAGCTCCTCCGGCTCGTGGTCCCGGAGGCGCAGGTTCTCGTCCTTCAAGCCGATGCTCAAAAGCCACTGATGGCAGAAGTTGCGCCAGTACTGGAACCACTCCAGGTCGGTGTCAGGCTCGCAGAAGAACTCCAGCTCCATCTGCTCGAACTCCCGGACCCGGAAGATGAAGTTGCCCGGAGTGATCTCGTTGCGGAAGCTCTTGCCGATCTGGGCGATGCCGAAGGGCAGCTTCCGCCGGGTGGTCCGCTGGACGTTGACGAAGTTGGTGAAGATGCCCTGAGCGGTCTCGGGCCGGAGGTAGACGGTGTTCTTGGCGTCCTCGGTGACCCCCTGGAAGGTCTTGAACATCAGGTTGAACTGGCGGATGTCGGTCCAGTTGTGCTTGCCGCAGGTGGGGCAGCAGATGTTGTGCTCGTCGATAAAGGCCTTCATCTCGGCCTGGCTCATGGCGTCCACGCTGTGCTCCAGCTCCACGCCGTTTTCCTGACACCAGTCCTCGATGAGCTTGTCGGCGCGGAACCGCTCATGGCACTCCCGGCAGTCCATCAAAGGGTCGGAGAAGCCGGCCAGATGGCCGGAGGCCACCCAGGTCTGGGGGTTCATGAGAATGGCGGCGTCCAGCCCCACATTGTAGGGATTCTCCTGGACAAACTTCTTCCACCAGGCCTTTTTCACATTGTTCTTCAGCTCTACGCCCAGGGGGCCGTAGTCCCAGGTGTTGGCCAGACCGCCGTAGATTTCAGAGCCGGCGAAAATGAAGCCCCGGCCTTTGCAGAGGTTGACGATCTGGTCCATGGTCTTTTCGGTGTTTTTCATGGAAAAGCTCCTTTCAATGGGGCTCGGGATAAAAAAATACCCCAAGCCAAGTTATTTTGGCTCAGGGCGAACAAGGCTGTCATGCTGCGCAAGGGTCTGGTCGCTCGGTCGCTTTCCCTACAACTCGGGCTGGTCTACGGGCCGCCTTGCGGCCCTGCCCTCGCCCTCGCTCCGGTCCAAGCTCCCTCGCAGTCCCTTGCTCCGCACTTCCTTTTGTCCGTGGTTCCACCTGAATTTCTCCCTCTGCCCGAGGGAGACACTCTGACCCGGTAACGGCGGGGACCGGCGGGGCATTTCCTCCCCACTGCTCACGGGCGCCTTTGGGCCAGGTCCAGGGGGCCTTGCACCGGCCGGCCCCTCTCTTGTGCTGGATATACTGGCTTACTTCTCCCGTTCCTTGCAATATACAGGCATTCTACCACCCTTTTGGCGAACTGTCAAGGTCATTGTTCCGACTGAAGCGCCGCAGCGCCTGTCCCTTTCAGGAAACCCGGCTCCCTGATTTTATCAAGCATTCCTATGCCGGGTCCTTTTCTGCTTTTCCTGCTGCCTTTCATACCACACCCGGTTGACGCAGTTGCCCAGAATGATGACCGTTCCGCACAGGTACAGCCACACCAGCAGCACGATGACCGACACCAGCGGGCCATAGACCATGGAATACCGGGTGGACAGGCCGATGAAGTAGGAGAAGATGGCCGAGGCTCCCACCAGCGCCGCCGAGGCGGCGAAGGCTCCCGGCAGAATGGGGGGACGGGGCCGCTTCCGGGGGGAGGTGGCCCGGTAGACCACCATGACGAAAATCATCACCAGACAAAAAAGAATGAGAAACCGCATCCACTGCCACTGCCAGGGCAGAGTCACATCCTCCAAAAAGGGAAAGTGGCGGATAAAGCCTTCCAGCAGGTGGAAAAACCAGCTTCCCGTCAATACCACGATGAGGGAAAGGTATATGGTCAGCAGGAACAGCGCCGAAAAGGCCACGCTGGCGACCACTTTCCAAATGCCCGAATAGCTTTTCCGGTCAAAAATGTCGTCCATCACGTCCATCAGGGACCGCATGGCCGCCGAGGCGGAAAAAAGCGTTGTCACCACCCCCACCCACAGAAGGGCCCGGGACCGGTTGGTGGTGATATACCCCACATAATCCGTCAGCACCGACAGCACCGCCTCAGGGATCAGCACCCGGGTCTCGGCGGGCAGGTTGGTCAGGTCCAGATTCAGGGTGCCGATGATGGCGTTGACGCAGATGAGGACAGGAAAAAAGGTGAGTACCAGAAAATAGGCCAGCTCCGCCGCCGAACGGGAGACCCGTTTGGTAAAATAAAGCCCGGCCACGTCATAGACAAAACCAAAGGCCCGCCGGTGCATGGGCAGACTGCTCATAAACTGATCCTCCTTTCCTGTGGAATCACTTGGCCTTTTGCCGTTTGGGTGATGGGTATGTGGCAACCCTATGGGTGCGTAGCCGTGGGGGGCAATTCCCCCATCAAAAACCGTCCTATCTCCGTAAGGGCGGGGTGCGTTTGGATGGGGGTGTGGGGGAAGCCTATGGGTGTGCGGACGTGGGGAACCATTCTTTGACGGGCCAAAGAATGGCCCCTCACCCCCCCAGCCGTTTCACGGCACTAACTCCCGCTAAACTCGCTTCGCTCATCAAGCGGGAGTAAGCATGAAAGCCCTCAGGTCAAGACCAAGTGCATTAGAATCGGCTCGTGTCGTCTTTACGCCCCCATGGTCCCCCTTGCCCCGCACCCGTGTGTCCGTTGGTGGAACACTGAAGAAATCACGTTGAAACTGACCCGCCTCGGCCTACACAGCTTGAAGGGTGGTTTGCCTACCGGCTACTACCACCACCCAGGCGGCGTGGATACCAACGGACAAGGAGCGGTATTCCACCCACTCAACGGCAGTGGCGCAAGAGGACCCACGGGTCGCTCAAACGCAGGCCGCCGGAAACAGAAGGATATCCTAAAGCCTTTTACCCGAGGGATACCATAACAGCACAAATCCAACGTCCGGTTGTATCGTACCTCCCCATAATCTCCACCGGTCTACCTTTTCTTTTTCGGAGTCCAGAACCGCTTTTTCTTTTGCGCTGCAAAAGAAAAAGTGGTTTTGGACCCTGCCGGGCAGGCAAAAAACCAACTGTAAGGTAAACACATCCCGCTTTCTCACAAAAGAAAAAACAATTTCCCCCGCAAGGGGCGCAAATCCCAGAAGGGACACCCCACTTATTCTAACAAAAAACCGCCTGCAAATGCAGGCGGTTTATGCTGCCCCTAAATTGGCTTACGCCAGCTTGTTCAGCTTCAGGGTCATGCCGCTCTTCTTGTGGGCGGCATTGTTCTTGTGCAGAATGCCGTGACCGACGGCCTTATCCACCGCCTTGACGGCCACCTTGTAAGCGCCCTCGGCCTCGCTGCGGTTGCCCTCCGCCACCGCGGCCTCGAACTTCTTGATGTCGGTCCTGAGTGCAGACCGAACGGCCCTGTTTTGCAGCGCCTTGGCCTTGTTCACCAGAACACGCTTCTTGGCAGACTTAATGTTCGGCAAACCAAACACCTCCTCCGAATGACGAATTTCAGGCATACCATGCCCGTGCAGGTATCTATTTTAGCAGACCCAGCGAAAAAAAGCAAGATTTTCTTTTGAATTTTTCTGATTTTTTCGGATAACACCGGCCTTTTCGCAAAAAATAGACCTGATTGAAGTAAAGGGCACAATATCTTGTGCCGGGAAAGGGGTAGACACCATGAACAGACGGACCGATCTGGCGCTGGAAGCCAGAGAATTGCGGGAGGAACAGGCCCAAACTCTCCCCCAGGTGGAAAGCCGGGAGACCCAGGCCGAGGGATTTCCCCTCACCACCGTCACCGTCACCGGCCCCGAGGGGGCCAGAGCCTTGGGCAAGCCAGAGGGGGTCTATCACACCCTGGACCTGGCCGGTCTGGGCCGGCGGGAGGAGGGGGCCTTTCCCCGGGCGGTAAAGGCTCTGGCCGGGCTTCTGGCCCCCCTGCTCCCCGAGGGAGAGGGGGAGGTGCTGGTGGTGGGCCTTGGCAACCGGGCCATCACCCCCGATGCCGTGGGACCCAAGGCCGCCGACCGCACTTTGGTGACCCGCCACCTCATCGCCATGGCCCCCGAGCACTTCGGCGGCTTCCGCCCCGTGGCCGCTTTGGCGGCGGGGGTGCTGGGCACCACGGGGGTGGAGAGCGGAGAGATCGTCAAGGCGGTGGCCGACAAGATCGCCCCCCGGGCCATCATCGCCGTGGACGCTCTGGCCGCCCGGCGGGTGGAGCGGCTCTGCGCCACGGTCCAGGTCTGTGACTCGGGCATCGCCCCCGGCTCCGGCGTGGGAAATCACCGCTTCGCCCTCAACGCCGAGACCATGGGAGTCCCCGTCATCGCCGTAGGGGTGCCCACGGTGGTGGACGGGGCCACCCTCTGCGCCGACCTGCTGGAAGAGGCCGGCCAGCATCCCGACCCTCAGGCCATCTCCCAGGCCCCCGGCGCCACCTTGATGGTCACGCCCCGGGATATCGACCAGCGGGTGGAGGACATGGCCAAGGTCATCGGCTACGCCCTCAGTCTCTCCCTCCAGCCTGCCCTGGATCTGGAATCCCTTCAGGCTCTTATCGAGTGACCCTGCCCCCAAAGGCCCCATGCGGCCTTTCCGCCCGCCGGCAGTCCCCCGGACAATATTTTCCCCTTTTCATTCATGTTTCCCTCCCCCGGCGCATACATTGTGCCGTAACCAAAGACACAACAGGAGGGACAAGCGATGAGAGGTCGAATTTATTGGGGACGGCTGTTTCGGCGGACGGGGGCGGCCTGTCTGGCCACGGTTGCTATCTGGGGGCTGCTGCTGGGGGCGGGGGCCGCCTCGGGCGCAGGCGTGGGGGAGGCCTTTGTCACCGCCGCACTGCGGACCGAGTTGGGCTATTCAGCCTCCGACCTGCCTTTCTGGCAGCGACTGGCGGTGGAACAGTCCTCCCTTTTGGCAGCCAACCCCTTTCCTGCACCCACTCCAAAGCAGGAGCAGCCCTTGCCCGACGCCCAGCCCGCCCCCGACCACGATGACCTGACTGAGCCGCCCCAGACCACCACGGCCCCGGGGGATATTGTGGAGCGGACCCTGATCCCCTCCAGCAGTCAGGGCTATGATACCGGGGCGGGGCTTTACTTATACAACCGCACCGATAAAGAGGTGGACCTGTCCGGCGTGGCCGCTGCTCCGGTGGGCTTCACCCTGGCCCCGGCGGAGGAGGGCCCCCAGATCCTCATCTACCACTCCCACGCCACCGAGGCCTATACCCCCGACGGCACCGATATCTACACTCCCAGCGACAACAACACCCGCACACTGGAGGAGGGATACAATATGCTCCGGGTGGGGGATGAGCTGGAACGGGTCTTTACCGAAATGGGGCTGTCCGTCCTTCACGACCGGGGGATATACGACTATCCCACCTATAACGGCTCCTACACCCGCTCCGGCCCGGCAGTGGCCGACTATCTGGCCCAATACCCCACCATCAAGCTGGTGCTGGACGTTCACCGGGACGCTCTGGTGGGCAGTGACGGCACGGTCTATAAGGTGGTCACCGACATTGACGGGGTCAAGACCGCTCAGGTTATGCTGGTGGTGGGCAGTGACGCAGGCGGTGGAGACCACCCCACATGGCAGGCCAATCTGGCGCTGGCCGCCAAGCTGCAAAAGAGTCTGGACACCCTCTATCCCACCTTGGCCCGGCCCATGACCCTCCGCCAGTCGGTCTACAACCAGAATCTGACCCCCGGCGCTCTGCTGGTGGAGGTGGGCAGCCACGGGAATACCCTTCAGGAAGCTTTGGCTGGGGCCAGGTGCTTCGCCCGGGCGGCGGGAATGGTATTCCTCTCCCTGAAAGAGTGAGGGCGCAGAGAGGCAGAAAAAGGGCAAGACGGACCGTTTTGGTCTGCCTTGCCCTTTTTCTCACGGTTCAGATGCTCCGCATATACAAAGTATAGTCACTGGGGTCCAATTCGTCTCCACAGCCCTTGTCAATAGCCCGGGTAAAGCCCAGCTTGAAATAGATGTGCTTGGCGACCCTGTTGTCCTCCTCCACCCCGATGGTAAACTGGGTGTAGCCCCGCCTCTCCAGATCGGTCAGGGCGAACCGGAGCAGCCTTTGCCCCAGCCCCCGGCCCCGGTGGGCCTCATCCATGCGGAAGGCCTGGAAATAGACCCGCCGCCCGGGAATAGCCTCGGTGGGGAGATCGCTGCTGGTATAATGGACGGTCACCTCACCAATAAAAGTGTGGTTGGCTTCGACCGCATATACATCGATCTCCTTTCGGTCAAATTCCCCCTGCCGCCTGGCCCGGTACTTTTGCCACAATTCCTTGCCGTCGGGGAACAGGCGGCGCAGACCGTCAAATTCCTCTTTCGTGATCTTCCGAAATAGCTCCGTCATTTCAGCCCCTCCACAAAATGTTATAACAGCTCCGCCCCATACTCCCAGCCAAACCACAGCGCCAGCTGGAGGGTCAGGAGGACGGGCAGGCCCCACCTGAAATACCAGTGGCGGGTCTTGTGGCGAAAGGTCCACATCCCCAGAATGGCCCCCGGGGTGCCCCCCAGCAGGGCCAGAAGGAAAAGCCGCTTCTCCGGCACCCGCCGCAGGTCCTTTTTGGCCTTGTATTTGTCCATGCCCATCAGGCAAAAATCCGCCAGACTTACCGCCAGACACCAGTATAGGATCAGCTTTGTCATGCCCCCGCCCCCTTTTTTCCTATTTATATCACATTTGCCGCCGTCCCGCAACCGCAAAGGGGCCGATTGGCATTGACGGCAGGGAAAAAGGGGAGTATAATAATTTAACAGAGTAAAGCAGCACTACAAAATAAGGGAGGATGAATACCATGATGGACCAAAAACAGTTCGACGCCCTGCTGGACCAGTGGATCGAGGACCATAAGCAGGAGATGATCGAGGAGCTGGGGCTTTGGGTGTCCCAAAAGTCGGTTTCCCGGGTGGACCTGGGGGCACCCGGCGCTCCTTACGGCCCCGACTGCCGGAAGATGCTGGATCTGGCGCTGGAGCGCTGCCGCCATTACGGCTTCGAGACCCACGATTACGAGGGGTACACCGGTGACGCCCGTTTCGGCCCCACCGAGCATGAAATCAGCTTCGTGGGTCATCTGGACGTGGTGCCCGAAGGGGAGGGCTGGACGGTGTGCCAGCCCTACAACATGACCCAGAAGGACGGCTTCCTCTTTGGCCGGGGGGTGGGGGATGACAAGGGCCCCACCATCATCTCCCTGTTTATCCTCCGCTTTTTCAAGGAAAACAACATCCCCATGAAGCACGGTATGCGCCTGATGATGGGCTGCTCGGAGGAGACCGGTATGCCCGATTTCCGGTACTACATGGAGCACAAGCTGGGTCCCGATACCGACATCGCCATCGTCTGTGACGGCGGCTTCCCCGGCGGCTACGCCCAAAAGGGCTTTTATACTACCACGATCCACATCCCCGCCGGAAAAGACATTGTGGACTTTGCCGGCGGCACCGTCCACAACGCCATCCCCGACACCGCCGTCATCACCGTGAAGGGGGTCACTCTGGAGGCGGCCCAGGCCGCCCTCAAGGGGGCCGACCGGGTCAGCGTGGAGGTCGGGGACAACGGCACGGTGAAGATCATCGGCCACGGCAAGGCCGGCCACGCCGCCATGCCGGACAAAGACCGGCAGAACAGCGCCGTTGCCATCGCCGCCAAGTGGGCGGTGCTGCTGGCGGAGAAGACGGGCATTGACCTGGGCGGCTGCGGCGCCATCGCCAATCTCTTCCCCACCGCCTTCGGCGACGGCTTGGATATGCACTGGGATGAACCCATTGCCGGAGGCCTCACCGCCAACGCCGGGGTCATCTCCCTGACCGATGGCAAACTCCACCTGCTCATCGACATCCGCTATCCCATCGACCGCACCGGGGCGGACATCACCGCCGCTTTGGAAAAGGCCATCGCCCCCTATGGCGCCTCCATGACGGTGGGCGAGTGCATGGAGCCTTATTACATCGACCCGGAGGACCCCAAGCTGGCGGTGCCGGTGCAGGTCTACCGGGACATCACCGGAGACACCGAGACCAAGCTCTCCGCCGGAGGCGGCGGCAACTACGCCCGGGTGGTGGCCAACGGCATCTCCTTCGGCCCCGGTATCCCCGGCTCCCCCAAGCCCGAGGGGCTTCCCGTGGCCCACGGCGGCGCCCACTCCCCCGACGAGGCTCTCCACATCGAAAGCTGGATCACCGGCATGAAGATCTACGCCAAGTCGGTGCTGCTGCTGGACGAGGCTCTGAGCGTGGACTGACGCTCTTTTCTCCATCAAAGGTGCCGCCCCGGTCTTGGGGCGGCGCCTTTTTCATGCAGGCATCCTCCATCCCTCCCAAGTCCTGTGGAATGTCTTGCCTTTTTCCGCCCCTTCCGCTATAATATGGGAGAAACCTTTACCGAAAGAGGGCCATTCAAATGAAATTAGGAATCGTAATGCATCACCCTGTTTCATGTACTCGGATAAATCTCCATGAAATCCACCAAACCTTGATACGGCAGGGGAAACGGGACTTGTCTTAAATCATGTATCTCCATATATCAGAATGAAACCACCTGAAAAAATGGTGCGAAAATGGTGCGGGATGATTCCCGCCGTGAAGAGGAGCGACCCTGCAACGATAAAAACTCCCAGCGGAAACGCCGCTGGGAGTTTTTGTGTTTCTAGCCATTTTGTCAAAGTGATTCCAGCATCTCCAACACTTCCTCAGAAAATCCCTCTTGCTGGAACATGGCATGAAAGAGGCCGTTTTGCTTCAAGTGTTCCAGTGTCTCCTTTGGGGTAAGCCCGCAGGAGAGGGCGTCTCTTGCGCTCTCCATCATCCCGGCAAAGGACCGCAGCCGTAGCAGCTCATGGGCCGCATGGTGCAAGCTCCGCCGGGGGCGTTGGATGACGTTCACCATGACGCCCTCTTTCAGCGGAAAGGCCCAGTCCCTCGGCTCCCCGTCTATTCCCCACAGGAGAATAACAGGGTCCGGCCAGCCGAGAAAGGCCACAAGCTCCCGGAGCTGCCCCCGCTCTCTTTCCGTCAGTGGTTCGCAAAAGCTCCCCACAATGAGCCGCAAGTGGTCTGTGTAGTGGGGAATCATTTGTAGATTCATCCTGATACCTCGTTTCTGTATGTTCGTGTAATCGGTCAAGAGAGGTAATGTCCGGCAATGACGCTGATACGGTTATGTCCAAGCTGATTACTGACATACCGCATCGCCCGCCTGTCGTAGACCTTACCCCTCTTGTCCTTTTTGCATCGGTAGAGCTGCCCGGATGGCCCGAAGCGTTCCAGAGCGGCCCGGTACATGGCATCGGCGTATTCCCTGCGGTATCCATGTACGTCCATATGACTTGGCACACAGGAGAAGATGCGGCGGCCCTCTGGCCGCTCCAGATGGCGCAGGACGGCGTTTTCATGTCCGGGGAGTACATCTACACTCCTGACCTTCCCACCCTTTCCTCTGATACCTGCAAGGCACACAGAGCCGTCCGACATGACCCGGATATTCTCGGGCCTGACCGCTGCCAGCTCATGCCGCCGCAGACCTGTCGCTTTCGCAAATTCGATAATGTCACGATTGTTTTTCAGGGAAAAGCCCTTGTCTCGTGTGACCTCGTTTCTGCTCCGCTTGATGTCTGCCCTGCGGCGTTCCGGCAGGGTGATATGCAGCTCGGACGCTGAGATGTGGTAGAGCTTACAGATGGCCGCCCTTTGGGTGGAGAGGGTGGCCGAACTGAGGCCCCGGTCAATCCCCCGCTGCAAATACTCCTCCGCAAAGGGACGGGCTTTTTCCAGCGTGTTACACCTGTGTTCCTGCTTGGCCCATTTTGCGAACTTGCACCCCTCTTTTAGATAGGTTTCCAGCGTCCCGAAGGAAAAGATACCCTCCGGGGCAAAGGAGCGTTCCGTCCTCTTTGCCAGATGGCGACTTTCCCCAATGTGGAGTTGGGCTGTCAGCGCCCGCTCCACCTGATGGGTCATTGAGCCAAGTTTGCCGATGAAGCATCCCCCCTTTCTTATGGGAACATGGTAAGCAAGGATTGACGGGGGATTTTTTACGCAGCTCCCCGATGCTGACATTTGCCGCTTGGACCCGACCACCACCGTTTATCCGTCCATTTTTCCGAATGGAACGGATAATCGTGGTGGCAATTCCGCCCCGGTCCGCTGACGCTTCCGGGCTTTGCGGGCGGTGGGGATGTGATTGCCCCTGTTACGCCCACGCCGTGGTCCAGCAGTGGGGACCACGGCTTTGTTGTGCTTTGCATAAGATGACAGTCTCCCTCCCATCGTCAAAAAAAGTTGTGCTTCCGGTGTGCCAGTCTCCAAATCTCCGTTCATCAAGAAATAGATTCCATGGGACAGTATGACGGAATGCCACACCTTCAAAATTTCAGTCCGTCCGATAACAGGCAAAAACAGGCCTGTTTGCACTTTTGCATATAAGGGAAAGAAAAATTTCCCCTGAATTTCTTTGATGAATTCGGAAAAATTTGCCGCGCTTATGCGGGCCTGTTTGTGCGATTCATATAAATTGCATCAAACTTCGACCCAAAATTTCCATAATTTCACAGAATTGTAAATTTGCGGTCACCTTTCTTGCATTGCAACTCTACCATAATCCCTAATAGAGGCAGTAGAAAGGAGGGCGGCTCCATGCTCCGACCCAGCGGCCCGTGACCCGCGGACAATTTCAAATTCCAAAAGTTCCGAGGGGGACTTTTGGGGGAGTTCTATCCTATAACGCTTTTTACTTAATAGAAGAGATAGACATCTTCTTTCTATTTCATCTATTTACTGTTGAAAGGAGGAGTGAGTCATGCTCATTCCAGAAAAACATTTAACGTCCCATTACAGTAGCCCCACCCCTATCGCAAAGGTCTTTGTCGGCGTATGTGACGATGGGACCGTCACCCTCTCTGCCGTCTGCTTCTCCGCCAACAACGCCCTGACCTCTCCCAGCTATGTTTCCACGGAGGAAGAGCGGGAGCGGGCCTCCGTTCTGGCAAGCGTGGCCCGGACCCGGCGGCTGGTCCGTAACTACGGTCTCTCCAACAAATTTATGTATTGGGCCACCTTCACCTTCTCGGAGAAGGTCTGGGGCGATGAAAAGGCCATGTCAAAGTTCACTGAATGGATACGGAACCACGCCTATTACACCAAGCAGAAGGTCATTTACCTTATGGTGGTGGTCCCCAACCAGAAGGACGGGTGGCATGTCCACGCCCTGCTCAGGGGGATTCCCCGGAAGGAGCTGTACGCCATCACGCCGGACATGGAGGACATCACCGCCGACCAGCGGAGCCGTATCTGCCAAGGTATGACTATTTATAAATGGTCCCGCTTTGATGAAAAATATGGGACCCATCATGAGCTGGTGCGGATTGGGTCACTGGATGAAAAGGGACAGCCCATCGACCAGCGCGGAAAGGTTCTCTATATGCTCAAGCAGTATGACAAGCTTTCCCCGGAGAAGGTAGAGCGGGTCAAGCGGCGGGTCTATGCTACCCGTGGCCTGAACAAGCCCAAGGTACATATCGCCTACCTGACGTATGACGATTTGCTGGACCTTCTCGCCCACTGCGGGGTCAAGCCGGGGAAGTTCGGCGCAAGCCTCTTGATGGACGGAGGGAAGGCGGACGAGATGCTGGAGCATCTTTACCACCTCCCCTCCTATGTAGAGGACGACAAGGATAAGCTGATGCCTACCTGATGCCTGCCTCATGCTCCGCAATCAGACGGTCGACCGTAGGGCGGCTGATGTGCAGCTCACGGGCCAGCCCCGCCTTGCTCACCTTCCGGCTCATGTACCGCTGGTAATACTTCTCAAAGTCTGGGACAATGACGGGCTTCCGGCCCTTATACTTTCCCGCCACCTTTGCGATTTCGATTCCCTCCCGCTGCCGCTGGCGAATCTTCTTCCTCTCTTGGTCTGCCACCCATGCCAGCAGGGAGAGCATTTGGTCCTCCAGAAGACGACCAACCTCTCCCTGCTCCCGGAACTTGCGGCTGTCAAACAGGTCCGCCAAGTCCAAAGCTACCACATCCACCTTCAATTCACGGGTGAGGTAGTACCACTCCTTCTTGACAGCGTCATAGTTCCGACCCAAGCGGTCGATGCTGTCCACATACAGAAGGTCCCCCTCCCGGAGGATATTTCGCATCCCAAGGTAGATAGTGCGGTCGAAGTCCTTGCCGCTCTGCTTTTCTACAAATAGATACCGCTCTGGGACCCCCAACGCCCGCATCTTCTCAATTTGTCGGGCCTCGTTCTGCTCTTCCGTTGATACACGTACATAACCAAATAGTTCACTCATGACTATTCCTCCTTCTAAGGTGGTAATTTAGAATGGAAGAAACGGCATGGTGTAAAATATCGGCCAAAACAGGGCCTAAATTTACCGTTTCAGCGGGGTTTCGGAAGGAAAGATAGGGTATGCCCTACACTGCATCTTTTCTTTTGCGGTCCGGCATGGTAGAATAGGAGCATGGGACAGCCCCCGCACAGGGCCGAAGTGCTATCCCATGCACCCAGTGTTGTGCTTCACTGGGTGCCAGTCTCCGGCGGGGACCCTCCAGTGAGCAGGGCCCCGCTACCATAAAAATTCTCAGCCGAAGGCTGAAAATAAATAACAACACGGGACCTTCACCGAACTTGGTGGAGGTCTCGTGTTTGTTTGTCAAATCCATAGAGAGTTCAAAGACGGGATTGCACCTGATGATATGATGGCTTTTCATCGGATGACCGAAGCTGCTCTCAGCCAGATGAAGGTGCCAGATGGCAAGGCGCTTTTGTTCATCGGAGCTTAAACTAAGAGGATAGAGAGAACCCGCCGTTTAAATAGCGGCGGGTTCTTTGTTGTAATCGGCTTTTTTATTTTCCGAAGACGTCTTGATAGAGTGCTTCGATGATTAGCTTTTCGTTGGTTTGGTCATCTTTGAACCCAATATTCGCATAGCCGTCTTCAGTGTGGAAGATGTAGAAGTCTGGCTGCTTACGAGCATCTTCAAATGCCAACCCCAAATCAATCATGATGTCGAGGTCAGTTACATCTACAACATACCACTCGCTATCAGCGTACACCAAATTCCATGCATGGTTGTTACCAGTGCAAACCATGCAGGGGATACCGGCATAATCGCACATATAAGCGAACGCAACGGCATAGTCATCGCAGATGCCCTTAACGACTGGCGCGTCAGAAGCCCATACGTCTGGGCCGCCAACACGAGGGATGTCTGCAACCTCTGGAGACCCATCGTTATAAGTCATCTTTTCGCAGAGCGCCTCGACCATGATGACGATTTTGTCTTTATCGGACATGCCGGGGGTAAACTTGGCAAAGACAGGGACGAGATTGCCGTTGTATGCTTCGTCTACGGTCGTTGCCTTATATACCCGGTAGATTCCAATGTCATCCTCGACTGTATCACCCACTCGATTGACATAGATGTCACCGCCAGTTACTGCATCCACATAGTAGTCAGTAAATGGAAGTTCCATAGGAATGGGGTGGGTACGCTTTGTGCTGAAACAGGGGTAATTGAAAGTATCGACACCGTCAGTCCACGCACCGTTCTGCCATGTGCTTGCGACAATGCCGTTTTTTGAAATCCACTCGCGGTTCAGCGCCATAAAGACATAGGCGTTATATTCATCCTTATCCACCAGCCCATTCAGCTCAGGGTGTTTCCCCCAATAGTCCACAGGAGCCTTATGAGTCTCGAGGCTCAAAGTGACTCGCGTATCACTGACCGTGCCTACGATGCTATCGTCCGTCGTTGCATAGGGGGCCTTCGTGCCGCCGGTCACAGGGGGCTTCGAAGGAGTCGGAGTAGGCTCAACACTGGGGGCAGGGGTAGGCGTCGGAGTAGGAGTGGGTGTCGTGCCATCAGCGTAGTCGCGAACAGCATCCCGAAGGCGGCAGTAGATAGCAGCGGCAGAGGCACGGTCAACCGTGCCAGAAGGATTGAAAGTACCATTGGAGTCGATACCGGTGATAACCTTGTAGTAGTATACCATCGCCATCGTTTCCCGCTGGGTATTGAGAATCTGGTCGACGTCGGGAACCTTGTTCAGCGTAGCCTGACGCTCTGCATCAGGAAGCTCGGGGATACCCTTCTCCAGCATGATTCGACCTGCGATAACAGCCATGTCGATTCGGGTGATGTTTTCGGCAGAGACTTCGGACAAGTCCTTTGCGTTGCGGTATAGGAAGCTGTCAGGGTTCTTCAGCTTTCCAACGCCGTTTCGGATAGCGGTCTCCATAGAAGCGCTTTCCAGCAGTCCCTTCTCATATGCAAGGAAGCAGTGGGCGACGTACCACGATGTTTCGATACCGGTGTTCTTCAGCTCGGTCTCCTTCGCTGCCACATCGTCCGAATAGAAGGCACGCATCATCATCACAATGAACTCGGCACGGGTCAGCGTCTTGGCAGGGGAGAAGTTGCCCTCTCCGGTGCCGTTCATCACGCCGTCAGCGGCGGCAGACTGGATGTAACTGAGTGCCCAGTGGGTATCCGGCACATCATTGAACTTCTGGTTGGTGGCATATGCGGGGGAGGCGAACATTCCCAACATCATGGCCACTGCAAGCAACATAGCAGTCATTTTCTTTTTCATTGCGTTATCCTCCTTGAAGGCTTGAAAGGAATAAGTATATTATAACATTGACATAATTAAGTTACAAGGCTTTTATATCGCGTAGCCATTCTAAACGGTAAAATAGTTACAGGAATGGCGGTGAGACTATGTTTGACATTCACGCAAGGCTCCAGCAACTTTTACAAAATCGTGGCTGGACAGCCTATCGCTTGGCCCTGAACTGCGGCCTATCACATGCCACGATTGCCAACATCTACAAACGGAATACAGTTCCCTCCGTTGCCACGCTGGAGGCCATCTGCCGGGGATTCGGTATCACGCTGTCCCAATTCTTTGCAGAGGGTGAAATGGTAGAGCTGACCTCGGAGCTGGACGAGGTATTCACCTGCTGGGCAGATTTGACGCCCCGGCAAAAGTCAGCATCACTGGAAATGATGAAATCCATGCACGAGGAAAAATAAACAAGCCCGGAAGCAGCGGCAACAAGGCCGTGAGCTTCCGGGCTTTTTGTTGTTTATAAAAGGGGTAGAGGGGAAGCCTCAGGAGCGAGTGGCCCGCCACGAAAGAACAGGTGGGTGGAGGCTGAGAGGTGAGCACAAGGCGGGGTCAGCGGTTTGGCACGCTATCGCAATTCTCCGAATTGCTGACGCTCTTACGCCCTGCGGGGCGTAAGAATTTACCAAAAAATCCCAACATTATACAATTTATCACAATAACAGGAAATTTCTTCCACGATTTGACTTTGGAAGAAATTTTTTATTTGAATAAAATGAGCTGAATCATTGATGAATATGCGTATTTTTTTAGAAATATTGGCTATTTTTACTCAAATACTTTATCATTCAAAAGAATTGCTCATATAGAAGAAAAAATTTGCCTCAAAAAAGCACATGCTGGGGTGTCGGCAGAGATAACGCAACTGACTGGCCAGCAGGAGAGCGATAACTACGCTGAACACTATGATAAAGGAAAGATGTTACATGAGTATGAACAAGCAGACAAAAGAAGTTCCAATTGAAAAAAAGCTCACTCTGACCAAATATGAGGCCGCTGCGTACAGCAGCATCGGAATCAACAAGATTGAAAGTATGCTCCGCGCTCCGACCTGCCCCTTTGCGCTTTATGTTGGAGAAAACAAAAAGCTTGTTAAGCGCAAGGAGTTCGAGGAGTATATCAGCCAGAAGACGATAATCTAAACTTTATTATTGTGAAAAAGGGGTTCCTGTGATACAATAGTTGCGTTGCAGGGACTCCCTTCCAAATTTGAAAGGAGTTCCTATCTTATGGGTAAAGATTTGAAAGGCAAAAATTTGGGGAAGGGTATCACCCAGCGAAAGGATGATGGTAAATATCAAGCGCGGTTTGTAAGCAAGACGGGTGTTCGTCAGCAAGCAAGATTTGATACCGTTATCGAGGCCAGAAACTGGCGAGATAAGGCCATTTACGAGGACAAGTACGGCGATGGTGTTGATTCTCCTGACATGACAGTGGATGAATGGTATTTCATCTGGAACACGGAGCTTAATAAGGACTTGTCGTCCAACACCCGCCGCAACTACGCCGACCGATACCTCATGAACATTCAGCCAGTCATTGGTAAGATGAAGCTCTGCGATGTTAAGCCCATGCATTGTAAGCAAATATTTAACCGCATGGCTGAGTCAGAGAAGAATTATGCTGGCTCTACCATCCGTCAGGCTTATATCACTCTTGGAACCATGTTTAAGGCGGCAAGGATGAACGGAAAAATTAAAAAGCACCCTCTGGATGAAGTAAAATTTTCCATTCCTGCTCGGAAGGTGGGAAACATTAAGTTTTTCACGGTTGAGGAGCAGCAGAAGTTTCTTGCCGTAGCTCAAACCTCCCACAACTACTATCAGTACGCTTTTTTGCTTGAAACGGGGTTGCGGACGGGGGAGATGATTGGGCTGACTTGGGACAATATCGACTGGAAACAGCGGACGCTGACGGTGGACAAATCCTTGGAATTCCGCCATAAGCAGAACTTCTGGAGGGCCGGGCCACCTAAGACGAAGACGAGCAAGCGCACCATTTGGTTGACCCAACCGGCCTATGAGATTTTGAGGACCCTATACGCCGAGAGGAACAACCGCAAGCAGAGTCAGCAGTTGGACGAGGTTCTGGAGTTCAAGGACCCCCGCACAAATGAAAAGAGAACGCTTGTTATGCGGGACCTCGTGTTTATCAACTTCCGCACGGGGATGCCGAACAAGAATAGCTCCTACGACACTCACCTCTATAAGCTCTGTGATAAGGCTGGTATCAAACGGGTCTGTATGCACGCTCTGCGGCACACCTACGCTACCCGGGCCATTGAAAACGGGATGCCGCCCAAAATACTGCAAAATCTCTTGGGACATGCCAGCTTAAAAACTACAATGGATACATACGTCCATGTGACGGACGATTCCTTGGAGGCTGCGGTACGGCAGTTTGAAGAAGGTCAGCGTGCCAACGGCCTCTGTGCCACGACCAAGAGCGATGCCGCCACTTAAAAAGTGGTGCGAAAATGGTGCGAATTCCATTTTGAAATCTTGAAATCCCTTGAAAATAAAGGAGATGTGAGGATATATGAAATTAGGAATCGTGGGCCTGCCCAACGTGGGCAAATCGACCCTGTTCAACGCCATTACCAACGCCGGCGCCGAGAGCGCCAATTACCCCTTCTGCACCATCGACCCCAATGTGGGGGTGGTAGCCGTTCCCGACAGCCGGCTGACCTGGCTGAGCGATTTTTACCACCCCAAGAAGACCACCCCTGCCGTCATCGAGTTTGTGGACATTGCGGGACTGGTAAAGGGGGCCAGTCAGGGGGCGGGGCTGGGCAACAAGTTCCTGGCCAATATCCGGGAGTGCGACGCCATCGTCCATGTGGTGCGCTGCTTTGACGATGAGAACATCATGCACGTGGTGGCCGACACCTCCACCAACGTGCCCGTGGACCCCCTGGGAGACATCTCCACCATCGATATGGAGCTTATCATGGCCGACATGGAGATGGTAGAGCGGCGCATCAAGAAGGCCGAGACCGCCGCCAAGGGGGACAAGAAATTTTTGAAGGAAGCCGAGCTGTTCACCCGCCTGAAAAACTGGCTCAACGAGGGAAATTCCGCCCGCAGCTTTGACTGCGACGAGGATGAGGCGGCGGTCATCGCCACCAGCGAACTGCTCTCCCTCAAGTCCATCATCTATGCCGCCAATCTGGACGAGGAGGGCTTTGCCGCTCCCCAGAACAACCCCTACTACAAACAGGTATCTGAGCTGGCCGCCAAGGAGGGGGCCCAGGTCATCCCCGTCTGCGCCAAGCTGGAGGCCGAGATCGCCGAGCTGGACGAAGAGGAGAAAAAGATGTTCCTGGACGATCTGGGCATCGCGGAAAGCGGCCTGGACCGGCTCATCAAGGCCAGCTATACCCTGTTGGGCCTTATCTCCTACCTCACCGGCGGAGAGGACGAGTGCCGGGCCTGGACCATCGTCAAGGGCACCAAGGCCCCCCAGGCGGCAGGCAAGATCCACACCGACTTCGAGCGGGGCTTCATCCGGGCGGAGGTGGTGGCCTTTGAGGACCTGAAGGCCTGCGGCTCCATGGCGGGGGCCAAGGAGAAGGGCCTGGTCCGCAGCGAGGGCAAGGAATATGTGATGAAGGACGGAGATATCGTCCTGTTCCGGTTCAACGTATAAGAGGACAAAGGGGTTCCCACAAAAGCAGTCCTCAGCTTTTGTGGGGAGAGGAGCCGCAGCGAAATGAGCGAGGCCCGGTGTTTACGCCGGGACGAAGGATATGGAGCTTGCGGCGACGAGATGAAGGACGGGGATATCGTCCTGTTCCGGTTCAATGTGTAATTTTTCCCCAAAATTTGTTTAGAGGTCAACCCTTATAAGAGTCATGACTCTTATAAGGGTTATTCCCTTTTATTCGCACAGAGATTTTTTGTGCGCCCATACAGAACCTGACCATTTCGATATGTGTGCTTTTTCAGAATTTTTCCGCCTCTCATATTTCTCCGCTTTCGCTCATATACATTCCCCAGACTGACCCATGGGGAGTGTGTTGTGCGTGAAAGGGAATATGGAGGAGCGGGCTGTTAAGCTCGCCCAGTACATCATAGAGAATCGGGCCACCGTCCGCACTGCGGCCGCAAAATTCAGCATTTCCAAGTCCACCGTCCACAAGGACCTGAGCGAACGGCTGCCCGCCTTTAACCGGCCCCTCTACCTTCAGGCTAAGGCGGTATTGGAAGAGAACAAGGCCCAGCGGCACATCCGGGGCGGCATCGCCACCCGGAAAAAATACAAGGGAGACTGAATCTTCAGAAAAAAGTAAGGACATTCCTCCACCTCCCCCGATATAATGGGCTTGTCGAAATCGAGGGAATGGAGGGGCTTCTATGGAGAGTACATCCCGCCGCCCCGCCCACCGGCGGGGCGGTCGACGTTTGGGGCGGAGGCTGCGGCCCGTTCAGGCAATATGCCTTTTCGTCATAGCGGCGTTGGCAGCCGCCTTTGTCCTCCGCCGGAAGCCGACAACGATCCAGGTGCCGGTACCGGAGCAGTACCCGGCGTGGGCGGAAGAACAGCTGCTGCCGGTAAACGACTGGTCCCGGCCGGGAACCGCCATGGATGGGGTCAACGGCATCGTGGTCCATTATGTGGGAAATCCGGGCACCTCCGCCGGACAGAACCGGAGCTATTTCGCCGGGCTGGCCCAAAGTCACGAGACCTATGCCTCCAGCCATTTTCTGGTGGGGCTGGAGGGGGAGGTCCTGCTGTGCGTGCCCTTGGGGGAGGTGGCCTACTGCTCCAGCGACCGCAACCACGACACCATCTCCATCGAGGTGTGCCACCCCGACGACACGGGGGAGTTTACCCCGGAAAGCTACGCCGCTCTGGTGCGGCTGGTGGACTGGCTGGAGGGTTTTTACGGGCTGTCCCCGGAGGATGTCATCCGCCACTACGATGTGACGGGGAAGCTCTGCCCCCGGTACTATGTGGAGCATCCCGGGGCCTGGGAGGCCTTTCAGAAGGCTCTGGCGGAGGAGGAAGCAGTGCGAAAGTCGGGGGAAGACGCCGCCCGTTGACCCCGCTTTTTGTGAAAAATGCCCTTTCCATTTTAAAATGGCGGCTGCTATCATAAGCAGGAATTCAATATGGCAATCAACGACACATGCGGCGCACGGCGCGTAAGACTGATCACGGCACGGATGCGGGGCCTGTGTCGTCGTGGGCCGTGCGGCGGACCATGTACTGCGGGAGTACCCCAACGTGGTACGGGTCTTTATCTGCGCCTCCAAAGAGTACCGCATGAAGAAAGTGGCGGAAATGTACGGGGACAGCCCGGAGGAGGCACGCAGGAGCATCGCCCGGTCCGGCGCCGCACGGGCCGCTTATTACAAAACCGTCTCCGGACGGCTTTGGGGTGACCTCCACGGCTATGAGCTGTGCATTGACGCAGCCATGGGGGAGGGGGCAGCGGGTCTGATTTGCGACTATATGGACCGCACGGGCCGCCGCCTCTTTGGGTCCGCCAGCGAGCTATCCCCTTGACGGAAAAACCGGGGGTCCTTCCGATGGAAGGACCCCCGGTTTTTTACTCTCACAGAAGTTGGAGAAAAGCGGCCGCGGCGGCTGCGGCAGTAAGAAGCAGAGCAACGGACACCACAAGGTCCAGCCGGGACTCCCGCCGTTCCCGGCGAACGGCTGCGGCGGCAGGGACCTCCTCCGGCGCTTCATCGGAGAAAGAGACCGCCTCGGCGGTCCGGGACAGTTCCTTCCACGCCTCTCTGGTTTCCAGCCGCTGGCGGCAGCGGGCAAAGTCCAGCACCTGCCCCCTCTCGGCGGGAGCCGGGGCGGGGGCGGACACAAAAGTAAGCAGGTCGGCACCGCCGCTGACCTTGACTCTGCGGGTATTTAACGTATAATAGATGGTATCCATGGCGTTTCCTCCTCAAATCTGTTGAGGGTACTTTATCAAATTTGTTGTCCCATCATCGGGACTTATTTCTGTGATTCGGCCCGTTTTAAGAAAATGGAACGTCTGTTCTTCTACAATATACAACGTTTGTTCGATAATGTCAAGAACAAATGTTCGTTTGGGGGTGTTTTTTATGATCCTTTGGCTTAACGGGGCCTTTGGGGCGGGAAAAACCACCGTCGCCCACGAATTGGCCCGACGGCTGCCCGGAGCCTTTATCTATGACCCGGAGGAGGTGGGGTATTTTTTGCGAAAAAATCTGCCCGCCGCCATGGACAGGCCTGATTTTCAGGATATCCCCCTATGGCGGGAGCTGAATTATCCCATCCTTGCCACTCTGGGCCGGGAGCATCCCGGGCCGGTCATCGTCCCCATGACGCTGGTCAACGAGGACTATTGCCGGGTCCTGCCCGGCAGGCTGGCCGGGGAGGGCATCGGCCTGGTCCACGTCATTTTGTCCGCCCGGCGGGAGACGCTGGTAAAGCGGTTACGGAAACGGAACCTGGGATGGCTGAACCGGGAGGCCTTTGCTTTGGACGCCATGGACCGGTGCCTGGCCTTTTTTGCCGAGGGCCGGTGGGGCGTCCCGGTGGAGACCGACGGAAAACCCGTCGGCCGGGTGGTGGAGGAGGTGGCCGCTCTGGCGGGGCTGTCTCTTCTTCCCGAGGACCGCTCTCCCCTTCGGCAAAGGCTGGCCCGGGCAGCGGTATGGCGGGCACATATCCGCTGAAAATTTCCAAAAAGGGGAACTTTTTCTTCTTTTTTCCGTCAAAGTGGATAGAGAATGGGCCTTCCGGCCCGAAAAGGAGGATGCAGCATGAAGCTGAAAAAACTGCTGGCCGCCGGCCTGTCGGTGGCCCTGGGCCTGTCCCTGTCGGCTCCCGCTCTGGCGGCGGAGGCCGCCGACGAGCGGCTGACCCGGGTGACCCTGGCGGTAAAGGGAACGCTGGGGATCGGAGAGGAGTACACCGAATTTTACGGCGAACCCGACGAGACGGCTCTGGGCACCCGTTGGAGCCTGACCTGGAAAAACGAGGATGAGGAGCTGAACGTCACCGCCACCGGGGAAGGCAAGGTCCTGTCCCTCAACCGCTGGGAAGGCGGGTCTGTGGTGGAACCCGTTACCGCAGGGAGCAGCGGAGGGCTTTCCTTCCCCGCCATGAGCCGCTCTCAGGCCGGGACCTGCGCCCAGACCTTTTTGGGCAAGGTGCTGGAGGAAAACGAGGTGGTGACCTTTGCCGACGAGTGGGAAGAGTCCCTCTCTGCCGAAAGCTATTCCTTCCGGGGAACCGTAGCGCTGAACGGCCTGCCTTCCCCCATGACCGTCTTTGTGCGGGTACGGCTCTCTGACGGGGCGGTGACCCGCTTCTGGCGGGGGGACCTGTCCGACTACGCCGGAACCCCCGGGGCAGCGGAGACCGCCGTCACCGAAGAGGCCGCCCGGGCGCTTCTGAAGGGCACCCTTTCCCTCCGGCTGGAATATGTGCTGGAGTGGGACGGCAAGGAGGACAGTGAGAAAAAGGCCGTGCTGCGGTATCTGCCTAACACCACCGACGCCTTCTATGTGGACGCCGCCACCGGGGACCTTGTGAATCTCACCGAGCTTCAGGCCAAGCTGCGCCAGCAGTACGATGCCGCCGCCGGAGACATGAAAACGGCCAACACCACCCTGCGGGTCGAGGCTGCCGCCGATGAGGGCGAGGCCACCCTTACCGACGTGGAGCTGGAGGGGGTCGCCAAGCTGGAGGGTGTACTGGACAAGGAAGCGTTGGATCAAAAGATCCGCGCCTGGCAGGAGCTGGGGCTGGAGGCATACACCCTGGGGACTGCGGGCTATTCCGTGGACCGGGAGACCGGAGAGGTGACCGCCCGGGTATCCTACGCCAGAAACACTGCCGAGGGGATCTGCCGCCGCTATGTGACGGTGGACGCCAAGACCGGGACCCTTCTCGGTATGTACGGCAGCAACCCTTACCGGACCCGTCAGGACGGCGCCGCATACATCACCGCTCGGGCCGCCCAGACCAAGGGGGAGGCCTTCCTGAAGGCCCTTTGGCCCGACCAGTACGGCAAGACCGAGGTCTACAACGCGCCGGACGGAGATGCCGACGCCACCGAGTGGTCCTTCACCTTCGCCCAGAAGGTCAACGGCTATTTCTTCCCCGGCAACAGCATCACGGTCCGGGTGGATGCCGCCAACGGCTCCATTATGGGCTTTTCCAAATCCTTTGACGACGCCGTGACCTTTGACAGCGCCCAGGGGCTTATCTCCGAGGAGGCCGCCGTCGACGCCTGGTGCGGCACCTTCCCGGTGGAGCTGGCCTACCTGGAGGTCCCCGTGGCTCTGGACATGACCCAAGAGTTCGAGCTGCTGCGCAGCGCCGGGTACAGCTACTATAACGCCCTGAAGCCGGGCTATGCTCTGGGGGAGCGGGACGGCTGGTACACCGGTGTGGACGCCAAGACCGGGGAGCCGGTGAAAACAGAGCAGTCCCAGCGGGTCAAAATGGCCTATGACGATTTGGAAGGCCACTGGGCCGCCGATATTCTCAACGAGCTTGCCCGGTACAACGTGGGCTGGCAGGGCGGCAAGGCCGAGGCGGACAAGGCCCTGACCCAGCTGGACTACATCGTCCTGCTGGCCGCCGCCAACGGCTACAGCTACGACCCCGCCAACGAAGGCGATACCGACCGGCTCTATGACTTTGCCATCCGCCAGGGCCTTCTCACCGGAGAAGAGCGGCAGGAGGACAAGGCGCTGACCCGGGGCGAGATGGTGAAGATGCTGCTGGACAGCATGGGCTATCGCCATGTTGCCGGGCTGAAGGGCATTTTCCGCTGCGACTTTGCCGACGCCGACACCATTGCCGCAGAGCAGCTGGGCTACGCCGCTCTGGCCCAGGGGCTGGGTCTTGTCACCGGAGACAGCCAAAACAACTACGCCCCCGACCGCCCGGCGGCGCGGTGCGAGGGTGCGGTCCTTCTGTGGAAGGCGATGAAACGGTAAAAAGGAAAGGAAAGCGGACCTGCATGACATCATGCAGGTCCGCTTTTTCTTTTTCCGGGCAGGCCAATGACCCCCACACGGCAAAAAAGCAACGCTGTAAAATACAGCGTTGCTTTTCCGTATTCCCTTACTGCTCGCTTTCCAGCACATGGGCGCACCGGTCGCACAGCTCGGCGTGATGCCCGGCCGTTCCGATGTGAACATCGTGGTTCCAGCACCGGGGGCATTTCTCCCCGGCGGCGGGGGAGACCTTCACGGTCATCCCCTCAAAAAACTCGCCCTGATAGCCCTCTCCCTGCCCCTGCGCCACCCTAACGGCGGAGACGATACAGATAGCGGCCAGCTCCGTCTCGTCCATACGGAGGCTCTCAAAGGCCTTCCAGGCCTCCTCGGTGAAGGTAAGGGTCAAATCGGCGTCCTGGTTCTTCTTGACCCCCTGCTCGGTGCGGGCCAGCTCCAGAGCCTTGTTCACATCGTCCCGAAGGGCCATGACCCCGGTCCAGCGGGCCTCTTCCTCTTCCGAAAGAGCAAAGGCGGGGTCAAAGTCGGGCATATCGTTCAGCAGTACGCTTTCCCCGTTGTCCCCGGCGGCGTGGGGCATGGCCTCCCAAATCTCGTCGCTGGTGAACGCCAGCACGGGGGCCACAAGCCTTGTCATGCCGTCCAGAATGGTATAAAGGGCGGTCTGGGCCGAAGCACGGCCGGCGGCATCGCCGCAGTAGAGCCGGTCCTTGATGATGTCCAGATAGAAGTTGGACATCTCCACCACACAGAAGTTGTAGATGGCCCGGTAGGCAAGGTGGAACTCATAGCTGTGATAGGCCTCCCGGCAGGTGTGGGCCAGCTTGCCCAGACGGGATACCGCCCAGCGGTCCAAATCGGTCATATCGGCGGGCGCCACCCGGCGGTTCGGGTCGAAACCGTCCAGATTCCCCAGCATATACCGGGCGGTGTTGCGGATCTTCAGATAAGCCTGACTCAGCTGCTTCAGAATTTCGGGAGAGATGCGCATATCCTGGGTGTACTCGGCGGAAGCCACCCACAGCCGGAAGATATCGGCGCCGTACTCCTTCAGCACATCGTCGGGGGAGATGGCATTGCCCAGGGACTTGTGCATTACCTTGCCCTCGCCGTCCACCGTCCAGCCGTGGGTGACGATCTGCTTGTAGGGGGCCACCCCGTTGGTGGCGATGGAGGTGAGCATGGAGGACTGGAACCAGCCCCGGTACTGGTCGCCCCCCTCCAGATAGAGGTCGGCGGGGTAGGTGAGCGCCTCCCGTCCCTGGCACACATCGGCCCAGGTGGAGCCGGAATCGAACCACACGTCCATGATGTCGGTCTCTTTGGAGAAGTGGGTCTTGCCGCACTTGGGGCAGACGAACCCGGCGGGCACCAGCTCATCGGCTTCCTTGTCAAACCAGATGTTGGAGCCGTGCTCCCGGAACAGCTGCGCCACATGGGCAGTGGTCTCAGGGGTGATGATGGCCTCGCCGCAGTCGTCGCAGTAGAAGACGGGGATGGGCACGCCCCAGGTCCGCTGACGGGAAATACACCAATCGTTGCGCTCCGAGATCATGGAGACCATCCGCTCCTTGCCCCAGGCGGGGTGCCACTTGATGCCGTCACAGGCGGCCACGGCGGCCTCCTTGATGGCGTCCACCGAGCAGAACCACTGCTCGGTGGCCCGGTAGATGATAGGCTCCTTACAGCGCCAGCAGTGGGGATAGGAGTGGGTGATCTGCTCTTTCGCCACCAGGAAACCCTCGGCCTCCAGGTCACTCACCACCATATCGTTGCCCTTGGCGTAGTACTGCCCCTTGTAACGGGCATCGGTCATGACGCCCTTGGCGTTCACCGGCACGGTGATCTCGATATGGGTCAGCCCGGCGGTATTATACCGTGTGCAAACGTCAAAGTCCTCGGCGCCGAAACCGGGAGCGGTGTGGACACAGCCGGAGCCGGCCTCCAACGTAACGTGGTCGCCGTTCAAAATGACGGAATCCTGGTCCAGCAGGGGGTGCTTTGCCGCCATCAGCTCAAACTCGCTGCCCTTCAGGGTGGCCAAAACGGTACAGGCGGCATAGTCGATGCCCGCCTTTTTGCAGACCCCCTCGGCCAGTTCCTGGGCCATGATATAGACCTCTCCATTGGGGACCTGAAGCAGTACATAGTCAAACCCGGCATTGAGGGAGATGGCCATGTTGCCCGGGATGGTCCAGGGGGTGGTGGTCCAGATGACGAAGAAGGTCTTGGAAAGGTCGCAGTACTGACTCAGCTTGCCCTTGTCGTCCTTCACGGGGAACTTTACAAAGATGGTGGTACAGGGGTCGTCCTTGTATTCGATTTCGGCTTCGGCCAGGGCGGTCTGGTCGTGGGGGCACCAATAGACCGTCTTCATGCCTTTATAGATAAGGCCCTTCTCGGCCATCTTGCCGAAGACTTCGATCTGCCGGGCCTCAAACTCGGGCTTCAGGGTGATATAGGGGTTTTCCCACTCACCCAGAACCCCCAGCCGCTGGAACTGGGCCGTCATCTTCTCGATGTAGCCCAGCGCAAACTCCTTGCACTTGTCCCGGAACTGGGCGGTGGTCATTTCCTCCCGCTTCACCGACTTATCCTTCAGTACAGCGGTCTCGATGGGCAGGCCGTGGGTGTCCCAGCCGGGGATATAGGGGGCCTGAAAGCCGGTCATGTTCCTGCTTTTGACGATGATATCCTTCAAGATCTTGTTCATGGCGGTGCCGATATGGATATTGCCGTTGGCATAGGGGGGGCCGTCATGGAGGACGAAGGTGGGCTTACCCTCATTGCGGGCCACCATCTTCTTATAGAGATCCTTTTCGTACATGGCCTTCAGCATATCCGGCTCCCGCCTGGCCAGTGCGGCCCGCATGGGAAAGTCGGTCTGGGGAAGGTGGACGGTGTTGTTGTAATCCATAGTGATTTCTCCTTTATATGAAATGGGGTTTTCTTTTACCAAATGTGGATGGTCTCGGTAAGCACATCCGCCCCGTCCTTTCGGGCGGTGACCTTCACGGCGCAGTGGATAAAGCTCGTACCCCGATACTGCGGCTCGCAGGTGTAGCCGTTCACCCTGCCCTCTTCCAGCAGCTTTTCCACCCGGTCGTCAAAACGGTCCTTCAGTGCCACCGCCGCAGGGGTGGCCAGAACGCTGTTTTCCATCAGGCTCTCCGACCCACCGAACCGCAGGGGCATTAGATAGAGGGGGCACAGGACTCCCTTCCGGGCCAGTTCCTCCGCCTTCTCCCGAGAATCCACTCCGGAAAAGTCCGGAGGCACTTCGGGTTTCTTTTTAAACCGATCAAACAGACCCATCTTTCCATCTCCCTGTGTAAAACAAAACGCCTTTGTCTCTTCACAAAGAGACAAAGGCGCAAACCTCTGCGGTACCACTCTTTTTGCCACGGCAAAAAAGCCGTGACCACTCGGGGGCCTGTAACGGGGCCGGCCGGAGCCGCTTACTGCCTTGTTCAGCGGCCCGCTCGAAGGGGATCTTCCCGGTCCCTTCCCGTCCGCCTTTCACCAAAACGGCGGCTCTCTGTGCGGGGTGGGGGAGAGGTACTTGTCCTTCTCAACACATTTCCCTATTGTGAAGTAAGTTTAGCCGTTTTTTCGGCGTATGTCAAGGGGAAAGAGGAAAAAACAGCGCCCGGCCGCACTTTTCCCGGCCGGGCCTGCTCACTTGTCTGGTACGCTGCGCCACAGGCGGACTGTCCGAAAGACAGCCGTCTCTTTACTCGATCTCGTAATCTTTCCCAAACTTCAGATTGTCAAAGTCGATGCGGCGGGTGGGGGAGGTGTCATCCTCATCCTCCTCGTCCTCATCTTCCTCTTCATCATCCAGCAGGCGGACCGCACCGCCGCGAAGCTCCTCATAGACGGTGGGGCCTTCCTCGCTCTCCTCCTCCGGCTCCAGGTCCTCTTCCTCCTCCGGAGGCGTAAACCGCTGGGTGGGCTCCTCGGCGGGAAGCTCCTCCTCCAATGCCTTTTCCACGGCAGAGCCAATGGCGTCGGCCACGCTGGTCACCGGGTCGGGCTTCTTAGGTTCGGCACTGAGACGGGACAGGCTGGAGAGGTACTCCATCTGATTCTGGTAAAGGTCCTTCAGCTTGGCGATATAAGCCGCCGTGGCGTTCTGGGCGGCGGTAAGGCGAAGCTGCTCGCTTTCCACCTCCTGACGGATGGAGGTGATTTTTTCTCTGGCCTGGGCCTCTGCCTCGGCAATGATGGTGTCCACCTTCTCCTCGGCCTCCGCCACCATCTGGTCGGCCATCCGCTGGGCGGAAAGCATGGCTTTGCGCATGGCTTCCTCGGTGGAGCGGTATTCCTCGATCTTATCCGCCAGCACCTTCATCTTGGCCTTCAGCGTGGCGTTTTCTTTGTATAAGGAGGTGTAATCGGCGGTGACCTGGTCTAAAAACTCATCCACCATGGCCATATTATAGCCGCCAAAGGACGCCTTTTGGAAGGCATGTTCCGCCACTTCCTGAGGGGTCAGCATATCTATCCCACGCTTTCTATGTATAGTCTTTTCCGCATAACGGGCCACGGGGCAGCGGCCCCTGCCTATGCAGGGGCGGATGCCCTCTTCTGCCTGATGGCATCCTCTGGCGGACTGTCACGCCGTGCAAAGGCCCGGCCGCAAAAGTTCTAAGCTCCTCCGACTGCGCAAGCCGTTTGCCGGGCCTGTGGCCCGCCGATCCGTTTGCTCCGCTTCGGGTCTTATTTTTCCGGCAGCCCGGTTCTCCGCGCTTCCTGCTGTCACGCTGCAACCGGGCTGGACGCCTCGGGTTATAGCTTCTCCGCCTGCGCAAAATCTGCTCTGGGGCTTCGCCCCGCCGCAGTTTTCGCTCCGCTCCGGCGCTATCCCCTCGGCAGCCCGGTTCTCCGCGCTTCCTGCTGTCACGCTGCGAGCCGGGCTGGACGCCGGAAAAATAAGCCCCTTCGACTGCGCAAGCCGTTTGCCGGGCCTGCGGCCCGCCAATCCGTTTGCTCCGCTTCGGGTCTTATTTTTCCGGCAGCCCGGTTCTCCGCGCTTCTTTTAGAAATACAACCCGTTGTTCTCCAGCTCGTCGATGAGGTCGCCCAGAATGTCCACGTTGTAGGGGGTGATGATATAGGTGGACAGGGCCACCTTCTTCACCTTGCCCTCCTGAGCGTAGGCGGCGCCGGAGAGGAAGTCCAGAATACGGCGGGAAACCTCCTTGTTGGTCTGCTCCAGATTGAGCACCACTGTCCGCTTCTCCCGCAGGTGGTCGGCGATCTCGGCGGCGTTCTCGAACCGGTCGGGCTTCACCAGCACCACCTGAAGCTGGGTGGTGGTATGGATGTTCACCACCTTATTGCTTCGCCGCTCGGCCCGCTCAGGCTCAAAGAGGGAAAGGGTATCCTGCTGCCGGGGCGCAGGCTTCTCCCGGGCCAAAGTGCGGTCCAGCCGGCCGGTACTATCGAAATCGTCAAAGGTATCGTCCTCGTCCTCATCCTCATAAGGCCGGGCGATCCGCTTCAGCTCATCTAAAAGTCCCATGGAAAGTTCCTCCTAAATTTATGACTCATCATTCTGCCGCAGGGCGCATGGGCGGCCGGGCGCCGAACAGGGCGGTCCCCACCCGTACCAGGGTGGCACCCTCCCGCACTGCGTCCATATAATCGCCGCTCATCCCCATGGAGAGACAGTTGATATCATTTTCATTATGGGCCATTTTCCGTTTTATGTCAACAAAAAGTTGATGCATTTCCCGGAAAAATCCACGATTTCCATCCTCGCCGGCCACCGGCGGGATGGCCATCAGCCCCCGAAGGCGGATATTGGGAAGTTCGCAGGCCCTGCGGGCCAGCGCCTCCAGCTCGTCCACCGCCACGCCGGACTTGCTTTCCTCGTCTCCCACATTGACCTCCAGCAGCACATCCTGCACGATCCCCAGCTTGGCGGCCTGCTTGTCGATGGCCTCCAGCAAATGCTCCGAACCCACCGACTCGATAAGCTCCACACGCCCCACCACGTTCTTCACCTTGTTGGTCTGAAGATGGCCGATGAAGTGGACCTCCGCCCCGGCGTAGGCGTCGGCGTCCAGATGGGCGGTCATCTCCTGGACCCGGTTTTCCCCGCAGATGGTGACCCCGGCGGCAATGGCGGCCCGGATGGTCTCGTCGCTCTGGACCTTGGTGGCGGCCACCAGCGTGATCTCGGCGGGGTCCCTCCCCACCTCCCGGGCGGCGGCGGCGATATTCTCCTTCACCTTTTGAATGTTCTCTTCCAAAGACATAAGTAAAACCTCTCTTTCTGTTAAAAGTCCTACCTTTTTCTTTTACTCGATCACTTTTCCGTCCCAGATCTCCTCGCTGGCGATGATAACCGAGTCGCCGGCACGAAGGGCCAGCTTCTGCTGGACCGTGTCGGCGTTTTCGGGCAGAAGGGGCCGGACCATATAATAGTCCTCCCCCTGGGCCAGCACCGTCACCGGCTTGAACTCGGCAAAGGCTCCCACCTGCACATAGACCCCCGTCACCTGGACCGTCCGGGTCTCTCCGCTCTCCTTATCGGTCTCGGTCTGCTCCTCCACCCGGACCGCCCCCAGGGGGACCCGGATGCCCATCTGGCTGTCAAAAATCAGCTCCACCGTCTGCCGGCGCAGGAGGGTGGTCTCCGACAAAAATTTGCGGGTGGACAGGATCACCGCCACACGGCCGTTTTCCGGCAGGCTGATCCGCTCTACCGTCATGTCTACCGTTCCCGACCAGTCCCGGGAAAAACGGACGGGGACGGCTCGTCCCACGGTCAGCCGCTTGGCCTGCTCCTCCCCCAAAGAGAAGATGAAATACCATTGAGAGTTGGTAATAAGTTTCCCCAGAGCGGAGCTGTCCTCTTCCACCGCCCGGCTTTCCAGCGAATCCAGCAGGGAAGGGGTCACCCCCTCCGTGATCTCGGGGACCAAAACCGTCTCATACCCGTCCACCTGGCCGGAAAATATCCCGCTTTGGGGCACGGTGACCCGCACCCCCTCCTGGGGCGTCAAGGCCCGGAGGGTATTTATCTCATTTTGGGCCGCTGCCAGAGCCGCCGCCAGGTCATCTCCGTTGCCATACCGCTGGGCTTGCTGGTACACAGCGCTTTTGAAGGTCCCCACCTGACTTTCCAGCCGGGTAAAGTCCCCCGCCTCCACCGCCCGGCGCAGCGCCACCATGGAGGAGGTCACTTTCCGGCCGATCTGCTCCCCCTGCCCATTCTCTCCGGCCGTGATGGCCTCCCGCAGCTGGGCGGCCTCCGCCTCCAGCGTCTCCAGCCGCTGGCTGCGCTCCATGGCCGCTCCGTCGCTGTAAAGAAGGGCCACGGTGGTGCCGGCGGCGATTTTCTCCCCCTCGCTGGGAAGGAGCCGTACCGTCGCCTCCGTCCCCTCCGCCTGAATGGTCCATCCATGGATGACCTGCTCCTGCCGGACCAGATATCCGGTGGCCTCCATGGTGTCCTCCACCACATAGGTGTAAGCCTGAACGGTAGGGTAGGGGTCCCGCAGCCCCCGCCAGGCCGCCCCGCCCATGTAAAGGATGATGGCGGCAAAGAAGAGGGTTATAACGACCTTGTTCAGCAATGTGCCCTGCTTCATAGTATAACGTCTCTCTTTCTGTGTTTCACGGCGATGTGGCTGCCGGCCGGGATGTCACGCTGCAAACCGGGGCTGGACGCCTCGGGTTATAGCTTCTCCGACTGCGCAAAATCTGCTCTGGGGCTTCGCCCCGCCGCAGTTTTCGCTCCGCTCCGGCGCTATCCCCTCGGCAGCCCGGTCCTCCACGCTTCTTGTCACGCTGCGAACCGGGCTGGACGCCGGAAAAATAAGCCCCTTCGACTGCGCAAGCCGTTTGCCGGGCCATCGGCCCGCCGATCCGTTTGCTCCGCTTCGGAGCCTCCTTTGACGGCCTTGCCTGCTGTCACGCTGCGAACCGGGCTGGGCGCCGGAAAAATAAGCCCCTTCGACTGCGCAAGCCGTTTGCCGGGCCGATGGCCCGCCAATCCGTTTGCTCCGCTTCGGGTCTTATTTTTCCGGCAGCCCGGTCCTCCGCGCTTCTTGTTATGTACCCTCCGGCGTTAAATCAATGGGACTGGCCGGCACTACGGTGGAGATGGCGTGCTTGTAAATGACCTGCTGCTTGCCGTCGGTGTCCAGCACCACCACAAAGGCGTCAAAGCCGGTGATGCGCCCCCGCATCTGGAAGCCATTCATCAGAAACATTGTCACCGGCTCCCGGGCCCGGCTGGCCCGGGCGAGAAACAGATCCTGCAATTCATTGGTTTTGGACATGGAAAACATCCTTTCTCTATCAGAATGTTTCCATAATATACCATTTCTACGTCGAATACAGTCGCTTCTTCGGCTCAGGTCCGCCGTTTGAATTGTTTTTCCAGCTCCGTCCGGCTCAACTCAATGGCCACCGGCCGGCCGTGGGGACAGTACTTTACCTCCCCGGACATCACCGCCCGGGCCACCCGCTCCAATTCCTCGGGAGCGTTTTTCCAGCCGCCCTTGATGGCCGCCTTACAGGCCACGGTGTGCAGGATCTCGTCCCGGCGCTCCCGCACCCCGGTGGACCCGGTCAGGGCCAGCCGCCCGGCGATCTCGGTCAGGGAAGCCTCCACATCGGCCACATCCACATAGTCTGGCACCCGCCGGACCACCAGAGAGCCGCCGCCGAAGTCCTCTATCCCAAAGCCTACCCGGTCCAGCTCCGCCCCGTTTTCCAGCAGCAGCGTATGCTCCTCCGGGGTGGGGGTAAAGACCACGGGGGTCAGCAGCATCTGGGACATGGGGGTGTAGTCCTCCGCCCGCATCCGGTCAAAGTTCATTCGCTCATGGGCGGCGTGTTTGTCGATGAGCAGGGCTTTGTCCCCCTGCTCCACAATAATATAGGTGTGGAACAGCTCTCCCGCCACCCGCCAGGGGGTCTCCTGCGCCGTCTCTTCTATCAGGGTGGGCGGAGGAGAGATTTGGGCGGTGGGGGAGGGCTGAGGAGAATGCAGGGCAGGGGTACCCCTCTCCATAGCGGGGGTGTCCCGTCCCGTGTCAGAAAACTCCTGCCCCACGGCGGGGATCTCCCGTTCCATGGCGGGGGTGGCTTTTTCCTCTTTTTTCTGCTCCCGCATCAGACCGGTTTTTGTGGCCGTCTCTTTTTGTGTGGGAATTTCTGTGCGGGGCGGTGCATCCTTGTGAGGCAGAGCGCCCCCGCACCGCCCTTCCTCCCCCTCTTCCTTCAGGGTGACCGCCGGCACAGGCCCCGGGCGGCCGGGGGCTGCCCCCACAGAGTCGGACCGCTTGGGCGCCGTAAAATCGTGCAGGGGAAGGCTGGTCTGCTGAAACACCTCTGTCCGGGGCGTTGCCGCCGCCCCCACCGTGGCCGCCGGGCGGCTCTTGTCGGCCCCCAGTGCGGCCAGCACGGCATAGTAGACCGCCGAAAAGACCTGCCGCTCGGCGCCGAACTTGACCTCCTGCTTGGTGGGGTGGACATTCACGTCCACGGCGTTGAGCTTAATGGCCAGATGGAGCACACAGCCGGGAAACTTCCCCACCATCTTCTGATTGGCATAAGCCTGCTCCACAGCGGCGGTGAGGGCGGCGCTCTTCACACTGCGGCCGTTGACAAAGAAAAACTGATATCCCCGGTTTCCACGGCAGCAGGTGGGCAGAGAGACAAAGCCGGACACCTTCATATCCTCTCCGCTGCCCTCCACCGGGGTATAGCCCAGAGCCATATCCCGCCCCAGCACGGCATAGAGGGCGGAGCGAAGCTGCCCGTCTCCGGGGGTCAGCAGTTCCTGCCGGCCGTCCCGGAGGAAGCGGAAGGAGACCTCCGGATGGGCCAGAGCCTGCTTCTGGACCACCGCCAGACAGGCCGCCCCCTCGGCGGAATCCTTCTTCATGAATTTCAGCCGGGCCGGGGTGTTATAAAAAAGGTCCCGGACCATCATGGTGGTGCCGGCGGGGCAGCCTGCCTCCTCCTTGTCCACCACCACGCCCCCTTCCAGCGTAATGGCGCAGCCCAGTCCATCCGCCTCCCGGCGAGTGAGGGCCTCCATCCGGGACACTGAGGCGATGGCCGCCAGGGCCTCTCCCCGAAACCCCAGGGTGCCGATGGCGTCCAAGTCGTATTCGGTCCGGATTTTAGAGGTGGCGTGACGGAGAAAAGCGGTCTCCACCTCATCCGGGGCGATGCCCTTGCCGTCGTCGGTGACCCGGATCAGGCCCATGCCGCCGTTTTGAATTTCTACCGTCACCACCGAAGCCCCGGCGTCGACGGCGTTTTCCGTCAGCTCCTTCACCACCGAAGCGGGCCGCTCCACCACCTCGCCGGCGGCGATCAGGTCGGCCACATGGGTGGACAATACCTGTATCTCGGGCATACTTACCCCCCTTTTCTGTAAAATCCATTTCCAAACAGGAATTTTTTCTTCTTTTAATACCCTTCGTTTACTGTCGTGTATCCCCAGCAGCCCCCGGCGCAGGGGAGGGAAGGGGAAGGGGGTCCCCCTCAGCGGCCCAGCAGCAGGCTCAGCCCGTTCAAGGCCCCATGGAGCACCACACAGCTCCACACGCTGCCCCCGTTGTCATAGCACCAGGTCAGCACAACGGACATGGGCAGGGAGAGAAGCGCCAGCGGCAGCAGATAGAGGATATCCCCCACCTCCAAAGCGTACCGCCACACATGGGACAGAGTGTAAAAAAGGATGCTCACCCACATGGCCAACGTCCGGCTGTACCCCCGCAGCTGGCCGAAAAAGAGGCCCCGGTACAATGTCTCCTCCACCACGGGGATGAGCACAAGGATCAGCACCAGCGTGGCAGTGGGTGCGGCGGCAAACTCCTCGGCGTATTGCCGGGAGATGGGGTTGACCGGGAGAAAGGGGATTTGACGAAGCAGCAGGGCAGCGCCCCCCGCCAGAGCCAGTCCCAGCACCACCCCAAACAGATTTTCCGGCAGCCAGTCCAGAAGCTGCTCCAGATCCTTGCGCAAAAAGCCCCAGAACACAAACAAGGTTATAATAAACAAAAAGAGATAATAGATCACATTGGCCTCGGCCACCAGAGCCTCGCCATCCCCCATCAGCACCCGCTGGACCCAGGCGTTGAGCCGGGGAAACACCAGCAGATACAACAGGAAAAACACCGCTCCCCTCTGCCCTTCAGAGGCGGTCATCTGACTTCTCCAGCTGCGGCGAAACATCCTACCGCCTCCTTTCCTTTGTCTCGTTGCCCGATCTCTTACACCAGCCGGCCGGTGAGGGACCAGGTGTTGGCCCCGGTGATCTCCACCTCCCGGAAGGAGCCTACCAGACACTCCTCTCCGTTCTCCAGCCGCACCAGCCGGTTGCCCGGGGTCCGGGCCACCAGAGGATAGCCCATCTCCTCCCCCACGCCGTCCACCAGACAGCGAAGCCGTCTGCCGATATAGGCGGCGTGCTTTTCCGCCGAAATGGCGTTTTGAGCGTCCACCAGCCGCTGGAAATTGGCCTTTTTCTCTTCCATGGGCATGGGGTCCTCCATACTTGCGGCAGGGGTACCCTCCCGGGGGGAAAAGATGAAGGTAAAGAGAGCGTCAAACCGGACCTCTTCGATAAGGGAGAGGGTATCCTCAAACTCGGGCGTGGTCTCCCCGGGGAAGCCCACGATAATGTCCGAGGTGAGTACGATGTCCGGCACCTGCTCCCGCAGGCGGCGCACCTTGTCCAGATACTCCTCCCGGGTATAGACCCGGTTCATGGCCTTCAGCACCCGGTCGTTTCCCGCCTGCACGGGCAGGTGGAATACCGGAGCGATCTTCCGGCTTTTCCCCATGACCTCAAAGAGCTTTTGAGAGGCGTCCTTGGGATGGCTTGTCATAAAACGGATGAGGAAATCCCCGGGAATGGCCTCGATCTTCTCCAGAAGGTCGGCAAAATCCATATCCAGCCCCAGGTCCTTGCCGTAGGAGTTCACATTCTGGCCCAGAAGGGTGATGTCCTTATACCCCTCCTCCACCAGCGCCCGGATCTCGGCCAGCACGTCCTCTGGCAGTCTGGACCGCTCCCGGCCCCGGACGTAGGGGACGATGCAGTAAGTACAAAAGTTGTTGCAGCCGTACATAATGGACACCCAGGCCTTCACCCCGTCCTGACGGGAGAGGGGGATGCCCTCGGCGATGGAACCGGCCTCGTCGGTGGTCTCAAAGACCCGTCCCCGGCGGGAGACCACCCGGTAGAGCAGCTCGGGGAATTTCCACAGCGCATGGGGGCCGAACACAAGATCCACATGGCGGTAGGACTGGCGGAGCTTCTCGGCCACCCGCGGTTCCTGAGCCATGCAGCCGCAAAGGCAGATGATCTGCCCCGGATGGGCCCGCTTGGCATGGACCAGCGCCCCCACGTTGCCGAACACCCGGTCCTCGGCGTGCTCTCGAATGGCGCAGGTGTTGATAACGATGACGTCGGCGGCCTTCTCGTCGTCGGTAAAGCCGCAGCCCATTGCCGTCAGATAGCCCCGGATACGCTCCGAATCGGCTTCGTTCTGCTGGCAGCCATAGGTGTCTACATAGGCCAGCGGCTGGCTGGGCCGGGCGGCCCAGGCCTCCTGTATTTTGTCGCAGAACTCCCGCTGCCGGTCGATGTCGGCGGGGGAGATGCGGGTGGTTTTTCCTTCCAAGGGGACCCATCCTTTCCGGGGAAACGTAAAAATTTATCCGGGCGTACCGCCCGGAGGCATACCTGATAAAATCATATCATCTTTCCCCGGGAAATTCAAGCGGGGAAGCGCCGGTTCGGAAAAAATCCTGCCCCTCTTTTCCTTCCGTTTACGAAGGGTCCCCTTTGTTCACAAAATCCCCTTTCTTTTTTCCTCAAATGTGCTATACTACTCAAAAAATGTCCGTATTTACCAAAGAAACCCAAAGGAGGACCTTCCATGAAAGAGCTTTCCTGGCCCGAACGGGGCCGGCTCTGGTTCCGGCTGGGCCTGCGGCTTTTGTTTGTGCTGCTGGTCTGCTGGGCCGTGACCGCCCTCGGCCCCACGCTCCTCTCCCTTTTCGCCCCCTTTCTGCTGGCGTTCCTTGCCGCATGGGCCCTGTCCCCTCTGGTCCGGTGGCTCCATGGGAAGCTGGGACTGTCCCGGAACATCCTTTCTCTGGCCCTTCTGCTTTTGGTCTTCGCCGCCCTGGGCGCACTTCTCTGGAGCCTGTTCACCGGCATCTTGCGGGAGGTGGTCTCCCTGGCCGGCAACTGGGAGGCTCTGGTGGCCTCCCTCCAGTCGGTGGTGGACCGGCTGGGGGTCCTCTTCTCCCGGGGCATGGCCCACCTGCCCGCCTCGGCCCGGGCCACCGCCGATTCTCTGGTGGAGCAGTTTTTCCAATGGCTGGAGACCGTCATTCCCCGCTTCCTCACTGCGGTAGTGGACAAGGGCACCTCTCTTGTCACCGCCCTGCCCTCCTTCGCCGTGGCCTCCATCGTCTTTGTGATGGCCTGCTATTTCATCGTCTCCGACTTCCCCCACCTCCGCACCTCTCTGGCCGACCGCCTTCCCCAAGGTCCCCGGTACGTCCTTTCTCTGATCCGCCGGGCGGTCTCTGCCGGCTTCGGCGGGTATATCAGGGCGGAACTGATTTTGTCGGCAGGGGTCTTTGTCATCCTGCTGGCCGGTTTTTTCCTCATTCACCAGCCCTACGCCCTTCTGCTGGCGCTGGCTCTGGCCGTGCTGGACTTTATCCCCATTCTCGGCTCGGGCACCGTCATGGTGCCCTGGGCGGTCATCGACCTTTTCACCGGCCAGCTCCGTCACGCCGTGGGCCTTATGGTGGTCTGGGGCCTGGTGGCCCTCTTTCGCCGGGTGGGGGAGCCAAAGGTTCTGGGAAACCAGACCGGTCTTTCCCCCCTCCTCTCTCTGGCCAGCGTCTATGTGGGGATGCAGCTGGCCGGGGTGGCGGGCATGATTTTGGGGCCTGTCCTCTGTCTGGTGGTCCTCAACGTCCTCCGCTCCGGCATTCTGGACAATGTCACCGCCGATATCCGCCTTGCCGCTGGGGATATCTCCGCCCTTTTGAAAGGCGGCTCTCCCGACAACTTTAACAACTCCAAATATGATTTTTGACAGGATAAATCAACCAAAATTCAAAAAAGAAGCAAAGTTTCTTCATTTTCTGGACATAATTCTATCGTAAAGTATAGGCTGTTACAAAGAAAACAGCAAAGGAGCAATCTCTTATGCACTATAACGACTACAACCGCAACGAGTTTCTTCCCGTTCCCGCCCCGGCCGCTCAAACGGAGGCTGCCGCCCCCAAAAAGCATACCGGCCGGCTGGTGGCTCTGGCTCTGGTCTGCGCCCTTCTGGGCGGCGTGGCCGGCGGCGCGGCGGTCCGATATATCCCCGCTCTGGCAAGCCGTACCACCCTCTACGAAGGCTCCCACGCCCCCACGGTGGTCAGCATATCCAACGTCACCACCGAACAGCCCCTGACCCTGCCCCAGATCTACGCCTCCAACCTTAACTCCACCGTGGGCATCACCACCGAGCTGGTCACCACCAACTACTGGGGTCAGCAGGTGAAGGGGGCGGCGGCCGGCTCCGGCTTTGTCATCTCTCAGGACGGCTATATCCTCACCAACTACCACGTCATTGAGGGCGCCACCGCCATTCAGGTGGCTTTCGCCGACGGCAGGACCTACGACGCCACGCTGGTGGGCGGGGAAAGCCCCAACGATATCGCCGTGCTGAAAATCGAGGCGGAAGACCTCACCCCCGTGGTGCTGGGGGATTCCGACAATCTGGTGGTAGGGGAGCAGGTCTGCGCCATCGGCAACCCTCTGGGTGAGCTGACCTACACCCTGACGGCGGGCTATGTCTCGGCCAGAGACCGCTCCATCACCATGAGCGACGGCACCGTCATGAATATGCTCCAGACCGACACCGCCATCAATTCGGGCAACTCCGGCGGCCCTCTTTTTAATCTGTACGGTCAGGTCATCGGCATCACCACCGCCAAATATTCCGGCACCTCCGGCTCCTCCGCCACCATCGAGGGCATCGGCTTCGCCATCCCCATCAACGACGTTCGGGACATGGTGAAGGATATCATGGAGAAGGGCTATGTCACCGGCAAGCCCAACGTGGGCATCCTGATGAACGACGTCTCCTCCGAGGCCCAGCGCTACGGCATCCCCGCCGGCGCCTATATCGAGGCCATTCTGGACGGCTCCTGCGCTCAGACCGCCGGGCTGAAGGCGGGGGATATCGTCACCGCCGTGGACGACACGGTGGTCACCACCTCCTCCCAGCTGTCCTCGGCGGTGAAGAACTACAAGGCAGGGGACACGGTGACCTTCACCGTCTTCCGGGAGGGGGAGAGCCATACCCTCTCCGTCACGCTGGATGAATCCACCGCCCAGCGCTCCCAGGCCATGGATGCGCTCCAACAGGAGTATTTCCAGTCCCGCCAGCAGGCCCAGCAGCAGCAACAGCAAAGCGGCGGATGGCCCTTCAGCTTTTTTGGTTGGTAAGAGAAAAACAACGGCCCCGGCGAGTGATCCTCGCCGGGGCCGTTTTGGTACTTGGGGGGGGGGGTGGATATGACACGGATGGGAACTGATATTGGTTTAGAGACCCGCCGATACTGGACCGGGTTACGTTTGATTGGTGGTTGTACGCCAAACCTATGGGTGCGTGAATGCGAAAGACTATTCTTTTCCCGAGGAAAAGAATAGCCTCTCGCGCTCTCCAAGAAAAGTCTCAGGTCAAGACAAAGTGCGTTAGAATTGGCTCGTGTCGTCTTTACGCTCCCATGGTCCCTCTTGCCCCGCACCCGTGCGTACGTTGGTGGAACACTAAAATGATGCCGTTGAAATCGACCCGCCTCGACCTACACAGCTTGAGGGGTGGTTTCTCTCATCAAAAACCATCTCATCTCCGTAAGGGCGGGTTCCGTTTGGATGGTAGTTGCGTGGCAACCCTATGGGTGTGTAATTGCGAAAGACGATTCTTTTCCCGAGGAAAAGAATCGCCTCTCGCGCTCTCAGCCGCTACGCGGCACTAACTCCCGCTAAACTCGCTTCGCTCATTAAGCGGGAGTAAGCATGAAAAGTCTAAGGTCAAGACCAAGCGTATTAGAGTCGGCTCGTGTCGTCTTTACGCTCCCATGGTCCCACTTGCCCCGCACCCGTGCGTACGTTGGTGGAACACAAAAGAAATGCCGTTGAAATTGACCCGCCTCGGCCTGCACAGCTTGAAGGGTAGTTCCACCCATCAAAAAACTATCCTACCTCCGTAGGGACGGGTGTCCTCACCCGCCCGATCCGCCTCTCTCCCGAAAACCACCACTCAGGCGGCGTGGATACCAACGGACAAGGAGCGGTATTCCACCCACTCAACGGCAGTGGCGCAAAAGGACCCACGAGTCGCTCAAACCCAGGCCGCCGGAAACAAAAGGGATACCCTAAAGTCTTTTACCCAAGGGATACCCAAGCAGGGTTGGGGCTTTGCACGGTTGTACCGTAGCCCGTAATCATTTCCACCGGTCTACCTTTTCTTTTTCGGAGTCCAGAACCGCTTTTTCTTTTGCTGACAAAAGAAAAAGTGGTTTTACCCGCAGGGGGGTACGTCCCATCCGTAAGGCGGCACGGCCGCCAACGGCTGGGCTGTGGCCCCAGCTGGGCAAGCGGAAAAACAATCCCCCGTCGGGCAGGCCGCAACCAAACAGAGAAGGAGTCCCTTTTCGCCAAAGAAAAAGCAGATTTGTGAAGTTCCTCTGCCGGGCGGATAAGATATCCGCCCCTACAAAAGTACGCTGGTTGGTAAAAAACCTTTCCCCGCAAGGGGGTACGCCCCACCCCCTTACCTCGGCCGTTCCCACACGACCCCCCGCCGCTCAATCATTCCATCCCCTTCCTCCACGACCTCCACATACCTTTGACACGCCAAAGTGTCCACCTTTTTCTCCCGCAGTCGTGGATTCCCGCAATGCCCTATGGCCAAAGGAATAAACATCCGTTTTCCCCGCCGGGTATAATGCCTGCAAAAATACTTGCAGGTTACACAGGTTTTGGTTTGCTCGTCCATTTTTATCACCTCCCTACACGTCTAAATGATATCAAAAAGATGTCTATATGTCAACATCTTTTTGATATCTTTTTGAATCGTTGAGCGAATAGAATCTATATGATATTATTTTGGTATCAAAAAGAGAGGTGATTCCCATGGGGATTCAGACAAATCCGTATTCACTGCGGTTAGAGACTGTAACTATGGCAAAACTGAAAGTAGTCGCCAAAAGCAATGGCCGGTCTGTCAATAAGGAAATTGAAATGATTGCACAGCAACACATTGCCGATTATGAAAAGAAAAACGGTCCTATCGTGGTGGAAAACCAGTGAACAAAACCGAACTGTTAAACAAAGTCGCCCAAACCGCCGACGAGCGCCAGCTTCTGGCCCGGGTGTGGGACAAGGCGGAGCAGGCCCAGCGGGGGGTGCCCGCCTGGACCCCCTTTCTGTCCCAAAGCCAGCAGGAGACGGCAAACCGCCTCATCGCCGCCGCCGGCTATCCCCGTCACCTGTGGACCGGGGGCTTTGACGACGCCGAACGGAAGCTCTGCGCCTTCCTCCCCGACTGGCAGGAGGAGGAAGCCTTTGAATCCCCCCTCACCGCCCTGCGCTGCCGCTGGCAGTCGGGGGAAAAGCTGAGCCACCGGGACTTTCTGGGCGCCATTCTGGGCCAGGGCGTGGACCGGGAAAAGGTGGGGGACCTGCTGGTGGGGCAGGGGGTGTGCGACATTCTGGTCTTTCGGGAGATCGCCCCCTACCTGCGCCAAAACCTCACCGAAGCGGGCCGGGCCAAACTCAAGGTGGCCGAGATCGACCTTTCCGAAATAGCGCCCCCCGAAAAACAGGTGAAGGTCATCCACGACACGGTGAGCAGTCCCCGGCTGGATGCGGTGATGGCCGCCGGCTTCGCCATCGGCCGCAGCAAGGCGGCGGGGCTTATTTCCACCGGGAAGGTGGAGCTGAACCATCGCCCCTGTGTCAAGCCCGACCGGACGGTGAACGAAGGGGACACCCTCACCTGCCGGGGGCTGGGCAAATGTGTTCTGAAAGAAGTCAACGGCCTGTCCAAAAAAGGCCGCACCATCCTTGTATTGGAGAGATATCTATGATTACCGACGAGAAAGTGGCCCGCATCAACGAACTGGCCCGGAAATCCAGAACCGCCGAAGGGCTGACCGAGGAGGAGAAGGCCGAACAGGCCGCCCTCCGCCGGGAGTATGTGGACGCCGTAAAGGCCAGTCTGGCAGGCCATCTGGACAACACGGTGGTGCTGAACCCCGACGGCACCAAAAAGAAGCTGAAACAGAAGGACTGAAGGGCCTTTGTCTGAAAGGAGGCCTTCTTTTGGACGACCGTAACGAGATGCCCCCCATTGACGAGGAATTGCACCGGGCCATGGAGAATTTGCTCCGGAAGCAGGTGCAGTGTCGCCGGGTGCATTTTCTGTTGATTTTTCTCTCTGTGGTCTGTTTTGGAATGTGGTTGGGGTAACAGCCCTTTTTGCCAATGTGCTGGTGGCTGCCTTTTGGGGAAACCGGCTCTCCCGAAAGGGCGAAGCCCTTGCCCGGCAGGCCTATCCCTGGCTTGAAGGCATCCCCTTCCTCTTCGGCTGGGGTCGGGGAGGAGGGCTTTTGGGGATCTCTGCCTATGAGCGAATCCAGACAGAGGCGAAGAAAACCGGAGATACATTGACCGTCCGGCTTCTGCGATTCAGGGGGCAGAGCTTTCTGTGCCCCTTTTTGGGGATGGCCGGATATCTGACGGCCCTCCTTTTACTGGGCGGAGCGGCTCTGCGGGCCGGGCTTTTGCGATGATGGGTCTCCTCTTTTGTTGGGGAGGGGGCGTCCCTCGACCGGACCGCCTCCCCCGGAGGGGGCGGCTTTGGGCGGCGCTCTTTACGAAATTGTTTTTTATGAAGGAGGTCTCCCCATGGAATTTTTCAAAGCGGAAAAGCTGACCCCTACCACCACCTGGATCGTGGACCAGACCCAGGTCTATTGTTATCTGGTGGAGGGGAGGGACCGGGCCGCCCTCATTGACACGGGCACCGGCCTTGGAAATTTGAAAGCGTTTGTCTCCGCCCTCACCCCCAAGCCCCTTACCGTGATCCTGACCCACGGCCACGGGGACCACGCCTCGGCCGCCGCCCTTTTTGACGAGGTCTGGCTGCACCCCGCCGACTGGGAACTGGTAAAGGCCCACGACACCATGGAGATGAAAACGGGCTATGCCCGGGGCATCATGGGGCCTGACTACGCCCGGGTGTCCGAGGCCGATTTCGTCCGCCCCCGGACCGCCCCCTATCTCCCTCTGTCCCACGGGCAGACCTTTGACCTGGGGGGCGTCACGCTGGAGGCCGTCTCCCTTCCCGGCCACACTCAGGGCATGACGGCCATCCTCAACCGGGAGGAGCGGACCATCCTGCTGGGGGACGCCTGCAACATCTATGTGTACCTCTGGCTGGAGGAGAGTACCTCAGTGGATGAGTACCGCCAAAACCTCCTCCGCCTGAAAAAGCGGGAGGGGGATTATGACAGCATCTATCTCTCCCACGGCCCCCGGGTGGTGGAAAAGGCGCTGGTGGACAGCGTCATCGCCGTCTGCGACGATATTCTGGCCGGAAAAAGCGATGAAGCCCCCTTTCAGGTGCCGCCCTTTGCCGCCGGCCGCACCGCCTTTGCGGCCAAGGCTATCCGCCCCGACGGCCCGCCCCAAAGGCTGGACGGAGGTCTTGGCAATATTGTCTATAACCCGGACAGGATATTCTCCTGACGGCACTTTCATGGGGAGGGCCAAGGCCCTCCCCATTATTTTTTCCTGCGGTGAAAAATTCCGCCCCTTTGAAACGTGTTATGGGTGAAAGGAGATGAGCCATGGATGGAACCCATACAGGAACAGGACCTTCGCCGGGTGGTGGAGACCTACAGCCATATGCTGCTGCGGGTGGCTATGACCAGAGTTCCCACCACCGCCGATGCCGAAGATGTGGTCCAGGACGTCTTTCTTCGGCTGATGACCCATTCCCCCCGTTTCCGGGACGGGGAGCATGAGAAGGCCTGGCTCCTCCGCACCACCCTGAACCGTGCCGGCGACCTCTGCCGCAGGCGGCGTGACGACGCCTGTCTGGATGCGGCAGAGTCCGTAGCGGCGGAGGCTCCCGACTACGGCCCTCTTCTTTCCGCTGTCCGCTCCCTGCCCCAAGCCTACAGCGCCGTGATCCATCTTTATTATTACGAGGGCTATTCCATCAAAGAGATCGCCAGGCTGCTGGCTCTGCCCGTTCCCACTGTGGGCACCCGGCTGGCCCGTGGGCGGGAGCGCCTGCGGGAAATGCTGAAGGAGGATGATATCCCATGAACCGAGAGCAATACCGGGCCCAGGTGGACGCCCTCTCGTTCAGCTCTGATTTTCAGGACCGGACGATGGCCCGCCTGGCACAAGAAAAGGAGCGAAAACCCATGAAAAAAATGAATCTGAAAGCCGTCCTGCTCGCCGCCGCCGTGGTGGCCGCCATGAGCGTCACCGCCTACGCCGCCATCACGCTGGCACCCCGTGACGTGGCCCAGCGGGCAGGAAACGAAGCCCTGGCCGCCGCCTTTGAAGGGGAGGATGCCATCACCGTAAACGAGACAAAGACCGTGGGCGACTACAACGTGACCCTGATGGGCCTTGTCAGCGGAACAGGTCTGAGCCGGGTGGAGAGCCTTCCCGACAGTGTAGACCAGGACAAGACCTATGCGGTACTGGCCTATGCCCGCACCGACGGGGCAGACATCACCGAGGGTGTCCCCGACCTGACCGTCTCCCCTCTGGTAGAGGGTTACGCTCCCTGGCGGCTCAACGCCTGGACCCTTGGGGGCGGCGTCAGATCCTTTGCCCAGGAGGGGGTCCTCTACTACCTCTTCGAGTGCGACAATGTGGAACCTTTTGCCGACCACACCGTCTATCTGGCGGTGTACCCCGGCACCCACACCCCCCCCAGTGCGGAGCTGTTCGGCTTTGAGGACGCCACCGGCGTCATCACCTCCAAGGGAGAGGCCGCCCTGTTCTCCCTGCCTCTGGACGAGAGCAAGGCCAACGCCCAAAAGGCCGAAGAGCTGGCCGGCATCTGGGACCAGCCCCAGCCTGCAGCGCCCCAGACGTCCGGGGAGGCCCTTCCCGCTGACGGGGAATTTATCATCTGGAGCGATGGAGAAATGGAGTCCGTCATTGTAAGCGAATAAATAAAGCCCCCCGGCCTGTCCGGGGGGCTTGTTTTTGTTGTTTGAGGTGGTGGCGTTTGGCTGGGGGTTGTACGCCAATCCTTCAACTGCGTGGTTGTGAGGGACCATTCTTTGACGGGCCAAAGAATGGCCCCCCACACCCCCCAAGAAAGCCCTCAGGTCAAGACCATGTGTTTTAGAATCGGCTCGTATCATCTTTACGCTCCCATGGTCCCTCTTGCCCCGCACCCGTGCGTCCGTTGGTGGAACACTGAAGAAATGTCGTTGAAATTGACCCGCCTCTGCCTACACAGCTTGAGGGGCGGTTCCTCTCATCAAAAAACCATCCTACCCCCGTAGGGGCGGGGTGCGTTTGGTTGGTGAGTGTACGCCAATCCTTCAACTGCGTGGTTGTGAGGGACCATTCTTTGACGGGCCAAAGAATGGCCCCCCACACCCCCCAAGAAAGCCCTAAGGTCAAGACAAGGTGGGTTAGAATCGGCTCGTGTCGTCTTTACGCTCCCATGGTTCCACTTGCCCCGCACCCGTGCGTACGTTAGAGGAACACTAAAGAAATCACGTTGAAATTGACCCGCCTCTGCCTACACAGCTTGAGGGGCGGTTCCTCTCATCAAAAACCATCCTACCCCGTAGGGCAGATGTCCTCACCCGCCCTACTTCTCTCCCAACAACCACCACCCAGGCGGCGTAAATACCAACGAACAAGGAGCGGTATTCCACCCACTCAACGGCAGTGGCGCAAGGGGGACCACGGGTCACTCAAACTCACGCCGCCGAAAACAGAAGGATAGCCCAAAGGATTTTACCCAAGGAATAACCAGCAGGATTGGGGCTTTGCACGGTTGTACCGTAGCCCGTAATCATTTCCACTGGTCTACCTTTTCTTTTTCGGAGTCCAGAACCGCTTTTTCTTTTGCGCTGCAAAAGAAAAAGTGGTTTTGGCCCCAGCCGGGCAGGCAAAAAACCAACTGTAAGGTAAAAACACCCCACTTCCCCACAAAAGGAAAATCGGTTCCCCCACAAGGCACCCACCCATAAGGCGGCACAGCACCCACAGGGCACGAGCTGTCTCTAAGCGGCATAGCCGCCAAGAGACAGCCTGCCTCCAACGGCCGGACTGTGGCCTCAGTTGGGCAAGCGGAAAAACAATCCCCCGTCGGGCAGGGAAATAAAAACCTGCAAGGCAAAACCACCCACCCGCCGCTCCAAATGAGCATAAAAAAACGGCCCGTCATTTGAAAAAGTGTACTTTTTCAAACGCGCCCGGACCTCTCAGCAAAGTTTACTATACTATGGAAAACACACGAAGTCAAGCACTTTTCGACATGGTTTCCCCCCCTTTTTCTCCTTTTGAAAAAGTACACCTTTTCGACTCCGCCCCCTCCGGTAAACAGCAAATACTGGATATGGAGGAATTACAATGGATCGATTTTTACCCCTATTGTTGTGGCTGCTGGTCATCCTTGGCGTTCTTTTCGTCAAAAACAGCCGCAATCACAAAGCCGCCCAGAGCGGCACGGATAAAGCAAACCTTCGCTCCGCTGCGGCGCCTCTTTTGAAGGAGTTGGGCGCCGACCACCTTCTCTACGCTCACTGGGAGGAGCAGGAGCACTTTGGCCGGGGCGTCCGCACCACCTTTTACCGCTATGGACTGACCTTTCAGGACCAGACCCTGTACGTCCTCCCCCTGAAGGTGAATAAACGGACCCGTGAGATCCAGCCGGGCCAGGTCATCCCCCTGACCCCCTCGGCCCTTGGCAAGATAGGGGTTAGGACCAAAGAGGCAAACGGCGCCCTTCGGCAGCTGGCCCTCCACTTTTACGACAAGGAGGGCCGGACCCTGCTTCAACTCACCGTGGACGCCCAGACCCTGCGGAAAAACCGCTGGTACCCTCTTAATATTCTCCAGCAGGAGGAGTGCGAAGCCCTCCACCGGTTCATTCTCCCCCTGGCCCAGCGGGTGGAGGCGGAAAACCCCGGCATGGACGCTCTTTTAGAGGCCCACGCCAAGGAGGGGTTTGGGGTCATCGGCCTTATTTTCGCCGCCCTGGGGGCCTTCTTTGTCCTCTTTTTCCCGCCTGCCGGCATCATTACGGCCCTGGTGGGTCTGGCCCTTGCCCTCTGGGGCAAGCTGCGGGGCGCCAAAAGCAACAAGGGCCTTATTATCAGTGTCCTGTGCTTTGCATGGACCCTGGCCTTTACCTGGATATACATAAAGTACCTGTTCATCTGACCCCGCCGTGCCCGCCTTGCCTGACGGCGGACGGCTCACCCCGGCCCGGCGCCTATCCGCTCAAAATAGGGATACCCTTTTTCCAGATAATAAGCGCAGTAAAAAATCAGTTCCCCCGGCCGGGGCTTGACCGGCAGCGTGCGGCCAATGACCTGATTCAGCGCCTCGTTTTTCCCTCCGACCAGCAGCAGTCCACTGCCCGGTAAATGGCTTTTTCAGCGGCCTCCAGCCCCTTTTTGATCTGCTTTGCCACCTGAGGGTACAGCTCCTTGGTCACCCGCACCCCGTCCTCCTCCGACCCGAGGAACTGCTTCCCATAGCAGAAAATGGCCACAGTAAAGGCCCCCTGTCCCGGAAATCTGGCTCTGGGTGCGATCCGGGACACCAACTGCCGCACTTTTTCCATGGAAAACCACCCTTTTCTTTCAGAGATGGTTCCATAGTACGCTATATTTTCGTAATTGGTGCTTTTTGGACCTTTATCGACCTTTTGCGACAAAATTCCCACAAAAAGGAAGGGGCGTGATACCAAGGTATCACGCCCCTTTTGCCCATTTTTTACTTTCTTCTGTCCAGTTCCATAACGATAAGCTCCCCGGTCTGGGTATAGCCTTTGCCGGTGACCAGGTCGTGGAGGTCGGCCCGCTCGGGCGGGAACATGATGGACAGCTTCTCCAGCCCCTGGGCCGCCGTGGCAGAAGCGGCAAAGGCCAGACATTTGTCGTAGTCCCCGGCCATAAAGCCCACATGAAGCCCTCTGGCCCGGAGCATTCTGGCCCCCAGCACCAGCACGTTCTCCCCATCGGTAAACACCATGTTGTTCCGGTGGAGATAGCGGTACAGCGGCTCGCCGTAGTGGAAGAAGGTCCGGTTCATGGCCATGAAGGTGCCCCAGCCATTGGTCTCGGCGGCCCGCTTCGCCTCGGCGGCGACAGCCTGGGTCAGCAGCTTCACCGCCTCCTCCTCATCCACCACCAGATGGAAGCCGGTGACGATCTCCTTGACCGCCCCAGGCAGGGCCAGGTCATAGCCCATGTAAGCGGCGGCAAGGTGGAAGCCGTGCTTCTCGGCAAGGCCCTTACTGGCCAGATTCTTCCGGCCGGTGAACATGGCCACCGAGGGGGCATTGGTCTCCTCCGCCAAAGCCATATACCGGCGGTAGATGGCCTTGCCGGCTCCCTGGCTCTGCCACTGCTTCTCCACCCGCAGGCACTCCAGCCAGCCGCTGCCGTCAGGGAGGATGGAGTACTGCCCGATGCCCACGGGGTGCTCCTCTTCATTGAGGGCCACCACCATCTCTCCTTTGTTCAGAATGCCGTCAAAGTAGAAATGGCGGTTGTCGTAGAGGTAATAGCCGCCCGAGACGGCGCTTTCCTCGATTTCCACCAGCCGCTCGATGTCGGCCAGGGTCCCCTTTCTGCTGTGCATTTCCATGGTGTGTTCCTCCTTCTATGTCTTTTGGGGGTGTTTTCACCCTTTTTGCTTCTTTTACAGCCCCTTTGCCACCTCGGCCAGATAGTTCACGGGCAGTTCCTCCACCTTTCCTGCGTCGCAGGCGGCAGCCAGAGACGGATCGATGGGCAGCTGGGCCAGCACCTTCAAGCCGTGGGCGTCGGCGATCTCCCCGATATGGCTCTCTCCGAAAATACTGTGCTTTTTCCCGCAGTCGGGGCACTGGAAATAGCTGTAGTTCTCCACCAGACCCAGAATGGGGATGTTCATCATCTCGGCCATCTTCACGGCCTTCTCCACGATCATGCTCACCAACTCCTGAGGGGAGGTGACCACAATGATGCCGTCCACCGGCAGAGACTGGAATACGGTCAGGGGCACGTCCCCCGTTCCGGGAGGCATATCCACGAACATATAGTCCACATCCCCCCACTGCACGTCGGTCCAGAACTGCTTGACAGTGCCGGCAATCAGACTACCCCGCCAGACCACGGGGTCGGTCTCGTTCTCCATCAGAAGGTTGAGGCTCATGAGCTTGACCCCGGTCTTGGTCTCCACGGGCAGGATACCCTCATCGTTGCCCATGGCCCGCTCGTGGATGCCGAAGGCCTTGGGGATGGAGGGGCCGGTGATGTCGGCATCCAGCACGGCGGCCTTCTTGCCCGCCTTCTGACAGGCGGCGGCCAGAGAGGCGGTGACCAGACTCTTGCCCACGCCGCCCTTACCGCTCATGACAGCAATGACCTTCTTCACGTTGGAATTGGGGTTGGCCTTGGCCCGGAAGTCAAACTCCTCGGTGCGCTCGGCGCAGGCCTCTCCGCAGGTGGAACAATCGTGTGTGCATTCAGGCATGATACATTCTCCTTTATACTCAATTTTCGGATTTTTCAAAGAAAAGATGGTGAAAAAAGGCGATGGACAGGTATTCCGGCAGGGATGAGACCCGGTGTTCCAAGGCCAGCATTTGCACCTGCCATTGGGGGTCTGCCTGCTTCTCCTGATTCTGCTGCAGGTCCCAAAAGGTCCTCTGTCCCAGCGTTTTGGTCAATTTCAGTTCCGGCGCCCAGCGGGAGATATCCCCGTCCTCATAGTACCGGATGGCCCCATAGGCCACGGCCTGGGCGTCGTCCCCACCGTCCAGCAGGGCGTTGGCCCGGTCAAAGTCATCCAGCAGCACCGCCATCTGCATTACCCGGCCCGGCCGGTTGTGCTTGATGACCGAGAGGGTCCCGCCCGGCTTCAGCTTGTCCGCCAAGGCCCGGACCACTGCGGCCCTGTCTGCCGCATACTCCAGCACATTGTGGCAGAGGATAAAGTCAAAGCTCCCATGGGCCAGACCTTCCAAGGCCTCCAGACTTCCCTCCAAAAAGGTGTAGTCCCCGGAAAACCGTTCCTCCAACGGGGGAGGGAATGGCTCAATGGCGGTGACGGCGTTGCCCAAAGCGGCAAAGTGGGCGGCGCAGGCCCCGTTTCCGCTGCCGAAATCCAGCACCCGTTTCCCCTTAACTTCCCCCAGCTGCCCCCAGGTCATCCGTTTTTGCAAATATTCCCAGGTGGGCAGCCGGTCAAGTTCCATCGTCTCCATCCCCGGCCCTCCGCTCATTTGTATTGGTAGCTTCCCCCGCCGATAAACTCCCGCAGCAGGGAATCCTTAGCCACCAGCTCCGGCGGGATGGCCTCAAAGTGGTCAAAGGCGGCGATGAGGTCCAAAAGCTCGGCCCGCCGCTGGTTCTCCTGGGGCACCGCCTTCAGGATGGGCAGGGCGTAATTCTTCATCACGGAAACCTCATAGGGAAGGGAGGAGTCCACAATGATATCAGCGGTCTCCTTATAGGGGGAAATATACAGCTTCTCCCCCCGGCGGACATTGGCCCACATGGCAAGGGTATCGGAAACGTCGGTACCACGGAAATTATAATCCCGCACCGCCCGGCGTGTCAAGCGCATCCAGGTCCCCTTAAACCGCAGGGTCTCTCCCTCCAACACATTGGACCGGGCGGAGATATAGAGTTTGGTGGCCTCCGGGTGAGGGCCGGCGATGCCGGGGCCCAGCGCATGGATGCCCTCGAAGATGGCCACCTCCCGCTTGCCCAGCCGCAAAGGCCGGCCCTTGGCGTCGTTTCGCATCTGCCGGGCAAACTCAAACTTGGGGACGATGACCTCCTCCCCCCGGGACAGTTTGGTAAAGCTCTCATCCAAAAGCTCCATATCAAGGCACAAAGGGGACTCAAAATCCAGATCCCCCTCAGGGGTCCGGGGGGCGGTCGCTTTGTTCAATGTCTTGAAATAGTTGTCCAGAGAGATGGTGTGGGTGACAATGCCCCGCCGTTCCAGCTCCTCCTCGATTTTCAGGGCGGTGGTGGTCTTGCCCGACCCGGAAGGGCCGGACAGCAGCACAATTGGGGAGATGTCCAGCCGCTCTATAATGCGGTCGGCGGCCTCCTCCACCCGTTTTTGATAGGCCCCGTCGCATTGGGCCAGAAAGGCCGCCGGGTCGGTGCGGACGCTGTCGTTGATAGTACTGAGCTGATAGGCCATGGTCAGCCTCCTTTCGTCTCGGCCAAAAAGGGGATCAGCTCCCTCTTTCCGGCGCAAATCCTGTCAATGTCCCGCAGGTATTCCTGGGGATATTTGGGGTTGGCGATCCGTTCGATTTTCCCGGTGCCGGGCCACACCTGCTTGGTGACCCCGCCGCCGCCCAGGGCCAAGATGGTATGCAGTTCCTCCATCATGGCGATGTTGTAAAGGGATGCATACCCCGGCTTTGCCCAGCCCACATTTTCAAAGGAGCCGGACATATATTTCTGCCGGTAGAGGTAGTAGGGGACATAGCCCGCCCCCCGCAGCGCCTCCCAGGCGGCGTTGAGCATCACTTCCACCTCCCCGTCTCCGGGCAGTTCTTCGGGATGCTCCATCAGCCGGGAGCCCTTCTTCAACGCCAGTGTATGCACCGTGATATTTTCTGGCCCCAGCTCCATCACCTCCCCAAGAGAGGCGGCGAATCCGGCGGGGGAATCCCCCGGCAGCCCGGCGATCAGGTCCATGTTGACGGCAAATTTCCCGGCATTGCGGACCTGTTCATAGGCCCGCCGGATGTCCCCGGCGGTGTGAGGCCGGCCCATCTTTTCCAGTACGGAGTCATTCATGGACTGAGGATTCACCGACACCCGGTCCACCCCGTGACGGGCCAGAACCGCCATTTTCTCCGGGTCGATGGTATCGGGCCGGCCGGCCTCCACGGTGAACTCACTGCACCGGGACAGGGGCAGATGCTCCTCCATGGCGGCAAGCACCCTGTCCAGCTGGGCGGCCGACAGGGTAGTGGGGGTGCCGCCCCCCATATACAGGCTGCGCACCGCCCGCCCCGCCTCCTTTAAGGCCGCTCCAGTGGCCTCCACCTCCCGGCACAGGGCCTCCACAAACGGCTCCACCAGCGGCAGGCACTGGTCCACCGCCGCCGAGATAAAGGAGCAGTAGATACACCGGGAGGGGCAGAAGGGGATACCCACATAGAGGGAAACCTCATCCCCTTTCAGACTTTGGGTGGCCAGCACACTCTCCCCGGCGCAGTCCATGGCCAGCTTTCGGCGGATGGGGGAGACATGGTAGGTATCCTTCAATTCTCTCTCCGCCTGCGCGGCGGTGGCCCCATTCAGCAAAGCCTTTGCGGGAATTTTCACCGGCCGCACCCCGGTCAGGGACCCCCAGGGCAGGTCATGGCCCAACAGGGCGGTCCCCGCCTTATAAAAGGCCTGTTTCACCGCCCGCTGGACAGTGTGATAGACCTCCTCCGGCGCCTGATCCAGCTCCTCACTGGGAAAACGCACCACCCCATTGTACCAGCCCTTCTCCCGAAAGACCAAAGCGCTGACATTGGTCAGTTTCTTCCCCCGATGGAGGGTAAAGACGGCGGCGTTGTCCTCCTCCGCCATCCCCCGCGGCGGCGGACAGTCTGGATACTCCGGCCGCTCCAAAGGGAAGAGGGTCAGCATCATCTGCTCCACGGCATAGTGATACCGCCCGGTGTCCCAGTCCACATTGTCAGATGTCAGCCACAGCTTCAAAGTCCACCGCCTCTTTTCTCAAATCGCATTTTATCACAAAAAGATATCGTCTTGCCTTGTCGGGGCCAGACAGGGCAAAACTGCCAAAAGGGAAGGGCTTATAGATGGTAAAGGCTTTCCCGGGCCGAATTCCGTTTGGCTGGTAGTTGTATGCCACGCCTTGAACTGCGTGGAGCGTGGGGGACCGTTCTTTGCCGGGCCAAAGAATGGCCCCCCACCCCCCCGAAGAAAGCCCTAAGGTCAAGACCAAGTGCGTTAGAATCGGCTCGTGCTGTCTTTACGCCCCTATGGTCCCTCTTGCCCCGCACCCGTGCGTACGTTAGAGGAACACTGAAGAAATCACGTTGAAATTGACCCGCCTCGGCCTACACAGCTTGAAGGATGGTTCCCCTCATCAAAAACCATCCCACCCCCATAGGGGCGGGTTGCGTTTGGTTGGTGAGTGTACGTCAATCCTTCAACTGCGTGGTTGTGAGGGACCATTCTTTGTCGGGCCAAAGAATGGCCCCTCACACTCCCCAAGAAAGCCCCAAGGTCAAGACAAGGTGTTTTAGAGTCGGCTCGACACGTCTTTACGCTCCCATGGTCCCTCTTGCCCCGCACCCGTGCGTCCGTTGGTGAAACACTGAAGAAAGCACGTTGAAATTGACCCGCCTCGGCCTACACAGCTTGAGGGGCGGTTCCACTCATCAAAAAACCATCCTACCCCCGTAGGGGCAGGTGTCCTTACCCGCCTGCCCTGCCGCACTCCCGGAAAGCAACCACTCAGGCGGCGTAAATACCAACGAACAGGTAACGGTATTTCACCCACTCAACGGCAGCGGCGCAAAAGGGACCACGGGTCGTTCAAACGCAGGCCGCCGAAAACAGAAGGACACCCTAAAGTCTTTTACCCGAGGAATCTCATATCAGTATAACATCAACGCCCGGTTGTACCGTACCTCCTCAAGATTTCCACTGGTCTACCTTTTCTTTTTCGGAGTCCAGAACCGCTTTTTCTTTTGCGTGCAAAAGAAAAAGCGGTTTTGGCCCCTGCTGGGCAAGCGAAAAAACAATCCCCTGCTGGGCAAGCAAAAAACAACTGCAAGATAAAACGCACCACTTTCCCACAAAAGAGAAAACGGTTTTACCTGCCCCATCCGTAAGGCGGCACAGCACCCACAGGGCACGAGCTGTCTCTAAGCGGCATAGCCGCCAAGAGACAGCCTGCCCCCAACGGCCGGGCGGTGGACCCAGCCCGGGCGGCCAACATCCACAAATATAGCCCTGAACAACCTTACCCTTTCAACGCCTGCTTCAAATAGGGATTCCACTGCCGCTCCTGGTCCAGACTGGTAAAGGTGTCGTGGCCGGGAAGGACCTGATAGTCCCCCTCCAGCTCCCCCAGCCGCTTCAGGGAGGCCATCAATGCCTCCTGACTGCCGCCGGGGAAGTCGGTGCGGCCCACCGACTGGGTAAAGAGGGTATCGCCGGTAAACAGCACATCCTGGCACCGCAGTGTCACGCTTCCCGCCGAGTGGCCGGGGGTGTGAAGGACCTCCACCTGAAGCTCTCCCACCATCACCACATCCCCGTCCCGCCAGAGGGTCACCGGGGCCAGCGCTCTGGTAGGCATCAGCTCGGTATCCTTCCCGGCGTCCTCGGGGTGGAGATACACCGGAATATCCTTATATTTTTTCCGCAGGGCGGCCACACCTCCCACATGGTCATAGTGGCCGTGGGTCAGAAAGATGGCCCGAACATCCAGTTTGTCCTTCTTCACCATCTCCATTATTTCAGGCACATCATCCCCGGGGTCGATGATGGCGGCCGCTTTGGTCTTTTCATCGGCCAGAATATAGCAGTTTGTATAACCATTTGGAATATAAACGTATTTAATTATCATTTGTAGACTCCTCCTCACACCGCATCGGTGTCCAGCAAAATGGTCACCGGGCCGTCATTCTGGGAAAAGACCTGCATATCCGCCCCAAACTCCCCGTGTTCCACATGGAAGCCCCGCTGCTCACACTGGGCCATAAACCGCTCGTAGAGGGGGATGGCGGTGTCGGGCCGGGCCGCTCCGGTGAAACCGGGCCGCCGGGACTTACAGTCGGCGAAGAGGGTAAACTGGCTGATGACCAGCAGGGAACCCCCCACCTGTTCCAGATTCAGATTCATCTTCCCGTTCTCATCCTCAAAGACCCGCAGGCCGCAGACCTTGTCGGCCAGATGGTCACACTCTTTCTCGGTATCCTCCACGGCCACCCCCAGCAGCACCAGAAAGCCGCCGTCGGTCTTCCCGTTGACCTTTCCGCCGATCTCCACTCTGGCGTTCTTTACCCTCGTCACCACGGCACGCATGGCGTTTCCTCCTTTGTGTTTTCCTATTCCCCGGTCAGAAAGCCCCGCAGTTCGGCCAGCTGGTCCGCCTTGGACCAAGGGGCCTGATGGCCGCCCAGAGCCACGTCATATTCCAGCCCCTCCAAAAAGGCCAGCAGTTCCGTCAGCCGGTTCTGGTCATACGCTCCGCCCAGCTCGTAATAATCGCCGCTCTCTCCGTCCCCCACGGCCAGCGCCTTCTCCTCCGGAATGTGGATAAAAAGCCCGTCCCGGGAGTGGGGGGAATCCCGTAGCATCACCCGGCAGGTCACCCCGCCCAAGTCAATTTCCACATCCCCGTGAAGGCTGACGGCAGCGGTGGTCACCCGAATGTCCCCGGGGTCGGCATACTCCCGGCGGATACAGTCGTCACAGGCCTGAATATCCTCCCCGGTGTTCAGCCGTTTTTTCATGGCGGCGTCATTCCACTTCCATTGGGCCACCTGCCCCAGCTTCTCATTGGTGGCGGCCGAGGTCATTGTGACCCCCTCCACCGCCGTCAGGCCGAAGGTGTGGTCCCAATGCCAGTGGGTCAGAAGGGTAATATGGGGTCTGGGCAGCCCGGCGGCCTCCAATGCGGCGTAAAAGGCCCTCACATGGGCGGGGGAGTTGCCCGCATCCACCGCCAGACTCTTCTTTTCCCCCTTCACATAGTAGAGGAAAGGCCGGTCCCGGCCGGTAAAATCCTCCCCGGGCAGATACCAGATGCGGTCACTGACCCGCACCAGAGCAGGGAAGTCCCTGCCATCCGCCGTTGGCTCGGTCTCCTTTTTGAACTTCTGGCTCTCCATCACCGCCAGCTCATCACAGCGGTTGTTGAACTCGTTGTCGGCATGGCCCTTGACCCAGTGCAGATGGACGGTGTGGTATTCGCACAGCGCCAGCAGCCGCTCCCACAGATCGGGGTTCAATGCCGGCTTCTTGTCCGCCTTCACCCAGCCCCTGGCCTTCCAGCCTTTGGCCCAGCCTTTCTCCAGCGCGTCAATGACATACTTGGAGTCGGAGTACAACTCCACCACACAGGGCTCGTTCAGCGCCTCCAGCGCCGTGATGACCCCTGTCAGCTCCATGCGGTTGTTGGTGGTATGGGCCTCTCCGCCGGAAAATTCCTTTTGGAGCTTTCCGTACTGTAAGATGGCGCCCCATCCTCCCGGCCCCGGATTGCCCGAACAGGCCCCGTCGGTATAAATGGTGACTGTTTTCATTCTTCGCCCCTTAATTGATGCTGTTATAGCCGCTGATCATGCTGCTGACCGCCTCGCTGGTGGCGTCATAGGCGTCGGCGTATTCGGTCCCCGCCGCCAGAGCGTTGGCCAGGTCGGTCATACGGTAGGCCAGCATCTCCACCTTGTTGGTGTAGAGCTTCAGGGCGCTGTCCCCGACGGTCCCGGTAAAGGTGGATACCTTTTCCCGCTCCGCCTCGTCATTCATGGCCCCGGTCAGATTCCGGTGATTTTCCTGGAACTGGGCCAGCAGGGGGTCGATCTCGGTCATGTCAATGACAGGCAGTGCAAACTCTGCGTTGGGCTCGGTGTTGGCGGCGGCATCCTCCAGCTGCGCCCAGATGCCGTTCAAAATGTCCTGACTGTCCCGGATCACGCAGCGGGAGTAATAGAGGATCATCTCCCCGGCGTCCAGAAGCTCCTGAATGTCCTCATCCCGGGTCTCGTCAGCCAGGGTCTCCATAGCCGTCAGGAAGGAGCCGTAATACAGGTCATAGGTCTCCAGCGCCGCCATCAGCGCAGCGTGAAGCTCCGGGGCCTTAGCCAGATCGTCATCCTCAAAATCATTGAACTGCATATAGTTGGAGATGTCTCCCACGGCCTTCATCACCTTTGCCGGGCTGTCTCCCAGCGTCAGCATGGCGGCGTCGGCGTCAGGATAGGCCGGCTCCTCCTTGGCATAGTCCAGCGCCTGCTCCACGGTATAGGTCATGGGGGTATAGAAGTCGGTGGCCTCCTTGATGTTGGCGTAATCCCCGCCTTCCCGCACGGCAAACTCGGCGGCATACTCCACATTGTCAAAATAGACTCCCAAAATTTCTTCCAGCTCGTAGATATCCTCCACAAGATTCAGGTAAGTATTGTACTTGCTGTAATCTTTGGGCGTTTCACTCTCAACGGCGGGCGTGGGAGTCGCCTCTGGCTCCTTCTCCTTGCTGGTGCAGCCGGAAAACAGAAGGGCCGCCCCCAGGGACAACGCCATGATGTGGGTAATGGTTTTGTTTTTCATGTCAGTCAACCTCTTTTCCTTGTTCTGCTCTCCTCCCTTAAAGGAGGGGGTTTTTGATATCGCTGATTTCAGTGCAGCCGGCCTTCTGGCTCACAGCTCCCTCAAAATCTCCTTCCGCTTCTCCTCATACTCCGCCCTTGTCAGCAAACCCGCCTCCTTCAGCGTCTCCAGCTGTTCCAGCCGGGCCTTGGGGGAGAGGGTGGTGGAGGTGATGTGGTCGTGGGCCTCGGCGGGAAGCGATGTGGGCGCATGATTTCCCTCCGGCTCCTCATCGGTGACCTCAAAGCCGCCGTAAAAGGTGGGATCTGTGCCCTTACCAAACAAATAGCGGATGTTGGTGATGGTGATGACCACCGCCATTCCCGTCCACACAAGGCCAAAAAGCCCTATGGGCAAAAAGCCAGAGCCAAAGGTGGCCGGAAGAACCATGGTCACACCAATAATGATAAACAGGACACCCACGGCCAGACTCATGGCAGCACTGGCCTTGCTGGGCTTATAACGAATGTGCTTTTTCACCCCATCTCCTCCTCGATCCTCCGCTTTCGCTCCCGATACTCCTCCCTGTCCAGAAGTCCGGCGTCCAACAGGGTCTCCAGCTGTTCCAGCCGGGCCTCTCTGGTCAGGCCGCCCACGGTGATATGCTCATGGTCGGCCGCCTCGCTGCGGAAGGCGGGCCGGGGCTTGACGGCGGAGGCCCCGGGGGTGGTCCGGGGGGATGTATATGTATCTGCCTTTGGCGTCTGCTTTTTCCGTGTGGGGGCCTTGCTTTCCCCTCGGTCCTCCGAACGAACTATCTTAATGACCCGGGAAATCAAAAACCCTAACACCAGCCCACAGCCGACAAGAACTTCCAATATATCAGCGCTATTCATGCCCTCCACCTCCTTTTCCGGCCGTAAGTTATTGTTCCCTAAAACCGGTCATCGGTAGACCCTGTTCCCTCTTTGCGCAGCTTTCTCCGCTATTGGGAAGGGGAGGGGGCGTTGCCCCCTCCCAGAGTATTCCTGTTTGACCGTTTCGATTCTTACTCGCTCTCGGGTTCAGGGGCGGGAGCCGCCTGCGTCCCGGGGGCCTCAGGCGCCTCGGTCTCCTCTCCCTCGACGGGTGCCTCCTCATGGTCGGTGAGGGCCAGGGCGATGACCTTGTCCCCCTCCTCCTTAAAGCGCATGACAATGACCCCCTGGGTGGACCGGCCGGCCATACGGATGGCCTCCACCGGGGTACGGATGAGGATGCCGCTCTGGGTCACCAGCAGCAGGTCCTCGCTGCCGTCCACCACTTTGATGCCCATGACGGGGCCGGTCTTTTCGGTGACCATGTAGTTACGGATGCCCACGCCGCCCCGGTTGGTCTGGCGGTATTCCTCCACGGCGGTCCGCTTGCCGTAGCCTCTCTCGGTGATGGAAAGGACGGTCTTTCCCTCCTCGGCCCGGGCGGCGCCCACCACAAAGTCCCCGTCTTTCAGGCGGATGCCCCGGACGCCCATGGAGGTCCGGCCGGTGGGCCGCACGTCATTTTCGTCGAAGTGGACCGCCTGGCCCTGATGGGTGGCAATGAGGATCTGCTGGCGGCCGTCGGTCTCCTGCACGGAAACCAGCTCGTCCCCCTCCTCCAGCGTCAATGCGCGGATGCCGTTGTTGCGAAGGTTTTTCAGGGTCTCCACCGGCAGCCGCTTCACTGTTCCCTGGCGTGTGGTCATGAAGAGGAACTTCTCCCCCTCCTCCATCTCCCGGAAGTGAAGCATGGTCTGGACCCGCTCTCCCTGCTCCACCTGCAGGATATTGACAATGTTGGTCCCCTTGGCCGTCTTGCCGCTGACCGGGATCTGATAGCCCTTCTTGCGGTAGACCTTGCCCGTGTCGGTGAAGAAGAGAAGGTAATCGTGGGTAGAGGCGGTGAACACGTCCACCACATAATCCTCCTCCCGGGTGGTGATGCCCCGCTTGCCCATACCGCCCTTGGACTGGGCGGCATATTCGCTGACCGGGGTCCGCTTGATATAGCCGGCCTGGGTCAAGGTGAAGACGCACTGCTCCTCCTCGATCAGATCCTCAATATCGATTTCATCGGCCACGTCCTGGATCTCGGTGCGGCGGTCATCGCCGTACTTGTCGGCGATGGCCTGCAGCTCCTCCTTCAGCACCTGGCGGATCATCTCGTCACTGCCCAGCAGCTGAGTATAGTAAGCGATCTTCTCTTCCAGCTCCTTATACTCGGCCTCCAGCTTCTCCCGGTTCAGTCCCTGCAGGGAGATAAGCCGCATATCGCAGATGGCCTGGGCCTGCACGTCATCCAGCCCGAACCGCTCCATCAGCCGCTCCCTGGCGTTGTCGTAGGAGGAACGGATGATGCGAATGACCTCGTCAATGTTGTCCTGTGCGATCAGCAGACCTTCCAGCAGATGGGCCCGCTCCTGTGCCTTCTTCAAATCGTAGCGGGTCCGGCGGACGATGATCTCCTCCTGAAAGGCAAGATACTCATCAATGACCTGCCGCAGAGACAGGATACGGGGCTGCTTCTGGTCGTCCACCAGAGCCAGCATGATGATGGAGAAGCTGGACTGAAGGGCGGTCTGGGCAAAGAGCCGGTTCAGCACCACTTGAGGGTTGGCGTCTTTCTTCAGCTCAATGACCATCCGCATACCGTTCCGGTCGGTCTCGTCCCGCAGGTCGGAGATGCCCTCCAGCCGCTTGTCCTTCACCTGATCGGCGATATTTTTGATCAGCTGCCGCTTGTTCACCTGATAAGGCAGCTCGGAAACAATGATGCGCACCCGGTCCTTGCCGTACTCCTCAAACTCGGTCCTGGCCCGGATGACCACCTTGCCCCGGCCGGTCTCGTAGGCCGAACGGATGCCGCTGCGGCCCATGATGATGCCCCGGGTGGGGAAGTCAGGTCCCTTGATATGCTCCATCAGGTCGGCCAGCGTGGCCTCCGGGTTGTCCAGCACGGCAACACAGGCGCCGATGACCTCCCGCAGATTGTGGGGCGGGATGTTGGTGGCCATACCCACGGCGATGCCGGAGGAGCCGTTTACCAGCAGATTGGGGAACCGGGAGGGCAGCACCCGGGGTTCCTTCCTCGTCTCGTCAAAGTTGGGGTCCCAGTCCACCGTCTCCTTGTCGATGTCCCGGAGCATTTCGTTGGAAAGGCGGGACATACGGGCCTCGGTGTAACGGTAGGCGGCAGGGGGGTCGCCGTCCACGGAGCCAAAGTTGCCGTGGCCGTCCACCAGCATATAGCGCATGGAGAAATTCTGGGCCAGGCGGACCATGGCGTCATAGACCGAGGAGTCGCCGTGGGGGTGGTACTTACCCAGCACGTCACCCACGCAGGTGGCCGACTTCTTAAAGGGCTTATCGCTGGTCAGGCCGCTTTCGTACATGGTGTAGAGAATGCGGCGGTGGACCGGCTTCAATCCGTCCCGGACGTCGGGCAATGCCCGTCCCACGATGACGGACATGGCGTACTGGATGTAGCTGTCCTGCATTTCCCCCACCAGCTCCGACTCAGTGATGGCCTGATTGGGGAACATGATGTCTTCGGGCTTGTAATCACGATTATGTGCCATTGCAAAACCTCCATGCGCTTATCGCGCACTTATATATTTTACGAAACCTCCGGCGCATGGAGGTTCCCGCCATCAACTGCGGTTGCCGCACAGCGGCGAGCAGTTGGGCGATCCCCGAAACAGTGTGCTACGCACACTGTTTCACCTCCTTAGATATCAATATTTACAGCGTATTGGGCGTTCTTTTCGATCCATTCCTTCCGCGGTTCCACCTCTTCGCCCATAAGGACGGTGAAAATCTGATCGGCAGCCACGGCGTCATCCAGCGTGATGCGGCGCAGGGTCCGGCGCTCCGGGTCCATGGTGGTCTCCCAAAGCTCGTGGGGGTCCATCTCGCCCAGACCCTTAAACCGGCTGATCTCCACCTTCACGTTGGGATTATCCCCCCGCAGCTCGGCGGAGATGGCGTCCCGCTCCTCCTCAGAGAAGGCAAGGCGGGTGGTCTTGCCCCTTGTCAGCTTAAAGAGGGGAGGCACGGCGGAGTAGACATACCCCCGCTCGATAAGGGGCCGCATATACCGGAAGAAGAAGGTGAGAAGCAAAGTCCGGATATGGGCGCCGTCCACATCGGCATCGGCCATGATGATGATTTTGTGATACCGCAGCTTCTCAATGTCGAACTCATCCCCGATGCCGGCTCCAAGGCCCAACACCAGAGGATACAGCTTGTCGTTGCCGTAGATCTTGTCCGCCCGGGCCTTCTCCACGTTGAGCATCTTGCCCCACATGGCCAAAATGGCCTGGAACCGGGAGTCCCGGCCCTGAATGGCGGAGCCGGCAGCCGAGTCGCCCTCCACGATGTATATTTCGCACAGGGCCGGGTCCCGCTCGTTGCAGTCCTGGAGCTTGTCAGGCATCTGCCCCGACTCCAGCGCCGTCTTGCGGCGCACCGACTCCCGGGCCTTCCGGGCGGCCTCCCGGGCACGGGAGGCGGTCAGGGCCTTATCCAAAATGGCCTTGCCCACGGCGGGATTTTCCTCCAGAAAGATCTCCAGCTTCTCGCTGACCACGGCATTGACCAGCGTCCGGATCTCCGAATTGCCCAGCTTGGCCTTGGTCTGGCCCTCGAACTGGGCCTCGGTCAGCTTCACGGAAATGACGCAGCACAGCCCCTCCCGGCAGTCCTCGCCGGAGATCTTGTCGTCGTCCTTCAAAATCTTCATCTTCTTGCCGTAGGCGTTCAGAACGTTGGTCAGCGCCCGCTTGAAGCCGTCCTCGTGCATACCGCCCTCTGGGGTGTGGACGTTGTTGGCAAAGGAGAGAATGGTCTCGTTATAGCTGTCATTGTACTGGAAGGCAAGCTCCGCCATGGCGTCGTCCTTCTGCCCGGCCATATAGACCACCTGCTCGTGAAGAGGGGTCTTGTTGGTGTTGAGGAAGGTGACAAACTCCCGGATGCCCCCCTCAAAGCACATGGCATCGCTGACAGGCTCCTCCCCCCGGGAATCGGTGATGGTGATGTGAAGCCCGGCGTTCAGAAAGGCCTCCTCCCGCATCCGGGTGTGGAGAATATCGTAATCATATTCGGTGGTCTCGGTGAACATCTCCGGGTCGGGCTTAAAGACCACCTCGGTGCCCGTTCTGTCTGTGGAGCCGATGATGGTCATTTCCTGGGTCATATCTCCCCGGGCAAACTTGACCTCATAGATGTTGCCGTTTTTGTGGACCCGGACCTCCATCCACTCGGACAATGCGTTGACCACGCTGCCGCCCACGCCGTGGAGGCCGCCGGAGACCTTATACCCGCCGCCGCCGAACTTGCCGCCGGCGTGGAGAACGGTGTAGACCACCTCCAAAGCAGGCCGGCCCGTCTGGGGCTGGATGTCCACGGGGACGCCCCGGCCGTCGTCGGTGACCCTGATAACGTTCCCCGGCATAATGTCCACCGTAATGTGCTTACAGTAGCCCGCCAGCGCCTCGTCAATGGCGTTGTCCACGATCTCGTAGACCAGGTGGTGCAGACCCGAGGAGGAGGTGGAGCCGATATACATACCCGGCCGCTTCCGCACCGCCTCCAGACCCTCCAGCACCTGGATCTCCGACCCGCCGTACTCGTGGCCGGTCTGGGTCACGCTGTCCTGCCATTCCTGTTCCTGCAAAAGTTCCTTCTGTTCGTCGCTCATAGTAACCTCCTGTGTCTTCGCCGGGACGGCCTTTTGGCCCTCCCCTTTGTGCGGAGCACGGGAAAACCTCCCTTGAAAGGGGCTTTCCCCCGCTCCGCCAATGTTTTTTCTCTCGGCCCCTCCCCGTGGGATGGGCCGGTCTTTCACACCTGTCTTTTCCGTAACGGCCGGTGTCCTCACCGGCCCGCCCTCCGCCGTACCCCGGCGAACGGCCTCTATTCCAGCCACCCTTCCTCCGCCCGCCCCTTCAGGGTGGCGGAAGAAAGCTGGGACAGAAACACCGTCTGCTGTTCCTTCCCCTTTCGGCAGACCACAAAGGACCGGGGCAAATCACTGGCCGCGTTCACCACCCGTCCCTCCCGTTCCGCCTTTTCCAGAAAGGCCCGGGTCCGGTGGGACCATGTGGCGTTGTCCATATCAAAAATGGCCACAATATCCCGCTGATTCACCACCACCGCCTGCCCCAGATGAAGATACACCGCCTCACATCCTTTCCGCCCACGGCCGGGCCATGGCTCCGACCCTCCGCTTTTCCATAAGAGCCTTGCTTTTTCTCAATCGCACACATTGAAATTCACATCCCAATAGGACCAGAGAATGTCGGCCATCTCCCTGCCATAGTCCCGGGCGAAGTCCTCCAGCACCTTCTGGTTGACCTTCTCCCCCTCGCTTTGGAAGATGGCGGCCGTCACCTCGTGATAGGCCCAGAAGGAGTGGGCGCAGTGATATTCAAAGGATTTCAGCCCGGCGGGGTTCTTCCCCCTCTCACTGCCCTCGGAAATGGGGCCGGAGGTCAGCCGGTGGATACAGCAGTCGGCCTCATGAAGGGTCTGGTCCACCACATAGCCCAGATAGGGGTTGAATCCCCGGGAGATGGAGGCGTCCAGATGCCGGCAGTACTCCGCCCCCGCTTCGGGACAGCCCATCTCCACAAACTGGGTGTGCCATGGGCACCGGGTGATTTTCGTGTACCCCTCCGGCGTCTTTTCCGACTGGTTTGCAATGCCCTCGGCCCTGCTTTCCTCGGTGTTGACCCATTCGCCGTAGTAGTTATAGCTGGCCTGCGTCAACGGGGCTCCGTCCCGGATGGCCCTCTGGGCCATCCGCCGCCCCCGCTGGGCGGCATAGTACTGGGTGCCGTGGACAAAGGCCAGCCGTCCCCGCTCCCCAAAGGTCTCCACCAGATATGTATAATATTTCGCCGCAATATAAGCGTGGACCCTCTCGTTAAATCCCATTTTCACGCTCTCCCTTCCACACATGGTTCTTTCTTATGTTCTCGCCCACCATGGGTCCTCCGGCCCTACCTCGATCATCTCCGCCGCCAGTTTGGCCGATGCCAACATACTCCAGGGGAGCCAAAAAACCAGAGAAACCAACAGAACAAGATAAGGCAAAACCCGGCCACGAATGAGCACCACAAAAAAGTACCCCGCTATCAGTACACTACAACACCGAAGCCCCAACCCCAGTATCCGCCAAAAGAAACGGACCACAATCCTGACTCCCTCCGCAAGCATCTCTCTTGCGGACTTTTCCTCCCGGAAAAACAGAAAATACTTTACAGGGAGAGACAGAAGCGCCGGCGGAAAGGTCAGGAGCCCGCTCAATTTCTGCCCCCGGACAGTCAGACGACTTCCCTCAAAATACTGCTGATACGCAGCGCTGGCCACATCTATGATTTGTAACCGCTCAATTTCCGCCATGCCGGCATCCATCATTTCCCGGCCCCTTTGTATAAGGGATGTGGGATAGAGGGTCAGTACCGTATTAAGCAGGACAAAGAAAAGAGAAAGGGTCGCCGCTTTTTTCAAAATGTGCCGATGAAAAGGGAGAAACACATCTCTAAAATCGCACTTTCTCCCCGTCACCGGCTCCAGTGCCAGAAAAAACAAGCCGAAGGACAGCATCTGTGACAGCCAGCCCATGGGGATCTCCCACCAGGAAATCAAATCGTTCTTTCCCCACAAAAAGGAAAACCATACGTTAAAAAGACCCGGTATCAAAGAGAAAAGGATTCCCTCCCATAAAACATTTCTGTTCCCTTTACTGTTCTCCCAAGCCCACCGGCAAATTTCACCGTTGCTCATGTCCGCTCCTTTCTCACTTCCACCGCTTCCACTGCTCGCCCGCTCTGTGGTGCTTCACCACCTGTGGGGTCCACAGCTTTTTCCACACCAGAAACCCCGCTGTGATGCCCAGCAGCGCCCCCAACAGTGGAAGCCCCGGGAAGAAGAGGATGGTCTCAATGGGGGCATGGTCGGTGTCGCTCCACCCGTAGTACCGCCCCCAGGCCAGCGCCCCCGCCAGCGTCAAAGCCACCAGCAGAGGGACCCACCGCCACCACCGTTTTTTGGGCAGCCGGCAGCAGAGATATTCCGCCGCACCTCCCACCAGAAAGGGGGAGAGAAAAAAGATTCCGAAAACGACCATTTGCTCCTCCTTTTGGTCCAAAAAAGGGCTTTTTTCCCGTTTTATCCCACCAGCCGGCCCCCCTGAATGAGAAACCGTTTTCCGCCGCCGGTGACCTTTTTGTCATCCTCACAGCAGGTGATCAATACTTGTCCGCCCCGGATACGCTCCAGCACAAAACTCTGCCTTCTGGCATCCAACTCCGACAAAACATCGTCCAGCAGCAGCACCGGCCACTCCTCCCGGTCCTCCTGAAACAGCTCCCGGCAGGCCAGCTTCAGTGACAGCGCCGCCGTCCGGGTCTGCCCCTGGGAGGCAAATTGCCTTGCCACCTGCCCGTCTATCTCAATGGCCAGATCATCCTTGTGCGGCCCCGACAGACACTGCCGGGAGTCCAGCTCCGCCCGGCGGTGGGACTGCTGGTGGTCCAGCAGCTCCTCCAGCAGTACCTTGGCGGGGGCCTCCGGGTCGGTGACGGTGGATACCGTCTCATACCGAAGGGTCAACTTTTCCCGTCCCCCGGAAAAATCCGACTGGATCGGGGGCGCCAACGCCGCCAGCCGCTTGACAAAATAGGCCCGGTAGTGGATCACCACCGCCCCCACCTGGGCCATCCGCAGATTAAAGTCATCCAGCGTATCCAAAAGGGAGGGGTATTCCTCCCAGTCCCGCAAAATACGGGTCTTTTGCTCATAAAGCCGCTTATACTCCGACAATGCGGCCGCATATTTGGGCCGCAGCTGACAGATGGCGTCGTCCAGAAACCGCCGCCGCTCCGCCGCCCCCGCCCGAATGAGAGACAGGTCCTCTGGACAGAAGAGGATGGTATTGAGCACCTCTCCCAGCTCCCCGGCGGTTTTCAGCTTTACGCCGTTGGAGAACAGCTGCCGCCGCTCGCCCCGGTGAAGCCGTGCCTCCTGGGTAAAATCCCGCCCCCGGGAGGAGATCTCCCCCTTCAAAAAGGCGTGGTCCACCCCAAACTGGACAAGCTCCCTGTCATATCTGGCCCGGTGGGACCGGGCGGAGGAAAGATAGGCCGCCGCCTCCAAAAGATTGGTCTTTCCCTGGGCATTTTCTCCCAAAATAACATTGACCCCCGGGGCAAATTCCGCCTCCAGATGGACATAGTTGCGGAAAAAATCCAGTTCCAACTTGTGGAGGGTCATGCCACCACGATCCTCATGCCATCAAGGACCACCACGTCCCCCGGACGGCATTTCTTCCCCCGCATGGTACAGACCTCCCCGTTCACCATGACCTCCCCCTCCTGGACCGCCTGCTTGGCCTCTCCGCCGGTTTCCACGGCTCCGGCAAATTTCAGTAATGCGTCCAGCTTGATATATTCTGTTGTGATATTAACGGTTTGCTCCTGCATGATATGCCCTCCAGGCTGTTTGTTTCGCTTATTTATCCCAGCTGGCGCTCATCCGCACAGGCAGGACCATGAACAAAAAGGCTTCCTCCCCCTCGGGTTCGTCCACGGGGACGATGATACAGGGGGTGGAGGGGGTCCCCATCAGCAGCTTGGCCTTCTCCGCCGGCACCGCCTTCAAAGCATCCATCATAAAGCGGTGGTTAAAGCCGATGTGCAGATCGTCCCCGCTGCCCTCCACCGGGCACTGGTCAGAGGCGTTGCCGATGGCCGTGACCGAGGAGAGGTAGATACATCCATCCCCCACGATGCACCGCAGCGGATTTTTGGTATTTTCATGCAAGATCAGGCCCACCCGGTCAATGGAGGTCATCAGCTGCTTCACATCAGCCACCAGCTTGATGTCGCTCTTCCAGGAGATGGACTGGCGGTAATTCAAAAATTCTCCCTCCAGCCGCCGGGTCACCAGAAGGGTGGACCCCATGCGGAACAGGATATGCCGGGCGCCGGTGGTGATGGAGACCGTTTCCTCCCCGTCGCCGCAGATGCCCCGCACCTCTCCCAACGCCATGCCGGGCACCACGAAGGAGAAATCGTGGTCGGGAGCCTGCTCCAGCTTTTCCCGCCGCAGAGCCAGCCGCTGGCCGTCCACACTGACCACAGTCAGCACATTTCCAACCACTTCAAAAAGGGAACCGGTAAGGATGGGCCGGCCGTCGTTGTTGGACACTGCAAACAGGGTGCGGTTTATCATATCGGAAAGAGTGGCCCGGCTCAGCACCAGCGCATTCTGCGGCTCCACGGCGGGCAGCTCGGGAAACTCCTCCGGGTCGATGCCCTGAATGTGGAACTCGCTGACCCCGCACTGGATGTGGACGGTCAGTCCATCGGTGGCAATGGATACAATGTCGTCGGGCAGCCGCCGGATGATATCGCCGAACAGCCGGGCAGACAGCACCAGAGAGCCGCCCTCCCGAATCTCGGCGGGGACCACGGTGCGGATGCCGGTTTCCAGATTGTAGCCGGTAAGGCGCAGTTCGCTGTCAGCTTCCAACAAAATACCCTCCAAAGCGGGGATGGAGCTTTTCGGCGCCGTGGCCCGGGATGTGGTGGCAATGGCGGATTGGATCAGTGCCTTTTCGCAGGAAAACTTCATAAAATGACCTCCATTCGCTCTTTCTCTCCGAAGGAGAGGAGAGGATTATTTTTGTAGTAATAGTAGTAATAGGGCCTGTGGATTGTGGAAAACCCCTCTTATCCATTGAACCGACAGAGAAAGCCTGTCCACACCCTATTGTGTATCTTTTTCGACCTTTTCCACAGGCCTTTGTCGAGAAGAAAAATATCCACATCAAAGAATACACATTTTCACATTTTGCGGTGGAATTGTGGATAGGCTGTCGAAGAAAACAGAGCGTATGATTTCTTTAAAAAGAAGCAAAGGGAGATGCTCTGTCGTCCAGGGATGGCGGCCGGTGTCCGGCTGTGGAGGGCTGAGTGGAACTCTTACTCATACCTGCCGTTGATATTGGCGTTGATATCCTTAATGGTCTCTGCGATCTCCGGGGAGGACTTGATCTGCTTTTCGATGCGCTCCAGCGAGTGCATTACCGTGGTATGATCCCTTCCGCCGAACTCCTGACCGATCTCCTTCAGGGAAAGGTTGGTCATTCGCCGAATCTCGTACATGGCGATCTGCCGTGCCAGCACCGTATCCTTGGTCCGGCCCTGTCCCCGAATGTCGTAGGAGGGAATGTTGTAGAACTTTCCCACCTCCTCGATGATAACGTCGGCGGAGGGCAAAAATTCCGTTTTATCCTTGAACATATCCCGCACGGCCCTTGTGACGGTCTCCACGTCCACCTGCTCGCCCATCAGCTCCTGAAAGGCCAGAATTTTGTTTACAGTGCCCTCGATTTGCCGGACGTTGGCGGTAATGTTTTCGGCGATATACTGAAGCACCGGGTCGGGGAGATTCATGCCCCGCTGGATGGCCTTGTTTTTAATGATGGCCACTCTGGTCTCATAGTCGGGGGGCTGCACATCAATGGGGAGGCCCCACTCAAACCGGGTTTTCAGCCGGTCGTCCAGCCGGAGCATCTCCTTCGGGGGCCGGTCGGCGGTGAATACGATCTGTTTGCCGTTTTCATAGAGGGAGTTGAAGGTGTGGAACATTTCCTCCTGAGAGGAGTCCCGGCCGGCGATGAACTGGACATCGTCCATCAAAAAGACGTCGGCAGAGCGGTATTTTTCCCGAAATTCCTGATTTTTGCCCTCCCGAATGGCGGCGATAAGTTCATTGGTAAAGGCGTCGCCTTTGATGTAGACGATACGGTAATCGGGGAACCGGGCATGGATGGAGTGGGCAATGGCGTAAAGCAGGTGGGTCTTACCCAGACCCGACTCACCGTAAATAAACAGAGGATTATAGCCCTTGGGTTTTCCCGGGGCGTCGGCCACCGCCTGAGCCGCGGAGTAGGCGAATTTGTTGGAGGAGCCGACCACAAAGGTGTCGAAGGTATATTCCTCGGTCCCGGGCAGAAAGTCCCCCCGGTGGGGGTCCCCCTGGGGCTTTTCTCCCTGTCCCAGTACCGTTACCTCGATATCAGCGGAAAAAAGCTCCCGCAGGGCCTGCTGGATATTGGGCAGGTAGCGGGAGGTGATGATATCCCGCTTAAAGTCCGATGGGGTATAAAGGGTCAGCCGGTCGGGGGTGAGGGAGAGGGCTTCGGTGTCGTCAAACCAGGTATTCAGCGTGGTGGAGGTAAGGGGACCCTCCATCAGCGACAGGACCCGGTTCCAAATCTCGGCGGCGGAATTCATCATGTGCAGTTCCTCTTTCTTTCACCAAAAACCGCCCGGACCCAGCCTGGCGGAGACGGTTTTTTAATGTTTATATATTTAGAGGTATAAAAACCCTTCCTATTATACCAAAATCCAACCATATGGGCAACCCCGGAACCTCTTTTTGTCATGAAATTTTCCACAAAAAAAGAGTCGTTTGTGGAAAACTTCTGTTTAACCCACAAAATGTAGTATTCAGAGGGAGGAAGAGGAAAAAACATTGCAAAAGAAGGTTGACAGAGGATTTATTTATCGCTTATAATAACCTTTGCGTTATTGCGACGCACCGACATCAACGACCGCGTCCGGCGCTGCCGGGCGTTGTGGTGGACGGGCGCAAGCCCGTCAGAATGAGTACAGGAGGTGTACCGACATGGTTCGTACCTATCAGCCCAAGAAGCGTCAGCGCAGCAAGGTCCATGGCTTCCGCAAGCGGATGGCCACCGCCAACGGCCGCAAGGTCCTGGCCCGCCGCCGCCGCGCCGGCCGCGTCCGTCTGTCCCACTGAGGTGGGCGGAGTAACCAAATAGGGTGTTTCAGCGGGGCGGTGGAGCGATCTACCGCCCCTGCGGTGCATGGAGAAAAAGGGGGAGAAAACAGATGAAACATACCGTTTCCATGAAGGAAAACCATCTGTTCCGCCGCCTTTACACCAAGGGAAAAAGCGCCGCCACCGGTCTTTTGGCAGTCTATGTCCGGCCCAACCGCCAGGGAAGGAACCGGCTTGGCCTCACCGTGGGGACCAAGGTGGGCAAGGCGGTCCGCCGCAATAAGGTCCGCCGCCGCATTCGGGAGGCATACCGCATCCACGAAGAAACGATGACCACCGGCTGGGATATCGTGGTGGTGGCCCGGGTCCGGTCCGCTTTTGCGGGCTATGCCGAGTTGGAGCGGGACCTGCTTCGCCTGCTGGACAAGCTGGGGGTGCGGGAAAAGTGGGAGAAGAGGAGATGAAAGCCCTTCTTCTCTGGTGCATCCGCTTTTATCGGAAGCATATCTCTCCCATGAAGCCCCCCTGCTGCCGCTTTATCCCCACCTGCTCCACCTATGCGCTGGAGGCCATTGAGAAGTACGGGGCCTTCAAGGGCGGGTGGCTGTCTCTGCGCCGGATACTGAAATGTCACCCCTTCCACCGCCAGAAAAGCATTGAGTACGACCCCGTCCCATAGGGAGAGGCCCAGGCCCTCCTGCCCCCGGTAAGCCCTCCGGGGCAAATTACTTATGTGGAGGCCGTGTCCATGGATTTTATGTACATCTTGATGACGCCCTTCACCTGGCTTTTGATGTTCTTCTATCAGTTTTTCAACAGCTACGGTGTGGCCCTCATCCTCTTTACCCTTCTGGTAAAGATCATTCTGTTCCCCTTCTCCCTCAAGGCGAAGAAGAGTATGATACAGACCAATATGCTCTCGGGACAGATGAGAAAGCTCCAAAAGCAGTATGCAAACAATCAGGCCAAGTACAATGAGGAGCTGCAAAAGCTCTACGCCAGGGAGGGGGTCAACCCCACCAGCGGTTGTCTGTGGTCCTTCCTGCCCATGTTCATCCTGATCCCCCTCTTCGCCATCCTGCGGGAGCCGCTGAAGTACATGATGGGTGTGGTGGGCAGCGAGGCGGAGCAGATGCTTCAGGCCATCGCCGTCACCTTGAATTGGGATACTGTGGCAGTGGAGGCGGGCTGGATCGCCCCCAAGGTGGTGACGGAAGCCATCGCCGAGGCGGCAAAGAAAGAGATTCCCTACATCACCGCCTATGCCAGCACCCGCTATAACCAGATGTTCCTCACCAGCCTTATCACCCCCGAAAATCTGGAGGCTGTGAAGGCCGCCGTGGCCGCCGTGGGCGCCCCCGCCAAGGAACTCTTTGTCCTGAACACCGAATTTCTGGGCATCAACCTGTTCCAGCAGCCTACCTTGAAATTCTGGGTCAACGGCTTTGGCTGGGACAGCATCGGCCTGTTCCTGCTGCCCATCCTGTCGGTGGTCCTCAGCGCCCTTTCCATGATGGTCACAAACAAGACCAACGCCATCAATAACCCTGACGCCGTCAACATGAACTGGGGGATGACCGCCGTCATGTCCCTGATGTACCTTTACTTCGGCTTCAGTATGCCCGCCGCCATCAGCGTCTACTTCATGGCCAACAGCGTCCTTGGCATGGGACAGGAGTTCATCACTGCCAAGATGCTGAAAAAGGACTATGAGGAGGCCCGGGAAAAGCAGCGGCTGCGGGAACTGGAGGAGAAGGAGGAGGAGAAGCGTCTGCGCCGGGAGAAGGCCGAGGCCAAGGCTCTGGCCGCCGAGGAAGCCCGGAAGAATAAGGGGAAGAAGCAGCCCAAGGACGCCGATGACGACCGCATCCCCCCCGAGGTCCGGGAGGCCAGCCGGGTGGGTATCCGCCAGTACGCCCGGGGCCGTGCCTATGATCCCGCCCGCTACGGCGAGGTGACCCCCTACGATGAGAAGGCCATCGAATCCTTCTTCATTGTTCCCGAGCCGAAGGAGAAGAAAAAGAAGGGCAAGAAAACAGACGACCAGCCCGACACCAAAGATTAAATGTCATGGGAAGGAGAGAACACCATGCAGAAGTTTATTGAAACCACGGGAAAGACCGAGGACGCCGCCATCGCCGCCGCTCTGGAACAGTTGGGCCTGAGCCGGGAGGAGGTCTCCGTGGAGGTGCTGGACCTGGCCAAGCCCGGCTTTCTGGGCATCGGCGGCACCCCCGCCCGGGTCAAGGTGACCTATGAGGCCCCCGATGAGCCGGAGGCGGTCCGCGTCCCCATCGTGGAGGAGGCCCCCGCTGCGGAGAAGGCTGACGAGGAGGCTGACAGTGTAGAATACACCACCATGGGCGCCGCCTTTGCTGAGAATGCGGAGAGCGCCGCCCCCGCTCCCGCCGATGACGGGAAGGCCGCCAAAATCAAGGAGTTCCTCACCGGTCTTTTGGAGCGGATGGAGGTGGAGGCCGTTCCTCAGGTCAGCGTAGATGCCGAAGGCAACTATCTGGTGGAGCTGGTGGGGGAGAATCTGGGGGCCGTCATCGGCCGCCGGGGAGAGACTCTGGACGCCATTCAGCAGCTGACCGGCTATACCGTTAACCGGGGCCAGACCCAGCGGGTCCGCATCCGTGTGGATGCCGAGGGCTACCGCTCCAAGCGGGAGGAGTCTTTGGAGCGGATGGCCGGCCGTGTGGCCGATAAGGTCCTCCGCTACCGCCGGAACATGACACTGGAGCCTATGAACGCCTATGAGCGGCATGTGGTTCACACCGCGCTTCAGACCCGCCCCGACATCTCCACCTACTCCATCGGCACCGAGCCAAACCGCCGCATTGTGGTGGCGTATGCGCCCGGAGAAAACCGATAAAAAGAAGGGCAGGGCCGCAAGGGAAATCCCCTTGCGGCCCTTTTTTATCCTCCGCCATGTTACCCCGGCGGCAGGCGCCCCTAAAAAGGGGAAAAAATAAGCAAAAAAGGTATGGCCTTTGTAGGGCCATACCTTTTTACACGGTTTTTTGTCTCAATAGCGCCGGATGACGGCAATGACCTTACCCAGAAGAGAACAGCCCTCCCCGTCGATGGGCTGGTAGTCCGGGTTCTCCGGCAAAAGCCAGATATGCCCGTTTTCCCGGTGGAGGGTCTTGACGGTGGCCTCGTCTTCAAAAAGGGCCACTACGATATCTCCCTCCCGGAAGGTCTCCTGCCGGTGGACCACCACCAGGTCGCCGGGGAGAATACCGGCGTAGAGCATGGATTCCCCCCGGACCTTCAGGGCAAAATGTTCTCCGGTAAGCCCGCCGGTATCGAAGGTGAGGTATTCCTCCACCTGCTCCTGGGCCAGAATGGGGGAGCCGGCGGCCACATCCCCCAGTACGGGGACCCGGTTTTCGTGGCTGTCCAGCTCTTCGGCCACCGCCTCTCTGGGCAGGGAAATGGCCCGGGTCTTCCCGTCGGCCTTCTGGATGTAGCCCTCCGCCTCCAGTTTTTTCATGTGGAAGTGAACGGTGGAAGGGGATTTCAGATTGACGGCAAAGCCGATCTCCCGCACCGAGGGGGGATAACCGTATTGCCGGGTGTATTGCAGGATGAAGTCATAGATTTCCGTCTGTTTTGGTGTCAGGGGTGCGGCCATAGGCGGGACCTCCCTTATTTTTGTAGATAATTGTATGGTATCATACAACCTTCGATTTGTCAAACATCCGTTCTAAAATTGTTCACAAAATTTTCATTGACATTGACAGGGGCGGGGAGTATAATACCGATTCGTAAACATACTAATCATTAATATACGAACGAAAGGAGGGAATATCTATGCAATATACCGATGAGCCAAATGTGCTGTTTCATTTTCTGCACCACGCCCATCACCGGCGGGTCAATGAGGAATGGAATGCCCGGGGACTGGGGGATGTGGGGGCGCCTATGCTGCTGGCAGCGCTGTATAACAGCGAAAAAGAGGGAAGGACCCTGTCCCAGCGGGAGTTGGCCCGGGCACTTCGGTTGTCTCCGGCCACGGTGGCGGTATCCCTGAAAAATCTGGAAGGAAAGGGCTATCTGCTTCGGATCACCGATGAGGGGGACCAGCGGAGGAACCGGGTGCACCTGACCGAAAAGGGGCGCAATGCAGTGGAGCGGGGCACCGAGGCCTTTCAGGCGGTGGAGGAACAGATGCTGGCCGGTTTTTCCGGGGAGGAGAAGGAGCGGCTGACCGGTTTCTTTGTCCGAATGCTGGAAAATCTGGGAGCCAGAGAGGAGGACGGCCCCCCGCCGCCCCCCGGCGGACCCTTTGGCCCGCCGTCTCATCATCATCGCCGCGGCTGCGGCGGAAAGGAGTGTGAGCGCCGATGATAAAAAAACTGCTCTCCTATATGGGAGAATACAAAAAGTGGATCTTACTGGCCCCGGTGCTGATGGTTGCGGAGGTACTCTGTGAGATCGTTATGCCCCGGCTGATGGCGGCCATTGTGGATGTGGGCATCGCCAACGGGGACATGGGGGCCATTGTCAGAAACGGTATTTATATGCTGGTGCTGGCAGTAATAGGCATGATCACCGGCGTCCTTTCGGCCCGGGTGGCCACCAAAGGCGGACAGGGATTCGGAAGCAACCTGAGAAACGCCATGTTCCAGAAGATACAGGATTTTTCCTTTGCCGACATCGACCGGTTTTCTTCGGCCTCTCTTATCACCCGGACCACCAACGATGTCAACCAGATCCAGATGACCCTGACCATGGCCACCCGAATGGTGGTTCGGGTCATTACCATGCTGACCGGCGCCCTTTTTATGGCCTTCTCCATCAATGCGGAGCTGGCCCGGGTGTTGCTGGTGGCCATCCCCGTGCTGATGGTAGGTATCGGCATCGTGATGAAGCTGAGCAACAAGCTCTTCGGGCTGATGCAGGAAAAGCTGGATAATCTGAACAACACCGTGCAGGAAAATCTGGTGGCCATCCGCGTGGTGAAGGCCTTTGTCCGGGCGGGGTATGAAAAGACCAAGTTCAAAAAGGCCAATGAGGACCTGACCCAGACCGGCATCACCGTGGCGATGCGGATCAATCTCATCTCCCCCCTGATGACCATCGTGCTCAATCTTGTGACCCTGACGGTCCTCTATCTGGGCGGCAGTCAGGTGATGGAGGGCACCATGCTCTACGGCGACCTGTCCTCCTTCGTGGGCTATATCGGCCAGATTTTGATGAGCGTGATGATGGTGGGCATGATGTTTGTCATGTCCTCCCGGGCCGTGGCCTGTGCCCGCCGTGTGGTGGAGGTGCTGGACACGGTGCCCGATATCCGGGACGACCCCGGCGGCTATACCGCCGGGTTGAACGGGAAGAGGGAGGACCCGGCCCTTCCCGCTCCCCAGGGGCGGGTGGAGTTCAAGGACGTGTCCTTCAAATATCAGGCCTCCGGCTCCGGGGATGATGTGCTGGAGCATATCAACTGTTCCATTGCCCCCGGCCAGTTTACCGCCATTGTGGGGGGCACCGGCACCGGAAAATCCACCCTTGTGAATCTGATTCCCCGGTTCTATGATGTGACCGGAGGGCAGGTGCTGGTGGACGGGATGGACGTGCGGGATTACCCCATTGAAGAGCTGCGAAGCCGCATCGGCATGGTGCTGCAGAACAATGTGCTGTTTTCCGGCACCATTCGGGAAAACCTTCTCTGGGGCCGGGCCGACGCCACCGAGGAAGAGATGATCCAGGCCGCAAAAGACGCCCAGGCCTATGATTTTGTCATGGCCCTTCCCGACGGGTTCGATACCATGCTGGACCAGGGGGGCACCAACGTCTCCGGCGGGCAGAAGCAGCGGCTTTGTATTGCACGGGCCATGCTCCGCCACCCCGCCATTCTCATTCTGGACGACTCCACCTCAGCGGTAGACTCGGCCACAGAGGCGGCTATCCGGGAATCCTTTGCCAAAAATCTGGCGGGGACCACCGTTATTATGATCGCACAGCGGATCTCTTCGGTGCGGGATGCCGACCAGATTTTGGTACTGGATGACGGCACCATTGCGGGACAGGGCACCCATGACGAGCTGATGGCCACCAATGAGGTATATCAGGAAATTTACAACTCGCAGCAGGAAGGAGTGAGTGAATAATGCCGGGACCAGGACATGGCGGGCCGGGCGGAAGAAGTTTCGCCAAGCCCAAGAATACAAAAGCTACCGCCCTGCGGGTACTGGGGTATCTCTCCCAAAGCAAGCTGCCCCTTGTGGTGGTATTCCTGTGCCTCCTCCTTTCGGTGGCCAGCAACATCGGCGGTTCCTACTATATGCGGCCGCTGATCAACGATCTGGTCAGCGGGGTTTTCCACGGCCCCGGGGATCTTTTCAAGGCGCTGATCCCTCTGGCCGGGATCTATCTGGTGGGCATTGCCGCTTCCTATGCCCAGACCATCATCATGGCTATTCTGGCCAAAAAGGGAGCAAAACGGCTCCGCAGCGACCTGTTTGACGCCTTGCAGGACCTGCCCATCGCCTACTATGACCGCCATACCCACGGCGAGCTGATGAGCCGCTTTACCAACGACGCCGACAACGTGGAGATGGCGCTGCAGGATTCGGTGGTGTCGGTGGTCTCCTCGGGGCTGATGTTTGTGGGCGTGGTGGCCATGATGATCTATATCAGCCCCCTGCTTTTCCTCATCACTCTGGTGGTTCTGGCGGCGACCTTCGGCGTCATCAAGTTTATGGGCAGCCGGTCCCGGAAGTATTCCCGGGAGCAGCAGGCCGCGCTGGGCCGGGTCAACGGCAACATTCAGGAGATGATAGAAGGGCTGAAAGTGGTGAAGGCCTTCACCCACGAGGATGCGGCCAAGACCCGGTTTGCCCAGCTCAATGAGGAGTACCGCCAGGCGGCCACCGCCGCCCGGTTCTATGGCATGGCGGTGATGCCCATAGCGGGGAACCTGAACCATGTGGGCTATGCCGTTACCGCCATGGTGGGAGGTCTGCTGGCGGTGTTCGGGGGCTTTGATCTGGGCGGGTTTACCACTTATCTGAATTACTCCCGGCAGGTGAGCCAGCCTTTGAACCAAATCTCCCAGCAAATCACCACTATCCTCTCCGCTCTGGCTGGCGCCGAGCGTATTTTCGAGGTCATGGATACCGCCCCCGAGCCTGACGAGGGGCAGGTGACGCTGGTGGCCGTCCGCAAAGCCGCTGACGGTACCATGACCCTGGCCGGGGAGGGGGAGCGCACCGGCGTATGGGCCTGGAAGGTGCCCCATAATGAGCGGATGACGCTGGTCCGCTGTGAAAAGAACAGCGAGGATGTATTGGTGGAGGCTGCCGGCGGCGGGCTTTGGGCCTGGAAATACCCCGAAGGGGACCCGGCCCAGGGACTCCACCGCATCCGGGGTGCGGTGACCCGGGGGGAGGATTACGACCTGACCGAGCTGACCGGCGCAGTCCGGTTTGAGCATGTGGACTTTTCCTACGTCCCCGATAAGCAGATCCTCTATGATGTGTCGGTCTATGCCAATCCGGGGCAGAAAATCGCCTTTGTGGGTTCCACCGGAGCGGGCAAAACCACCATCACCAACCTGATCAACCGGTTTTACGAGATACAAAGCGGTGTTATCACCTACTGCGGCATCGACGTGAAGGAAATTCGGAAGGATGACCTGCGCCGCTCTCTGGGGGCGGTGCTTCAGGATACCCACCTCTTTACAGGTACGGTGATGGACAACATCCGCTATGGCCGGCTGGACGCCACCGATGAGGAGTGTATCGCCGCCGCCAAGACCGCCGGGGCCCATTCCTTTATCCGGCGGCTTCCCGACGGCTACCAGACCCAGGTGACGGGGGACGGCTCCAATCTGTCCCAGGGCCAGCGGCAGCTGCTGGCCATTGCCCGGGCCGCCGTGGCCGACCCCCCGGTGATGATTTTGGACGAGGCCACCTCCTCCATTGACACCCGGACCGAGGCCCAGATCCAAAAAGGCATGGACGCCCTTATGGAAGGACGGACGGTGTTTGTCATCGCCCACCGGCTGTCCACCGTCCGAAACTCGGACTGCATTGTGGTCATTGAGCATGGCCGCATCGAGGAGAAGGGCTCCCACGCAGAACTGCTGGAGGAGCAGGGAAGATACTACCAGCTCTATACCGGACAGTTCCAGCTGGATTGACAAAAAGCCCCCCGGCGGTCCCGCCAGGGGGCTTTTTCCTGATTTACTTCAAAGGACCGGGCCGTCCTTTCTGTATTCCGCAATGTCCTCCAGTTTGCAGTCCAGAGCGGCGCACAGCTTGTCCAGCGTCTTGGTCTCCATATTCTCATTGGCCCGCAGCCGCCGTATGGTCTTACTGTCGATGCCGCACCGCTCCCGCAGCTGATAGGTGGAAACGCCCTTTTTCTTCATAAGGACCCACAATTTATCAAAAATTATCATACGAACCCCCCTGTTGACAAGGGTTAGTATGGGGGTTATAATCCGACTTATTAAGGGGATATAGCCCCCATGAACACATAAAATTGAGGAGAGAGGGATATGATGCTGTTATATAAAAACGGCCGTTTTCACATAGGAAAAGCGTCCTTTGCCCTGCCCGACGGCTTCTATCTGGAAAGCGATATCGAACTGACAGAGGGAAGTGCGCTCTGCGCCTGGGACCCGGAGCGGGAATACCTGTTTCGCTGGCAGTACTTCCATGACTGCGAAGGGTCGGCCCGGGAACTGCAAAAGTGGTTTCTGCCGGACAGCGGCCTGACGCCGCTGTCCGAGGTGGTCCCCGTGTCGATCTACGGCCTGACGGGACATATGGTCCTCTACCGGTCCTACCGCCCCCGCTACTGCGAGGTCCGCCTTGACCTGGGCGCCGGGGAGGAGCTGTCGCTGATGGTGGAGACCCGGCAGGGCCGGGCAGAGGAGATCCCCGCTTCCCCCGCCTTTCGGGCGGCATGGGAAGGGCTGGGGCCGGGGGAATGCCCCGAAAGGGAAAAGGACGGCTTTGGGCCGAAAAATTAGGAGGGACTGAAAATGGGATTTCTAAAGGGTAAAGTAGCCATTATCACCGGGGGCGGACGTGTGGTGTTAAGCGATGGGAAAAGCTGCGGCTCCATCGGTTACGGCATCGCCATCGCTTACGCCAAGGAGGGATGCGATCTGGTCGTCACCGGCCGGAACCTCCAAAAGCTGGAGGAGGCCAGAGAGGAGCTGGAAAGGCTTTATGGCGTCAAAGTCCTGCCTGTCCAGGCCGATGTCTCCGCCGGCAGCGACAATGAGGCGGTGGTCCGCCGGGTCGTTGACGAGACCGTCAGGACCTTTGGCCGCATTGACGTGCTTATCAACAACGCCCAGGCCTCCGCCTCGGGAGTGACGCTGGCCGACCACACCACCGAGCAGTTTGATCTGGCCCTCTATTCCGGCCTCTACGCCGCCTTTTACTATATGAGGGCCTGCTATCCCCACCTGAAGGAGACCAAGGGCACCGTTATCAACTTTGCCTCGGGCGCCGGGCTGTTCGGCAACTATGGCCAGTGCGCCTATGCCGCCGCCAAGGAGGGTATCCGGGGCCTTTCCCGGGTGGCCGCCACCGAATGGGGGCCTGACGGCATCAACGTAAACGTGATTTGTCCCATTGCCTGGACCGCCCAGCTGGAAACCTTTCAAAAGGCCTACCCCGATGCCTTTCAGGCCAACGTGAAGATGCCGCCCATGGGCCATTACGGGGACCCGGAGACCGAGATCGGCCGGGTCTGCGTCCGGTTGGCCCACCCCGATTTCAAATACCTTACCGGCGAGACCCTTACGCTGGAGGGCGGCCTGGGCCTGCGGCCCTGAAGGTGCTTTAAATACCCTGTAAAGGAGCGGGAAACCCTGTTTCCCGCTCCTTTTCCTATGCTTCTGCCTCCCGCTCGGCCAGAATGGCCAGCATGGCATCCCGGTGAATGCCGGTCACCGTCTGGGCCCAGCGGGTCAGGATGCGGGAATCAAAGACCCGGTACCGCCGTTTCAGCTCTTCCATGGCCATGACCTGGGCCAGAGGCTGTTCTTCCTGTTCCATGGGTTGTCCTCCTCGGAAATTGGAATTATAGATATAAATATAACATAAAAAGCTATATGTGTAAATATCCGAAGAATTTTTTGATATTGTAAAAGGGAAGACTGGCGGTGGGCCAAGGCCCACCCGGGGACGAAGGAGGAAGCGGGCATGGACGTGGGGAAACGAATCATCGCTTTGCGGGAGGAAAAGGGCTGGACCACCAACCGGCTGGCCAACCAGTGCGGGCTGTCCCAGAGCTTTGTCCGCTCGGTGGAGCTGGGGGAGCGGGGCATCTCGGTGGAAAAGCTGAGCCTGATCTGTGACAGTCTGGGCCTCTCTCTGCGTTCCTTCTTCGACCTGCCCAAAGAGGGGGACGGCCGGGAGGAGATTTTACTGCGGGCCTTCCGACGGCTGGAGGGAGAGCAGCAGGAACGACTGGTCGCCTTTCTGGAGTCCTTGCGGTGAAACGAAATACCCCCCGCCACCGTTTCGGTGGCGGGGGGTTCTGTTGCAAAGGAGAAGGGCGGGGGAGAGAAGAGGGTTCGGTCCGGCGGTCCCGATGGGGGAGGTATCGGATCGGTCCACTGCCTGCCGTGGAAGGGATGGTCCCTCCAAAGGCCTGCCCTGCTGCCCTCAAAAAAATCCGGGTCCTGCCGTTGTCAACGGCAGGACCCGTTATTTTATCCTTTTTCCCGTTTTCCCTTCCCACCGCCACGGTGCTTCCGGCGGTGGTTCCGGTTGGTGCTTTTGCCCTTCTCCTGCCCGGTGGGGGCTTCCTGCTCCTCCTGCCGGGGTCTGCCACCCTGCTGGCGGGGGGCGCGTTTTTCCTCCGCCGAAGGGCTGAACAGGGCGCTGTCCCCCTCCCGGCTTTCGGGCCGGGCGGGGGGCGGGGTCACCTTCCGCAGTTTCTCCAGCTCCTCCCGAGGGGGAGCCACATAATCCTCGGGCCGGCGGCCCTTTCCGCTGCGGACCACATTGATCTCATCGGCCTGATAGCTCATGGGGGCCTCAGGGGCCTCCTCCAGCCGGACCTTTACCGTCTCTCGCAGATAATCCACCGCCGTAATGCTTCCCACGCCGTCGGGGGTCTCCACAAAGGAGTCGTTCTTGGGCAGCCGCTTTACCGCATCCTCGTAGGCGGACTGTTCGTAATTCAGACAGCACATCAGCCGCCCGCAGGCCCCCGAGATCTTGGCCGGGTTCAGGCTGAGGCCCTGGGTCTTGGCCATTTTGATGGATACGGGCTGGAACTGGTCCAGAAAGGCGTTGCAGCAGAAGGGCCGGCCGCAGATCCCCAGCCCTCCCAGCAACTTGGACTCGTCCCGCACCCCGATCTGCCGCAGCTCGATCCGGGCGTGGAGGGCGGCGGCCAGGTCCCGGACCAAGGCCCGGAAATCCACCCGCCCTTCGCTGATGAAGAAAAACAGGAGCTTATTGCCGTCAAAGGAGCATTCACACCGCACCAGATCCATGTCCAGCTTGTGCTCGGCGATCTTCTCCTGACAGATGCGCATGGCTTCCTTTTCCCGCTCTTTGTTGTGCGCCAAAGCGGTGCGGTCCTTGTCGGTGGCAAGGCGGAGCACCGGCCGCAGGGGTTGGATGACCTGCTCGTCCTCCACCATGGTGTTCCCCTTGGCACAGACGCCGAACTCGGGGCCTTTGGAGGTCTCGATAATGACCTCGTTCCCCGGTTTTACCGTCAGCCCCCTGGGGTCAAAATAATATTCTTTCCCGCCGCTGTGAAAGCGGACGGCTACGATTTCCGTCATGTTATCCTCCTATCCCCTGACCCGGGCCAGCCCGGCGGCCAGGGCGCCGCACAGATGGCCGGCGCCGACGTTATATGTGGTGGCCCGCCGCAGCTCCTCCAGCTGTTTGACACACTGGAGCATCTGCCCCGGGGTAAGGGCCGTTCCCACTGCCTCCACCGCCTCCCGGCAGGAGGGGGGGCAGAGAGGGGCACCTCCGGCCCGCAGGGCCAGAGCGTCCCGCAGCAGGGCGATCAGCTCTTCAAAAAGGGCGGCCAGCTTGTCCCGCTCCCATTTTTCCAGGCCCACGGCCTGTTCCATCAGCCCCAGCTCGTCCCCCCTGGCCAGAGCGGTCAGCAGGGCGGAGGCGGTCTCCCAACGGCCGTCGGCTCCATCCCCTTCCAGCAGGGCCACGGCCTCACCCAAAAGCCCGCCGCAGCCCAGGGCAGCGGCGTGTCGCTCCTCCGGGGAGCGGTGGGGGAACCGCCGGGCCAGCCAGGCTTCAGCCTCTGCCGCGGTAACGGGGGAAAGGGGAAGCCCCTCACACCGGGACCGCACCGTGGTCAGCAAAGCACCGGGGTTGTCGGTGAGCAGGAGGAAAGCGGCGTAAGGTGGCCCCTCCTCCAACAGTTTCAAAAGAGCGTTTTGGGCGTTGGGGTTCATGTTTTGGGCGTTTTGGATAAGATAGATCTTTCTGGGGGCCTCGTTGGGGCGGATATAGGCGTCGGAGCGGACCGTCCGGGCCTGCCCCACGGTGATCTCCTTATCCTCTTCCCCCAGGACCATGATATCGGGGTGTATCCCTCCCAAAGCCTTTTTGCACCCGGGGCAGATGCCGCAGGGGGCCTCCCCTTCACCGGTGCAGACCATGGCAGCCGCCAGCAGGCGGGACAGGGTCCTCTTGCCCGACCCCGCCGGGCCGCTGATAAGATAGGCGTGACTCAACCCCCGGCCCCTTGCCTGGGCGGAGAGCTGCCGCTTCAGGGCTTCGTTGCCCGCCAACTGCTCCAGCTTCATGGGTCAGGCCCGCTCAAAATGGTCCACGTCCACCACGAAGATGGTGGCGCCGCCCACGGTGACCTCGGTGGGAATGGCGGCCATCATGCCGCTGAAGGCCAGGTCGGGGGAGGTAGGCACAATGGCCTGCCGGGACCGGGAATGTTCCTTGATGACTTCGATAGCGGCCGGGACCAGAGATTCCTCCACACCGACCAGAATGGTGGTGTTCCCCGCCCGGAGGAACCCGCCGGTGGAGGCCAGCTGGGTGGAAGAGAAGCCCGCCCGGGAGAGCTCCCGGGAAACGGTGGAAGCGTCATCACGGTTGACAACGGCAAAAATCAGCTTCATAAAAGCTCCCTCCTTTTTCAAAACGGGGTTTTCTTCGATGGGGAAAGGCCGCAAAGACCTATCCAAGAATATTATACTACAAAACCGGAAAGTAAGCCACAATTTTTTTCAAAGCGGGGGTGCTGGGATAAAAATATCTCCCGCAAGGGAGGGTGGGTTCCCGGGTCCGGGAAGGGTAAGGCTGTGGCCTCTGCGCTTTCTGCCGAACGATGTTGTCTTTGCGGGGGCGGACTTTGCCCGCCCGGAGGAAAGGCTTTACAAATTTGTTTTTCTTTGGCGAAAAGGGGGTTCTCTGCTTTGCTGGTTGCGGCCTGCCCGGCAAGGGTTGCAGCCAAGCTGTTGGTGGTTGTGCCGCCTTATGGGTGGGGCGTGACCTTCGGGGGTGAAACCGCTTTTTCTTTTGTGGGAAAGTGGGATGTTTTTACTTTGCGTTGGTTTTTGCCTGCCCGGCAGGGGCCATCGCCCGGCCGTTGATGGCAGGCCGTCTCTTGGCGGCTATGCCGCTTAGAGACAACCCGTGCCCTGTGGGTGCTGTGCCGCTTTACGGATGGGGCAGGTAAAACCGTTTTCTCTTTTGTGGGAAAGTGGTGCGTTTTATCTTGCAGTTGTTTTTTGCTTGCCCAGCAGGAGATTGTTTTTTCGCTTGCCCAGCAGGGGCCAAAACCACTTTTTCTTTTGCTTGCAAAAGAAAAAGCGGTTCTGGACTCCGAAAAAGAAAAGGTAGACCAGTGGAAATCTTGGGGTGGTGCGTTACAACAGGATAGATTACCTATGCTGAGATGTTGTTCCTCGGGTGAAAGACTTTGGGCTATCCTTCTATCTTCGGCGGCTTGCGTTTGAGCGACTCGTGGTCCCCCTTGCGCCACTGCCGTTGAGTGGGTGGAATACCGTTACCTGTTCGTTGGTATTCACACCGCCTGGGTGGGGTGAGAGGTGGCCGGGCGGGTGAGGACATCTGCCCTACGGAGTAGGATGGTTTTTGATGAGAGGAACCACCCCTCAAGCTGTGTAGGCAGAGGCGGGCCAATTTCAACGGCATCTCTTCAGTGTTCCACCAACGGACGCACGGGTGCGGGGCAAGTAGGACCATGGGGGCGTAAAGACGTATCGAGCCGATTCTAACACACTTGGTCTTGACCTGAAACTTTTCATGCTTACTCCCGCTTAATGAGCGAAGCGAGTTTAGCGGGAGTTAGTGCCGCATAGTGGCTGAGAGCGCGAAAGACTATTCTTTTCCTCGGGAAAAGAATAGTCTTTCGCATTCACGCACCCATAGGTTTGCCACGCACCCACCATCCAAACGGAACCCGCCCTTACGGTTTTTGGTGGGTGGGACCGCCTTTTCAAAAAGCGGTTTTACGCAGGGGGTATGATGGCCGCCAACAGCCGTGCCGTGTGCTGTCGCAGGCGAAAAAGGCCAAAAAAGGCGAGGGCAAATGCCCTCGCCTTTCCTTGTGATATTTTAGGGGAGATAGTTCCAGGGGTTCACCGTGGTCCCGTTGACCTTTACCTGGAAGTGGCAGTGATTGCCGGTGGAGCGGCCTGTGGAACCCACCCGGGCAATGACCTGACCCTGATAGACCCGGTCTCCTGCCCTTACGTCCAGGCTGGAGCAGTGGGCATAGATGGTCTGGAGACCGTTTTCGTGGTCGATGACCACATACTTGCCGTAGCTCCAGTAGCTGCCGGTGCCGGTGCCGGCGAAGGTGACCTTACCGCCGTCGGCGGCCTTAATGGCTGCGCCGTAGGCGCCGGCGATGTCGATGCCGGAGTGGAAGCTATAGGAGCCAAAGATATACCGGCTGCCGTAGCCCGAGTTCACCCGGCCATAGATGGGCCAGATGAAGGAGCCGGTGGCCATGGTCTTGGGCCGGGGCTTGGTGCCCACGGCCACCACCTGGGTGGTGGGCTGGGTGATGACGTTGGTGGTGTTGATGATCCGGGTCTGCTCTATGCCGTTGACATAGGTCACATCGGCGTTATAGGTGGCAAGGCCCTCCACGCCGGGGGTCAAGATCTTGGTGTTGCCCTGATACATGGAGTCGTCGGGGACCTCCTCCACCTCGAAGTCCACAGGACCGTCATAGGTGACGTTGTCCAGAGTCTGGACCGAGAGGAAGGGCACCGCCTGACTGACGGTGAGGGTCTGACCCACCCAGAGCCGGTCGATGTTGGTGTCGGGGTTCAGGGCCTGAAGCTCCCGCACCGTCATGCCCCGGCTGTTGGCGATGGCCGAGAAGGTATCGCCGGACTGGACGGTGTAGTCCACCCGCTCCACGCTGTTGGCGGTAAGGGTGGCGTAAATGTCCTCCAGCTCCAGAAGGGAGGCGGTGGCGGTATATTCCCGGCTTATATTGATGGGCTGCAGGAACTGGGCCGAGACGGTGTTTTCGTTGATATAGGGCGCCTTGATGGACTCCAGCATGGTATTCAGGGCATCCTCATCCTCGGCGGCGCCGATGACCTGACCGTTGACGGTGAGAACGGGGACCTTCATCACCTCGCCGATTTGGTCGAAGAGATAGGTCTCTACCTGACTGACGGGCATCAGGTCCTCCCGCAGCGTCAGGTGGTAGGTGTAGTCCACGGTGTGGGTCAGGGAGTAGTCATAGCCGAGAATGCGGCTGGCCCGGGCCTCTACCCGGTTTACGGCGGAGGCCACCATCTGGCGGCTTTCCACCATGCCCACACGTTGACCGTCCAGGGTCATCTCGTACCCGGGGCCGTAAAGGTGGCCCAACACGCCGGCGGAGGTGAGGGAGAGGGCCACCGTCAAAAAGACGATGGGGTCCAGCTTGGTGCGGCGCTCCATAAAGTTGGGAAGGGCGATACCCTTCCACCGCAGCCGGGGAAGGGTGGGTAAATGCCGGCGGGCGGGCGCTTTGGCCCGGGCCGGAGCGGGGAATACCGATTCAGGATTGGGAAGCAGTTCGTCCACGCAGATCCCTTCTTTCTCTGGGTGTTTTATGGGAAGTGTCTCTTCCTTTTGGAGAATTATTACAAGAAAGAAACAAAAGGTTACAAATGGTTACAAAGTGATAATACACGCTTTTTGTCCATTCGTCAAGGGTTTTCGGCTTTTTCGGCAGTTTTTTATTGCAAAAAGGGGAACGGCAACAAGATATTGTGGTAACACAAATGTAACAAACCCACTTCGTTGGGCGCAGAGAGAGGGGAAAAAGAGAAGGAAAAACAGAAAACGGAAAAGCCCCCGGTTTTACCGGGGGCTTTGGGTGAAATCCTCATTCGGTTGTCTGTAAAGGCTCCGGGTCCTTTTGGGGGGAAGGGGCGGAAAGGGATTCGGTTTCGGGGCCGCCCTGTTCCTCCTGGGCCTCAAAGACAGGGGCGCCGGGCTTCAGCTCGTCCAGAAAACGGTTGGTCAGAGGGATGGCCAGCCCGGCGGCCAGGAAGGAGCAGGTAAGGCCCATGAGGCGGCGGGACAGCCTGCCTTTACAGGACAGGCCCAGCAGGGCGCCGGTGGAAAGAAGGCAGACCTTCATGGCGGCAAGGTCGTCCAGCTCCATATGGCGGACGTTGCGCTTGGCGGCATCGGCCAGAGCTTCCGGGGAAAGGGGATATTTCATAGGGACCTCCTTTTTGAGAGAAAGGGCGGATAAAAGGGCTGTGCCGGTGAGGGTCATTCCTCTTCGATGGCAATGACGGCGATGTGCAGTTCGGCCAGCTGCTCGGAGGTGACGGCGGACGGGGCGTCCGCGTCGTTGCAAAGTCCGCTTGGTTTCGTTTCCGCCTGGCGGCGAAAACTGCACCCGCTCCCTTGCTCCTCCTTTCCCCACAAAGTCGGAACGGCTTTGTGGGGACCCCGGGGTGATGATGGACACCCTTATTCTTCCTCGCTTTCAACGGTCACTGTAATATGAAGTTCGGCCAGCTGCTCGGAGGTGACGGTGGACGGGGCGTCCGCGTCGTTGCAAAGTCCGCTTGGTTTCGTTTCCGCCTGGCGGCGAAAACTGCACCCGCTCCCTTGCTCCTCCTTTCCCCACAAAGCCGGAACGGCTTTGTGGGGACCCCGGGGTGATGATGGACACCCTTATTCTTCCTCGCTTTCAACGGTCACTGCAATATGAAGTTCGGCCAGCTGCTCGGAGGTGACGGCGGACGGGGCGTCCATCATCAGGTCCTGAGCGTTCTTGTTCATGGGGAAGGGGATGATCTCGCGGATGGTCTCCTCGCCGGAGAGGAGCATTACCATCCGGTCCACCCCAGGGGCCACGCCGGCGTGGGGGGGTGCGCCGTAGGTAAAGGCATTATACATGGCGGGGAACTTGGCCTTCACATCCTCCTCGCCCAGACCCACCAGCCGGAAGGCCTCGATCATGATCTCGGGGTCGTGGTTCCGCACAGCGCCGGAGGAAAGCTCGATGCCGTTGCAGACGATGTCGTACTGCTGGGCGGCGATGTCCAGAGGGTCCATCTCCCCCTTGGCGGCCTTCTCCAGCACCTCCAGCCCGCCGGTGGGCATGGAGAAGGGGTTGTGGCAGAATTCCAGCTGGCCGGATTCCTCTCCAATTTCGTACATGGGGAAATCCACGATCCAGCAGAACTCGTACCGCTCCTTGTCCATGTGATTGGGGCAGAAGGCACCCAGCATCTTCAAAAACACGCCGGCAGTCTTCTGGGCGGCCAGCAGTTTGCCGGCGGTGAGGCCCACGAAGGTATTGGGCTTCAGCCCCAGAGCGTTGATGACCGCCTCCTTGTTCTCCTGAACGAACTTGGAGATGCCGCCCACCAGCTCTCCGTTCTCGTCCATGCGGAACCAGTAGGCCTTGTTGCCCGCCTGGACCTCCACATCGGCGCACAGCTTGTCGATCTGCTTCCGGGTACCCTCGAAGTCGCTGACTACAATGGCTTTCACCACGTTACCGGCGAAAGGCTCGAAACCGCAGCCAGACAGCAGCTCCGTCACATCGGTGACGGTGAGGTCGATCCGTAGGTCCGGCTTGTCGGAGCCGTACTTCTCCATGGCCTCAGCGTAGGGGATACGGGCGAAGGGGGGCTTGGAGGCCACATCATAGGTGCCGTACTTGGCAAAGATGGGGGGGAGGACGTCCTCCACCACGGCGAACACATCCTCCTGCCCGGCGAAGGCCATCTCCATATCCAGCTGGTAGAACTCGCCGGGGGAGCGGTCGCCCCGGGCGTCCTCGTCCCGGAAGCAGGGGGCGATCTGGAAGTACTTGTCGAAGCCGGAGGCCATCAGCAGCTGCTTGAACTGCTGAGGAGCCTGGGGCAAGGCATAAAACTTGCCGGGATGCTTCCGGGCGGGCACCAGATAGTCCCGGGCTCCCTCGGGGGAGGAGACCGTCAGAATGGGGGTGGTGATCTCCAGAAAGCCGTGGTCGATCATGGCCGAGCGCAGGGCAGCCACCACCTGGGTGCGGAGGATGATGTTCTTCTTCACATCGGGGTTGCGCAGGTCCAGATAACGGTATTTCAGCCGGGCGGCCTCGTCGGCCTCCCGGGAGCGGTTGACCTGAAAAGGCAGCTCGTTGTGCTGGCACTTGCCCAGAACGGTGAGGGCGGTGGGCACCACCTCGATGTCGCCGGTGGGCAGCTTGGGGTTTTTGCTGTCCCGCTCCCGGACGGCGCCGGTGACCTGAACGGTGGTCTCCTTGTTCAGCGCCTTAAAGGCCTTCACCATCTCCTCGGTCTCGGCCACCACCTGGGTGGTGCCGTAGAAGTCCCGGAGGACGGCAAAGCCCAGGCCTGCGCCCACTTCCCGGAAGTTCTCCAGAAAGCCGGCCAGAGTCACGGTCTGGCCCGCCTGAGCCATTCTCAGTTCCCCGCAGTTATGGCTGCGGTAGGCGGTGGTGCAGTTGTCCATTTGTATCACTCCTATTTGTATAATATGTACGTTAAAATCCGAAATGGATAGGATTTTCAGAGAAAGGAACGGTCAGAGGCTGCTTCATAGGGATGCGCCCGCAGGTAATCTAAAAGGTCCTGAACCAGAGTCTCATCGGTGCAGAGGAGGGGCATGTCGATATCGGCGGAGGAGAGAGCGGCAGTCTTGTACTCGGTCACCATAAGGTCGATCCGTTGGTCAGGGGCGAAGAAGGCCAGATTGGGAATCCCGCCGGCCTCGCCAAAGGTATAGGTGGACCATCCGCTTAAAAAGTTGGCGAGGGCGGTCCCGGGGTCCCGGCGGAACCTGGCCTCCAAACACCGTTGGTAGATGGCCCGGGCCTCCGGGTCGCTGATAGGGAGGGCGGTGGAGCTGATGATGGGGGAGGGGGCGCTGATATTGCCCACCTGTTCATACCCGCCGACGTGGGTGGTCTCCGCCCAGCGGAAGGAGGGGCAAAGCCGGTCCAGAGTCATGGGCCGGGTGTACCAGAAATAGGCGGCGGCGAGCAGGGTAACCACCAGCAGGCATTTCGCCCAAAAGGGAACGTTCTTTTTCATAGGTTAACTCCTTCCGTCCGTAATGATGGAAAAGACATCCTGCCGCCACTGGGAAAAGGCGGGGGAGCGGACCTCCCAGTCCTTTTTGGCAAAGTTGTCGCTGACAGAAAGCTCGCCCCAAAAATCCTCCAGATGTAAAAGGTCGCCGGTGTGACCGTTTCCCGCTGAATCCCTCAAAGGCTCGCCCCGAAACTCGAACTTCACAAGCCAGGTGAAATCCCCGCCGGAGGCGAAGTGGACGCCGCCCCGGGGCAGCAGGTTGGCCAGGGAGCGGCGGAAGGTCTGGCGTTTCACCAGAGTAAGCAGAGCATCGGCTTGCTCTTCCTCCAGCGTAAAGTTCTGTATTTCGGAGCCGGGGAACCGATACCACCCGCTGACCCCTGTAATTTGGTCCAGAGGCAGGTCGGGGCAAAGCCGGTCCAATGTCATAGGCCGGGTGTACCAGAAGTATCCGGCAAGAAGAAGGGCCGCTGTCAGTATGCAGATCAGCCAGCTTTTTCTTTTTTTCATTTGGAAGCCTCCTTTCCCACGGGGCGGCGGGTCCTTTCAAAAAAGGGGCTCACCGGCCCGCCTGATACCGGTCAAAAATGGCTTTCACGTTGATGGTGTCCATCACAGCCTGATTTACCGTTATCTGAGCCTCGGCCATCCACTGGGAGACCAGTGCGGAGTAGGCCGCCTGATGGTACTGCTCTGCCAGATCGGGATGGTCCACCGGGTCCAGCCGGAGAATGACATGATAGCCGAAGGAGGACTGGACAGGCTCGGAGGAATACTCCCCGATGGCCAGCGCCCGGGTGCCCGCCTCGAAGGGTTCCACCATCTCCCCGGCGGTGAAGAGGTAGCCGTTGGGGTTGGCCGCCATGCCTGGGTCGGTGCCCAGCACCGACAAAATGGCATTGAACTGGTCCGGCGTGGGCTGGCTGTCCAGAGCGGCGATGACCGACTGGGCGGTGGACTCATCGGCCACCAGAATATGCTTGGCACAGAGAAGGTCGTTGTTTTGGGCAAAGGCCCGCAGGGTGGACTCGTCCGGGGCGGGGACAAGGACGGTGTCCAGCTCCTCGGGCAGAATACCCAGGGCCTGCGCCCTGGCCTCCTCCACCCCGATTTGAATGGCGTGCTGCCGGGCGGAGGTGAGAAGGAAGGTCCCCAGGTCCCCCACGCCGTAATCCTCCCCCCAGGTCAGCCGCTGGCGGTAGGTCTGGTAGAGGTAGAGGTCGTTTTGGTAGATGACGTTCTCTATGCAGCTTTCCAGCAGGACTTTCAAAATGGGCACCCCGTCCACCGTCATGGCTACGGTGTCGTCCAGTGGCTGAAATTCCACCCGCAGGTCGGGTTCCAGTATCCGGGCGATCATGGCGGCGGCCTCCGAACGGGTCAGGGTGCCGACAGGGGAGAAGGTGCCCAAGGAGTCGGTGCCGGTCAGAATACCTGCGTTATAAAACCGCAGCACATCGGCGTTATCGGTGTCGGGAAGGGCGGTGATGGCATTGATGGCGGGCAGGCTGTCCTCCGCCCCGTGGGTGGCCAGAGCCAGAAGGGCCATAAAGCCGCTGCGGGTGGCGGGGGAGACGGGGGCGGCAATGACCCGGGCCGCCTCCTCATGGCCGCCCAGCGCCTGAATGGCATCCTCCAAATAGGAGGTGTAGGGATAGGTCCAGGGCCAGACGGTCTCCCCCTGGGCAGGGAAGACGATGGCCTGCCCGGTGAGCTTTTCCCGGATGCGGGCGGCCAGAGCGGCCGCCTCGCCGTTGGTCAGTACCTTCTCCGGCTGGAAGCCGTTGTCGGTGCCGTTCATCAGTCCATGCTCCACACAGATGGAGACATAGGGGGCGAACCAGTCGTCCTCCTTCACGTCGGAGAAGGTGGTTTCTGCCGCCAGAGCGGCGGGAAGGCAAAGGCTGAGGCACAAAGCCCCGCAAATCAAGTTCCGTTTCATAGGCTCCTCTTTTCCGAAGGGGTATTTGTCGGGCGGATCATCCCTCCGCGCCGAAGGGCCCGCCCATCAGGTCGATGAGGCGGGAGTAATAGACCTGAATGTCAAACTCTTTGTATGCCGGAAGACCCTGCGCCCCGGTGACACCCAAATTGGACAGGGTGGTTGCCTTGACAGCCTCCAGAATGGTTTGGCCGTCTTCGGCAGGGGAGTGCCAGTTAAAGTTGCCCCGGGTTTGTTCCTCCCAAAGAGCGATTTGACGGTTCAGCTCGGTCAGATAGGCCTCTGCCGTGACGCCACCCTCAAACAGCACCGTATCCGGGGGAAAACCGGCGGCGGTGAAGGGGGAGTAGTCGGCGGGGGTGAAGGTGAGCCGCAGGGAAGGCTCCACCACCCGGGCCACCATGGCGGCGGCCTCGGCCCGGGTCAGCCCCCGGTCGGGGGCGAAGGTGCCGTAGGGGTCAATTCCCGTGAGAATGCCCCAATCATAGAGGCTGTAAATGCCCTCGTCCTCGTAATTCCAATCCCCCGGAACACGCATTGACAGATCGGGCAGAGCGGTGATCTGGTTGATGGCTTCCAAATGCCCCTTGGCCCCGTTGGCCAGAGCTTCGGCAAAGTAGCGCCGGTCGGCCGCTTCGGGCAGAGTCTGAAGCCCACCGGGCTGGCCCAGACCGGTGGTGACAAACCAGTAGTAGGCCCCGTCCCGGTACCAGGTGCCGGGGGCAGGGACGTAGGAATGGGAGGAAGCCTGGCGGTAAAGCAAGCTGACGCCGGTATTGAAAAAGTTGGCGGGGAAAATGCGGGCCTGACCGGTAAAGGTAGCCTCATAGTCCTCTCCGCCGATGGTCAGGGTGATGGCGTCGTGCCCGCCTCTGTCGGGAATGGGCGGATCGGGATAAAACCATAGATAGTGAGAGGGGTCAGAGTGTCCGCCTCCCTGATACCACCAGCCGCCCCCTCCTTCCCGACTGCGGGTAAAGTCGTAATAACCGCTGGCCGTAGTACCATCCTCATAGGTAACGGTCAACAGCCCCCATTCCTCGGGGGCGGCGGGCAGGACCCCGTCTCCGCCGTTGAGAATATGGTGGACCCGGGCGGCCAGAACCATGGCCTCGGCCTGGGTCAAAGGG
>CAJUKH010000057.1 GCA_910587345.1 uncultured Oscillospiraceae bacterium | reverse complement strand
TCTTTTTTTGGCTTCAGCTTTCGGTCAGCGTTGGCCCGCTCCTTCGATATTCTCAGCAGATTGGCGTTTAATCCCCTCTGGTGCTTTGCCTCCTTTTGAGCCATAGCCAACTCCTGCTCCAGCGCCTTAACTCTCTGATCCGCTTCAGCCACCGCCGCAGACACCCTGCTCTGCGCATCACTCCGCACTTGCCGGATCTCCTGGTCGGCATCATATTTTGCATTTCTGGCCTCCTGCTCCGCCACGGAGATCTTCCGGAGCTGCTGCTCGTACTCTTTCTCCTTCAAAATCACATGAGTACACTCTGGATCGGACGCGCCGCCAGGAACTTCTTTGTAACCCATCATCGTCTTTTTCACGAACTCGGCCATGGTAGCGCCCCCTTACAGGCCCCGGATGTAATTGTCGGCCACCACACTGATACGGTTATGGCCCAGGGCCTTGCTGCACACCAGCATGGCCGCCTTGTCCAGCTTTTTCCCGGCTTCATCCTTCCGGCAAACGTAGACCTCACTCTGATACCGCCGCCCTGTCCCCCGGTTTACCTGGTCATAAGGAATATCCTTGATCTCCCTGGCATGGGCCTTATAGATGGCCGTGGCGTACTCGGCCCGGTATGCGTGGACGTCGGCACACTTATGGACGTGCTGCCACACCTTTCCCTCTGCCGGTGTGTCCTGCATCCGGGTCACGATCTGCTCCACGTTCTTCCCGATAATGGGGCTGATACGCTCCCGCCCCCCCTTGCCGTTGCGGACAAAGGTAAAATACTCCCCAGGGAACATCCTGGTGTCCTTCAGCACATCCAACCGCCGCTCCTCCTGGGGCGTCAGCTTGTCCCCCGGAGCTGCTTCAAGCCTGGTGATCTCGGCCTCGATCTGCGCCCTGGTCACCAGGTCTTTTCCCTTCAGCGCCTCCAGCTCGCTCCGGCGAAGCCCGGTGCCCTGGCAGAACTTAATCAGCTCGTCATTGTTGGTCTTAGAAAAATGGCCATCCCGCACCCTGTCCCCGCGGCTCCGTTTGATTTCTCCCCGGTTCCGTTTTGGGGGCTTGAAATAGTCCTCGTCATCCGGCTGGATGCCGTAGAGCTTACCCAGGGCCTTGGCCTTTACCTGGATCGTCCAGGCCGACAGACCCCTGTCATTCTCCGCTTGCAGCCACTCATTGACGTACTTCTTTGCTTTTTTCAGCGTGGTACACTCTGGATAATGTTCCCGGATGTACTTGATGAAGTATTTTGTGTGCTTCCAGTAGGTTTGATAGGTGTTGAAGGAGAAAATCTTATCCTTGTCCGTCCCAGCGGCCATCGCTTCCTTTTTGCTCTCGCCAAACGCCTGCATCGATGTCAGGCGGTCATAGGCTTGCTGGTGAAGATCCTTTGAGTATGCCTTATTCTTTCTGCCCACCGAGTGCGTTTCCTCCTTCTTCCTACTGTAAGTATATTAATTAATGGACATAGCCTATTTATATTATATCAGTTATTAACTTGATATAATATATTTGTGTTGTGTATGGTATTGATGTTAAAGCCAGGCCGCCTCCTGCCAGCTCCAAAGGAACCCCGGCAATCGGCAAATACACTTTTTAACGTCTTATGTGTGACGGGTTTGGGATTTCTCCCGACACTTTTTATCTTGCTTATGTGTGCAGCCTTATTTGTTTCCCCGGCAGTTAAGGTTCTGTCGGCTCCTTGGTAGAGGGAGCAGCTCTCCGACCAGATTTACAGTATGGCCAGCTACATTCGGAAGGTGGATCGGGACACGATACGTTTTGCTTACCCGCACTTTCAAAAGGATTACTCATACGGGGTCAATGATGTGCTTTCCAGTTCGCAAAGGCTACTGTGGCAAGCCCGCACATCACATGGGTGTATCAAACCCTGATGGCTTCTGATTAGCAAATTGCTAAACCCCCAGCGTGGTGGCCGGGACGCTCTGGGCCTAATTACTGTTTACCCTCGCCCAGACGAGCATTGAACCAAAGGTCGGCGCAGGAAATATTTCCCTCATTCTTACTATACCATAAAAGCTGCGGGCAGTCAAGGATATACTGAAAATTTCAAGTATAGCGGTTTACCCGTTCACGCTTTGCGTAAACGGGTAAACCGCTATTGCCCCTGTGCACAATCACAGCAGTTCATTTGTTTTTGCGAATTGCATAATTTCTATTTACATATCTATCAATTTATTGTATAATATTAAATGCATAATCTATACTAAACACCAGAACAGAGGTGATACCAATGATCACTACATATCGCACATCCCGTCCACTTTAACCATCGATGTCTATTTGGAGGTACCCTATGTTTAAAAAATTATTAGCTATGTCCCTGTCAGTAATCCTGCTGTTAGGAATTACACCCACCGCTTTTGCCACTGATAGAACTGACACAGCAACGAATTTCAAAGCAGACAGCAGTGAATCGATCACTGTAGATGAATTGATAGAGCACCTAAATTCTATTGACTTCGGCAGGGAAGTAACCTTTACTTCCTTACCACAATCACGTTCAAGCGACCAAGAATTGATACATTTTGACTCTGTTGAAGCAGTGGAAGCATATTTGAAACAATTTATTAACGAACAAAGAGAACTTGCCATACCTATTGAAGCAATTGTACAAAATACTTGTCCACAGCGCAGTTCAGAATCGATTGCAAGAGCCAACACTGGCTGGTACAATACTACTGTATGGTGGTGGGGTGGCGGAAACACCAGTATTGCATCACTGACAAATGCTGAAATTACATTCTACTACAATAGCAACGGCGGTGGTTCGGTTTCGAACATTACCCTTCACAATTCATATATGACAGGTATCGTTGCGGCTACATGGACACATAGGCGTGGTACTGGCACTGCATTAGGTGGAATGGACACCAAGTATTCTGTGACAGGAACCTGGTTCATTGGAGTTGATGTACTCGGCTTTCCCCTCGGTGCCTCTTTTGACGAAACCCTCACCTCTCCAACGATAACTATAAAGATGGATAGCGACTTTTAAAGGGCATCTAAAATGAAGCGTGCAATGCTAATAATTATAGGATTGTTTTTTCTCACATTTGCCTTATTAGCTCCTCTTCCAACAATATTAACGATTCCTGGGGTGATGTGGAGAATCATACTCGGCATATTCAGCTGTGCTTTGATTGCTATAGGCATTTGCAAAACAACTCTTAAAAGATGACTCTCAATTGATTTCGTCACATCGGAAAGAACGTGGAGCAGATTGCGGCGCGGATGCAGGACACACAGAAGCGGACATATCACATGATATGTCCGCTTCTGTGTAGTCATATGTTAACAATCCACACCAACAATGAGCATGAACTCCGTTTCCTGTTCAATCTTTGCTTTCGATACCATCGTATCCAATTAGTGATTTTTTTAGACACACATACTCGTCCAACTCCTGTCCATGCTCCCCCCGGTACTGCTCCAGCAATGTGGCCACCAAATCGCTGGTACTCCGCCGCTGGACATAAGCAATCTTCTGAATGTCCTCATAAAGACTGGGCAGCACTGACAGGCTCACCCGCTTTTTGATTTCCCTGTTCTCCTTGGGCCTCCCCTTTGTCACACCAGGCGTTTCCTGCCCTACCCCAGCAATTGGGCCAACAACGGAAGCCCTCCTGCGGTTCTCCCTATCTTCCAGCTTTCCCACGTCAAATCCCCTACCTTTCAAACTTACCCGCTATCATCATGTCAGCGATGGCATTGTACTCTATGGATATCTCACTACCCGGCGTCTGCTCCACCACGGCCAACCCATCATAAATCCCCTTCTTGGCCACGGCCAGACGTTTAATCACTCCCAGGACGTTATACTCCTTCTTTAGTGCGGCCAGGATCTCATTGTCATCCGCCACCCGTTTCTCATAAAGTGTCGCAATGACCCCCAGCACCTCCAGCCCAGGATTGATTAGTTCCTGGATCTCCTGGATGCTGTCCTGGAGCTGCGTCAACCCCCGGTAAGCCAGGTAATCCGTCTTGACAGGGATAATCACCCCATCGGCACAGGACAACGCATTGATGGTCAGAATGGAGAGCTGCGGAGGACAGTCCACCAGGATGAAGTCATACTCCCCCCGAATCGGCTTCAAAGCCCTGTCCAAAATCTTCTCCCGGCTGGCCCTGGACAGCAGCTCCATCTCCATGGGGGCCAGGTCGATGATTGATGTAACGATGTGCAGCCGCTCACTGATCTGCTCGATGCACTCGCTGATCGGCACCCCGTCCTTCTTCAGAACGTCTACAATCGTCCGCTTTACCTCCAGCGGCTCCAGCCCAACACTGATAGTCAAGCTGGCCTGACTATCCAGGTCAATGAGAAGCACACGCTTCCCCTTTGTGGCCAGAGCCACGCCCAGGTTGTGTGTTGTGGTGGTCTTGGCCACGCCGCCCTTTTGGTTCGCTATTGCGATTACCTTCACCTGCTTCACTCCTTTATGTGGTTTATGTAACTTGTTCTATTTATTTAAGTTATATAAATTATATTGCAGCAATAACGTATTGTCAATCAGTTATATTTAACATATTTTTGTTGTGTATTATATTTAATATATATAGATTATGTATGTTTTCCCTGTAAACATCTAAAAAGAAGGCCGCTCCAGTCAAATTGGCTGGAGCGGCCTTCTTTTTTAACTACTTAATCGCCCTTATACGCAGATTCCCTGTTTCTTATGCGATAACATAGGATGTGTTCCAATTGATGGACACATCAGACATATTAGCAATCGCTACAGAAAACTGGCCAGACTTTGTGATCTTAAAGGAAGCCCAACCGTACCCATTAGAAACAGGCTGCAAAAGACCAGCATTGTTAGCATGATCCCAGATCCCAACGGAAACACTCGCGTTGCTCGGACTCCACCGACCATAAACCGTAATTACCTCACCCTCGGTAAGAGAAATGGCCTTATCAACATACACCGTTTTGGGGGCCAGGTCGCCTCTCGACAAAGGCATAATCTCATCGTCAGACAACGCAGTCGGAGCATCCTTATCGAGCAACGTTGCCCAATCCGCCGAATCTACGATCTTCGCATCGGACAGCTCAATAAAAGCCCCACCAAGGCCAGACCGGGGCAGGGCAACCGGCTCTGCCCAATCCGTTGACTCCACAATCTTCACATCGGATAAATCCAACGTTTGGATCTCATCTCGATCTGCAGCAAATGCGTTCAGGCTTACACAGCACAAAGCCAGTGCAGCAGCCAATACCATGCTCAAACTTCTTTTAATTTTCATTTTACTCTGCTCCTTTATAGCGAAATGTCATTGGTTATCATTTCTTTTCTTCCTCAATGGGAAACTATTGAAACACCATCACATCCTTTCACCATAACTTAACCTTAAAACCTTCCCATGAGAAGAAGAAAAGCAAATTAATTACTCCAAACCAATAACATTTATCTCGCTATCCGCATCTATCTTTTGCAAATCCGAAATATCGAAAAATTTCCCCTCTGCTCCATTAGTTGTATTCGATGACTGAACCCACAACTCTTTATTATCAGTTTTTTGACGAAACAGCCCAAAGCTGAAAAAACATGTGGCTATCAGCAAAAAAGAAGTTAAAATAATGCAAGAAAAAGCCACTCTTGACCAAACAACATTTTTTTGTTTTTCTATCGTTGAGATATGTTTGTTCGCAATGCACTCCATATCATTTTTCATCGTGCCACTTGTACTGTTAATCAATTCATCAATCGGAACTCCATATAATTCGCCTAATCGCTGAAGATTATCTATTGTTGGCATAGCCACATCTGTTTCCCATTTAGAAACAGATTGTCGCGATACTTTCAAATACTCTGCCAATTCTTGTTGTGACATACCAGCCCTTTTTCTGTATGAACAAAGTCTTGTACCCAAGTTCATTCTAAAACAACCTCCATCATATCGAAACCAATCATGGTTTACAACTCCGCACTTATTGGTTGCGCTTCCATGTTTTAAGCACATTTCTCCGCCTATCGCAATCTTACACCTTCACAAACAGGCCCACCGGGCAAACGTCCTTAAAGCCAGGTGTAGAGATGTACCAGCAGCCAGGGCCAGTCGGCTCCCAGCTCACCTCCAAGGTAATATCATGCCAGCCATCCGGGAACAAGGCGGTGAACCCCTCCCCGGCATGGATGCCCCGACCCTCCAGGAGCAGCCGGGGGTGCGGATCGGCGTCTGCCGGGTCTGGTAGCTGAAGCTGGGCAACTCTCATTTCATCCTCTGCCATACGTTCCAACTCCTTCATCGTTTTAGTGATAGCCTGGCCGGCTCGAACCTGGGCAATCCCTCTCTCCATTTTTTCCTTGTACTCCTTGTGTGTCATTTTCTATGGCCCTCAAAACAAATCGCTGTGCGTACCTGTCCGTGTGAGATATAAAATCAGATCGTCCCCGTCCACTTCATAAATCAGCAGCCAGTCCGGGGTAATATGGCACTCACGACAACCAACATAATCCCCGGACAAGTCATGGTCTTTGTTCTTCGCTGGCAGCGGCTCCCCCGCTGCCAGCTTTTTAATAATATCGGTCAGCAGGTCAATATCATATCCCCGCTTCTTCACCCGCTTCAAATCCTTCTGGAATTTTGAGGTCGGCCTTACGTTATACATCGGCAAGCAGCTCCTCCATCATCTGATCGACATCGGTATAGGTCTTGCCAAGGCCAGGGTTGGCCTTCATCCTCTTTACCTCATGGATTGCTTCAACGGTTTCAGCGTTCGGCACATCGCCGCTGATCTCAAAAGGTATTCTATACTCCCTGACCGCTTTCTTCGCAAAAACATTAAAAGCCGTTGTCATCGTCATTCCCATATCAGCACAGAACGCCTCAAACTGCCGCTTCAAGTCCGCATCCATACGAATATTGATATTTGTACTTGCCATAGGTAACAACTCCTTTCTCCGCTATCATCTCCATTGTATATCTTTTTATTTACAATGTCAACACAATGCTGACCTCAAACTTCTTCCGAACCCTGGAGCGTGGACATTTAGAGGGCAAAAAGTCATTGATTTATGGGGCTTTCCGAGCGCAGTAAAGAGGGAACTGATAATTTACCTTCGGAGGGCTGAAGTGGTATGGCCAGCCTTAGATTACAGCGATGGAGGGGGACAATCCCACCACTTTCGTATCGTCTTAGGATCAAGCCCCGTATCCCTATGACAATCAGCCTTTCGCCCATTCAAGTGTTTCACCCGCCATTCATAAACCTGTCCCTGCGCCGTTCCACTACCACGCGGACGGCCATTTCTTTCCCGCCAGTTGGTTCCATCAACCACATCATTTGCCTGCTGAATGATCCTACATCGCTTCAAATGATCCTCCCTTTTTCTCCAGTTTCGTTTATTAACTGGCATTGGCATTCCAGACAGCCGCGCAATATCGTCCCTGGGAAACGTCACATAGTCCTCGTTGAACATTGAAAGCGCCGCTTCCACATCATCCCTCGTGAAACGGTTGACCTCCTCCACACTCATATCATCATAAGGCTGGAGCAAAGAATAGGCATCCTCACGGAGTTCGTCCTCATCGATGCTGCACTTCTTCGCATAGATGGCCAGAGTCATCACTCCATGATAACGGTGGCCAACCCTGATCTCATCCCGGATGCGGCGCAGCCACCAATCATAGAGATCTCTTTTCACTGTCCACCGTCCCCGGCGCTCATGGTTCACCACCCGGCGCTCATACCAATCCGGGTACTTCTCCTTCGCCTCTACCAAAGGCATACTGCTCTTTTGCATAATCCCTTGGAGTTTCTGCCGCTCCCCATTCGATGCAGGTATGTACTCCAAAAGGCTATCCAACTCCACCTGCCCACCAAACCGAAACGCCACTACAGGATAGCCCTTGCCCAACTTCGTCCCAGAACCGACTACCCGGAATCCCTGCAAAAGTCCTTGCATCTGTGGCTGTTTGATAGACGAGGTAAATCGATTCCAAATCTGCCTGGTAAGTGAATACTTCAGCTCCTTCAAATAGTGCTGGTTTTGCGGGTACATGGGGACAGGCTCCATCAAGGCATAATACAAATGCAATCCTGTCCCACTATTCACAATAAAGGTTGCCTTCGGCAAAATTCCCTTATTCATCTGGTGCAACACATCACGGAGCTGGGGCATCCCAACACCATCCAAATCAAACGCCAGCGCATAAAGATACCGCGCAAACTTACCTGACCGCTTCCTTCCGTAATACGAAATAGGTGCCATAATTGTAAAGTCGGTATCTGCCAGATCAGTCAGCTTCTGTAAATCATCCGTAATGATATACCGTCTGGCCCGACCGTCCCCCTCTATCTCCAGAGCAATCCCGTTGATAGAGCCACCTTTACCTGGCAGGGTCACCGCGATCCCATTGGCCTTCCTGTCCTCATAACACCCCTTCCGTTCAAAAGACCCTTCTGGAAAAATCTCACGGTAAAATTCAAACGGCGTTACCTGTTCTAAAAACTGCTCCAAGTGGGCATTCTTCTCTAAGTAAAGCTCTCGATATTCTTCCACTGTACCATGAAGCATATTGGCCATATCAGCACCCCCACAAAAAAGAAAAAGAAGCAAAAAGAAAAAATCCGCTGCGGCGGGGACGAGGGAGCCGCCCTGCGGGCGGCAGGGGGGCAAGGGGGAGCCAAAGAGCGGCGGCTAAAGCCGCCTTAAAGAGAAAGTCATCTCCCCCTTGCCCCCCTCGCTCCAGGTGTGGAAATGATGGAAAACCCTACGGGTTTACCACATTCCCACACCCTCCACTCACCCCCCAATCCCCCTCTGACTTTCTCCCTTTCCTGGGAAGGAAAAGAGAACAAAAGTCAAGGGCATAAGGGCTATAGGGGGGCGTTTATTATCAATACATTTTTTTCCCTATTTTTTGTTATTATTATAGCCTGTCCGACACAATTTTTCAAGTACCCGGACAGGCTATTTTTTCGGCCTTTTAAGGCCCCTGGAAGCCATTTCACGGCCCAGCCATATAAAAGGGCACCCGCTGACACAAAGCAGCCCCTACGGCCCTCTAAACAGCGTATAACGGCCCATGTTCACCGCACCCGCATTTCCGGCGGCACAACACCCAACGGCTTTGTGTGCATAAAGACCAGCTCCCAATAGCCAGCGCGAAAATTGGCCCTCAACCGCTGCTGTCCCGCCAACAATATATTGCTCCGCAGAAATTCATCGGTCACACCACTATCCTCAAACATCCTCTCATATACGCTGCCATACCGCCCTGTTATCCCTATTTTACCGATTAGCCAATCCTTCCCTTTGGGAAACAGCTCTCTCGTAATCTGCTCCCTCGCCTGTTCCTCTGTAAAATCCACCGCATATGGGCTTTGCAGTACCGTTTCCCATAGCTTAACCCTTTTCCACTTCCTTCCGTCCCTGTAGCGATACTCCTTTTCTTCTGAAGAAGCCACTACATACCCGGTATGTTCTTTTTTTGGCTTCAGCTTTCGGTCAGCGTTGGCCCGCTCCTTCGATATTCTCAGCAGATTGGCGTTTAATCCCCTCTGGTGCTTTGCCTCCTTTTGAGCCATAGCCAACTCCTGCTCCAGCGCCTTAACTCTCTGATCC
>CAJUKH010000056.1 GCA_910587345.1 uncultured Oscillospiraceae bacterium | reverse complement strand
GTGATATTTAAGTCCGTTTGGTACTTGCTCAATAAACTGTGATAAACCACTATCAGACAATACGGATTGCAATTCTTCTTTACTGAAATCTTCGTGTAGGCAAATATTGTCAAAAATGCTCTCATCAAACATATAAACATTCTGATGAATGACCGACGATAGCGCAGTTATTTTATCAATGTCCAAAACGGAAAGACTATCTGCGTCATATAGTACATCACCTTTGCCATTAGTGATAAAAAGATGAACAATTTCAAGCCCCGATTGCCCCTGAAGTATTGTCTATTATTCAGGCAGAATTGTGTTGCTTTAACGTGCAAACAGAGTGATTAATGTGTTAGGCAAAGAAAAGCACATCAATATAGAATCCCACCCCGGAGGTTACGAGGGTAGAAAGGACAGGATTATGAAAATCGAATTCAACGTAACGGGACCGGATAGGAAAAACTTAGTAACAGCCATCGGGGAGATTTTGGGAGTAAAGCCGAAGTACCTCGGAATGCCGACAGCGGCATATGAGATCGGCGGCTATACCGTAAGCAAGACCGGGGAACTGACCGGGGACGATGCGCCGGAGCTTCTGGAGCAGCTTGCCGCCAAAGGCATCACGGTACCAGAGCAGGAAGCGGAGTCGGCCGGGCTTACCATTGAAATGCCGAAGGACAAGGTCAACTTTGAAAACCTCACGAAGCTCCTTTCCGCAAAGGCTAACCTGATTACAAAATCCCTGGGCATTGAGAGGATCGCCGCAGTACCGAAAGGGGACAAGGTTTCCTTCCCTTGGTTCAAGGAAATGCCGGACGCCGACATGGCAAAAGCAGCGACCGCCCTAATCTCCGCCCTCTGCAGGATGAGCGTGGAACGCAAGCGCATCACTTGCACCGAAAAGGAAGTGGACAACGAAAAATACGCTTTCCGATGCTTCCTGCTCTGGCTGGGCTTCATCGGGGACGAATACAAGACCGAGCGGAAGGTACTGCTCCAGAACCTTTCCGGGAATTCCGCTTTCAAAAGCGGAGCGAAAAAAGAGAATGGAGGACAATAGAATGAACGAAGCATGGATGGTAACTTGCTATAACGAAGCGGACGCAGATTTCGGATATGATACCGGACCGGTCATGGTCGAGGGAAACTGCACAAAAGCATTTGCCAAAGCATACGCAAGGCACATGAACAAGATTTCGCCGGATTTTGTATCATACCACGCAGAGCCAGAGCCGGAGCGTTACTGGTAGGAAGGGAGCGAAAATTGATGAAGGAATATTATCAGGTCAAAACCATTCAGGAAATCCCCTATGCGGAATGGGATGATGATTTCGGGGATTTCACGGCTACAGAAAGCACCGGGAAGGTTGAGGAATATATTGCAGGGACGTTTCCAGCCCTGCACCTCGCCCAGCTCTTTGCCAAGGCATTAGAGCAGAGCATAGCGGAAAGCACCGGGTACACGGTAAACTGCTTCACTCCGAAGGTGGCAATCCTGAAGGTGGAGCGCAGTATAACAGAATTGGAGGTCAGTCATGGATAAGTTTTTTACACAGACACGTTGCGACCGCTGCGGCGGATCGCTGGAAGGCGGACGGCAGATGTCAATGTTCAATATGGACTGCTGCTGCATGGAGTGCATCAGGAAAGAGCGGCAGCGCAGGGATTACCGGGAAGCGCAGGAAGCGGAACGTGCCGCCCTGCTCCGTGGAGAACGTAACTTTGAGGGAATTGGATTCTGAAAGGAGAACGCTATGAAAATATCAAAGAATGAATATGATGAGCTGATGTCCATGCTGGATTTCTTCAGCTATAAGGTAGACCCCTGCTACAGAAGGGAAACGGATACCGTTGCAGATAAGTACCGGGAGAATTTCAAAAGGTACATCGAGAATGGATATTATCCTGATGCGGCGCACGATATATCAAGGAGGGAGTGGTAGTATGAAAAAGTGGTATTTCTCATTCGGGAGCGATCCGGGCTTCCCTTACCAAAACACCTATGTCATAGTCATAGCGGATACGGAGCATGAAGCCGTTGCAAAGTTCCGGGCAAAGTTCCCGGACAGACATGAAAACACCGTAAACTGCGCATTCTGGTATCCTGAAGAACGCTGGCACGGTTCCATGAACGAAGCCCTTTATGGCGATCCGGCAGAAATCATCGAATAAGCAAGCGGAAACGGCAGAGGAATAAATCCCCTGCCATTTCTTTATCCAGAATGCCCACCGCCGTTCCGGCAGCGAATACCCCGGCCGCTTACTTCATAAGCCTGTTCACTTCTGCCTGGACTTTTGAGTAATTGTACCCGGCCGCTTCCAGTTTTTTCTTGCGCTCCGGGTTATTCCCCCATTTCCCGTTGATGACTTCCTTCGCCACTTCCGTCACGGACTTGGACGGTTTGGACGTTCCTTTCATCTGCCGATTTACCTCCGCCTGAACAGAATCGTAATTGTAGCCGGCCGCTTTCAGCCTTGCCTTACGGTCATCTCCCACACCCCATTTTCCGGCAATAACCTCCTTGGCGATTTCGCTGACGGACTTCTTTGCAGACGTGCCTCCTGATCCACTGCCGGAGCTGGTTGCCTTGGTGGAAAACTTCGGTGTGATGAATCCCCGGATATACCTTCCGTTTACAGCAAGGTTTCTGTATCCGACCGTGTTTGACATATTGCCCTCGATTACCCGGATCGTGTTTCCACTGACCGAAACCACAAGCCCGATGTGATCCGGCCACCCGGTACAGTCCCCGGACCCGGAATCGCCCCAGTCATAGAGTACCGCATCGGCAGTCTTCGGGATGTACGCATCGTTCTCTACCCATATCCCGGCTTTCTTCGCCAGCTCGACCATATTGCCGCAGGAGCATTCCACACACGGGAAAATGTCCGCAAGCCCGGTGGCAATATAGGCCGCCGATGCCGCCGTCGCGCACCATGCATCTTTCACAGTCATTTTATACCGTGGGCAAAGCCCTGAATTGTTAAGTACGTCAAGGATCGCTTTGTGTTCTGCGCTCCCCTCCCTGATTCCGGCAAACTTAGCCAGATAGTTTACTGGCTTCTGCCGCAGTTCCTGCTCTGTCATTGTGATTCCCCCTTCCGATTTTGCATCGTATTTCGCCAGCCCATATGCCGTCACACACCTATAAACGTCCGTGACGTATGTACTGCTGGTTGCATAACCATCGTTTTTAATGGTCTGCAGATATTCTTTCGGATCTGTGATCCCTTTCAGATTCTGGTACCGGGGAAGCTGAATGAATTCAAAGTACCCTTTCACACCTTCATCCATGCTTCCATAGGCACGGAAATAATCGGTGATGGTGGTCTTTGTGCCGGGGGAATACTCCTCCTGCGTTTTCATGTTGACGCTCCTGCCTTTCCACTTCGATCCACATTTCAGACCGAAATAGTTATGGTACTGCGCCGCCAGCTTGCTTTTGCCCCATCCGCTTTCGAGGATTGCCTGTGCGATAATCGGGCTGTGTACCTTAATTCCGTACTGCCCTGCATACTTCTGGACGCACCGGGCAATATCCTCAATGAAATTCTTTTGTTTTTCTGTGAGTGCCATAGCTGCCTCCTTTACTGGCCGTCTTCGGATTCATCCCCTGACTCCCCGGCATTTGCCGCATCTGCAAGCCCCTCGCCGATGATATACCCGATCACGGTTGCCCCGGCCATGATGATCGCCGCCACCTGGGTAGCTGTGTTCTCTGCGCCGCCGTTTGCAACAATCATCATGGATACGAAGGATGCCACCGCCGTCCAGAGTTTTCTGCTTGTAAGTTTCTTTGTCCAGTTAATGTTCTTCATGGTAATTCTCCTTTCTTTTATTTTTGCGCCGGAGGCTTCCCTTCCGTCCGGCGCAGTCTGCGTGTTACATTCCAAGCTTCAGGAAGATGTACCCCACCACAATTCCAACTATCGTGGTGGCAATATGTGAAATGATTTTCCTCCACATCTCGCCGTCCCTGCCTTCCAGCGTTTCCAGTCGCCTGCCCTGCTTCTCCTGCTCCTTCAGCATGGATTTCATACTGGATGCCAGCTCCTGAACAGATGCTGTCAGACTTCCGATCTGGCGCACGGTATTCTCTAAAGAATCAAGCCGCTTATTCTGCCGCTTGTTTTCATCTGCAAGCCGCTCGTTTTCGGACTTCATGAGTTTTGCAAATTCCTCATGCTGTGCCTTGGTCATCATATCCTCCATCAATCTCACCTCCTATTTCCTGCCGCAGGGATGCGGCCGTGTTTATCTTTTGGAGTACCGGGAGGCTGTCCGCTTCCTCTGCAGTTATGTGCTGCAGGAGAAGCCGGAAAAGATCATCAATCACATTGGACTGAATCCTGATGATGGCATTCTGCCGTTCCACGGTCTCCAGCAGATCAATCCTCGTATGGCTCACCCGTGATCACCTCGTATTCCTCCACGGACAGAGTGCCTTTCTTTACCCGGTCCGCAATCTGCTGGCTGTTCACACGCCCTGCCTCATAAAGCCTTTTCAGGCTCTCCACTAACATCCTTGCCATATTACAGCACCCCCTCTTCCATTAAGCGCAGCGTGTACTCGTCAATCGCCTTGTCGGTGTTGATCTGCTCTATGCTTCCCAGCATAGCGTACTCGCTCTCCGTGATTTCCCGGCTCTCACACACATACTCCGTGAAAGCCTCCGTCCCTGCCGCCTCGTCAGCTTCATGCTCTACTTTTTCAATGTTGCGCCTCTGCATGAAAAGTCCCGGCGCAATGACCTGAAGCTCTTCAGGCCGCCCGGAGCATCGCTCCCTTGTCCAATCTTTCATGTTTGTTCTGCCTCCTTTGCAGTTTTGATATGATTTTTTTGAGTTTCCCGAAATTAACAAACGGCTTGATGCGATCCTCATAACATCCATAAGTGTCCGTACAACTGAACCATCCTCCATATGAAATCATCGCCTGAATGTGCTTCACGAAGTATCCCCGGTTCGCTTCCCTGCCTTTGTACATTTTGACTGCCAGCCGGGATGCGGAAAGCATGATGCTCTCCCGGATCACCGTCCTCGTCCTGAAGAATACGAATCCCATGTAATCAATCGGTCGCCCTATCGTCTGGCCGGATTTCTTCACGAAATCGAATTTGCACACCTGATAGTTCCTTTTCAGCTTCAGCCGGAATCTCCTGCCAATAAACTGCCGGATGGCGGCTATCGCTTCATGCAGTTTCTTCTTGCTGTTACTGAAAAATGTCATGTCATCCATATACCGTTCATACTCCTTAAGCCCCATCGTTTCCGTCACGAATTTGTCCAGCGGTTCTAATAAATAATTGGCAAGCCACTGTGAAATGTAGAATCCCAGAGGAATCCCTTTCTTTATGTTCTGGAAGCACAGCCGGATGATGTACAGAAACCATTCATCCTTGATTCGGATGGAAAGCTCTCGCATCAGGATTTCTATACGGATGTTGTTGTAAAAGTGCCGGATGTCAATTTTTGCAAAGTTACGGATGTTCTTGCCCTTCCTGATCCACCGTTCCATCTGCCTTTTTCCGTAATGCGCCCCACGCTTCGGAAATGAACCGCAGGAGTACGGATAGGCCGTGGCCGTTATAATCGGCTCTAAAATGAGGACGATGATGTGATGAAGCCACTGCTCATGGATTTCCGGCATTAAAATCTTTCGGATTTTCCCGTGTTCGCATATGTACTTTGGCTTGTGTTTCCGTGGCCGGAAGGCAAGCTCTGGATGCTCCACCTCCACGTCAGGCGGCTTGGTGTTCCGTATCATTTCTATCATTGCCGCCACCTCGTTATCAAGGTGTGCATCGATGTATTGAATTTCTTTCCGCTTGGTCTTGCCCTTGCGGAGTTTCTTGTATGCTTTTCGCACGATGCTTTCATCAAGCATCTTCTGATACAGATACTTGTACTGTTTATGGCCCGTTATCTGCTCAGCCCTTACTTTCTGCCACAGTTCTTTTCTGCGCATAAACATTACTCCTATGGGATATTTTTTCTTCTATCTCCTACAGACAGCAGGTGCGACCGCTTTACTGCCTGTCCTGTATCGGATTCATTTCCACTCATCTTTCCAGTAATGGCGAGTAAGACGTGTTTCAACGTCCAGTGGTGTAGGAAAAGGATCGGCTTTAGATTAATCTTCCATATTTTGATAGAAGGTAGGCCGCCGTGATGTTCCAGTTCGCATTCGAAGCAGTGTTGTTCAAATTCAACGCACGAGAGCCACAAATGCCCCCATTGTTGCAAGCGCCGAACCGAAGGGCCACCGCCCAAGATGACGCCGATCCAATCCCCTTTTATAAAAATCCGTTACAATTTACATTTTGCAAAGTGCAAATCTTCCCTGGGGGAAAGCCCCCAGACCCCCTATGCGGCTACGCCGACAGGTGGCTGCAGAAGAATGGCCGCCGAGAGGTCCCAGTACGCAAACGAAGCAGCGTAGTACAAAGCCAACGCACGAGAGCCACAAAAGCCCCC
>CAJUKH010000055.1 GCA_910587345.1 uncultured Oscillospiraceae bacterium | reverse complement strand
CGGTTCCTCTCATCAAAAACCATCCCACCCCGTAGGGGCGGGTGTCCTCACCCGCCCTACCGCTCTCCCAACAACCACCCCCAGGCGGCGTGGATACCAACGGACGTGGTACAGTATTCCACCCACTCAACGGCAGTGGCGCAAAAGGGGCCACGGGTCGTTCAAACGCAGGCCGCCGGAAATAAGAGGGATACCCTAAAGTCTTTTACCCGAAGGATAACCAAGCAGGGTTGGGACTTTATCCGGTTGTACCGTAGCCCGTGATCATTTTCACTGGTCTACCTTTTCTTTTTCGGAGTCCAGAACCGCTTTTTCTTTTGCGGTGCAAAAGAAAAAGCGGTTTTGGCCCCTGCCGGGCAGGCAAAAAACAACTGCAAGGTAAAACCACCCCGCTTTCCCACAAAAGAGAAAGCGGTTCTACCTGCCCCATCCGTAAGGCGGCGAAGCCCCCAACGGCTGGGCAGTGACCTCCGCCGGGCAGGTTTTACTTCCGCCGGGCAAGCCGTTTCACCGGCCGGCATTGCTACGCCGGCGGATACTTTGGCCCATTGCTTCGCAAATTGGTGCCCCGGGCCACATGGACGGCCTTGTCGGAGGTCCGGCGCTTGCGGAAGGGGGTGGGCAGGTAATCGTCCGGGTCGCCGTCCCCGGTGATCTCCTGCATCCTGGCCCGGACCTGGAAGATACAGTCGGATCGGTCGGCCCGGCCCAGTACCACATCCTCGGCAAAGGCGTGGCAGGAGGGCGCTCCGCAGGAGCCGCAAAGAAGGCCGGGGAGCTGCCGCTCCAAATCGTGGATGGCGGCCATTTTCTCCATGGCGGCCCGGCGGTCCTCGTCCAGAAGGAGGACGGGGGAGAACTCCAAAGGCTTGTCGGGCTGGATCAGGGCCGGGTCGCCCACCTCGTCGTCAAAGCTGCCGGTGGAGGCGGGCAGGCCGTCTATCAGATGCCGCAGCCGCATGGCGGCCACAAAGGGATTTTCCACCGTGAGGCAGCCGCCAACGCATCCCTTGGTGCAGGCGGACAGCTCTACGAAATCCACGTCCGTGATACGGTCATCCTCGATGGCTTCCAGTACCTGTATCACGCTGTCCATGCCGTCCACGGCCAAAAACCGCTCCCCGCTGCCCCGGACCGAGGCCTCTCCGCCGCAAAAAGCCCAGCGGACCCCGGCCCTGCCGGCGGTGGAAAGGGGGCGGGGGGCATCGATGCGTTTCATGGGGCCGAGAAGTTTTAAGTACAGGTCCTGAATGGAGAAAGCGCCGTCCAGCACCGGGGCCTGCAGGTCACCGGGGCTGTGGGCTTCGGTCACCTGGGCCGAGCAGGGGACAATGGCGAAGACGCCGATCTGCTCCGGCAGAAGTCCGGTCTCCTCCACGGCCTTTTGGCGGGCCAGGATGGCCGACAGCTCCACGGGACTGATGGTGGCGGCAATATGGCCGATCAGCTGGGGAAAGCGGATCTGGATCAGCCGCAGTACCGCCGGGCAGGCCGAGGAGATGATGGGCCGGGGTACGTCCCGCAGTGCCTCCGGGTGACTGCGGGCGTAATCGGTAAGGAGGGAGGCCCCCTTGGCGGTCTCATATACGGCGTCAAAACCAAGCCCGGTCAGAGCGTCCAGAATGCGGTCAATGTTGTCCATGTTCTGGAACTGACTGTAAAGAGCGGGGTCGGGCAGGGCCACGGTGTACTGAAACTCCTCCAGACAGGTCAAAGGGTCGCTGACCGCTTTGATGGCCTTGTGGGGGCAGGAGCGGATACAGGCGCCGCAGTCGATGCACCGCTCATCCAGGATGGTAGCCTTGCCCCGCCGGACTCGGATGGCCTGGGTGGGACAGGTCTTCATACAGGTGGTGCAGCCTCGGCATCGGGCATATTCAATGGAGACGGAATGCTCCATACGCAAAACCTCCTCTCGGGCAAAAGAGCTTAAAACTCCTCTGCCGCAGGGTTTCATCTAAAAAAGAGGGCCGCGCTCTCTTCGGCCGCAGTATGCCCGGGGTGGTCTGCGGGGAAAAGACCGCGCCCTCCCAAAAGCGACAGGCGCAATTTGCTTACAGTTTGATGGTCATGGTCACGGTGGTGCCGACCCCTATCGTGGTCTCGACGGTCATATCGTCGGCATAACGCTTCATATTGGGGAGGCCCATGCCGGCGCCAAAGCCCAGATCCCGGGCGTTTTCTCCGGCGGTAGACCACCCTTCCTGCATGGCCTTATCCATATCAGGGATACCGGGACCCTGGTCAATAAGACGGATCACGATCTGGTCCATGCCCACATCCACCATGGCCTGACCGCCATTGGCGTGGATGACCATGTTGATCTCCCCCTCGTACATACAGATGGAGGCCCGGCGAATGGCTTCAGCGGGGATGCCCAGCTTTTTCAAGGCCAGCTTCATCTGGCTGGAGGCCTCTCCCGCACCGATCAGGTCGCCGCCGTCCACCGTGTAGGAAAGGGTCATAGGCTCCATTCAGTAGACCTCCCCTCTCAGTCCGGCGGTATAGAGCCGCCCACAGGCGTCATAGAGCCGCATGGGGCTGCACATGATGACAATATCCCGCTCCCGGGCCAGCTCCAGCACCGATTCGTCGGGCATTTTCCCCCGGACAAAGCAGATGCACTTCATATCCATCATATCAGCGGTCCGTACCACCTGGGGATTTACAAGTCCGGTGAGGAGAAGGGCCTGATTTTTCACATAGGCCAGCACGTCGCTCATGAAATCGCTGCCACAGGCGGATGTGACCTCCCGGTCCAGGTTTTCCTCTCCGGTGAGGATATCGGCTTTCAAAATCTCTCGCACTTCAGAAAGCAGCATGGATAAGACCTCCAATTTCTTTGTTCTGGTGCCCTTATTGTAGCACGAAGGGGCCTTGCCTGTAAAGGACTTCGTGTAGAGATTCACAAAGTTTTTTCGTGGTAACAATATCCTTCGGTATCCAGGCCGAATGGAGACGCTGTGTTTGACAGAGCAAAAAATTCCCTCTTGACAACCGTGATGAGTGTATATATACTGTATATGTCCGATAGATACGGTATCTACAAAGTGAGACGGGAGAGATGACATGGACATCATCATCCGAAATACGGGGGAGACCCCTATCTATGACCAGATCACCCGGCAGGTCAAGACGTTGATCCTTACCGGGGCGCTTTGCGAGGGGGAGGCCCTACCCTCCATGCGGGCGCTGGCGAAGGACCTTCGCATCTCGGTCATCACCACCAAGCGGGCCTATGAGGAACTGGAGCGGGAGGGATTCATCACCACCGTTCCCGGCAAGGGCTGCTTTGTAGCCCCCCGAAATCTGGAACTGGTTCGGGAGAACGCTCTGCGCCAAGTGGAGGAATATCTCCAAAAAGCGGTGGAGTGCGCCAGGCTGGGAGGGGTCACCGCCGGTGAGGTCAGGGAGACATTAGAGATTCTCTATGGGGAGGAATAAACCATGGAATATGCAGTAAAAATCGACCATCTTGTCAAAAATTTCGGCTCTTTTGCGCTGAGGGATGTGTCCCTTGCCATTCCCGGCGGTACCATTTTGGGGCTGATCGGGGAAAACGGAGCGGGTAAATCCACCGTTATCAAGTGCCTTTTGGGGATACTGCATCCCGACGGCGGGGATATCGCCTTGCTGGAGGGGGAGGGCCTTACCGGGGTGGGCTATGTTCCCGATGAATGCCCCTTTTCCGACCAGCTGAAGGTAAAGCAGGTGGGAGCCTTCTGCGCCGGGCTGTTTCCCGGTTGGGAGGACAGTCTTTTTGCCCACTATCTGGAGAAGTTTGACCTTCCCGCCGACAAGAAAGTAAAGGAACTGTCCCGGGGCATGAAGATGAAGCTGTCCATCACCGTTGCCCTCAGCCACCGGCCCAAGCTGCTGGTGCTGGACGAGGCCACCAGCGGCCTGGACCCGGTGGTCCGGGATGAAATTTTGGATGAGTTTCTCACCTTCATTCAGGATGAGGACCATGCCATTCTTATTTCCAGCCACATCACCAGCGACTTGGAGAAGATCTGTGATTATGTGGTCTATCTGCACAAGGGACAGGTCACCATCTCGGGGGCCAAGGATGAACTGCTGGAGGGATACGGCAAGCTCTCCTGCGCCCGTACCGACCTTGCCCGCATCGACCCCGCCCTCATCGTGGGCAAACGGGAGGGGGACTACGGCTGTCAGGCCCTCATCAACGACCGGGCGGTCTTCCAGAATGCCTACCCCGACCTGCCCCTGGACCCGCCCAGTCTGGAGGATCTGATGATCTTCACCACAAGGGGTGACCGGGCATGAAGGGGTTTTCGAGGCGGGAATGGTATCTCCTGCGCCCAAATGCTTTTTTCTATGGGGGATTTCTGGCCTTTTTTCTGGTGGTGTGCTTCTTTTCTCAAAAGGCGGCCTCTTTTTTCCCTGTCTACCTGCTGGCCTTTGGAAACAGCAGCGTGCTGGCGTTGTTCACCTATGACGAGACAAATGGCTGGCGGGCCTATGCCGCAGCCCTTCCCGGCGGCCGACGGACCATGGTAGACGCTCGCTATGTGACGGGACTTGCCATCGCCCTTGTGACGGCGGTGGTAAGCGCCCTTTCCACGGCGATGGCCGGGGATGGGGTGGAACTTTGGTTTATGAGCATATATGGAAGCGCCACGCTGCTGTCTCTGGCCATATCCATTCCCATCACCTACCACTTCGGCGGGATCCGGGCCCGGCTTGCCACGTTGGTGCTGTTCTGCGCTCTGGCGGGGGGCATCACCGCCATGGCCCTGGCCGATTCCCGGGGTGGCCTGTCCACCGGCCTGGCGCCCCTTGAGGGTCTGGCCCCTCTGGTGGGATCGCTGCCCCTTGGGTGCCTGGTCCTTTACGCCCTGTCCTGGCGGGTGTCCCGGAATATCATGCGGAAAAAGGAGTTTTGAGTGATGACCGGTTTTTTGAAGCGGGATTTTTATCTCATCAGCGGAACATTGAGATTTTATATCCTCCTTATAGGCTTGCTTGCCCTTTTTGCTACCTTTAGCGACTTTAACATCAGCTTCCTGTCCCTCTATATGGTGATCTTCGCCATGTCCGGCATGATGGGGCTTTTCAGCTATGACGACATGAACCGCTGGCAGGCCTATGGCGCCGCCGTCCCGGCAGGCCGGCGGGCCATGGTGGACGCCCGTTGCCTTCTGGCGGTCCTGCTGGCGGTGTGGGTGGCGGCCGTTCAGTTCCTGCTGGAACTGCTGTGGCGGGAGGAGGGTGCCCTCTCCATGGCCGCCACCTATGGTGGGCTTTCCCTTTTCTATGCCGCCGTGTCCCTGCCCGTCTTCTACCGCTTCGGCGGTACCAAGGCCCGGACGGTGATGATGGCGATCGTGGCGGCCCTGTCGAGTCTTATTGGCATGGGAGTCACCGCCCTGCAGCTGAGCGGCGGCTTTGGAAGGGTTTTCCCGCCCGTTGCCATTTTTGCGCTTCCCCTGGCAGGGCTGGCTGCCCTGGCCCTCTCCCGGCGCATTTCCATTGGTATCATGGAGCGGAAGAAACTGTAAAAAGGTGAAAAGAAAGCCACGCTGTACCCGGTACAGCGTGGCTTTTTTATATCATATCAACCACCCAGAGTCATTCCCGACCCCAGGCCGTCCTTGTCCAGCATCCGCTCCAGCACCTCCACATCGGTGGTGATGTCCATGGCCTCGGTCTTGAACAGCTGGTCCAGCTGCTTTTCAAAGCCCTCCACAATCTTATCCATCATCTCCTCAATGCGCTTTTTTGCGGCGGAGATGTTCTCTCCCTCCACGCCCTGAGCATCCATCTGGGCGTAGGCGTTGAGGATCTTTAACGTGGTGGGCAGGTAATAGTTCAAAAACTGCCGCAGTTCGGCGGCCTTGGCAGGGTTGCGCCGCTGGTAGTCCAGGATCTTTCCCGTGATCTCCCCGATGCGGTCGATCTTCCGGCTCATCTCGTCGTCGGGAATGGCGTCGTTTACCAGCTTGATTTGCCGCAGGATGGCATCGTCGTCCTCCTCGGTCTTTTCCGGTGCCCTCTCCGGAGCGGTCTCCTCCCGGTGAGAGGCGGCGGAGAAGCCTTCTTCGGTCAGGACCAGCCGGTTGGTAGCCCGGTCAATATAACCCATGGGCAATATGCTTTCCGAGAGCATCCACTGTATGTCGTCAATGACCTTTTTCTCACTGACTCCGGCGGTTCCCGCCAGGTCGGAGAGGAAGATGGACTTTTGCCGGCCGATGGCCCCCAGATAGAGCCGGCACCGCCGTGCCCGGCGGGTACGGCCCAGTCCGGTGAACATGGTGAACAGTCCGGCGCAGGCAAAGCCCAGGACGGGGAACCAGCTTGCGAAGTCGTAAAAGCCCTCCTCCCCAATGGTGGATATAAGCCCGATGGAAAATATGAAGCCCACGATACCGCCTACGGCGGTCATCAGCTTACCGTCTTTCAGCTTGCCTGACCAGGCAGGCTTTTTTCGGGCCGTCCCGGCGCCGTCGGTCTTGGCCTGGGGCCGGCCCTGCTGGGGCGGCATGGTGCCCCGGGCGGTGTAGCCCGGCTGCCCGGCAGCGCCCCGAGGGGAGGTATAGCCGCCGGGGGCACGGTACTGGCCCTGGGCGCCTGCGGTGGGAGGAGGGGTCTGCCGCTGTGACTGCCCGGCGGTCCGGGGCGGGATATAGGTGCGGCGGGTCTGCTGGGTGGGGATCTTCACTCCCGCCAGACTGAGAAACAGCAGGAGGAATCCGATGGGCGGGAACAGCATGAACCCGAACACAATGGCCCACCAGGGAATGTTGGAGTCCTGATTGTCGGACATGTCGCACCCTCCTTCCAAATAAAATCAACTCTAAATATGATACACCGCTTTTTGGGGAAAGTAAAGAGGAAACTGTATTTGTACCGCCCTGCTGCTGCATTTTTAAGAAAGTATTATAAAATGGGGCGCAAAACCAAGCCATCGCTGTTTTCTGGTTAAAGCTACAGTTCAATTTACTGGGATGTATTGTGTAAAGGGTGGTTTCACCATCCAAATACACATTGACTGATGGTTCATTTGTGGCAAGATGACGCAGGTCGGAAAGGCGGTGATCGACCAGCAGGAGGGAACCGAAGCGGGAGCGCCCAGGATGACCTGGGCGCTCCGTTCTCTTTGTCAGCCCTCTCGAAGAGCGCACTTACTCACCACCG
>CAJUKH010000054.1 GCA_910587345.1 uncultured Oscillospiraceae bacterium | reverse complement strand
TGAGGAGCCTGATGGGTCTGAGGAGCCTGATGGGTCTGAGGAGCCTGATGGGTCTGAGGAGCCTGATGGGTCTGAGGAGCCTGATGGGTCTGAGGAGCCTGATGGGTCTGAGGAGCCTGATGGGTCTGAGGAGCCTGATGGATCTGAAGAACCTGATGAGCCTGACGAGCCTGAGATGCCCACTAAACCGGAGACACCGACAAAGCCCGTTAAGCCCATCGAACCTGAGGAATCCGACCAGGGGCTGGTCGAGGAGCCTAGTGCTGAAGAGCTGTTGATGCAAACTATCGTGTTGGAGAATATAGGTACCATGAGTACTATGCAGATGTTCGCCCTGTATCTGAAGAGCGTGAAGACGGATGCAGACCTGACGATCGGCGATCTGGACTTCAACTGCGATGGCTCCGTGGATGCCAAGGATCTGACACAGTTGTTGAGCAGCCGCGGCCTGAGCACTGTGGAGTGGTATTACTACAACAACCTGAAGCTTCCCATGGACGAAAGAGCCATTTTGGAAGATTATATGGGTGGTTATTAAGTAGTCCCTTTACTCCGAAGCATAAGAAAACAAGCACGGCCTGTACTTAACAGGCCGTGCTTGTTTTTTTGTTACAAATTCGGAAAAAATCGACAAAATAGAGGTTTTTTAATTGACATAAAAAAATGAGAATGATATAATGTATCCGTATAATTATGTAAAGTCCCTTGCTGTACCCAAATTTTGGAAAAGGAGGTGTCACCATGAAGAAATTTTTTCAGGCGAGGAAGAAAATGCTTACTGGTATAATGGTCCTGGCCATGGTGGCATCACTCACCACTGCTGTTGTGGTGGCATTGACAACCAGAGCAAATCTCCCGACCTTGGCGGTGGATGGTATTGAGTTGCGCTTGCGTGAGGACGGCTCCATTCAGGCGCTGTTTTCCGTTTCCGGGCAAAACCTGGGAGATATGAGATTTTCTGGTGCGAACCTCCTTTTACACTACAACCCGGACTATATGGTTCCTTCTGACTGGGTGACCAATGAGGAGTTGGGGGCGGTCAACACCCGGGACCCTTCGGCTACCGATGCGAACGACCCGCTTCACCACTTGTTCTTCCGGGCTGATGAAGAATTGTACAATGGAACCGATGATCCCTTTGTCTGGCAGAGGGAGTTGGGCGGCACCACGGAGAATGCAGGCAGTATCGGTATTACAAAACCAGAGGCCAGCAGTATTTCCTTGCTGTTGGCTTTGGAGGACAGTATTCCTGCGGCTGGTCACATTAGGAAAGAGACAGTGAAAAATCAGCAGTGGAGTTACATAGCCTGCCCTGAGGGAGAAAACTCGGTTTCGGTAGGCACCCTTAGTTTCCGGGTGAGGCCTGAGATGTTGCCCGACCTCATCGAAAAATTTGCAGGCAAGAGTGGTACGGAAATTAGAGCCGACGATGCTGACCGAACCCTTTTGATTGAAGCCTATGTGGATACAGGCATGGCAGAGAAAGAACAAAAGTGGTTTTTGCAATATCTGATAAAGAAAACTCGTCCTGAGACTTGGCAGCAGGCTCAAATATCGGACGATAATAATGAAGCCAACTTTAATATTACCATCAACTTTATTGATGCTCTGATCCATGCGGAGCCGGTGGAGGATGAAATTATTATCAATGCTTACCAGGCCTATACTGATGCTGAAGTCAGTGACCTGGCTCTTGCCATGCAGAAATATGCCGATTCCATCCGGGTCACCTATGCCAGCGGCGTTACAGCTGATCAGAGCATGTACTGGGGCGATCCTGCGGAAGCCTATAATATGCCAGAGGGTGGCCCTGGTATGATTTTTGAGACGGCGGATGGGTCTGCCTATCGTTTTACTTGGGATGACAATGGGGCAGACTATACCATGGAAAAGGCCCAAACCAAAACCCAGCATACTGATGGGGAGGGGAACACCTACTATACATACAGCGATTTTCTTGCAACCACGAGTATGACTCGTGGCAGTAATGGTCTTTATACTTATACCTTTGAGGATGGGTCCAGCTTTATCTATAATGCTCGGGGCGGTACATATAAGATAAGTCAGTATTTCACCTACATGGAGGAGGAGGGTATCCCCATCCCTGACGGCGGCAATCCCATGCAGCGGAAGGCCTATCCTTTCCCGATGGAAGTCAGTTTGACCGTAACTCCCGTGACCATGACGGGAACCGAGATCGACAACCAGGTCCTTACCTATGCTGTGGGTTCGGTGCCCTATGACTATGGTGAGTTGGATTTGACCAACCGGGCCAAGTTGAAGTTGGATACTGTTTTGGCTGGCGTGACACCCACTATGTACATCAACTGGAATCCCGACAAGATCGCAGATGTGAAGTTTAATAATGGCACGACCGACATACACTGGCCCAAGGACTCCAGCGAGGACAAAGCGGACCGGGTGGGTGACTATCCCTTTGATACCGCCCTACTCCGCCCGGATATTCAGACAGCCTACCCCTGGATGACTGTGCCCGAGGAACGGTATAACCTGAATTCCCTGCGCCGGATTCGGGATAAGAACGACCCTGACTGGCCTTGGGCGGAAGATTTTGAAATGTGGGCCGAGCCAGATGACGAAACGGGCGACCTGATCGTTAACATTGCCAAGAAGGAAAAAGATGAAAGTGGAAACTATACCGGGGATTATGAAGATATCCCGGCGAATACTTATACGGTCTATCTCTATCAACCTGATGGCACTTATATTGATCCTGCCTGGTTCAGCGGCAGCAGTTTCTATCAGGAGCAGCTGATCAGCTTGCGAAGAGCGGGATGGACCAAGGATGCGGTGGGTTATTCCATCCGTATCTCCACCAACGCCTTCGATGGTGCAGCCTCTGCCCGAGATGCGCTTCAGCAATATATCAATCTGGGTGGTTGGTTTGGCTCTGAGTTGGAACTGACCGCCAGTGCCGACACCCCCAAGGCCCGGACCGACCGTATCACTGCTTACTCCCGGGCTCGCCAGAATGTTTATCTGAGAAACTATATCCTGATGGACGGAAGCACTCCTGCCATTACCGCTTTGAATCAACCTCTCTTTGACTTCACAGGCAGTCGGGCTGGTCTGTTGCCCGTTTATGCCGGCGCAGGCTTGGGGAATCTGGTGACCCTGCCTGATGCGGTGTCTGCTGAGCGTCCCTCCCAGTGGGTGATGGTTCGCTATGATGCATCCACCGGTGTAGAGCCTGGCTATCTCCGCCAGTTCAAGGTGGACCAGTGGAGCCACACCAATCCTGCTGGTGGTCTAGTGGCCGGCACCACCGTGATTTATGGTGAAAATCCTGCCGATACCAATGAACCCAAGGCCGGTGAGCCGTTTGCCCGCACTTACGATTACAGTGGGTTTGGTCGGGTGGAGAACCCCGCTGCCAAGAACAATCAGGTTAAGGTGAAGGTGGAACTTCAGGATAATAAGCCAGAGCCCATTGATGCCGAAGCGCTGCTTCTGACTTATGAGCAGTCTGGAGACAGTATTATTCATCACCCCCATAACGATACTTACAATGTAGATGAAGTCAAGCGAGTGGTTTTCAACACCCGCCAGGTTGGTTATACTTATCAACAGGTGGTGACTCTGACCTTGACTAACCGGGGGGATATCGAGGTCAAGGGCATCAGCATTGACCCCCGGGACGCTTCCGGTAATGCCTATTTTACGATCTTGTCTGCTCCGGCAGTCAATTTGGCCCCCGGCGCTTCCACCACTTTCCAGATTTCCTATGCGCCAAATTTGGCAGTGGGGAAATATGAGACTAACCCCATTCGCATTTATGCTTCCAACTATTCCGCTATCGACCCGATTAAAAACTTTGAGGCAGAGGTCGAGATCACTCAGGGGCCGGTCCATGAAGTGCGCCTTCTGGTTCGCCCTACCGATTTGAGCATGGGCGATGCAGGCTTTGTCGCCGGTGTGGACTCTGCCAATATCTATGACAATACCGCTATGGGCAATACCTATGCAGAAGGAACAGAGGTTTGGGTGTTGACCTACCCCAAGGATGAGTGTGCTCTGATTGAAGCGCCTTACTATTATAATGGTGAGATAAAGCGGAACGAGCAGGGCGACCCTGTGTACGACAAAAATGGTGATGTCGTCTTGATAAAGGTATATTTGGAAGAGTATGATCCTGCAAATCTGGCACCAACCTCTCCCGATTTCCGCACCACAGACGGAAGGGAGCGGCTGTTCAAGCTGCCCGCAATGCCAAACCATTCCATTACGGTGTATGTGGATTACTATGAGCCCATTTACTCCAAGCTGCGGCTCAGTGATTTGGATGCCTATGCTTGGGAGTGGCCCAAGGGTGGAACGCCTGACGGATGTGTTACCCCTGATGGGGACCCTTCCGAGTGGGTAGATAAGCACGAGCAGGATCTTCGGGAAGGTCAAAGCGGCAACTATAATGTGGTTGCCTTTGATTCGGATCGGGAAGAGTACCTGGTCATTTTGGATGATGAGATGGAATCCTGCGGTGTGACGGTGACCCTCCGCAATGTGGTTTTGCCTCTCAATGCTCTGGGTATCAATATTGAGTTGACCCCCGTTACAGTGGAGATGGTTCTGGATGATGTAGGTAAGACCAGGATCTGTGATGATGTGAACGGCGATACCAGTGTGCCTACCCGTCATTACAGTGACAGCTTTGATGCGCCGTTGCCCGGTACATCCCGAACGGTAACTGTGACGATTGGCTATGACGACAGAACTTTGGACTTGGATCAAAACCCCACCCATATCTATGAAGGGAAGCGGGTAACCCGGACCTATAAGGTCAAGTTTGTAAAGAAGTATTCGGGCGAGCCGGAACATACCCTTCATGCCGGCAACTCTCCTTATGGCATGATAGAGAATGATGATACTATTACCAACAAGATTGGCGCGAAACGGGATTTTGATCTCACCAGACCTGGCAACGCATTCTCCTTTACAGCTGGATCGACCCCGGTGAAAGCGTTCGCTGCTGATGGCACAACACCACTGCTTTCCAATATCTATTGGGAGGAAGCTTGGAATCCGGATGCCGATATCAATTATGATGCCTGGAAGACAGAGTGGCTCAGTGGTAAAAGTATTAACTTTGATAAGATCGCTCCTGCACTATTTATATATGTAGGGGAACCCTTTGACGATCCCGGTGTGTCCGACATTCACAACAATGCCGGCGATTTGATTCAGGATACGGAAGTAAAACGTAGTCTTACTTACTATACACTAAGAAGCTCCAGTAATTTGCAAAGCAAATTTAACAGCACCACAACAGAAAATATTTCTCTTGGAACGTACATGGTCGGCAATGGTGACGCCGCTGGCTATATCCCCAACCAACGGATAGAGCTGAAGACAGAAGACGGACAGATGGTCACCAATATTCGCCCTGGTGTCTACAAACTGACCTATACATTTGTGGACTATGATGGAGTGACAGAACTTTCTTTTGTCAGGCCTCTCATCGTGCTGAACAGGAATGGCGATATGAATGCGGATTTAAATGTAACGACTGGTGATGTCGATGCAATCCAAAATCGGTTTGGTGGCAAAGCGGCAAACCCAGTCACATTGCCCTTGAATTCTGCAAACTATCCCGCTGCGGATAAGTTGGTTTACAGGTATCGCATCCTGGACGCTAATAACGATCGTAACATAAATAATATTGATGCTAACCTTATCCGTCAGGTACTGTCCACAAGAGGTACCCTGACAGAGTTCTATCTTCCCATAGACTACACCAACCATATTAATTCTGACCATGCGACAGAAGACGGTACTACGCCCTAACCGTCTACGGCACCCGTCGGCCATTTTGGCCGACGGGTACAGCCGTATTATACGGAGCTGTGCAGAAAGGTAAGTGATGTGTGATGTAGACTTCAACTTGTGATAAACCTTGATTGAAAAATTGAGGTGCCGATATGTGGGTGACAAGTGTCATACCCTGAAGGAGTAAATTCCAAAAAACGAGAAACCTAAAAAGGAATGACTACGACCACCATCAAAAAAGTGGGTGGGTGTATTCGAGCCACGATCAAGACGCAAAATTCAAATTCGATCGTGGTTGGACTACGACCATCACCAAAATTTGAACAGGTCATTTGGGAGGGCAAGTAAAATTCCCCAAAACAGGATTTTTAAAATTGCTCTGACTACACTTCCCTTCAAAAAATGAAAGAGAGTGAAAAAAGAAAAATGGCTTGCTCAAAAAAGTGGGAAGTCGCGTAGTCAAAATGCGGTTGGCTGCTTTCTGAAAAGAAGGGTGACGACGGAAACCGTCATACCCTTCTTTTGGAGCGGAAGGAACCTGAGAGAAATTCCCAGCTATCTTTGGCGGTTGACTACAACCCATATCATCTTTCTTCTGGAGAAAGCGAATTCCAAAAATCACCATATTCATTCGAAAACAATAATGATGAAAATGTGAGCGCTTTTGTAGCCAGCTAGAGAGAACCCAATATTTGGGATTTTCCTTGTGCCGAGGAATAATGGAAAATAATTGGATGAAAATGGAAATCACGAAAATTGGAACACTTTTTTAAAGTCAATCGATAACCAAAATGAAAAAGAAGTAAAAAAGCAAGCGGTCAAACATAAAATTTTATCGCCGGATAAAAAATTCAACGGCAAAAAAACAGTGATGACTGTGCTTGTAGACAAAACCGGAAACCCTTGGTAGAGAAGCGAAGACAATGCTGACTACGAAAACAAACAAGGAAAGGAGGGGATGCCGAATGAGTAAGCAAAAAATGAAGCGAATCGTCTGCGCAGGATTGGCAGCGCAGATGATGCTGTCTTCTGTTGTGCAGGCGGCAGAACCCCTCCATACCCTGTTTGATTCTGCTGTGCCAGCTTCTGCTGCCGAGCAGACCCTCCTGGCGGCAAATATCCGGCAAAAAGAGCAAGATGAGGAGCCGGCTGTCCACACGCCAAAATTAGCTTTTGAGGCTGTTGAGGTTATGTCGACACAGGAACCTGTGGAGAATGATGCGCAGCCTGTTAGTGAAATACCGAATGAAATTTTCGAAGAATCTACCACAGGCTGGGTGACGACGACAGAGCCTGAAGATGCCTCTGACGACAATGGGGTGCCGGAGGAGACGGAAGGACCCGAAACAGGGAATGATGTAGTCCCAGAACCCGTTCCTGATGAGACGCGCTCTCCCATTGACGACAGCCTGAATCCTCTGCCTGACGGCACGATTTCTGGGGATGACGATTTAGTTGGCGACGAGGATGAAGAGGGTGGGAAGGATAATGCTGAGGCGCCCGTGGAGCCGCCTCTTGAAGAAACAATTCCCCCTCATGACGAGGTGGACCTCCCTGGGGGAGACGTGGTTGTGGACAGCGAGGAGACCACGTCTGCAACAGACGAAACAACAGCAGACGAGCCTATTTATTTCTCCTCCGAATACCCAAATGCGCCCACGGAGCCTGTTATTAAATATCTGTTGAAAATCAATGGATATGGAACAAAATACAATTATACTGGTGATGGAAGCAAGCAGGTGCAAAATGTCCGCCCTGACTACAATGTGGAGCAGGATGAACCTTGGATTGAATATGAAAACTTTGACTACAGCGGAGGCACTTTGACACAGCTGATCGAGCCTAATGTTGAGATGGATGAGAATATGAACATTTGGGCAGGGGCTGCTGAATCTATACCGGAAAACTTTAACCCGGGTTTTGCGACGCAGGACACATGGCCGGTATGGTGGTATTATTTGGCTATGGTGTGCAATGGCCTTGTTGATGTTTATACTAGCTTTTATGATATTAGGGAAACGCTCCCTGAATATGCGAATGATACAGTTCCCTGGCCGGCTCCAGAAGATATTCCTGAAAGCTTTGACATTAGTAATCCGTCTACATTGCCTGGAAATTCCATGGGTGCAGAGATTTGGAAACCGGACGATATCTTTGCTTGGGACGACGAAAATAGACTGACCTATTTCCGGGGAGAACTGACTACACCCCGTGTCCCCAACAAGATGTTTGCAGGATGGTATATTCCTGATCTGGACCGGAACAGTCCTTTGGGGCCGGCAGATGAGCCTTATGGCAAATACGGCGGTCCGGATGGCCCTGATACGAATCCTTTTGTAGCCCATGGAAGTGTTACAAGCGAGTATAGATATGAAAGCAATCCATATCTTCCGTTTTACGAAGAAGTGTATGCTGATGAGTATGCGCCTTTTGATCCTGAGCGCCCCATGGAAGACTACACATACTACATGGGTCATGACAGAGTTTTAGCCATTATCGGCAGGTGGGTCGACAGTGATAATGCTACGGCTACAAACCTCACACTGACCCCTGTTGGTGGAGAAAATAAAGCTGCAGACCTATATGCCTACGAAGCGGGAATTGAGAACCTGACCGCAGACGAATTGGCCAAAAAGGCAGCCATCGACACTGAGGATGCCTTCACCGGGGTAAGAGATCACGTTTACTTTGCCCGAGTGTCCTATGAAACCACCAAGTTAAACTTTTCCCTTTACACTTATGAGCCTGATTCGACCTTGGAAATCACAGCAACCAACAATGCTGGACAGGAAATCTCCTTTACAGAGTGGGTGGATCAGGAAGGGGAAACCCGGGAGTTTGTAAACGGAAACCCGGACAACAGTGTTACAAACCCCGCCAGGGGCAAACGGAGCCTGGATGGAATGGAAATTCCTTTGGCTACCACCACATCGGAGCAGCGGTTCACCGTCATTACCATGACGGTCACTGCACCGGACGGAAAGAGCCAGGAAACGTACACAGTCTACGTCCAACGTCTGGCTCAGCCCCAAATGGTCCTTAACCCGGGCAACACGCCCTATGGTATGATCGACCGGACACCCGGCTGGACGGATGCCAAGAAGGCTGCGATCAAAGAGAATATCAAGAGTAAGGGCCAGTTTGTTACGGATACGTCCTCCAGCAGCGCTCTTGATTATCCCAACGATGGTTCGGATATGGCGAATGCGGGCATTAACAACGGTGGCTTTGTCTACACAGGTGTATATGTCCCGGAGGCCTGGGGTACCTATGGGCAAACGAATTACGACCAGGATTCCAGTGCCATCGTAGTCTATCAAAATGCCACATTCCAGGTGCCCGGTTTTACAGTCTACGACAGTATGTACAATCCCCATTCGGAGGGGGAGGAAGGACTTGGGATCAGTTGGGATCTGGCGATGACTCTTGTGGACACGCTGGGGCCTGCCGCCGCACAGGATACTCCCGTCGGAATTGGAACAGAGGAATATTCCTGGCAGGGCGAGGGCGCAGTAGGCCAGATCTCTCTGCACGGGTATAGTGTAAAGCCCGGGATTTATACTCTGACTTACACGTTTAAAGATCCTTATGACTACGTCTATCATCCCGATGGGCACAGCGAAGCTGAACAGGGCTTTACCCGTACGGTGATCGTGTTGCCCCTCCGAGGCGATGTGGATATGGATGGCGAAGTGACACCTGCCGATGGTATCATGCTCCAGCAATTGTTGGACAACAAATACTTTGGTGAAACTCGTTCTGACATGGCACTGTATTGTAAAGACATAACCAAGCGGCTATATTACTTCCGTGTATGTGATGTAAACGGCGACGGCGATATCAATCGGCATGATGTTGAGGCGCTTTTGGCTGGCTACGACACTGCCACCTATGGGCCGAATGAGGCATCCCGGGCTTACTATCAGTACCTGCCCCTGCTGGACCCGGCTAAGGATGAAAACAAGCCGGTACAGAAAGAAGCGGAGACAGGGACTGCCGTGGCAGGTCAAGTACAGTTGGAGGTCAGTTATCTGGGCTTCAGCACCGATGCCAATGATATTGAGAATTCGGATACCTGGGACACAGAGAATCCCCTGGATTATTACCCCAATGACAGCACCCATCCCAATGTGTACTGGATGGGCGTCAGCATGAAGGGCACCGAGAATCTGCCTGAAGGGTTGAAGGCACCGTTGACTACATTCACCTTCACTCTGGCGTATGACGGCTCTTATTCGGAGCCTTGGGTCAAAGAGGGCACCACATGGATCGAATATATCAAGAGTGTGAATCCCCAGTGGGATTGGAATAAATACACTCTGCAGGACTCTTCCAAGACTGGTATTGTACCGGTCAACCATGACGGGAAAGCGCTTTCTACGTTGGAAGCCGGCGATAATTTGCGAGAGTTGCGTTTCTCATTGGTAGCGAAGTCTGACGACGGTATTACACTGCAGGATCTGGAACAAAGCGGCTATATTCTGAAAGTTCCTTTCAGACTGATTTCTTATCCCCGGGTACACATGGATGAAAACAAAAATGCCTCTTTGGTAGAGGCGGCCCTTGGTATGCGGGATATGATGTTGACTACAAGTGAAACCACATCTAACGACCTGGGCTATCCGGTGAAAGTGAGTGCTGCCTGGAAAAACCAGGGCGATGAGCAAATCAAGCCGGAAAGCGTCAAGACCACGACCATCAATCTGGCGGGCAGTGTAACCTATGTTACCGAGAATGTTCAGATCCCCATCGGCAAGGATAATACGCCGTCGGTGGGTATCACCAACAGCAAGGGGATGCGTCCGGTTTACGGTGAGCCGTTTGAAGCTGACCTGACGCACACTGTCGACGAGGCTGGTAACGAAGTTTATCTTGGAACGCCTATTCGGGTGGAAGACAATGGAGAACTGGAAAAGGCCGGCCTTAAGTTTGATATTACCACAAGAAAACTCACCGGCACGCCCAATTGCATTTGGAGTGAGGAGGAGCCTCTTAACTTCTATATTGTGACTCAGGGTGAGCACCAGTTCCCGTTTACACTGATTGTAGACAAGGCTGTCCTTACGCTGACGGTGCAGCCTGCCAATAAGTACTACGGTGAAACAAAGACCGACCGGAATTCCTTTACCTACAACACCGAAGAAATTAAGTTTGATTCTGAAGGTGGCAAGAAAAATACCGGCAGTGCCGAAGATTTGAAAGAACTGCTGGCTGGCTACAAAGCTCCCACTATCGAACTGGTTGAAGACACAAATCAAAATGTAGAGATTACGGCTACCACTCAACCGGGGAACTATGTCGTCAAGATCAGCGGCGGTGAGAGTACAAACTATCAGTTTAAGTATGTCCAAAACGGGGCAGAGATCCCGTACGATGATTATGGAACGGCTCAGTTGACGATCCATCCCAGACCTATTTTTGTAGAGAAGATCACAAAGAAGGGTGAGGATGGAGAAGAGGTTACCTTGGGTACGTTGTCTGCCGGTAGTCAGACCACCGCAGTGTCCGGCCAGGTCAGCTACCGGAAGGAAGAGTTTACGGTGTCGGCAGTAACTGATTTGTTGAATGGCCTTTATCGAGGTATTCCCTTGACTACGACTGTGGTTGTAGTCGGCGATGACGAGTTGGTACTGAAGTATTCTGCCAGAGTGGACGATGGCAATGTCACGAATCCCCCCACACCGTCGGAGGATCGGCCTGCAACGGTGACAAATGTGGAGTTGATAACATCCGGGACGGGGAATGCGAATAACTGTTATACACTGGCTGGAAATGCGCCGTTGAATTCTGCGGGTAAAATCACAGTAACCAGACAGAAGCTGCTTAAAGTAGATATGGAAGCCACGCCTTATGATACGGTCTTTGACTACGGTGCTGAGCTTGCATTGAATCCGATGTTGGTTGCACTTTATTTTGACGATGACCGTGACGAGAATGGGAATATGAGGCGTGTGCCAATCACCGGAAGCTGGGATGAGGAGTTCATTTCGGATTACTATCGTTCTGACGGCTTGACCCTGCAGTGGGTGGATAAGATCTATGGGGGTAAGGATGTCCCTGTTGCTTCCGACAAAAAGTATGTATATAAGATGAGCGGCATAGATGAAGAATTTCCTGCCGATGCAGCGGCTGCCTACACAGGTCAGCTCATGACGGTGGGTGGACAGAACGGGAAGTATCTGTGCCTTTCTGTACCCGGTGTGGATGAGACTACAAAGGAAAACATTATCCATCGTATCTATTTTGGACCATATACTGTGAATCCCAAAGAACTGACATTGACGGTGCAACCTAATTACCGTTATTACGGTGAGTCTAACGATAGTATGCCGTGGAATGTGACTTTTAATCGGGCGGAGCTGACCTTGGACGATCAGAAGAAGCTGAGTGGGACGAAGGGAAACCGAGCAGATCTGAAGCGTATTTTGGGAGATAGCTATGTGGAACCCACGGCAGAGTTCCATGAGGCAAGCAATTTGTTGAGCAATGTAGTCACAGAACGGACATCGACAGGAGAATATTACTTGTTGCTTACCGGCGGTAAGAGCGATGACTATACCTTCCGGTATGTGTGTACTGCATTGGATGGGAAGACTACAACAACAGACAATGCTGATGCGCCGGGGTATGCACCTATGCAGATTTTCCCGAGACCTATTGTTATCACAGATATCACGACCCCAGTGGTGAGATTTGCACCGAATGATTCTCTGCCCAATTTTGATTCGGCGAAGTTTTCGGCAACGGTGAGTGCAACCGCAAATCAAACGGGTTTCTCTGCGACTTTACCGGAGAGAAACGGAAGTTATTATATTCCTGATCGCAGCAGTCCTGTGGGCTATAGGACGACAACTGTGCCGTACAGTTTGTCGGGAGGGGCTGTTTGTAAGTGGGACAATGTAATACTTCAGTTTATGGTGGATAGAGAAGGCGGTATAGAGACGCATAATCCTGCATCTCCCTATTGGAATCTGGACGGAAAAGATCATGTAGATATTGAGGTGTGGGTGCGGCAGATCAACTTGTCCAATAATAACAACTATCAATTGATGTATTATAACGGCCCTGCAGCAGCTGCAGGACATGTGACGGAAGTTGACGGCGTTCGTAAAGTGGTCTATGGCAGAGTTTCTGCACGGATGGCGACAAAGGTTGAACTTACGAGTACACTGCCTAAGTTGGACTATACCTATGGACAGACATTTAATATGAATAACTTTACCATTAATGTATGGTTCGATGGAAAGGAAACTGGAGCAGGAACCCCTGTCCGCTACAGTGAGTTGAGTGACGCCAATTTTGCCAACAGTTTCCTGCGGGAAGCTGGTGTGGATGTTTATTGGCTGAACAGCGACGGTACTTTAGGAAAGACTGCGACCCAGGGGCAGCGTTTGTCTGTTACCGAGCATAACGGCAGACAGTTGGCAATTGCCAATAGCAGTGGAGACATTTTAGCTACAGTGACGACAGCTGTAACCGTCCAAAAAAAGACCTTGCATTTGGCAGTTCAGGATCAGAGTCGAATCTATGGCGAGGAGAACGCAGCTTATGCGGCAAAGTTGTCGGCGGCGGAGCTGGCTTCCTGGGACGTGGAGGCATTGGGGCTCACTGCCGGTGCCACCGAAAAGATCGATTCCAAGCGGTTGGAAGAGTTGGATAGCAATTATCAGGACAGCGCTCTCAAATTTAGTACAGAGGCTGTAGGGACTTCCGATGTGGGTAGTTATGATTTGCGTCTTTCGGTAATGGAAGTTAATATGACTAACTATGCCTTGGAGGCGACCAAAGGGACTATAACTGTAGACAAGCGCGAGCTGCGGGTAGATGGATTCAACGGCCCGGTATACAGTGTTTCACAAGGTGTACAGGTTTCTACTATTAAGGATGTAAAGCGGTATCAAGGTACCGATACCAAGGGCCTTGTGTCGGAAGCTGGAACTACACATAACGATTTGAAACTGCGTGCGGTAGGTATGGTGGCTGATCCGACGCTGGGTATTTTGCCGGGCGACTTCCTTGGCCTCCAGATGGATGTTACCTTTACTGGAAGTACCAATGATATTACGGACAATGCTCCTGTAACAGTTTCTCCCAACAGCTTCAAGCTGATTCCTGTGGGAGATTGGAGTAACTATAAGATTTTGACCTCTGGAACGGATATTTCCGCCTATGGACAGGTCCATAAACGTAAGGTGGAGTCTGTCAGTGTATGGAATAGCAACAGCGTTATCTCCACTACCTATACTTATGGTGACTCTTTGGATCTGGATGCTATGGAGCTTAAACTTACCTACGAGAAGGAGCCGGGGGAGGAAAATGCGCCTTTTGAACTTGTAAAATATGCAGATTTTGCGGCGTATGGTATCTCGGTTCATTATTGGGATAGCAAGGAAGCACCTTCGATTGATAAGTTAAAGGATATTTTGGAGGAGTTGGATGAGGAGGGGTGGCAGGCTGCCACAGGCGATAAACTGAATCATGTGGGCCGGGATGGCGAGTTGACGCATGATGGGATGTATCTGCTGATTGCGGTAAAAGCGACTCCGAACTCTGTGGAGTATAGTCAACCTATGGTCTACGGTATCAACGAGGCAAAGCAGCTTACTGTTAATCAACGGCAGCTGACCTATACCTTCTATCCTACTAATAATAGTGATAATGGAGGGCATGTAGATCAGAAGCCTTATGACAGATTGACAACAGCCACGGGTCGGATGGTTCTTGCCAAGGGTGGGGACCACGGAATCGTGGGAGATGATGATGTTTTTGTTGATGCCAGCAAGCTTATGTTCGGCTTCCAGGATGCGGATGCCGGCGTAGACAAGACGGTTGAAGTATGGGGCATCAAGCTGATTGGACAAGATCATGAGAACTATGCCATTCCGGCAGAGGTGCGGGCAAATGATCCTCATAAAAATGATTATGGACGTCCGGGCACCCCTGTGGCTACCATTGTCCCGAACGAGGACCGTCCTGCGCCGGACATTACCATCACGCTTTCTGTGAATGAACATACCAATGCAGTTACTGTGGAGACTGACAAGAAGGCCGTTGACCTGGCCACGCATATTAAGGATAAGAAAGAGTATCGATATCAGTACGCATTGGTGGACGGCAACGGCAATATAATCGCTGATTATCAGGATGATCCTATTTTTGGTGGAGAAATTGGCTTGGAGAAGCCAGGGGCTGATGCCTTGCCCAGAGGGATCTATCTTGGTGCGTTGGTAAGACTGGCCGCTACCAATAATTATACAGAGACGGAAGGTACTTGTTCTTATGATGATTTCCAGGCTGCGGTTGCGGAGGCAGAGGAAGGGATGCCCATTATTCCCGAAGATGAAAATATCCGCATAATCGAGCGTAAGGAAAAGCCGGGACCGGTGGTAAAGACTTATACCTACCGCATCGACCTTATTGCCAGCGAGGAACAGAAAGATAGTGAAGGCAAGATTTCCTATACGACCGAACTGAACAACGTTTGGTTTACTGATATTGCAAATATTGCCACTGAGAAAGAGTTGAATCGACTGGTGGATAACCTGTCTACTGTTCGATATACTGCTTATGGCTGGAACCCGTCTTTGAGTGTGAAGCTACGGTTTCCTATGGATCTGACCCAGCCGATCATGGAAAACCTGCCTGTGGAGCAGGAGGATGGCACTACCGAACAGGAGGAAATTCAGGTAAATCAGGGAGATATTCTGCCTATTTATGTCACTGCCAAGCCACAAAGCGGCGGCAGTTCTACGGGATACTATATCTATCCCCGGAAGGTAACGATCGATCCAGACGGCTTGCTCCTTCGATTGAATGATGCTCCGGTACAGTTGGAGTTGATTTTTGAGCCGGAGGAGGTTACGGACCGCCGGGTAACCTGGAGCAGTTCGGACGAGTCGGTGGTTACCGTCTCGAAGGACGGCACGGTGACTGTGGTTGGGGTGGGTACGGCGACCATCACTGTGACCACTTGGAACTATCTGACGGACAGCATCACTGTGCAGGTAGTGGAAGGGTATGATATACCCTTCAAAGACACTATGTTCAACGCTGCTTATCAGGGTAGCTTTATGGAGTTATTTGAAGGCTATTTTCGACCGGAGCAGCTGCTGACCCGGCAAGAATTGACCGTTGTAATGGAGCATTTCTTCCAGCAAGTAGAGCAGCGTGAACCCAGTCGGCCGGATGTATTTTTCGATGTACCGGAAGAGGCTAACTATGCTCAGCAGGTTCATACCCTGAATATTTGGGGTATTGTAAATGGCGTGGGAGAGTCCCTTTATGCTCCGGGACAATATGCCACCCGGGCGGAAATCAGTGCCATTCTCTGTCGGATGCTGATGCTGCCTGTAAGCAATGACCCGGAGGGTCCCCATGCTTTCCTGGATGCGGGACCGGAGGATACCTGGGCTTGGGCCTATATTGACGCTTTGGCTAAGGCTGGTATCACTTTAGGCACCGGGGATGGGATGTACAGCCCGAACCGAATCCTGACCCGGGCAGAGGTGGCGACCATGATCTCCCGTATTTTGATTACAGATGTAGACATTGATGGGGCGGATGTGATCGTGCCCCTTGATGTAGCAGAAGAGCACTGGGCTTATCGCCATGTTCTGCGGGCGGTCAACAGTGATGCGGTGCTTTTGGTAAAGAGCAAATATCGTAAAGTATAAATATAGGAAGCAACTTGTTTCCAAGCAGTTTCTCATGCTCGCGGGGCGGGCGAAGGGGAGTGTTTCACCGTGGTGAAAAGGACAAAAGACAAAATGCGCAGACTGGTCTCATTGACTTTAGCCTTCGCCATAACGCTGTCCATGTTCAGCTCAGGTTTTTCCGGAGTGGCGCAGGCCGCTCAGGATACTTCGTCCCAAGCTGACGAGTCCACGGAGACCGGGACGCCCCTGAAGCCTACACTGTTTATTGACTTCTTGGGCGATGACAGCGCGCTCTTTACCGGTCAGGGGATTACTGCGCCCGGAGACCGGGATTACAGCATAGATCAGAACTCTGCCGGGTCGCCTTATGCCATTTGGGATCGGTATAGCCAGACCTCTGAAGTGGGAACTGTGTTTTGGGTAGGCGTCGGTATTGACAAGATGGCTCTTTTTGAGCTGGCGAAGGAAGGGAAGGGCCTGGAAAGCCTGGAACTGGGCTTCTACTACAATACAAAGTTTGTGGAGCCGGTTAATAGACTGGGTGGAAACACTACTTATAAGAATGTTTTGACTGCCGCAAATTTGTCAGCTAACCCCAATCCGGTCAATCAGTGGGATAGTGATTACTATACTATTCAGCAGGCACTTACCGGATTGGCCCCCCAGACGGACCCGGATACCAAAGAAATGTCCTGGCAGGATTATGGAGAAACTTGGGATGAGACGGCCTGGAGTGGTAAGGAAAGCGACTGGAAAATGCTTTATGTGTCTCTGGAAAAGACCACGGATCTGGGCAATAATAAGACCAACCGCTTTGCGGACGCCAGCACGGATACCAGTGCGAATGCCGGCGAGACCAAGTACATTATGATGCTGCCTTTCAAGTTGAAGGCTATTGATTCCAAGCAGAATATCTGTTTCCGCCTGAGCCGGGATGCGTCTTTATTCAGTATCGGCGGCGGCGAGTATGGTGCCGGGGTGTACAGTGACGCCAATTCCCCCTCTGGATTTGGTGCGTGGGAGAAGTCTACCAGAACACCCAATCACAACCTGAAGGAAATGTTCAATTTTGAGGGCGATCTTAACATTTTCACGGGTAAAAACGAACCGCCTGCCCTGTATAAGGCTACCCTGCTAAAGGATCGGACGGCAAATGATAACCGGGGCAATATCGTGACCATGAGCGACGGCTATCGAACGGTGGATACCCTGGGTTTGGCGGCGAATGGCACACGGGAATTGGATAACCTGTCCAGTGGAGTTATCATGAATCTCCACATTGATAAAGCCAGCGATGTTACCAGTGTTACGATCACCGTGACACCGGATAATGGAATGACCACAAAACCAACGGTGAAACAGGTTCCGGGTTCGGATTCGGATTATACCTTTGAAATGCCTTCGGACAATGTAACGGTTACGGTATATTTTGATACCGTAGATAAGGATGCATTTGACGCTACACTGAAAATAGACAATCCGGATGGTGTAGTTGGTAATACGGCGGAGTTGGCAGCCTGGGATGAGGCTGCAAGTGCGGTGATCCCCGGAAAGATCACCGATATGCCCGCAGGGGCCGATACGGTGAAGGACATCAAAGTGGGAGAGCCAGTAAAGGTTTTTGTGAAGGCGCATCCGGATTATGATGCCCAGGTGACGGTGGTGCGGCGTTCTGGCGGTACAGCTTTGCCAGCTGGTGCTATTGATAAGACCGGAGTGGCCATCGGAAATGATACTTGGGAGTGGGAGTTTACCTTTGATATGCCACCCAGTGATGTGGAAGTCACTGTGACCTATGAGAAGCGGGATACATATTATGCCGAGTTAAGCGTGATGAGTGACCGGCCCAGAAGCGCCAACAACTTGGCAGCTTTGTGGTATAACGATTACAGCGCAGACCTTACCAGCCTGACAGGTATAAAAGAGGAAGTAAAACTGGACGGCGATATGAGTGGCAGCGTGGTAACCTTGGGCGGCAATCCCTCCAGAATTCCGGAGGGACGTGAAGTGACTCTGGATGTGGTGTGTGATACGGATTACGCTGCTGCAGAGATTTGGTTCAGCAATCTGGATAACCCCAGCGCCCCCAGAGAGAACCTGCTACTCAACCTGAAGCCTGATGGGACAACTGATGAGGGTTTTGAGAAACATACCCTCAGTTTCCCTATGCCCGATTATAACGTGCAGGTTCAGGTTATTTTCCGGAAGGCTGGAGATTACACCTTGATCCTGGAGTTGGACGATGACGGCCAAAGCGCTAATATGGCTGATGTTTCCGGTGAGGACAGCAGTGGTACGGTCAACCATACCAATATGGCCGCAACGCCCCAGGTGGACAGGATTCAAGTCCTTTCCGGAAAGGGAATTACACTGGAGAATATCTCCTATGCACCGGGTTATATTATTTCCAGCATTGATTATTACTCGGTGGATGATAATGGAAAAGAGACTTTTATCTATACTGATTCTGCGCCCAATGGTGGGTTTACTGCGGGTGCGATATGGACAATGCCTTTCTATGACCTGAAAATGGTAGTGCATTTTTCCAATGACAGTTTTCGGGCTGTTATGGTACCTAGCGATCCTGCCGGTTGTGTGACCTATCCCACCGGTGAGACGGGTTGGTGGAAGGATGGCGTTGGCGATTACGACTATGTAGACAATAGCGCCGATGAACTGTTTGAGGGCCGGGTAGAGGTAGCGCCTGGTTGGTATATTGCCTCTATCGTTGTGATCGGTGATGAGACTGGGGACGCTTATCCCCTGCTGAACAATGGTGGATACGGCTATAATAACGGTGCAGGTGCCGGTGGCAGCAGTGGGTTCCCGTCAGTGAGCTTCTGGCTGATTCAGCCCAGTGAGGATATCCACGTCTATGTGGAGCTGGTGGAGGGGGTACCTCCGGAAGAGCCGCCCTATAGTCTGACGCTGAAGGTTAAGGACCCGGATCAGGTCAGCAATAACTGGGCTCAGATCCGCGCCCTGGATGGGGTTGCCGTTCCGGGCCATGCTGCGGTTCGCCATGGCGAAAGTGATGTTTTGAAGCCTGCTACTACTTGGCAGTGGGTGGAAATTCAGGTCAATACGGCTAATGGGTACCAGGTGGAGGATGTGGTGACGCCAGACATCTATGGTATAGTCCCCCAGTGGGTGAATGATACCACGCTGAGAGTCTGCCAGCCTGCGGGACCCCTTCAGGTCACTCTGGTATATAGCGAGAAAGATCAGCGGGGCCATGAGGCCAGATTGCATATTAATAATACTGCTTTGGGTAGCGCTTCGCTGACCAATAGAGATACATCCCAGACAGTTGCCGGGGATGGCGTTAGCACGCCCATTTGGGGTGGGGATCACCTGACTGTGTCAGCAACGCCAACGGGTGGATATCAGACGGTGGTGACAGTTACCACTGGCGGTCGGACGGATACTCTGACCACACCTTATACCTTTACTGCAGTGCCCGATGATGCGGACGTGTATGTCACCTTTGTGGAGGACAGCATCATTTTGACGGACAAGCACGCTTTGACTCTGACCGCCTATGGTCCGGACGGAGTGGGGGTGGCTGGTTCTGCCCAGGTCCTCTCAGGAGGTTTATTGACCAGTACCAGTAATCAGGCTCTCAGCAATGGCAATGGAGCAACCGCTTTGGTAGGGAGTAACGAACAGGTATGTATCTCCATGAGTGCCAACAGTGGCTATGAACTGGACCATGTGGAGTGGATCCGCAATGGTGCGGTGATGCCTCAGAGCATCAGCAAGACAGAATTTGATTTCCAGATGCCCGATGAAGATTTGGAGATTCGGGTGTACTTTAAAACAGAGAGTATTAAACCCCGTCAATATACAGCCAATATTGTTCTTCGGCCCCCCGCAGGTGTGCCTGCCAGTGCAGTAGGGTCTGCCGCCTTTGTGAAGAATGGTCAGTATTCTACCACTGCTGACGCAGGAGAGAAGCTGAATATTCGTACGAATATCGCCAATGGTTACCGTATTTCTCGGGTGGAGGTGACTCCTGCATCTCTGGGGATTACCAACAATCGGACCGGTGACTTTGGTATCCAGACGGTTGACTTTACCATGAAGGATGCCGATTGCACAGTTAATATCTACCTGGAGGAAGGTTGGCCTTCTGAGGTGGAGTTTACAGCCACTCTATATGTCAAGGACCCCTTCTATGATGCGGCCAATCCGGTGAATAACCAGGCCGAATTGATGGATACCACTGCTCCCAGAGATACCAGGACTACAGGGCCGGTGGATGCCGGCAATGCACCCAAGTCCATCAAGGCAGTGGCAGGAGACAAACTGGAGGTGCCTATCACCTTTACTGATCCCCGTTATACCATCGATGCGGTTATTACGAATGCGTTGACCGGTGCCAAGGTCCCCGACAATATTTGGAGTTATGCCAAGGGCAAAATCAAGATCAATATGCCCATAGAGGATATCAATATTGAAGTGACCTTCCGGGAGAAGACAGAGGAAGATAAGCGAAAGGTGACCTTGATCTACGATGATCTGGACAGTGATCCTGCGGCTGATCCTCATGGCGTGGCTACCATTTCCACTACGTTGAGTGATGGCACTTTCCAGTCCACCAGCACTCATAGGGACCCGGATAAGCTCTATCCCCTCTATAAACTGGAAAATACGGTGGATATCACCCTGAAACCGGATTCGGATTACACCTATGCGGTGACGGTGCTCAGCGGTGGGATGCCGCTGACACCGACCTTGCCCGTAACGGACAATGGTGACGGTACTTATACTACCAGCTTCGACATCCAGGATAAGGATGCCGAGGTCCATGTTGTCTTCCGCCAGAAGATACCCGGGGAGGATTGGGTCACGCTGAACGTGACCCAGACCGGAGCCAACCCGCCCAGCTACGGCAGCGCAGAGTTGAGCAACACCCGGGGTGGGGCCACTGGTGCAGTAAGCAGTATCGGGGTCAAGACCTCGGTGTCCGCCCAGCCCGGCGAGGCCCTGACGGTGACGGCTACGCCTGGTAATGGTTATGCTGTGGACTATGTGGAGCTGGTGGACGCCAACGGAAACGTGGATAAACGGCTTCTGCCTGACAGCATTTTTGGGGGTGTATATACCTATAACCTCAATATGCCCTCTGACCCCAACAAGGGCCCGGCCACGGTGAATGTGGTTTTCTGCGAGGGAAAGACCGGCTTGGAGGCACAGCTGCAGGTCAACAACGGCGGCGAGCCCGGTAATACGGCCAAGTTCCTGACCACCTCCGGCGGTACATGGGTAAATGACCGATATATTGTTGATTTGTCTTCCCCTGCCGATCAGGTCCTTTTGGAGCTTACTACTGTACCGGGATATGTGGCAAAGATCACTGTATATTTGGACGGCGACCCGGTGGGTCAGGAGTTGAAGGGGAAGACCAGCTTCTTTATGCCGCCCAAGAACGTGCTGGTCTACGTGGAGTTTGGTCCGGATCCTCGGACCCCATATCAAATCACCATGAATGTCAGCCATGCCCCTGGTACCGCAGTGGACCCCAATAACAGCGCCAATCTGGAGACTACGCTGAACGGTGTCCAGGGTCCTGGAACCGATGGGATGACACTGACCGGGACGTCCTACGCCACAGATCCGGTGAAGATCACCATTCAACGGGATAAGAGTAAGTACCGGGTGGAGGTCAAAGGAACCCGGACGGCGGATGGCGCCCCGCTGTCGGACCTGACGGTAGACGATACCGATGACAATCTTTATACCTTCTGGATGCCCAGTAGCGATGTAATAGTGGACGTTGTTTTCAGAGACATCCATGATGAGCCGGAGGGTCAGGAGGTCTGGTTCCATCTGGTAGGCGACCCGACAGGGGCCCACTCGGTGACCGAACAGACTTTTGTAGCGGAGGAGACTCAGCGGACAAACAGGACAGATCAGGACAACACCTTTATTAAAGTCAAGCCAAACGAATTTGTTTATGTGAGCGCCCAGGCGGAGGCAGGCTATTATATCAAGGCGGTCTACGCTATGTTTGGCAACGCCATGCTGCCGCTGAACCTGAACAGCGATGGTTACGATGAAGACGGCAATTTGGTCCAAAAGGATGGAACCTTCCGGATGCAGGGAGGCAGGGTGGACGTTTATGTGGAGATGGGGGACAAGAATGACAAGCCTGACCTGCTCCACTACACCGCTGCTTTGACGGTGGAAGGGCCGGTCAGCAATCCCGGCTCTTCCCAGGGAGCTGCCGGTTATGCTACTTTGGAGCATACCGAGTCGGATCCCACAGTAAAGAATCCCTTTGATTTGCGAACCATCAAGGTGGAGAGCAACGAACCCTTTGATCCCGTTAACCATACTTTCCCGGTGATGCCGGAGGACACTCTGACCGCTACCGTGGTGGCCAAATACGGCTATAAAGTGAGCAAGGTGGTAGTGACGCCTCAGGGACTTTCCATTACGCCCACCTCTCAGTACACCAACCCCAATACGGGTGACACTATCTATACCTACAAGATGCCTGCGGCCAATATTGCAGTGAACGTGGTGCTGATGAGAGATCCTGATGTGGATTTCTATAAGGCAACGCTCCATCTCACCGACCCTGCTGCTGCACCGATAAATGAGGGCTCTATCACCTATGATGTGGATGTTGCGGACGCAGATTTGGAGTTTATTTACGTGCCTGAGACACAGACGGTCACCGTGGACGTGACCGCCGGTGTGGGCTACTATGTCAAGCACGCCTATGTGGAGATGGGCGGCAGCGTGGTCCCCCTGAGTGTACTGTCCCCCACGGCCTGGACCAGTCTCCAGAACCTTGGTTATCTGGAGACAGAAGAGGTAAAGGGCCAAGCCACCTTCGTGATGCCGGCAGGGGATGTGGATGTCCATATCATCTTTGCAGATGAGGAAAAGGATCCTCCTGTGGGGAACCATACAGCTATCCTGACGGTCCATGACCCCGGCGAAACAGGGGCCAGCAGTGTCACCATGGAGCGGTCTTTGGATCTGCTGCCCAAGTCGGTGACTGCCGTCAGTGACGGCGTGCCCAGCGGCCCTCTCAGCGTCTATGGCCCGGATGATACACAGGGCAGAGGGCCTGAGACCCTTACCTTGACCTTGACCATAGCTGATGGTTATGAGCTGGATCACATTGATGTTACTGGTACACCGCCTACAGGCACTGCGGTCACGGCGGTTCAGGGCAGCAATGAAAATGAATATACCATCACTATGCCGGCCTATGATGTGGGTGTTATTGTGTGGCTGAAGGAGGCGGAGGCCAAGACATTCACCGCTACCCTTCACATTGTGGATACTACCAGCGCCCTGCGGAATAAGGTGACCATGCAGGTACAGGGTGATCCCGGAAGAAATACCACTATTGATGGCGGTAAGATCACAGGTCTGGTAGGTGGCGAGATCCTTGAGACCATCATTCAGACCCAGGACAACAGTGTGAAGATTGCCGGTGTTATGGTTTCTGAAAGCGGAGCCAGTCCGGTGTTCATCACGGCAAGCGCATTGAACACCTATCTCCACACCATGAATGCTGTGGATACGGATATTTGGGTCTTTTTGGGGGATTACCATATTGCAACAGCCGTGAAGGATGATCCCGCTGGCCTTCCGGGCAACCAGATCCTCAACATTGCCAACCTGACCAATCCGGCTTTGCCCAATAGCTCCCCCCTGTGGACGCTGGCAGAAACAGCAGACGAGATCCAGGTTCAGGCAGCGACAGAACCCGGCTACTTTGCTACGGTGACTGCCGATATTATCAAAGCGGACGGTTCCAGAGAGGCAATCGCATCTGATCGAATCTACCAGGATGTAAATACAGGCACCATCACCATCCAGCTTTTGGACAAGATGCCCGATGATAATGTGGAAATTACGGTACATTTCACTGACAAAGAACCAGAGCCGGTGGAGAGTAAAGTGACCCTGATCGTGGAGGGCCACGATAACGAAACAGACAACTGGGCTACGGCTGTAGCCAAAGACGGCAGCGTGACGCTGCTGGCAAACAGCGCTTCCGCACCGATTCAGTATCAGGATGAGAATGATGCGGTCCCGAATGGCGTGGTGTTTGACCTGACTACAAACGCCGTCTATGTGGATCCGGCCAATTATTACTATGTTGAAAGCATTACAATCAAAGTGGATGGCACTTTGGTGAACACCACTCAGGACAATCCCACTGAGTTTACTGTACCCTTCTCCCCGGCTCCCAGCGAGACGGTGGTGACAGTAAAGCTGGCCAAGGGACCCAGAACAGCCAGGCCTTACGATGGAAACCAGGATCCCAGCAGCGCCACCGCCTATCCGGAGTTCATTGACGGCTATCTGATTGCTAAGAACCTGGGCAGCAATCAGGTGGAGATCACGGTACCCAACCTGTATGAAACAGCGACCAGGACAGTGCTGGATGCCAGGGATGTGGAGTATAAGCTCTATGTCAAGGTGGGCGCTGCCTATCAACTGTTGGTGGAAGGGACAGATTACAGCGTAGTCAGCGGTCCCACACCCTATACCCATGGGGCAGGAAACGGTGAGAAGTTTACCATCAGCAGTCTGAAGCCGCTGAGCCCGCTGGGAGAGTATTTCCGAACCGGTGGTGTCATTTATATCACTGCCACCGATTCTATTACGCCCAAGCCGGAGAGTGAATATGTAGAGGTCCTGATCGATGAGGATCCTGTGGGCGATTACACCGCTTGGCTCCATATTGTGGACAGCAGCAGTATTTCCGGCAACGCCGCCGAGATGCAGGATCAGAGTACGGGCCGCACAGTTGATAATGACTGGGAGTACATTGATAAGCTGAAGGGCGGTGAGCTGATTCGGACAGAGGCCTATCCTCAGCCCAAAGTGGAAGTCAGTGTGGTGGCACATGTAGACAGCACCGGAGATGTCATTTTGAATGAAGACCCCACGGATAGTGACCGCTATCCCAAGACCATGCCTACTGAAGACATGGTGGTGACTGTCCACTTTACGCCAGATGGGACCGACCCGGATCATCCTCGTATTTATGTGGCGGCTGTTAACAAGACCGGCGCTGTAGCAGTGCCCGGGAATGATGCCGAAATTGAAAATACAGACCGTCCGGATCTGTGGAATGGAAAACAGGATAATTCGGGCATCTGGACAGAGGCCTATCACGATAATGTGGTCCGTTTGACAGTAAAAACCGCCCCTGATTATTATGCCAATGTGACAGTCATCAATAAAACAACAGGTGCGGAGGTCATTCATGTGGCCGACGGGCTTGGCGACGGCATACCCTTTAACGTGGATTTTGATATGCCGGAATCTGATGTGCAGATCACAGTCCACTTTACAACGGATGAACCGGACCAGGACAAAGAGTTCCAAAAGCTGCTGTTGGCGACTGTAGACACAGATGGGACCCCGACAGTGCCTACCAGAAACAGTGCCACGCTGACCGAAACAGGTCTTGACACTTCGGGAAGTGTCAGCAGTGGCAGTAAGACTATTACGGGTATTGACGATACCCAGCGGGTGCCCGACGACCAAACATTGGTCCGTGTGGGTAGTGATTTGGGCATGATGGCAACTGTAGACACCGATTATCGGGTTCGTAAGGTGGTCCATACAGTTTATGATGCGGACGATGTTACCGCTCTGTCTGAATTGACCTATCAGTCTATCAACCAGCCGAATCCTGCGACAGATCCCTGGTGGAATGGCAAGATGCTGCTGGGCGGTACCAACAAAGTGGCGGTCTACTTCCAGAAAGGTCCTTGGATGCCTCGGCCTTATGACCCTGACCATAAGCTGGTGACGACAACAGACGCTCCTGCAACACAGGAAGGATACATCCTTTCTGTGCCTTTGGAGCGGGATAATAACGGTCATTATCGTATCCAGATCACAGTGCCCACACTCCATGACGATGTGACTGATACACTCTCTAACGGCGACAGTACACTTGCGGGCTACAAACTTTACTGGAAGAATGGCTTGGAACAGTATATTGAACTGGAGACAACGGGCCCCAATAAGAGCATCACTGTCAGCAACGGTGTGGATGTGCCTGGAGCTTATACTGTAGGTGCAACAAGTTATGACGGATACCGGTTTGATGTGACCGCCGATTCTCTTGGTAGCCAAATCAGCTACTATATGAAACATGGTGGGGTCATTTATATCACAGCTACGGATAAGACAGCGGCCGACCTGGGGGAGAGTGACTTCACTGAGGTGGTCCTCCAGCCTGCTTATACAGCCACACTTCACTCTGCCCCCGGTTCTGCCACCATGGAGGCGGACACTGTTCCTGTCCGCAGTGTAAATACAGATGGCGGCACTATTAGTGGTCTCATTACTGGCAAGATCTTGACGGTGAAGGATATTGTGCCGCCCACTGACAACACAGTGGCGAGTGTTGTAGTCATTGGCCGGGATACCAATACTACGACGACGGCCACCGAGACGGCTCCCGGTTCGGGTATTTATACCTATACCATGCTCAATGAGGATGTGGACGTCATCGTCAATTATAACCCGTACCCCTGGCCGCCGATCACGGTTACGGGCAATACCACAGGTGACGATGGACGACCCGGCAACTATGTCACCGTGGAGAATCTTACAGTACCTTCAATCACGCCGGTGCCTGTCTCTTCCTATACCACTGCTTATACAGGCAATCAGGTTCGGGTGAATGCCTATGCAGAGCATGGTTACTATGTGATTGACTACATCGTTACCACCACTGACGGTGTGCCTGTTACTGTGGTGAAGGCTACCAATTACCTCATTATTAGCGGGGTGAAGAATGCCGATATCGATGTGACGGTGGTCTACTCCAAGAATCCGCCGGAGCCTAAAGATCTGTTCCTGAAAACAGTGGGGACAGACAATGTAACAGGCAACAAGGCGGACCTGACTGCCGGTACGGCCAGCGCTTCCATTGATGGCAGGGACACTACGGAGTCTGCTGGTATGGTGACACCTGGCACATCTATGGACCTCCAGACTGAGACGGCTTCCGGCTATTTCGTTTCCCGAGTGCAGGTGGAGAGCGGTGGTGTCTTCAGTGATGTCCTGATCACCGGCGGTACTTACTCCATGCCTACCATGTTCCTGGAGGAGACGACGGTCATTGTGACCTATGAGAAGGGGACACAGACTGCCCGTCCTTATGACCCGGATCATTCCGAGCAATATAATTCTCCGGCCTATACCCACCATGGGGCCGATGATTTGAGCCAGACCCATACGGACGGCTGGATTTTGGCCGAGCCTACGGGAGCTAACAGCTTCCATATCATGGTGCCTACCCTCCATAATACGGACGGCCTTCAGAATGCCGCCCAATCGGAGAGCGCCTACAAGTTCTACTATTGGGATGGTGTTAACGCCTTCCAACCCTTTGTAGTGGATACCGACATCAAGGTGAGCGGAGGGGCAGTGGTGCCCGGTGCCTATGGTACCTTTGACGGTTATGAGTTCGATGTGGAGGTCATTCTGGACGGCAGTGACCAGCCTACCTTGTGGAATGGCTATACCCTCCAGGAGTATCTCAGCAGCGGCGGTTCCATCTTCATTACCGCCACGGGTAGCACCCCCGACGCCAAGGAGAGCCAGAAGACTGAGGTGGTTATCCCTGAGAGGAAGGAGACCTTCAAGGTTACCATGGTAATGGTGGGAGGAGACGGTATTGGCCATGATCCTGCCACCACTGGCTGGCAACCCGGCTATACCTATCCCACTGTATCCAATCCTGCTTTTGTAACGGTGAAGGGGCAGGTTGATGTATTGCCCGGCTGGTCGATTGCCTCTCTTTGGGCGGAGAATGCAGCGGGTGGCACCGGTTATCCTGTTACATACAGCGGCAATGGCTTTAACAACGGCAAGGGTGGCGTTGTGGATATCAGCCTTATCCAGCAGGAGGAGGATATGATCGTCTATGTCCTCCTGAAAGAAGGTCCTGTCCCTGAGTATGGCTTTACTCTGGATGTGGAGGATGCCGCTGGAAATGATAATAACTGGGCCCAGATCATCAGTGTGGATGATGCTGCCGTGACTCGGCCTAAGGTCACAGAGAACGGCAATGCCCCCGATGTGACCAGGGATAGTCTGACCAACGTGGAACCCGGGCAGTGGGTGTTGGTAGAGGTCCATCCCGGCACCGGCTTTGTGGTGGATGATGTCACTGTAACGCCGATTGGTGCGGGTGTTGCCCCCATCTGGGTGGATGATACCCACTTTAAGATATATCAGCCCGGCGAACATCCCACCGTGACAGTGAAGTTTGCTCCCGATGACGAGCGGAATAACAAGGTTACCCTTCATATCAGCAGCCGTGACGGAGCCACCGGTACCGCTTCGGTGACCAATACGACCAGCGGTGCGCCCAGTATCAGCACCGATGGCGTCAGCACGCCTGTGAAAGCCAAGGACCAGTTGGATATTCTGGTGATGCCTAACGCCTATGCTCAGGTTACCGTGGTGAATGGCGGCGAGTCTGTCACCTGGACCACTGCGAATCCGCAGGATGCCATCGCTCAAATGGTGTCTGCGATGCCTGGGGATGTGGATGTGTATGTGACCTTCAGCAGCCAGCCCTTCACTGAACCAACCCTGATCGTTAATGCTACCGGTCCTGCGGGTTCCGGTGCTGCTGATGTGGTGGTAGAGGGGACGGCCCGGGGCACTGTGAACGCTGCACCAGATGGAAACAGCATTAGTACCGCCGTGACCAGGGATGGCAAGGTGGAGATCACCATCCGGCCTGCCGATGATTATGTGCCTAATGTGACCTTTAGCGATCCCGCACTTATTACACCTAATTGGTCCAAGGATTCGGCAGGGAACCAGGTGCTGACCTTTGATATGCCTGATGAGTCTGTCTATGTAGTGAATATTCTGTTTGAAGAAGGCCCCACACCCACCCGGACGGTCAATGTGGTGTCTAAATTGACCGACGGCAGCCTTGCTGATCCTGCTACTCAGGGCGATGCCCAGTTTGTGGACGCATCGGGTAATCGGATGGGCTATTCTCAGGTGGTCCAGGTGGGTGACCATTTGGAGATCCGTGCTGTGGCCCGAGGGAATTACTATGTCCAGGATGTGCAGATCAGCGTGGACGGTGTTACTCTGACAGGGACAGGCAACTGGGTGGATCGCCTCATTGAATTTAATATGCCCAATGTGGATAATGTCCTTGTGACAGTCATTTTTGCAGATTCCAATGACACCCGGGCTATTCTCCGTGTCCATGATGCTGGCGCTCCGACACCCGGGAATGACTATTCTGCACTGACCAATATGGTTCCTGAGGTAGTTATTCGGACTTCAGATGTTTATGCACCCGATATGGACAGCGTCCCTGCTCAGGCCGGGGATCTGTTGTCGTTGGAGATCCATGGTATGGACGCCAATACCACCGCCGATGTTGTCATTACGGACTATGCTGGTACGCCGTTGGTGGCCAATGTGGATTATTACTGGGGCACCAGTGCTACCGGCGATCCTAATACCCGGTATGTCGTCATTCCCTCCATGCGTGTTCCTGTCCTGTACATTGATGTGACGTACAGGACCTGGAAGCCTGAGGACGATTTGAAGGCAACGCTGAAATTTGCCGAGGGTGGCCTTCAGCTCGATTCCACCACTATCCGGGGTGCTGCATTGACAGAAAATATTAATGGACAGGCGTTGCAGCCTTTGTCCCGTGGCGACCTGGTGGAAGTGACCATTACTGCCCCTGTGGACAAGGAGCCGATTTTGAATATCCTTGGGGATACGACAGGTGCCCCCACCATCTATGCGCCCGATCCGCTGCGGTACACTTCCGATCCCACCGGAGCCACTGGCGGCACCTATTACACCACCTTCAACATGCAGGAAGAGGATGTGACGGTGGAGGTCCGCTATGAGCCCATCCCGCCGGAGGATGAGCGGTTTGTGAAGCTGACCGTGGTGGGCGACCTCGGTTCGGGTGATGCTCAACTGACCGATTCCAGAGGCAACCATACCACGATCGATCCTGTGCCTGCGCAGGACTGGAGCGTCATGTCGGCCAAGCTGGGGGATACCATCACCATCACCACCAACCCGGCTACCGGCTATGTCGTTACCGGCGTGACAGTCACCGGTGAGTCCGGCAGCATCACAATGACGCCGCCCACGGTGCCCAGCCTTGGCAACACCTATACCTTCGATATGCCTTCGACCATGTCTCCCGGTGCCACGGTTGACGTTGTGGTTACCATTGAGAAGGCCAAGGAGGTACAGCTGGACCTGCGGAAGAACGATCCGACAGGGAAGGCCGGCAACATCACCTGGCTGGAGCATACCACCGGAACAGCCAATGACTGGGAGGTCGGCAACCCGGCTGGACAGGATGTTATCGGTATTGGCGGCCTGAAGGGTGGCGATCCGGTCACCGTCCAGGTGAGAGTGGAACTGGATTTCCAGGCGGAGATCTATCTCAACGGCATTCTCCAGACTACTCTGACAACAGATGGGCTCTATCGCTTTGCCATGCCCAACAAAGATTCTGTGGTTGAAGTGAAGTATATTCCGGACCAGACGATTTATTACAACGTCACAATGGATGTGGTGCCTGACAGTCTGGCGGACGATGCTACCTACAACGCCGGCAACAAGGCCTCTATCAGTGTTTCCTCCGGCGCTGCCGGCGGACCCATCAATGGTGCGGATGCCTCTGTTACCGTACGGGCCGCCCAGTATGATCAGGTGACCATCAAGATCGATGCCCAGGACGGCTATTATGCTACTCTGGAGTTTAATCCTGCCAGTGCGGGAAGCACCAGTGTCCTGCTCACTGACGGGGATACCTACGTCTTCTCCATGATTGGAGAGAGCGTGGAGGTAAAGGTGGTCTTCCACCAGGGCAAGCCTGAAGGCCATAGGGTCATTGTGCACCTGCTGGATGCCGACGGCAATCCCATCGACAATACCAGTTACCCTGGCGCCTATGGGGATGCTACAGCCCTTGCCGCTTTGGCAGAGAACTTTGCTCAGTGGACCGATGGCATTACCACCCAAAAGACCGACGTGACCAACGGGGTCATGATCATTGACAATATTCCCTTTATGGATACTGTTTCGGTGGGAGCCAGAGCCACCGAGCGGGACGAATTGGCCTTTATTAAGCAGACATATGTGATGTTTGGTAACGAGGTCCTCTATCCCGTTACACCCACTGGATATACCGATACCGTGGATACCGGCAATGCGGCCCATCCCTATCTGTTGAAGGAACGTCACTTTGACTTCATGATGCAGAATGGCGATGTGGACGTCTATATCGTGCTGGACAAAATCGAAAATGCCTTTGATGAACCCAGATATACTGCTGTTCTGACGGTGGAGGATGCGGACACCGCTGGAGCCCAGGGTGCGGCCGGGCATGCCACGCTGACCCAGAGCGAAGGTCCCAAGACCATCGATGTGGCCAGCAACGAGCCATTTGACCCAGATGTCCACACCCTTACCGTAAAGCCCACGGTGGAAACGCTAGAGCTGACCGTGGTGGCCAATCCCGGTTACTATCTGGACACCGCCTCCATTTCGCCTCCTGAACTGGGCGTGACGGTGACCGAAAAATCCCGGACGGTCGGTGCAACGGGGGAGACCACCTATGTCTTTGAACTGGTCACTATGCCGGAGGCCAATCTGGGCTTCCATGTGGTGCTGCGAAAGGGCTATAAGGCCACTATGGTGATGACAAACGGCACCGGTGTTGGTTATGATGGAACAGTCACCGGCTGGAACGAGGCTGGCAGCAGTCTGAAATTCCCCACCACCACCCACGATGAGAAGGAAGCCTTCACCGGGCAGGTGGATGTGCTGTCCGGCTGGTCCATCGCTTCCATCCATGTGCTGGGTGAGGCCACCGGAACCGACTATACTGCTTTGATGACCTACAGCGGCAATGGCTTTAACGCCGGCCTGGGTGGTATTGTGACTTTGAATATCCTGAGTCAGCCTGCTGAGAACATTCTGGTTTATATTGAGCTGGTAAAGGGTGTCCCGCCTGATAAGTACACTCTGACCCTGACGGTAGACGATGACGGTAACAGCGGCGACGGAAACTATGCCACTATCACCAATGTGGATACCACCACCGTGACCCGGCCCCATGTTACCGAGGGCGGTACCGGTGGTACGGTGACCAGTGATACCATCTATGACTTGGCCAAGGATGAATGGGTGTATATCTACGCTGAGCCCGCAAGCGGCTATGTGGTTGCAGACGCCGATATTAGCGGTGGCATGGCGGTCACCAAGAGCTGGGAATCCGTTCCCGGAAGCAAGGCCAAGGTGCTGAAGGTCAAGCAGCCCGGCGGCAATATTACGGTGAATGTAAAGTTTGTGCCGGACGGCGAGAGAAATCAGAAAGTCACCCTCTATATTACGGATAGAGGCACCTCCGGCGGCACCGCCGAAGTGACCAACCAGACAGTAACGCCCAACACCAAAATCACTGAAGATAAGAAAAGCATGCCCATCCAGACCGATGACGATCTGGGTGTCCATGTGGTGCCCACAGCCTATGCGATGGTCACCATGGTGACTGGCGACACCAAGGTTACCAAGACCACAGCCAACCCCGGAGATACGATTGATGACATGTTCAAGGCCCTACCCGGGGATGCGGAAGTGTATGTGGTTTTCAGCGATGAGCCTATTGACCATCTTCTGACTCTGAATGCAACCGGTCCTACCTCCTCCGGTGCGGCTGACCTGACGGTGCAGAGCACATATGTTACTACAGTGAACGCAGCCCCAGCGCCGACCCCTGGCACCTACACCACCATGGTGAGAGACAACGATCATGTGGAGATCACCGTCAAGCCCCAGATGGGCTATACCGCCCTTGTGACCTTCAGCGATCCGGGATTGTCTTACAGTGTTACTGCGGGTATCGGCAATGAAGAGATCTACACCTTCCCCATGCCCAGTGACATCATGCACCTCATTGTGGATGTGGAGTTTATCGAGTCCCCCTGGCGGACCATCAACGTGGTACCCTTGCTGTTAGGGACTACTGTGCCGACCGATCCTCTGACCCAGGGCGATGCCCAGTTTGTGAATCCTGCGGCCGTTCCCACAGGTTACTCCTATTCGATCATGGCAAAGGTTGGGGCCCCTCTGCAGATCGATGCGATCGCCAGGACGGGGTATATCATTGCTCGTGTGAACGCTGATCCCGGTATCTCCTACACATACAGCGGAAGTCTCGTCAAGGATACAGTCCATCTCAATATGCCCAACATTGATAATGGCACGGTGTATGTCTACTTCAAGGAGTCCGACCCTGATGTGGGCGAGGTCACCCTGACCGTCATTGACGATAATGCCAAAGATCCGGCCAATGACCATGCCCAGCTCACTGATCTGAACGGCACCGCCCCTGGCAACCAAACCAGAGACCTGTACACGCTGGTTGCTGGTGGCAGCGATTCTCATACTATCGTGACCAGGGACACTCACCAACTGCGGGTGGATGTCTGGGGCATTGATACAGATACTCAGGCTGTGGCGGTTATTAAGGACACCAGCGGTACGGCCCTGACCGCCGGTACGGACTACCGCTGGGTGAAGGACGCCACTGGAACCTATATTCTGGTGGATATGCGGGCACCCATTATGGATATTGAGATCACCTTCAAGCCCTGGGACGAGGAAGGGCTGAAAGCTACCCTAAAGTACGATGAAAGCGAGGGTACGGTGAAGATCGACTCCACCACGGTGAGAGGCATGACCTTGACGGCCACCGGCAACGGCGGCGTGCTGGAGCCCCTCTATACCACCGACCGGGTGGATGTGACCATCACCGCCCCCGCAGGGAAGATCCCCGTTCTCAATGTGTTGGGAGACAGTACCTATGCACCCCATCCCTTCACACCCAACCCGATGGTGGAGACAAGCAATGTTTACACCACCTCCTTCACCATGCAGGATGAGGATGTGACAGTGGATGTCCGCTTTGAGGATGAGCCAGGCCCTGACGAGCGCTATGTGACCCTGACCGTCAGGGGTCCCGCCGGTTCTGGTGATGCGGAGATGAGCGATTCCAATGCTGTGCCTACCACAACGGGCGCTGTGAGCGTGGGCAACTGGAGCCAGATCAAATCCAAACTGGGCGACACCGTGACCATCACCGTGAATCCCAGTACTGGCTATGCCGTGGCCTTCCCCAATGGGGTGGAGGTGGATGGTGGCGTTATTCCTGTGACCCAGACCGGCCCCCATACGTACACCTTTGATATCCCTGCAACCCTAGCTCCCAAAGCACAGGTCAACGCTGTGGTTATCTTTGAAGAGGCGAAGGAGAATTTGCGGGTAGACTTGGTGGAGACCGATCCGGCACCTGTGCCCAGCGGCAATATAGCCTGGCTGGAAAGCGCTTTCGGTACACCAGACCGCACCGAGTCCGCCAACCCGACAGGAAAACAGACCATCGGTATCGGTGGCCTGGCCCCCGCCAATCTGGTGGTAGTCCACGTGGAGGTCCAGCCTGACTACAAGGCGGAGATCTCTGTCATCGGGGAGGGACTGAAGGCTACCCTGACGGTCGATGGGACTTATGACCTCTATATGCCCAACGCAGATACAACTGTCTATGTGGAGTTTATCCCTGACCCTGTTCGTTACTATGATATCACTTTGGATGTGATCCCCGGCACCGGCGGTGCCGATTACGATCCGGGCAATAGGGCTAATATCCACACTGATTACAGTGGCACGACTGCCTTCATCAACGGCGATGATGATCCAGTGGTCGTGCAGGGGGCCCGGGATGATCTGGTTACCGTAGTGGTGCAGCCGCAGAGCGGCTATTATGCCAAGGTGACCTTCAGCCCAGACAGTGTGAAGACCACTTATATTGCCCTGTCTGACGGTGTGACTCACACCTTCCGGGTACCTGCGGAGGATGCCAAGGTGACCGTGGAGTTCATCAAAGGCAACCCGCCGGCAGATCATAAGGTGATCCTCCACCTGCTGGACGAGAGCCGTACAGAGATCGATTTGAACACGCTGAGTGCTGCTGAGCTTGCTGAACTGGCGGTCAACTTTGCCGAGTGGGTGGAAGCCACCCCTGCGGTCAAGACCGATGTAACCACCAAGACCATGGAGATCCCCGTGGCTTTCGGAGAGACTGTCCATGTCCATGCTCAGGGTACCGGCCACGCCGCCTACAATTATGTCATCGAGGCCTATGCCAAATACATGGGCAGCGTTCTCTATCCTGTGGCCGGCAGCGAGAGTCGGAATACCACCGTGGATAGCGGCCGTACGGTGACAACGGACTACGACTTCAACTTCCTTATGCAGCAGGACGATGACGTACATGTCTACATCGTCCTGGGCGATGATACCTTCAAGCGCACGGTTACTCTGACTGTCACTGACCTCAGTGGCGGCACTGTGGGCGAGGCTGGTTATGCCGAAATTACCCAGGTTACAAAGCCCATCAAGGCGGAGAGTAATGATACTTATCGCCCCGCTGACCACTCCACGCCCGTGGAGCCTGGTAATACCTTCCTGGTTTCCGTGACGGTGAAACCCGGGTACAGCATTGAAAACGCCGTTATCACCCCGCCGGAGGTGAAACTGAACCTGCTCGAAGACTATACTACTCCTAACGGAGATGGCAGCACCACATATGTTTTCGAGGCGGTCACCATGCCCGACGCCAGTATCGGTGTGAATATTGTTCTGAAGAAGGGTTATAAGGCTACCATGGAGCTGCGGACCCTGGATGGCAGTAATAATGAGATCATTGCCAACAGCTATGTAGACACCATGGCAGATACCGCTTGGCAGCCTGAACAGAGTCGTGTGGTATTCCACAATGACGGCGACCAGTTTATGGGGCAGGTATCGGTCCAGCCCGGCTATTATATCAGCAGCATCATCGTGACCAACGAGGCAGGTACAAATATGTACAGTCTGGACAGTTGGACCGGTGATGGATACAACAACGGAGCCGGTGCCGGCGGCGCCAGCGGCTTTGCCCCGGTGACTGTTTCCTTGACTCAGCCTGCGGAGGATATCGTGGTTCTTATCACGCTGAGAGAGGGGCCGCCTCCCATTCCGCAGCCGAAATTGCTGCGGCTGGTGGTCGAGGACAACGACAACCCCGGCACCGCCGACAACTGGGTCCAGCTGCGGAGTGTGACCGATGGCACCGTCTATGAACCTAACCCCGGAGTCAAGAAGGGCGATGCGCCCTATGAGACCTGGGTGGTTCCCAACAAGCAAATTGAGATCCTCACCCACGCCGATACGGGTTACCATGTGAAAGATATCGTCATTATGCCGGCAGGTACCGGCGCGGCGATCTCGCCCACAGGAGCCGACACAGCGGTCTTCACCATGCCTGGAAGCGATATCACCGTAAAGGTGATTTTCGAGGCGGGCGACCCTGTTGAACGGGAAGTGCGGCTGGAGATCATTGACCCAGACGGTGTAAAGGACAGCGTGGAGTTGACCAATACCCACAATGTCAGTGGTACTGCCTTTAACCCTGACTGGGTGGCCACCGATCACGGTGATGTGCTCAAGGCTCACACCGGGGATGTGTTTACCACTCTTGCCACCGTTTTGGCGGCCTATCCTGAATATAAAGCCCACATCGTGGCTGTGGACGCTGACGGTGCTTTGCCCTGGGAGAAGGATGCCAGAACCGGCCTGGACATTGAGGGCCAGTTCGTGATGCCTATGGACAATGTGACCGTTACGGTGGAGTTCAGCAAGGATGACGGCAATTTCCTGGTTCTGACTGCCGTTGGTCCCGGTGGGGTGGGGGATGCCGGTAAGGCTTCCATCACCGAACCTGCGGACAAGGCAGGCACCGCCCTCAGCAACGGCAGCAATGTGAAGAGGATTATTCCCGACGGTGAGAAGGTGACCATTGTTGCCGTGCCTGAGGCCGGATATTCGGTGAAGGGGATCACCACCACATCCGGTGCCTCCGTGTCCTGGAACTATGTGACTGTCCCCGCCGGCAGCCCTGCGAACAGCGTGGCCATCAGCTTTAAGATGCCAAACGAGAATGTGGGTGTGACAGTGGAGTTCCAGGAAGGAGATCCTCCGGAGTTCACCGCAAACATCATTCTTCATGACAACACCACTCAGGGCGACGCCAAATTTGACGCAAACAACCAGTATTCGATCACTGCCCCGGCGGGAACCGATATTGGGGCCTGGGTCTATGCGAATACCGGCTATTATATTGTGGATATCGAGTTTGACCCCGATACGCCCTACCAATACAATGGTAGCTTCACCAACGGCGATTTGGATTTTGTCATGCAGAACTATAATGTGAACATCCATGTTTACTTTGATGATGATCCCAGGCTGAAAGCCACTTTGAAGGTCTTCGATTATGCTGGTTACGACCCCACCCGGACGGACAACCACCACGCATCCATGGAGGATACGGCCACAGGTGATACCACCGTTGATACCTACCACTTGGGGAAAGAGGAGATCAGGGCAGAGGAGAATGACGTGGTCAAGATCACCGTCTCTGATCCCAGACCCGGCTTTACGGTGACGGTGGATGTAACCGCCGGCGGCACACCGATCACTACTAAACTCAATCCCGACGGAACCTACGAATTTGATATGCCCGCACTGCCCACTACCGTTACCGTTACATACAAGCAGGGCGAGCCCGATGACCTCTGGGCTGAGCTGGAGTACGATGTAACAGAGGGCAGCGCCACCATCAGCGCCACCATCGGCGGCACCACGGTAACGAAGGGCCACCGTACCACTGACGGAAAGTTGGAACCCCTCCATGCCGGCGATGTGGTGACGATTGGCAACTTTGCCCCTGATGCCACACGGTATCATGGTGGTGCGGATGCCATCATCATTGTCACAGACGCCGCTACCGGCGCACCCATCTATAACGCCATCATAACCGGGGTCACCACAGCGGATACCTGTACCTTTGCCATGCAGCCTGACCAGAATGCTCTGGTGGAGGTCCACTTCGAGGAGTCCCTGCCGCCCGACTATTACTGGGCCACTCTGGTAGTGGGCGGTGTCGCCGGCAGTGCCGACCTTGCCGGCAGTATGGGCAGCATTTCTGCCACCGCTAACGGCACCGCCGTGATCGGGGAGGCAGTAGGCAAGACCATGACCTTGGATGTGAAGCCGGACGCCAAGTATGCCCCCTACTTGGTAGAGGTGCGCAAGGTTTCCGACAACACTGTGGTACCCTTTGATACCTTTGCAGCTGGTACCTACACCTTTACCATGCCCGATGACAACGTCACGGTTACCGTTCTCTATGAGAAAATGCGGGACGATTTGACTGCCCGGGTCCGGGTGTTGGATGATGGCGGCGATCCCATCGGCAATACCGCTCTTCTGCGGCATGAGGCAGATCCCCAACCCGGTGTGGCTCTGCTGACTGGTCTGAAGTGGAATGATTACATTGCACTGGATATCACGGTGGCCCCCGGCTATCGGGCGGAGATCGTCACCAAGACCCCCGACGGCCTGGTGATTCTGAATCCGAACCTGAGCACCGTGAACAGCGACCAGACCATGACCTTCTACATGCCCACCAATCGTGACCATGTGGTCATTGAGGTGAGGTTTGAGAAGAAAGACATGTATGATATCACTTTGGATGTAGTGCCCGGCAGCGGCGATAGTACCTATGACCCGAACAACAAGGCCTCCATTAGCGTAGCCTCGGGTGACTCTGCCGGCCCCATCAATGGCGACGATGCCCCTGTTATAGTGAAGGGGATGCAGAATGAGCTTACAACGGTCACGGTGCAGGCGCAGCCCGGCTATTACGCCAAGGTGACCTTTAACCCGGCCAATGTGGAGCTGACCCATGTGATCATGCCTGACGGCATGACTCACACCTTCAGTGTACCCGGAGAGAATGTGAATGTGACAGTGGAGTTCCTGCAGGGTCCCCCGCCGGCAGAGCACAATGTGATCCTCCACCTGCTGGACGAGAGTCGCACCGAAATCGATCTGAGCGTATTGAGCGCTACAGACCTCAATGAACTGGCGGTCAACTTTGCTGAGTGGGTAGGCGCTGTTCCTGCTGCAGTGAAGACTGATGTGGCCAACCAGATCATGAGTATCCCTGTGCCTCAGGGTGAGACTGTGAAGGTTCATGCAGAGGGAACTGGCCACGATATTTACAATTATGTCATTGAGGCTTACGCCAAATATATGGGCAGTGTTCTTTACCCTGTAACGGGCAGCGAGAACCGGAACACCGTCGCGTTGGACAACGGTCGCACGGTGACGACGGACTATGATTTCAACTTTATCATGCAGCAGGATGACGATGTTCATGTCTATATCGTCCTGGGCGATGATACTTTCAAGCGGACTGTGACCCTGACGGTGGAGGATATCAGCGGCGGCATTGTGGGCGAGGCCGGCTATGCCGAGATCACCCAAGTCCCGAAGCCCATCAAAGCGGAGAGTAACGACAAACCCTATCGGCCTGCCGACCACTCCACGCCTGTGGAACCCGGCAATACCTTCCTGGTTTCGGTGACGGTGAAGCCCGGGTATATGATCGAGAACGCTGTCATTGCCCCGCCGGATGTGAGCCTGAGTCTCATTGAGGATCACACTACGCCTAATGCGGACGGAACTACCACCTACTTCTATGAATTGGTTACCATGCCCGACGCCAGCATCGGTGTGAACATCGTCATCAAGAAGGGCTACAAGGCCACTATGGTGATGGTCAATGATTCGCCGGCGGGCACACCTGTGGGCTATGACGACACGACCACCGGCTGGCAGGAGACTGCCGGCGGCCTGAAGTTCCCCACTACCACCCATGAGGAGAAGGAAGCCTTCACCGGGCAGGTGGAAGTCCTGCCCGGCTGGTATATCGCCTCTGTCCGGATAGAAGGGGAGAAGACGTTAAATAACTACGATGCACTGCGCATCTTCACTGATGGCTACAATAATGGTGCGGGTGGGCTGGCCCACATCGATATTCTGGGCCAGCCCAGTGAGGACATCAAGGTGTATATCACCCTGGTGAAAGGCCCGCCCAGCCCTGACGAGAAGTACGGCCTGACCCTGACGGTGGAGGACGACGGCAATAGCGGTGACGGTAACTATGCCACCATCATCGGAACAGGTGACAAAGACACAATGACCGATCCCCTGACCCGGCCTCGCGTCACTGAGGGCGGCAGCGGTAGCACGGTCACCAGCGACACCGTGAATCCTGTTCCTCTGGGCGATTGGGTGTATATCCATGCGGAGGCTATCCCCGGTTACGTGATCGACGATGCCTACACCGATCCCACCAGTCTGGGTACCTATATGGAGTGGGTGGACAGCAACACGTTGAAGGTCCGGCAGCCCGGCGGCACGCCCACCGTGAACGTGAAGTTTATTCCTGAGGACAGGACCCATATCGCGACCCTCTACATCACAAATCCCGCCGGCGGCACGGCCTCCGTGAACAATATGAACACCGTGGATCCCGCCATCACGACCAACGGCAGTAGCACACTCATTCAGACCGGCGATGTGCTGAATGTTAAGGTAACGCCTACCCATTATGCCACCGTGACGGTAGTGATGGGCGGGAGCAGCCAGACGATGAACATTACGAACCCGGTAATGATGGATGATTACATCAATGTTCTGCCCGGCGATGCGGAGGTCTACGTGACCTTTAGCGACCAGCCCATTGAAGATCCTCTCCTGATCCTAAATGTGAAGGGAGAGGCAGGTTCCGGCTCCGCTGATCTGACGGTGGACAGCACCTTTATAAGCAATGTGACGGCCAACACCCCCTCCGCCAACTCCTATACCACCAGTGTGGTAAAGGGCGATCAGGTGGAGATCACGGTAAAGCCTGCTACCGGTTATATTGCCACTGTGACCTTCAGTGATCGGAGTGGGACCTATGCTCCGGTGCTGAATGGAGATGGCAGTTCTACCTATACTTTCCCCATGCCTGACTTGACCTCTCTCATTGTAGATGTGGAGTTCACCGAGGGCGAGCCTGTCCGGCGGTCCATCAACGTAGTGCCTTTGCTGCGGATGCCGGACGGCAGCATCGTGCCTGTGGATACGACCATCCACGGCGATGCTCAGTTCGTGGTGCCCGGCGGTTACGCCTACACTGTGGTGGGCCCGGTGGGTCAAAAGGAGCAGATCGAGGCCAATGCTCTGCCCGGCTACAGGATCAAAAGCGTGGAAGCCGACCCGGGTATCCTTTACACGCCGCTTTCCGCCCCGGCCACAAGTGCGACTGTGGACGTCAACATTCCCAATTTTGACAATGGAACGGTCTACGTGTACTTCGAGAAGGATGACGTCATCCGCTACAACATCACCCTGGACGTGGTGCCCGACAAGCTCAACGACCCCAACTATCCCAATGATGATCCTTACAATGAGGATAATGAGGCCCGCATCCACACCGATTTCAGCGATTGGACAGAATATATCAACGGTGCGGATGCTCCCGTCACCGTTCTAGGTGAGGTCAACGATGTGGTGACCATAGAGGTGAAGGCTCCCCATCCCGGCTACTACACTAGGGTGACCTATACCTCTGACACCGATAGTGTGGTGCGGAACCTGACCTCCGACCCCAAGAACGATAACATTTATACTTTCTCTACTCCCAACGGCAATGTGCTGGTGAAGGTGGAGTTTATCCCCGATGACGTGCCCAAGCCCGAACATAAGCTGACTCTCCATCTGGTGGACCCAAATTATGATCCTATTGATACCACCGCAGCCCCTTACGATATGCTGATTGCCGAACTGCAGAAGAATATTGTAAGCTGGACAGCGGGCAGCTTGAAGATCGATGCGACCAACAATCCGGTCTTTGATACGACTGTTCCCATGGATGAGATCGTGATGGTGGAAGCCCGGGCCACTTACGATGGGACCAACCGCATCGACTACATCAAGGAGGCTTACGCCATCCTTGCCACCGGCTATGCTGATGCAGCTGAGACGAAACCTATCTACGGTGCCATGCTGGCTCCCACCACGGGGTACACAGATACCTTTGACCCCGCAGGTCCCGGTGGAGCCCGGATCACTCGGGACTTTACCTTTAAGATGCAGGATGCCGATGTGGATGTCTTCATCGTGTTGGATCAGGAAGAGGCACCGCCTGAGCCTGAGTTTACTGCTGCCTTGGTGGTGGAGGACGAGATGTCTCCCACAGCCAATACAGGGCTTGCCGGCGCTGCCACTTTGACTAGAGAGGATGCTTCTCAGTCGGTGGCCATTAAGAGCAATGAGATGACCAACGCTCCCGGTACCCCCAACACAGTGGGAATGACAGTGAGTGAGAAGTTCACAGTCAATGTGACCGCTAATCCCGGTTATGTGCTGGACCGTATCACCATCACTGATCTGGCTTTGAATATCAAGGCAGTACAGGTATCTGAAACGACCAATACCGATGGAAGCATTGACTATGTCTACACCATTGAGGTGCCTGCCAATGCAGCCAATCCGGTGGACATTGACCGGGATATTTTGGTGACCGTGTATCTGCTGGGCCTGAAGACCGGCCGGCCCTATGATCCCTATCATTCCGAAGTCTACAACACCCCTGACTACGCCCATTATTCTGATGAGGACCTCAGCGAGACCCATCAGGAAGGCTGGCTCTTGGGCGAGCGGGCCGCCGGCGTTACCCAGAAGGGTGAGGTGCAAATCACCATTCCCACCCTGTATGAGTTTGACCCGGATCTGGGCGGTTATAATCTGACCAATGCAGACGATTGTGAGTTCAAGTTCTACTACTATGACGAGGATGATACCGTCGAACCCTATAAGTTATTGGAGTTGGGGAAGGACTATGAACTCTCCGATCCGTTTGATAAGGATGAGTACTATACGGGTTCTGGCCTCTTGGGTAGCCAGTTCATCTTCCGTGAGGTGATCGGGGGCAAGCTGACCGATCTGGGTGGCCTGGATGCCGGGCTGGTGGACGGCAACGACAAGAAGTGGACCCTCTGGGTCACTGCCAGCGACCTGACAGTCAGAGACCCCGCCCGGGGTGAGAGTGACATGACTGAGCTGGTGATTACCCCGGCGGAGGAGGGGCTACGTCCTTATGATCCCGAGCGGGTGAATGATCCCGCCGATGCCGATCCAGACTATGAGGATCACTGGATCCGGGCGGAGAACCGGGGAGACTACCTCATCGTTACCGTGCCCACGCTGGCCGACCAGGATGATAAGCTCTTCAGTGTGCGTTACGATGAGGAAGTTCGCCATATCTTTAACTTCTTCTGGAAGGATCCTGCGAATCCCACCGGTGACCCGGTGCCTCTGGCTGACATCATTGAACTGGTTCATCCCGATCCTGACGATACCACCGGTATGCCTTATGAGAGGGATATCTACACCGCTGTGGTGGATGAAAATGGCGATAATTTCTATGGTGCCCGGTTTATCCTGAAGGTGAAGGATCTGGAGGACGCCGATCCTAATTATGCTTTGGCACAGGAACTCAAGACCATTATGGACAACGAGGGTACCGGCTCCAAACTGGATAACTGGCTCTACATCACCGTGACTGAAATGACCCCCAATGATGCGGGTGACTTTGAGGCCCCGGATCAGAAGCCTGTCTATGTAGACTTCGAGGTGCCTCAGTACTACACCTTGACGGGCATTTTAGAATCCTATGCGCCCCAGCATACGGCGGTTATTAGTCTATACCCTGTTATGGAGCAGGAGGCGGACGATACCGCAACCTGGGATGATTTCATCATGGATGCGAATAACTATGCCGATGAGGCAGACCTGACTTTTGAGCTGACGCAGGAGACCGGTACCGGTCTCTGGCAGAGCGAGTTCGCATTCAAGTCCTCTGAGTTGATGGGAGACGACCGGCAGGGTGTGACCTATAAGCTGGTCATTGAGAAGCCAGGTCATGTGACCTTCACCTGGCTGGGCTTGGAGTTGTCCCCCGATACCTTGGACCCGGAAGATGCCGATCAACTGACCTTTACAGTGGCTGCGATCGACGAAAATGGAATGGTGGTGCAGGATAAGGATACCAAGGGTGTGATCGCACTTTTTGGTGGTGATATCAATGGGGATGGCTATGTCCGGATGGAGGATTATACCATTCTGGGTCGGTTCATCAGCGGCTCTGCAAAATGGAGCAGTACAACGGATGAAACCAGCGATAAGTGGGCCCGCTCTACCCGTAATCCGGAGACCTTGGCTCACGCTGCTGACCTAAACGGCGATGGCCGCATTGACGCCAGCGATGTGGCAGTTTGGAACTCGGGTCGAAACTATAATATGAACGATACAGACTATGCTAAGGTTTACCTGCGGACTGTGGATACAGAAAGTGGTTTGGTTTTGACAGCAGAGTTGCAGGAAGAGCTTTTGACGGAAGGGGTCCTCGGGGAGAATGGGGAACGGTTACCTGGGGAGCAGCCGATGCCCCCTGAGAACCCGGAAGGAACGGAGAAACCGGAGACACCCGAAGAGTCGGAAGCACCTGACATTTCAGAAACTCCCGAAGGACCCGAAGAACCGGAGATTCCGGAAGGACCCGAAGAACCCGAAGAATCGGAGATTCCGGGAGGACCAGAAGGACCGGAAGGACCAGAAGGACCGGAAGGACCAGAAGGACCGGAAGGACCAGAAGGACCAGAAGGACCGGAAGGACCGGAAGGACCAGAAGGACCGGAAGGACCAGAAGGACCAGAAGGACCAGAAGGACCGGAAGGACCAGAAGGACCGGAAGGACCAGAAGGACCGGAAGGACCGGAAGGACCAGAAGGACCGGAAGGACCGGAAGGACCAGAAGGACCAGAAGGACCGATAGATCCGACAGAGCCGGAAACACCCAAGGATACAGAGGAATCTGAAGACCCTACGCTTCCTGAGTCCCCTGATGAAGCTGAAGATACCGGAAAAGTTGAAGCGCCCTCGAAGTCGGAAGAAGTTCCGGATTCGGAAGAGAAAGCAACGGGATTAGAAGCTAATCAAGAGATTAGGGAAAACCCTACATCTTCAATAGAGTAGCCCTATGGTGCGGAGACTTCCCCTGCCCCTGAATTGGCGGCAGGGGGGCCTCTGGGTGTGGGAATTTCCATGATTTAGTAAAGTGAAAATTCTTGCCGTTTCTCGAAAGAATCTTGCAATCTTGTAAGAGATAAGGTATAATAGTCAAAAATATGTGTATTTTCGTATTACATATGCATATTTTGGCATTTTTGTAAAGATTTGGTGATTACAAAATGCATCAAACCAAGCGGAATAAAGGAATACCAATCTTCAACCATGGCGAAAATCGTCATGGTTTGTGGTGTTTTCCTTGCGTTTGGAAAGCAGGAGGAAAGAATCACAAGGTGCAAGCCAGACAGAAACAGAAAACCCCGGAAATCGACAGGAAAGGAGGTGGCTCATCAATGAATGACAAAATATTCCAAAAACTGCATACAAAACAGATGAGCCACCTGTTCCGTCGGGTTGCGGCTGCAGTTGTGGCTATTTCTATGATACTCCCTGCCACCACTATGGCGGCAGGCGCATTCCCGATGTATATGGAAGAACCCATCAAAATGAGGGAAGGGGAGGCTCCCACGATCACTATTGAGTCCAATGCTGTAGTGGATCGCTGGTATGACCCCGAAGGTCCTGAGAGTGCGGCAGATTATCTGACCGGTGAGCTGGAAGTGGTTATCCGGGCCAAGTCCGGTTGCGTTGTTGGTGAGGGCGGTAGTGAGGAATGGCAGGGTTTTAACACGCTTGGTGTAGCCTTGAAATATAGTCCTTTGCTGGAGCCTTATCAGTGGACAGACGGAGAGAAGGCTATTGATCTCACCGGTACAAGCGTCTTTGATGAAATGACAAATCAACAGACACTGAAGGACAAGAATGTTACCACCGCAATGGCTCAGGTCAGCGGTGAGACAGGGAAGGGCGGTTATCTCTATTTTAATGTAGAGGCAAATCGTCCCATTGTGCTGAAGGAAGATACAGTCTTGGCTGTAGTCACTTTCCGGTACGATTTAGAAACTGTAGGTCCTATTTTGGCGGAGGATGCTGCTCAGTGGCTGACGCCTGTGAAGAGTGACGACAGCACCGGTGGAGGCACTGGTGATGGCGGTGATGCCGGCACTGAGGGCGGCGAGACGACAAGAACCGCCACTGACTGTCTGATCCAGTTTGCTACTGTGGCGGATCTTGAAGACCACTCTCAGTTGTGTGAGCTTGTCTACAACAGTGCATACGGCGAGAATTTTGATCATTTTAACACTATGTACTATTCCGATCCAGCCAGTGGCGTAGGCGTGGAGGCAAAGGACCCTGCTGATGGTTCTGTAAGTATTGACTACAACCGTCTCGACCTCAGTGTTGACTATGACAACGTGGAAGAACACAAGGTGAACTTTAGCCTGGTGAATAAACCCAGCTACAATGACGGGGGACTGAGTCTGGACGATTTAGCCACGGTTCTCTTCTACGATTGGGATGATACGTTGGTGGGCGTGCTTACAGTTCCTCGGGACGGCGATGCCCGCCAGATCGTGAACGCCTATATTCATGATAATTTGATTCATCCAGATTTGCGGGATAACACAAACTATTCCAGCCTGAGCCGCAGCGATAACTACCGGGGCAAGTACCCGTCCTCTGGGCCTATGGCGGATGGAGCCACTGACGGGACAGAGGTTACCGATGGTGACAAGTATCTGACGGGGAAGCTGGACTATGTTTTGTTGAAGCGGCCAATGGAACAAGCGGTGACTACAGGCGACGACGGAGAGGAGACGCTTGTCGCCGACCAGTGGAAACAAAAGAGCACCGTGGGGGAGGACGGTACAGAAACAGCCGTTTGGGATGACAAATACCCATATATTCACGGATGGGCCATAGTAGACTACTCGCACCCGGAGAATACCTGGACCACGATTGGCGTGGGTGAACTGCTTGATTACAGTGGGGCGCTCAGTAGTGGATATAAGGAGTTAAATGGCGCCCCTGCACAGCTTACGGTCTCCGGACAGCAATTTGAATTTGCCAACTTCGATTTTAGAAGGACTAACTCTCTGGAGCCAGGGAGTGTTTATGCTGTTAAGGCGGTTTATGAACCGGGCGTGGATTTGATGGCTTCGGGCTATCAATACCGCATGATTTCTGAGCCATACTACAATAAATTGAACAATACTGCTGCCGCCAGTGGCGGTGCATATAGTGTTGATGTTGTATTTGAGCGGGCTACTGTAAATGTCGGAGTGGTTCGTGGTGTGGCGCGGGCGCGTGAACTTGCAATCGACCAGGAGACAACAGCCGATATTCGTTGGGAAGATAAGGGCCTAACAAATGCTACGACCGATGAGCAAAATGCGAAAGCAAAGACGACATATAGTCGAGTAGTTGTGGATAATGTGGATGAGGTTAATATTCAACTTGTGCTATCAGGGAGATTTAACAAAGTTGACTATTATTTGATTGAAGCATATAAGGCGAGTTTTGTTACAGGCGGTTCTCGTTCTGCGGCGAACTCGACGTTTACTGGTACTGCTCATGTTATTGACAATTATAATTACAAGGTGCCTGATAGCGATTTGGCCGATGCTTATTACGATTCGCTTTATATTGGAGCGGAGGAAGATAGAAATGGCTCTCATGGTTTTGTCTTGTATGGAACGTTAAACAATTTGCTCAAAATTGCTACGCAGTATATACGCAATGAGATTGGAGTAAGTGAATTTAATAATTATTTTTCGCTGGCAAACTTTCAAGATATTAACTTGCGGCTACCTAATCAAAACTTCGCCACATCTGCAGATGAGCGTGATAACATGAGAGCTGCTATCAGAGCGGCAACTCAAGCGGCAATAGATGCACATAACGCCGGGGATGATACATGGTGGAATGCGGAGCATGATTGGGCCGAACTGACCTACCATCAGTTGCAGCTATATGTGCTTGATTATCTGGAAGGTCGGACGCCTACATTGGCCCAGCCGGATGCGAATGAGGCTGCGCCGGCTGAGTTTATCAATTGGTGTAATTTGCATGAGGCCTGTGCAGCCAAGCGTTCCGGTAAGCCCACATCTTTTGACGCAATGATCCAGGCGGCTTTGGGCACCCAGGAGCAACAGGACAGCATCAAGCTGTTGGACATCAGTACCGCTTTGGGTTATATCTATCTGCGGGATGAAAACGGTGAGGAATATACCACCATCACCGATTTTGCCGATGATTTCATTGAAGCAGTCCGGGGGATCAATGCCATCAATTCCACTTATGTGAAGGATTGGGACGCCCTTCAGGGTTGGATTCTGTCCGGAGGCGGCAAGCCTTCCAGCGTTGCGGCAGCTCAGCAGGCCAGCAAAGACGGCGCCTGGTGGTACGATGATACCGTGGGTGGCGGCAGTCCGACAGCCACTCCTCCGGCCATGAATCTGACCGGTATACTGGATGCGGCGGAGAAGGCAAACGGGCTGGGCCGTGACGCTTGGCTCAACGAGTTTAAGGAAGCTTATGACAGTGCATTTGTGCAGACCCCGGCAAATGTTACGGACTGGGTTCGGTATACGGGCAACCTGATGGCGACCTGTGATGTGAGTGGAATAACACCCAGCTATGATATCACAACCTTTGCCAGTTTTGATGCGTTCAAGACGGCGGTGAAGAATGTTCAGGCGAATTTGACTGTGGATGAAAATTGGAATGCGTCTGAGCTTTGGCATGAAGTCCAGTACTATATCATCAACGGTACCGCCAGCACCGGAAGCACGGCTGATATTGAGCAGATGAACAATTACTGGTGGTACAACGGCGGCACTCGGGTGACCGATGTGGCATCGTTGCTGGAAAATGCCAGAGACAATACGGATACTTGGAAGGCCTTTACCTTCACTGATTTGTACAAGTACCCTGCTTTGAGCTTTGCCAAGGATTTTGCGGGTACCCAATATGTAGCCGCTGACTTCTCCGATTTTAAGACCACGATTCAGGCCATGGCGGCTACAAGTACAAACTATACTTGGGAGCAGGTTCAATACTATTTGATTCACGGGGTGGTCAGAGCTGGCAGTACAGTTACCAATGAAAGCGCCTATTACTGGTGGAAGGATGGTGGAACCGGCTCCAGCGTCGATTTCAGCGGAGTTAATAGTTATAGTACCGGATTGGCTGCTTTCCTCGAGGCTGCTTTCCGATATGAGATCAATGGCAACACCCATGCGTGGGACAATTTGACCACTGACATTATCAAGGTGGCTCGCCTTATTGCGGCGGATAACGGAGCGACAACCTTTGATACCCTGGGTCATTTTGCTAATGAAAGCGATTTCGTGGCTGCTATGAACGGCTTGGCTGCTGCTGCTGGAGCTGTTGCACCTGGAAATGACGGGGCTGGCAATGACTGGTCCATGACCATGCCTACCGCCTCTTGGGAGCAGGTTCAGTATTATCTGCTGAATAATAAGACTTTTGCGGACAATGATACAGTGGCCCAGGAAAACTATTGGTGGAAAACCTTGGATGATTTAGGGTCCCAAAAGACGCCTCAGGAGATGTTTGATGAACTGTTGGCGGCCTATCAGGACTATATTGATAATGGTGATATCACTGCGGTTGAAACTTGGGTCAGCGATCCGAATAATCTGAATGGAGTGTTTATCAATCCCAATGATCCTGATAATGGATTTACTCAGGATGATGCCGATGGACTTATCGGGTGGGGACTTTGGGAGAGCATCATTGATGAAGGAGGATTTACAGATTCCACCGAAATCTCTTGGTATCAAATTGAAGGCCTGATAGCTGATGGCTGGTACATGGGCATGGATGATAACGATGAGTATGACAACCTCGTCAATAACTGGGGCTTAACTATCCCTGATTGGGTACCGGCGCCGGCAGCACTCTTCGGCGTTCACCCCATGATGGCGGCCCGCCGCCCGGTCACTACGGTGGAGACCAATGAGGGTACCGGTGTTACTACGGTGACTACGGTGACGAAGACTGAGGTAGGGGAGAATATCTTGACCGTAACCACCGTGACGACAATTGATCCTATTACGGGAGAAGTCACAACGGTTACGACCACCAAGCTGACTGACGAGGAAGGCAACACACTGTCTGAAAGTGCGACAGTTACCACGACTCCGACGGAGACTCCTGAGGAGCCGGAGGAGACCACCGAACCCACAGATCCGGAGTTGCCAACAGAACCGGTGGGACCCGAGATTCCCGCAGTACCGGGAGAGACTACCGATCCCACCGAGTCCGAAACACCTGTGGAGCCGGTCGAGCCTACTGAGCCAGAAACGCCGACAGAACCTGTTGAGCCGGAGGAGCCGGATTTTGTAGATCCGCCGGAGGAATCGGAACATCCTGAGGAGAAGCCACCCATGACGGAGGGGACGGACCCGGAGACTCTGGAACCGTCGAAGGAGTTGCCTAAGGAAGACTCCACAGAACCAGAAGGACCGGAAGACGTACAGCCATCGGAAGAAACTGCGGAAGGAGGTGCCGACATGATGGAAAATGAAAATCTGATTACGTTTAACGTCATGACGACGGCATACCGGCAGCAGTTGACTACAAAGTTTAACAGTTTGAACCGGCTGCGATTGCGAACCCTTTTGGGGCCCTTGAAGTTGAGTGGAATGGACATCAGCCGCTGGTCCGGTCCCGGAACTTTGGGGCCGCCGACGCAAAACGTTTCACGCTTGTCTCTTGATTTGTCTTATATTTTCACTGTCGGGAGGATAACCACATGAAAACATCAATAAAAAAACGAATCGTCAGCGCAGCTTTGGCGCTGGCCATGGTGGCGTCCTTCCTACCGGCAAACATATTTCCTGCGGCGAATGCGGTAGAGTTTAAGGGAGAGTTAACGATTACCCCGGCTGCGGATAACAATGGTGCGACCTTTGAAGTGACTTATTCTGAGGGGGCAGCCGTAGATGCAGGCAACTGGTTTTTTGCTCTGGTTCCTGATATTACAACAGGTTCCAGCAACAAACATACGGTGTCGAAGGATATTGAATCCGGCGATATCGCCGATCAAAATCTGGCGGATTTCTTGAAATCTGTTCAGGCGTTGGGAATCGATCTTTCGACGGTAGTGACTCATACGGGAGGTCCCTCTCTTAATGTTGTCGACGGAAAGGTGTCCTTTAGTAGTAGTACCTCTGGTATGAGCGGAGGCGGAAAGCTGCCGGCGCTGGATACCATATTTTCAAAGTACCCGAATGGGTTTTATACGGCTGATAGTCCGGATAAGGTAGAAAAGCCAGTTTCGGTACCCTATGTAGCAGTGTTCTTTTCCAAAGGTGAACCTGCGACTCTCAATTATGTAAAAGCAGATTATGGTATCAAAGAAGCGACCCTAGTACTCTCCAATCCTATTGAAATTTGGGACAGCAATGCCACTCCGGGTACCCGGCTGAACGTCGTCGATATACAAGCGCACTTCAAGGAAAAGGGCATTACGATCAAAAATGTGGGTAAAGAGACGGCGGTACTTGATACAATCAATATTACGGGTACGGGCGGTCCTAGCGGATTGGGCAATGAGAATTTGTGGACCTTATGGTATGATAACGGTGGAAAAATGACACCAATTCCTGCTACGACATTATCCTATGGAACTACACTTGAGATTCCGGGCGGAGCAAGTGTGACTGTCTATATGCAGCGCCGGAAGGCTACTACGGCAGCAAACGCTATAGTTCTCGCAAACACAGGAATGTCGACTCCAGTCCCGTCGGGCGCGACCTCCAGATCGGGCGATATTACGATTAATTATATATCCAAAGAGTCACAAGTTGAGAAGAAAGAAAACACGACATGGACCTACAATGGAGGAGAAGCCCAAACGTTCACCGTGACTGGTACGGCAAGTCCCGCTGCCGGTGGTTCGGTCACGGTCAACGGTACGGCCAACTCCGCTCAGGTGACTGAGAATACACAGGCCAGACTGGTAGCTACGGAGAAACCCGGTTATACATTCTCCCACTGGTCTGGTGGCGATATTACAGATATTACCAGTTCAAGGGCGACAAACCCGACGTATACAGTATCGAGGGTAACCAGTGACATGGACTTTGTAGCCAACTTTACAGCCATCCCCACTTACACCGTTTCCGGTACGGCCAGTCCCAGCGGCGGCGGTACCATCAGTGTGAATGGCGGCGGGGCTTCTGCTACAGTAACAGACGGTGAATCTGCTACGCTTGTCGTCACGACGAATGCTGGCTACAAGTTCACTGGCTGGACCGGTGGAGATATTACCGGGACGGACACCAGCACTACACATACAGTGGATAATGTGACCTCTAATTTGAGCTTTACCGCTAATTTTGTGCCTATTTATAACGTGAGCTATGATGCCAACGGAGGCACAGGCAATCCTGCGGGAGAGACAGGGATTTTGGACACAGACAGCTTTACTTTGCCTGCCGCTAATTCGGTAAGTTTGACAGGCTCTACCTTTGCGGGATGGTATACCGCAGCTTCCGGCGGTACAAAGCTGGGCGACGGCGGTGAAACGATCACGCTGGCAGGGAAGGGTATTACCCCCAGCGCAGCCGGCGGAACTGCTACCATCTATGCCCACTGGACGGGCAACAACTACAATGTGACGGCAAATGTGGACAGTGCTCAGACCGGCTGGGGCACAGTTAAGGCTGGGAGCAGTGCCGCAGGCAATTCCTCTACGGCCAGTGTGGCTCATGGCGGGAGCGTTACACTTGTCGCCACACCGACGCCCGCTTCTGACTATAGATTTGTTCGTTGGGAAAAGGGCGGTACAAGCGTATCCACAGCGGCCACTTACAACGTTACCAATGTAACAGAGGCTGCTACCTATACTGCAGTTTTTGAGAAGATCGCACCTACCTACAACGGTGGGACGGTGACATTTACTTATAATGCCAGCGGCACACAAAGCACGGCGACAGCCAGTGGGCCTTCCGGCATCACATATACCATGACCTCCGGGACCTTGCCTACCGGGCTGTCGTTCAATAATGGCAGTATTACCGGGACTCCCAAGGGAACCGGAGCTAAACCGGGGGATTATAAGATCTCTGTTACCGCTACGGCTGCCAACGGAGAGGCCAAGACGGTGGAGTGGACGGTTCGTGTGAACAAGGGGACTCGCCCGGCTCCCACGGTCACAAATATTATAGGCGCTACCACCACAGGTGGACACGAGGGCGGCTTCACGATCGGTAACTACGGCACTTTGAATGCTGATCCTTACAACATCGGCGGTTTGGATTTTGAATACGGCGCCAGCAGCAGCGGCACCTTTGGCGCATTGACTGCGATGGACCCCAACGGCAGCCAGGCTGCCGATAGGGTGACCGGTTTGACTGCCGGAAGTAATAAGTATATCCGGGTAAAGGAGAACGATTACTTTAATGCCAGCCCTGCAACTCGGGTCGAGATCCCCGGACCGACGACTGGTTTTGCCGCAATCACGGTGAACCGGAACGATTCGGCTTGGAACGGCAGCAACGGCGGCACAATGCCTACGATCACGCTGCAGAATGCCCCGAATGGAGCGACATCCTCCGTAAGTGGAAATGTTGTGACCTTCAGCGGTCTGACCGGCGGCCAGACCTATAAGATTTTTGCAAACGGTGTGGATACCGGCAAATCGGTGTCCATTGCGGTGGGCGAGACGAGCAGGGCAACTGTGAACTATTACACAGTTACGGTTACCGGCGGCGCCAGTGCGGCCGCTTATAGTGTTAATTCCGCTAACTCTGCTGGAACACAGCGTGAGATGGACTTCTTGGAAAATAAGACAGCCTATCTCTTCTCTACACCGAATAATGCAGGCGGATACGGCGGAAGCGGCACATGGTCTTTTGTGCTCGATGGCGCTACTGAGGCGAACAAGACCGGTGCCAACACTACCATTACAGTGAAAAAGAAGACAACGGCGACCATTGCCTATACTTCGACTTCGATCACTGTGGATCTGTTTAAGAACAGTGCCACGACCAGAGATACTACAAGCCGCTCTGTGCAGCTTTATAATGGTACGACTCCGGTGGGCACTGCCATTACCAACAGTACGGGTACCGTGACCTTTACTACGGTGCCTACACCGTCCAATGCCAACACGACCTTTAACATCTGGGTGGATGGCAAAGACAGCGGAATCGATGTCAGTGTGACTCCGGGGAGCAGTGCAACGGCTACACTGAGATATTATGATGTCCAGCTGGCGTCTTCCATTGCCAACGGTACGGCTACCATTGACGGCAATGCAAGTGGTTCTGTGGAGGTTTTGGCGGGAGGCACTAAGAATTCTGTGGCTTTGACTGCTACGGCCAGCAATCCGACAAACTATGGCTTCGGCAGTTGGAAACAAAGTCCTGCGGGCGGCAGTTTTGGCGGGGCCAATACTGCCAATACCACATGGACGATCGGTGCAAATCCCACCGTTACCGGCCCGATCACACTGACCCCCAGCTTTAACCGTAACGGCTATCGTGCGACTATCACGGTTTATGTAGATAAGAACGGTGCCAATGGTATCCCCAAGCAGGGAATGACTGTTACACTGGGTGGCAGTACTGGAAACAAGACAACGGATGCCAATGGCCAGGTGGTTTTTGACGGCCTTACCGGTGGAACGACCTATACGGTTACGGTAACAAGCCCCAGTGGTACACCTGCCGTGGCGACCGGCAGCACCGGCTCGGTCACGATCGGTACCGGTGACAATGGTGACGCCAACGCTACATTGCAATACTATACTGTTACTGCCGCAACCGGTACCGGTGCGGCTACCGCCACTGTGGACAATAAGGCCACGGCGCTGGTGCTGGAAGGGAAAACGGCGAACCTGGGCTCTACGCCCCAGTCGGGCTATCAGGGAAGCGCAAGCTGGACGCTGAACCCGGCTGCGGCAGGTAGTGTCAGCGGTGTGTCGCTTACGGTAAGAGGCACCCTGACCGCTACGGCCAGTTATACCCCCTCTGAGTTTACGGTTTCGGCACCCGGCGCTAAACTGGTCTATGGTACGCAGTACGGAACTGCGGCCGGCGGTAACGGTAGTGTAACCGTGGCGACCATCAGCGGTACTACCGGTGATACCTATACCTATGGCACAGTGACGGGAACTCTGCCTGCGGGCATGAATCTGGTTCAGAATCCCAATGGTACGATCACCATTTGGGGCAAGCCTCAGGTGGTGACCAGTACCCCTGTGACCATCTCCTTTGAGGCTACTTCGGGTTTGAACCAGACCCATAAGACCGTGTCCTTTACGGTGGCGGTGGGCAAGGCAACGCCTACCATCACACTGACTCCGCAGAGCGGGCACTATGCCGGCGATGCAACCACTTCGGCTGTAACACCGACGGTCAATGGTCCTTATTGGAACGGAACAAGTTGGGTGACCGTGACCCAGACGGCGAATTCCACATTGACCTATAATCCCACTACATTAGCGGACAATGGCAGTGGAAAGACCCATGTTACCATGACGGTGGCGGCTACCGGCGGTTCGGTGCCCCTTGGTAGTGTGTGGGATAAGACCACTGCTGAGTGTGACGTAACGCTTGCGGCCTCTCACAATGTGACCATCAATGTGCGGAAGGACTATGGTTCCTCTGCGGCCACGTTCTTCAGGGCAGGGGAGACTGTTACTCTGAAGACCTCCGGCGGCGCCGCTGTGCAGAACGGCAGCGGGACGTTGTCGGCCAGCGGCAACGTGACGCTGAACAATGTGCCCGATAACAGCGCGGCTTATGATGTGTTCATTGGCTCGGACAGCACCCGTGTGGCCACGGTCCGGGTTTCCGGCAGCAATCAGACGGTAAATGTGGACTATTACACATTGGAGTTGAGCAGTGCCAATACCACAATGGGTACTATTTCGGGACAAAGTCCGGCGAACGGTACTTATCTGAAGGGACAAAGTGTCTCGGCCACACCGAAGCCGAATACCGGCTACAGCTTTAAGAACTGGACTGACGAGAGCAATGCAGCGGCGTCCCTGCCTACTACTTTGACCGGCCGGACGGTGCTGAAGGCCAACTTTGAAGCCAACGGTTTGAATAAGCCGGGTGACAAGACGTTGTCGTATACCTACGGTGATACAGTAACGAATGCTGCGGTGGCTACCATTAGCGGTACTGGGGTCAGCTTTAACAGCAGTTCTTTCACTTATACCGGAATGGTTCCCGGCGGCCTGACGCTGAATTTTGATTCCACCACAGGTGCAATTACGGTGAGTGGACGGCCCTATGAGGTCGGGACTCAGGTCATTAACTATACTGTGACAGCCACCAACGGGGCATCTACCACAGGTAAGCTTACCATTGAGGTGGGCAAGTACAATCCCCGTGTTACAGTGACGACCAAGCCGGGGACCCACTATGTGGGCGACTCGGTGGATAGTGCGGCAAATGTGACCTTTAGCGGTCCCTATTATGACGGCACAAGGTGGGATACCCTGGATCAGGATACGACCGGTGCGGGCTGGGATTTTGACAAGACCGCCCTAACCGGAAATCCCACTCCTGTAACGGCTACCATTAAGTATGCCAATCAGAATACGCCTCTTGGCGATGTATGGGACCCCCTGACCGGGTCGGGGAACATCACTGCGACCCAGACCGTGGAGCTGACTGTGGCGGTTCGACTGAATGGAAGCACCAATGGATTGAGGGATGGCCAGCTGGTTCAAATCAGCGACGGAACCTTTACCCGTTCGGCCACTGTGGATGCCACAAGCCACAGCGTCAGTATACTGGTTCCCACCGGGACCTACACAATTACAGTAGGAAACGATAAGAAGACCGGCGTCTATGTGGGCGCAGCGGGAACCCATAATTTCGATTATTATGATGTGAAGTACGGCGCCTGCGGCGCAGGTGGCAGCTATGCCACAACACCCAGCAATACCATGGTGCTGCTGGGGGCAGCGTCCGACAGTACGATCAAGAATACGGTGAATCCGCTGCCGACAGTCAACAATGATAAGAACTATAGACACACATGGCAGGCGGCGCCCAATGTGGGTACGTTCAGCGGGGATACCTCCTGGACATTGAATGTGACTACGCCGCCGACCGCTCCCGATGGCATTACACTGACTCCCGAGTTCAGCACAACGGGTAAAGACCTTACGGTCAACCTGAAGCTTGATGGTCAGGCTTATACAGCCAATACCGGCGTGGTCGTCATCAGCAATGGCAGCGGCGAAAGCGTTTCGGCGACGCCCGTAAACGGTGTGGCTACATTTGAAAACGCCACCATTACGAACTACACCACCATTACGGTGGGTGGCAAGACTACAGGTGTCGCCCTGAATGCAAGCACGGCAAGCTCGGCCGATGTGAACTATTACACGGTGACTACAAAGGCAAACGAAGGTGCTTCGGCCCTCTTCGTGGGCACCAGCGCCAACCCCGCCTCGGGGAGTAGTCTGATTGCCATGAGCGGGGATACGGTACATCTGGCGGCGACTTTGGAAGCCGGATATTCCGCTTCGGCAGCCAAGTGGTCCGCCGCGAAGCCCGGCACAGGGAATACAGCGGGCAGTGTCACGCAGCCCAGCGGCAGCGGCGCAACAGCTACATTGAAGGTCACCGGTACCACAGAAGTCTCTGTTACCTTTGACGCCAACGGCCTGAATGTGACTGCGCCGGACAAGATGGTGGCTATCTACAACATGGGCGCAGCCGATTGGGTTGCCGGCAATGTTTCCAACGGGGAAGAGACGGTGGCCGTTACCGGCCCCGGTTCCTTGGCGGGTAGCGTAAGCAATGGTTCCGGCAACTACAGCTTTGCGCCGGGCAGCGGGTTCCCGAGCTATCTGACCATCAACGGCACTACAGTACAGTTAGCGTCTGGGGCCAGAATCAATGACAATGTGGGTACGGTTACATTTTCTGTTACAGCAACGGACACTACGACCGGTAAGAAGGCGGACGTGCCCATGACGCTGGAAATCAAGAAAGCCCAGCCCAAGATCGAAACCATTGTCTACAAAACCGAGACCCACTATTACGGTGACGCTGTTGTCCAGCCCGGACGGCTGGTGACGGGTACCAAGGTGGTGGACCGTTACAGCAATGAGGATATTACTCAACTGGATGTGGCCAACTGGACTGCGGCTCCGGCCACCTTCCAAAAGCAGGATGGAAGTGCGGCAAGCTATGACTTCACCTTCAAGGTGACAGGCACAAATGCGGGCAACTATACCACCGATACCAAGGCGTTGTCTTTGGAGTCTGAACTGCGTGAGCCTTCGCCTCAGGCCGGTACGACCACTTGGAATGGAGACAACCCTGGGAAAAAGACAATTAAGTACGGTGACAATACAGCCATCAATGTGGAAGTAGAGGTCAAAAACATCGGTAATACGGATATTACCGGAATGACGGTGACTCGGCAGAACGGAAGCACTTTGACTACCGGGAATCCCTCCTTGACCAATGTGAACAATATCAGTGCTTCCAGCCCCTTGACAAAGGACGGCACAGTGAAGTTCAGCTTCCCGGTAAGTAACCCGGGTTCTCTGGCGGCAAATCAGAGCTACACTGTGACCTTTGATATTGAGGCTTCGGCCGGCGCAGATGGCAGTGCCAATACGGCAAGCACCACTTATTCCTATATCTTGACTGTGGAGCCTGCCGAGATCGATCACGGAGCGGTCAACATTACCGTCCCCAAGGACGGCAACAGCACTTCCGCCGCTTCGGCGACAAAGACTGGTGACAATACAAGCCTTTATAATGCAGCTATCGTGAAGTGGACTGGTTCTGATGGCTCCGACAGCAGTTCCGGTGCGATCACATTCCAGCCCGGCGTCAGTTATACCGCTACTGTGGAGCTGACTCCGGTTAACGGCAACTATGTCTTCGTTACTGAAAATATGACCAATGGCGGCTATAAGACCAACGGGGTCAATCAGGGCGACAAGGGAAGCGACGGTGGTACTTTGGTGAGCGTTAGCCAAACTGCCGCTAAGGTGACCATGGTATATACCTTCCCGCCCATCGCTGCCGGCAATCCCACCATCAAGCGGTCACTGGATTCCACAAACCCCTGGGATACGGCCCATGTGGATGAGATCCGGGTCCGGGCCAGCGCAAGTATGCGGTTCTATTTCGTGGTGACCGACACGCAGCTGACCAATCCCAGCGCCGCCACCATCAAAGCGGCGGCTACCGGTGGGGCCAAGGTGGCTGGCCAGGTGAGCGAAGGCAATGTGGTTTCCAATAAGACGGATAGTGGCTTCCAGGTTTGGGATGTGGGGCAGGTCTTTAACGGAACGCCCGGCACGACCTATTACATCTACGCAGTTGCACAGCCAGCGGATGACGCATCGGCCGATTTGAGCGGCGTAGGCGATTCGCAGATCAAGCTGACCAAGAAACTGACGATTAAACTGCAGACCAAGACCGGCGTCAGCCTGACCAGCAACAGCAATGTTTCGGTGACTGGCAGCTACAGCAGCTGGAATACCGACACAGATGCGGCCCAGACCAAGACTCTGACATTGGACCACAGCCACCTGAATGAAGTCCTTTCCATTACAGATGCGGCGACCTTTAATGCGACCCCCGGTGTGCCCGGTAGTGAGATGGATGATCCGGCTGCCTGGGCGTTGAAGAGTGTTACCCCTGTCAATATGGCGACGGGGACTCAAATCAAGTACCCGGCCAATGCGGACGGGGATACGACCATCGTGGTCACTTACCGCCAGCGTATCCATGGTGAGCCTGAGATCGAGGTCCAGAATGATGACGGCTCGACTGAAGTGAAGGTGGGGACGACCCTCACGGTCAAGCAGGGTACAGCGGCAATCGGTGATACGGCGATAGCGGATATCGAGACGGAGCCTGGCCTGTCCTTCCAGTGGCAGTATGCTACGGACGGGAGCACCTGGAAGGATATTGCGGGACAGACAGCTACATCCTTTAAGGTGGATACGGCGAACGATTATACCGGCGCCGCCTTCCGTGTGGTGGTCACATACACCGGTGACAATGACGGCAAGGATACTCCCTCGTCCGTCACGGCAGTCACTGAAAAACTGATCACCTACTATACGGTGACCATTGCGCCCAATCCTCCCGCCGGCGGTACGGCTGATGGTACTTATAAGGGCACGACTGGTACTACGTTGAGTGTGAAGGCAGGGGACAGCATCACCCTGAACCAGAAAGCCAATGGCGGCTATGTGTTCAATAACTGGACCGTAGACGGCAGGGAGGTAAGCAGTCCTTATACTCCCACCGCCGATGTTCTTGTGAACGGAAACTTTGAGCAGGGTACGTTTGGCGCTACCGCTACCGGCGGTAAGGTCCACTATGCGGAGAGCAGTTTCGCCACGACGCCCGCCATAACTGTAGAGACTGGGGCTGATGGTGCGACCGTCAAGTATGAGAAGGATCCCTCGGAGACCTGGCCTGACTGGCTGGCCATGGATGGAGCAGGAAAGTTCAGTGTTACCGGGCCGGTGAATACCGATGTGGTGAAGGATTCCATCAGTGAGGTCACGGTCCATGTTAAGGTAACCGAGGAGCAGACCGGGCAGGAGAAGACCGTTACGATCACCATTGATGTGGATCAGGGCATGCTGGACATTACCAATGCAAACTACAGCGGGACCGGTCAGTCTGTCAATGACCCTGTTGATATGAATGCGTTTACGGCGACTGTCACCGACAAGGCCGGAGCGACACCGGGCGGCACATGGGATGCGAATCCCAAGCGCTTTGGGCAGGCGGGTGCGAATGATATCACGTTTACCTTTACGCCCGAGATGAACAGCACCGGTGAAATCAGCAACTATAAGCCTGCAAGTACACAGATATCCATTCAGGCGGAGAGTGCTGACATCGCCCTTGCTGTGAAGGACCCGACACAGACTTACAGCAGCACGAATACTCGAACTATCCAGGTGAAGTGGAACTATGCCAGCATTGATGATGTGGTCGTCAGCTTGAAGAACGATGGCAACCAGACACTCAGCGATCTGACCATTACCCCAGTGAGAACCGATGCTGGAATCACCATGTCCAATGAAACCATCAGCGGCACTAGCCTGAACGCCGGCGCAGAGGTGACGGATGCCTTTACTCTGACTATTGCGGATGGTTTGGCTGTCGGAACTCATACGGCAGAGTACACTATTACCGGTACGGAAGCGAACAGCGGTAAGAAGACTGAAGCTACGTACATTCTGGAAATCATTGTAAGTCCTATTATTATTCAGACCGTTGATATTGATACCCAGACCCCCGCAAAGGGCGAGACCATTCAGAAGAGCCTTGACGACCCGAATAACACCATTGTGATCACCGATGAAAACGGGAAGACTCTGGTGCCCGGTACGGATGTGGAGGTCACCTTCAAGTGGCAGAAGAAAGAGGGCAACTCCTGGGTAGATGTTACCGAGGATACCTTCCAGCCCAACACCGAATATCGTCCCTATGTTGAGGTAAAAGCGCCTGAAGGATATACGCTGAAGACGCCGGATGACGATTATACGGTCAACAATAAGACAAACGGAGCCGGTGCTGAGATCGACGTTGCCGCTCCGGGAACGGCGGAGAACATCGGTACCTTTACCGAACCCGCAACCAAGACCGAATTGAGTGAGACACCGCAGCTGCGTTTCACCGACGATGATAATGAGTATCGTGTGGACTACAGCCGCCGGCTTCAAAGTTCGGCGCCCAGCAGTGTGGTGATCAAGCTGACGGATCTTACGTCCAATGCCAAGGATGTCAAAGTGGAAGCGACCGGCGGCTTGCTGAAAGACAAGTTTGATTTGAGCGGTGTTGTTATTCCCAATCCGCTGGAGGTGGGGAATGAGGTTATCCTGGGGACACTGGATCTGAGTGGTATTGACACCACGACGCCCGGAACTCGTACACTGCTGGAACTGAAAGCGACTGGTAAAAGCGAGGACGGGCAGAGTGATACCAAGGCGACTTACACACTGACCATCTATGTGCCCCAGCCCAGCACCGGCGGCGGCACCGTGACCATCGAGATGCCCGTTGTGACCTACTGGGTCAGCGACAACGGCTTTACCAACGACCTGACGGCTGAGAAGATGAGCCGGAGAGGGGCAAAGCCCTCCTTCGTGCCGAAGATCACCGCTATTGAGGGTCTGAAGTTCCTGGGTTGGTCCGAGAGCGATCCCACCAAGATCAAGGACGGCACGCTGCCCACCCTGGTGGACCCGCTGACCTTCTCCATCACGGATGATAAGACCTTCTATGCCATTTACGAAGCGGTCCCCGCCGGCCATGCCCACTATGTTATCGGCTTCCCTGACGGCACCTTCGGCCCGGATCATCCCATTACCCGTGGCCAGGTGGCTACCATCATTGCCCGTGCCTGTCTGGAGGACTTTGCCGAGGGCAGCGACTACGGCAACCCCGGCAACTACAACGACGTGGAAGAGCACTGGGCCAACAGCGCCATTGCCTTCTGTTCGTTGAAGGGTGTCTTCACCGGTTATGAGGATGGCACCTTCCGGCCTGACCGCTACATCAGCCGTCAGGAGCTGGCCGCAGTTGTGGCCCGTCTGGCCGGTGTCCAGCCCAATGAGGGCCTGAACTTTGTGGACAGCGGCGATGTGGCTAACTGGGCCTTGAACGGTGTTTACACCAATGTGGCCAACGGCTGGGTCAACGGCTATGAGGATAACACCTTCCGGCCCTTGAACGACATTACCCGTGCCGAGACGGTAAAGATCTTTAACGGCTACCTGCACCGTGGTGTGGATGCCGAGGGTCTCAGCGACCTGACCGAATATGTTCACTCCGGCGTGGCCAGTAACACTGGCAGCGGCAATGAGGAGAACAAGGAGTACATGACCTGGCCCGATGTCTCCAAGAGCCACTGGGCTTACTTCGAGGTCATCGAGGCGGCCAATGACCATGACTTCCACTGGAAGGATGCCACACAGGCCGTCCCGCCCGAGCATTGGGATGCGGCATTCATCGACGATGTCTGGCGTTATTACGATAACGAGAATGACGGCGGCGAGGATGTGGGCAAGGAGACACCCGTCTTTACCGTGACCTATGTGGTCAACGGACATGGCGTGACTTATTCCAATACCACAGAACAGGTCAAGATTTACGAAAGCCCCAGCGTGGAAGGTCTGCCCGCTGTGGTGGTGGACGAAGGTTACTACCTGGCTGGCTGGTCTGAAAAGGACCCGGCTATCCATGAGCTGACAGAGGACGACATTGTGGACCCCACGGCCCATTATATCGAGGGAGACAAGACCTTCTATGCGGTCTTCAAGTCCTTCGAGGAGTATGTGCCCGAAACGGTGATTGTGACCTATGTGGTCAGTAAGAACGGTGAGACCTATGACGCCATCACAAGCGAGGTCGTTTGGAACACGATGCCTGAGCAGGGAACCATTCCCGTGGCGGTTGCGGATGCCGGATTTATCTTTGCCGGCTGGTCCGACACCGATCCCTCCAGCGGCAACGTGACGCTGGTAGATCCCGCCAGCACTGTGGTGACAGAGGATCGCACCTTCTATGCGGTATTCCAGCCGACCCAGCAACCCAGCGAACCTGTGGTCTATGCCCGCACGAAGTACATCGGCGGCTTTGAGGACGGTACCTTCCGTCCCGATGAGGCCATCACCCGGGCGGCAGTGGCCAAGATCATTGCTGAACTGCTCCGGTACGACGCCAGTCAGACCTATGACGCCGACTTCGTTGATTTGGAGAACCACTGGGCCAAGAATGTGATCGCTTACTGTGTCCAGCGTGGTGTGATGGGCGGTTATGAGGACGGTACCTTCCGTCCCGACGGCGCCATCACCCGGCAGGAGTTTGCGGTCATCATCAGCCGCCTGGCCGGTACCCAGAGCAACGAGGGGCTGACCTTCACCGATGTGGATGCCATCGCCCCCTGGGCTTTGGACGGCGTCTACACTGCCGTGGTCAACGGATGGATCAATGGCTATGAGGATGGCACATTCCTCCCCGAGCGGGTCATGACCCGGGCGGAGACGGTGAAGATCTTCAACGCCTACCTTGGCCGGAGCGCCAATGTAGAGGAGATCAACGCCACGACCGGTTACACTGCCTGGAGCGACGTGCCCGCCACCCACTGGGCCTACTACGAGATCGTGGAGGCCGCCAACGACTGGGAGGCACTGGCCCAGCAGGATCAGTCCGCCGACCAGCCTGCCCCTGAGGAGGGGCAGGTAAGCGGTGAAAACACCGATGAGACCGTGCCCGTTGAGGGTGACGACGCCACTGTCGGTCAGCCCACCGAGGGGGAGGACCCCACCCAGACCCCCGGGGAGGGTGCCCAGCAGCCCGGCGAGGGCGAGACCTCTGATCAGCCGGAGAACGGCGGTCAGGACGAGATGCAGCCTGACAACGGGGAGGATGCCGCCACGCCCAACGAGGGCGAGGACCCGGCTCTCCCCAATGACGAGGAGAATGAGGACAACGCCGGCGAGGGGGAGGACGCTCCCACTGACGGCGACGACCAGTAAGTTTCCTCAGAGATAAGGAAAGGCCCCGGCAAAAGCCGGGGCCTTTCTTTTGCTATATTGCAGCAGGCAGGAGTCTATTCCGCCAGCAGTCCTTGATAGCGGCTGGTCCGCAGCTGCAAGAGGGGGGTTGAAAGTCTTTGGGGATGGTGATATACTTTGCCCATATTTATCGTGCAGAGTCAGACCGAAAAAGGAATATCCCCGGTTTACGCAGGAGGCCTATCCTTTGGTAGAGTCCCCTTTGGCAAATTTTGCTCTGGAAAGGAGCTTTTCATGACTACGTTGCAAACCGTCCTCATCACCGGTATCTGTTTGCTTCTCCTTTTGTCTTTAATGGCCGTGCTGGCCCTTCCCGGCCTGCGGCTGCGGCAGGTGGGCCGGTTCCTCCGGGAGAGTCTGGAGGACCCCACCAGGGAGAAGGAGTGGCCCCGGGCGTTGAACCCCATCGGTGCCGAGCTGTCTGCCCTTCGGGACAGGCTGATCCAGCAGCAGGAGGAGGTCCGTCAGCAGGAGCGGCGTCGGCAGGAGCTTATTGCCTTTCTGGCCCATGACCTGAAAACGCCGCTGACCTCGGTGATGGGGTATCTGGAGCTTTTGTGGAACGAACCCGATTTGGACCGGGAGCAGCGGGTCAAATATACCGGCATCGCGCTGGATAAGGCCCGCAGGCTGGAGGAGCTGGTGGGGGAGTTTTTTGACATCAACACCATGGAACTGCGGCTGGAGCATCATGACCCCATCCAGATATCCTTTCTGCTGGAACAGCTGGCCGATGAGTTTTATCCCCTCTTTGCAGCCAAGGAACTTCGATGTACACCGGATATCCAGCCCCATCTGGTGGTGGCGGGGGAGGGGGACAAACTGGCCCGGGTCTTTGACAATGTGCTGCGCAATGCGGTGAGCTATTCCGCGCCGGGTGGGCCTGTGGAGCTTATCGCCCGGCAGGAGGGGGAGAACGCCGTAGTCACCGTCACCAATGAGGGGCTGGAGATCCCGGAGAAAGAGCTGACCAATATTTTTGAAAAATTTTACCGTCTGGATACGGCCCGCTCCACCCGTACGGGAGGCGCCGGACTGGGGCTGGCCATCGCAAAGGAGATCGTGGAGCTTCACGGCGGCTCCATCCACGCGGAAAGTACCGGCCGCCGGACCGCCTTTGTCATCACACTTCCCCTTTGTCAAAAGCCCTGAAAAAAGCAAAAGACCGGAAGCCATGCGCTCCGGTCTTTTGCTTTTTTCAATTACAGGAAAGAAAGGCCCTGTCAGGATTCCCTGAAAATCGTCAGGGGCAGAGGCTTATAATCAAGGCATTCCCAAAAAATATGGGAAACAGGAAAGGGGAGGGAGTACATATGGTTCGACTCAAGGAACGTCCCAGGGCCGCTGCCCCCTGGCCCCGCCGGGCCATGGCGGTGGGGGTTGCCCTTCTTCTTTTGCTGTTCCTTTTGCCTTTGCTGCTGTTGCCGGGAGAAGTCCCTCCCGCTGAGACAACGCCTCTCCCCACTGCCACGCTGCCCGTTGTCCCCCCTGCGGCCACTCCGGTGGCGGGATGGGACAATGGGCAAAGTCTGAAACTCCTTCTCCCGTCGGGGGAGGTGGAGGAGATCACACTGGACGAGTACCTCTGGCGGGTGGTGGCCGCCGAGATGCCCGCCTCCTTTCACCCGGAGGCGCTGAAGGCCCAGACAGTGGCCGCCCGGACCTACTGCCTTTACCAGCGCAGCGGTGCCCAGAGCAAGCACCCGGGGGCCGATGTCTGCGCCGACTTTACCTGCTGCCAGGCCTATCTCACCCGGGAGCAGGCCGCCGCCGGCTGGGGGGCCGAGGCGGAGTGGTACAGTGAGAAGGTGGCCCGTGCGGTGGCGGACACCGACGGCCTTTTGTGCCTTTATGGGGGACAACCCATCGATGCGGTATTCTTTTCCTCGGCGGCGGGGAAAACCAGCGATGCGGTGGAGGTCTGGGGCACCGATGTACCCTACCTGGTGTCTGTGGACAGCCCTGAAGGGACAGAGGTCCCCGGCTGGCAGACCATGGTCACCTTCACCCCGTCGGAGTTTTCCGCCCGCCTTCTGGCCCAGTATCCCGAGGCCGACCTGTCCGGCGATCCCACCGGCTGGTTTGGCGGTTTGACCAATGATCCATCGGGAGCGGTGGCTGTCATTACGGTGGGCGGGGTGGAGATGACGGGCACAAAGGCCCGCTCGGTCTTTGGCCTTCGCTCGGCCCATTTTACCGCCGCCGCAACGGTGGAATCGGTGACCTTCTGGGTCACCGGCTACGGCCACGGCGTGGGGATGAGTCAATACGGTGCCAACGCCATGGCGGGGGAAGGCAAGAGCTTTCAGGAGATCCTGGAGTGGTACTACACCGGGGCTCAGGTTTCCGGGATGAAATAGGGGCCTGCCTTTGCGCAAAATCTGCTCTTTACCCTGCTTTGACTCTATGATATACTATCTATCATAGAAAAAGAAAGGGAGAGAAGACCATGATAGGACTGGCTTACGCCATGACAGGGGAAATCGAGAGTATTTTGAAAACCACCGATGCAAAGCTGCTGGAAATGGTCAGCGGTGTGCCCATCTATGAGGTGGCGCCGGGTATCCTGGCCTTTGCCGGCGGGGTGGGAAAGGTGAATGCCGCCATGAGCACCCAGCTGTTCATTGACCGCCATCACCCGGACTGGATCATCAACGCCGGGGTAGCGGGAAGTTTTCTGGATCTTCCCATCGGCACCATTCTGCTGGCCGACAGCTTTATCCAGCATGATGTGGATACCACCGCCATGGGAGACCCCATCGGCATGGTGTCTACGGTAAACAAGGTGGAGTTCCCCACCGATGAGGTGGAGCGGGCCAGAGCCATTTTGGACGGCCTTGGCGTCTCCTATCAGGTGGGGAAGGTGGCCACCGGCGAGGCCTTTATGACCAAGGGGGAGCGGGCTGACTGGGTGGCAAAGACCTTTTCCCCCGCCCTCTGCGAGATGGAGGGGGGCGCCATCGCCCAGGTGTGCCTGCGCAATCAGGTGAAGTTCACCGCCCTGAAATCGGTTTCCGACCGGCTGTGTCAGGAGAACAACGCCGAGGAGTACTTCAACTACGGCGAGGCCATGGAAAAACTCAATGCCGTGGTGCTTCCCTTTGCCCAGGCGCTGGGAGAATAAAAAGGAAAAAAGAGGCGTACTGGTGGACCAACCAGTACGCCTCTTTTTTATTCCAATCCCATGGCTCCTCCACCGGCATGGCAACCACCACGCCGTGGGCAGGGGCGCCCAGACCGCAGGCGGTGTTGATGGCAGTCATCACCGCCGTTTTCTCCTCCCGGGGCACCACGATCATCACAAAATCCTGCTCCTCCTGTAAGGAGATGCCAAACCGCTGGCGGGTCCGTTCATCGCTGCGCTGCCGGCCCTTGATAACGGTGCCTCCCCGGGCACCTGCCCCACAGGCGGCGTCAATGACCTGATCGCTGAAGCCTCCTGCCACAGAGACCAAAAGAAGGGCGTATTCCGTATCTCCCATGGTGGTATCCTCTCCTTTTCGCTGGGCTTTTCCGCTGACAGGGAACAGGTCCGGCAGCCGCTTTCGGCAGGAGCGGGGGAGGACGGAAAGAGGAGAAAGCCCCCCGCAACCGGGAAAATGCTGTGCAGGCCCTCCCGCAGCTTTTTATTCACGGCAGAGCCTCCTTCCTTCGGGGCATTGTCTTTGTACCAATACTATAACGGATAGACGGGCGGCGGGGTGTTTTGGCGGAAGGTTCGGTGGCGGAAGCGTTGAAAAAGGGTGCAAATTATGCTAAAATGGTGCCAAATCCATAAAAAAGGAGAGAACAGTATGGACCCCATCCGTAAAGCGGAGTTAAAGGATGTCTCCCGCATTGCCGAGATTTTGATTTTTACCAAGCGCACCCAGTACCGGCCCATCTTTAACGACGACCAGGTCTCCTTCGGGGAGATGCAGGTGCTGCCCACCGCCCGGGAGTATCTGGACCACCCGGAGAAGCTGGAGGGCATCTGGGTCTATGACGAGGGCTTTGTAAAAGGGCTTATCCACGTTGAGGGAACCGAAATCAAGGAGCTTTATGTGGACCCCTTCTTTCAGGGGGAAGGCATCGGCGGAAAACTGATGGCATTTGCCGTTGGAACCTTTGGGGCGCAGTCTCTTTGGGTGCTGGAAAAGAACGAGAGCGCTCTTGGCTTTTACCGTGCCAAAGGCTTTTCTCCCAGCGGGGAGCGGGAGCTGGAGGAGGGTACGCCGGAGTATAAGCTCCGCATGGTCCGGGGTGGTTGACAAGTAACAACTTTGTAACCTTTTTGACAGCGGATATACAAACCCGTATTCATTTTCGACAAAAAGTTACAAAAGGTTACAAATCTTGTCCGGACAAGGTTTTCCACATTTTCCACCGGGTTTTCCACACACGATTATGTCAACGGTGGAAAGGGTGGATATGCAAAAGAGGTTAACATAATTACTTGTCAAGGGAAAAATACCCGGCAAAATTCACGAATTTATAAAGGGGGAAAAGGCCGTGGAAAATGAGTTGATCGCAGCCGTGGCAACCGGTTGGGGGAGAAGCGCTATCGGTATTGTGCGCCTGTCGGGAGCGGGGGCGGCGGCCGCCGCCGGGCGGGTGTTTTCACCTATGGACGGCAGGCCCCTTGCAGACCATCCGGCCCGAAAGCTGATTTACGGGACACTTTACGACCGGGAGGGCCGGGCCATCGACCGGGCGCTGTGCACCTGGTCCCCTGCGCCGGGCAGCTACACCGGGGAGGAGACCGCCGAGCTGCAATGCCACGGCTCTCCCACGGTGCTGACCCTGGCGTTGGAGGCCCTGTTTGCCCAGGGAGCCAGGCAGGCGGGGCCGGGGGAGTTTACCCGGCGGGCCTTTCTCAACGGACGGCTGGATCTGGCTCAGGCCGAGGGGGTCATGGACCTTATTGACGCAGAGACCCCTGCCGCCGCCCGGATGGCGGCAGGCCAGCTGGCCGGCGCGCTGTCCCAGCGGGTGGGAAGGGTCTATGACGGCCTGGTGGACGTGATGGCCCATTTCCACGCCGTGCTGGACTATCCGGACGAGGATCTGGACCCCTTTACCACCGAGACCATCACCGATGCCCTGACGGCGGCCCGGGGGGAATTGCAGGCCCTTCTAGCCACATACGACCGGGGACGGGTCATCACCCGGGGGGTGCCCTGTGCCATCGTGGGCCGGCCCAACGCCGGGAAATCCTCTCTGATGAACGCTCTTGTGGGCTTCGAGCGGGCCATCGTCACCGATATCCCCGGCACCACCCGGGACACGGTGGAGGAGCGGTGCGTGCTGGGGGGCGTGCTGCTCCGGCTCATTGATACCGCCGGTCTGCGGGAGACGGGGGATGCGGTGGAAAAACTGGGGGTGGAGCGAAGCCGGGCCGCCATGGAGGCTGCCGGGCTGATTTTTGTGGTCATCGACGGAACGGAGCCGGCTACCGGGGAGGACGAGGCCCTTGTGGCTCAGGCGTTGTCCCTGGCCCCCACCGTCGTCCTCCGCAGCAAAGCCGACCTGCCGGGCGGGGAGGGCGCTCCGGTGGGCGGGGCGGAGACCATGACGGTAAGCGCCGTGACTGGGGAGGGGCTGAAAGAACTGGGGGAGAAGATATCCGCCCTCTTTTCCGCCCCGGCGGAGGAGGCGGGGGAGATGCTGACCAACGCCCGTCAGGCCGAAGCCGCCGGCCGTGCCCTTCAGTCGGTGGAGCGGGCCGGAGAGGCCCTGTCCGCCGGGGTGACTCCCGACGCCCTCCTCACCGATGTGGAGCAGGCCATGGAGGCCCTGGGAGAGCTGACCGGCCGCCATATTCGGGAGGACGTGACCGACCGTATTTTTGAGCGGTTCTGCGTGGGGAAGTAACCGCCATGGGGAAGGCCGCTTCCGTGATTTTCGACAAAATTAGATATATCCATTTATCTATTTCGTCAAATCGCTCAATAAACGAAGAGATTTCGTTGACAAATATGAACAATGTGTTAAAATGAGAAAAGAACCGGTTCTTTTCTGGTGTCCACGCAGTGGACACCAGGAGAGTTACCGGCAGATACGTGAAGGAGACGGGCCCGTTTCCATCTGTTTAGACATCAGAAAGAGAAAAGGAGGCTATTTCAATGGCAGCACAAGGCAGCTCTACGAAACAATTGGAGCAAAAATTGGGCTTTTGGGACCTGATGGGTTCTGCCGTGGGCCAGATCATCGGCGCCGGTATTATGTCCCTGCTGCCCGCCGCTATGGCGGTCACCGGACGGAGCGTGGTGTTCTCCTTCCTCATCGCAGCTATCATCACCTGCTGCGGCGCCATCCCCTTTATTTTCATCTCCTCCTGCGTCCGCCTTCGCGGTGGCTCCTACACCCAGCTGGCGGTCATGGGCGGCAAGCTGCTGGCAGGGACCCAGGCCATCACCGCCATCATCGGCAACCTGTCCTTGGCCATGTACGGTATTTCTCTGGCCGACTACCTCTGCTCCCTCTTCGGCTGGGGGCCTGAGGCGGTGAAGCCCATTGCTCTGAGTGTCCTGACCATTTTCCTGCTTCTGAATCTCGTCGGCGTGGATGCCTTCGCCAAGGTCCAGAACCTGCTGGTCATTGTCCTGATCTTCTCCCTGGCCATGTTTGGCGCCTTCGGTATCGGCAAGGTCCAGTGGGGCAACTACTTCAACAATGCCGACGGCTATTTCATGATGGCGGGCGTTATGGGCGTGTGCCAGGCCTCCGCTACCCTGACCTTTGCCACCGGCGGCGGTACCGTGGTGCTGAACTTCTCGGCGGAAGCCAAGAACCCCACCCGGGATATCCCCGTGGTCATCATCGTCTCCACCCTGTCCGTGGCCGTGCTGTACGGCTTCCTGTCCTTTGTGGCCGCCGGCGTGCTGCCCACCGAGCAGGTGCTGGGTCAGAACCTGACTGTGGTGGCAAACTCCATCCTGCCCTATCCGCTGTATGTTCTGTTCATCGTGGGCGGCGCCGGCTGCGCTCTGGCCTCCACCCTGAATAACCAGCTGGCCACCAGCCCCAAGCCGCTGATGCAGATCTGTGACGATGGCTGGCTGCCCGCGGGCCTTGCCAAGCTGAACAAGAAGAAGGTTCCCTATCGGATCTTGCTGATGTTCTACGCCGTGGGTGTCATCTGCATCCTCACCGGCCTGAGCGTTTCCACCCTGGCCAACATGACCAAGATCATCGGCGCCATCACCACCTTCACTCTGGCCATCGGGATGACCCGGATTCCCAAGCTGTTCCCCGGTCCCTGGGCGCGCTCCAAGTTCCATGTGTCCAACGGTGTGCTGTATGCCCTGAGCGCCATCGCCTTTGTGGCCGCCGTGTTCAGCACCTACATGAGTGCCCGTAACCTGGGCGTGAAGATGGTCGTTCTCAACCTGGTCATGGTGGCCATCGCCTTCGGGTACTCCTTCTTCATGAAGGATAAGGTCCACATGGAGCCTTCCTACGAAGAGGTACAGTGATCCACAAGTAAAAATTCACAAGTAATTTCATCCTTTTTTCTCGTTTTGCACCCCCGGGCCTCCTCCCCGGGGGTGCGCTTTTTCTTCGAAGGGGTCTGAGGAGAAAAATTTCGTTTACGAACCATATTGCCTTTCCCCACAGAGTGTGATACAATCATCCTGTGGATTTCGTCAAGGATTTCACAAGAATGAAAGAGGCAACATCGTTTTAAGGAGGTACTGTAATGAAAAAGAGAACACTCGCACTGTTCCTGGCCGGGGCTATGGCCCTGGGCCTGGTGGGCTGCGGTCCCAAGGAGGCCGACCCCACTCCCACCCCCGAACCCCTTGTCTATGACGAGGAGAAGACGGCCGACGTGATCGTGGTGGGCGCCGGCGGCGCCGGTCTGGCCGCCGCCATCTCCGCCGCAGACGCCGGCGCTGAGAGCGTCATCGTTGTGGAGAAGCTGGGGAAGACCGGCGGCTCCCTGAACTACACCAGCGGCTCCATGTCCGGCGCCGAGACCATCATCCAGCAGCTGGACGGCATCGAGGACACCAAGGCGTCCTACATCGAGGACATTCTCTCCAACGGCGACCAGAAGGGCGACCGGGAGATGATCGAGACCTATGTGGAGGAGGATGTGGCCGCCATCCAGTGGCTGTGGGACAACGGCCTGAGTGAGTACACCTTCTCCGAGCAGGGGGGCAAGAAGAGCGTGTTCGCCCCCGAGCATCAGCTTTATTCCATTCAGCGGACCTATAAGCCCCGTGCCATGGACCGGGAGAATTACAAGTCCGCCGCCCACGAGATCTTGGACAAGGTCATTGCCACCTATGACAATATCACCATCGACTTCTACACCGAGGTAGAGGCTCTGGTGGGCAACGAGAAGGGGCAGGTCCTCACTGCCATCGGCGTCAACAGTGAGACGGGGAACACCGTTCGCTATAACGCCAACAAGGGCATCATCATGGCCACCGGCGGCTACTCCGGCAACCCCGCTATGATGGGCGAGTTTGCCAAGTACGGCGAGAACTATCTGGTGGGCGGCGCCGACAGCGCCGACGGCAAGGGCATCCGGATCATGCAGATGGTGGGCGCCCAGGTGGACAAGGAGAAGATGAGCTATATCCCCACATTCCCCATGGGTCTGGAATATGCTCCCGGCAAGGGCCTGATCGGCGATATCTATACCTGGAAGACCGGCGGTATCTACGTCAACCAGAACGGCGAGCGTTTTGTCAACGAGACGCTGGACGAGGTGGTCCCCCGTGAGACCGCTTTGGAAGAGCAGCCCGGCGCCGTGCAGTACAACATCTACACCGACAAGATCGTGGAGGACCTGAAGGCCGCCAACGCCGCCTATATGTACACCGCCTACTATGAGCCTGAGACCGGCGTGGGCCACAAGCTCATTGTGGAGGCCGATTCCATTGAGGAGCTGGCCGGGAAGATCAATGTCCCCGCCGAGACCCTGAAGAAGACCGTGGAGGACTATAACGCCGCCGTGGAGGCCGGGGGCACCGACCAGTTCGGCCGGGACTTCAGCGGTGAGAAGCTGGATACCTACAATATGGCCATCAACAAGATCGAGGGCGAGAAGTACTATGCCTGCCCCATCAAGGCTCTGGTGGTCATGACCCTGGGCGGTGTCACCACCGATACCGACACCCGGGTCCTGGATGAAAGCGGCGCTCCCATCCCCGGCCTGTTCGCCGCCGGTGAGGTGGTTGGCGGTATCTGGGGCAAGTATGTCTCCGGCGGTACCGGCGTCATGGGTCCCATCGTCTTTGGCCGCATCGCCGGCCGGAACGTGATGGGCATGGAGCTTGCCGAGGGTCAGGCCGTGAAGGCCGCCTCCTATGTGCTGGATGAGGCCCTGTTTGCCAAGGCCGAGGTGGCCACCGCCGCCTTTGACATGACCGGCGTGAAGGACGGCACCTACGAGGCCACCGTGGACGGCCAGGAGGGTGAAATGACCGTCAGCGTCACCATCGCCGGCGGTAAGATCGACGATGTCACCGTGGTGAGCCACCACGAGACCGAGAGCATCGCCGCCCCCGCTCTGGAGAAGGTCCCCGCCGCCATCAAGGAGGCCGGCAACATTGATGTGGACGGCGTCACCGGCGCCACCCTGACCAGCGGCCGCATCAAGGATGCCGTGAAGGCCTGTCTGGAAAAGAGCAAGAAGTAAGTGCCATAATAAAAGCGGGGCCGCAGCTGTGGCCCCGCTTTTTTATTGGGACAGGGGGGTGGGTCCCATCCTTGCTGCCTGAGTGGTGATAAGGCTGTAAACGCTCTTCCGTCAAAAAAGCAGGAGGCCATTGCGATACCGCAATGGCCTCCTGTGTTTCTCCGTCAGGTTTTTTCCTCAAAGGTCACCCCGCAGCTGCGGCAGGTGATGGAGATGCGGCCCTTTCCCTTGGGGACCCGAAGCTGCTGGCCGCAGTTGGGGCACTTGAAATAGAGGTGTTCCTTGTCCCGCCGGCGGCATTTGTTTACGTTGTAGCGGTGGATCATGGGACCGGCAAGCTCTAAAAACTGGTCATTCTCCGCACGGCGGCGGTCCAGCTGCCGGGAGAGGGCACGGTAGAGGGCCAGCAGGAGGCAGACGGCCGCCAGCCGGCTCAACAGGCGAAGTCGCAGAAGACCGGAGAGGAGGTAGCAGACAAAATAGACACCCAGAAGGAAGAAGTTCAGCTGGTCCACGCCGTAGCGTCCATACATCATTCGCCGCATCCAGTCCATACCGCTCCTCCTTCCTGTTGCTATGTGACCATGATAGCCCTTTGAAAGCGGAAGGTCAAGAAAGGAAACGTAAACAATGTGTGAATTTAGCGTCGGGAGTTGGTTTTTTGGAAGGGGCGGCGAAGAAAATGGGGTTTCATGCCGCCGTCCAGCCGCTGGGCCAGAGGGCCTACGGCCCCATCGGTGGCGGCGGAGAGGAGGTAGCGGTAAATCCCCGCCTTCTGGTCTTCGTAGAGGTCCAGTTTCCGGTAAAGGTCCTTGTAATAGGCGAAGGTGCTCCGCTTGGTCTCAGCCACGGTGCGGAGGTTGACGTGGGTGTCCACCAGACTGCCGGGCCGTTTGCGGTAGTAGTAAAGAGGCTGCGGCACGGCAGCCACCAGCCGGATATATTGAATGTAGTTGCAGTTGAAGAGAAAATCCTCGCACCAGTCCACATTTTCCGGGCAGCGGAGCCGGTGGCTTTCCACGATGGAGCGGCGGTAGAGCTTGTTCCAGAGGACCCCGTAATAGAAGTTGGCGGGGGCCTTCATCATCTCCTCGGCAAACTCCCGGCGGGTAAGGAACCGTTTTTCTTTGATATGCCCCCGGGGGGCCATGCGGTCACCGGCCACCCGGTAAAAGTGGCTGATGACCAGATCAGCCCCCGTGGAGGCGGCGGTGTGGGCCAGGACCTCCATGGCGTCGGGGGAGAGCCAGTCATCGGCGTCCATAAACTGCAAATAGGTCCCCTGCGCCCGGTCCAGAGCCAGATTGCGGCTTTTGGACACCCCGCCGTTGGGGGTGTCTATCACCAGAAAACGGGACTCCTGCCGGGCATAGCGGCGGCAGATGTCCAAAGAGCCGTCGGCGCTGCCGTCATTGACCAGAATGACTTCAAAATCCCGAAAGGTCTGGGCCAAAATGGAATCCAGAGCGGTGGGAAGATAGGCTTCCGCGTTGTAGACGGGCAGGATGAGGGAGATGGTGGGGGACATGGGAGGACCTCCGTTTCAGGGGGAAAAATAATGGCGGAACAGGGGATATTATAGCGAAATTTTAAGAAAAAGGGAAGATATTTTACAGGGGCTTGCAATGGGAGGAAAAAACGGTTATACTGTTGAAAAACCTTGAAGGAGGTCCTTTTTATGCAGCGGATCGACAAGGAAAATTATTATCTGGACATTGCCCAGGCCGCTTTGGAGCGGTCCACCTGCCTGCGGCGGTGCTATGGGGCCATCATCGTCCAGCATGACGAGATCATCTCCACCGGCTACAATGGCGCGCCCCGGGGCCGGAAAAACTGCGCCGATCTGGGCTACTGCACCCGGGAGGCAATGAAGATCCCATCGGGGGAGCGGTATGAGCTGTGCCGCAGCGTCCATGCCGAGGCCAACGCCATCATCTCCGCCGCCCGGAGCGAGACGCTGGGCGCCACCCTTTACATGGTGTGCAAGGACCCCAAGACCGGGGAACTGATCCCCGGCTCCACCTCCTGCTCCATGTGCCGGCGGCTCATCATCAATGCCGGCATTACCCGGCTGGTGATTCGGGACACCCCCACCGAGTACCGGGTGGTGGACGTGGAGAAGGAGTGGGTGGAGGAGGACGATTCCCTGCCAAAGATGCCCTGACCCACGGGCCGGGACACAAATGGCCAATCTCAGGACCGCAGGGCGGGGGCGTGCCCCCGCCTGTTCTTTTTTGCACAGTTATAAATCATAACAGTTATATTTTATAACTGTTATGATTTATAACCGTTGTCCGTGAAAGGAGGGCGTACCCATGGAAACATTTTACCGCATCGTCTGGCTCTTTTTCTGCTATTCCTTTCTGGGCTGGCTGGGGGAGACGGGGCTGACCGCCCTTCGGGAACGGCGGTATGTGGACAAAAGTCTGCTTTACGGTCCCGTGTGCATTGTCTATGGTCTGGCGGGGGTGTTTATCACCATCGCGCTGCGGGAGCTGACGGACCATCTCTTTTTTCTCTTTCTGGGCAGCGCCATCTATGCCACGGTGGCGGAATGGCTGGCGGGACACTGGCTGGAACGGATGACCCACACCCGCTGGTGGGACTATTCCGGTCACCGGTGGAATCTGGAAGGGTATGTCTGCCTGGAATACTCCCTTTTGTGGGGGCTGCTGGGCATGGCGGCGGTAAAGTGGCTCATTCCCATGCTGGGCTGGGTGGGAGAGGCGGTGCCGCCCACGCTGTCCCACATTCTTTTATGGGGTCTGCTCATCACCCTTCTGGTGGACTGTCTGGCCACCGCCCTCACCCTTCGGGGGACCCTTCACCGTCTGCCGGGGGTGGAGCGGTGGAGCGGCCGGATGGGGGCATTTACCCTTCGACTGGGGGCGTGGGTACTGCGGCGGACCGAAAGGCGGATCAAAAAGGCCCACCCCGAGGCCGAGTTGGCCCTTCATCCCCGGCAGCGGGCCGGGGCTTTTGCCCCCGGCTGCGGGTGGGAGAAACTCTTTTGGCTTTTTATGATAGGCTCCTTTCTGGGGGCGGCGGTGGAGACAGTGTTCTGCCGGTTTTCCATGGGGGTGTGGATGAGCCGTTCCAGCGTGGTATGGGGGGATTTTTCCATTGTGTGGGGGCTGGCGCTGGCCTTGGCAAGCCTTCTGCTGTACCGCTACCGGGACCGGTCGGACAGCTTTCTCTTTGCCGCCGGCACCCTGCTGGGGGGCGGATATGAGTTCTTTTGCAGCGTGTTTACCCAGGCGGTATTTGGGGTGGTGTTCTGGGATTACAGCCACCTGCCCTTCAATCTGGCGGGGCGGGTGAATCTGCTCTACTGTTTCTTCTGGGGCATTGCGGCGGTGGTTTGGATCAAAGTGTGCTATCCGAAGCTGTCCGGGTATATCGAAAAGATCCCCCGGCGGCTGGGGCGGTCGCTGACCTGGGTCATGGCGGTGTTTATGGCCTGCAATATGGCGGTAAGCACGGCGGCTCTGGCCCGCTGTGACAGCCGTGCCCGGGGCCTGCCGCCCCAAAACGGGGTGGAGGAATATCTGGACAGCCGCTATGGGGATGAGCGGATGGAGCAAATTTATCCGGCGGCGGTGCGGAAGGATTGAACGGGTGCGATATGGCAGAAATATAAAAACGGCGCGAACGGCTCCGGCGGAAGGACTCCGCCGGGGGCGTTCTGTTTTTGCGGCGATTTTCGCAATTTCGCAGTTGAAATTCCTTGACAGGACAGCTATTGGGTCTTAAAATAGAAATGGTACATTGCGAAAAGTGCCGAAGGGCACTTTTCTTTCTTGCGGGGACCGCCCCGCCTAACAACAATATGGAGGTGTAAAAACACGGCATGGAATTCAATGTATTATGTGTGATCATGGCCGTCGCCGGGCTGTTGCTCGGCGTGGTGGCTGACAGTGTTTACCGCAAAAACGTGTCCGAAAAGAAGCTGGGCAGCGCCGAGGAGGAGGCCAAGCGCATCCTCAACGAAGCCATCAAGACCGCCGAGAGCAAGCAGCGGGAAGCCATGGTAGAGGCCAAGGAGGCCATTCTCACCGCCCGCAACGAGTGGGAGAAGGAGGAGAAGGAGCGCCGCAGCGACATCCAGAAGCAGGAGAACCGGCTGCAGCAGAAGGAAGAGAATCTGGACCGGAAGACCGACAACATCGAGAAGAAGGAAGAGGCCCTTCAGGCCAAGATGGCCGAGCTGGAGTCGGCCAGGGAGGAAGTGGAGGGCATCAAGGCCCGGCAGATGGCCGAGCTGGAGCGTATCTCCGGCATGACCGCCGAGGAGGCCAAGGATATGCTGGTCCGACAGCTGGAGGCCGAGGTGACCCACGAGTCGGCCGCCAAAATCAAGGAGGCGGAGACCCGGCTGAAGGAGGAGTCCGAGGCCATGGCCCGGGAGGTCATCGGGCTGGCCATCCAGCGGTGCGCCGCAGACCATGTGGCGGAGGCCACGGTGAGCGTGGTGCCCCTGCCCAGTGACGACATGAAGGGCCGCATCATCGGCCGGGAGGGCCGGAACATCCGGACGCTGGAGACCCTCACCGGCGTGGACCTCATCATCGACGATACCCCGGAGGCCATCACGGTCTCCTGCTTTGACCCGGTGCGCCGGGAGATCGCCCGCATCGCGCTGGAGAAGCTGATCCAGGACGGCCGCATCCACCCCGCCCGCATCGAGGAGATGGTGGAGAAGGCCAAGCGGGAGGTGGACGCCACCATCAAGGCCGAGGGCGAGCGGGCCGTATTTGAGGCCAACGTCCACGGGCTTCACCCCGAGCTTATCAAGCTGCTGGGCCGCATGAAGTACCGCACCAGCTACGGCCAGAACGTGCTGAACCACTCGCTGGAGGTGTCCCACCTGGCGGGGCTGATGGCCTCGGAGCTGGGGGGCGATGTGGCCACCGCCAAGCGGGCCGGCCTGCTCCACGATCTGGGCAAGGCCATTGACCACGAGGTGGAGGGCAGCCACGTTGCCATCGGCGTGGAGCTGGCCCGGAAGTACCACGAGAGCGAGGAGGTCATCCACGCCATCGAGGCCCACCACAACGATGTGGAGGCCAAGACCCTGGTGGCGGTGCTGGTCCAGGCGGCCGACGCCGTCTCCGCCGCACGGCCCGGCGCCCGGCGGGAGAATCTGGAGAACTACATTAAGCGGCTGGAGACGCTGGAGGGCATCGGCGCCAGCTTCCCCGGTGTGGAGAAGTGCTTTGCCATTCAGGCCGGCCGGGAGATCCGCATCATGGTGGAGCCGGACAAGGTCAGCGAGGACCAGATGGTCCTGCTGGCCCGGGAAGTGGCCAAGAAGATCGAGGACGAGATGGAATATCCCGGCCAGATCAAGGTCAACATCATTCGGGAGACCAAGGCCGTGGATTACGCAAAATAAAACTCAAAAAGCAGCCTCATTCAACGAATGGGGCTGCTTTTTTGATTGGTAGAAGAGAAAGGAGCAAAACCATGGATGCAATTGCCCTGTGCCCCATGACAAGAGAGCTTTGCCACGCCTTTTTTCAGGGGTTCGAGAACGATCCGGCCCTCCTGCCGGACCCCGGTCAATGGACCCCCTATGTGTATAGCCGGGAGGGAGCGGACCTTTACTTTGACAAGCAGCAGCGCCCCGACCGGCTGAATCTGGCGGTGATGCGCCGGGGGGAACCCATCGGCGAGGTCAAGCTGAAGGCCATTGACCGGGAAAAGGGCGAATGCGAGCTGGGGATCTGTATGAAAAATGACTGCGTCAAGGGCAAGGGCTATGGCCGCCGGGCGGAGGAACTGGCGGTGGGCTACGCCATCCATGTTCTGGGTATGACCGCCGTCAATGCGGATACGCTGGCGGGCAACCTTCGCAGTCAGCATGTGCTGGAAAAGGTGGGGTTCCGCTTTGTCCGGGCAGAGGGAGACTTCCGATATTACCGCTATGAGCCTTGAAAGAGGGATACAGAGGGTTCCGGGAATCACACTTTCCCTTAAAATGCACTTTGGAAGTGGCTTGGGGACGATTCTTTGACAGGCCAAAGAAAGGCTCCCCCCAAGAAAACCCCGGCGTTCGTGCCCGGAGACCTGCCACAGAGTGCAGGTCGCAGGCCGCCTGTCCATCGTCAGAGCAGTCCGGGGAGGAATCCAATGGGAGGGGGACCGCAGTCCCCCTCCCTTGGTCGTTTCAAGGGGGTGTCCAGAGGGGGGAAATCGAAATCCCCCCTCTGGTGTTTTCTGGGGTTTGGGACCTCTTTGACATCAAAGAGGTCCCAAGACGCTGTAAAGACGCACTCACCTAACTCCTACCTCCGGCCCGATGGGGACATCGGGCCCTACGAAGGGCAAGGGGCATTTACAGGAAAATTTGGGATTCGCAGCCCTTTAAAAAAATAACCTTCCCATTTTCGTGATTGAAAATGGGAAGGTTATTTTTCGTTAGGAACATATTCTATGATATCTTCTACCCGACAATTTAAAATGGTACAGAGTTTGTCCAATGTATGCGTAGAAACCGGCATATCCGCTTGTAGTCGCTGAACCGTGGCGTGGCTCATACCATGCTTAAATCGCAGTGTATATGTTGTTGTTCCTTGTTCAGCCATTGTTTTCCACAAAGGCGTATAGCGTATCATGGGATCACTTCTTTACGGTTCCCATTATGGCTAAATAATAGCCATTGTTTGATATAAAAGACTTTATAAAATTTATTTACGTCCCAAAAGCCAATCAACAGAAACCTCTAAAATGTCCGCAAGTGCATTGAGTTCAATATCAGACACCGGGCGCTTTTGCCCTTCCAAAAGGGAAGGTCAATCATCCTCCAACAATTTAGATGCGGGGATGTTTAGAACATCGGCGATTTTGAACAGAGTTTCAAGGGATATGCCGCGAGTTGTTCCGGGGCCCTCAACTTGAGCCAGAAAGTTAAGGCTTTTATCTATTTTTTCCGCAAATGCTTCCTGAGTATATCCGGCCTTTTTACGATAGTAGGCGATTTTTAATCCCATGATTCGATATTTCTCTGGATAATCTGTTTGCATGGCAGCATCACTCCTAAATGTTGGACGACCAATCCTTTGACTCAACTGTGATTGCGATTGCTCAAATCACTAAATCTCTTCGTCAGAAGCCAACAGCTCATCGGCGGTGACCCCTAATACTTTTGCAAATGCCTTTAACTCCACGTCAATAACGAACCGTTCCCCGCTTTCGATTTGCTGGACAGCATTCTTATCGATCATCAAGCCTTCTAATTGCAGTTTATCTGCCAACTTTTTCTGGGAAACCTTCCCGGGTAAGGCCATCCTTAACTTGCTGATTTTTTGGCCGGTAATATTCAATTTTCCATCAGGACCTTTATTTTTAAACAATTTCTTCACCCATTCGACATAGTTCGACATGAACTGCTTGTCATTTGAGTAGAGTATATGTTATATTACTTCCATAATTGACATCCACTGAATGTCAAAATGGGGAGGCATATATATGAAAAGATCGGTGAAGGAACTGTACCAGGCGGCTATACGGTTTGACGAGGGGGAGATTTATCAAAGCCAAGACTACAATACAGTTCTCGAAAATAAAAATCATCTGCGAAGAACGATACAAACTCTTTTCGGAGCCGTTGTTTCCCCCCTTGTTAGAAGAATATGCTGCCGTTATTGGGGAAGAGACCGAATTGGAATGCAGACACTTTTTTGAGCAGGGGTATCTGATGGGGTTAGCAGAAGGGGCAAACCCTTTCTGACAATATTTATAAAAATAGGCTCGCTCATCATTTCTTGATGGGCGGGCCTATTTTGTAAACCGCACGATATCATTTGGGGTACAGTCCAATATATCACATAACTTTTCAAGGGTGAGCATGGTGATATTTTTATTCTTTTTCAGCCAATCCAATGTGCGACGGTCAACGCCAGATTGGATAAGAGCATATTGCGTAATGCCTTTTTGTTTCATTGTTTGCCACAGAGGATCATATCGAATCATTATCGGAAACCGCCTTGTTTTATGGCTCCAGATTGTCCTCCCTAAAAAGAGGAGAATCGAAAAAGTCATAGATATTGATTTCGAGTCCCTGACATATTTCGTGGATAATACGCAGTTTGACTGACTCATAGGAGCAATTGATAATATTTCCGATAGTGGATTTGGGAACACCACTCCGTTTATAAAGCTGATATTGGGTCATATTTTTCTTATCGAGGAGTTCCGCAAGGCGCTTGCTTACGGCTTCATTCAACTGCATATCATCACCACACGTCCTTATAGCTGTACCATCAGTATATGAGCGTGTGATAAAAATATAGTCCCTGTGGCTGCACCAATCCGGAATTTTATGATATCATTGTTATGGTTGATTTAGTGCAAATCCAGACGACGGACCTATGCGTTGGCCTGTGGAATTTCTGTTAAAAAAGTCTTTTGCGGAGGAAAGGAATCAGAAATATGGAAAGGAGAATATCTGCTATATTGTTGGCCCTGTGCCTTTTGGCTGCATGCGGAGCAGAAAGGCCAGAACCTTCGGTGCTTTGTGCGGCCACTGCGGATTGTGTACTTTGCAAAGGGGCGGGGATGTGGGCATGGGGGCAGAATAATGTGGGGCTTATCAGTCTGAATACCTTTGACATGGTTCCGATCGAGATAAACCGCTATGACAGCGGGGGAGAGCTGATAGAGGAAAACACCGGCACATTTCAAATCCGGCATATACAGGGGGGAGAGGAAGGGTTCTCCGCTTCGGTAATAGAGGAGCCGGACTTTGGATATGCGACGCTGACCGTCACTCTGGGCGAAGATGGGGCCATGGACAGGGGGAAGGCCGCTGCCTTTCTATGTGAGAACTGTCTGGAGGATATTGCCCCGGAGGGGGAGGAGACGCTGAGGCTTGGGGTAATCGACTTTGCTACGGGGAAGGTAGAGGCCTTTGACCGAAAAATCAGAGGCTTTGGAGCGGGGGATTTCCGCATTCACTGTGACTGGCCGGAGGAGGGAGAGAAGGTGGAATTGCTGATTTTTTATGCGCCCCTTCGATATGAAAACGAGGCATAAAAAACCCCCGGCAGAGGGAATCTGCCGGGGGTTTTGCAATTTCTTTTTACTCTCCGCAGTGGGACAGGCGAAGGGCGGTGAGGTAGGCCTGCTCACGGGTGTAGGTGGCGAGGGGGGAGAAATCCCCGTCTCCGGTGCCGCCCATGACCCGGTCCCCGGTGGTGGGGTCCACAAGGCCGGAGGTGAAGGCCACGCCCTCCTTGGCCCAGAGGGCGATCTGAGCCTCATCGTTAAAGCTCTGGCCCTTACCGGTGGTCATATCCAGCACCTGTGCGGTGCGGGAGAGCATGGAGGCTGCCTCCTGCCGGGTGATGGAGCCGCTCGGGTTAAAGGTGGTTTCAGAGGTGCCGTTGACAATGCCCAGAGCGTGGGCGGCCAGAATATCGGCGTTGTCGGTGTCGGTGAAGGGGTCGGTGATGGTTTTGCCTTTGACGGTGGCGTAGACAGAGACGGACATACCCGTCTTTTTCTCCACCAGCATCACCATCAGCCGGCAGAACTCCTCCCGGGTGATGTTATTCTGATAGCCCGTCTGAAGGTCCTCGGGCACCAGCCCGGAGCGGATGGCGGCGTCCACCTGCTCCTGTGCCCAGGAGGAGGGGAGGTCGTTGGGGTCGGGCAGCTCCGCTTCCACCGTTACCTCGGCCTTGGGGTCGCCGGCCTTGAAATTGTTGAGGGTTGTGGCGGGCGGGAAGGCCTCATGGGTCTGAGCCAGGAAGAAGTCGCTGGCGTCGAAGTACCGGGGGTCGTAGAAAGCGCCATTGCCGGGACGGCCCCAGGTGGAGTCGATCCAGATCCACTGCCCGTCGATATAGGCGGCATTCCAGGCGTGGCCGTCGCCGCCGGCGGTGCCGTGGACATACACGGCGGGAATACCCTGGGCCTGCAGAAGCGCCCGGGTCAGGTTGGTATAGCCGGAGCAGACCGCCAGCTTATGCTCCAGCACGTCCTCGCTGCGCAGGTATGTATGCTCCTTTTTCCCCCGGAAGTATTCGTAGTCATAGACCACGTTTTCCGCCACCCACCGGTGGATGGCCTGAGCCTTTTCGTAATCACTGGTAAGCCCGGCGGTGATCTCGTTGGACTTTGCCACGATGGCCGGGCTTTGCTCGGTCACCCAGCGGTTGGGGTCCACCCCGTCAAAGAGGGCACGGAAGGTTTCCAGCCGGCCCGCAAGCTGCTCGCTGGGCAGATTGACGACATTCTTCAGGGAGGGGCACTGACCCAGATAGTTCATAAACTGGTTGGCTGTCATGCCCTTCATACTCTCTGCCAGCTTGCCCGTTTTGGGGAAGGTGATGGTGGTCAGGTCTTCACAGCCCGAGACCACGCCGGTTCCCATCTCCTCCAGAGCGTCAGGCAGGGTGATGGAGGTGAGGGCGTTTCCGGAAAAGGCGGCGGTGCCCAGCTTTTTCAGCCCCTTGGGCAGAGTGACGGAGGTGAGGCTGCAGCCGCTGAAGGCAGTCTCTCCGATCTCCCGCACCGAGGCGGGAATGGTGACGGAGGTGAGGGCAGAGCAGCCGCAGAAGGCATAGGCCTCCACCGCCGTCAGGGTGTTGGGCAGGGTCACGCTGGTGAGGGAGGTACAGTTCTGGAAGGCCTGCTCCCCGATTTTGGTCACGGAGTTGGGAATGGTGATACGCTTGAGATAGGTGCACTCCAAGAAGGCCCGCATTCCGATCTCAGTGACGCCGCTGGGGATGTTGACCTCCTGAACGGTGCTGTCCCAGAAGGCGTCTTCGTTGATGGTGCGGACCGAATCGGGCAGGACCACCTTGAGAACGCCCCGCTCAAAGACCCGGCCCTCTCCGTTGCCGATGGCGGTGACGCCGTCGGGGATGGTCACCGTGCCCGAGGTGGCGGTGCAGCGGACCAGCACGCCGTTTTCAATGATAAAGCTGGAATTGTCCTGGGCCGGCTTTTGGGAGGGGGCGGGAGTCTGCTGCTCCGGGTCAGAGCTTTGGCCGGGGTCCCGGTCGGGGGTCTGACTCTCCTCCGGTTCCTCTCCCGCGCCGTAGTAAAGGGGGGTGTCATAGAAATAGGCGGTCAGCTCGTCCTTGGTGGCGCTGCGGCCGCCCAGTGTGGCTTTGGTGATGGGGTTGCCGTAAAAGGCGTTGCGGCCCACCGTCACCCCGGCGGGAATGTCCACCTGGGTCAGCTTGCAGAAGGAAAAGGCGTTTCCGCCGATCTCCTCCAGACCGTCGGGAAAGCTGACCCGGGCCAGACTGCGGCAGTTGTCAAAGGCCTCGGCCCCGATGGTTTCCAGCGTGCTGGGGAGGGTGATGGAGGTGAGGCTTCCGCACTCGGCAAAGGCCAGGTCCTCAATGGTGGTCAGCCCCTCCGGAAGATTGATGGAGGACAGGGCCGATTCGCAGAAGGCCTCCTGCCCAATGACCCGGATGGAGTCGGGCAGGGTGACCTTCAGCCCGGAAAAATCGAAGAAGCCGTAGAAGACCTCCGGGCCGATCTCGGTGACGCCGTCGGGGATCACCACGTTGCCGCCGTGACCGTTGTAGGCAACAAGGACCCCGTCTTCAATGACAAAGTCCTCCTCCGCCGCAAGGGCGGGAAGGGCCGGACCCAGACAGAGGGTCAGGGCCAGAAGGGTGGAAAGCAATCTCTTTTTCATTTTTTATGCTCCTTTCAGCTTGCGCAGGGGGCAGCGGAGGCCCGATTTTGCGGGAGAGACCAGAAACCCCTTTGCCGCTTTGCGGCAAAGGGGAAACGGGGAGAGCCGGACAAAAATTACAGGGTCTTCAGGGCCTGTGCCATCTGGTCGGGGCAGGAGGTGGGCTTGAAGCCGCAGCGGATGCCCTCCAGCCGGGCGATGACGTCCTCCACCTTCATGCCGACCACCAGCTTGCTGATGCCCTGAAGGTTGCCGTGACAGCCGCCCTGGACCTGAAGGGACTTGACGATGCCGTCCTCCACCTCGAAGGTCATTTGACGGGCGCAGACGCCCTTGGGCTGATAATTAAAGAACATGAGAAAAACTCCTTTCCGGTTCAAATAAAGTCCTATCGGAATGATTATATATCATAGAACAATTCGGGGGAAAAGTCAAGACCTCAACCGGCGTGCCCCCGGTAATCACAGTGTTGGCAGTGGGGGATGGAGGTATCGGTCTCGTCCTTGAAAAAGACCCCCGACCACCGGCAGATGCTTTGCAGCAGAGGCAGGGCAGAGCGGCCCTTGTCGGTGAGGCTGTACTCCACCCGGGGCGGGATCTCGTTATACTGGATGCGCTCCACCATGTCGTTGGCGATCAGGTCCTTCAGGGCGGCGGAAAGGACGGCGTCGGTGACATCGGCCAGGTCCCGGCGCAGCTGGGAGTAGCGGATGGTGCCCTGGGTGGAGAGGACGCAGAGGATGCGGGAGGTCCATTTACCGCCGAATATGTCCAGACCGTATTCCAGCGGACAACGGATATCCTTTTCCAGTTTTGGTTTATACATAGTGATTCCCTCTCTTTCCGTGTTACTATGATAATCATAGTATAAAGGGACGGTGAAGAAATGTCAAGAGAGGAAGGGGTGCTGTTTTGTGCCGGGGAGGGAGAGGCAGAGGAAAAGGCGGCCCTTGGGGCCGCCCTTTCGGGGGGATGCTTCAGGCCAGAGCCTTCTCCATATCCATGGTGACGGTGCCGTCGGCCAGAACAAAGGCGGGGATGCCCACGCCGCCGTTGGCCCGGACGGCGTCGTAAAGCTCGGGGTGGCTGTCCCGGATGCGGAGATAGACCTTCAAATCGGTCAGGTTGCTGCTGATGTCCACAAAGTCGAAATCGACGCCCTTGGACGTGAGAACGTTCATGGCGTACAGGGTGTCCTTGCAGGTGTGGGACCCAACGACTTGCAGCTTGCTCATAGTGATGACCTCCAATAGTTGGCGCCGGTGTTCCGGCCCTTTGATGAGTCTATGATAGCACAGCTTTCCTTATTTGTAAAATTGAAATAAAAGATATTTTATATCGAATTATATAATAAAGGGCGGCCGTAACGTGTTACGGCCGCCCACTGCGGTCAGTTCAGATAGAGGGCGTTTTCCCTGTGGCCGGAGAGATGCTTTTTCATGGCCGCACCGGCCACCGCCATAAGGGGGGCGGGGAAATTCCGTGCCCCGGTGGGGCAGATGGCGGTACAGCGCATACAGTTGATACATTTGGCCTTGTCGGTGGTGCGGGGGGCGTTCAGAGGAATGGCCCCGGCAGGGCACCGGCGGGCGCAGAGACCGCATTGGATGCACTTTTTATTGCCCTTGGGCTTGAAGGGGAGGCCGCCCATCTCGGCATAGGGGGCCTTTCCGGGGACGGCCACCGACTGGGGAAGGGTTCCGGCGGCCAGACCATCTTTGATTTGGCGGATGAAGTCGGTCAACTGAGCCTTGTCGGCATCGTCGGGACGGCCTGTGCCGAACTGGGGCAGGATGGAATGCTCGGTGACGCTCTCCAAGGCGGCCCGGCATTGGAAGCCCCGGGATTCCAGCACGTTTTTCAGTTCCAGCAGGGTGTCGTCAATGGCCCGGTTGCCGAAGGTGGTCACCAGAATGGCCTGGGCGCCGTTGCCCTTCAGCTGGGACAGGCGCTCTGTGGCGGGGGCAGGGACCCGGCCCTCATAGGCGGGGACGGTGACCAGACAGATATCCCCCTCTGCAAAGGGGGCGGGGGCGGTCCAGCTGGGGTCGCTCAGGTCCAGAAAGGTGAAGGTCTCGCCCCAGGTCTGGCACAGAAAGTCGGCAACGGCTTTGGTGCGGCCGGTGGCGCTGAAACAGATGGAATAGAAGCTCATAGATCGGGTTCCTCCTTAACAATTTGAGTGAAGCTCTCCAACACGGTGGAGAAGGTCCGCAGCTCTTCCATGGAGTGCCGCTCCAGCAGGGCGGCGGCCACAGACCGGGAGGTGGCGGCATCGTACTCTGCGTGGAGCCGGGCCAGCTCCTCCCCCGGTTCGGTGGGGTAGAGGTGAATGGTCTTGCGGTTTCCGGGGTGGAACTCTTTGCGGATGTAGCCCTTGCGCTGGAGCCGGTCAATGTTCCGGCTGGCGGCGGAGAGGGTGCGGTTCCAGTTTTGAGCGATCTGGGTGGGGGTGATGCCGGGGGTGCTGGCGATCATGGCCAGCGTATGGACCTCCACCATGTTCAGTATTTTTCCCGTGCCGTAGTCCCGGGGCCGGGAGGTGCTGTCGCTGAGAGCGGAAATCAGGGAGAAAAACCGGTCGGTGCAGCTGACCAGCTCTTCCAAAAGATCTTGCTCCATGGGGTCCCCTCCTTTCTGGCACATAGGGTAGCACAAATAGTTGAGTATGTCAATAAAAATAGTTGCATAGTACAAGTATTTTTCAAGAAAAGGACCGCCCGGTCATAAATACCGGGCGGTCCGAAGAAAAAGAAGGAGAGGGCAGGGCTTACAGCTGCTTGTTGTTGTCGGGGCCTACCCCGGTGGAGATGATGACCTCGGGGGTGATGACCACCACGCCCTTGGCGTGAAGGCCGCCCTTGGTGGCTTCCTCCACCACGGCCTTGAACTGGTCCACGATGGGGCCGCCGGACAGGTATTCGGCGGTGCCCTTCACTTGATAGCCCTCCATGGTGGAAGCATCGCAGGCCGAGACGGCGATTTTGTCGTTGGCTTCCACATTGGCTTTGGTGACCTGCATGAACACGTCGGCCACGGCCAGCCGGCCGTCGGGCAAAATCTGCTTGAAGGCCACGGGAACGGCGTTGGGGGTGTGGTCCCGGCAGGTGGCAATGTACCAGATGCTCTGTTCGCCAAGCAGTTTCTGTACGGTTTCAGGAATGGTTTTCATGGTTGGTGCCTCCTTTGAAATGTTGGGGGGAGCGGCCCCCTTTGCAGGAAAAGGATACCATGAAAAACTTACCTGAAACAAGATGTTGGTTGAATTATAAGCTGCTAATGTTTTTGATAGTGTGAAATTGACAGCCGGAAGGGGATGTGATATCATCAGACAAATCATATCAAAGGGGAGCCGGGAAGGGATGCCGGGCTTGCCGCTGTGGGAGGAGGGCCACATGATGGAGATCTGGACAGGGGATACCCTCTTTTTCTTTCAGGGCCATGAGGGGGCCATGGCGCTTTATGAGGCCTTTGTTCAAAAGCTGCAGGAGGCGGTGGGGGAGGTGCGGGTCAAGGTGAGCAAGACCCAGATCGCCTTTGCAAACCGCTATCAGTTTGCCTTTGTCTCCTTTGCCAAAGTACGCAGGGCCGGGGATCGGTCGGAAAATTACATGGTCGTCACCTTCGGGCTGGACCATCGGGAGGACTCTCCCCGCATCCATGTGGCGGTCGAACCCTACCCCGGCCGGTGGACCCATCATGTTCAGGTGTCTGCCCTGGAAGAGTTGGATGAAGAACTGATGCGCTGGCTGAAAGAGGCGGCGGAATTTGCCGAGAGGAAGGGAAGAGGCCGGGGGCGGTGAGCCGCCCTTGCCGCCCGGCGTGTTCTTTTCGCATATCTTCACCCTTTGTCCCATATAGTGAAGCATCTATGTGGAAAGGTGGGGGAAGTATGCCCTATGAAGAGATGCGGCCGGTGGGACACCATCTGGTCCTGGAGGAGCGGGAAAGCCTGACCGTCTCCGGCGTGGAGGAGGTGGAGAGCTTCGACGAAAACACCATCGTCATGGTCACCGTCCAGGGGGTCCTTATTGTCCGGGGGGAGGAGCTTCACATTGAGAAGCTGAGTCTGGACGGGGGAGACCTGAAGGTGGAGGGGATGGTGGAGTCCCTGACCTATGAGGAGGACCGCAGCCGCCGGGGCGGTTTCTTTTCCCGGCTGCTGGGGTGATGTGGGATGGAGGTCTCCAACACCGGGCAGGCTCTTGGGTTTCTGGCGGCACTGGCTCTGGGGGGCGGGCTGGGGCTGCTGTATGACTTTTTTCGGCTGCTGCGGCGGCGGTTGGGGGCGCCCTGGCTGGCCGCGGCGCTGGACCTGTGCTACTGGCCGGTGGGGGCGGGGGTCCTCTTCTGGCACGCTTTGGAGGCAGGGGGTGGGGTCATCCGGGTCTATCTGGTCCTGGGACTGCTTTTGGGGGGCGGCATCTATTTTGCGGTGTTGAGCCGGTGGGTCCTGATAGGGGGGGAGCGGCTGGCGGACGCTTTGGCTGCGCTGTGGCATCTGGCCCTGCGTCCTCTGGCCTGGGGAAGAAAAAAAGCGAAAAAAATTTCTCTTTTTGTTAGAAAAGGCTTCCATTATGGACGAAAATGGTATAGAATAAACTCTACCATAGGTGAAATAGACCGTGAAAGAGGGGGGAGCGGCCGTGCGGACCAAAAAGGCAGGGATACTGACCAAGATCGTGGTGCTGGCCCTGCTCATCGCCGCCACCGTGACCCTGCTGCGGATGCACCGGCAGATCCTTCAGGCCCAGGAGGAGCTGAAGGAGAAACAGACCCAGGTGGACGAACAGGCCCAGGTCAACGCCGATCTGCAAGACGCCATCGATCACAGCAACGATCCCGACCGCCAGCAGGACATCGCCCGCACTGAGCGGGGGCTGGTAAGCCCGGGGGAAAAGGTCATTATCTTCACCGATTAAAGCGCCTGTATCGGCCTATTGTGTGGGGCCGTTTGGGGAAATTCTTGAAGGAGGACGTATTGGTCAGTATGGAGTTTGGTGTTGGTTCTGTTGTGGAAGGCAAGGTCACCGGCCTGACGAAATTCGGTGCGTTCGTCTCTCTGCCCGAGGGGAAGTCCGGTCTTGTACATATTTCCGAGATCGCCTATACCTATGTCAATGAGGTAAAGGACCATCTGCAGGAGGGGCAGGAGGTGAAGGTCAAGGTCATCGGTATCGATGATGCTGGCCGCATCAATCTCTCCATCAAGAAGGCCCAGGACCCCCCTCCCCGGGAGGAGGGCGGCCCCCGGCGGGGCGGACAGCGGCCCGCCGGCCGTCCTGTGGGCTTTACCGGGCCAAAAAAGCAGGCGGAGCCTGTCACCTTTGAGGATAAGCTCAAACAGTTCATGGCCTCCTCGGACAGTAAGCTGTCTGAGCATCACATGAACGACCGTAAGAGCAGCCGCAGGGGCAATCGAAAATAAGCAGAAAGCACCCCCGGCAGTCTCTGCCAGGGGTGCTTTTCTACAAATGTAAAAGAGACCAAAAGGACGAAAAGAGAACCAGGAGGGACGGGAAAAGTTCTTTTACATTTGTAAAAGAAAGGGGGACAGGCAGTTATGACCCTGCAAACGCTGGAATATTTTATTGCCGTGGCCCAGCACAGGAATTTTACCCAGGCGGCCCGGGCCTGCCACGTGACGCAGCCGGCGTTGAGCCGGGCGGTCCATGCGCTGGAGGAGGAGCTGGGGTGCCAGCTGCTGGTCCGGGCAGGGCGGAGCGTGGCCTTGACCCATGAGGGGGAGGTCTGTCTTATTGAGGCCAAACGCCTGCTTCAGCAGCGGGAGGAGCTGGTGGCCCGGGTGCGGGAGGCGGAATGGCAAAACCGCCGTCCCCTGCGGATGGGATATGTGATCGCCTCCTTTCTCAACACCTTTTTGCAGCAGGTGGGGGGCAGTCTTCCCTTTGGTCTGGAGACCCGGTATGGTTCAGTGGGGGAAATCAAAAGGTGGCTGCTGGACAAAAAGGTGGATGCCATTTTGCTGCCCCAGCCCTGTACGGGGGATTTGGCGGAGGCAGAGTGGATACAGCCGCAGTCGGAGAAAAGCGGACTTTATGCCATCGTTCATAAAGAAAGCACCCTATACGAACGGCGAAGCCTGAAAATGGCCGACCTGGCGGAACAGGGCATCGTTATGTGGTCCAAAAAGGACGTGCCGCTTCTCTACAGCGCCCATGTGCGGGCCTGCCGGGCGGCGGGTTTTACGCCCCACATTGTGGGAGAGGCTGAAAAGATGGGGGATATGCTGGTTCAGGTGACGCTGTACAACGGGGTGGGCCTTTCCAGCTATTCCTCCAGCAGCGGCTTTCAGGGGGATTACCACTTTATCCCGGTCACGGACAGCCCGCTGCATTTTGGTATGGTTTGCGCATGGCGAAGGGATGATACCTCCTCCCAGCTCCTTCGCCTGAAGGAGCTGCTGAAGGGAAGAGGGCAGGAGAGAACGATAACAAAAAATTATGGAGAAGCGGGTCGAAATGTTTAGTGGGCATTTCCGGAATGGTGGATTTTATGGTAGAATAAACCTGCAAGCGATAATGACTGCCATTGGAGCCTGCCCCAAAAAGAAAGAGGAGTACCGTGTTGAGAGAGAGGGCCTTCTCCCCCAACGGGAAACAAAGGATCGGGATATTTCTCGGTCCTTTGTTTTTTGACCTTTTCGTATAAAAAATAGTTATAAAAAAGAGGCTGCAAAAGCAGGGAAGTGTCTTTACTGAAACGGGGATTTATGCTATGATGTGGACGGTTGTTTGAAAAATCACAAACAACGGCAATTCAGAAAGGAAGGTAAGATATGAAAAAGCGCACATTGTCCCTGTTCCTGGCCGGGGCCATGGTGCTCTCTCTGGCTGCTTGTACCCCAAAAGAGCCGGAAGAGACCAAGACCGCCGGCAGCTACACACCGGGCACCTACACTGCTACCGTTTCCGGTATGCATGGGCCCATGACGGTGGAGGTCACCGTGACCGAAGACCGCATTGAGAATGTAAATGTTACCGAGAATGTGGAGACCCCGGGCCTGGTGGACTGGCCCGTCCGTCTGATCCCTGAGCGGGTGGTGGAGGCCCAGTCTCTGGCGGTGGATACCGTCACCGGCGTCACCATCTCCAGCCGGGCGATCCTGAACGGTGTGGAGACCGCTTTGAAGGGTGCCGGTATGGACGTGACCGCCCTGAAGCAGCCCATCGAGAAGACTCCCGCAGAGGACGCCGAATACACCGCCGACGTCATCATCGTGGGTGGCGGCGGAGCCGGCCTGTCGGCCGCCATCGCAGCCACCGACGAGGGTTCCAGCGTGGTCCTTATTGAGAAGACCGGCTTCCTGGGCGGCAACTCCATTGTGGCCGGCGGCATCTACAACTGCCCCGACCCCGACCTGCAGGACCACGCCGAATTCTCCGGTGATGTGGATTCTCTGATCGAGGACGCTCTGGCCGAGGAGCCTGTCAACGACCAGCACAAGGCCCTTCAGGACGCCGTGCGGGCGGATTTTGAGGCCTATAAGGCCAGCGACAAGACCCTTTTCGACAGCGCCAACTGGTTTGCCCTTCAGACCTGGAACGGCGGCGACAAGGTGGGCAGCCTGGACCATCTGCAGGTTTTTGCCGACAACGCCTTCCCCGCTTTAGAGTGGCTGGAGAGCATGGGTATGGAGTTCAGTGACACGATCTCCACCGGTTCCGGCTCCCTCTATCCCCGGACCCACCGGGCCATGACTCCCAACGGCACCGGCTACTTCATTGCCTTTGAGGACACTCTGGCCGACCGGACCGGTCTTTACACCCAGCTGATGGAGACCGAGGGCAAGAGCCTGATCATGGACGGCGACAAGGTGGTCGGCGTCAACGCCGTGGGCAAGGACGGCAACAAGGTGACCCTCCACGCCAACAAGGGCGTTATTCTGGCCACCGGCGGCTTTGCCGGCAATGTGGAGCTGCGCCAGCAGTACTGTGAGGGGGAGAAGTGGCCCAACCTGGGCGCCGACCTCATCACCACCAATATGCCCGGCGTCACCGGCGACGGCATCTTCATGGCTCAGGATGCCGGCGCGGAGCTGATCAACATGGAGCAGATGCAGCTGCTGCCCTTCTGCGACCCCACTACCGGCGCCACCTTCAACATCATGGGCACCGACTGCTACATCAACAAAGAGGGCAAGCGGTTTGTCCGGGAGGACGGCCGCCGGGATGAGATGTCCAAGGCCATCATTGAGCAGACCGACGGCATGATGTATGTGGTCATGAGCACCGACGACGCTTCCACCCGGAAGAGCCTGGGCGGAATGACCCTGCAGTACTATGTGGACAACAACCTGTACGGCTACATGATGTCCGACAACCTGACCGACCTGGCCGAGCAGATGGGCGTGCCCGTGGACACCTTCCTGCAGACCATTGCCGACTTCAACGCCCATGTGGAGTCCGGCGAGAAGGATGAGTTCGGCCGTGTGACCTACTCCAGCAAGATCGAGGGCAATGTCTACTATGCTTATCCCCGGAAGCCCGCCACCCACCACACCATGGGCGGCGTGAATGTGGACACCGAGACCCACGCTCTGCGGGCTGACGGTACCGTTATCGAGGGCCTGTACTGCGCCGGCGAGATCACCGGCAATCTCCACGGCGCCAACCGGCTGGGCGGCAACGCCATCGTGGACTTCTGCGTCTTTGGCCGTATGGCCGGCACCAACGCCGCTCAGGGCAAGTAAGAGCAGAACGGCAGATTACATATAGGCGAAAGGAGTCCGAAGGAATTTCCTTCGGACTCCTTTTTGCTTCCATGGCCGGGAAGGGGGCTTTTATTCCTCTGCTGCCTCCGGCTTGAAGGGCACCGGGCGAAGGCCGCCGTTGGAGGTAAGGATGGCCGCCATGTCACCGTCCGGAGCCTGCTGCCAGGGGATGCCGGCTGGAGCAGGTGATGGCAGAAGCGGTCGGCCAGATAGGGCCGCATTTTAAGGAGAAGGGCATAAACTGTTCCGTCCTTTCTGTCTTGACTGGTCAACAGGATAGTAGAAAAGAGGAGATCTTTTGTATCGGGGGATACGGAAGGACAAAAAATGGCAGTCCTGTAAGCAGGACTGCCATTGCTGTTACAAAACAAAGAGGGTCACTCCCCCACCACCTGGGCTTTGATGAGGTTGGTGGTGCCCTTGACGCTCAAGGGGACCCCGGCGGTGATGACGACCGTATCGCCGGGCTGGATAAGCCCTTCTTTTCGGGCGGTATCCACGCACAGGGCCAGCAGCCGGTCGGTGGAGTCCACCGAGCCATAGAGAAGGGGCTGGATGCCCCAGGAGATGGCCAGCTGCCGCCGGACCTTCTCGGCGGTGGTGAGGGCCACAATGGGGCAGGCGGGGCGGAAACGGGAGATGACCCGGGCGGTGTGGCCCGAGGTGGTGGCGGCCAGAATGGCGGAGGCGTTCAGCTCCATGGCGGCCATGCAGCAGGTGTGGCTGATGGCGCGGTTGATGGAGGTGGAACCGTCACGGGGGAGGTCCTCCCGCTGGCGGAGGTAGCGGCCCCAGTAGTTGGTGGCGTCCTCGGCGGCTTCTACGGTGCGGACCATGGTCTTCAGAGACTCCAGAGGGTATTTGCCCGAGGCGGTCTCGCCGGAGAGCATGACGCAGCTGGTGCCGTCGAAGACGGCGTTGGCCACGTCACTGATCTCGGCCCGGGTGGGCCGGGGGTTGCGGATCATGGAGTCCAGCATCTGGGTGGCGGTGACCACGTTTTTGCCGGCGGCCACGCTTTTGGCGATCATCTCTTTCTGGATGATGGGAACCTCCTGAGCGGGGATCTCCACGCCCAGATCGCCCCGGGCCACCATGGCGCCGTCGGCCACGGCCAGGATCTCGTCAAAATTGTCCACGCCCTCCCGATTTTCGATTTTGGCGATGATGCGGATGGCCTGTCCGCCCCATTTGTCCAGCTCGGCACGGATGTCCAGAATGTCCTGAGCCTTGCGGATGAAGGAGGCGGCCACAAAATCAAAGTCGTTCTCGGCGGCGAAACGCAGGTCCTCACGGTCCTTATCGGTGAGGGCGGGAAGCTGTATCTTGGCGTCGGGGATGTTGATGGACTTGTTGTTGGAAAGCTGTCCGCCGGTGACAACGGTGCAGCGGATGTCCTGCCCCTCCACCTCGGCCACGGTAAGCTCCACAAGGCCGTCGTCGATGAGGATGCGGGTGCCGGGGGTCACTTCGTTATGGAGGTTGTGATAGGTCACGGAGACCCAGTTTTCGTCCCCGTCCCCCTCCCAGGTGGAAAGGGTGAACCGCTGGCCTTCAGTGAGGGTGATGGATCCGTTCTGAAAGGAGCGGATGCGGATCTCGGGACCCTTGGTGTCCAGCATGGCGGCCACCGGGCGGCTTTGCTCATCCCGGATGCGGCACAGTCGGCGGTAGGTGGCCAGGTGGCTTTCGTGGGTGCCGTGGGAGAAGTTGAAACGGGCGCAATCCATGCCGGAGCGGATAAGACTGCGGAGCATCTCGTCATTGTCCACGGCGGGACCAAGGGTGCAAATCACTTTCGTTTTACGCAGATACATTGCAGTTTCCTCCATGGATGACCCCGGGGCAGGCCCGGAGACTGATTCTTCTGTTATGATACTATATTCTGCCACCAATGAAAAGCGGCAAAACCAACAAATTTAAAGAAAAACGGAAGAGGAACGGGGAAAAGGAAGAGGGGAAATAAAAGGCAGGGGTACTGCCCGGCCGTCCGGGACGGCGTGGGAGACCCCTGACCTTTGCGCTGACCTGCTATTTTTCACTTCTCTTCGCTTCCAGCACATTGGCTCTGGCGGTGGGAAGATAGGGGAAAAGCTCGTCCACCTTGATGGAACCGGTGGTGTTCATAACGATAAGGATATCCGGCTCCAGCCAGTCCAGATACTCCATCATGGTCTCCTGATTGCCATTGAAGTTTCGGGGATCAATGGCCATACACTCGGAGGAGATGAGGGAGAGGAAGGGAGTCAGGGCACAGCCGAAGGAGTCCCGCAGGATGAGGATACGCTTGCCCTGGGGATTGTTTCGGTTTACGGCCCGGGCAAGAAGGTAATCGTCCCCGGAGTAGATGGTATAGGGGTTGGTATCGTAATACCCCTGCTGGGCCAGCCGCTCGGGGAAGAGGAGGCTGATGATGAAAGGGCCTTCCCGCTCAATGCCTACGATGGGCACGGTGTAGGTGAAGTCGGTGGGGAAGGTGGGCGACCAGAGATCCAGATCGTCCAGCCCGGCGTAAAGGGAACCTACCCGCCGGCCCTGAGAGCCAAGGAAGATATCCTCAAAGGTGTACCGGTGAAAGGAGTCGGGGTCGGTGAGTTTTTTATCAATTTTGAAGCGGTAGTCCTTTGCCAGCCGTTCACAGAGGGTCTGATAGCCCAGAAAGGCCCCGGTGGGGGTCCAGTGATGGTCGGTGGTGAAGAAAAGGGGGTCTTCCGCATAGTCGCCGCTGTCGGCCGCCTTGCGAAATACGGGCCGCAGGTCCAACGTGGCCACATCGTACTTCTCCAGCAGAGCCAGGAACTGGTCGGCCTCCCGCCCGGCGGCGTCCTCCACCCCGTCAGGGAGGGGGGAGACATCGGTCTTGGAGGGGGCCTGGACATAGAGAAGGGGGATATCGTACTCCTCCTCCACCAGACGGGCGAACTCCACCATCTCCTCGGCCCGGACGGTCACGTCCTCGGCCTGGCCGTCGGGGTTGGCAAAGGTGAGACTGTGGTCATCCAGCCTGACCACAGTGTACTGGGGGTCCACATCCTCCACCATCCGCCGGCCGGTAAGCTGCTGAATGCCGCCGTAAAGCTCGATGAAGGTGTGCTCCCGGTCCAGAAGGGCGTTGAGATCGGGCTCGGCCTCCTCCAGAAAGCGGTCCAGGTCTTCATTGGCCTGGGCCAGACGGTATGTGGCGCCCAGCCGTGTTTGTACGGAGAGGGGGGAGGGCCGAAGGGGAACAGCGGCATCTTCCGTTGCGCGGACCGCCGTCTTCGTCAGGCGGGGAAGGTCGGCAAAATGTGTCTCTCCGGGAAAAGTTCCGCAGAGGAGAAAGCCGGTCGCGATGGTCAAAACCAGCAGAAAGAGAACGGCGGTGATGCCGTTGCGGCGGCTTGCCATGGAAGGACCCTCCTTTCCTGAGATTTTTAAAAGCGGAAGTAAATGAAGGGATTATAGGTCCCTTTCACCAGATAGCAGGCAGAGACAATGCCCAGCGTTACCAGCGCCAGAGCATAGAGCAGGTCCCACACAAGGGACAGGTCCGGCCCCCGCCGGTTGGGACGGCGGGCCAGCTTTTTCCCCAGCCAGGGGGCCAGAGGGAAGGAAAAGAGAAGGGCCGGGAGCAGGACCCAAAGGTTTTCGGTCAACAGGAAACCGCAGAGGGGATCTACGGTCCCCGCTCCGGTCAGGCCCAGCATGGCCCCCAGATAGCCGCCTGCACCGGCAATGGTGTCGGCACGGAACAGGACCCAGAGGAAGTTCACGGCCAGAAGAGTATAGAGCCGCTGAAGAGGGGTGATCCACCGCCGGCCCAGCCGGCGGTATTTCTCCAGATAGAGCAGCACAAAATAGCAAAAACCCCACAGCAGGAAGGTCCAGTTGGCCCCGTGCCACAGTCCGGTAAGGAGCCATACCACCAGAAGGTTGCGGACGTGAAGGCTCTTTTCCACCCGGTTGCCCCCCAGAGGGATATAGAGGTAATCCCGGAACCAGGAGCCCAGAGAGATATGCCACCGCCGCCAGAATTCGGTGACGGAGGTGGAGGCATAGGGGTGGTCAAAGTTCTCCAGAAACCGGAAGCCGAACATCCGGCCCAGGCCGATGGCCATATCGGAATACCCGGAGAAGTCGTAATAGATCTGGAAGGTGTAGCAAAGCGCCCCCAGCCAGGCCATGGGGGTGGTGAGGGCGTCCGGGTCCATGGCGAAGGCCCGGTCGGCAATGGCGGCCACCTGATTGGCGATGAGGACCTTTTTGGAAAGGCCGATGAGGAACCGGGAACAGCCGGCGGAAAAGCCCTCCCAGTTTTCCTGTCGGTTGCGGATCTGCTCGGCCACATCGCCGTATTTAACGATGGGGCCGGCGATAAGCTGGGGGAAGAAGGAGATATAGAGACCCAGGTCCAATATGGACCGCTGGACCCGGGCCTTGCCCATGGCCACGTCCAGCACATAGCTGAGGGCCTGAAAGGTAAAGAAGGAGATGCCGATGGGCAGGCGGATGCCGGGGATGGCCAGCTCCAGCCCCAGAGAATTCAGGGATTCCAGTGTGAAGGTCAGGTATTTGAAGACAAACAGCAGCGCCAGATTGCAGATCACCGTCAGAGTGACGGGGAGCGTGAGATAGCGGCACTGGAATTTCCACCGGTGGACCCACCGGCCAAAGCCGTAGTTCATGGCGATGGACAGCAGCATAATGGGGAGGAACCGAGGCTCCCCCCAGGCGTAAAAGAGGAGGGAGGCCACCAGTAAAAAGAGATTCTGCCCCTGCCGTCTGTTACGAAGGAGGATATAATACCCCATCAGCACACAGGGAAGAAAAACAAAGAGAAAGACGGAACTGGAAAAAAGCATGGGGAACCTCCTTTCATGAAAGATAAAAGAAGATATGAGATAGGAGCCGCAGGGTCCGGCCCGGGGCCGGACCCTTTAAATGGTTCCGGCAAAACCGAAAACGGTCTTTTCTCTCCGATCTTCTATCTCCACTCTCCTATCTGTACCATCAGGTGAGCCACCTGCCCACAAAGGGGATCTTTGAGATAAGCCAGGCAACAGCGAAGGAGCAGAGGAATACCACCGCCGTCAGGATGGGCACCGAGGCCACGGGGGAAAAGGTTAGGGTGGTGATGCCCCAGAAGCGCAGGAGCATGATAAACAGGTCGTGGACCAGATAGATGCCAAAGGAGATGCGGGCCACCCCGGAAAGCCGCTGGCGGCGGGAGCGCTCTTCGCTGACACCCAGCACATAGCGGAACAGGACCACCACCGCCACCGAAAAGGCGCAGACATTGGGGGAGAAGTAGCCGTAGAACACGTCCACCAACCTGCCGGCCTGCCGGGAGAGGGCCGCCGTGCCCCAGACGGTGACCACCGCCCCCAAAACGCCCAGGACGTAGATAACGGCCTCGGCAATGCGGCCGATGACAAATTCCCGCAGATAGTACCCCGCCACATAGTAGCCCACATAGCCCATGACCAGTTGGATATCCAGCCGGTCATACCACACCTGGATCACGGCAGTGGAGTTGGGCCACAGCCGGAAGGCGGTGGGCAGCAGGGAGGCAAAGAGGAAGCAGAGGAGGAAAAACCAGTGGAAATCCCCCCGGTTTGCTCCGTCGCAGAAGGCACGAAGAATGGGGGTGATGAGGTAAAGACCCAAAATCATATAGAGGAACCACAAATGATAATGGGTGTTGCCCCGAAGGGCGGAGAGAATGTTTTGCCACAGCCCCTCCCAGGAAAAGCGGCCGCCGGCCAGCATATAGCTTGCCACAGCGTAGATCCCGCTCCAGAGCAAAAGGCAGACCAGGACCCGCAGGCAGTTGTGAAAAAGCAGTTTGGTCAAAGGAAGGGACCGCTTTGTATCCAGCATAAACATTCCCGACAGCATGACAAAGACCGGCACACACCAGCGTACCAGCCCATCGTAAAGATTGAAAGTTCTCCAGGCGGCGGAGCCTGCGGCTACCGCTCCCATTTGGCTGCCCGCCAGATGAAGAAGGATGACCGCCAGGGTGGCAAAGGCCCGCAGCAGGTCCGCATAGGCCAGCCGCCCGTCGATTTTTTGCGCCATAAAGCCACCCCTTTCGTCACATATCATCCCAAAAGCACCGAAAAGGCCCTGTTTGGTAAAGAAAATCAATATATTCTATCATAAAAGGAGAACCTTGGCAAGATGGAGAATGGGGGAGAAGGGAGAGTTTGGATAAAGGATTTTTCCCGTTTTTCCTGTCGGCAAAATGGGGACTTTTAGGGAGAATTGGCCCGGCTGGGGGCAAGAACACGTTTTCCCTGTCGGGCTGACAAAAATGTTCCTGTTATCGTCTATGGACAAAAATCGGGTCACACCGCAAGCGATGCAGTGTGACCCGGTTTCAGTGCTTTGCTTACCCCTCGTATCCCTCCGGGTGTTCTTTGTGCCACACCCAGGCGTCGTGGATCATCTGCTCCAGATCCCGCCGGGGCTTCCAGCCCAGCGCTTCCTCCGCTTTCCTGTTGGAAGCGATAAGGGTGGGGGGGTCCCCCGGACGGCGGGGTTCCACAAAGGCGGGGATGGCCATGCCGGTGACCTTCCGGGCGGCTTCGATGATCTCCTTGACCGAATAGCCGTTGCCGTTGCCCAAATTGAAAGGCCCGCTCTGCCCCCCCTTGTCCAGATACTCCAAAGCCAGCAGATGGGCCTCCACCAAGTCCCGGACGTGAATGTAATCCCGGACACAGGTGCCGTCGGGGGTGGGGTAGTCGTCGCCGAAGATGCCCACATGGTCCCGCTTGCCCAGGGCGCACTGAAGGACGATGGGGATCAGGTGGGTCTCGGGGTGGTGGTCCTCGCCGATGCCGGCATCGGTGTTGGCGCCGGCAGCGTTGAAGTAGCGAAGGGCGGCATATTTGATGCCGTAGGCCTCGTCGCACCAGCGGAGAAGCCCCTCAATGGCCAGCTTGCTGCCGCCATAGGGGTTGATGGGATTGGTGCGGTCAGACTCCTCAATGGGCTGTTTCTCCGGCTCGCCGTAGGTGGCGGCGGTGGAGGAGAACACAATGCGCTTCACGCCGTGGTTTTTCATGGCGGTGAGGATACCGGTGGCCCCGCCCACATTGTTGTTATAGTATTTCAGGGGGTCGGCCACGCTCTCTGCCACCAGAGAGAAAGCGGCGAAGTTGATGACCCCGTGGATGCGGTTCTCGGAAAAGACCTTCTCCAAAAAGTCCCCGTCCCGCAGATCTCCCTCGTAGAACCGGGCGCCCTTTACCGCCTGGGCGTGGCCGGTGGACAGGTTGTCCACCACCACCACATCATAGCCCCGCTCCACCAGAAGGGCCACCATATGACTGCCGATATAGCCGGCCCCGCCGGCCACTAAAATGGTTTCCATAGTCAGGTCTCCTTTCCTGTTTGAGACGGGAAAAGTATAGCACAGAGAAGGGGAAAATGCAAGAAAAAGCCCCGTCAAAGCGGGGCTTTGAGGTCAGGTCAGGCCGCAGAGGGCATACGATTCTTCGATGCAGGGGGCCTTGCAGGCCATATATTTGTCGATGTCATTGGGGAAAAGCCCTGCGGCGGTCTCCTTGACAAGACTGTACTTTCGCACTGCCTCGGGATGCTGGCGGAGGTAGTTGCGGAAGGCGAGGTGATGAAGCGGCTCCCGGGAGTCCTGAGGACACACATACAGGTGGTGGGTCCGCAGGTGGGGCTTATCAAGATGGCGGAAGGCATCCCGGGCGGCTTCAAAATCGGCCTTCCAGTTGGGGTCGTAGGGCAATACGATGACATTTTTTTGTAGGCATATCAGGGAACCGCCCTTTTCAGTGTGGAAGGCAAGGGAGCAATATGCCCGAAAGCCCGGATGGTCCAAGGCTTTCGGGCATATAACGGCTTTTTGAAATTATTCCCACTCGATGGTGCCTACGGGCTTGGGGGTCAGGTCGTAAAGGACGCGGCAGACGGTGGGGACTTCGGAGAGGATACGGCTTGTGATCTTCTCCAGCAGGGGCCAGGGCAGCTGGGGCACCGTGGCGGTCATGGCGTCCACCGTGTTGACGCAGCGGATGATGACGGGCCAGTCGTAGGCGCGCTTGCCCTCCCGTACACCGGTGGCCCGCATGTCGGGGACCACGGTGAAGAACTGCCAGATCTCCCGGGTGAGGCCGGCCTTGTCGATCTCCTCCCGGAGAATGGCGTCAGCCTCCCGCAAGGCGGCCAGGCGGTCCCGGGTGATGGCGCCCAGACAGCGGACCCCCAGGCCGGGGCCGGGGAAGGGCTGCCGCTCCACCATGGACTCGGGCAGGCCCAGAGCTTTGCCCACCATGCGGACCTCGTCCTTAAAGAGAAGCCGCACCGGCTCCACCAGCTCGAACTGGAGGTCGTCGGGCAGACCGCCCACGTTGTGGTGAGCCTTCACGCCATCGCTTTCCAGAATGTCGGGGTAGATGGTGCCCTGGGCCAGAAAGTCGATGCCCTCCAGCTTCCGGGCTTCTTCCTCAAAGACTTTGATGAACTCGCCGCCGATGATCTTCCGCTTCCGCTCGGGCTCGTCCACACCGGCAAGCAGGTCCAGAAACCGGTCGGTGGCGTCCACATAGATGAGGTTGGCGTCCAGCTGGTTACGGAAGACCTCGATGACCTGCTCGCTCTCGCCCTTGCGCATCAGGCCGTGGTTCACATGGACGCAGGTCAGCTGCTTGCCGATGGCACGGATGAGCAGGGCGGCCACCACGGAGGAGTCCACGCCGCCCGAAAGGGCCAGCAGTACCTTTTTATCGCCCACCTGCGCCCGGACTTCCTTTACCTGCTCTTCGATGAAGGCTTCCGCCAGAGCGGGGGTGGTGATGCGCTCCATATCGGCGGGTCGTACATTGTTTGCCATGATTGGTTCCTCCTGTTTCTCTAAAAATTTGGATGGCTGATTATATCATATTCGGGGCCCTTTTACAAGAGTTGACAGCCCCCTTGGAGCCTAAATCTCTCCCAACAGGGAGGCGCCGGACACACCAGTGATGGTCACGATTCTTTCGATATTATGTAAACTTTCTGCCGAGGAGGCCTTGACCTCCACATAGTTAGGGGCGTGGCCCCGCCATGCGCCCGCCTTCTCCTCTTCAAAGAGGACGGGGAGGGAGTGGCCCACCCAGCTTTGGAGATACTGCTGCCGCAGTGTTTCCATCACCTGAGCGGCCCGGTGGGCACGGGCTTCCTTCTCGGCCCTGGGCACCTGATGGGCCATGGTGGCCGCCGGGGTGCCGGGACGCTTGGAGTAGGGGAAGATGTGTATGGCCGAGAAGGCGCATTCCTCCAAAAAGGCCAGGGTGGAGGTGAACTCCTCCTCGGTCTCCCCGGGGAAGCCCACGATCAGGTCGGTGGTGATGCCGGGGCGGTCGAAGTACTGGCGGAGAAGGTGAACGCTCTCCAAATACCGGGCGGTGTCGTACTTCCGATTCATCCGCTTCAGGGTGGCGTCGCACCCTGACTGGAGGGAGAGATGGAAATGAGGGCATAAATTATGTAAACTGGACAGCCGGCGGCAGAAGTCCACGGTCACCGTTCTGGGCTCCAGAGAGCCAAGGCGAATCCGGCAATCGGGGGCGGCGGTACAGATGGCCTCCACCAAGTCGGTGAGGGTGAGGCCGTCCTTCCACTCCTGCCCCCAGGAGGAAATTTCAATGCCGGTGAGTACCAGCTCCCTGTAACCCTCGGCCATGAGCCGGGCGGCTTCCTCCCGGGCCTTCTCCAGAGGAAGGGAGCGGATAGGCCCCCGGGCGTAGGGGATGACGCAGTAAGAGCAGAAGTTGGTGCAGCCGTCCTCCACCTTCAGCATGGCCCGGGTGCGGCCGGCCAGCCCTCCGGCGGGGAGTTCTTCAAAGATGCGGGTTGACATAATATTATCCACCCGCATCAAAGGCTCTGCCTGCCGGGCGGCGGCCAGGGCCTCCAAATCGTCCAAAAAGGCCATGCGGCGGTCGGGACCGGAGACAAGGTCCACCGTCAGGGCGGCCACCTCCTCCGGCTCGATTTGGGCGTAGCAGCCGCAGACGGCCACCAGGGCGGCCGGGTTGTGCTTTTTGCACCGGCGGATGGCCTGCCGGGACTTGTGGCCGCTGGCGGCGGTGACGGCGCAGGTGTTGACGATGTAAGCGTCGGCCGGGCCGTCGAAGTCCACCAGATGGTGGCCCCGGCGGACAAGCTCGGTCTCCATGGCCTGGGTCTCATATTGATTGGCCTTACAGCCCAAGGTGTAGATGGCGATATCCATAAAAATATTCTCTCCTGTGCCCCGGATTTTTGCGCCCCCGGCATGGCTTTCTCTTGAAAGGGGGGCGGTTATCTGGTAAAATAGCTTCTATCCCGTCGAAAACGGGGTTTGGACTTTTATTATAAGGCAGAAACGGGCGTTCGTCCAGAGGAAAACGCCGAGGAGGAGCCATGAGTTACAACTTTTTTGCCCTGATGGGCCGGATGAAGTACATCGACCGCTGGGGGCTGATGCGCAATACCCAAGTGGAGAACATTCAGGAGCACTCCCATATGGTGGCCGTTCTGGCCCACGCTCTGGCGGTCATCGGCCGGGAGAAGTTCGGGGGCAGGGTGGACCCGGGGGAAGCGGCCGTTGCCGGACTGTACCACGACGCTTCGGAGATTTTGACCGGCGACCTGCCCACCCCGGTGAAATACGATAACCCCGCCATCAAAGAGGCCTACAAGGCGGTGGAGCGGGTGGCGGCGGACAAGCTGCTGACCATGCTGCCCCCCGAGCTGGGGGAAGCCTTTGCCCCCTATGTCCGGGAGGAGCTGGAGGAGGAACTTTTGGCGGTGGTCAAGGCCGCCGATAAGCTCTCCGCCCATATCAAATGTCTGGAGGAGCTGAAGGCGGGCAACGATGAGTTTCGTTTGGCGGCCCAGCAGACCCGGAGGGCGCTGGAGGACATTGACTTGCCTGCTCTTGACTATTTCATGGAACAGTTCCTGCCCGGGTTTGAACTGACGCTGGACGAACTTCAGTAAAGGGAGGACGGACAGATGAGCCAGCATTTCAAGACCCTGTCGGCGGTTCTGCCCGTGGTGCTCCGGGAGCGGGGGGGCCGGGAGGAGGTTCTGCTCCTCCGCCGGGCCAACACCGGGTATATGGATGGCAAATGGGATTTTGCGGGCAGCGGTCATGTGGAGGAAGGGGAGACCGCCGCCCGGGCGGTGTGCCGGGAATTGCTTGTGGAGACCGGCCTGATGGCTAAGCCCGAGGATGCGGTTTTCCTCCATGTGAGCCACCGCATCAAAGAACCCACCTATTACGATTTCTATTTTCAAATCAAAGCCTGGGCGGGGGAACCCTCCATTCGTGAGCCGGAGAAGTGCAGCGGCATGGAGTGGTTTCCCGTGGAAGAGCTGCCGGAGGACATGATCCCCAACCGCCGCCGCACCTTTATGTTGCTGCGGACGGGTATGAGATACAGTGAGATCGTCTACCAAACCCCGGAGGAGGAAGAATTTTTATGAGAGCTATCGTTACCGTCGTCGGCAAGGATCGGGTGGGCATTATCGCCCAGGTCTGCACCCTCCTGAGCCAGCAGGATGTAAACGTGCTGGACATCAGCCAGACCGTTTTGCAGGGCTATTT
>CAJUKH010000053.1 GCA_910587345.1 uncultured Oscillospiraceae bacterium | reverse complement strand
AGGACGGCCATCGTCCCAAAGTTGCGGTTGTCCCACTCCCCGTCTTCCGGGGGCGGCTTTCTAAAATCGACGGTGCCATCGTCATAGATGCCGATAACCAAAATAACCCTTGCCTTGTGGGGGTCTGTCGGGGTATCCACGCCGCCCTGGTCAAGCCGCACTATGATGTACGGAAAAGGGTCTTCCTCGCTCCTGGCGTCCTCTGGCGGCAACTCCTGCGGGTAGGTTTTCGGGGTTTCCATCGTGTTGTGCGGGGTCTTAAAAGTGCGGTCCTTAAAAAGGTCCTCAAGATCATCCAGGAGGGCGGTGTGTAATTCTCTTGTGTTCATGTGCGCATTACCCTCCTAATTTCCTTGTTCACGTTCTCCAGCAGGGTGTCGTAAATATCGGGGGCCAATTCTCCCAAAACCGCCGAGCCACCGACCATTTTCGGGAAAGAAATGGAAAGGAGCTTTTTTATACGGGTCATATCAATATGACGGCCATACTTTGCTTGACGCTTTGCGCCGTCCCGCCGGTACGTTTCCCCGTCCTGCCTCTGAACGATGGCCGAGTGGCCGCTCTCAAAGGTGGCAAGAAAGGCTTTCGCCTTGCTGCCCTTTTGGGATTGAATGAGCTTTAGGGTGCTGCTGTTTAGAATTTTGGCCTTTGCCCCGCTTTTGGGGGCGGAGGTCTTAAATTCTCGTAGCTCAAGGGTGGCCCCCTTTACGGTTATGGTGGCCTCCGGCTTTGAATCGGTCCCTTTCTTGATGGTGGCGGCTCTCTTGAGCGGCCCCTTCTTTGCGGCATATTCCGCTTGCGCCTTGTCCACAAGGGCGGCTTGTGCCTGTTTGGCAGTGGCGTTTACGGCGTTCTTTAGGACCTTGAAACGCTGGCTTTTCAAGTCCCCCAGGGCCGCTCCTACGGCGTCAACGAGTGCGCCGTCGTACTCAATGACCAACAGGCCCCGGTCGGTGTCGATTTTCTGCCTCATGCCCTGCGGCCCCCGTGGCTCTTGTTGGCCTCCATCGTTATGGCGAAAATTCCGCATTCGTCGGTGGCGTCCACAACGATGTATTTCTGGCCGTCGAGGTCAATCATGCCGCCCTGTTTGGGTAGGGGGCCAAAATCGGCGGAGGCAACGTAAAAGAAAACTTGCCGGGTATAAATGCCGTCCATGTGGGACTTCATTTTCTTTTCCCGCTCTATGTTCTCTACGTCGTCCAGGACGATGGTCATAGGCTCCCCGTTGACAAGGTGGGTTTCCCCAAACTCCAAAGGGTTAAGGAATACATTTTTCACGTCCTGCTGCAGAATCTCCTTAAAGCTCAAGCCCACGGGCGTCGCCTCCTTTGCTCTGTCATGGGTACCCGGCCCACCAAATCCTCCCCGGTGGCCTCCCCGCCTACGGCTGTACCGGGGAGGCCGGGGGTAGCTGATGCCCTCTTTGCCCTTACCCACGCCGGGGGCCGGTAGTCTTCCGGCCTCCAGGTGGCGGCTCCGCTCTCTACCCAGGCGGCGGCGTCCGGGTGGTCCGGGGGGAGCGTGTCCCCTGGGCCGTATTCCCGAAAACCGACCTTGATGCGGTCAAGGGCGATCAGCCGGTCAGCCATTAAGCTGTACCAGGACCGTCTCTGCGGCGGCGTCTGCGGGTGCTGCGGCATATCCGGCCACAACATTCCCGGCGGTATCGGTTACGCCGGTGCCGTCAAAATAGAGGGTCTGCCCCATCTCAACGGCGGCGGTGCCGCTCTTTGCGATCTCGAAAACGCCGACAACGTGGAGGCTCCCGGTCTTGCCGGGGGGGATGGGGCAACCCGTGACGCCGATGCGGCTCCCAATGGTCACGACCGCCCCGTCGGGGATGGTGTCCTCTGTGGCGTTGGTGTAGTCGAGGCTTTCGCCTCTCTGGAGGTATTCCGCTTTCGTCATGGCTGTTTAGCTCCTTTCT
>CAJUKH010000052.1 GCA_910587345.1 uncultured Oscillospiraceae bacterium | reverse complement strand
CTGTTCTTCAAACGAACACAGGTCAAGGATATGCTTCCGAATGTCCCGCAGGATGTTGTGAAGTGGGTGCGGGCCTGGGACCTCGCAGCTACCTCAGAGGATGAGGGAGGCGACCCAGCCTACACCGCTGGCGTTCTAATGGGTAAAAGACAGGATGGCAGTTATGTGATTGCAGATGTTATCAATCTTCGCCTCTCTGCCGCCGATGTCCGCAAAACCGTGAGAATGACAGCAGCCATGGACATCGCCCGGTACAAGCGGGTTCGGGTCAGGCTCCCGCAGGACCCCGGCCAGGCCGGTAAGGATCAGGCCCAGAGCTACATCAAGTTCATGGCCGGGTACGATGTCTGTGCCATCGCCGAGAGCGGTAGTAAGGAAGCCCGAGCTGAGCCTGTTGCCGCACAATGGCAAGCGGGTAATTTCTATGTCGTCATAGGTGACTGGAATGAAGAGTATTTTGCCCAGCTTGAGAGCTTCCCTGCCAGCAAGTTCAAGGATATGGTGGATGCTACCAGTTCAGCGTTTACGGAAATTGAAAACGTATTCGATATTGGAGGGCTTATTACATGAGCAACGAAATCCGTCAGGATGGCTACGTCAACCTGATGAACAAATGGGGGACCAGCCAGGATGCCTCGGAGGGCTACCGCTTTCAGCGGGAGCTCGTCACGCCTGATATGGAGCTGACCACCCTCTACACCGATAACGGCCTGTTCACGAAAATCATCGACGCCCCGGCGGAGGAGGCCCTGAAGCAAGGCTTTGACCTGGGGTTGAACAACCCGGACATCGAGAAGTTCGTCTCCCGGTCCCTGGACGATCTGCGGTGGGAGGAACACGCCGCCACCGCCATGAAGTGGTCACGGCTCTACGGCGGCTCCATCATCGTCATGCTGATTGATGATGGCCGGGGCCTGGAGGAACCGCTCAACTGGAAGAACATCCGCAGCATCGACGAGCTGCACGTCTTCGAGCGTCCCGTGGTCTGGCCCGACTACAACAGCCTGTATGCCGGGGACATCAGAAACTACCGGGGGCGGCGCAGGGGCGGCGGCTTCATGCAGCCCCAGTTCTACGATGTCTCCAGTATCTACGGTACGTTCCGGGTCCATGCCAGCCGGTGTCTGGTCTTCCGCAACGGCGTGGTCCCTGAGAGTGTGGGCAACGAGAATTACCGGTACTGGGGCACCCCGGAGTACATCCGCCTCCGTCGGGCCATCCAGGATACCATCACGGCGCACAGCAACGGCCCGAAGCTGCTGGAGCGCAGCGTCCAGGCTGTCTACAAGATGAAGGGTCTGGCCCAGCTCCTCGCCTCCGAGCTCGGCGAGAACCAAGCCCTGAAGCGTCTGGAGCTCATTGACCTCGCCCGTGGCATGATGAATACCATCGCCATTGACGCTGACGGAGAGGACTATGGCTTCCAGACGTTCCAGTTCTCCGGGGTCAAGGATGTCATCGACGCCACCTGCAATATGCTGTCTGCCCTGACGAACATCCCGCAGACCATCCTCTTCGGTCGGGCCCCCGCCGGGGAAAACTCCACCGGAGAGAGTGACATGGAAAACTGGTACAGCTTCGTCGGTCGCCTCCAGCGGCTCACGGTTCGCCCGGTTCTGCTGAACCTGCTGGATGTCATCTTCATAGCGGGCAGGGCCAGCGGGGAAATCGAGGAGGAGCCGGACTACGAGCTGAAGTTCAACCCGCTCTGGACCATGAGCGACACGGAGAAGGCCACGGTGGACAAGACCAAGGCAGATACCTCCTACGTCAAAGCGCAGACCGCCCAGATTTATGTAGGGTTGCAATCTCTCGACCCGTCCGAGGTCCGTGGGGCCCTGGCAGACAGCGGAGAGTTCCAGGTGGAAGACATCCTGGACGGCATCCCGCCGGAAGAGCTGCTCCTGGAGCCCCAGGATGACACCACAATGGATTTGTCGGATGACCAACCACCTACACCGGAATATGGTCTTCCGCCTGTTCCTGAGCCTCCCAAGGCTAACCAGGACGCTTCCGATGGCCCGCCCAAAACCACCGGAAAGGGCGTGGGGGTCCTGGTAGTCCGTGACGGGAAAATCCTCACCGGCCTCCGCCGGACTGAAGGTACGTTCTGCGGTCCCGGCGGCCACATCGAGGCCGGAGAGACCCCGGAGCAAGCTGCACTCAGGGAAACGCAGGAAGAGTTCGGCATCACCCCCACGGAGCTCATCCACATCGGAAGCACCAGCGGGGCGGCAAAGCCGTACTTGCCCTCGGAGATTTACCTCTGCACCGAGTATGACGGAGCTCCGAAGGCGGACGGCGATGAGATGGAGTTCGCTCAGTTCATGGAACCGGCGAAGGTCATGAACCTGATTGAAGCTAGTGTGGCCTTCCCTCCGTTCGCTGAGTCCATGAAATTGCTATTAAACGCATTGGAGGATAACGCATGAAAAGGTCTGAGTACGTCCAGTTTATGGAATCGTCCGGGTTTACCCGCTTAGAAGCCGAGAAGATGGCGGGTTATGCTCTTCTCGACTTTAGCAGTTTCGATGCTGCCTACGAATACTACTTCCACAGCGAGAAGTTTTGGAGAGGGATGGTATACGAGGGGCACAGGAAAGCAAGGAGGGTCTTTTTCCGGTCTCGCTCTAAACGCTACATGGCGTCATACAAGACACGTTTCGTCTCACCCATCAAATTACCCACCTGAAGGTGCCGGGAAGAATCCTGGCACCTTCTACGCATTAACTGGGTGGTTCCAGCAATCACACACCAACAACGCCCGTCAGGCAGGAGGCAGTCACATGAACAACCTCATCCACCATCAAGCCACCAGGGATGTGCTCAAGTCCCGTTTCGGCAGCCATAAGCGGCTCCGGTGTAAGACCACCCTCCAATACCCCGTGAGCGTTGAGCGGGAATACCAGCGGATTACAAACGCCTATACGAAGCTCCTGAACGACACCCTCAAAAGGCACCTGCCTGAGATACGGGCAGCAGCCAGCATGGAAGAGGCCACCCGTCACGATGACATCGGGGATTTGGTCAGCATCGTTCAGCAAGCCTTCCTGGATATGGGCGTGGAGCTGGACAACAGCACCCACCGCTTCGGCCTCCGGGAGAAAGTGGAGCGTATGGCCCACCTCACCCGTAAGCTCACCATCAAGGAGTGGAAGCGGGCGATCCGGGCCACGCTGGGCATCGACATCCTGGATGACTACTACCTGGGGGAGTTTTACCGGGAGGCCCTGACCCGGTGGGTAGACCAGAACGTCAACCTCATCAAGACCATCCCGAAGAGCACCCTGGGGGATATGCAGAATATCGTCCTGGACGGCTTCAGGAACGGCAGAAGCACGAAGTCCATCATCCAGGAAATCCAGGATGTCTATGGGCAGACCAAACGCCACGCCCGCCTCATCGCAAGGGACCAGATTGGAAAGCTCAACGG
>CAJUKH010000051.1 GCA_910587345.1 uncultured Oscillospiraceae bacterium | reverse complement strand
GGCTGTGAGGGAGCTTGGACCGAAGCGAGGGCGAGCGAAGGGCCGCAAAGCGGCCCGGAGACCAGCCGGAGCGAAGGGAAAGCGACCGAACGGCCAGCCCGGCTCGCAGCATGACAGCGAGAAGTGCGGAGAGACGGGCTGCAAAAGGGCTAAGACGGGAGCGCAGCAAAACGGCCAGAGGGACAAAAGCCCCGGCGGACGTTTTGCGGAGTCGGACGGCTTAGAACTTATGCGGTCAGCCTGGCTCGCAGCATGACAGCGAGAAGCGCGGAGAGACGACCGACCGGCCAGTTCCTGTCCGCAGCATGACAGCCCGTGCGTGATGGGGCGATACGGGAAACCGTATCGCCCCTTTTCGTATCATACAACGCCCCCGCCCCCCTGATTTAGCAGTTGGATTTGGGTCCGAATGGCCCACCCCACGCCCCTCCCCCGGGGCGACCCACGGACAGGCGGCAGAAAGGGACCTCCCCCGGCCCCGCCGCCAGCCATCCCCCTGGCTCAACTCCGTGACCCACCCCCCATTCGGGCCCAAATCCAAGTGCTAAAACGGGAGAAAGCGGGGCAAAGAAAAGGAGGACAAAATTATGTCAACCATTATTACCCGCAAAGAATTCCCAAATGAGCGTACCTATGAGATGGACCTGTGCGGCCGGCCCCTGAAGATCAACGTGGGCAAGGTGGCCGAGCTGGCCTCGGCCTCGGCTTTGGTCAGCTATGGCGAGACCACCGTTATGGTGGCCGTCACCGCCGCTCCCCGCCCCCGGGACGGGGTGGATTTCTTCCCCCTCAGCGTGGATTTTGAGGAGAAGCTGTACGCCGTAGGCCGCATCCCCGGCTCCTTCCTGCGCCGGGAGGGGCAGCCCTCCCTGCCCGCCGTGCTGGCCAGCCGTGTCATCGACCGGTCCATCCGGCCTTTGTTCCCCTATGACTTCCGCAACGATGTGGTGTGTACCTGCACCGTTATGAGCCTGGACCGGGACTGCTCTCCCGAGGTCACCGCCATGATCGGCGTGTCCGCCTGTCTGGCCATCTCCAACATCCCCTGGGCTGGTCCCATCGGCTGCCTGGAGATGGGCTATGTGGACGGCCAGATCGTCTATAACCCCGATCAGGAGCAGAAGCACGCTTCCAAGCTGGATTTGACTGTGGCCGCCACTGCCCAGAAGGTCATCATGATCGAGGCCGGCGCCAAGGAGCTGCCCGACGACATCATGTACGACGCCATCGTCAAGGCTCACGAGGAGATCCAGAAGCAGGTCAGCCTTATCAACACCATGGTCAGCGAGATCGGCAAGGAGAAAATGACCTACGACCACGCCGCCTTTGATCAGGAGCTGTTTGACAAGATCACCGCCGACTTCATGGACGAGGCCAAGGCCGCCATGGACACCGACGACAAGAATATCCGGGAGGACCGCTGGAATGCCATGATCGAGAAGTGGCACGAGAAGTACCTGGAAGATCACCCCGATATGGACCAGTTCCTGGAGGAGATCACCTACAAGTTCCAGAAGAAGATCGTGAAGCAGTGGCTGCTGGAGGGCCACCGGGTGGATGGCCGTCAGAAGAACGAGATCCGTCCTCTGGGCGCCGAGGTGGGGGTTCTGCCCCGGGTCCACGGCTCCGGCCTCTTCACCCGGGGACAAACCCAGGTCCTCAGCGTCTGCACACTGAACACCCTCTCCGCTTCCCAGAAGCTGGATACCATTTGGGAGGAGGAGGAGAAGCGGTATATGCACCACTACAACTTCCCCGCCTACTCCACCGGTGAGGCCCGGGGCGCTCGGAGTGTCAACCGCCGGGAGAAGGGCCACGGCGCTCTGGCCGAGCGGGCTTTGGAACCCGTTATCCCCTCCGCCGAGGATTTCCCCTATGCCATCCGGGTGGTGAGCGAGGTCCTCTCCTCCAACGGCTCCACCTCTCAGGGTTCCATCTGCGGCTCCACTCTGGCCCTGATGGACGCCGGTGTGCCCATCTCCGCCCCTGTGGCCGGCATCTCCTGTGGTCTGATTCAGGACGATGACGGCGGATTTACCACCTTCATCGACATCCAGGGTGTGGAGGACTTCCACGGCGAGATGGACTTCAAGGTGGCCGGCACCAAGGCCGGCATCACCGCCATCCAGATGGACATTAAGAACGACGGTCTGAGCCACGCCATCATCAAGGAGGCGCTGGACATCACCCGTGACGCCCGGTATGCCATTCTGGACGAGATCATGCTTCCCTGCATCGACAAGCCTCGTCCCGAGGTGAGCAAGTATGCCCCCAAGATGCTGACCATGCACATCAATGTGGACAATATCCGGGACGTGATCGGCAAGGGCGGCAGCGTGATCCAGAAGATCACCGCCGAGTCGGGCGCCCAGATCGACATCGAGGAGGATGGCACCATCCACATCGCCTCCCCCAACGCCGAGGCCTGCGAGGTGGCCAGGAAGATGATCGAGACCATCGTCTTTGTCCCCGAGGTGGGGCAGCTGTACTACGGCAAGGTGGTCCGCATCATGCCCTTCGGTGCCTTTGTGGAGCTGGCCCCCGGCAAAGACGGCATGGTCCACATCTCCAAGCTGTCCGAGCGGCGGGTGGAGAAGTGCGAGGATGTGGTGAACATCGGCGACATGATTTGGGTGAAGGTCACCGAGATCGACGAGAAGGGCCGTGTGAACCTGTCCTACAAGGACGCTCTGCGGGAGATGGAGCAGAACCCCGGGCTGAAGAAGTAAACACCAAAACGCAAGGGCGGGGGAGCATCCTTGGAATGCTCCCCCGCCTTTTTGTCTGAGAAAGGAAGAGAAAAATGCTGACATTGAAACCCGTGTCCCTCACCGACGGCAAGGCCGTCTATGACATGCTCCAGCAAATCGAGGCCAACGACAACGGCTTTATGAATGGGGTTAAGGACCTGCCCTACGAGGAGTTTCCCGCCCACATTGCCGAAAAGGTGAACATGGCCCAGGGCATTGGGCTGGAAGACTGGATGGTCCCCTCCAGCACCTTCTGGCTCATGGACGGGGATACCCCCATCGGCCAGGGCAACCTGCGCCACCGGCTCACCAATGCCTTGCGGGAGAGCGGCGGCCACATCGGCTACGCCATTGCCAAGCCTTACCGGGGCAAGGGCTACGGCAAAGAGCTCCTTCGCCTGCTCATTGCCCAGGCCCGAGCCATGGGCATCACCGAGAATTTGCTGGTGACCGTGTGGCTGAACAACATCCCCTCCCGCCGCACCGCCGAGGCCTGCGGCGGCATCCTGGTCAAGGAAAACGACGAGCGGGCCTTTTACGAGTTCCCCGCCTGAGACAAAACGAAAAACCCCGGGCATTGGCACAGAAGTGCCAATGCCCGGGGTTGCTTTACAGCCAAAATTGTGAAACAAAATCAAGAAAAACAGACAAAAATGTTTCACAACTTAATCAAACAGACCTCGAAAAGAAATTGCCGGATGGCTTGTATCTCCTCTTCCGATTCATAGTAACGAATCAATAACCGCTTGTATTCAGAGACTTGCTCTTCTGGAATGACAATAAGTCCCGCACCATTGGAAATTAGAATGTGATTGGCAAAAATGACAGAGGTTCGTTTATTCCCATCAATAAAAAGCTGCTTTTTGGTCACAAACAGCAATGCCCGAACGGCGCGTTCGTAGACATCCTCTATGGCCAGTATCTCTGCCAGCTGCTCCTTGACAAGGCGTTCAATCGGCAATTCAGGCTTCCATTTGGTTTCGCCGATAAAAACTGGCACGATTCTAAGGGACCCGGCATTGTAGTAAAAGCCTTCTTCTACCAATTTGTTAATGAGGCGCAGCAGGTTATAGTCAGATGGAGAAGTGATAACACCCTCGTCCAGAATGAGCTGCCATGCGTGTTTTAAGTTGTTGATTTTTTGCACATCATCTGCCGAAACATTGTTGACTTTACCGCCTTCAATAATGGTTTCTATGTCAAGGAAAGTTACGGCAACCCCTTCTAACACAGCCTGCTTATAGATGGTATCCACCATGTTGCGCTTGGCGAAATCAATGTTGAGCCGTACGGCTTCGGACAGCGAAGCGTCTGTATATCCGTTTTGTTTTAATTTGAAAGTAATGGCCCTGAGCTGCTTTTTTAACGCCTTTGCGGTCATATTGTTTTTGAGAATCTGGTTGTGCAGCGGTTCGCTGAACTCACCTACATAAACGGTTCGGCTCATTCCGTTGATTCTCTTGTGGAGATAAATATATTGTCCCCCCTTAACCTCTCGAATTTCCACTGAACCCCAAAGGAGGTCATTGAGCTGCTTTTCAAGGCTTTTCTTTTGGGAAACCATATCCATGGTCTCAAAAATATAATTGTATAGCAAAAAAGTATATCATAGTTGTGAAACAAAAATAACCAAATAAAGTCGAATTTGTTTCACAACTTTTTCAAAAAATTTTCCTTCGTTGTGCCCAAACATCCCACTTTTCCCCCTTGGGAGACAGAGGTAGAAGGAGAATCAACCATTCAGGGCACCCGGAAGGGGGCGGCCATAAACCCGTATCAGCGGTCCGACCCCTCGCCTTCCCTGCCCTCCTTCTCCTCCTCTGCCCGCCGCATGGCCTCTTTCATGGGGCTTCTGGGCAGTTGGGAATTGTTTTTCCGGATGATGGTCTCCATCTCCCGGCGGGTCTGTTCCACCTCGTCCCGCAGATCCTGGGCGGAGAGACGGAGGGCGCCGTGGCCCAAAATGATGAACTGCTCGGCGGCGTCCGAGGTGGCCACCCGGACCCTGCCCCCCTCTCTGGAAAGCTGATAGCTGGCCTTTTCGATATAGCTGTCGGCCGTCTCGGCCTCTTTGGTGTAGACCACATGGATATTGTGATACTTTTCCACCGAGCCGGTGCCCTGGGGGACCTTGTAGGCGTCAAAAACCAGAATGACCCGGTTTTTCCGGTAGCCCTGATAGTTGCTGAGGATGTCCATCAGCCGTTTTCTGGCTCCGTCCACGTTGTCCTTCGCCATGGCCTTCAGCTCCTCCCAGGCGAAGATGATGTTATAGCCGTCCACCAGCAGATATTCCGGCCCTCGGGGGGCGTCGGGGACGGAACGTGGGCCGTCGGAAAGGCTGGTGCGCCGGGGCTTGGGGGGCGGCTGAAAGGCACGGGGCTTTACGGCGCCATAGGTCCGCTCGAAGATGGCTTTCAGCTCCTTGTCCTCCTCCAAGGTGGTGGAGACAGAGGCGCGGCGGGAGGGGGAAAGGGTGCGGTGCGGAGCGCCCCCACCCTGCCGCCCTTCTGGAGTTTCTTCCGGCTTCAGGGCCGGCAGGTGCATATATTGCTCCACCTCGTCCCAGGCCACCGGGTGACCTGCCCCGTGGGAGCAAAACACCGATCCGGTGGGGTTCTCGGTGTCCCGCTGGGCGTCGTACCCCAGCTGGGCTACGATCTTTTCCTGCTCGGGGCAGGGGCGGTAGCCGCCGGGGGTGCAGGTGAGCCGTCCCATGCCCTTGGTGTAGGCGGCCACCTCGGCGGCATAATCCCGCAGCTGGGCCACCGGGCCGCCGCCGGTGAGGATGGTGTCCTCCCCCACGGTCTGGGGAGCCTCGACCTCACAGCCCATCCGCTGAAGCTCGGACAAGGCCCGGCCCAGACTGGGGGTGGGGACCTCCAGCCGGAAGTCGTACCATGGTTCCAGCAGAACGCTTTCCGCTTTCATCAGCCCCTGGCGCACCGCCCGGTAGGTGGCTTGCCGGAAGTCGCCCCCTTCGGTGTGCTTTTCATGGGCCCGCCCTGCCACCAGGGTCAGCTTCATATCGGTGATGGGGGAGCCGGTGAGCACCCCCCGGTGGGTCTTTTCGGCCAGATGGGTCAAAATGAGCCGCTGCCAGTTGCCCTCCAGCTGGTCTTCGGACAGGGCGGTGGCAAATTGAAGCCCGCTGCCAAGGGGCAGGGGTTCCAACAGCAGGTGGACCTCGGCATAGTGGCGCAGGGGTTCAAAGTGGCCCACCCCCTCCACCGCTTCGGCGATGGTCTCGGCATAGACCACGTCGCCGGGGCCGAACTCCACCACCAGACCGAACCGGTCGGCAATGACCCGCTTCAATATCTCGGCCTGGACCTCCCCCATAAGCCGCAGATGGATGGTGCCCAGGGCTTCATTCCACTCCAGATGGAGCTGGGGGTCCTCCTCGGCCAGCAGCCGCAGCCTGGGCAGCACGGTATGGGGGTCGGTCCCTTCGGGGAGAAGGAGTTGGTAGGCCAGGGCCGGCTCCAGCACCGGGGGCGCCCAGGGGCCTTCCGCCCCCAGCGCCTGACCGGGATAGGTGGCGTTCAGGCCGGTGAGGGCACAGACCGTCCCCACCTCGACCATTTCCGGGGCAATGAACCGGGCGCCGGAATAGATGCGGATCTGGTCCACTTTCTCCCCCGTTTCGGGAAGGACCGCTTTCACCCGCAGACTGCCGCCGGTCAGCTTGATATGGGTCAGCCGCACCCCCTGGGGGTCCCGGGTGATCTTAAAGACCCGGGCGGCAAAGGCCTCCCCCCGCCGGGGCCGTGGGGCAAAACGGCGAAGGGCGGAAAGCAGTTCCTCCACCCCCTCCACCTTCAAGGCCGAGCCAAAAAGGCAGGGGAAAAGCCTTCTCTCCGCCACAAGGCGGCGGAGGGTATCGTCAGAGAGGGAGCCTGCTGCCATATATTCCTCCAGCGCCGCTTCGTCCCCCAAGGCGGCCTCCTCCCAGAAATCCTCCTTCCCCAGACGGGAAAAGTCCAGAAGGGTATCGGAAAGGCTGATTTTCAGCTTTTGCAGCAGGGCGGAGCGGTCCACGGGCTGGTCCATTTTGTTGAGGAAGAGAAAGGTGGGGACGTTGTGGCGCTTTAACAGCTCCCAAAGGGTCAGGGTGTGGCCCTGGGGGCCGTCGGGACCGGAGATGACCAGAATGGCGCAGTCCAGCACGGCCAGCGCCCGCTCGGCCTCGGCGGAAAAGTCCACATGGCCGGGGGTGTCCAGCAAGGTCAGCTCCACATTCTCCAGTGGCAGCACCGCCTGCTTGGAAAAGATGGTGATGCCCCGTTCCCGCTCTAAGGTATCGGTGTCCAGAAAGGCGTCGGCGTGGTCCACCCGGCCGAGCTTCCGCAAAGCGCCCCCCCGGTAGAGGAGGGCTTCGGACAGGGTGGTCTTGCCCGCGTCCACATGGGCCAGAATGCCCACGGTGAGCCTGTCCATACATCGCCCCCCTTTCCATGATTTTTTATATTATATCACAAAAAGGCAGGGGGTCACAAGGGGGGCGGCTCCCGATCAGGACTTTTTGCAGGGGGCTTGGCCGCCGGATAGCCCTGTGGAGCTGGAACGGGAAAGCAAATAAAAACCGCCCGGCAGCCATGCCGGGCGGTTCCTTTTGTTTTTCTTTAATCCAAGTCGTACACCGTCACGCCGGAGAGGTGGGTCTGAAGTAAGATCTCCAACTTTCCATCCCCGTCCACATCGGCGATGACCGGGGTGGCCATACAGCCGTTGGGGACCGGGTTGGCGGTGTCTGCGGTGGCGGGAAGCTCCATCTTCTGTAGGACATTCCCCTTGCCGTCGGCAATGTAGAGACTCCCCCGCTTGCTTCCGGCCCGCTGGGTGTAGGTGGTGAAGATGACCTCCACGGCCCCATCGTTGTTTAGGTCACAGACCGCCGGGGCGGCGGCGTACTCCATGGTGACGCCGTCATAGACGTTGATGGGCCAGCCCTCGTGCTGGGTGTGGTCCAGCCAATAACAGTTCAGCTTGCCGGAGAAGTCGGGGAAGAGGATCTCAAAGGTCCCGTCCCCGTCCACGTCGGCAATGACCGGGTCTGGCATACAGCGGTCAATGGCCAGCCAGTCCTCCGAAAGAGGGGCATCCTGTGCGGCGGGGGCCACGGACCAGGTTTCATTGAGCCGGGTACGGTCGCCGTTGAAGAGGAACAGCTCGTGATAAAGGCTGGGCAGGGGACCCACCGCCCGGTCGTGGACGGCGCCCACCACCGCCACCTCCAGCACCCCGTCCCCATCCAGGTCGGCCAGGGCGGCTTTGCTGTGGGTAAAGGTGGCGATCTGCCGCTCGGTCATGGGCAGGTCGGGCACGGAGAGCTGGTTTCCCATGCGGTCGTAGGAGCGGCCAAAGCCGCCGTTGTAGACCTTGGACTCATATTCAGCGTCGGAGAAGGCCCCCACCCGGCCCCATACTACCTTTTCGGTGATGCCGTAATCGTCCCGGCCTACTGCCATCTGGAAGGCGGTGCGGACCTGGGTGCCGTCGGGCTTGTAGACGCAGATCTGGGCCATGTCGGCGGGGGCCACGATCTCCTTCACCCCGTCGCCGTCAATGTCTCCGATAGCCAGATTGTCGTTGAAGATGCCCCAGGAAAAGCCCAGGGAGGGGGCCCGGCGGTCTGACTCCAGGGCGGGGCTTTTCTGCCCGTCGGCGGCAGGGGCCAGCTGGGGCCAGCCGTCACGGACAGACCCGTCATGTTCAAAGATATAGACGCTGAGGCCGTCATCCACCCCGATGCCGGCGGCGATCTCCATGGTGCCGTCATTGTCCAGGTCGGCCACCTCAATGGAGTAGACCTCCCCGGGCAGGGCTTGGGGCCAGCCGGGCTTGAAATAGCCGTTCTGGTCATAGATGGCCACCAGCCCCTGGTGGAGAACACTGCTGCCATGTCCGGCAACGATCTCGGTCCGGCCGTCCCCGTCCACGTCCCCCACAAAGAGTTCGGGCCAGGTGCGAAGGGTCAGGTCGGTGCCGTCGGTGGCGGTATTGCGGTCCTTCCCCACGGGGAACCGCCACTTAAGTGCGCCGCTGGCGGCATCCAGACAGACCACGGAGTAGGAGGCGGCCAGGATATCCGCTGTGCCGTCCCCGTCAATGTCGCAGAGGACGGGGCTGCTGTGGTAGGCGTCCTCGCAAAAGCCGGTGGGGTACTTGCCGCCGCCGGTGTATTTCAGGGACAGGGTGCCCAAGGCTCCGGCGGAGATGGCCCGTACCGCCCCGGAGCGGATGGCGTCCCGGTTGGTGTAAACATTATAAAGAAGCTGATAGGCCTGCTCCATGGTGACGGTCATCTTGGGGGACATGGAGTTTCCTCCGGTGCCGTTCATCACCTGGATGAGATAGGCCCGCTTCACCGCCTCGGCAGCCCAGGAACTCAAATCGGCCTCGTCAGAGAAGGTGACGGCGGACACGTCGGCCTGACTGTAGGTCACCTTACAGGCGTCCAGCACCCGCAGCAGCATGACGGCGATCTGCTCCCGGTTCACCGGATCACCGGGGGAGAAGGTGGTGCCGTCCCCGGTGCCCGAGACCAGCTTGATTTTGTAGGCCCGGAGGATATCGGGGTCACTGGTGTCGGTGAAGGGGTTCTTTACGTCGGCAGGGTCGGGCTTGGGCATCCCGGTGATCAGCTCATAGAGGATGACCCCCAACCGGGCAAAGTCGGCCCGGGTGACGGTGCGGTCATAGCCGGTAAAATCCGCCTCGGTGAGCTTGCCTGTCCCCTGGAGCCAGGTGACGGCGTTGGCCGCCCAGTCCGAGGGAGCCTCCGCCCCCCTGACGGGGGAGGGGGGGAGGAGCAGTGCGGCGCAGAGGGACAGAGCGAGCAGTCTGCGTTTCATAAAAACAACTCCTTTCTACTGTGTTTAGGATAGCAAATTTTTCCGGAATTGTAAAGGAAAGAGAAAAAGGCTTGACTTTACCATGGTGTCAGGGTGTAGGATAAACATAGGAACCGGTTCCCAAACAAATCAAAGGAGCGATGTCATGCTGACCATCGGCGAATTTTCCCGGCTGGGCCGGGTATCCCCCCGGATGCTGCGCTACTATGACGCACTGGGCCTTCTCTGTCCGGAGCAAGTGGGGGAGAACGGTTACCGCTACTATCAACAGGCGCAGCTGGAGACCCTTTTACGCATCCGCCGTTTTCAGGACTACGGCTTTCCTCTGGCCCAGGTGGGGGAGCTGCTGGACAGTTCGGAGGAGCTTCTTTTGCAGCGGCTCCACCGCCGCCGGCTGGATGCCCATTATGAGATATACCGGCTGCAGGAGCGCCTGCGGGAGCTGGAGGCAGACATCCTCCGCATGGAGGGAACAATTATGACAGAAGAGTACCAGGTGATCCTTATGCCCGACCAGGAACAGACCGTGTTGGGTATCCGCCGCACCATCCCGGTGGACTGCTTTCACGAACTGTTTCAGGAGCTGCGCCAGGAGCTTGCCCGGCGGGGCATCCGGCAGACAGGCCCCATCCAGATGCTTTATCACGGCCAGGAGTTCAGCTACGAAAACGCTGATGTGGAGGCCCAGGCCGTGGTGGCACCGGGTACCCCCGGCGCCGGGGTGAAGCCCGCCTATGCCGCCTGCGCCACCGTGATCCACAAAGGGTCCTACGATGGGATACCCCGGGCCTATGAGGCTCTGGCCTCCTGGATGGCGGGCCACCCGGAATACCGCATCTGCGGCCCCGCCATCGACCGCTATCTAAACGATCCGGACACTACCCCTCCGGAGGAGCTTGCCACGGGGATATTGTTCCCGGTGGAGCGGGTATAACAAAAGGGAGGAGCGGCTTTGCCGCTCCTCCTTTTTCTCACCCATCCAGTGTCTTCAAAAGCCCGTCCAACTCCCCAAAGCGGCGGATGGCGGGTACCCCTTCCACCTGACCGAAGCCGTAGGCGGCGTGGATAAAGGGGACCCCGGCCCGCCGGGCGGCCTGATAGTCCCAGTCGGTGTCCCCCACATAGACAGGACGTTTCAGCCCCTGCCGCTTTACCACCAGGGCGATGTTGTCCCACTTGGGAAGGCCGGTGTTGCCCGCCGACTCAAAATCCTTGAAATAGCCCCCAAGGCCGGTGCCCTTATAAAAGGCCTCGATATACCCGGCCTGACAGTTGCTCACCACAAAAAGAGGATAGCGGGCGGCCAGCGCGGCCAGCTCCTCCGAAGTGGGGTAGACCGAAGCCCCGTGGGCCGCCAGATAAATGCTTTCCTCTTCACAGCAGGCTTCGATAACGGCCAGCTGCCGCTCCCGGGGCAGGGCCGGCAGGAGCCGGGCGGCGATATCGGGAAGGGTCAGGCCCATAACGCCTGCGATATCAGCGTCGGTGAAGGGAGGGCGGTCTACGCCTTCCCGCTGCAGTACGATATTCCAGCTGGCGGTGACCTCCGCTGACGAGTTCCAGAGGGTACCGTCCAAATCAAACAGGATGCCGTCAAACATGGTAAGGACCTCGTTTCTGTATTGGTAGGGCCATTATAAGTCATACACCGGCGGAATGTAAAGGGGAAAGTTCCCTTTTTCATTGACAAACGGAGCCGGGTTGGGTAAAATAGATAAACAGCGTAGATAACAGCCTTCATATGCCCATGTAGCTCAGCAGGATAGAGCAGCCGCCTCCTAAGCGGAAGGTCGAACGCTCACCTCGTTGGACTATGTGAGTCCTATATATTTCATATGCGCCAGTAGCTCAGCTGGATAGAGCGTCCCCCTCCTAAGGGGAAGGCCGGGGGTTCGAATCCCTTCTGGCGTGCCAAAAGAGCAGTGGAAATTACTTGATTTCCACTGCTCTTTTCTCTACAGAAACAATCAGAATTTTTCTTGTATATGGAGTATAAATTCCCAACAGAAAGCCGACATCAAAGACAAAATGAAAGATATTTGCCTACATTTGCCTACAATTAGGTGTTATTAAGTACTCTCCTTTGCCCTATGGTAATTTTCTTGCAAATATATTGTTTAATTCGGGATAATATGCTATAATATTTTAATAATTTAGCGGCATTGAAATACGAGATATGTATTTGGAATTTGAAGTTTTATTGTTAATGAAAGCAATGCGACCTCATTAGCATAATTGAGAGGAGACATATATTTTGTGATTAATATATATTGCGATGAAAGCTGCCATTTGGAAAACGATAAGGCAAAAGCTATGTTGCTGGGTGCAATTAGCTGTCCGGAACAAGAAAAATCACGCATTTATTCAGAAATCAGAGCAATTAAAAAAAAGCATGGCCTATCCACATGGAGTGAAATTAAGTGGACAGGGGTGTCACCATCAAAACTACCTTTCTATATGGAGATTATTGATTATTTTATTTGTGAGTCTGCGCTATCTTTCAGAGCAGTTGTTGCAAAGGACAAGTCTAATTTAAACCACGAAAAATACAACCAAGGCAGCCATAATTTGTGGTATTATAAAGCTTACTTCTATCTTTTGGATGCAATGATTGGCTATTCTGAAGAGTATAAAATATTTATTGATATTAAGGACACCTGCGGAGGTGCCAAGGTAAGAAAATTGCAGGAAGTCCTATGCAATAATAAATATGATTTTAAACACGAGGTAATTAAAAGTATTGAACAAATTAGATCCCATGAATCGGAAATTCTTCAACTCACAGACTTAATCATGGGGGCAATTGGATTCTACCATAATGATCATTATAATAACCCAGATTCCAGTGCAGCAAAAAAGGCACTTGTAAATAAGCTCTTTGAAAAGTATAAAAACTCGATTGTTGGAGGGACATATCGAGGCACCAGTAAGATGGATATTTTTCTATGGAAGTTGGTGAAATAATACCGATGTATGGAGTATTGTCATCACCACTGAAACTTACTGGTGATTTTAATAAGGATATTGATATAGCTTATGAATATTTTAACACGGCAATAAATGATAGGGCAAAGCGCCCAACTCTATTCGATAAAGAAGTTTTTATCGAAGCACATGAAATAATAGAAGAACGGCCATCGGGCTTTTGGCATGCTATTAGTATAGAAGAAAACCATCACTTTAAAAAAGTTTTGCCCTGTATTAACGACGAGAATATAGTATTATGTGACCAGAATTGTAACGCCTCACACCATACTATAGCTATCAAATATGGGACAGAAATGCGGAATATTTGTTTGTTACGAGCCAGTCGATTACCCTGGATTATTGATATTATTAAATTAGCATGCAGAAATGATCCATCAGTTAAGGTTTGGCTTAAACCCGGGACAGGAAAACAAAGCGAAAAATTATATTTAAGGTACAATAATCAGGGGGCAGATTATATTCTTATATTCTCGGTTGAGAAGCATTTTTATCGTTTAATCTCTGCATTTCCTGTGTTCTACATAAGAGAAAAGGAGGAGTTTGATAAAGATTATCAAAAATATGCTTGGTCATATTTTTGATACATAATAAAAAAGGTTGCCGCAGTGCGACAACCTTGGTCTCCTTCTACAACATGGTAGATGAGATGTGTGACAGAATAACACAAATCGTATTACCTGCCAAAATCATTGTATCACATTTTTGCAAAAAGTCAATACATTTCAGGGCCCCCTATATATTATGTGTTTCTCTGAGAAAAGTTGCATGGTCTTGTGCAACTATTTGAGACTTTTTTAAAAAATAATTATGAGATGGTATGTCCTACTTCTTGCTTTTAGATTGGGGAAACCTTCTGAAGTGTTAAAGAGCGGTGGCAATCAACTGATTTCCACCGCTCTTTCTTCTTTTACAATGCTTTGTTTTTCTTGTAGAGGAAGCATAAATCGCCTACAGAAAGGCTGGCATGGAGAGCTGAATAATAGTCATTTTCCTACAATTAAGTGCTATCAACAGCTCCCTTTTCATCTCCGTTGTCCCCAGACAGCAATTCAGCAAGCATCTCTGGATGCTGTTTGATTAGAGCCTTTAGCTGCTCCATCAGTTTTGTATTTATAAGGGGTTTATCTGGCTCGGCTCCGACCTTTGAAAAGAATTTACTGTCCATTTCATGGGCAATCAACTTTCGGTCAGCATCAAAGCCATGTGCATAGGTATCTGTCACCATACGGGCTTCGGCATGACCTGTATCACCTTGGACAGCCTTGATGTTTCCCTGGCTTAGTTTCAACTTGAGGGATGTGCTGCTGTGGCGAAGGCTATGAAAGACCACAGGAGTAAGGCCATTTTTCTCAATCAACTTTTGAAACATCTTGTTGATGATGTTGGACTCATAGGGCCGTCCATTGATTTGAGCAATGACCAGATCATAGTTGTGATACTCGTTACCCAGTAGCCGCTTATGCTCCTCCTGTATCTGGCGAACTTTTTGCAGTTCCTCGACCACGGCCATCGGGAGATAAATTGTGCGGTTACTACTTTCCGTTTTAGGCGCTTTTAGCACTAGGGTAGTAGTTGCCAGCTTCGGCTGGACGAGAGGGAATTTCTGGATAATGGTACTTCGGCGGACACTTTCTAATGCTTCGATGCTGTTATTGCTACATCGCCGTAGTTCTTTATCCACAAGTAGATAGGGGTCACCAGCCTGTATGTGGGCCTCCTCAATATGGACATTCGCCCATTGTAGTCCCAGGATCTCGCCAATTCGCATACTACACCCTAAGGCAAGGTACATCCAGGCAATGTTCCCATTCCCGGATAAGGTGGCCCTGATCTGCAACCAGGAGGGAAAAATACAGGGGTTACCCCCGAACCGTCCGCTGGATGATGAGGATGGGCGGATCTATGACATTGTAGCGGGCACCTTCTTCCTGTGTGGTGCGCCCTCCATCAGTGACAGCTTTACCGGTTTGATCCAGGAGCAGGTGATAAAGTATGAGCGGTGGTTCCATTCGCCCCAGGTGTTCCTGCATACGGAAGGGTATTTGATCTGTGTGCCCACGGAGTTGTCTCAATAGGGCATACCTTAGTGAGACACAGAAAAAGAGTCCCAATAGGGTGGATTTCGGGATTTTGATACGCCCCAAAAGTGGGAGTGACCCTATTGGGACTTTTGGTATTAGGAGATGGTATTTTTGAAAATCGGATATATCCGGGTCAGTAGTCGAGAGCAAAATGCGGCCCGGCAGGAGGTGCTGATGGAGAGCCTGGGGGTAGATGAAGTCTATATTGACCGTATGAGCGGCAAAAGCAGTGACCGTCCGGAGCTGAAAAAGATGATGGAGTATGTGCGCCGGGGTGATACGGTGATCGTGGAGGCCATCAGCCGTTTTGCCCGAAACACTCGGGACCTCCTGGAACTGGTGGAACAGCTGACGATTAAAGGGGTGGAGTTTATTTCCAAGAAGGAGGCCATCGACACCACCACGCCCACAGGAAAGTTTATGCTGACCGTCTTTGGCGCCGTGGCCGAGCTGGAGCGGGAATACATTCTTCAGCGCCAACAGGAGGGTATCGCCATAGCCAAAGGCCAGGGAAAATACAAGGGCCGCAAGCCCATAGATCACCCGGACTTTCCAAAGGTGGTGGTAGCTTGGCGTAGGGGAGAACTGACAGCAGTACAGGCCATGAAAAAGTTGGGAATGAGTAAAGCTACTTTTTATCGGAAAGTAACGGGAGTCTGCAAATAAGCAGACTCCCGTTTCGATTTTTTAAGGGGTATTTATCTTTTAGATACATTAAAGTTATAGCTCAGCTCTTGAAATTGCTTCGATTAGCCCTTGTACTGATTTATCCACACTTGGCTGATATTTTACATCTAAATGTTCCAGCCGTGAGATTGTTTCTGCCCAAACTCCTTCATTAACAGAATCCCCGAACAAGAGGAAATCTGCACTACAAGAAAGAACCCGGCAGACTGTCATTAGAGTGTCTAGACTAAAAGTAGAATCTCCAAGTTCAATATTGGCAATAAAACGAGGGCTAAGAGAACATAGTTCGCCCAACTGCTCCCGTGTGTAGTTTGCCTGTTCTCGCTTGCTGCGAAGGCGTTGCCCAATGGCAGCTTTGTTTGCTGTATCCATATTACCACCTCTTATCACAAGTTTAATATGTGGAAAGAGGAGTTGAAATGCGACAATAATTCATGTATAATATGTGATAATAGATGCGCACGAATTCCAGAAATGACAAAAAAGGAAGGATGGATCATATGTTAGATACGCTACAGATGATTCTTGCTTGGGGAATCATACTTACCATTGCCGTGATGTATTTCAAACCTATCGTTATGTGCTTTCTCCTTATGAGAAAAAACAATGCGGGCCTTGCCACATCTAAAGAACTAAGCGAAATAGCGGATCTTTTGCAGCAGCATCCTTGGAGAGAGGAACAAGAGCTCCAGATGAATGGCACAGAAACAGAAGCCCCCCTACCTTCAGCTAAAAGGTTTCTATACAGTTCTCTTTGTGCATGTAAAAGATGGAGTTCTTACCTGTAGCAGTGGGCCAATTACATCTCTTCGAAAAAGTTATTGGAAACTGCATGAGGCAAATCAGCTCTTACAATATATTTCCCTGCTGTCCACAAGTAAGGACATTGCCGAGGTAACCAACCTCCAGAAACAGACCCAAACTATGCTTGTGAACAAAAAAGGACGGGATAAGGCGCAAAAACGGTTGGGACGAATCGCTATGATTGCCGCACTTGCTTTCTTAGTATTTCTTCTGTTTTACAAAAAAGAGAAAGCTGAGGCACCCTCTTCCATTGTTAAGGATATGATTTTCAGCGATTTTCATTATACAGAAACAGTAGGGGATGCCCTCAGAAATTTTGATCCTGATGGGGAATGGATCGATATTTCAGAAAAGAATGCCCTGAAGAATACCGGGAAAGCCTATGCTGCGTGGAAAGGAACTTGCAAAAGTTCAGGGGTGTTTACCGAAACGGAAAACTGGGATTTTATTATCTACTTTGAAGTAGAACAGGTCGATGAAGGGTACTATGTCTCGGTAGACCAAGTGGAGTTTGGCAATTACCGATTGATCAGCTCCAATTTGCTTCAAAAGAGTTCTATTTGGGAAATCATGAATATGATTTACGGGAATCAAAACAGTGTTTCAGTATCGGCAGATGCAGGGCTGTTCAGTGTTACCTACTTTTTAAGTCAAAAAGATCCGACCCTGCGTACACCAACAGGGGAGTCTTTACCATCTTCTATTGGAAATGATGCTGCCACTGTGACTACACCGCCGCCCGAGCTAATCCCGGCTCCGATACCCCCAACGGAAACTGAGAATCGTGCCGGATGGGATTATGAAGATTATGTGGAGCATTACGGCTTCGATCCCTCAGACTATGGATACTATTGGTATAATGAAATCAAGAGTGGTCCTTTGGATGACTTTTTTGAAGGTATCGCAGAACTGGTCGGCGGAACATCAAGCAGTTCCCGGCTATATGAGGATGCCTGGATCACCAATCTAACATGGAGCGATTTTGTAGGTACATGGCAGACAGAGAGTGGGATCACCTTTACCATTGATTGCATGGGAGACAATGGTATTATTGAAGATTATACTATTGACCTTTCAGGAAATGATCTGGGTATCCTGGGTGGATGGTTCTCTGAAAATATCTACAATATTGAAGGGGAGTTCTGTGGTATGTCAGGGAGTAACGGAGTGACCTCTTTCTCTGTTACCTACCAATATAGCACAGAGTCACCAGAGACAAATACATGGCTGTTTCTTGAACTTGTAGATAGCGAAGGAAATACTGTGTGGGACAGTGTTCCACTGGTTCAGGATGGCATTCCTTGTGTGTAATTAGTCTACAGGAAGAGTTATCCAAGCATCGTGTTTGGAATTTAGAGTTGCCAACAGTTTGGCTTACAGACCAGTGAAATCAAACGAAAAGCAACTAAAAGTAAAAAAGAACAGCAAAAAAAGAAATCCCCGGAAGTCCTTTGCAAATAGGGACTTCCGGGGATATACTATGTCCATTGAAGAAGCGCTGAGAAGTGCTATGTCGTACTCCTAAGCGGCAGGTCGGACGTTCGAATCGTCTCATGGGTGCCAGCTCAGAAATTCCCGCCACCGCTTTGTTTCCGGCTCCGTCGAAAACTGCGCCCTGGTGGGAATTTTTTCGTTTTTCGCCCGACTCGCTTCGCCGGACTCGGGGTGGAGGGGACGGGGTGCGGGCGGCTGCGTTTGGCAGAAATTGATTTTGACCGCTTATTGCGGGTTGGAGCTATACTCAAACCCGGGCGCTCCCTTATGGGAGGACCCAAGTTTAAATGCCTATTGCGGAGTAAAGAGCCGGAAGCCCTGAAAACACAAGGGCTTCCGGCTCTTTCTGCTTTGAGGCGTGGGGCAAAAATCAAAATGGATGGAACACGGCGTCGATTTTACCGTTGGGGGCGCTGCGTGCTTTTTTGCAAAACTTCGCAGGGATATCAAAAAGGGCTTTGCCCATCAGATGCTGATAATGCCGAAGGCGCTCAAAACCGAACTGATGAGGATGGCCACGATGCAGACGGGAGCCAGGTACTTAATTACAAAGACAAACAGCTTCTTGCCCTGGAAGGGGGCGCCCTCCGCCTCGGCCTCTTCGATGAGGGGGGCGGGCTTGACGACATAGCCTACCAAAATGCAGGTCAGGAAGGCCACAATGGGCATCAGGACGCTGTTGCTGATAAAGTCGAAGAAGTCCAAAAAGGCCATGCCGATGATTTGGACCTGGGCCAGCGGGCCATAGCCCAAGGCGGACAGGCTGCCGAGGGCCACCAGGATCACCACCGTGATGAGGCAGCTGGTCATCCGCTTCATGCCGGTTTTGTCGCAGAGGATGGACACCACGGTCTCGGTCAGGGAGATGGCGGAGGTCAGGGCCGCAAAGAGCACCAACAGGAAGAAGAGAACGCCGATGATATTGGTGGCGGCGATGCTTCCGAACACCTTGGGCAGTGTCATAAACATCAGCCCGGGGCCGGCGTTGATGTCGGCGCCGCCGGTGAAGGAGAAGACGGCGGGAATGACCATCAGTCCGGCCAGAAAAGCGATGCCGGTGTCGAAAATCTCGATCTGGTGGACCGAGGCGGTCAACTGGGAATCCTTCTTCATGTAAGAGCCGTAGGTGATCATAATGCCCATGGCCAGAGACATGGAGTAAAACAGCTGCCCCATGGCGGCCAGAATGGTGGTGGCGGAGAACTTGCTGAAGTCCGGCTTCAGGTAGTAGACCACGCCCTCCATGGCCCCGGGCAGGGTCAGGCAGTAGACGGCAATGCCCAAAGAGAGGAGGACCAGCAGGGGCATCATCACCTTGCTGACCTTCTCGATCCCTTTTTCCACGCCGGTCATAACGATAAGGACGGTAATGGCCACAAAGAGGCCAAACCAGAAAAGGGGAGAGGCCGAGGAGATAAAATCCGTAAAGTAATTACTCTCGGCAAGGACGGCGCCGCCGCCGGTGCCGTAGACAAACAGGTATTTCATGACCCAGCCGCCGATGACGCAGTAATACGGGGTGATGATGATGGGCACCAACGAGGCCAGGGGGCCAAGAAAGCGGAACCGCTTGTCCAGCACGCCGTATGCGTGAATGGCGCTCTGCCGGGTCTTGCGGCCGATGGCGATCTCGGCCACCATCAGGGCAAAGCCGAAGGTCACGGCCAAAATCAGATAGCACAAAAGGAAAATGCCGCCGCCGTATTTGGCGGCCAGATAGGGGAAACGCCAGATGTTGCCAAGGCCCACCGCCGAGCCGGCGGCAGCCAGGACAAAGCCTACCTTCCCGGAAAAGCTGCTTCTCTTTGCGGGTTCATTCATGTCTTTTTCCCTCCCAAAGAATGATTGTTTTCCAGTGTAACAAAAAATCCCAAAAAGAGCAAGAGGGAAACGTAGTTTTCTTTGAGGAAGAAAGGGAATTAGCGTTTTGAAAACTACAGATGAAAAGACAATTAAAAAATAATATTCTTTTTGTTATCTAAAACGGCAAACAAAAAGCCGGCCTCCGCGTTTTGTGTGGAGACCGGCTTTTGTTTATGCCTGCATTTACAGTTCCTCGTAAAACCGCTTGGCGTTGAGGTAGAAGATATGCTCCTTGGCCTTGTCGGACAGGGGGAGGGCCTCTACCTGGTTGATAAGAGTTTCCAGAGACAGGCTCTGGGTGGTCCAGTTGGTGGCGAAGCAAATGCGGTCCATCAGGCTGTACTCTGCGTAGTAGAGATAGCTCTCATAGCCGCTGCCCCGCTGGTCGAACTTCTGTGGCTCGTGGGTCTCGAAGTTGATATAGACGTTCTTGTGCCGCAGGGGCAGGGCGAAGAAGTCCAGCACCCAGGGCCAGCCGCTGACCCCGGCCATGATTTTCAGCTCGGGGAAGTCCCGGGCCACTTCATCGATATACCGGGGGTGGCCGATGTCATAGGGCACCGAGGCCGACAGGTTCAGCGAACAGTAGATATGGACCGGGATGCCCAGCTCGCAGCATTTGGCGTACAGGGGATAGTTTTTCTTGTCATTGGCGGGTAGTTTGGTGCGGAAGGCGGTGAGGTAGAGGGCGTGAAGGCCGTACTCTTTGACCGCCTTCTCCAGCTCCCGCACCGCCGCCATGCCCCGGTTGGGGTCCACGAAGGCGAAACCCTTGAAGCGGTCGGGGTGGGAGGCCACCACCCGGCCGGTTTTCTCGTTGTCGTGGTCGCCGCTGACGATACAGCCCCACTGGATGCCCAGCCGGTCCATCTCGCCCACGAAATCATCCACCGTCACCTCATGGGCCAGCGCGGCGGAGCGGACTGCCTCCACAAAGGCGGCCTCCCCCTGATCGGCGGCGATGGCGTCCAGCCGGTGGATATCAAGGCCGATGTCCCGGGCGATCTGGGGCGCATAGGTGTGTTTATAGCCGGAATAGCCGGGGTCAAGGCACATGGTCCGCAGGGCCTGGGTCACCGTCTCCGGGTCCATGGGCAGATCCAGACATAGATCGATCACTTTTCTCATAAAAACCCCTCCTTGGAGCCTATGATACTCCAGGGAGGGGGAGTTTGTAAAGAGAAAGCTGCAACGGTCACGCCTGTCCGGCCGGGGCCTTTTTGTCTTTGCTGCGCAGCCACAGGAAATACCCGCCGCACAGCAGGATCTGCGCCAGAGAGGAGCAGGGGGTGGCCAGACCCACCCGGAAGAGGGAGACGGGGAGGAGCCGGCTCATGAAGAAGGACACGGGGATACGGATGCAGAAGGCCCCCACAAGGCCCTGGACCATGACAAAGCCGGTGCTGCCCCGGCCGTTGAAATAGCCGATAAAGGGGAAGAGGAAGGAGGTCATCAGAACATCAATGGCATAGGCACGCAGGTAGTCGGCGGCGGCGGAGACGATGGCGGGGTCGCCGTTGAACAGGCCGGCCAGAACACTGCCATGGAAGAAGGAGAGGTATCCGATGACCACCCCAAAGCAGAGGGAGGCCAGAATGCCCTGCCCCAGACACTTCCTGGCCCGGTCCAGCCGCCCCGCCCCCACGTTCTGGGCCACAAAGGTGGTCACCGACTGGGAGAAGGCGGAGGGGACCAGCATGATAAAGCCGCAGAGCTTTTCCGCCACCCCAACTCCGGCGGAGGCCACCAGCCCCAGAGAGTTGACGATGGAGAGAATGACCAGAAAGGAAATGGACACCAGCCCGTCCTGAAGGGCCACGGGGGTCCCCAGCCGCAGGATGCGGCCCACTTTGACACGATGGAAACGGATATCTCTGGGGGAGAAGGGGAAGCCAAGGCCCCGGCGGCTTACCACCAGCAGAGACACCGCTACGCTGACACCCTGGGCGCAGACGGTGGCAATGGCGGCTCCCAGAGCACCCAGGCCCAGGACGGCCACCAGAAGATAATCTCCTGCCACATTGACGGCGCAGGCGATGGCCACGGTCATCAGGGGGGTCTTGGAATCCCCCATGCCCCGGAAGATGCTGCCGAAGACATTGTAGGCGGTGATGAAGCAAAGCCCCGCCCCGCACATACGGATGTAGGAGAGGGAGGGGGGAATGGCCTCTTCCGGCACCTGGGTGATGCGGGCCAGCCATCCGGCGCCCAGAATGGTAAAGGCGGTGAGAAGGGCGGCGATGAGGGAGAAGAGGGCGATGCTGCTGCCGATGATGGAGCCGGCCTCCTCCCCCTTGCCCTGGCCCAGCGTCTGGCCCAGCATGACGGTGGTGCCCATGGTGAGACCGGTGACCACGCAGGTGATGGTGTGCATCAGCTGGCTGCCTGTGGATACCGCCGACACATCGGCGGCGGTGGCGAAGCGGCCCACCATCCAAAGGTCTACCGCACCATAGGCCGTCTGTAGAATCAAGGCCGCCAGAATGGGAAGGGAGAAGCGAAGCAGAGGCAGGAAAATGTCCCCCTGGGTAAAATCGTTGGAGCGGTGCATGAAATCAAAACCTCCTTAAAACACAAAAAGCCGGATAAGAAGCGGACCTCTCGATCCGCCATCTTATCCGGCCAACGGGCCTCTTGTTATGCCATGGGACCCGTTTCCTCCGATGGACGAAGGTCATTATAGGGTTTTTGAGGAGAAAAGTCAAGGGAAAGTTTGTGACAGGTCGCTCACGGGGCCTTGACGGCGGCGGTGGTCACGGTGCGGCTGTCGTAATCGGAGCCGATTTTGGCGAAGACCGTGACCTCGGCGTAATAGGAAGTGCCCGAGGTGCCGGTGTAGGTGTAGGTGGAGCGATGGCGGGAGGCACTGCTACGGATCAGACCGTTGCTGGTACTGCCGGTGATGGTAGTGACATATGTACCGTCAGATTTATAGATGTCAATGGAGGAGACTCCTACAGAATCAGCAATTTGCTTGGCTTGGACATCATAAAATATTTTAATTTCTCCTGTTTTGTCCCCCTTTACAAGACTAACAGGGAAATTGGTAAGTGTTGTGCTGGCCCTGGATTCTGTAGCAAAGGCAGCACCTACACAGAAAGAAGACATACAAATAACGGCCAGAACAAAGGATAAGAATCGTTTTTTCATTTTAAGACCCTCCTATTGAATTGATAATTCCTTTTATTTCTTCAATGGAAAGGTTTCCCCGGATACTCATCAGCAAATTTTCATCAGCCCATACAGCAACAGTATTGCCGAGGTTTGATAAAATATAGAAAGAACGGTTATTACTGGTATATACATCTACGGGAGTCGAGTCTTTCTCAAACAAAGAGAGTCCGATGTCTGTAGGGTTGGAATATCGCTCTACACTGACCGTTAGGAAACCATCAGTTTCAGTATTGTTAAAATCGAGTTGTACTACAGTGCCAAACTCATCATCCCAAACCTCCGGTTCTCCCGCTGTAAACCCCTCCGGATACCAGGTGGGGGCCAACTCTTTGGGAAGAGACTGATTTTCAAGGGCCTCCTGAAACAGGGAATAGTATTCCGAAGTCTCTCCCTGCCCCGGGGAGGGCAGGAACCGGAAGAGGTCGTCGGTCCATTTGGCCAGATTGCCGAACACATCCAGTCCGGCGGCCTGCGCCCCTACCATCAAAGCGAAGAGAAGGGCCACCGTGGCCGCCACGGTGACGACCACCCGCCGAAGGGACCGCCCTCTGACTCTGTGGGCAGGTGCCGTATTCTGCTGCTCCGGGACGATGGAAAGAAGCTTCTTTCTGAACCGGGCAAAGGATGCCTCTGCATCGGGCACCTCCGGCATGGGAGCCTTTTCGTCCAATGCGTCCAGATAGGCGTTCAGCAGTTCGGGGTCGTAGTCTTCCTCGGTCATATCGTCCAGCATCCGCTCCATGGCCGCAGCCAGTTCTTCGGGAGACAGAGAGGAAAAACTTTCCGTTGATATTTCTCCGCCGTCGGGCCGGTTTTGCGGAAATTTTTTTTCGTTGAAATCCTTCACGGTTATCCCTCCTTTCTGCCCTTACCTTCTTTATGTCGCAAGGGCTTCATTTCGTTGCACATTTTTTGAAAATTTTTTCAGAGGTGAAATCCCCTGTCGTTCAGAAGCTTTCTGCATTTTCGCAACGCCCGGACCAGACGGCTTCTGCTTCCGGCCTCCGAGATGCCCAAACGGTTTCCGATCTCCTTGTGGCTCAACCGGTCCTCAAACCGCCAAATCAAAATCTGCAGGTCCTCTTCAGGCAAGTCCGGCGGCAGCCATTCCCGAATGTCGGGCGGGTCCTCCGAAGCCGGGATATGTAAAGAGAGTGTGTCCAGAGAGATTTCCGTTGATGACAGCCTTTTTCGATCATTTTTTGCCAGATTGGTCAGAGTTTTCATCAGCCAGCCTTCGGGGTTGGGATGGCTGATGAGAGTGTCCTGACGGGACAGGGCCAGAGAGAAGGCGTCATGGACCAGTTCCTCCGCCTTCTCTGCGCTTCCCGTAAAGCGGTAGGCAGTACGGTACATGATAGGGTACATTTTTTGATATGTTTGGGCAAACCATTCATTCCGGTTTTGGTCCATGGGGTCTTTCACCTCCTTGTATGCTTGCCTGTCTAACGGATGGTTACTTTATCAAATATAACATAAATTTCCGCAAAATGAAAGCAAAAGGGGAAAATAGTCCCGGAAATTGCAAAAGAATAAAAACGTTGTGGAAATTTTTACACACATGCAACGAAAATGGTTTTTAGATACATATAGAGAATAGAAGCGCAATTTCAAATGAGAAAAAGGCTTCCTATTTCATTCGGTCCTGTCAGCCGGGAAGAGGGAGGGTGAGTCCGATGCAGAAGTAAGCAAGGATTTTGGAAGAACAAATGAAATCTAAAACAGAAAGGTTGTAATAATGATGAAAAAGAAATTGATGAGTATCCTTTTGGCCCTGTCTATGGTGATGGGATTGAGTGTTCCTGTTTTTGCCGCTGAAAATGAACCTGAAAACATTTATTTGCAGCCCATCCAAGTAGCGGAAAACAAGTGGGAGTATTGGGATGACGAGGGCAACTTGGTGGCTACTATGGAGGGCCTTTATGAGCTGCCGATGGAACTGCAGAAGTCTCGAGCTTCCACAGGACCTTGGGTGATTGATTGGAGTTTGGCTCCCGGCAGTGCACGATATGACGGGAGGGAATTTGACGGAAATAACACAACACTTTATATAGACATCAGTGTAGATAATAGGAACCCTTCTTATCGCGGTTCTTATTTGCATGATGCGAATCGTTTTGTCTGGTACACAACCCCGTCTACGGTCGGATTTCCATATACCAGTTTTACTGTCAATACAAATTCGACCTTCTCTTTTGCCCTTCGCAATGATGGGGCAACAACGACCCGTTACTTTGGTCGATATGCCCTGAAATCCTTTATGTGATGAAGATGATGAAGAATAAAATGAAATATACAGCCCTGCTTGTATGTATATCGTGGATGCTGTCTGTGGGTGCAATGGCCACAACTGAAAATACGCTCACGGATGAAAAAGGAGAACCCACCCACGAATATATAGAGGGGGTTGAAATTGCCCCTGGCGTGTTTGAGTATCGAAGTGAGGATGGGGTTACAGTTGTGACTTCAGAATCTTGGGAGCCGGCGCTCAAACCGGCCCCTATTTCCGTGGCGCCATGGCGTGGAGATATCATAATGAATGGGATTCCGGTTCCCATTTGGGGAGCGGATGGTACACTGGTCGATCCTGTGGTATATGATGAGAGCATTTATGTCCCTCTTGCCACCGTTGAACTCTGGCTGGGGGCCGAAATGAAATGGATTCCGGAATTTAAAGCGGTTCAGTTTTCTTTGGATCAAATGCCTGTGGATTATCCTCAATGGACAATGCCGGAGGGTGCTGACCTGATGGAAGCTACGGCGCAGTTTGTCCCGGCGGAAGCGGGCAGTCTATTGGAGGGAATGTTTCGCCCTGATGTCTTTTTGGCGCTTAACGGAGAGGAAGTTGTAGAGTTCACAAACGCCCAAGGCGAGACGGTACATATCATTTTGGTCAATGATAGCGTCTACCTGCCGGTTCGTGGAGTCAGTGAGTTCTGTGGGAAAACCGTCTCCTGGGAGCAGAATGGGGTCGGGGAGTATTTCGTCTCTGTGGATTGATGGAGATATTATAAATGCCGGCAGGACATATGCCGCCCCGGTAAGATCACCGTAAGAAGACACGGACGGTTCTTCTGTTCTGACAAACTGACCTACCAAGGGAGGAATGCAATACGCACTTGACCTCTTGGGTATATCCATTATAATAATAATAGACAGCTTAATTGCGTCTGCAAGCAGGCGTAACACTTTCAAAGACAAAAGAACCGTCCCCGTGTCCCCGTGTCTTCTAAAGGAATTCACGCCTTGTTAAGTATCTTTTAGAAGAAAAAGGAGAGAAATTTGAATTTTGTGCAACATAATATATGGTTTATTACATATTAACAATGGACTAATCAGTTTCAAAAGTAGCCACAGAATAATAATTAGGAGTGAAAAGCAACATGAAAATGCATACCACGAAATTTGTTGGAGTATTGCTTGCTATGTCTACGCTGTTTATTGGCGCTGCAGCGGCAAGTTCAAATAATGGGAACACGATTTCTCCCCATGTTGATGCTGACTTCGGCGCATTTATGGCCTCTGTCGATAAGGATACGATTATTCTTGGATTCCCAGAATATGGTTGGTGCAATTTTACAATTAGTGCCACATATAATGAAGAATATACTCAGGTTGGTTCTACACTTACACTTACTAAACGAACGAGTTCGTGGGATGTAATTCCGTCTCGCACTGGTTCGGGAGCTCAAGCGCAGACTGCTTTTAAAGTTGTTCATCATAACTCTCGTGATGCTGAAGTAGAATCTTTTGATATGGCGATGGATGACCCTTCATATTATCGAAGCTTGTCCGGCAGCATGACTAATAAAGAAGCAGTAGAGTATAATTGTACGGCAGGATATTATGGTACAACAAATGTTACTGTATACGGTAATACTTTTGCAGGCCAGAATTACATAAAGGAACTTAGAAATAATTTTAAAGTTGCACCGCTTTAATCTAAAATTTGAGAAGAAACACAAAATGTTAAGGGGCAAATAGGAGGATATAATGAAACATACGAAAAATTTTTTGTGGCCATTGACAATTTTGCTGTGCTTGACAATAACCTTAAGTGTAGTTGCACATGCAAGTACTCAACTCGATATTTTTGTGAGGGCAGGACAAATTGCAAAGGAAAAACTAAACCAGAATATTCAACAAGTTTCTTTGGATAGTCAAAAAGTATATGCAACTGGAAATGATTTTACTATTTCTAGGGAATATTTTGATTTAACTGTGGAGGAGTTTCTACTGAGCGGAGTTAGTCCCGAGGAAGCAAAAATTTTGGCAGAAAAGACATTGTTTGAAAAATACAGTTTGTTTTTTGCTGCACAAAAAGCACATTGTGTAGTTGATGATAGTCAAGTATATGCAGTAATTGAGGATACCAAAAATGGTATTGGTCAAGCTACAAATAAGTCTGATTTTTATAACTATTTAGATGGAATGGGATTAACTGAAGATGAATATTGGAAGAGCCAATTTGAAAATATAAAAATGTATGAAAGCATTACAGCATATCAAGAAACTTGCTATCAGAGTTTTGTTACGGACCAAGCCGCTACCTTGGAGAGTTGTGATTCTGATAGTGTTGTAGTAACTTGGGAGAATTACTGGGCAAATATTATTGAAGAGGCAATTAAAGAACAAAACATTGTTAAAGAGCAATAAAAAGTTTGCGAAAAAATTGAGGGCCAAGCCGGCTCTCAATTTTTATTATCTGGCCCCTTAAAATATATCTGTTTTGGCACTTTCTTTGCTGCCAGATTTTTGATATGCTGACCTTGCCGGTAATTTTTGACGGAGAAGGTCCTGATATGAAAAAGCAAGTGAAACAAATCGTGATGACGGCCCTGTTTATGGCCTTGTGCTGTACCGCCACCATGGTGATCCATGTTCCCTCCCCCACACAGGGGTTTGTGAATCTGGGGGACTGTATGGTGCTGCTGTCCGGATGGCTGCTGGGGCCGTGGTACGGCATGGCGGCGGCGGGGGTGGGTTCGGCCATGGCCGATGTGCTGCTGTCCTATGCCCACTACGCCCCCGGCACCCTTGTCATTAAAGGGGCTATGGGACTGCTGTGCGGGCTGATGACGGCCCGGGGCGGCTCGGTGGCCTCCCGGCTGACCAGCGGGGTGTTGTCGGAGATATGGATGGTGGGAGGATACTTCTGCTATGCCGGCCTGTTGCTGGGCAAGGGCTGGGGGGCGGCGGCCAGCGTGCCGGGGAATGTGTTTCAGGGGGTGGTGTGTCTGGCGGCGGCGCTGGCGCTCTATGAGGCTTTGGACCGTGCCCGTGCCCTTTCATTTTTGAAGAAGGAGAGGTCCTGAACATGACGGTACAGGAACAGGCCGCTTTGGCGGCGGAGGAGCTGTGCGAGAAGGCCCGGCTGGGGCCGGGGAGTATTCTGGTGGTGGGCTGCTCCACCAGCGAGGTCCGGGGGAGCAGGATAGGCACCGATTCGGCTCCCGCCACCGGGGAGAGTCTGGTGGAGGCCATTTTGTCGGTGCTGGAGCCGAAGGGGATCTATCTGGCGGCCCAGTGCTGTGAGCATCTGAACCGCTGTCTCATCGTGGAGCGCTCCGCCGTGCCCGGGTTGGAGCCGGTGAATGTGGTGCCCCAGCCCAAGGCGGGAGGGTCCTTTGCCACGGCGGCCTACGGCCGGTTTCGGGACCCGGTGGCGGTGGAGCACATTCGGGCCGACGCAGGACTGGACATCGGCGGTACCCTCATCGGGATGCATTTGAAGGAGGTGGCGGTGCCGGTACGGCTGTCCCTCAAGGCCATTGGGGAAGCGCCTTTGCTGGCTGCGAGAGTGCGGCCCAAGTTCATCGGCGGGGTTCGGGCCAAATATGACGAAGACCTGCTGTAATACCTTGCACAAGAAACGGGAAGCCCATCCGGGCCTCCCGTTTTCTGTCATATCAACTGCCAGGCCCCCAACCCAACCAGAAGAAGGCCGGAGAGGGGGAGGGCAAGACGGCTCCAGCGGTTCAGCCGCCGGCCCAGAAGCCGGCCCAGCCAAAGGGAGAGGAGGGTCATGGCGAAATTGCACCCCGAGGCCACCAGAGGGGAAAGCCCCGTGACTCCGGCGGCCACCCCCACCCCGGCGTTGTTGACCGCCAAAGCGGCAGAGAGGGCAAGCCAGCCCCGGGTGGCCTCCTGAGGCGGGTCGTTTTTGCCCCGGAGGGCGTCCAGTAAGTACCAAAGGCCCAACCCGGCCAAAGCAAGGCCCCCCAGCTTTTCCGCCAGCCCGGCGGGGAGAAAAGAGGCCCCCAGAGCGCCAAGTTCCAGAGAGAGGAAGGTCACGGCGGTGGTCACCCCGGCGGCGGTGAAAAGCTCCCGGGGGCCAAGGGGGATGCCCCGGGCACCCTGGCCCACCGCCGCCAGCACGGTATCCAGATTGCAGGCCAGAGCAAAAAGAGAACCCGCCATGAGGGCGGAGAAAATATCCAATGAGATCACCTCTCTTCCATGGTATGGAGGGGACGGGGGAGGGGTGAAAGGCCTTGTTTTGGGACTTTGGGTGTGGTATAATCCTTTCATTCAAAAGGAGGATGGTTATGAGCGGAAAAGAGGAGTTTTTGGAGATTTTTCGGAGCAATGTCCACCGGGAAGGGGCGGAGGCCCTGCTGGACTATCTGGAGAACAAGTCGGACTTTTTCACCTGCCCCGCTTCGGCCAAGTTCCATGGGGCCTATGCCGGGGGGCTTTGCGACCACAGCCTGAACGTGTATCACTGTCTTAAGGACTATCTGGCCCGGGAGCGGGTCCAGGAGCTGTATGGGCTGGAAGTCCCCGACGAGAGCGTGGCCATTGCCGCCTTGCTCCATGACCTGTGCAAGATCGGCTGTTACAAGGCGGGCACCCGGAACGTGAAAAACGAGGCCACCGGCCAGTGGGAGAAGGTGCCGACCTTCTTTTATGAGGACCCTCTGCCCTATGGGCATGGGGAGAAGTCTGTTTACATAATTTCTGGGTTCATGAAGCTGACCCGGCAGGAGGCCATGGCCATCCGGTGGCACATGGGCTTTTCCGGGAATGAGGACAGCCGACTGGTGGGGCAGGCTTTGGAACAGTATCCCCTGGCCTTTGCCCTCAGCGTGGCCGATATGGAGGCCACCTACTTTTTAGAAGGGGAAGAGAAGGATTTATAAAGTTTACATAATAGTTTACATAAAATATAATCATTTTAAAATGCCCACTCCACGTGGAAAACTTCCGGAAAGGGAAGCGGCGAATTGTTGAGGATAAAGATCCAGAAGGCGTTGGGGAAGAAGGAAAAGGAACCGCAGGCACTCATCTGTGCCTGCGGTTCCTTTTTGTGTGCAATAGCATCCCCAAGAATAATATTATGTAAACTTATGAAAGGGCGCTTTGAATCCACCCGCTGCCCACCACGGTGTCGCCGTCATAAAACACCGCCAGCTGGCCGGGGGTGGGGGCTCGGACGGGGGTGTGGGCCTCCACCAGCACACCATCCCCCATGGGGGAAATGGTGCAGGGGGTCTCGGTCCGGGCGTGGCGGAACCGGGCGGTGACCGCCCGGGGGCCGTCCAGAGCGGGGATGGCGATCCAGTTGGGATGGCCGCAGAGGATGCGGGTCCGCATCAGGTCGGTGCCGTCGGAGAGGGTGACGGTATTGGTTTGGGGGTCGATGCGGGACACATAGTACCGGTGGGGGCCGGAGACCCCCAGCCCCCGGCTCTGGCCCAGAGTGTAGCGGTGGATGCCCCCGTGCCGGCCCAGCACCTTGCCGTCGGGGGCGATGAAGTCCCCGTCGGGGGCGGCCGCCCCCCGGCGGACCAGCCAGGCAGCATAGTCGTTGTCGGGGATGAAACAAATCTCCATGGAGTCGGGCTTGTGGGCCACGGGGATGCCGAAGGCTTCCGCTTTTGCCCGAATGGAATCCTTATTGTAATTCCCGAGGGGAAAAATTACTTTTTGTAGTATACTTTGGGGCAGTTGGGCCAGCATATAGGACTGGTCGTTGGAGGGCTGGCCCTTTTTCAGCAGGGTCCGGCCCGCCGGGGAGTGCTCCACCCGGGCGTAATGACCGGTGGAGATGTAGTCCGCCCCCACCTCCTTCGCCAGAGCCAGCAGGGAGGGAAACTTCACCAAAGGGTTGCACCGGGCACAGGGTAAAGGAGTACGGCCTGACAAATAATCGGAGGCGAAGGGGGCCTTTACATGGCGTTCCAGCGCCTCGGAGATATTCATGGTGTGAAATTCAATGCCCAGTTCCTCCGCCACCGCCCGGGCGTCGGCCTCCCCGGCGGCCTCGGGGCCGATGGAGAGGTAGAGGGCGATGACGATATAGTTTTCCTGTAAAAGCCGGGCGGACACGGCAGAGTCCACCCCGCCGGACAGGCCGAGCACGATTTTGGGTTTGGTCATGGTTCCTCCTCTCCGGCTGTGGGCAAAAATGCCTGATGGATGTTTTCTTCTGTGGCTTCCCGCCAGAGGACGACAGGGCCTTCGGAATCACCCAGCAGGTCGTAGTATTCCTGAAGGGTGAACTTCTTTTCACCATCGGAACTCATAAAGGGATATTCCATCCGTGATACCAGTTCGCCATCTTCATTAAACTCTGCGGAACGCTCCCAACCATACCAATAGTGGTCCGGGTCATCGTCCTCTAAATGCCAAAACTCTGTATATAACCCCCCGATGCCGTTCACGGTGGTGAAATAGCCTGTGTCAGAGAAGCCCAAAGTATCCATCAGCGGATAAGTCCGGGGGCCGTCCATATCTTCCGCCAAGTTAGTTTCCTCGTTATAGCGGAGGATGTTCAGCAGAACATGGGGCGCATGGTATTTGATACCCAGCCCAAGGAGCAGTTCGGGGGCCCCGTCCCGGTCAAGATCGGACAGGGAAAAGCAGTAGGGAAGGCCTTCCTCCTCAATGTTGTTCAGTCGATCGGAATGTTCGCTGGGGATATGCTCCGCCACGGCGTAAAATTCTTCGTAATTTTCTGGGTGGAGGAGGATGTCACAGTAGGCCGCCCGCCAAGGCTCCAGGGTAAGTACAGAGGTTTGCACCGGGGTGGACTCCGGGGAAGCAGTTAACATAATATTAACCGGCTCCATCTCTGCCATCCCCTGACAGCCTGTCAAAAAGAGGAGAATTGAAGTTAACATAAAAATACGGCTCATTGCCCCTTTTCCTTCTCCAGATACACCATCAGCGCCGCAATGTCCGCTGGGCTTACCCCGGAGATGCGGCTGGCCTGGCCCAAGTTGGCGGGGCGGATCTGGTCCAGCTTTTGCCGGGCTTCCAGCCGGAGGCCGTGCAAGTTTACATAATCTATATCTGCGGGGAGAAGCCGCCGCTCCAGCCGGCGCATCTCCTCCACCTGCTTTTCCTGACGGCGGATATAGCCGGCGTACTTGATCTCGATTTCCGCCGCCTCGGTCACTGCCGGGGGCAGCTGGGGGCGGTGGGGGTCCAGAGCGGCCAGACCCTCGTATGTATTCTCTGGCCGGCGGAGCAGGTCGGCCAGATGGCCGCCGGGGCAGCCGGTCTTCTCCAGCCGCTTGATCTCAGCGTCTACGGCGGCGTACTTGTCCACCACGGCCTGATAGGTCTCGTCACTGACCAGCCCCACTTCATGGCCGATGCGGGAAAGCCGCCGGTCGGCGTTGTCCTGCCGCTGTAAAAGCCGGTATTCGGTGCGGGAGGTCATCATCCGGTAAGGCTCGTTGGTGCCCTTGGTCACCAGGTCGTCAATGAGGACCCCGATGTAGCCCTGTTCCCGGCCCAGGACGATTTGCGGTTTACATAAAATTTTCATGGCGGCGTTGATGCCCGCCATCAGGCCCTGGGCGGCGGCCTCCTCATAGCCGGAGGAGCCGTTGAACTGCCCGGCCCCAAAGAGACCGGGGACCTTTTTATGTTCCAGGGTGGGGAGAAGCTCGGTGGGGTCTACGCAGTCGTACTCGATGGCGTAGGCGGCCCGGGTCATCTCGGCCTGCTCCAGACCGGGGAGGGTGTGGAGCATCTCCACTTGGACCTCTTCGGGGAGGGAGGAGGAGAAGCCCTGAATATAGGTCTCTTCGGTGTTCAGGCCCATAGGCTCGATGAAAAGCTGGTGCCGGGGCTTGTCGGGGAAGGTGACGATCTTGCTTTCGATGGAGGGGCAGTACCGGGGGCCGACGCCCTCAATGGTGCCGTCGAAGAGGGGGGAGCGGTCCAGATTGGCCCGGATGATCTCGTGGGTCCTCTCCGTGGTATAGGTGAGGTAGCACACCGCCTTGTTCTCCGGCGGCTCCTTGGTGGAGAAGGAGAAGGGCACCGTGGTCTCGTCCCCGGGCTGGATCTCCATTTTGGAAAAGTCGATGCTGCGGCGGTTTACCCGGGGGGGTGTGCCCGTTTTGAAGCGGCGGAGAGTGACCCCCAGCTTTGCCAGACTTTCCGACAGGGGCTTGGCGGCGGCCATGCCGTCGGGGCCGGACTCCTTGGTCACCTCCCCCACGATGGTGCGGCCGGCCAGATAGGTGCCGGTGCAGACGATGGCGGCCTTCACCTGATAGACCGCCCCGTGGTCGGTGCGGACGGCGGACACCGCCCCAGACTCGTCCACCAGAATATCGGTGATCTCCCCCTGCTTGACCCACAGGTTTTCCTGCCGCTCCAGCGTCTGTTTCATGATCTCCTGATAGCGGCGGCGGTCGGCCTGGGCCCGGAGGGACCAGACGGCGGGGCCTTTGCCCTTGTTCAGCGTCCGGTACTGGATGCAGGCTTTATCGGCGGCCTTGGCCATCTCACCGCCCAGGGCGTCGATCTCCCGGACCAGATGGCCCTTGCCGGTGCCGCCGATGGCGGGGTTGCAGGGCATATTGCCCACTGCGTCCAGGTTGATGGTGAAGCAGAGGGTGCGAAGGCCCAGGCGGGCGGCGGCCAGAGCGGCCTCAATGCCGGCGTGGCCTGCGCCTACCACGGCCACATCAAATATACCAGCGTGATAGTCCATATCAGTTCGCTCCTTTGGTTCGGGAAAAGTTTGCGGGGCAAAGGGAGGGCTTACTCCTCCCCGTAGACGATCTTCATGGGGACATGGACGGCGTCTATGTCGGCCTCCTGATGCTCGCCGCCGAACTCCCCGTCCAGAGTGAAGGGTACCGGCTCGGCGCAGGAGATGTGGAAGTGCCGGGAGTGGAGGCCGATGACCCCACTGCCCTCGCTGTACTCGTGGCGGGCCAGGGCAAAGATGGCGTTGTTCAGCTCCATCATGGTCCTGGGCATCTCCACCAGCACAGCTTCCAAAAGGCCGTCGTCCAGCACCACCTCCTCGGCGGGGAGGCCCAGGATGCCCCCTACCGATATGGTGTTGCTCACCATGCCGAAGAGATAGTCCCCCTCCAGCACGCCGCCGTCATGCTCCAGCCGGAGGTGATAGCTTTTCAGGTTGGCCACCTCGGCCACCCCTTTCAAAACATAGGCCAGGTGGCCGAACATATTCTTGAACTGCTGGGGAGTGTCGTAGGCCACGCTGGTGAAGGCGCCGAAGGCGGCCACATAGATGAAGTGCTCCCCTTCCAGCCGGCCCACATCCACCGGCCGGGGCGTCCCTGAGGCGGCCAGAGCGGCCATATCCTCCATTTCCCGGGGAAGGGAGAGATTACGGGCATAGTCGTTGGTGGTGCCGGTGGGGATATAGCCCAGAGGGGGCCGGACCTCATCGGGCAGGGACATCAGGCCGTCCACCACCTCGTGAAGAGTGCCGTCCCCGCCGCAGCAGGCTACCCGGTCAAAACCGGCGGCCAGTTCCCGGGCCGCCCAGGCGGCATCCCCGGGACCTTGGGTGGGGTAGACGGTGGTGAGACAGTCCGAGCGGGCAAAGGAATTGAGAATGCCGGCCAGCTTACCTCTGGCCTGACCCCGGCCGGCATGGGGATTGTAGATAAAGAGCAGTTTTTTCATTTGGGACCTCCGTGGGAAAAGTCGTTCTTTGCTATTATAGTCCTTTTTTCGGAAAAAGGAAAGAGGGAGTGGGGTTGTTTCGGGGGGACGAATTTGATAGAATGTGTAAAAAGGGGGGGCGGGAAAATGGAGGAAAGGTACACGGCCGCCATAGAGGCGGTGGAGGAGATGCTGGTACGAAGCCGGGACACCCGGGGGAAGTTTGCCCCGGGGACGGCCCAGCATACGCTGCAAAAAAACCGGGCAGCCGCTTTGGAGGTGGCCCGGATGCTTTTGGCGGCAGCGGCGGAAGGGCTGCCAACTCTGGTGGTGGGGGAGAGGGTGGAGAAGGCCAAAGCGCCGCTTCTCTCTCTGCAAAGCAAGTCGGCTAAGGCCCGGGAGAAGTGTAAGGCGGGCAGCTGGCAGCGGAGGATGCTGGAGAGGAATCTGGACGCTCTGGCTTTGGTATTGCCGCTGCTGGAGAGGGCGGAGGGGGAGGGTCTTTCCCTGGTTTGCCTTTCGGATCGGCCGGAGTGGCTGCCCCGGGCCGCCCAGTGGTTCCATGAGAAATGGCACGTCCCCCTTGCGGCCTATGAGGAGAGCATGGTGGACAGCCTGACCGGCGAAGCCCCGGTACCCCGGTGGTATCTGGTCCTCCATGGGGAGGAGGTGGTGGCCGGGCTGGGGGTCATCGAAAACGACTTCCACGACCGGCCCGACCTTACCCCCAATGTGTGCGCTGTCTATGTGGAGGAACCCTGGCGGAAAAAGGGTATCGCCGGGGCCATGCTGGGCCAAGTCTGTCGGGACATGGGGGAATTGGGGGTGGATACCCTCTATCTCATCACCGACCACACCAACTTTTACGAGCGGTACGGCTGGGAGTTTCTCTGTCCGGTCCAGGGAGACGGGGAGGACCATCTGAGCCGGATGTACCGACATGAAACGGGAGGCAGCCATGGATAAGCATTTTCCGATTGGGACGGAGCGGCTCCTTTTGCGGCCCTTTATCGAAGGGGACCTGCCCGACGTGCTGAAAATTTTCGGGGACGAGGAGATCAACCGGTTTCTGCCCTGGTTTCCGCTGAAGGACATGGCAGAGGCGGAGGCTTTTTGGAGGGAGCGGTATGCCCCGGGGCTGCCCGGTATCCGGTACGCCATATGCGGGAAGAAGGAGGGGGTTCCGGTAGGTTATGTAAACCTATCGGCCGAGCCGCCCTACGATTTGGGCTATGATCTGCTGAAAGAATTTTGGGGCCATGGCATCGTGACAGAGGCCGCGCGGGCGGTGGTGGAGCAGGCCCGGCAAGAGGGGCTGCCCTATCTCACCGCCACCCATGACCGGGAGAATCCGGGCAGCGGCGGGGTGATGCGGAAGTTGGGGATGGTGTACCAATACTCCTATGAGGAGCGGTGGCAGCCCAAGGACATCCGGGTGGTGTTCCGTCTGTACCAGATGGATCTAGACGGGCAGGAGAGAAGCTACCGGGGCTATTGGGACCGGAATCCGGTGCATTTTGTGGAGCCGGGGCTGGGAAAAGAGTAGGGGCATCCGATGCCGGGGCGGGTTCCGTTTGGATGGTGGTTACACGCCAATCCTTCAACTGCGTGGTTGTAGGGGACCATTCTTTGCCGGGCCAAAGAATGGTCCCCCACACCCCCAGCCGTTTCACGGCACTTACTCCCGCTAAACTCGCTTCGCTCATGAAGCGGGAGTAAGCATGAAAGCCCTCAGGTCAAGACCAAGTGCGTTAGAAGCGGCTCGTGCCGTCTTTACGCTTCCATGGTCCCACTTGCCCCGCACCCGTGCGTACGTTAGAGGAACACTAAAGAAATCACGTCGAAATTGACCCGCCTCGGCCTACACAGCTTGAAGGGTGGTTCCACCCACCAGAAACCATCCCATCTCCGTAAGGGCGGGTGGCGTTTGGTTGGTAAGTGTACGCCAATCCTTCAACTGCGTGGTTGTGAGGGACCATTCTTTGACGGGCCAAAGAATGGCCCCTCACACTCCCGAAGAAAGCCCTCAGGTCAAGACCATGTGTTTTAGAATCGGCTGGTGTCGTCTTTACGCCCCCATGGTCCCTCTTGCCTCGCACCCGTGCGTCCGCTGGTGGAACACTGAAG
>CAJUKH010000050.1 GCA_910587345.1 uncultured Oscillospiraceae bacterium | reverse complement strand
ACCGGGCAACTGGTTGAAATAGTTGGTGTCGATTGCGATGAGGGTCCACCCGTTCCCATCCCGAACACGGAAGTTAAGCTCATCTGCGCCGAAGATACTTACCTGGCAACGGGTTGGTAAAATAGGTGATGCCAACACAAAAGCGGCAGACTGTGGTCTGCCGCTTTCTTTATTCCTTACCTTCGGAGGGTTCCTCTATGGATATGTTGGCGGGGCTGCAAAGTAAGAACAGCGAGGAGGCCTATCGTCTTCTCCTGTTGCTGGAGGAGGAGTCGGAGCGGTCCGATGATCTATACGGCGAGCTGGATCATTTTTTGACCTTACTGAAAGACAAAAGCTCCCTGGTGCGGACCCGGGGCTTTCGCCTGATCTGCGCCCAGGCCCGGTGGGACAGGGAGGGCTGGCTGGAGAGGCACCTGGATGAACTCCTCGCTGAGCTGGAAGATGGGAAGGCAACAGCGGTGCGGCAATGTCTGGCGGCGCTTTATCCGGTGGTCTGCCTTTTGCCTGAACTGAGGCCCAGGATCAGGGAAAAGCTGGACAGGCTGGACCTGTCCAAATACAAGGACAGTATGATCCCGCTGCTTTTGAAGGATATGAACGAACTGCGAATGATGATGGAGGAGCAGAAATGAGATATATAAGCACACTGATCGCGGTGCGGGACCTGGCGGCCAGCCTTCGTTTCTATAGGGAGGCCCTGGGGATGGAGGTGGTCCAGGATTTTGGGGCCAACGTGGTGCTGAGCGGAGGGGTTGCCCTCCAGACTCTGAAGAGCTGGCGGGAGTTTCTCGGCGGCAAGCCTGTGAGTCTCCGGAGCCATACGGGGGAATTGTATTTTGAGGAGGCGGATATGGATGGGTTTCTGGAGCGCCTGAAAGCCATGAACATCTCTTACGTCCACCCGCCTCTGGAGCACCGCTGGGGCCAGCGGGTGGTGCGCTTTTACGATCCAGACGGACACATCGTGGAAGTGGGGGAGGACATGACCCAGGTAGTGAAGCGGTTCGCTGCCCAGGGGATGACGGAAGAGCAGGTGGCCCGGCGGATGGACGTGTCTCTGGATTATGTGCGGGAGCGTATGGAGGGCTGAGGGATGGATCGGGCCGGATTGATGGAGCTGATCGGCAGGATCAACACCGAAGAGGAGCATTTTACCCGCAGCGACCAGACCGTGAGCTGGAAGGCTCTGCGGGAGGCGGAGACCCTTGCCGACCCGGCCCTTTTCCCCTTGCTGCGGGAGATCATCACCGCCAATGAGGGGAGAGCAAAGGCAAAGCGTGAGGTTCGCAGGGCCGCCTACTTTATCTATGGCCGGCTGATGGAGAAGGCCTTTTCTCCGGCGGAGGCTTCCTTTTTTCTGGAGCGGCTCACCATGGAGACCGAAAAATATGTCCTCTCCGCCCTGCTGGACCGGGTGGGCGACTGGGGGAGAAAGGGACAGCTTCTTCCGGAGGAAATGGATTTTTCTCCCGTTTTGGCCCTGACCAGAGATGACCGCCGGTCTGTGCGGCATGACGCCCTCCGGGCCTTGTCCGCCTGCCCGGGGGAGGAGAGCCGGGCTGCCTGTTCCTTTTATTTGCGGCAGGAAGATGAGAGGAGCTATCAATATGAGATCTACTATGCCAACATCGCCCTTCAGGCCATTGGAACGGGGGCGGAGATCCCGCTGCTGGAGCGGTTTCTCAAAAGCCGCCGCCCTGACCTGAAGCTGACTGCCCAGTATGCCATCCAATATATCAGGGAGCGGGAGACTGCGGCTTTGGGATAGAGGAGAAAGCTGATACTCTCTTTTAGTGTGAGAACGATTGACAAATTTCATTTTGCCCCATAAAAGGAAAAGGAGCGGACAAAATCGCCTGCGTAAAAGGAGGGCCAATCATGCGCTACAAAAACATATATAAGGCCACTTTTTTGGCCCGACCCAACCGGTTTATCGCCCGGGTGGTGGTGGAAGGGCGGGAAGAGACCGTCCATGTAAAGAACACCGGGCGGTGCAGGGAGCTGTTGGTACCGGGGTGCAGCGTCTATCTGGAACGGTCGGATAACCCGGCCCGGAAAACCGCCTACGATCTGGTGGCGGTGGAGAAGGTGGGGGAGGACGGTGCGGCGCGGCTCATCAATATGGACTCCCAGGCTCCCAACAGGCTGTTTGAGGAGTGGGCCAGAGGGGGGCAGTTTGTGCCCGGGCTGACCCTTCTGCGCCCCGAGACCACATGGGGTCATTCCCGCTTTGATTTCTATTGGGAGACGGGGGAGCGGAAAGGGTTTGTGGAAGTGAAGGGCTGCACTCTGGAGGAGGGGAACTGGACCTATTTCCCCGACGCTCCCACCGAAAGGGGAGTGAAGCATCTGGAGGAGCTGCTGCTGGCGAGACAGGCGGGTTATGAGGCCGCTGTCTGTATCGTCATCCAGATGGCGGGGGTGGACGGGTTCTCCCCCAACGACCGCACCCACCCGGAATTTGGAGCGGCCCTTCGGAAAGCGGCCGCCGGCGGGGTGGAGGTGCTGGCCTACGAGTGCCGGGTGGCGCCGGAGGAGGTTTGGATGACGAGGCCTGTGCCGGTGAAATTGTAAAGAGAGACGGCGTTCCCAAATGGGAACGCCGCCTTTTTTAATCTCCGAAGGGAATAGGAGCGGAAGGCCCCTCCCATGGGGGAGCGGGCGGGATGAGAGGTTTGCCCTGAAGACAGTCGTAAATGCCGGCCAGAGAAGTGCTTACATAGGGGAGGAGCCAGAGAAGGAGAAGGGTGGTCGAGGCAAGGAAAAGAAGAAGGATGAGAAGAAAAAGGAGGACAATGGCGGTATCGGAAGGGGCGAGGAACAGCACCGGGAAAAACAGAAGGACCCCGGCAATGGACACCACATAGACGATCACATACTCCAGAAGATACCACCCGATGAAAGAGAGGAAAAACAGGAAAAGCCTCCACCGCTGGCCAGCCATCAGGATACGGCTTTCCTTCAGCACCTGTCTGGCGGTATAGTCCGGGTGGTCCACCAAAACATGAAGGGAGAGGGAATAATACAGCATGCGGCTGAAAATCAGAATATAGGCGCCTGCCATGGGGAGCAGGATGAGCCATCTCTGAAGAGACGGGTCACTGACATACCGGGGGATCAATGGGGCGATGACCGTTATGAGAAAAAAGGGCAGGCTCCACAGCAGGGACAGGAGCAAAAGAAGTCCCCAGAGGGCAAAAACTTTTTTGAAGACAGAGCATCCGTAAAGCAGGTCCCGGTATCCGGTGGGCTCTCTGCGCCACAGCTTGATGGAGTAAAAGCAGTATCCGGCCTGAAGCAGCACCAGCGGCGCCAGAGCGATGAGGTATATGAGAAACAGGAGGATAGGCAGGGCAGAGGAATCGGTGAGCCTGTGCAGAGGAGAAATGGGTAAGGCAATGAAAAGCGAAAGAAGGAGGATCAGAAGGAAAGGAAGAAGAAAAAGGGGGATCACATAGGCCAGAGACACCTGCCAGGGGCGGGGTCTGGCCTGACGCATTCTGGCCTTGGCCTCCTCTTTGATGCGGATGCGGTCAAATTCCATGAAAACCACTCCTTTCAACCATAAAATGATAGAAGATGCCCCTTTTGACAATATAGACTATAACATTATCTAATGTATTTGTCTATACCTTTGGGGCAAGATTCTTTCATTATCTAATCATTCCGTGAGATAATGGAGGGATCAGATATGGTCCGGCTGAATGTGCAGGCCCTGTTGGAGAAAAAGGGCAAGACCCGATACTGGCTCTACAAGCAGCTTGGTATGAGCTATCAAAATTTCAAAAATATGATAGACAATAAGACCCAATCCATCCGCTATGACCGGATCGAGACGTTGTGTCTTTTACTGGACTGCACCCCCAACGAACTCTTTGAGTTCGATCTGGACCGGGAATAGGTTCGGAGCGGGATGGAATTTTGAAAAATCCTTGACTTACCAGTCTCTCTATGCTATAATTTCAACTTGCGCAGGTATCCCTACGGGAAAATTCTGCCCATTTTCGGATAAGGAGGGGCTGCGGATGTTGACAGAGCTTTCCAATGCCCCCAGAGTGGTGGGCGCCAAACAGGTGCGCCGCGCCCTCGAGGCCGGGCGGGGCCTGCGGGTCTTTCTGGCCGACGATACAGACCCCCGGGTGAGCCAGCCCGTGGCCGACATCTGTGAGGAGAAGGCCATCGCCGTGGAGCGGGGCTTTACCATGGAGGAGCTGGGCAGGGCCTGCGGTATCTCCGTGGGGGCCGCCGTAGCCGCCATGGTGACAGAGGAGTGACCTGACCGGCAGGGGTTATGCCCAGCCCCGGGCAGACAAGCCCATTTCTTTGGTTTTAGCGGGAAAAAGAGGATAAAATTCCCTGTTTCCTGTTAAAATAAATCAACCATCAACGAAGAAAGGAGGAAAATTATGCCTACGTTTAACCAGCTCGTGAAGAAGGGCCGTAAGAGTGCGACCTATAAGTCCAACTCTCCTGCCATGCAGTACGGTCTGAACACCCTGAAGAACAAGGAGACCGACCTGCCTTCTCCCCAGAAGAGAGGCGTGTGCACCGCCGTTCGTACCTCCACCCCGAAGAAGCCTAACTCCGCTTTGCGGAAGATCGCCCGTGTTAAGCTGACCAACGGCTACGAGGTGACCGCTTACATTCCCGGTGTGGGTCACAACCTGCAGGAGCACAGTGTGGTCATGATCCGCGGCGGCCGTGTCAAGGACCTGCCCGGCGTGCGTTACCACATCATCCGCGGCTCTCTGGACACTCAGGGCGTCAACGGCCGTATGCAGGCCCGGTCCAAGTACGGCGCCAAGCGGCCCAAGGCCGGCAAGTAATTATTTTCAACGAAAATAGTTACCGGCAGGGTGCGGTATCCGTGCCGCGCCGGACCGTGGAAATGCGGTCAAATCCAAAAGAACCAAACCGCGCGAAAGCGCAAGGCAGTTGTCCTTGCAAAAGCGCTTACCTATATATAGGGAGCGTTTCCTGCGGGGCACTGAAAGACAACTGGCACTTGTCTTTACACGGACGGTCTGACCGTTCGAGTACCTATGAAATCATTCCTATATGAAGGAGGGAAGCAAAGTGCCCAGAAGAGGAAACGTACCCAAGCGGGAAATTTTGCCCGATCCTATGTACAACTCCGTCCTGGTGACCCGGCTGATCAACAACATCATGCTGGACGGAAAGAAGGGCGTGGCCCAGAAAGTGGTCTACGGCGCCTTTGATATCATCCAGGAGAAGACCGGTAAGGACCCTGTAGAGACCTTTACCGCCGCCATGGAGAATGTGATGCCCTCCCTGGAGGTCAAGGCCCGCCGTGTGGGCGGCGCCACCTACCAGGTGCCCATCGAGGTCCGCCCCGAGCGGCGGCAGACCCTGGGTCTGCGGTGGATCACCACCTTCGCCCGCACCCGTGGCGAGAAGACCATGAAGGAGCGGCTGGCCGGCGAACTGATGGACGCCGCCAACAATCTGGGCGGCGCCGTGAAGCGTCGTGAGGATATGCACAAGAACGCCCAGGCCAACCAGGCCTTCGCCCACTACCGCTGGTAAGATTGAGGAGTTAAAGAGATTATGGCGAGAAAAGTTTCTTTGCACGATACCCGAAATATTGGTATCATGGCCCACATCGACGCCGGCAAGACGACGACCACCGAGCGTATCCTGTACTACACCGGCGTAAACTACAAAATCGGTGAGACCCATGACGGTACCGCAACCATGGACTGGATGGCTCAGGAGCAGGAGCGTGGTATCACCATCACCTCCGCTGCTACCACTTGTTACTGGAAGGGCACCAAGGACCAGTTCCCCCAGACCCGTATCAACATCATTGATACCCCGGGCCACGTGGACTTCACCGTGGAGGTGGAGCGGTCTCTCCGTGTTCTGGACGGCTCTGTCACCGTCATGTGCGCCAAGGGCGGCGTGGAGCCCCAGTCCGAGACTGTGTGGCGTCAGGCCGACACCTACAAGGTGCCCCGTATGATCTACGTCAACAAGATGGACATCATGGGCGCCAACTTCTATCATGTTCTGGACATGATCCACGACCGTCTGAAGTGTAACGCCGTGCCCATCCAGCTTCCCATCGGTTCTGAGGATACCTTCAAGGGTATCATCGACCTGGTGGAGATGGACGCCGACATCTACTACGACGATCTGGGCAAGGACATGCGGGTGGAGGAGATCCCCGCCGACCTGATGGAGAAGGCCCAGGAGTACCGCGCCAAGCTGCTGGACGCCGTGGCCGACATCGATGACGAGATCATGATGCTGGTCCTGGAGGAGCAGCCCGTGCCTGAGGAGATGATCCGCAAGGCTCTGCGTAAGGGCACCGTGGAGAACCGTCTGGTCCCCGTGACCTGCGGCACCTCCTACAAGAACAAGGGTGTTCAGAAGCTGCTGGACGCCATCGTGGACTATATGCCCTCCCCGCTGGATATTCCGGCCATTCAGGGCGTGAATCCCGACACCGAGGCTGAGGACGAGCGTCCCGCCGATGACAACGCTCCCTTCTCCGCCCTGGCCTTCAAGATCGCCACCGACCCCTTTGTGGGCCGTCTGTCCTTCTTCCGGGTCTATTCCGGCTCTTTGACCACCGGCACCTCCGTTCTGAACTCCACCAAGGGACAGAAGGAGCGTATGGGCCGCATCCTGCAGATGCACGCCAACCACCGGGAGGATATCGAAGAGGTCTACGCCGGCGACATTGCCGCCGCCGTGGGTCTGAAGAACACCACCACCGGCGACACCCTGTGTGATGAGAAGCACCCCATCATTCTGGAGTCCATGGAGTTCCCCGACCCCGTTATCCGGGTGGCCATCGAGCCTAAGACCAAGGCCGGTCAGGAGAAGATGGGTCTGGCTCTGATGAAGCTGGCCGAGGAAGACCCCACCTTCAAGACCTGGACCGACGAAGAGACCGGCCAGACCATCATCGCTGGCATGGGCGAGCTCCATCTGGAGATCATCGTGGACCGTCTGCTCCGTGAGTTTAAGGTGGAGGCCAACGTGGGCGCTCCCCAGGTGGCCTATAAGGAGACCATCAAGAACACCACCGAGCAGGAGACCAAGTATGCCCGTCAGTCCGGCGGTAAGGGCCAGTACGGCCATGTCCGCATCACTGTGGAGCCCAACGAGTCCGGTAAGGGCTATGAGTTCCTCAACGAGATCACCGGCGGCGTGATCCCCAAGGAATATATCCCCGCCGTTGACCAGGGCATTCAGGGCGCTATGGCCGCCGGTGTTCTGGCCGGCTATCCCGTGGTGGATGTGAAGGTCCATCTGACCTACGGCTCCTACCACGAGGTGGACTCTTCCGAAATGGCGTTTAAGATCGCCGGTTCCATGGCCTTCAAAGAGGCCATGCGGAAGGCCAACCCCATCCTGCTGGAGCCTATCATGAAGGTTTCCGTCACCGTGCCCGATGAGTATCTGGGCAACGTTATCGGCGACCTGACCGCCCGCCGTGGCATGATCCAGGGTCAGGAAAACCGCTCTGGCGCCACTCAGGTGGACGCTCTGGTGCCTCTGGCCAGCATGTTCGGCTACGCCACCGACCTTCGTTCTTCCACTCAGGGCCGTGGCCAGTATTCCATGGAGCCTCACAGCTACACCGAGATCCCCAAGAGCATCGCCGACAAGATCGTCGCCGAGCGGGGCCGGAAAGACGAGGGTTAATCACAAATTTTTGTTGCTTTTTCCCGTCTGATACGGTACAATACAGATATCCGGTCCGCGACCGGAAGGGTTGCGGACCAACCCAGAAAAAACGAAATACAAAAGTGTATTTTAAGGAGGAAAACAATCATGGCTAAGCAAAAGTTTGAGCGTACCAAAGAGCACGTCAACATTGGTACCGTTGGTCACGTTGACCACGGCAAGACCACTCTGACCGCCGCCATCACCAAGTGGCTGTCCCTGCAGGGCAAGGCCCAGTTCGAGGCCTATGACGCCATCGACAAGGCTCCCGAGGAGAAGGAGCGCGGCATTACCATCAACACCGCCCACGTGGAGTACGAGACCGAGGCCCGTCACTATGCCCACGTCGACTGCCCGGGCCACGCCGACTATATCAAGAACATGATCACCGGCGCTGCTCAGATGGACGGCGCCATCCTGGTCATCGCTGCCTCCGACGGCCCCATGGCTCAGACCCGTGAGCACATCCTGCTGGCCCGTCAGGTGGGCGTGCCCGCCATCGTGGTGTTCCTGAACAAGTGCGACCAGCTGGACGATCCCGAGCTGCTGGAGCTGGTGGAGATGGAGGTCCGTGAACTGCTCTCCAAGTACGAGTTCCCCGGCGACGACATCCCCGTCATCAAGGGTTCCGCTCTGAACGCTCTGATCAGCGAGTCCAGCGATCCCAACGCTCCCGAGTATGCCTGCATCAAGGAGCTGATGGACGCTGTCGACAGCTATATCCCCACTCCCGACCGTAAGATCGACCAGCCCTTCCTGATGCCCGTGGAGGACGTCTTCACCATCTCCGGCCGTGGCACCGTGGCTACCGGTCGTGTGGAGCGCGGCATTGTGAAGATGAACGACAACGTGGAGATCGTCGGCCTGATGGACGAGAAGAAGACCACCGTCATCACCGGCATCGAGATGTTCCACAAGATGATGGACGAGGCTCAGGCCGGCGACAACATCGGCGCTCTGCTGCGTGGTATCGCTAAGACCGACATCGAGCGCGGCCAGGTCATTTGTAAGCCCGGCTCCATCCATCCCCACACCAAGTTCCGCGGCCAGGTCTACGTTCTGTCCAAGGACGAGGGCGGTCGTCACACCCCCTTCTTCAACAACTACCGTCCCCAGTTCTACTTCCGTACCACCGACGTGACCGGCGTCATCTCTCTGCCCGAGGGCACCGAGATGTGTATGCCCGGCGATAACGTGGAGATGGACGTGGAGCTGATCACCCCCATCGCCATCGAGGAGGGCGTCCGGTTCGCTATCCGTGAGGGTGGCCACACCGTGGGTTCCGGCGTTGTCATCAAGGTCAACGAGTAATTCGTTTCCTTTGACTGAAAAAGCACCTGCCGCATTGCGGCAGGTGCTTTTTGCGTTGTTTTGAAAAATGGGGGTGCTGCCTTCAAAGGCTACAGCAGATAATTGTTTTCCTGGTCCGCAATTTGCAGCGTCGCCAGCTTATAGGTGGCATACCCGCCAACCACCAGCGGCTCCTGTTCGCAAAGGGCTTCCGCCTCCTCCCGGCTTCCGGTTTTCAGGATATACATTCCCGCCATCCCGGGCCAGCCCTTGAATACACCGCACAGCTCCAGCTTTCCCGAATCATCCAGCATCCTGATATTCTCAACATGTTGGGTGACGGCTTGTTTGGTGAGACGGTTGTAAGTTTTACTCTTCTCAAGCAGCATCAGGTACATCGTTTTATCCATGGGCTCATCTCCTTTGTGTTTTGTGTGTAACTTTGAGATTATACCATGCCTTTCGCATCCATGCAACCCGAACAAAGGAGAGAGCCTTGCCCCGATGGGAAAAATGGTGTATAATACGATAGAATCCAAACTGGAAAGGAAGAGAACCATGTCTGAACCTTTGGTCAATGTGACCCGCGGCCCCATCGTGGAATCGGTCCACTATGGGGATATCGCCGTGGTGGACCATACCGGCCGGTTGTTGGCTTTTGCCGGCGATCCTTACCGTGTTACCTACCTTCGCAGTGCCGCCAAGCCTCTTCAGGCCTTGAATGTCCTCCTCAGCGGAGCGGCGGACCGGTTCGCCTTTACCGATGAGGAGCTGGCCATTATGTGTGCCTCCCACTACGGAGAGGACTACCACCAAAAGGTGATCCAGGGCATTTTGGAAAAGTTGGGGCTTGCCCTCTCCGACCTGAAGTGCGGCGCTCCCTATTCCATCAGCCCCTGGGTCTACGAGCAGCAGCTGCGGGACCATGTGCAGCTGGACACCTGGAACTGTGACTGCTCCGGCAAGCACGCCGGCTTTCTGGCCACCTGTCTTACAAAGGGGTACCCGCTGGAAAATTACGACCGGCCGGAGCATCCGCTTCAACGGGAGGTGCTGAAGCTGGTGGCCCATATGTGCGGGGTGGAGCTGGACTCTATCTACATCGGTGAGGACGGCTGCGGTGTCCCGGTCCACGGCCTTCCCGTTTATAATATGGCCCTGGGCTTTGCCCGCCTGGCCAAGCCGGAGGGCCTGTCCAATGACTGTGCCGCCGCCTGCGGGCGCATCTTCCGGGCCATGAATGCCCACCCCGAGATGGTGGAGGGCCATAAGGGCTTTGTCACCTCCCTTATGGAAGCCACCCACGGCAAGCTGGCCGCCAAAAACGGCGCCGAAGGGGTGTTCTGCGTTGCCCTGAAGGAGCAGGGGATAGGCATCGCCCTGAAAATCGAGGACGGAGACCCCGGCCGTCCCGTCAGCCCCGCCGTCATGCGGGCGCTGGAGGACCTTGACCTGCTGACCGAAGAGGAGGCAAAGGCGCTGTCCTCCTTTGCCCGGAAGGATAACCGGGGCAACATGGACCAGCTGGTGGGGGAGGTCGTCCCCGCCTATCACCTCCATAGGGTGGGGCAGGCCCGCTGACCATATCAAAGAAAAAGGAGACCCCCTTATGGCATTACCCACTACCATGGACCAGACCCAGGCCGAAGAGACCCTGGGCATCATCCAAAACACACTGAAAAACTTCTCCTGGACCCAGGCGGCGGTCATTTCCGCCATGCTGGTGACCTGTGTGGTCGCCATCCGCATTCTGGTGGGGGTGGCCGACCGGGCGCTGGCCCGGACCAAAATGGACCCCGGCATCCGCACCTTCCTCCGCTCCGGTCTGAAGGTCATATTGTGGATGGTGGCTCTCTGCGCCCTTCTGGGCTATCTGGGGGTGCCCATGACAAGCATGGTGGCCCTTCTCAGCGTCCTGGGCCTGGCGCTGTCCCTGGCCATTCAGGGCATTTTGGCCAATCTGGCGGGGGGTATCATGATCCTTACCGCCCACCCCTTCTCCGCCGGCGATTTTGTGGAGGCCGCCGGGGTCAGCGGCACGGTACAGGAGGTGGGGCTTGTCTATACCAAGCTATATACCACCGATAACAAGGTGGTCTATGTCCCCAACGGGGAGATCTCGGGAAAGACCATCACCAACTATAACGGCAACGACACCCGGCGGGTGGAGCTGAAACTGAACCTCTCCTATAACGCCGACCCGGAGCAGGTGAAGGCGGTTTTGGCCCGTGTGGTGGGGGAGCATCCCCTGACCCTTCCCACCCCAGAGGCGGTGATACGGGTCAACGGCTACGGCGGCAGCGCCGTGGAGTATGTGGTCCGTACCTGGTGCGCCACCGCTGACTACTGGGATGTGCGCTTCGACCTTCTGGAGCAGGCCAAGGCCGCTTTGGACGCCGCCGGACTTGAGATGACCTACGACCACCTGAATGTCCATATGATGGAAAAATAAGAGGGGGAGGGCATATGCTGCTGAAGTTTTGCTTAAACACAGCCCGTCTCCATAGCGCCTGCCCCGACCGATGGAGGGAGAGCGGAGATGAAATTTGAGATCCTTCCCCTCACCGCCGCCACAGGCCGTTGTCTCTCTTTGGAGAACGACCCCTTTCCTCTTCTGGGCCGGCTGGTCCCCCGCTATGACGGCCGCACCTGGGCCGTTGGGGAGGAGCTGTGGGAGACTGCGGGGGAGAAGACCTATCCCCCCGACCCCTTTGAGCCGGCGGACTACATGGATTCCCCCGACAAGGCTCTCTTTCTGGCGCTGGCGGGGGAGGCCTGTCTGGGCCGTATCCGCATCGCAAAAAGCTGGAACGGGGATGGCCGTGTGGAGGACCTGGCGGTCCGCCGCCCCTGCCGGGGCAGGGGCGTGGGCACCGCCCTTATGGATGCCGCCGTGGCCTGGGCAGAGGAGAAGGGCCTGGATGGCCTTACTCTGGAGACCCAGGACAACAACCTTCCGGCCTGCCGCTTCTATCTGAAATGCGGTTTCGTTCTGGGGGGCATCGACGCCCGTGTCTATCACCATACCCCCCATCGGAAGGAGACCGCCCTTTATTTTTATCTGCCCTTATCCCTGTAAAAAAGGGGCGTTCCTGCAAGAGAACGCCCCTTTTTTTGATATGGGCGGGGGATATCCCTTTATCCCTCCGGTATGGCCAGCCCGTGGAGGAAGGACCCGCCGATGACCTCCCCGCCGATGACGGTATTTTTCCGCACCAGCAGATGGGCCACCACACCGGTCTCCCCGGTGGGGTAGTTGAGGATCTCGTAGGTGTACCGCCGTACCCGCTTGCCGGCGTGCTTTTCCAGGTCAAAGCCCTGTCCGGTCTGAAGCGCCAGATACTGGCTGTATGTCTCCCCGAATTCTTCGGGCAGCTCCAGCTCCTCCACCAAAGCCGCCTGAGGCTCGACCTGCCACCCCCACTCCTGGAGATAGGCCACCCGGTCCTCCTCGCTGCGGATGCCCTTGGGGCTTACCATGGCTGAGGCCTGGGCCTGCCGCCCGGCCAGAGTCACCGCCGCCGCGGCGGCGCAGAGCACAACGGCCGCCGCCAGCACCCCCGCCGCCTTTTTCTTGTTGAGTTTTGCCGTCCAGATAAACAAAAGACATCCCCTCTTTTCCGGTTTTATTCCATTTCTATGGGGGATAGGCCCGTCCTATGTCACCAAAACAAAAAAGGAGAGACACCATGGAACGCCTTGACAAGCTCCTGTCCTCCACCGGCCGCTGGTCCCGGAAGGAAGCCGAGCAGCTGATCCGCAGCGGCCGGGTGACGGTGGACGGCGTGGTCGCCGCCCGCCGGGAGGAGAAATACCCCGACGACGCCGTCATCACCGTGAACGGGGAAGCCATTTCCGCCGGGGGATATACCTATCTCATGCTGAATAAGCCCGCCGGGCTGGTCTCGGCCACCGAGGACCCCCGGCAGGCCACCGTCCTCTCCCTTCTGCCCGAGCATCTCCGGCGGGTGGGCCTGTTCCCCGCCGGCCGTCTGGACCGGGATACGGTGGGGCTGCTTCTCCTCACCAACGACGGCCCCCTGGCCCATGCGCTTCTTTCCCCCGTCCACCATGTGGACAAGATCTATCTGGCGGAGGTGGAAGGGGTGCTGGAGGAAAGCGACGAAGCCGCTTTCCGGGAGGGCATGGTCCTTCAAAGCGGCCTTCACTGCCTTCCCGCCGGGCTGGAGCGGCTGGATGAGAGCCGCGCCCTTGTCACGCTCCACGAGGGGAAATACCATCAAATCAAACGGATGCTGGCCGCCCGGGGAAAACCGGTCCGATCTCTGAAACGCCTCACCTTCGGCCCGCTGGAGCTGGATCAGAGTCTTGGGGAAGGGGAGTGGCGGCCGCTGACAGGGGAGGAGATCGGGGCGCTGCAGGAAGCGGTAAAGCCGGGCCGGCCGTAAGGGCTTGCCGCTTCCGTCTTAACCTGTTTGCAGCCCGGCGCTCCACGCTTCGTGCTGTCACGTTTCGCACTGGGCTGGGCGCAAACAGCTTAAGCCGTCCGACTCTGCAAAACCCGCTCTGGGGCCTTTGGCCCCGCCGCAGATTTTGCGCCGCTCCCGTCTTAACCTGTTTGCAGCCCGGCGCTCCACGCTTCGTGCTGTCACGTTCCGCACCGGGCTGGACGCAGAGAGGATAAGCCCCTCCGACTGCGCAAAATTTGCTCTGGGGCCTTTGGCCCCGCCGCCAATTTCGCTTCGCTGCGGGTCTTAGCCGCTGGGCAGACCTTTGCTCCACGCTTCTTTTTCGTCAATATCCACAAAAAACTTATTTTTTCCTATTGAAAAAGACGAAAAAAGCCGCTATAATAGAGGAAGTCAGTTTACCCCCGATGGGATATGCTGTGAGGAGGGATACCGGATGTCCAACAGGATTTTTCAAAGCGTCGTGCTCCAAATGAAGGAAGGCACAGACCGGACCGTGGGTGTCATTGACGGTGACGGCACCGTTGTGGCCTGCGACGATACCACCCTGATCGGAGAGCGCTGGGCCGGCGTGGTAGAGCTTGTCAACAGCGCCGAGAACACTGTGATCGCCTGCGAGGGCAAGACTTTCAAGGCTTTGAGCAGCTGGGGCACCCAGTTTGATTACGCCGGCTTTGTCAGCGGCGAGGACGATCTGGCCCGCACCCTCTGCACCGTGACGGCGGTGGCCTACAACGGCGCCAAGCAGAGCTATGAGGAGAAGCACGACAAGGGCACCTTCGTGAAGAACATCATCTCGGATAATATTCTTCTGGGGGATATCTACGTTCGTGCCAAGGAGCTTCACTTCGACTGCGACGTCCCCCGGGGCGTCTTTCTGGTCCGCCAGCCGGAGCCTGCCGACCCCGCCATGATCGACGCCATTCAGACCCTGTTCCCCGACAAGCAGTCCGACTTCGTTCTCTCGGTCAGCGAGACCGACGTGGCCGTGGTCAAGCAGTTCTCTGGAGAGACCGAGGGCAAGCGTTTGGACAAGCTGGCCGCCCAGATCGAAGAGGCTCTGGCCTCCGAGCTGAAGCTGAAGGTGGTGGTAGGTATCGGCACCGTGGCCTCCAGCATTCGGGAGCTTGCCCACTCCTATAAAGAGGCCCAGATGGCCATCGAGGTGGGCAAGGTCTTCGACACCGAGCGCAGCGTCATCAGCTACGATAACCTGGGCATCGGCCGGCTTATCTACCAGCTTCCCACCACCCTGTGCCAGATGTTTCTGCGGGAGGTTTTCAAGAAAAACCCCATCGACGCACTGGACCAGGAGACCCTGTTCACCATCAATAAATTCTTTGAAAACAACCTGAACGTGTCCGAGACCGCCCGTAAGCTCTTTGTCCACCGCAACACCCTTGTGTACCGGTTGGAGAAGATCAAGCGGCTGACCAGTCTGGACCTGCGGGAGTTTGACGATGCCATCACCTTCAAGGTGGCTCTCATGGTCAAGAAATATCTGGTCTCCCGGGGCATCGAGGACTGAGAAACAGATAAAAAGGCAACGATTGACGATCGCACACGTCCAGGTCCCGTGGCCGTGTCTGATTGTCAATCGTCTTAAATGAGGTTTTCCGGTATGATTCGACTCATCGACATCCAAAAGACCTATGACAACGGAACCAAGGCCCTCAAGGGGGTGAATCTCCGCATCGACGATGGGGAGTTCGCCTTTCTCGTGGGTCCTTCCGGCTCGGGCAAATCCACCATCATAAAACTGCTGACCGCCGAGGTGGCCCCCTCCGGGGGCCGTATCATGGTCAACGGTTATAATCTGGGCAGCATCCGGCAAAAGCAGATCCCCTTCATGCGCCGGACCCTTGGGGTCATCTTTCAGGACTTCCGCCTCATCGACAAAAAAACGGTGCGGGAGAATCTGGAATTTGCCATGCGTGCCGTGGGGGCCTCCCCCCGGGAGATCCGCAAGCGCATCCCCTATGTGCTGGATCTGGTGGGCCTTTCCCGGAAGGAGGACCGTTACCCCACCCAGATCTCCGGCGGTGAGCAGCAGCGTGTGGCCATCGCCCGGGCGCTGGTCAACAACCCCCAGATGATCATTGCCGACGAGCCTACGGGCAATCTGGACCCCCAGCGCTCTCTGGAGATCATGATGCTTCTGGAACGCATCAACGAGCTGGGTACCACCATGCTGGTGGTCACCCACGAAAAGGAGCTGGTGAACCGCTTCTCCAAGCGGGTCATCGCCATCGAAAACGGCCGCATCATCAGCGACGAGACAGGCGGGTACTATAAAAATGAAGACATCACATAATCTGGGCTATTATTTTTCCGAAGGGTTTCGCTCCATCTTCACCCACGGCCTCATGTCCTTCGCCGCGGTCTTTATGATCGTGGCCTGCCTTATCATCATGGGGTCCTTCTCCCTTGTGGCCCTGAATCTGGAGCGGGAGCTGGGCCAGCTGGAGGAGGACAACCAGTTCCTGGCCTTTGTGGACGAAAGCCTGACCCGGGAGGAGGGGCAGGCCCTTCAAAGCGCCATCGAGGCCATCCCCAACGTCAGTCAGGTGGTTTTCACCACCAAGGAGCAGGCCCAGCAGAACTACGCCGAAAAGTACGCCGGGGATAAAAACGCCGCCCTCTATGCCGAACTGCCCCCCGAGGTCTTCCGGGACCGCTTTGCCATCCATATGGAGGACCTGAGCCGGATGGGGGAGACCATCGATGCGGTGGAGGCCGTTGACGGCATCGACGGCCATCAGGCCGCCCCCGAAGTGGCCGAGGGCTTTGTCCTCATCCGCAACGTGGCCACCGCCGTGGCCCTGATCCTCATCGTACTGCTGTTCATCATCTCCCTGTCCATCATCTATAATACCATCCGCTTGGGCACCTTCACCCGGCGGGAGGAGATCGCCATCATGAAGATGTGCGGCGCCACCAACGGCTTTGTCCGTGCCCCCTTTGTGGTGGAAGGGATGCTTCTGGGGCTTGTCGGGGCGCTGCTGGCCTTTTTCCTCCAGTGGGGCATCTATACCCTCATCACCCAGGCTATGGATACCGGCTCCACCATCCAGCTCTTGACCGTGATCCCCTTCGGGGAGATCTGGGGCCGGGTGCTGGCGGTCTTCGCCGCCACCGGTCTGGTGGTGGGTACCGGCGGCTCTGTCCTGGCCATTCACAAGTTCCTCCAGGTCTGACCGGCAAAGCGGAAGGGACAAATATACGCATTCTCAACGCCCTGCTCTCGAAAAGGAGGCTCCCATGCCCAAAACACCTGCCCCCAAAAAACAGAAAAGACCCGACTGGCGGCGCATCTTTGTCACCGCTTTGGCCGCTGTCATGCTCCTTTCCCTCATCCTGCCCCTTCTTACCTCTGCCATGCTCTCGGCCCGGGCGGTGACTCAGGCCGACCTGCAAAACCAGATCGGCGGACTGAAGGTGGAGGCCACCGACGCCGCCGCCCGCCGCAAGGAGCTTCAGGCTCAGCTTCAGGCCATTGAGAACGACAAGGCCAAGGCATTGGAGCGGCATAACCTGATGTCCCAGCAGCTTGCGGTGCTGGATGCCCAGATCGCCAACACCCAAAGCCAGATAGACACCTACACCGCTCTCATCGCCGAGCAGGAGGTGGCTCTGGCAGAGGCCCAGAGCAGGGAAGAGCAGGCCTATGAGCGGTTTTGCCAGCGTGCCCGGTCCATGGAGGAGTCGGGCACCATCTCCTATTGGTCCGTCCTTTTCTCCGCCAGTGACTATTCCGACCTTTTGGACCGCCTTGCCATGGTGGACCAGATCATGCGGTATGACAACTCCGTGGTGGACACTCTGGCCGCCGCCCGGCAGGAGGTGGAGACCACGCTGGAGGGGCTGAACACCTCCAAAAGCGAGCTGGATGCCCAAAAGGCCCAGTTGGACCTCCAGCGGGTGGAGCAGTCCACCAAGGTGGCCGAGGCTCAGGCCCTTCTGGACGAGCTGAAGACCCAGGCCGACAAGGCCGAGGCTCTGGTGGCCGCCGAGGAGGCTGAGATGGCCAAGATCGAAAAGGCCATCGCCGCCAAGGAAAAGGAGCTTCAAGCCCTTATCGCCGCCGCCAACTTCACCACCGGCTCGGGCTACGCCTACCCCTTGCCCTATCAGTACACCCGCCTGACCTCTCTCTTTGGTCCCCGTATCCACCCCATCACAAAAAAATATAATAACCACACCGGCATCGATATCCCCGCCCCCGGGGGAACCAAGGTCACTGCCGTTCAGGGGGGCATTGTGGTCACATCGGCATACGCTCCCAGTTCTTACGGGGAGTATGTGGTCATTGCCCACGGCAACGGGGTCACCACCCTCTACGCCCATATGCAGCGGGGCAGCCGCACCGTAAAGGAGGGGGATGCGGTCAGCCAGGGCCAGGTCATCGGTCTGGTAGGCACCACCGGCTCCTCCACCGGCAACCACCTCCATCTGGAATACAAGGTAAACGGTGTGCGGAACGACCCCAAAAAACTCTTCCCCGGCGTAAAATTTACCGATCCCTGATAAAGACAAACACAGCGGGCGGAGGAATATCCTCCGCCCGTCAGCATATGGAGGGACGGGGGAGCGAGCTGATACCGTTTGTCTGGCAGTTGCGCAGGAAGCCTTCAACTGCGCAGCCACGGGGGCCGTTCTTTGCAGGGCCAAAGAATGGCCCCCACACCCCAGCCGTTTGTTTGGTTGGTGGTTGCGTGGGAAGCCTATGGGTGTGTGAATGCGAAAAACTATTCTTTTCCCGAGGAAAAGAATAGTCTCTCGCGCTCTCAGCCGCTATGCGGCACTAACTCCCGCTAAACTCGCTTCGCTCATGAAGCGGGAGTAAGCATGAAAGCCCTCAGGTCAAGACAAGGTGCGTTAGAGTCGGCTCGATACGTCTTTACGCTCCCATAGTTCCACTTGCCCCGCACCCGTGCGTCCGTTGGTGGAACATTGAAGAAATGCCGTTGAAATTGACCCGCCTTGACCTACACAGCTTGAGGGGTGGTTCCACCCATCAAAAACCATCCCACCCCGTAGGGGCGGGTTCCGTTTGGATGGTGGGTGTACGCCAATCCATCAACTGCGTGGTTGTGAGGGACCATTCTTTGACGGGCCAAAGAATGGCCCCTCACACTCCCCAAGAAAGCCCCAAGGTCAAAACCAAGTGCGTTAGAATCGGCTCGTGTCGTCTTTACGCCCCCACGGTCCCCCTTGCCCCGCACCCGTGCGTCCGTT
>CAJUKH010000049.1 GCA_910587345.1 uncultured Oscillospiraceae bacterium | reverse complement strand
CCTAATTTCATAATTCTCTCTACCTCCTGATTTTTCAAGGGTTTCCGGTGCTTGAATGATGTCTACCACACCATTTATACACCATTTTCGCATTTAGGTATGTTTAGATATATAGAGTTATGGCCATCCAGCCACTCTTTGCTGCTAAGTTCACATCGCCTGCTTTCTATGATCTGATCCACATTACATCCCGCCACACCATCCGATTCAGGCGCTTTGGTGAGATTCAAATTGCTTTACTGCATGTGCCATAGAATCATCAGTCACATGAACATAGCGATCCATCGTCGTTTTTATGCTGGCATGACCGAGCAGTTTCTGCAAAACCTTTGGCTGCATACCACTCTCAATTGCCCGAGTTGCATAGGTATGGCGAAGCGCGTGCATACAAAATCGCTTGATTCCCGCCTCATCGCAAAGCTTATACAGGTGGGTATCATAGGAGCTGTTCTTGTTCGGCATCCCAGTTCGGAAATTGATGAAGACCAGATCTCGCATAATAAGCTGAGATTTGACACCCGTTCGCCGGTCGATATACTCCAGGGTTTGCGAGAGCATTGGAGATTCTTTCCGGGAAGCTCGACTTAACTCCACGCCCCGAAGTATCTCATATGCTCGGTTAGTCAAAGGGATCGTTCGATAACTTTGCTGGGTTTTGGGTGGACCAGCCCTCCAAAAGGCTTGTTTATGCCGATACTCTAGAGTCTTATTGACAGTCAAAGTCCGTTTTTCCCAATCAATAGCATCCCATGTCAACCCAATTAGTTCACCAGTACGCAATCCCGTTTCTAATATCAGTGCGTACTGCGCATAGTTATGTGACCTTTGTGCGGTTTCCAAGAATTTCCCCTGCTCTTCCACAGTAAGATACTTGATATCATCCACTGCTCGAACAGGCTTAGAGTAACGAACCCCATTCATAGGATGTTTAATAATCAGGTCATTCATCAATGCTGATTTGAACATGGTCCCCATCGTAATATATGCTTGACGAATTGTCGATCCAGCATAATCTGCTTCCATCCTGTTGAGGACGACCTTGCAGTGCATAGGTTTGACGTTCGACAGCAGCATACCACCAATCACAGGCTGAATATTGTGAACATACCGCTCCCGGTAGTTTCTACGAGTATTCGGTGCCAAGTCCGCAATCATATTCTCTTGCCAAAACTCAAACCATGTGTCCACAGTCATATCCGATGGAACAAGAATATTGTCATGCGTATCTGCAAATCGAGCTTCCTCCAACCAGTTCCGTGCCTCTGGAAGTGTAGGAACATACTTCTCGTGGCGCTTTCCATGCTTATCTACAAATCTTGCGTAATAAAAACCATCCTTCCTTTGGCAGATGCCCTTGCCGCATTCTTTCCCTTTTAAGTTCTTTCCCATGAGGTGCGCTCCTTTCCTACTATAAGAAAAAGAGCCAATGCAATGGCTCTATTTTATCATAATAGTCCATATATCTCAATAGGAACTGGCGTTAGATCACTGTTTTTTTGCTAACAAACTCTTCAAATTCTTTTCGCTTGACCAATTTCTTTGTACCTACATAGAGCACAAAAGGACAATTAGGCGTACGCAAGAGACTCTCAATCTTATTTATGCCGATATTACTATATTCTGCCGCTTCTCTAATTGTAAGCGTCATTTTCAAATGGATGGGAACCTTTTCAGCCTCTATAGCCACATTATGGTCCTCCCTTTATAGTTGATTTCAAAATAATTATAGAACGTGAGTAGCAGGTGGCAGTTGGCTGGACTGCTCCACGGGCCTTACCCCCAGGGCTTTACTGGTATCTCCCACAGCCTGCGACGGATTGGTTACCGCTCGGACCATGGCCAAGACAGCGTATCATGATTAAACATGTGGGTCATCGCCCTAAGTCGCCACAACTTATTTGTGTGCAATGTGCGGCTCACCCGTAACCTCCTCTCTTAGATTGGGATCATGGCCTGCTCCATTCACACGGCTTTCCCTCCACAGGACCACATGCCTAACGTACCTGCTATCTCTATGAGGGCCAAAGCCCTATTTATCAAGGTGCAGACGATGCCTTCCCAAAGGCTTTTCACGCCTTTTCATCCCCTTCCCCGAAAAATGTAACGGCTTTTGCCCACAGGCGAAAAATTCCGGCCCATTTATATAAATGAGCCGGAATTTTCCATTTTGGTGCCAAAATCATTAATATTTACATAACCATTATAGGTTTTGTACGTTCGAAATATCAGGAGATCTTTTAAAGTATTTTGTTGCAAAATGGGTGGAAAAGCAGAGCATATTAATAGATAATTTGATATTATCCTGCAAAGTAGGGATTGAAAGCCTCTATCTCAGCTTTATCGCCTTGCAATCATAACAAAGGCCGCACAATCTCGATTTAAGAGACTGTGCGGCCTTTGTTATGATTGGTCAAATAACTTGAGACTTTCGACCATAGCATCAATATCCCGTTCGCTGGGGCCAGGCGGTATTTCCGAAAACTGACCGTCTTCTGTGGGAACCACGGCCTTCCCTTCCATAAACTCACTCATAGAGGTTTTTACCATGTCCCGAACCATTGCCAATAACTGCTCTTTGGTATGAAGAGGCTGGTAGGTGATTTTAATCTTTGAACCGGGCATCTCCATCTCAGGATGGCGTTCCAGATAATCTACAACAGCCATGACGATGAAGTCGCTCTTTTTATTCCCCATCCGTTCTAAAAGGGAGCCTACTCGGGACTTCTCCTCTGTGTCAGCACGCCACTGGAGGGAAAATCGGAACCTATCATCCCTGCGCAAAGCCTTCACCGACCTTTTGGGCCTGCATTTGGCGTAGCTGGGCGGTAGCTAACATCCCAAATCCCACAGCATTGGCCTTTGGGTCTGCAACAAATTCAGCCTTTGCCACCTGAGAAGACGTTTCAATAAAGGGTCGGAACAGCGCTGCCCCACCGCCAGTGAAGATGGCAGGGGTAGCCCGCAGATCCACCTGAAGCTCACGGAGCTTATCCAGAATACCAGCCGCATAGCTTTTTACGGTGGTGCGGATGGTTCCCTGCACGTCATTGGGAAGGATCGTAGGTCGGCCTTGAATCACATCAGCGATGTGGTCGTCGTCGATCTTGATATCGTGAAGGGCACTGACCCGGCCAATGATTCCATTAGCCATAGGGATAGCGCCCATCTCCAGGCTGCGGCAAAACTGCATATCTGGCTGAACACCTCGCAACAGCAGTACGTCGGTAGTAAACCCACCAATATCCACAACGAAGGTACGGGGGTTCTTTTGAATAATCTGGGCCTGCGGAACCACGGCAGCGTAGGCTTGGGGATAAACCAGCACCTGTCGGATCATTAAACTGATCGGAGAATCGTTGAACTTGAACTGCACAATGCCTCGCTTGAAATAATCCGCAAAACGATTGCGTAACTCATAGTGCTCCGGTGGTAAGCCGATGGCCAGTTCTGCCTCAACCATAGGCTGCAGTGCGTCTCGCTGGCGCAGCTCCTTAGCAATGGCAAACAGGCTAAGGACGAAAAATCTCTCGTCCTTGGTCTTGTCCCGCATGTAGGGGATGCGCTCACCGGACAGTGTCCAGAATGTACCGCCGAACTCCAGTACATCTGTCTCCACCGGAGGCTTTACCGGGTAATCTGTTAAACCAGAGGTGAAAACAAAGCTTGGGGTTTTGATGGCCGAATTGCCATGGTCAATCGCAAATAGCATAATGGTCACTCCTATTCATTCAGATATTTTATTACACGGATACCAATACGTATTTGCAACGAAAATGAGTATGTTGAATTGAAAAGTTCTTACATCCTTCTGTCCTGAGAAATGAGTCTTGAGCACTCTTTTGTAATCCTCAGCGTACAGTTCCACCGCGAAAACCGAGCAGAAGGAGAACCACCCTATTTCTTCACGAGACTCTTTACGATAGCCGTTATATTTTTCAACTGTTCACTATCCAACTGCTTGAGGTATCCAATCAAATCTTTTAAGCGAGCTGGGTCTTCGGAATCATCATCGAAAAAATCCGCTGGTGTAATGCCTAAATAGTCGCAAATATAAAAAATCCCTGCGAGTGAGGGCATTGATTTTCCGGTTTCAATGTTATTGATATAACCTGGATTCTGTCCTATTGATAAGCTCATATCACGGGCAGAAACCCCTTTTTTCTCCCGCAGTTTTGCAAGTCGAAGCGAAAAGGCTTGTTCATCCATCGTTCTCACCACCTTCTGCCATATTGTAGCCCACATATTTATAATTTTCTTGGCTTGCAGCCCATTCTTGTGATAATATATGGGTTTATAGGCTATACAGCAAATAATATAGGGGGTTACAGACGATGAAACTAAAAACATGTTGCTTTACAGGGCATCGGCAGCTACCGAATAAAGATCAAAATCAGATTGCTCGAAAATTAGAATCTTCGATTGAGTTGCTCATACAATCTGGTTATCTTTATTTTGGCGCAGGGGGCGCTTTGGGCTTTGACACACTTGCCGCAAAAACAATCCTACAGTTACAAGAGAGATATCCACAAATACGGTTAATTCTTGTGCTGCCATGCATATCTCAGGCGAATCTCTGGCCAGCAGCAGACATAGCGGTCTATCAGAAAATTATGGAGCAGGCAAACAAAGTTGTTTATATTTCTCAAAAATACACCCCAGACTGTATGCTTAGGCGTAACCGTCATCTTGTAGATTATAGCAGTGTCTGTATCTGCTATCTGAATAAGACGACTGGCGGCACCGCCTATACAGTTAAATATGCTCAAAAATGTGGACTGCAGATTATTAATATTGCAGAGGGGCTCTCGATGGAAACTTAACAGCAGCAAAAGAGCGAGACAGCACAGCTGCCCCGCTCTTTTGCGTAGTAAGATACTGTTAGTCCAGATGGTGCTTCATCATAAAAAACTCCCAGATATAGTCATCCATGCCATTGTATTCTGGCGACCACAGGTAGGTGCCAAAGGTCAGTGGCAGCCCACCCAAGAGTTGTATCAACTTACTGTAAGCAGCTTCCACATGCCAGTTCTTCAAATAATCCATATCAAAGCAGGTCATCACATGGCGAACTCCCAGCTCCGTCAGCTCGTTCAGGGCCTTCTCCAGATAGTGGAGTGAGGTAACCCCGGGAATAGCCAAAACAGTCTGCCCAGTGAAGAAATGGACGATATCCGCTTTCATATACCCTTCAATCAAATAAACACATTCTTGAACAGGGCCAGCCATATGGCACCAGTTTTCAGCCCCCACACCATCCTTTTTGTCTATGCTGGAAAAAGTGAGGAATTTTCCGCCTTTACTCATTTTTTTGTCCAAACGGATATGAATACTTTGGATTCGGCCAAGTCGGTCACGACAAGGGATCATGATGCCCCGCAGGTAAATAGCCATTGTCCAACGTCCATCCCCATCCCGGTAAAAGCCGGGGACTCCAAACAGCTCATGTCCCTCCATAATCAGTTCCTTTGCTAACGCATGAAACCCTACAAGTGGTGTTGTTCGATATCCCAGCCGGTCAATCTCTTGATTGGTCAGGCCACGCCCCCGCAGATTGTCCCTATGATCCGAAGCCAATGTTAATTTGCTGAGGAGCGCCCGGTAAACACGATCTCTCGTTTCGATATTGACCAGTGGGGCTTGGGGTATCTCTGCCGGTCCTGACCTGGGTTGTACTCGCTTCCGGCCTCTTGCTTTACCAGAGTAGCTGCTTTCTTTACCACCCAACCGCTCCGTCAAATCTTGATGTACTTTATCCCGCGGCACGCCAGTATAGTAAGCATAGAGATCAAAAACTCCACCCTCAAACTGACCACATTTGGGACAGCGGAACACATTGCGCTTGAGGTTGATATTTAGATGCCGCTTTCTTGATCCGACATGGTCACAAACTGGGCAGGGGATATTATAGGAACTCCGGTCCATAGGCGGCTGTGGAATTGGCAGGAGCGGCAGGATATCGTTCATTTGATAGCGCAGTTCCATTACCACTCACCCCCTTTCCTCGGTGTCCTGTGTGGCGTCGCCCCGTTTTTTATATTCTTCATTTCATGATAAGGGTTCTGTTTCCCGAAAAACCGCAGTATAGATATCCGTTTCATCACAGCTTTCCTTTGTCAATTCCAGCAGCGAAAAGCAGCGTCCATACTCCTGAAAACTCTCAGTGGAGAT
>CAJUKH010000048.1 GCA_910587345.1 uncultured Oscillospiraceae bacterium | reverse complement strand
TGGTGGGTGTGTGGCAACCCTATGGGTGCGTGGTTGTGAGGGACCATTCTTTGACGGGCCAAAGAATGGCCCCTCACACTCCCCAAGAAAGCCCCAAGGTCAAGACCAAGTGCGTTAGAGTCGGCTCGACACGTCTTTACGCCCCCATGGTCCCCCTTGCCCCGCACCCGTGCGTACGTTGGTGGAACACTGAAGAGATGTCGTTGGAATAGACCCGCCTCGGCCTACACAGCTTGAAGGGTGGTTTGCCTACCGGCTACTACCACCACCCAGGTGGCGTGGATATCAACGAACAAGGAGCGGTATTCCACCCACTCAACGGCAGTGGCGCAAGGGGGACCACGGGTCGCTCAAACGCAAGCCGCCGGAAACAGGAAGATAGCCCAAAGCCTTTCACCCAAGGGATACCCAAGCAGGGTTGGGGCTTTGTGCGGTTGTACCGTAGCCCGTAATCATTTCCTCCGGTCTACCTTTTCTTTTTCGGAGTCCAGAACCACTTTTTCTTTTGCGGTGCAAAAGAAAAAGTGGTTTTGGCCCCCGCCGGGCAGGCAAAAAATCAAAAAGAAAAGCGGTCGAGGCCTCCGCTGGGCAGGCCGCGACTAACAAAACAGAGAAGAGGTCCCTTTTTGCCGAAGGATAAAGCAGATTTGTGAAGTTCCTCTGCCGGGCGGATAAGATATCTGCCCCTACAAAAGTACGCTGGTTGGCAGAAAAGCCTTTACCCACAAGGGCTACGCCCCATCCACAAGGCGGCACAGCACCCACAGGGCACCAGCTGTCTCTAGCGGCATAGCCGCCAAGAGACAGCCTGCCCCCAACGGCTGGGCTGTGGCCCCTGCCGGGCAGGCCAACGCCTATAAATGCAATGCGCAAAACAAAGGGGCACACGGGAATCCCGTGCGCCCCTTTCTCTATGCCGTTTTCTTTTCTTTAGCGGGGGTTCTTGATCGCCGCCTGCGCCGCCGCCAGCCGAGCCACAGGAACACGGAAGGGGGAGCAGGACACATAGTTCAGCCCCACATTGTGACAGAACTCCACCGAAGTGGGGTCGCCGCCGTGCTCGCCGCAGATGCCCAAATGGATGTCGGGGCGAGTCGCCCGGCCCGCCTCGGCGGACATTATGATCAGTCGGCCCACACCGGCCTGGTCCAGATGGGCAAAGGGGTCCTGCTCGTAAATCTTGGTGTCGTAATAAGCGGTCAGGAACTTGCCCGCATCGTCCCGGGAGAAGCCAAAGGCCATCTGGGTCAGGTCGTTTGTGCCGAAGGAGAAGAACTCGGCCTCCCGGGCGATCTCTCCGGCGGTCAACGCTGCCCGGGGGATCTCGATCATGGTGCCCACCTGATACTTCATGTTCACACCGGCTTCGGCGATGACCTTATCGGCAACGGCGGACACCACGTCCTTGACATACTTCAGCTCCTTGACCTCACCCACCAGGGGGATCATGATCTCGGGCACCATTTTCCAGTCGGGATGCCGCTTCTGGACGTTGATAGCGGCCTTGATAACGGCAGCGGACTGCATCTCGGCGATCTCGGGATAGGAGACCGCCAGCCGGCAGCCCCGGTGGCCCATCATGGGGTTAAACTCCTCCAGAGAGACAATGACCTCACGCAGCCGCTCCACCGTGATGCCCATTTCCCCGGCGATCTCTTTAATGTCCTCCTCCTTGGTGGGCAGGAACTCGTGGAGGGGAGGGTCCAGGAAGCGGATGATAACGGGCTGCCCCTTCATCTCCTCATAAATGGCCTCAAAATCTCCCTGCTGGTAGGGCATCAGCTTATCAAGGGCCTTCTTCCGGTCCTCCACATTGTCGGCCACGATCATCTCCCGAATGGCCCTGATGCGCTCATCCTCAAAGAACATATGCTCGGTACGGCACAGGCCGATGCCTTGGGCGCCGAAAAGGTATCCCTGTCTGGCATCCCGGGGGTTGTCGGCGTTGGTATAGACTTCCAGCTGCCTATACTTGTCGGCCCAGCCCATAAACCGGCCGAAGTCGCCCGAAATGGCGGCAGGGGCAGAGGGCACAGACCCCAGATAGATATTGCCGGTAAAACCGTCAATGGATATGTAATCCCCCTCCCGGACGGTATATCCGGCCAGGGTAAAGAGCTTTTTGTCATAGTCCACATTGATCTCGCCGCAGCCGGAGACACAGCAGGCGCCCATGCCCCGGGCCACCACGGCGGCGTGGGAGGTCATGCCGCCCCGAACGGTAAGGACCCCCTCGGCCATCTGCATTCCCTCGATGTCCTCGGGAGAGGTCTCCAACCGGACCAGAATGACCTTCTCCCCCCGGTCATGCCACTCTCTGGCATCCTCGGCGGTAAAGACCACCTTGCCGCAGGCGGCACCGGGCGAGGCGGCCAAACCCTTGCCGATGCAGTTGGCCTTCTTCAGCGCCTCGGCGTCAAACTGGGGATGGAGCAGGGAGTCCAGCTGCTTGGGTTCCACCCGGAGGACGGCCTCCTTCTCATCGATCATGCCCTCGTCCACCAGGTCCACGGCCACCTTCAAAGCGGCGGCGGCGGTGCGCTTGCCGTTGCGGGTCTGGAGCATATAGAGCTTGCCGTCCTCGATGGTAAACTCCATGTCCTGCATATCCTTATAGTGCCGCTCCAGCTTATCGGCGATCTCCACAAACTGTTCGTAAACGTGGGGCATCTCCTCCTGGAGCTTGGAGATGGGAGAGGGGGTCCGCACGCCGGCTACCACGTCCTCGCCCTGGGCATTGATCAGATACTCGCCGAAAAGGGCCTTCTCACCGGTGGCGGGGTTGCGGGTAAAGGCCACGCCGGTACCCGAAGTGTCCCCCGAGTTGCCAAAGACCATGGTCTGGACATTGACGGCAGTGCCCCAGTCGTAGGGGATCTCGTTCATCCGGCGGTAGACGTTGGCCCGGGGGTTATCCCAGGAGCGGAACACCGCCTTCACCGCCTCCATCAGCTGGACCTTGGGGTCCTGAGGGAACTCCTCGCCCTTTTCCTTCCGATAGAACTCTTTAAAGAGAACCACCAGATGCTTCATGTCCTCGGCATCCAGCTCCACATCCTGCTTGACGCCTTTCTTCTCTTTGACCTCATCAATAATCTCCTCAAAGCGCTTTTTGGACAGTTCCATGACCACGTCGGAGAACATCTGGATAAAACGGCGATAGGAGTCATAGGCAAACCGGGGATTTCCCGTCTTTTTGGCAAAGCCCTCCACTGCAATATCGTTCAGGCCCAGATTCAAAATGGTGTCCATCATGCCGGGCATGGAGGCCCGGGCGCCGGAGCGAACGGACACCAGCAGAGGGTTAGCGGGGTCGCCGAACTTCTTGCCGTTATGCTCCTCCAGCCAGGCCAGGTAGGTCATGATCTCAGCCTCGATCTCGGGGGCGATCTTCTTGCCGTCATCATAGTACCGGGTACAGGCTTCGGTGGTAACGGTAAAGCCCTGAGGCACCGGCATTCCGGCATTGGTCATCTCGGCCAGGTTTGCGCCCTTGCCGCCTAACAGCTCCCGCATATCCTTGTTGCCTTCGGCGAATTTGTAGACGTACTTCGTTGCCATGAACAGTCCTCCCTTATTTTCGCTCGCCAGAATGGAGATGATGTGGTCAATTGGCGATAATCGGAACGTCCGCGCGTTCTGTTACTTTCCATTATACCATTCCCACAACGGAATGCAAGGATTGTTTTTCCTTTTTTGGCAATTTTGTCAACCCCTCTTTTCCCAACCGCCTCCCTTTTCTTTTTTATGCTTCCTCCCGGCCGGTGATGCGCCCGGTGCAGAGATATCCGCTTTCGACGGGTTTGTTAAATCTTCAACTTGCATATTTACAGGGGCTGTGTTACACTTCAGGGGAAAGGAGTGGATGGAGAATGGACACGAAGGCTGTCAAAACATTTGTGGTGCTGTCGGAAACACTGAACTACCAGCAGGCCGCCCAGCGACTGAGCTATGCCCCGTCCACCCTCACCGGCCACATCCACGCTCTGGAACAGGAGTTGGGCGTAAAGCTGTTCACCAAGGTGGGCCGGCAGCTGGAACTGACCGAGGAGGGCCGGGGGTTTCAGGAGAGCGCCCAGCGGCTGCTTATGGACTATGATCTGGCCTTGCGCAGCGTGGTACGCACGGATGAGGAGCTGACCTTGGGGATAGCGGGCTGCGAACTCATTGCCACCTATGCCTTCAGTCCCTTTTTTGACAGCTTTCTCCGGCGCTGCCCCCATATCCAGCTGAGCATCCATTTCTCCTCCAATATGCAGGCTCCAGAGACCATTCTCAACGGGAATGTGGATGTGGGGCTGCACTGTGCCCCCAGCCGCCGCCCTCTGCCCGGACTGGACGGGACCTTTCTCTACAAGGAACCCACCAGCCTGGTGGTCCATAAAAGCCATCCCCTGGCCGAGCGGAAAGGACTCCATTACAGTGATTTGGCCGGCTACCCCTTTGCCGCCCCCCACGCCGATTGCTACTGTACCAGTGAGCTGCTCAAGCGGATGGCAGGGGCCAATGTGAAGCCCGACGCCACCCACTATCTGGGTATCATGCAGCTGGTCCTCCACAAGTTGGCCACCGAGGGAGCCATCCTGTCCTGCCCCTACTCTGCGGCCCAGTGGTTTGGCACATCCGGGCAGCTGCAGGTCCTGGACTTGGCCGAGGAGGATGTGTGGCTGTGGTATGGGGTCTTTTACAAGGCCGGCCATGCAGTCCCGCCCGCTCTGGCCACCTTTCTGCGGGAGATCCAGAAGTTCGCCGAGGCGCGCTCCCGCCAGGACCCCAAACACTATCTGACTCGGTGAGGGAGCCAGCCAGGAGACCGCTCCCCTGCGCCCGCCGACGGGAAGGACATTTCTCCCGGCAGAAAACATGATGATACATCTCTAAGGCCGCACCCGCAGGTGCGGCCTTCAGGTTGCCAAAAAGTTTTTTGGCAGCCTGATAACATTTTGAGTATACTCAAAATGTTGATTGAACTGGATGAAAGGGGACCCTGACGGTCCCCTTTCACACTTTCCCTCCCTCCGAATTCTTCAGACATTTCGGTTTTTCGACAGGTTGAAGGCCGCACCTACGGTGCGGCCTTTCTCATAATAATTCGGGAAAAGCGAATGATATCACGAAATGTTCGTCTGATTTTTAACAATAAATGTGATATATTAAACATACCCCACAAATGGTGGGGAAATTGGAAAGGAGATCGGAACATGAAGAAGCGACTCTTAGCATTGCTCATGGCCATGGTCCTGTGTGTGGGCCTGGCCGCCTGCGGTCAGAAGGACCCTGACCCCACCCCTGAGGCTGGTGGGACCTTGACCGCCGGCACCTATACCGCCTCCAAACTGGGCATGAACGGCCAGGTGAAGGTGGAGGTGGTGGTGGATGAGACCACCATCCAATCCGTCAAGGTCCTGGAGAATCAGGAGACCCCGGGAATCGGCTCCCCCCTGGTGGACGGCGAGCAGGAGGGCACCATTCCCACCCTCTCCATCCCCAAGGCCATTGTGGACAACCAGACCGTCAACGTGGACGCCGTGGCCGGCGCCACCATCACCTCCGCCACCATCAAGGCGGCCGTGGAGGATTGTCTGACCCAGGCCGGCGCTGACCTGGCCAACTGGAAGACCCCCGTTGAGAAGAACGGCACCGCCATCACCAAGGACGCCGACGTCATCGTGGTGGGCGGCGGCGGCGCCGGTCTGGCTGCCGCCATCTCTGCCGCCGCTGAGGGCGCCACCGTCATCGTGGTGGAGAAGAACGGCGCTGTGGGCGGCGACACCCTGGTCTGCGGCGCCATCTACAACAACCCCGACCCCGCTCTCCAGGCCAAGGTCACCATGACCGATGCTGTGAAGACCACCATCGAGAACGCTTTGCAGGTCACCCCCGTCAATGAAGAGCATAAGGCTCTCATCGACGAGGTGGCCAAGGAGTGGGCCGACTACAAGGCCTCCGGCCGCACCGACCTCTTTGACAGTGAAGCCTGGTTCACCCTCCAGACCTTCAACGGCGGCGACTGCATGGCCGAGCTGCCTCTGGTAAAGGAGATGACCTACAACGCCATCGCCGGCTACGAGTGGATTCAGGGCCTGGGCATGGAGTTCAACGATGTCATCGGCCAGGGCGCCGGCGCCCTGTGGCAGCGGACCCACACCTCCACCAAGCAGATGGGCACCGGCTTCATCTCCACCTATGTGGAGAACATCGCCAAGAACGACAAGGTGGAGATCATCACCTCCACCACCGTCACCGAGCTGGTGAAGGACGCCGAGGGCAAGGTGGTCGGCGCCAAGGGCCAGGACGTGAACGGCAATACTTACACCTTCAACGCCGCCAAGGGCGTGGTCCTGGCCACCGGCGGCTTCGCCGCCAACGGCAAGATGGTGGAGGAGAACAAGGACGCTGAGAAGTGGACCGTGGACCTGTCCAAGATGCCCACCACCAACCGGTGGAGCTGCTCTCAGGGCGACGGCCTTGCCATGGCCACCGCCGTGGGCGCCCAGCTCACCGACATGGACCTGGTCCAGCTGCTGTACCTGGGCAACCTGAAGGACGGCGGCCTGACCAAGTATCCCCCCCGTGTGGTCAACGGCACCGATCAGGAGATCTTCATCAACAAGAACGGCGAGCGCTTCGTCAATGAGGGCGGCCGCCGGGATGAGATCTGCCTGGCCGTACTCCAGCAGCCCGACGCCATGTTCTACTTCCTGGAGTCCGCTGACGGCGACTATGTGGACGTGAAGAGCGCCATCACCGCCGACGGCTTCACCTTCCAGCAGATGGAGGAGGAGGGCTACATCATCGTGGCCGACACCCTGGAGGAGATGGCCACTAAGCTGGGCTGCGACGCCGCCACCCTGAAGGCCACCGTGGACGCCTTCAACGCCAGCGTGGACTCCGGCGAGGATGCCTACGGCCGGACCCTGTTCACCACCAAGCTGGAAAACGGTCCCTTCGTGGCCACTCCCCGGCAGGCCTGCGTCCACCACACCATGGGCGGCGTGAAGATCGACACCGAGTGCCGGGTGCTGGACGCCGATGGCAATGTCATCCCCGGCCTTGTGGCTGCCGGTGAGGTCACCGGCGGTATCCACGGCGGCAACCGCCTAGGCGGCAACGCCGTTGTGGACACCGTGGTCTTCGGCAAGCTGGCCGGTGAGACCATCGCCAAATAAATAGCCCCCCCATCGCCACGCTTCTTTTCAACGGAGCATAAAAAGCCGCCCCACCGAAATTCGGTGGGGCGGCTTTTTGCCTGCTTTTTATTGCAGTTCATACTCCGCCACGGCGGCGTTGGGCACCGACCAGCGAGGGAACTCCTCATTGGTCATGTCCTCAAAATAGCTTCGGATCACCCGGCACACCCCGCCGTGACAGACCAGCAGGACGGTCCTGCCGGGATAGCGGTCCTTCAGTTCCTTCAGCAGAGGATAGACCCGCCCGGCCACATCCATCATGGACTCCCCACCGGGATAGCGGACGGCAAAGGTCCGTTTCACCGCCCAGAATCCCGGGTCCAGACGGTCCGCCCCCTCGTAGATGCCGTAGTCCTGCTCTATAAGCCGCCTGTCCACCTCCACCGGCACTCCGCACCGGCGGGACACGGCCCGGGCGGTCTCTATGGCCCGCTTCATGGGAGAGGCCAAAATGACATCGACCCCCCTCCCCGTCAGGCTCTCGGCTAATTCTTCGGCCTGACGGCGGCCCTCTTCGGTCAACTCCACGTCGGTCCGGCCGCAGATCCTATTTTGTGCGTTCCACTCCGTCTGCCCATGCCGGGCCACATACACCTTCATTTCCTTTTCTCCTTGGTTACAGCAGCAAAAGCTCTGCCGCAAACACCACCACACAGCACACCACCGACACAGGGAACAACCCCGCCCCCAACCAGGCCAGCACCACCCCCACCCCCAGAGCCAACGCCCCGGCCAGGGGGACCTGGGTGGCCTCCACAATGGCGGGGAAGGTCATCACCGCCAGCGTCACATAGGGCACATAGTGGAGAAAGGAGCGAAGAAAGGTATTTTTGATCTCCCCCCGGATAAGGGTCAACGGCAGCACCCGGATGGCAAAGCTGACGGCAAACATCACCAGAATGTAAATATAAGGGTTATTCACGGTCCTCTCCCTCCTCTCTCACCGGAAACAGCGCCGCAGCGCCTCCCGCCAAAATCAATGTCAGCAGAATGGTCCGGCTGCCCCCGGACAGCCCGGACACCACCGGCAGCCGCCCGGCGGCATAACTGGCAGCGAAGCTGAGGGCCACCAAACCCGCCACCACCCTGTCCTTCCGGGCCGGGGGAATGATCACCGCCAGAAACATCCCGTAAAGAGCCACGCTGAGGGCGCTCACCGCCCGCAGGGGCAGCACATTGCCGGCGATGACCCCCAGCGCGGTGCCCACCGCCCAGCAGGGGACGGCTACCGACATGGCCCCGTAGCTGTAAGCCGGCTCCAAAGCCCCCGGCCGGGCCATGGCGATGCCGAACAGTTCGTCGGTAACGGCATACCCCACCCCCACCCGGTGGAGCAGCGGGGTATCCGGGGCCAGCTTCTGGCTGAGGGCACAGCTCATCAGCAGATACCGGGCGTTGGTGATGAGGGTCACCATGGCCACCTCCCAATAGGGGGCAGACACGGCGATAAGGGCAAAACCGGCGTACTCCCCCGCCGAAGCCAGATTCAAAAGGCTGGCCAAAAAGCCCTGAAAGGCATTCAGCCCGGCGTTTCGGGCGGCAATACCCAGGGTGAAGGACACGGCAAAATACCCCAAAGCAATGGGGATGCCATCCCGAACGCCCTCCCGAAAGGGGGCGGGTCTTATCTCTGTCATCACTGTCTCTCTCCTTTTTCCTCTGTCAGCGGCACACACTCCAGCCATGGCACCCCAAGAGCGCCGGGGTGAAGAAGCAGCCGGACGGCGTCCCCTTGCTGAAGGCTCTTCGCCAGGGCGGCTGACACCTTTACCCGGCCGCCCTTTTCCATCAGTGCATTCTCTTTCAAAAGCAGGGAATAGACCTTCCCTGTCGCATACCGCCCGGCGGCGTAGGTGGCGGTTTGAACCCCCTCCACCACGGCCACCGCTTCCTTTGCGGTCATCCCGTCTGCCAAGGCGTTGACCGAAAGGGAACTGTCATACCCCAGCTGAAAGCTGCACAGCGCCCCAAAGGCGGCCAGAAAAAGGATCCACTTCCGGTCCTCCTTCGTAATGTACTCCCGCAGCAGCCAAAATACAAACGCCCCGCCCAGCACCGCCGTGACCAGACCAATAAGGGTGAACAGGGCCGTCTTCCCCCCAAGGGTCACCCCCATGCGGATACCGTAGGCCCGGCCGCTTACAATGACCCATTCCATCAGGAAAAACATCCCCGGAATAAAGCTCTGCTCCCACTTGCCATGGGCGCCCTTCCATCCGGCCGCGGCCCCGCCGGCCAGCAGGAACCCAAACAGGCACAGCAGCTGCCCCCCCTGGGAGAGAGGCGCCACCAGACAGGCGCTGAAAATCGCCAGGCCCAAGGCCACAAAAACATCCCGGATGGCATGGGGCTGCTTTGACCTCTTTCGGCTCATTTCCCCTCCTCCGCAGACAGGACAGTCAAGATCTCTCCATCCACCGAAAACCTGACCTCCCACCCTGCAAAAACCATCCCATAGACCCGCTCCGGGTCCTTCTGATAGGATGGCCGGGGGTCACAGGCCAGGACCCCTTCCAACGCCTCCCGCCGCTCCTTGGGCAGTTTAAGGGCTATTTCCGGGGGAATTTCCACCCTCAGCCGCCCTTCCGGTGCCGGGGCGAATCCCTGCGCCGCCTCCGGGTGGGCATCTGCATAGGGAATATAGGGCTTGATGTCATAGATGGGGGTGCCGTCCATCAGGTCCGCTCCCGACACATACAGCACCGGCCCTTCTGGACCGTGGAGCTCCACCCCCTCCAGTTTTACGCAGGACAGTCCCAGGGGGTTGGGCCGGTTGGGGGAACGGGTGGCAAAGACCCCCACCCGCTCGTTGCCCCCCAGCCGGGGCGGCCGCACCGTGGCCGACCATCCCCCGTCTCCCCGCCGCATGGCATGAAAGCCCCACACCAGCCACAGGTGGGAAAACCCCTCAATACCCCGCAGGGCATCGGGGTTGCGGTATTCCGGCTCGAAAACCACCGTACCCCGCAGCCCTTCCACCAGCCCCGCCTGCCGGGGAATGCCAAACTTGGTGGGAAATTCGCTTTTGATGCGGGCTACTGGGTTGATCTGCAGCTGGTCGTCCATGTCCGTTCCTCCCGGTTTTTTCTGATTATTGTCAGTGTATCACAGGATGGCTCCCAAAACAAGAGGGCCCGTTCTTCCCTGGATTTTTTGATTGACAGGCTGTCAACACCCGTGCTATAATCGGCGCAATATACTTTTGAGGAGGTAAGCCAATGAATGCTCTGGTCATGAACTGCAGCCCCGTCAGAACCGGCGCCACCGCCCGGATCGTCCAAATCGTTTCCGCCCATCTGGAAAGCAGATATCAGGTCAAAAGCGTCTGTATCGACGATTTCCATGTGCGTTTCTGCAAAGGGTGCCGAAGCTGCCATACCACGGCAAAGTGCGTTCAGCAGGACGATGTGGACGCCGTTCTGGCCCTGTATGACTGGGCCGATGTCATTGTCAGCGTATCCCCCTCCTACTGGGCAGATGTCCCGGGGCAGTTCAAGGTCTTCATTGACCGCTGCACCCCCTGGTCCAATACCCACCAGCCCCACGCCGCCATCCGGCCGGGAAAGAGGGGCTACTCCATCGTCCTGCGAACCGGCCCCGGCATGGGGGAATGCGAGCGTATCATCCAAACTCTGGAGCATTTTTACGGCCATTTGGAGATCGACTGCTGCGGCAGTCTGGGGCTGTGCTCCATCGAATACAAAGAGGCCGTGGAAGCCCGGAAAGATGAAATCGGAGCCTTTTGTGACAAAATGTAGCGGGCCTTTTCTCCCACGAAAGCCGATAGCTTGGTGAAATCATATTTTTCACTGGCTTTGCCGCAAACTTTGTGCTATCATGGTTTTGTATCTTTTCGGCCATTTCCCCCGGCCCCGCCGGGCAGAAATCAAGCCCTAATAAAAATGATAAGGGGAGATAATTATGCCGTGCACCACCATTCTGGTTGGCAAAGACGCCAGCTATGACGGTTCCACCATGATCGCCCGCAACGACGACGGCTTTTTTGACGTAAAGAAGCTCATCGTGGTCCAGCCCAAGGACCAGCTCCGGAAGTATAAAAGCAAGATCGGCCATCTGGAGATCCAGCTGCCCGATGACCCCCTGCGCTACACCTCCACCCCCAGCGTGGACCCCGCCCACGGGGTATGGGCGGCCAACGGCATCAACGCCGCCAATGTGGCCATGACCGCCACCGAGACCATCACCACCAACCCCCGGGTCCTGGCCGCCGACCCCATGGTCCGCTACCAGCCCAAGACGGGCCGGCAGGGCAAAGAGGTCCCCGGTGGTCTGGGGGAAGAGGACCTTGTCTATGTGGTCCTGCCCTATATCCACACCGCCCGGGAAGGCGTGGAGCGGCTGGGTATGCTGCTGGAGCAGTACGGCACCTACGAATCCAACGGCATCGCCTTCTCCGACGGCAAGGAGATCTGGTGGATGGAGACCATCGGCGGCCACCATTGGCTCGCCGTCCGGGTCCCCGATGACCGCTATGTCATCATGCCCAACCAGTTCGGCATCGACCATTTCGACTTTGAGGACGCCTTCGGCAAGAAGGAGAACTTCATGTGCTCCGCCGATATGCGGGAGTTTATCAAGGACAACCACCTGGCTTTGGATTTGGACGGGAAATTCAACCCCCGGCTGGCCTTTGGCTCCCACAGCGATTCCGATCATGTCTATAACACCCCCCGGGCCTGGTACATGGGCCGGTACTTCAACCCCACCACCTATCGCTGGGACGGCCCCAACGCCGACTTTACCCCCGAAAGCGACAATATCCCCTGGTCTTTTGTCCCCGAGCACAAGATCACCGTGGAGGAGGTAAAGTATATCCTCTCCTCCTACTATCAGGGCACCCCCTATAACCCTTACGGCCACGACGCTTTGAAGGGCAAGTACCGCCCCATCGGCATCGGCCGCACCGGCACCATGGCCATCCTCCAGATTCGGGGCTATCTGCCCAAAGAGATCGCCGCCGTGGAGTGGATCTGCTTCGGCCCCAACTCCTTCAACGCCGCCCTGCCTGTCTACGCCAATGTGGAAAAGCTGCCCGACTATCTCAGCAAGACCACTCTGGATGTGGATACCGACACCTTCTACTGGGCCAGCCGGCTCATTGCCGCCATGGCGGACAACAATTATACCGCCTGTATCCAGCTGGTGGAGCGGTATCAGGGCGCCATCGCCAACGGCGGCAGCCGTATCATCTACGAGTACGACAAAAAGATGACCGGGGCCAAGAAGTTCGACCTGCTGGACGAGGCCAACAAGAAGCTCTGCGAACTGGCCAAAAAAGAGTCGGTCGCCGCCATGGGCAAAGTGCTCCATCAGGCCAGCCTGGCCATGAAGTGCAACTACAATCGGGCGGATAACTGATACCCTCCCAAATGCAAGCAACCCCTCCGGCACGAAAGTGGCGGAGGGGTTTTGTTATGCAAAATACAGTCCTTTTTATGGTACTCTTTCTTTGGTATACTAAGCTCATCCTAAAGATTGGAACCCATCCATCAAATAAGGAGGTATTTTAATATGGCAGATCGCTATGTCACCATCACTGGCTTCAAGCACTACTACGACCTGACCCCCTTCCGAATCGGCGGGCTGATCCGCTGTTCCAAGGACGTGGACAACCCCCACGACGGCGAGGCTATTCGCTGTTCCCTCCCTCATCTGGGCACCGTGGGCTATCTGGCCAACTCCCCCTCCACGGTGGCCGGCGGTACTTACAGCGCCGGCCGTATCTACGACCGTGTTCCAGAGCGTTTCTATATCCGGGTGTGCTTTACCACCTTCACCAAAGTCATCTGCCGTCTGGAGACCGACGTGCCTTTGAAACGGCTGGACACGGAGCTGTTCGGGCAGCTCAAAAACGGGGACGACTGGAACTGTTGAGCTGGGTTGCGGGGCGAGGGCTTGTCTCTTGTTTTCCCTGGCACCAAAGTGGCACCAACGCCCAGCGGTGGTGAAAACCCAAGCAAAAGAAAAACGCCTGATTCCGAATGGAATCAGGCGTTTTTTGGAGCTGCTACCCAGATTTAAATTTTCCTTTTGCGTGTTATATCGTCTTAATCGGTCTTGTTTTATCCTAAAACGCCGAAAATCTGCAACTTTATTCCCCGAAATATCCTATACAATATTAACTTGTGTTGTCCCGGTAAGGGAAAAATAAGGGGAAATCTTATCAGTCGTACAACGGGAATCATCATTAAAGAGCGACTCCTTCTGGTTTGGGGAGGCTCCCCAACAAGCAAAATCGCAAGTGTGGTACACTTGCATTGCTTGCCGGACCGTACGGGGCCAAAAAATGGGGGTCTGAGGGAGCCACTGTTCGTCCTTGCCGTTTGTGGGTAGGGGAGCTATAATAGAGCCATCAGATTTTATATTCAGCCTGCAAATGCGGGGGCTTGACCGAATTTTGACTTTCTCCCTATAGGATAAAAAAGACTGGGGGTGTTCCCATGGCATACCGAATTTTGATCGTGGATGACGAACCAATCCTGACCGAGTTGCTTTCCGCCCATTTGCAGGACCACGGCTATATGGTTTCCGTTGCGGGCAGCAGTGATGAAGCCCTGGCGAAGCTGACTGCAAAGCCAAACCTCATCCTTTTGGACATCAATATGCCGGGGATGGACGGGCTGGAGCTGTGCAAGGTCATTCGGAATCATATCGTCTGCCCTATCCTGTTTCTGACGGCGCGGATCACGGAGCAGGATAAGGTCAACGGCCTGCGGGCCGGAGGGGACGACTATATCACCAAGCCTTTCGGCTTGCAGGAATTGCTTGCCCGCATTGAAGCCCATCTGCGCCGGGACGAGCGGAATAGCCGCCCGCCGGAGGTCGTGACCTCCCAGGGGCTGATTATCAACCTCTCCGACCGAAAAGTATTTTGGAATGAGCGGGAGCTTTCCTTTTCCAAGAGGGAATTTGACATCATCGAATTTCTGTCCTCCAACCCCAATCAGGTCTTTGACAGGGAGCGCATCTATGAGGCGGTATGGGGCTATGACGCCGAGGGGGACAGCAGCGTGATCAAAGAGCATATCCGCAAGATCCGCGCAAAACTCATGCAGGCCAGCGGAAACGAGTATATCGAGACGGTTTGGGGGATGGGCTACCGATGGAAAAAGTAAAAAGGCAGTCATTGAAACGCTCTTTTATGAAGGCCGTGGCGGTCACAATGCTGATTGTGTTCTTTTGCAGCACCCTTGCGATTTTCGGCTGTTATCGTTTCCAAAAACATATTCTCCCCGATTTCAACGAGGTCTGGCTGACGCAGCAGACGACCGCCCCGGACGGAATGGTCACAGAGGCAAAGATGAGGTATGTCCTTGACGGCTCGCCGGAGCCATTCGGCCAACTGATACCGGACGGTCAGGAACAAAACGGGGATCAGGGACAGACGAGCTACAGGATAGAGCGCATTGAATCCAGCTTCTCCATGCTGTCCTCCAAAGCAAAAATGGCCTACCGTGTTTCGCAGATTTGTATGGTGCTGCTGCCGTTTCTGTTTGCTGTCATTGGAATTACCTTGTGCGCGTGGTGGTTTTACCACAAGGTTCTGGAGCCGCCGATCACCGTCCTGATGAATGCCACCGCTCATATTCAAGACCGGGATTTGAACTTCCGGATCAACTTTGACAGACAGGATGAATTGGGCCGGCTCTGTGCCGCCTTTGAGAAAATGCGGCAGACCCTATATGAGAATAACCGTCAAATGTGGAGTATGCTGGAGGAACGCCGGGCCTTGCAGGCGTCCGTGGCCCACGACCTGCGTAACCCCATCGCCATCATGACCGGCTATGTGGAATATTTGCAGGAGAACAGCCGGGGCGGGACCTTGACGGAGGAAAAGCTGGAAAAGGCCCTCTCCAATCTCGGCATCACCGCAGAGCGCATGGGCCGCTATACCGATACCATGCGCGACCTGGGGGCTATCGAAGAAACAGAGGTCCACCGCAGAGAGGTGGAGCTTCCTGATTTTTTACAGCACATGGCGGATTCCTTATCCATCCTGTTTCAGAATACCCAAGTACGCTTTTCCTGTGACCTCCATGTGCCGAAGGGGAGGGCCGTCCTTGACGGGGAGCTGCTGTACCGAGTTCTGGAAAATCTGATCTCCAATGCCCTCCGTTTTGCGGAGCGGGAAATCGGGCTGGCTTTTTGTCTGGAGCATGGCATCCTGTCGGCCACCGTGACCGATGACGGGCCGGGCTTTTCGGACAAGCTGCTGCAAAAGAAAACCGCCCTGTTCTACTCCGAAGATCCCTCCGGCCAGCACTTGGGGCTGGGGCTTGCGGTGAGCCGGGTGCTGTGCCAGAAGCACGGGGGAACCATAGAGCTTTCAAATCAACCGCCCCACGGGGCCTGTGTGAAAGCCTCCATCGCAGTCAAATGATCTCCGTTATGGCAGCACAGGGAAGGAGATATGCTTGCTTTGGGGGGAGGAGAGCGCTATGAGCAGAAGAAAAAGAGTTCGGAAAATAATTTTTATTGTGATCCTTGCAGTGCTGATGTTGCTGCTCACTGTATCTATCAATCACCAGCTCCGGTTAAATGCAGAAGCAGAATTGCGTTTGCCCCTGGGGCAGATGGTTGGGGTTGAGGGACACAATATGAGCATCTATGTGGAAGGGACCGGCGAGACAACGCTGGTTTTCATGTCAGGCGGAGGCACCTGCTCTCCCATATTGGATTTCAAGTCCCTCTATTCTCTTTTAAGCGGCAAATATCAGATCGCGGTTGTAGAGAAATTTGGATACGGGTTCAGTGATGTTGTCGATAAGAGCAGAGACATTGATTCCATACTGGAAGACACCAGGACCGCTCTGGCCGCCGCAGGACTAAATGCGCCCTACGTCCTTTGTCCCCATTCCATGTCAGGACTGGAGGCCCTCTATTGGGCGCAGAAATACCCGGACGAGGTATCCGCTATTATCGGGCTTGATATGGCGGTTCCGGAGTATTATGATAGCATGACCATCAATATACCGCTGATGCGTGCGGCGGGCTGGGCGGCTCATCTCGGCGTCACTCGTTTTATACCGGGCATTTCGGACAGTGACGCCATCCAGCACGGTACATTGTCAGAGACTGAAAAAGAAATTTACAGAGCCCTTTTCTTCAGCCGGACTGCAACTGTGACCATGCTGAACGAAATGGAGCGGGTGAAGGAAAACGCTGAAAAAGTGGACAGTTTGGGGGTTCCGCAACTTCCGATGCTCCTGTTTCTCTCGGACGGGTCCGGCGGAACGGGATTTGATAAAGAGACATGGAGAAAAATCCCGATCCAATACCTTTCACAAGTTGAAGGCGGGGAATATATCGAATTGGATTGCCCTCATTATGTTCACGATTATGAGTACAAAGTAATCAGTGAACAGATCATTGCGTTCCTGTTGGCTCGATAAATTTATTATTTTATTTTTACAATAAAATCGTTCTCCCGGATGCCGCCCAAAAAACTTGGGCGGCATTTTACTTTTCTTGACCGAATTTTGACCTTTGCCCGTTATACTCGCCCCATCAAAGCAAAGGAGGCCATGTATGCGAAAACAATTGATCGCCGTTCCTCTGCTGTGCAGCGCGCTTTTATCCCTCACCGCCTGCGGGAACTATGCCATTCCGGACAGTACGCCCCTGCCGTCACAGACTGCCGAAGCAAATCCATTTGATGAGGCGGAGGAGGCCGCCGGATTTCTGGCAATGCTCACCCACGGCGTTGCTTCGGCTGATTTTTCCGAGAGCGGGGAGCGTCTGCCATTCCCCTATGACGGCGGCGAGTTTCGGCTGGAGTACCAGTTTTCCCTCACCGGCAAGATGGATACCGTTGGATTTCTCCTGTTTCTGGACGGCCAGCCCCAGCCCTACAAGGTGAACGATACCACAGGGGAGTATGCGTATTGCCACAGCTTCCCCGCAGAGGAGGAGCAGAACTTTTCCTTCCTCTTTGAGCCTGTGACCGGCAGGGCCGGCGATACGCTGGCCCTGACCGTGGTGAGCATCACCAACCCGGATTTCCAGCCGGATATGGAATCCACCTCCGGCTATGGCTGGTATCATAAAACGCTGGATTACCGTGTTGAATTGCAGTTCAACGCAGACGCCCCCGCTGACCATTCAGGCCTTCCGCCTGTCCGGGAAATCTTTTCACAAAGCGAAATGCGGGAGGAAAAGGTCACGGCCCAGTATGTGGAAAACGAGCTTCCCAAATACGGCTGGGGCGGTGTGAGCATGGACACGCTGGACAGCGGAATCTATTATACCTTCTCCTGTGACGGCGGCATCACCTATGACAACCTGCGGCTCTCCGCTCCCGTTCCCCTGCTGTTTACCATGTGCGGCACAGCTGGAACAAGTTACAGCGTCGCTTTTTTCCTGGATCACCAGCCGGTGAAGCTGGGCGAAAGCACCTGCCGCTCCATTACCTTGAGCAAGGGCGGCGTCATGGAGCTTGAGGCCGTGATCGACCCGGACAAGCTGGGGCAGTTTCACACCTTCTACTGTGTGGCCGTCCCTCAGGACGGAGTCTCCGGCCCACTCTTTAAGACCAATTCCATTTTATTGTATAAGGAGAACTGAGCATGAAAAAGACCTTCTGCATGACGCTGGCGCTGCTTTTCACACTGGCGTTGTCCGCCTGCGAAAAGACGGATGCCCCGGCCCCTGCGGTTTCGGGAAACCTCCCCTCCAACACTCCTGCGGTCGCTGTCCCGCCCTCTGACGGACAGCAGGACCAGCCCATTTCCCCGACTGGTACATCCTGCACCTTCGACCCCGCCCTGTTTGGCGGCAAGCTCCAGAGCTGCGCCTATGCCGGGAACGGAACGCTCCTTGTGCTGGCGGACAAGCTGTACCTCTATGACACCGGGACTTCCTCGGTGCTGGCCACCGCAGAAGCCCCCCTGCGTGACTTTGAGGCCCAGACCATTGACGGGGGCTACGTCCTGTCCGGCATGGGCGATAGCGGCATGATGGCGTACATCTATGACAGCTCGCTCTCTCTGAACAGGGAGATCATGGTGGATGAGCTTTTGCAGGGGGATTTTGTTGTCAGCGAAACCGGGGGCGTAGCGGCCTCCACGGACGGAAAGAAGCTGGCGTTTGCCGCCATGGGCGGGCTGTATCTGTATGACCTGGAAAGCGGGAGTTTGACTACTCTCCTGGACACGGCCCAAGACGCCGGGCCAGCCAGCATCAGTGTTTCCATGCTGAACGGCGCTGCCTTTGCCCAGGATAACAGCCAGATCGTGTTCTATGGCAGCGGCAGTTCGATTCCCGCGGCAGACGGCGAGGAAGACTTTTGCATCTACGGGAGCATCGCCGTGGATGGCAGCGGTCTGAAGCTCACAAAACCGTCCGGCTATGAAATGGAAGAAATACAGAGCAGCGTCAGCCGGTTGTTTTTCCCGCAGACCTTTACCCATGCCGATGGAACGCTGCTTTGGGTGGACCGGGCAACGGGCGGCGCCAACACCCTTTCCTTCTCCGCCAGCAGGGAGGGCAAAGACGGCGTGTACAGCTCGGAGCAGGGGAACTATGTGGCAACCGCCGTTCTGGGCAGCGAGCTGACCGTTCGCGTCTATGACGTGGCCTCCGGCGCATTGGTTGCCACCGAAGTGATTGAGAACGCCGACCCCACATATTTCAACCGCATCCCCAGAATTTACATATTAGACGGAGACAGGACCGCCGTTGTCGTTCTCGGAGGTAGTATCGACGAACTTGATACGCTGGTGTCCACGTTTGAGTTTGGAGCGTAACATGGAAATCACATTTGAAAGCGTGTCGAAGCAATACAAGAAAAAATTTGCGCTGAAAAACTTTACCGCCACATTGAACGAGGGCGTGTACGGCCTGCTGGGTGAAAACGGGGCCGGGAAAACCACGCTTATCAATACCTTTGTGGGCATTTTGCGGGGGGACAGCGGCACGATCCGGGTGGATGGCCGGGATGTGAGGACGCTGGGCAAAGCGTTCCTGTCCAAAATCGGCTATATGCCCCAGTATCCTATCTTCTACCGGGATTTTACCGTCAAGGACTTCCTGCTCTATATGTGCGCGCTGAAAGACATTCCTACCCATGAAGGGCAGGACCGGGTTTCCGAGCTGCTGGCCACGGTGAATCTGACAAACGCGCAGGACAAGAAGATCGGCGCGCTCTCCGGCGGTATGCGCCAGCGTGTCGGTATCGTGCAGGCCATGCTGTCCGACCCGAAGATTTTAATTCTGGACGAGCCTACCGCCGGTCTTGACCCCAGCGAGCGGATACGGTTTCGGAACCTGATCTCCCGGTTTGCCCAGGGCCGGACCATCCTGCTGGCCACCCACATCGTTTCTGATGTTGAGTGCATCGCCCGGGAGATCCTGCTGCTGAAACAGGGGACCCTTCTCATGCAGGGGACCCCCGCCGCGCTGGAGCGGAATATTGAGGGCAAGGTATGGAATGTGACTGTCGGGGCCGAAGACGCTGTATTGCTGACTGATATGTACTGCGTCAGCAACATGAAGCAGGAGGACGGACAGTTTACCCTCCGCATTGTTGAGGATGGATGCCCGATCAAAACCGCACAGCCTGTCCGGCCCAACCTGGAAGATGTGTTCTTGTACTATAATCAAACGGCATGAAAAATATCACAATATTTTTCATGTGCAGCGGCGTAAGCGCCGCCGCAGGCCGCATTGGGCGGCCCCGGTTTGGATCTTATCGTCAAAGACAGCGTGTTTCACACGCAGGCGGGCTTTGCCCGTCTGAAAAACAGCAACGCTGTTTACCGATATTGCAGGGGGGAACGCCATGATACGCCTGATACGGTATGAATTTATCAAGCAGTTCTGTAAACGCTCCATTCTGGCGCTCTTTGTGGTGTTCAGCCTGGCCAACCTGTTCAAGATCCATGGCGAATACAGAGCCTATTCCTATCTGACAGACGGGAACGGAGCGCAAAGCTGGCACACGCTCCATTGGCAGCTTTATGGGGAATACCAAGGGGAGATCACCCCGGAGAAGGTGGAGCGGCTGCTTGCGGCTTATCAGCCTCTTGTGGAGGCCACGTCAGATATGACCGCAAGCACAGCCACCGATGACCCCAACACCATGACCGGGAACCTGTACAGCGACAGGAACCTGCTGGATAAGTATTTCGTAACGCCTATGCAGTATTTCTATGAGTACAGCGGCCGGGCGGAGCAAGTGGCAAACAGAGCGCGGCAAAGCGCCGCGCTCTATGGGGAACGGGGCGCGGTCTACCGGCAGAGGGAGTGCGGCGCGATCTATAACCTTTACGCCGGCCGCACCGTCCCCGCCTTTGCCTACCGGGAAATGTGCAATTACTATCTGAACTATGATTTTTCCATCGTCCTGACCCTTCTCCTCTGCCTCTATGGGATCATCGGAACCTTTGTGAGCGAGAGGGAAACGCAGATGGATATGCTGCTGCTGGTAAGTCCGGGCGGCGGCAGAAAAACAGCCCTGGCGAAAATCCTTGCGGCCACCCTGTTTCTGCTTTTGACCTCGCTGTGGTTTTCTCTCCTTGACCTGATTGGCTTTGCGGCATCTTTTCAAACCTTGGAAGGGCTGGCCCTGCCGGTGTTCGCAATTCCAAACTTTGCGGAAAGCTCCGTCAATCTCAGCATTTTCCAGTATATCCTTTTGTCTGCGGCGCTCAAATGCACTGGCACATGGGTGATTGGGATGCTCTGGCTGCTGGTTTCGATGTTCTGGAAAAATGCCTTGCTTCCCTTTGTCATTGACTTTTCTCTCTGTATAGTGCTGGTTGTCAGCGGAGCCGTTTGTGCCTACTCTAATTTCTTCTGGACAAAGGTGCTGAATCCCTATTCTCTGCTGACCAACCGTGTTCTCCTGGGCAAAACAGAGTTTGTGAACCTGGGCGGGTTCCCCGTCCTGACTTGGCAGGCCGCAGCATGGTTTGCTCTGCTCGCGGGCCTTGCGGCTGCTGTTGTGATTTATTTTCTGTCAGCGGAAAACTGTCACCGCTGTGTTCGGAGGGCAAAATGAGCGTTTTCTCTTATGAATGGAAAAAACTGATGATCTGCCAGCGGGGCTTATGCTATATCCTGGCCGCACTCCTGGTCAGTACGGTTTGGCTGGCCGCAGCCGACAGACCGCAGAACAGCGCGATGGAAGAATACCGCGAGGAATACGAGTGGTATCTGGAACGGCTGGACGGGGCCTGCACAGAGGAAAAGGCCGCTTGGCTGGAGCAGGAGGCCCAGGCCATCACGCAGGCCCGCTCTGCCCGCTCTCGATCCCAGGAAAGCTATTACAGCGGCCGGATCACAGCGGAACAGTATAAGCGGCAGACTGCGGAGACGGACACGGTGTTGGCCCATGAGCATGGATTTGAAGCTGTGTACCGGCAATATTTATATATCTGCGAGAACACCGGCAACCGCTACTTTCTGAACACCAACGGCTGGGCGGGACTGTTTTCCGCCCAAACGCTGGACTTCCCGCTGTTCCTTGTCATTCTGATTTTGGCCGCTACGGTGTTTTGCTCGGAGTACAGCTGTCAGATGGACGCACTTTTGCGGACGGCGCCCCAGAGCCGCAAGAGCGCCAAAAGCAAGGCCATAATGACCCTCTGCGCCGTGTTCGTTCTCTGCGGAGGGCTGGCCCTGATTCGTTTTGCGTTCTTCGGAATAAAATACGGCCTGCCCCACGGGGAGTACCCTGTCCAGAGTATCGCCGGGTTCGGGGAGAGCACAAAAAATATCTCTTTGCTGGCCGCGTATCTGATTCTGACCCTTCTGCGCTGTTTTGGTTCGGTGTATCTCGCCGCTTTGCTGCTCTTTACCTCCGTCTTGGTGAAGAAATACGCTTTGACGGTGGTGATCGGGGTGGCATCCACCTTGATACCGTATATCGGCCTGTCCAGACAGATCTGCTACCGCCTGCCGCTGCCCCTGCCGTTCCTGCTGGCTGCCGGCTTTCTGGAGGGGACTTCCTCTGTGGAGGATTCGCTGACGGGGGACCCCATCGTGATTTTTTCAGAGCGTTCCCCCCGGGAACTGCTGGCACTGCTGAGCCTGTCCGCTGTGTGCTGCGCCCTCATGGTATGGTGGGTGCTGCGGCAAAACACAAACTGCTGGCAGTCCGGAAGAAAATTCGTCAGACGGCACGGGGCCGCAGTGTTGGGACTTCTGGTTTTGCTCTCGCTGTCCGGCTGCTCTGTCGCAGAATCTACAAACGGGATATTCAATTCCTCCTCCCAAAGTGTGTCGGAAACTTACAGCGTGGTCTGCGATGACCAGACGCGGACATACGCTCTGGAAAACCGGGCAACCGGCGCCTTGGCGGATTTGCCCCCCTCCCCGCTGTTCGGGGCCTTTTCGGATGAGGAATCGGTCAAAGCCGTCTATATGGATGCCCCGTACATTTATTATTTGACCTCCCGCACGGAGCAGTATGTGGACCGGGTCGGCAGCTACAACAGCACAGCTACCCAGATATCCATCGTCCGGCTTGATACAGAAACCTTTGAGGAACAGGTCATTTTCGAGAAAATAACGGACAGCGGGCGCTCTCTGCTGGGAATTGACTATACCGTGGGGGATACCTGGATGTTTCTGCAATACTGCTATGGCTTTTTCTTGAACAACGACAGCCTCTTTTTCATTACGAATGATGGGATTACGGAAGTAAGCAGAACGATCCAGCGAACGCGAGTGCTGGACATCCCCACCAGGGGGAATATCGCGTTTGACGGGCGGACGATCTACTTCATCAACGAAAATTCTCTGCTGACGGCATATGACACCAAGACCCACAAGAAAAGACCGTTTCGGAATATGGTTGCCTCTGACTTCTGCCTGGCCGATCAGGGACTGTATTATATCAACCGCATGGATTCCGACTGCGTTTATCTGTGTGACAGGGATGGCGCCCACAGTCTGAAAATTTCAAATGACCCGGCCCTGTCTGTTGGCTATGACGGCGAGAACGTTGCCATGATTCTAAAATCGGACGGGAAAGAGGTGGTTTTTGAGCCGTGACGGTACGGGAGCGCCAAGCATCCGTCAGAGCAAGGCAAAAAAGCGCGGCAGAAGGCTGATTCGCCCTGTGAGCTTCCTTCTGCTGGCTCTGATGATCATCATTGCGGTATGCGGAGTGCTTTAATCAGGGAACATTTGGCTCCTGCGCCTGACAGTGAATCGCCTGATGGGAATATGGAGCCGGGTGGTCCCGCTCTTTCAGGACCGCCCATTGTTCCGATAGAGACTGCTGTTCCCGGAAACTCCACAATTCCTGATCGTGTTATTCAAGATAGCAAAAAAATAAATCCATACCTATCTTAAAAAACTTTTGGAATCAATATATCGGCGGGGCGACAGCGCCGCCGCCATGAAAGGAGACAATACCGGCCGCCTGTGTGCGGCCATGCGACCGGAGTGGCCGATGTTGCGTAAAAGCGCAGCATCGGCCGCTTTTTTGTTTGCCAACACTTCGTAACGTGCCAGGGCCTCCGCACACGAAAAGAAAAGCGCAGTCCTGCAAGGCCGCAGAAAGGTTCGTGACAGCGAAAATTCCACGGGTGATTGAGATACCCCTCCCGGGATTGCGGCAGAGGAGGCCTATACCCAGCAGGTCATTTCTCCGCCGGACCTCAAAAACGCCGCTCTATGCCGGGCCTTCACTCAATCGAAGGAGCGAGAGCGGTACATCTTTTTGCCCGGCTTCTGGGCGAGAAGGCGTTTTACCCCCTTGCCATAGAATTGCAGGCGGTGGATCTCGGCCCTCTGTTTTTTTACGCCCTCCAGCGGTCAGCCCCGGCCCGCTCTTTCCTCCTATACCCGTAGGCATCGAAGCGGCGCGATCCCCACGGGGACCAGCTTCCCCCATACCGTCAGCCTGTCAGCGTGGGATTGCATGGAGCATACCCACCTTATTCCCCGCCTTGCACCCAGCCACCGAAAACCGCCCAGCCGCCAGCCATGGCGGGCCACCCATCCGCCACCCCAGAAATGCCACTTCCAATACAAAATCTTGTCTTTTGACGACATACATAACACGCCTTTCTGCCACAATCCTCCATGGCAGACAATATATGACACTATTCAGTAATGGAATATAATGCTTATATATCCAAACCAAAAGGTGGCGTGACACTGTCTCCAGTGTCACGCCATCTTTTATAGCGACTCAATCATAAACATTGTCGTACCTTGCATTCCACTCGTCGGGATAGAAAATCTGGTCGCGATACATCTCCCATACATATGAGTCAAAGGAATCATCTACCTTGCTCGAGCACTGAACCATCGCAGTAATATCAATCGGGTCATAACTAACACCATCAAGTGTTGCAGTTACCACATATGGCTGGTACTTTGCTTTAATTCGCAAGAAATACCCTCGGTGTCTAATAGCTCCTTGTATGCCTTTGAAAGACCATCACACTCACCGTACCCAAGTACCAGGGGGCCATACGCATAATCAACTACCCAACTCTTTTGCCCATACACACTAACTGCTGTATCATTCGACGCATAACTACAGTTAATACTCATCCACTTGGAATACTCGATCGCCTTTTCTTTCTCGGACATTCCATCCTTGATCCTTCCGGAAGCCCACAACTCATCATGAACACTTTGCGCCCTCGCCGCAGCCTCCGCAAAAATATCTACCGTGGAAGTCTGCTCGCCAGCAGCAGGAGGCTCCGTCCCCAAGCCGGTGGCCTTCGCCAGCCGAACAAGAGCTACTGTTGCCTCCGCACAGGTGACAGCCTTTTGGGGATTGACATTGCCAGCGGCATCTGTCGGGAGCAGACTGTACTTCGCCATAAGCTCCATGCTGCCCTTCGCCCAACCTGCGATGCTGGCGGCATCCTTATAGGTGGTGGGCGGCAAGGCCGCCACAACAACTACCCCTGTGTTGCAGATATAGTTGGCAAGGATGGTGCCCATCTGCTCGAAAGTGATGCTTACCTCTGGGGCAAAGGTTGTGGAACTGGTGCCGTCCACATACTTCTTGGAAGCCGCCCAGCCCACACACGGAGCATAAAACGCTGTCTCAGGTACGTCCGTGAACCATGTGGTGCCATTGTCCGCATCCACCTGCAACATTCTGCCCAAGATCGTGACGAACTGGCCACGATCCACCAGCGCATCGGAGTCGAAGGTCTCGTCGCTCGTCCCGCTGATATAGCCGTTGTACAGAGCGTATGCCAGCTCGTCCCTGTACCACGCATCCGCCGGAACATCAGTGAACTTATCCACCGAAGCAGCCTCCGCCGCAAACGCACCCGGTACCAACGCCAGCGCCATGACAACCATCAGAAACACCGATATTAACTTTTTCATACCGTCCTCTCCTTTATATAAAGGTTTTGTCTCAACGGTCCGGCCCTTGGGGGCGGGTACATCCCCCCTCGGGCTTTGCTCGGGTCCGCCGAGACAACAAAAGCGGCGCAGGGTTTTTGTCCCTACACCGCTGAAAGCTAAACACACACCCATTTCATGCTTGCTAAAACTATATAGATTTAATAGAACGGGTTGGGCGCAAGTATCTTGCTATGTGGGAGATATGCTCTCCTACATAGGGGCGGGGCGTGGGGAGGTGATGCTCTCCACGTCCTGCCCCATATGCTTCTGCTGTCTCTTGGCTACATTTTACACGATGCAGGAAGACTGTACAAGAAATTTTTACGGGTTTGAAAGTGGCGTGTTCATGTCATTGTAGTAGCTATTTTAGCAGGGCTGATAATAGCCGGAGTATATGCCTATAACAACACGCTATGGGGTGGTATCCGATTTGATTACAGCAAACACAATGTATTTTAAAATCCATCTGGTGGGTATGTAAGAACGAATAGTGATAATAAACCATATGGTTTTTATGCTTAACTGCTAAAAATGGCTTTGGTGAATCAACTTCTGGTTACTATAGTATTGACCTTGGGGGAATACATGATTTAGAGAATGAGACTACACAGTCGCTTTTAACACTTATGGATACAGATAATAACTACCAAATTGAATTGTGTAAAAGGTAGAGCGAGTTGAATACCAAAAAATCAACCGAGCATTACAACGAAGCTGGAATGAGAAAAGACATTGATAATTGACCTTTAACCTTTTTTAGCAAAGAAAAACCCCGTAACCATTACAAGTTACAGGGTTTTTCATGGAGCTGCTACCCAGATTTGAACTGGGGACCTCATCCTTACCAACTCACGCACCTGGAATTTTTGTTGTTTTTCTTATCGTATCTCAATGCCACCAATCCTTGCTTGCCCAATGATCGATGTGTTTTCTCTTCGGCCCTTACCGTATCTTTTGGTGGGCTGTTGTGGGCCCACTTTGTGTGTCGATGGCGGTTTTTTGGCGGGTTAAATTTGCCCTGAAATCTTCAGCTCACGGCTTCAGACGCTTTACGTTTTCGGTCAGCTCATCCACATCGTCTGTGGCTTCCAACGCCCGGCGGTGGGCATCGTACAACTCGTACTGCTCCAGGGCCAGCTTTTCGGCTTCCTCACGCTTCACCGTACCCAGATTCTCCAGAACCTCTCTACCGTTAAAGCGCAGAAACTCACCCAGCTTGACTTCCCAATCAGACATATGCATGGGATTGTGGCCCTTTGCTTGCAGTTCTGCATAGTCCAGATACATATTCACGATCAGATTCAGCGTGCTGATCTCCTCGTGGGACATATAGTTCTTGGCTATCGTCACATCGCCCCGGCGCACCTTGGCACCCTTGTATGCGGTCAGTCCCATGTTGTCTTTTGTGGCATCGGCACGACCTGCGATCAACTCCGGCGCCGTGTGGCCGGTGGCCGCATACTCCAGCTTGTTCTGCACAGATTTGAAAAAGGTTTGGGCAGCCTCGCTGTTGCTGTCATAGTCCACCGAGAGGGCAAAAATGTCCTTCACCTTCTGATAGATCCGCTTCTCACTGGCCCGAATATCCCGAATACGCTCCAGGAGTTCGTCAAAGTAATCCGCCCCGAATTCCTTGGGTTCCCGCAGGCGCTCATCATTGAGGACAAAACCCTTTTTCATGTACTCCGTAAGGACATTGCTGGCCCACCGGCGGAAATGGGCGCCCACATGGCTGCGTACCCGGTAGCCAACGGCCAGAATCATGTCCAAATTATAGAACTTGGTATCCCGCTTAACCTCACGACCACCTTCAGTTTGAACTTGTAAGTAATTTTTACAAGTTGCCCCCTCGTCCAGTTCTCCATCCTCATAGATGTTCTTGATATGCAGGGTAATGTTCTGCGGTGTCACCTGGTACAATTCGGCCATGGAGCGCTGGGTCATCCAAATCGTGTCCGCTTCGAAGTAGACATCGATCTTGGTGTCGCCCTTCTCATTCTGGTAGATCAGAATTTTTCCGGTGTTCTGCAATTCATTGTCCATAAGCAACATTCCTCCAGGGGGCATTTTGTATTTATTGGGGGCCTCCAATATTTATCCCTTGGTTAAGGTAATCCATTTCTTTTCTGTCTTTACTTCTCCAAGAGACCAACAGCGTTCTATATCCATAAGATGAAATTTGTGAATTCCATTCTTTTCATCAAAATAAGTCATAATAAGCGCATCAAACTGCTTTTTATCTCCTGGAACATCTGCCTCTTTTAACATATACTCTAAGTCAAATCGGCAGGCGCCGTTTGCTGGAATTACAAAAGTATAGGCGCCTTCATTCCCCAGCAAAATTGCATCATCATCACCAATACGTTGGATTTGTGTGAAGGTGGCAACTTCCTCTTCTCCTAAGTACGCATGCATACTCAAGTCCCGAATAATGCGTGAAATCCCACACGTATTTATTATATCAATCCAAAGCGGAACTCTCATAACCAGTCCATCAGACATTCCGCTTTTATAACAGCCACAAGCCGAGTTAATGCTCCCTTTGGAATGTACTATTCTCGCATACAAAGACACTTCTCCCGCTGCCTGCAACTTCTTAGCCAGATAAGTAGAGCCGATCGCTGCTAAAGCACCAATTAAGGCGCCCAAAAGCCCTATGGCCCCAGAAACAATAGTGCTTTGTAGCTCAGGCGATAAATTTTCAAAACACATTTTGCTGTCCCTCTTTGGCTTTTTCCATGTGTTTTTGAAAAAAGTCAAATAAAACGGCGCAAAACTCCATATTGGCAGCATCTTGATAGCCCGGGTCGATTTTATCAAGGCTATCAAGAAAATCCTTTAATTTATGGGTGCTATCCAGCACTTGCATAACTTGGCTCTTATGGTACTGCTGTTGAGCCTGTTGCTGAATATAGTTATAGTTCCACATATTGTAGTAAAGCGGATTCATGGTTTGTACCTCCATTCATTATGGGATTATATTGTAGTTTGTAGGCCAAGTTGCTGGCAACCAACCCAAACTTACAAATCTAAAGCTTCCATAGCATAGGGTAAGTATTGTACGAGAGATTTTTCTGCTAAATATATAACTGCATCACTCTTTCCCTCCGGCGATGGGTAAGACTGTGCAAACCATTTACGAACATTAGTAAAATATTTCTTTGAATTTAGCAATTCAGTTCTGTCAGTATATTCATCGTCAATCAATCTGCGGAGATTACTAATGCCGTCATATTGCGAAAGCTCTCTTCCATAGTCCATCAGCGCTTCAATATCAAGAATCGCTTCATAATCAAGCTGATTTAGGTAATTTCTTAACTCATCCTCTGCTTGATCATACTCGCAGGATTCTGGCGTATCTTCATATTTGAATAAATCACTCGCCCCAATTGCTCCTGACGGAAAGTATTTGTCCATAAAATTTGTGTGAGCAGCTTGCTTCTTTTGAGAGAGCTGAATAATATCAAGAAGTTGATTCTTTGTAACTATCATTTTAATTCCTCCATCATTTTGAATTAAAAAGGCAATTGCTCTTCATCGCTTGGAGTGTTCGGATCATATTCTTCACTGTGGGATACTAATTCAATTTTGTACTCCTCAATCAAGTAGGTATTCAGTGCTGCCGCAAGATTTATTGCCAATTTTGCAAGGGGTCTGCTAATTCTTGCGGGGGTTGCTCCTGCACCATGGTCAGACGAGGAGTTATTGCGAACAAATGGCAATGCCATCATAACTTTTTCCCGAAATCCCTCTGGGGCCATGGATGCCGGCAAAATCCCGCCTTTCATTTCCACATAGGCTCTTGTCAACCTATCTGCATTTCCTTTTTGACAATTGCAAATAACCTTCAGCACACTCTCATAACTTTTTCCTGCATTTGAAATAGCTACGGCAAAGTCATCTTTCTCAAAAGATTCACAGGCCTGCAATAGCTCTTCATAAGCTGCTTGGAATTTCAAATCACTGCCCTTCAGTTCGCCCATTATTTCTAACGTCTTTTGTCTCAAATCCAATTCAAATTGCGTTGCATCAATTTTAACCATACGTCCTTCGCACAACAGCCAAGGGGCATTATATTGGGTAAATGCAGTGTTAATTTCTGCTTGAAAATCGACTTTTTCTCCACTTGAAAGTTTTTGATATTGTAGCTCAATTACATCGAAAAGGAAAGGAGTAAATGCATTAGCCAACGGGTCATACATAGGGCCATCAAACACATTATGCTTTAATGAAATATAGGGAACCCCCTTTATCTCATTGAAATTATCAACTGCCATTTCTAATGCGGTCGTAGTAATATCATAGCTACTATAACGGTCAGGGTATATCTTTTGAGGCTCTGCGAAGTCGTGCATAACGTCACTGAGTCGAACTTTCAAATTGTAATCTAACTCTCCACAAATATTGTCTACCATCTGTCCAGATTCTGTACCTATTAGATCGGCATATCTTTCAGAGAACAACATGTTACCACCTCATGCATTGCTATGTATAAAGGTATTTTATCACATAAATGGGACTTTTACAATCTTCATCAAATTCCAATGCATCAGGGAAATGTGGCTGAAATATACAAAAAACGAGGCAGGAGAGGGGCTTCTCTCCTGCCTCGTTTAATTTTTGGAAAACGCTCAGTAGGCACGTTCAAAATAGTACTCAAAAAGGCCATCCTCATCATCATATCTCGATAATTTGATAAATTGGTCATCATAAGAATCGATGAGGAAACTAAGATCTCCCAGTGTGAGAGTTATGTTACCGGTATCACTCATTTCCAGCAATCCTGTATGTTCCTCTCCTGTCGGGAACAAAAACCGAAAGTATGCATCGCCTTCCATATATTCAATATAAATCATGGTTGGATCTTCATCAATACATTCACGCCAAGCCCCAATAAGGTCGATGAAAGTGCCATCCATACAATATGGTGTCTCCTCATCTCCATCCAAATAGATTGTGTTTACGCCGTAAATGGACTCTGATGCCGGAACGAATGTCAAGGTGCGCTCTTCTGTTCCATCATAAAACGTAAGCACATTGTCTTTTAGTGCCTCTGGCCCAACCACAGTTTCCGGAATAATATAATTACCTCGCCATATAGCATAGATGAGAATACCAGAATCATATTGCTCAATGTTCAAAGAATAGTAGAAATCTTGGTATAGTCCCCCTGCTTCAAAAGATCCATCGTAAGAATAGCTGCCCACCATGTCATAAATATTTATCCCATTGCTTGTTGACTCATTTATATTACTCGGTCCCTCAGAGGGAGTGACTAATGGTGATGGAGATGGGGATGGGGATGCAACGGACAGTGATGGAGTAGGAGTACCACTTTCTTTCACCGTTATATCTTCTCCAGCGGGTTGCTTGGGTTGAAGGAGAAAAATAGCTGCTACCGAAAGAGCAATTCCCAAAATGATAGATACCCCTATTTTTACGGTGTTACTCTTCTTTGATTGGGGTGCAATGCCAGTTGCTTGGGTAAGAACGGCTTGAACTTGCTCCAAAGTGTTGACTTTCTTATCTTTCAAGAAAGCATATCTCTTTTTTCCGTTTTCTTGCCATATTATGGTTAAGCAATAATGTGACAGATAGAACCGATCACTCCATATAAGGATGGCAGTAAAGACCACAATAATCAGCACTGTAACTAAAAGCTCATTAACGCTCCTTATTGCTAAGATGTCCCTTCCTATAACCATAGTTATGGGAAGCAGCGAAATGATGAAAGCGAGCATGATCCATCGAAAAGCAGATGCCTTCGCTTCCAACACAATACTTTGAATAGCGTGTAGCGGAATTTCCGTGGTTATTGCATTCCGTTCACTCTCTGCAATAAGCAGATAGTCGTTATCTACTTTTGCTGCAAAACTGTGCTTTCTCCGGTAAGACCTTCTATATGTCCATGAAAAGGTACTTCCATTATTCTCCTTTGGCCCAGCATCTTCCTCTGGCGTGGCCGCAGGAATTTCTTTGGATTGAATAGGCTCCATAACCGGTTCACTTTTCGGTATCGGTTCCTCTTTCAGCCGTGCCCCGCAGTAGATACAGTACTCTGTCTCAAAATCCACTTCTTTCCCACATGACGGGCAATGCGGAATCTCTACCTTTGCTCCGCATTTTGGGCAAAAGCCTGCCTCATCCGGCAGCGGTGTACCACAGTTCACGCAAAATTTTGCCATACCCCTATCTCCTCTCTATGTATAATTCAGAATTCTTGCAAGACCCACTAAAAAGCCATATAGCAAAGCGTACCCGCACAGAAGCCCTGTAATCAGTCTTCTTATGTTGGTAGATTCCTTCCACCGGAGGGCTTGGATTCCCCAATCTGCAAGCATAATAGCGCAAAACAGGGGAATGATCCATAAAGGCGGATGAAACCATCTGATGCTCAGAAGTGCTGAAAACTCTCCCAAGAACACACCCGTACAACGGGCACAGACCGGAAACTGTTTCCCCTTGAAAAAGAAGCTCCGCTCCGGTAACTGGTGACAGCCTGTAGCTCGCCCCAGCACCATGCAAATATGATATGCTGTACTCATTTTTATAATCCCGCCAGAAGGCCATCAATAAAGGGGCCGCCAAACAGAAGCACAATAACTGTGATGACCTCTGCAACAATCAGGTAAGCTCTTACCGATATATTGGGGGGTAATATCTCAGTTAGTGGATAGCCGAGCTGTTCGGATAGCTCGGTATCTATCATCCCCCAGGCTATCAGTGGGCTGAATGCCCATACAATCATAAGGATCCACGGCCAGCCCGATAAATTGACTCCCGCCGAGATAAACACTCCGATCAGAAGGATTGACATTGCATAGCTGGCCGCCATCACTTCCGCTTTCTCCAAAGCATCCTTCTGGGCAATATGCTCCCGGCCACAATTCTTGCATACCCAGACGACCTCGTTTTTCACATCAACCTTCGTTCCGGTTCCACATAGTCCACACAGCAAACCAAACGGCCCCAACAGACAGAGCCCGCAGCAACCACTCGATGCGCTGTAGCCACCTCCTCGCACCTTTGTCAAATTGCGGGAAACGGGTTCACATTTGTTACTTCCACAATGCGGGCAAACCGGATCTACACGACTTTGATGCGTTGGCTGTTGCGATGGAGTAGCTGAAGGTGCTTTCTTTGGTGCAGGATCTTCAAACAGCGGCTGCCCGCATTTTTGGCAAAACTTTGCTCCTTCAGGATTTCCCGCCCCACAATGTTTGCAAAGCACAGTGTTCACCCCCTATAAGATACCGCTTTTCGTTATCTTGTGACATATTTTACCACATTCCTTTTTCGATTACAATAACGAAATAGGGGTGTTATAAGATAATGGAGAAAAAGCAGTTAAAAGAAATCGGTAAGCGATTGCGAGATAGGCGCATTGAATTGGGTCTCACCAGGGAAAAAATGTCCGAGCTGGCCGACATTGGCTCTGGATATTATGGGCAGTTGGAAGTCGGCACCTCTCAAATGTCTATCGATACTTTAATCAAACTCTCTGAGTCCATGCACCTCCCAATGGAGTATATCTTATTTGGCACTGGCTGGGAGCCAGGAGATCCTTCTGATGTTTTTAGCCTTCTAAAAGACTGTACTGATCGAGAGCTGAAATTGGCGAAAGAGGTACTGAAACTATTTTTGATGAAAAACGATTCAGCAAGCACAGAAGAGGACGGGCAATGATTGCCCGTCCTCTTTCATCCGTTTTATTATCTCGCCTCTGGCTCAGTAAGGTGGCGCTCCAAAAGAGTGCAGTACCCATAGACCCGATCCATCGCCAAGTCAACCCAACCATCCGGGCCGACCTGATCTCCGGCAACGGGTATCAAGTGCAATTTCCCATCTTCCACAGTCTCTTGCACCCAGATAGTCGTGTCTCCAAAGAAATAGCAAACCGTACCATCCTCCTGCTCCATTCTGGAGAAATCGGGAATTGCCATAACATCCCGCATCCGTTCCAGGATATAGCAATCCTCCACCTTCCAGCCCTGGATATTTCCTTCTGCCGCCATGTACTGCTCCAGCCGAACACCACAGTCAGTTCCGTCCAAGCTGTCCCCGAAAATGGAATAGCCACCCATATTAGGCCGGAAAGCCTTGTTATTACTGCTCACAACATAGGTTCGGCTCAACAGAGGGTACTCCTTCATAAAGCTATCCACCGCAAAAACAATATGGGCGGTCAGTTCCTCGCCGGGGTGATTACGGTTCCACTCCTGGAAGATCTCTTTTACTTTCGAGTAAGTCATATCCACTCCTCCAATATAAAGTCGCCCGGTATCTCTACCACAAAGCAGAGATACCGGGCGCTATTTTAACTGGCCTCTGCCAGATCGGGCATCAACTCGGCGGCGTTCACACTGTCCATGAACTGCCGGGCATAGGCCTTGGCGTGTTCCGCCTCCTGAGGGCTGAGCAGGCTCACAGCCTCAAAGTTGAACAAGGCATAGGGCTTTCCGCTCTTGCTGGTGGCTTTCTCCAAGGAGATCTTCGTCACCACGCTGTTCACCGGCACCAGATTCCCCGCCAGCCGGGCGGTGTACTTGAGAAACCGGGGTTTGCTGGTGACAGGCACCCGCACCAGCAGGGGCAGCACATTCCCCGGCCGGAGGAGGAACAGCAGCACCGATTCCTTACAGGCCTTGGCGTTGCTCTCGCCGTCCTTGCTGCCAAAGTCATTGTAAGGGCAGCTAAAGCAGGCCTTGCCATCGTGGGAAACGATGCTGTTCTGGCTCATACAGACCGGCGGCGTACCCTCCACCGGGTCAGGAGTGTCCCAGTAAGCCCTGGGCGTGGTGTAGTCCAGAATGATCCCGGTCAATTCCTTCTCTGCCTCCTCTCCGGTGAGGCCCGGCACGGAAAACACGGTGGCGCCGCCCGAAGGGGACTTGACCACATCGAAGAGCTGGAGGGACAGGGGCTGATTCTTCAGGTTTTCCCGGATCACATCCAGGGCATTGTTGGAAAGAGCGGCATAGCCAGAGCTGACCGGCGCCATCGGAGCCGTGGGAGCAGAAACAGGCTCCTGCAATCCCTGCACCTTGCCGTCCAATTTATCTTTCAGCTTTGTGGTATCCATAGTAGATCCTCCTTTAACTCGCCGCCTTGATAGTGAAGCGGCGGCATGATGTTTTATTGGCATACTTTTGATAGAGTGCCGGATGCTCGGCCTTCAGGGTCTTACTGTCCAGCCGCTCCTGAGACACGCTTTTCCAGACGATGATTCTATCCCCAGCAGTGCCCACCTCATTTTCTCCCAGTAGCTCCTTCAGCTTGTTCTCCGCCTTCTGCTTCTGCTCAGTGATGGCCTCCAACTGCTCACAAGCGGTATCATACTGCTGGATAAGGTCGATGGCGGTATTGGGAAGGGTGATCTGGGACTTGGGTACGCTGTCCGGGAATCTCTCAGAAAGGAATTTGGCACTGGCAGCAGAGCCGTCCATGGCCGGGGGTGTCCCATCCTCTACATGGTGCCAGAAGTCAGCCTCCAGCTCAATGATCATGGAGATCAGTTCCTCGTCCCGCTCTACCAGTTTCCAGCGAAAAGTATTGCCGCCGATGAGAACGGCAATGTAGGCAGCTTTATACCCTGTCACCGCCATATAGTGCTGGATCTGAAGCTGGTACTCGTCCGGGATGGCATCGTCCCACTCTCCGGCTTTATAAGCGGAGGCTGTTTTGGCCTCGAAGATACAGGTGCCATAGTCCGGGTGTTCACAGGTGCCGTCCAGATTGGCCAGCATAAAGGGGTACTCCTCACTTTGGAGAAGTACCCCTTTGTGTTCGACCTCTATCCCGGTACGCTTGGTGAACTCTGCCCGTACAAGGGACTCCAACTGAGTGCCCCAGTAGGCGGCCTCCCCGGCTTCCTGGGCGTGAAGCTGGTCGGTCTTTTCCATCCACAGCTCCACCGGGGATTTGTACCGGCTGATCCCGCAGACCACAGAGGCATCCGAGCCGCCGATGCCCTTTTTTCGCCATTCCAGCCAGTCCTCATAGGGCATATTCTCTGTGACGGCTAAGATGTTTGCCATTGCAAGCCCTCCTTACGCCGCCGCCAGCACCAGCTTATAGGCCTTGTCGATGATGGGATTGCCCTCCACGGTGCGGAGAAACAGGTTTTCCTCATAGTTCCGGGTCCTGCGGATGGGGTCGGCGTGGGTAGCAAAGTCACTGACGGCATTGATGAAGCGGTAGCCGTTCTTGTCCACGTTGGACAGATCCGGAGCCTCCCAATACCGCAGTTTCATATCCTCCAGAAGCCGCAGGTTGTTCTTCCGCTGGGCCTCCGGCATATCCAGCTCAACGGGGAAGAACTCACCCATGAACGCCATGACCTGCTTATCGGTCAGCTTGATCTTGGACAAGGCATCAATACCCCGGCCCAGCTCACCCATGTATGCCTCGGCCAGTTCAAGGGTCTCTCTGGCCTCATAGACCCGGCTCATGACGTTCTCCGTGTGCTTGGTGGTCCAGATCCTCTTGGCGCTGTCCAGAGCCAGATTCAGGGTGTTCTGGCACACCACACGGATGGGGGTCATGGCGACCTTAATGCCGGAGCTGCCATCGTGGGAGTTCATTACCACGAGATAGGGTGCAATCTCGTCCCCGGCGATGATATACCGGTGGGGCATCCGGGCCAGCAGCCAGACCTTCCGGCCACCCTGCAAGGCCCCGGCAGTCTCATAGGTCACACCCTCACCCAGCAGGTCATCGGTGAACTGGAAGGCATCCTCGTTCTGCACCACCTTGTAGCGGTCGGTCACGATGCCCAGGGGAGCGCCGTCCCGATCCCTGATGTTGACCTTGTAGCCGGGTATCAAGGTGCCGTCACCGGCAAAGACGGGTTTCTGCTCCACCTGCCAGTCCAGGCCAGCCCAGATGAGGGCGTCCTCCGAATTGGGGGCCTCCTGTACCTCAGTTCCCAGCCCATGCCAGGGCTTTTCACGAACATAGAACATGGTTTCCACATTTGCGGACATTTTGACATTCCTCCTAATCTTATTAACCCTGATCCAGTACTTCACATACCTCACACATGAACATCACCCCGGTACAGACGCCGATCGTAAAGGCGTCCTCCTGTACCAGCACATTGCGCTGCATCTCAATGTCCAGCAGCTCCTCCATGAGCTTTTTCCCGCTCTCATCAAGCTGTGCGGACAGTGTGGCGGAAATTGCCGAGGCCTCTTTCCCCAGCTTGCTGTACTCCGGATCACCATACCGGTATTCCTGATCCATAAGGCGTTCAATGATCTCCATATCTTACTCCTCCTCTCCAAAATTCAGCGGAGACTGGCCCTCCACCTGGGGATAGTCCTCATGGGCGCTCTCCTTCAGCAGCTCGTCAATGGCACCGCAGATAATAGCGGCAGCAGCGGCCAGGAGTACCCCAAGCACCGTTCTTTTCCTGTTGCTCATCATGTTTTCCCCCCTCTCAAGGCAGCACTGTGCATCCGCAGACATACCCCACCAGGGTATAAAGAACCATACGGATAGCGTTTAGGATCGTTTTCAGCATCATGTTTTCTCCTTTCAAATGTGTATTTTTGATGGTTCTCGCTGCCTTCTCAGGATGAAATTGAAAATTTCCCGATAAAACAGCAAAACAGGCAAGCTCCGTAATCGCCTTGAATGACGGGGCTTACCTGTTTCGTTTTAATAATACACTTTTTCAGCGGGAAGAAATAACGCCAAACAACCTTATAGGGGAAACCACTATTTTGACTGGAGGAGTTGCTATGAATCCTTTTAATTACGGTTATGACCCCATCTATGAAGATGAGCAAGAGGAAAACCGCACCTATGATTTCCTTACACCAAAGGAGGTCATGGAGGAGCTGGCCATTGGGAAAAATACCTTGTATCGGCTTCTGAACTCCGGGGAACTCCCCGCTTTTCGGATCGGAAAGCTGTGGAGAGTCCGGAGGGTAGATTTGGAGAGTTGGAACCCAACTTGCAATCGCTTTGTCCTTAGTTGAAAGCAAAGCATCAAGCTCAGTGCCTGATGCGTTGCTTTACCATGTGCAGTTATATGTTGAGTTTTCACACTAAGCTTACCGCCTTCCGTCCCTACATCCGCTGGACTTAATCTGCATTTGGTGGTATGCTTAACAAGAACGGAGGGATTGGGATGGAAGGGCCAAGCAAGAAAGATTCCGTGATATTTCAAAATGTTATTCGAGATGTCATTAGTGGAGCGGTCTACACTTTATCGGCAAGTACTCCTTGTCAACCTCCAAGTAATGACGCTCCCACAAAAAATCAGAATCCAAATATGGCAAAACTCCAGAGGATATTTGAGGACGATATTAATTCTACCAATAATCTTATCGAACGGTTTTATGGTCAAGGTGATTATATTAGGCGCATTGCAAAAAAATGGCAGCTCTATGGGGTCATTTCGGGAGAAGATGAAAAACTACTAATATCCTTCAGCTACAACGGCGATATTAAGGGTAAAAGAATATTAGTACATACAGTTCTTGGCAAAGAGAAACTAAAACTCGCTACCCCTTTTGATCTTTCACAAATACAGGCGCTTGATAAACGAGCTATTATCTATAAAAGTTTTAATTCTTTTATTAAAGGACGCATTGAAAGAATATATCCCGAAATAGGGCATACACTTGGCCCTGATCAGTTGCGTAACCAAGGAGACAAGCTTCGCAGACATCTTAACAACCTTCTGAGCCTGCTCTGCATCCCTTCCGATTTGTTTCTAAGCCATGACAGAAACCATAAGTTAAAAAAGTACCTTTTTACTGCTAACATCGCAGATTTTTTTGAATTTCTTTTGACCCGATTTAGGTCTGAAGTATTAAATTGCGAACCCGTTGATTATGACTTCTCTCTCATACCCTACTCGGACAAGTTGCGCCTACTTAATTTGTATATAAATGCATTGGCAAGTTTAGATGGGGTAATTGAAGAAGGTAAAATCCAGCAATCGCTGAAAGACCTCAGTTCTCGTTTGTCTGGGATTTTGCCCTCTCCGGATATAAGCCCATTTATTCGTGAGTGTTTGGAGGCTTCTGCCAAGGAAGCGAATATGACCCCCGATGAATTAAGCAGCTATACAAGTTATTTTGTGACCGTTATAGAGGCACAATACCAACGTTTTCTAAACGCCTTTCGCCAACAGGCAATTTCGACTCTAACTTTCATGGCTAAAAAGGCCAAAAATGATTATAGCTTCGAGCAAGAATAGCACATGAATTTTTATAGCCGCTTTAGATTTGTACTTGGCATAGTACAAATCTAAAGCGGCTTTCATATTTGCGATTCATTCTGGAATACGTAGTCGCAATTTCATACGCTCACTTTGGTATTCTATAACAAGAGGAATACCTTATATTTCCTCGGCCTGTACCTTGACAATTCAAAATTGGTGGATGGTAGCAAATTTTGCTTTGTCAGCAAGCTTTTGACTAAGCATTAGTTTGTTGCTATCCGCAGTCAATCCTTTCTGTCAATTCAGCATTTCTCCTTCCATCTTATACCACACCTTACACAAGGCGGGGTAAATAAAAGGAGGATGCCAAATGAATACGAACAGAAAAACAAGGGTTGCCTGGGCGACCCTGTTAGGTGTGTCGGCTTTTGCAGGTGCTTGCTACTACTACCAGAAACATCATAAAGCCGCTCCCTCCGTGGAAGAAGACAACCTTCTTTCGGACAAGCTTCCGGAAGAACTCTGCCTTTCAGCAGAAACCCCAGGAGTCTTTTTTGGCACCGTACCGGGATATCCTGAGCAGTATGTAGGAAAACCTCTCCACACAGATGGCCATGTACTCGTTGCCGGTTCATCTGGAAGCGGGAAGACTACCAGCATTGTGTATCCCACTATGGAGACCGCTGCCGGGTTCGGGATTTACCTTGATGTCAAAGGAGACTTAGCGGAGCATTGGCACCAGGTAAACGGCGAAAGCGGCAAAAAGTGTTTTGTCCTCAATCCGTATGATCCAGCGCAAAGCAACTGTTGGTATGACCCTTTTTCGCCAATGAAGGATGATCCGGAGCACTTGGCCGACCACGCCTATCAGTTGGCAAAAATGCTTATCCCATCACCATCTCTTGCCCATGACAAAATATGGTATGAGGCCGCTGCTGCTTATGCTGCTGGCGCCATTATCTACTACTATGACCAAGGGGTTCCATTTGTGGAGACCCTGCGGAAGATAAACGTAGAGTCTGTCGAAGAGATGATAAACCAGGTCATGGATAATAAGGCAGATGCTTTCGCTCGGATTTTTCTTTCCAAGTTCGCTGAAATGGATGAAAAGGCCATAGCTGGAATCGGTATGGAGCTAACCAGTAATCTTGCCCCTTTCTCTACATCTGTGGCTATCTGCAATGCATGTAGCCCAGGTAAAGGGAAGGAGCCTTTGACCTGGAGTCAACTCAATACAGAGCAGGAGCCCTTTGATGTTATCTTGGTCTTCCCCGAAGACAAGTTAACGGCAGAAAGGCCACTGCTCTGTGCCATAATCAATCAATTGATTGAGACTTTGGAGCGACGACCCATGCGTTCTTATGATCACCGCTCTGAGCTTTCTGGGGTTTTGCTTATGCTGGATGAATTTCCACGACTTGGGCGGATTCCAGCCTTAAAGGAGGGTCTAACGACCCTTCGGAGCCGGGGTGTGACTATGGTCTTACTCTTGCAGAGCCTCGCAAGTTTAGATGAAATCTATGGAACCGCTACTGCTCGGGTCATTATCGAGAACTGCACTTATAAAGCGGTTCTCGGCACTACTGATGTGGAAAGCCAACGCTATTTATCAGAGCTTGTTGGCAGCACGGTAATCCACAATGAGAGCGCAAGCCTCCATGTGGATCTGCCTACCCATTCCATAGGAGTCGGGCACAGCTACTCCGATGAGAGGCGTCCAGTAATCTATCCGCACGCTTTCTATAATCTGGCCAACAACATGGTCTTGATTGCCCCTCAGGGGACTTATCGGGTGAAAAAGCACGCTGTTTATCCTGGGAATTGCCTGTTCTCATACAAGAGATACATTCCCATGCGCTTCAAAAAGGAAAGTTCGCTATGACAGCTCAGCAACTTCAGGCTGAACTCAATCGTAGTCTCCTTCGAGCAGAGCAGCAGCGCCATTTGGCCGAAGAGAAGCGTAGAAAGGCCCAGGAAAGGGATAAAAAGGCAACTCATCGATGTTACCTTCTTGTCGGTGGAAAAGTATGTACCACCTTTCCGCATTTGCAGGCTCCCAAATTGCAGGAGGGCGGCATTGAGCTACGACAGCTTGATGCCGTCCTATCCTATCTCAAGTCACACGATGAACTGGTACAGACCATCTTGAAAGAGGTACAATAGCTTTATCATGTGCAGTTATATGTTTATGGAGGAAAACGAAAGTGGCCAACTATCACTTTGAGGCGAAGGTCATCCAACGGAGCAAGGGTATGTCTATCACTGATCGTGTGGCCTATATCACTGCTCAAAAGCTGGTTGATGCCTATACTGGTCGTACTTACGACCGAAGATCTCATAATGGTTCAGTCCCACATTTTGAGATCGCATTGCCCCCTGACGCCCCAAGCGAGTACAGAGATGTGCAATGTTTACTGGACGCTCTAAACGCCAGCGAAAAGCGCAAGGATGCTCAGATGGGTCGATCCTATATCCTCTCTTTGCCCCTGGAGCTTTCGGGTGATCAGCAGCTTGACTTGGCTCGTGAATTTGTGAAGGAGAACTTCACACGAATAGGCCAATGTACCATCTGGGCTCTCCATCGAAATGAGCCCAACAGGCAAGAACGTGGCGATAATCTTTTACCGGTTAAGGAGATCAGGGAAAACCCTCACCTCCATCTTATCGTTCCATTTAGGGCGGTAGACCAGGGCGGTTTTCAGCCGACAAAAGTTGCCAGCCAAGCAACCAACAACCCTCAGTATCTTGTATCTTTGAGGAAAGATTGGGCTGATCGCCAAAACGCTGCCTTCTCTCGGCTTGGCATGAATGTCAGGGTCTCTCATGAGTCTTTGGCAATGCAAGGCATAAAGCGTCAAGCAACCATTCCTATTGGCGCTGCATCACTTGCATTGGAGAGAAAAGGCATTAGAACCCAGCGGGGAGGCCAATATCGTAGTATCCAAAGGCTGAATGAGCGATTACGCTTACCTGAACACGACCGGGCCCACCGCTACGGGCCGAGCCATTAACCCACATGTACGGAGGAATCGTTGAATTGCAGAAGGGATTGACAGTCAAGGTGTACCTGGTAGTTCAACTCTGGTAAGTTGCCCTACCATAACCAGATATTATTAAAAAAGTAGGCCTCGACACCATGTTGTCCGGCCTTCTTTTGAATCTGAAGGAGGAATCATTATGACTGTTATTACACCGCCGACCAAGAAGCACCCCAAGGTGCTTGACGAAGCACAACGAACCTCTGTCCAAAAATCTTCCCCTTCCGCTCCGTATCAGCGTATCAAAGAAGCCTGCCGCTCAACTGGATTATCGGCTTACTTTCTCCGCAAGGGTTGCCGGGACAACTCTGTTCCGCATGTTCGTAGTGGGAACACCTACTATATCAACGTCCCGGCTCTTCTTGAGCTTTTGTATAACAAAAGCCAGTCCGAACAGGAACCTGATTGCGAGGGCATTCGCCTTTGGGCACTGGTGGAGGAACACGATTGATGGCCGGTTGTATCACACGCTATGATCGGAATGGCCGCCGTTTCTATGAGTTCCAAGTCAGACGGGGTGGGGAACTGCCCCGTCTGACAAAGCGTTGGTATCCCCCTGAAAATTGGAGCGAAAAGGCCATTGAGCGGGAACGCTTAAAGCAATTAGCGGAATTTGAACGGCAAGTAATGGCTGGTGAAATTATCAGTCGAGCCGAGAAAAAGGAGCAACGGCAAAAACTGGCCCTCATCCCAACGCTCAAAGAATACGGTGAATCCGTCTTTATGCCGGCCAAGACAATCACGATGTCGGAAAATTCCCGATATTCTTATCAGGGAGCCCTGGACAACTGGATTTATCCGGCTCTGGGGAAAATGAAAATTTCCGATGTAACCCAGCGTGACATTTCAGCTCTTCTGCTGTCTATGCAAAAGAAGAGGAAAGCTCAAGCCACCTGTGTTAAGGTCTATACGGTGCTAAAGGGGATTTTTAAGATGGCCTATATAAGCGATGTCATTTCTCAAAATCCCATGGAAAAAGTAGAGCGCCCAAAGCCCAGGAAAGATGAGATCAAACAAACAGAACCCGAATCATTTACGGTCGATGAGATGCGTAAGATCCTGAGCTGTTTGGCTGGCGAGCCGCTAAAATGGCAAGTTTATCTCCGCCTTATCATCGACACAGGACTACGCCGGGGCGAACTCTGCGCCCTTCGTTGGAAAGATGTGGATTTCGACCAGAATACAATTTCTGTGGCCGGGAATCTATGCTATAACGCCCAAGCCGGCACCTACTTAGATACTCCCAAAAGCAGGCAGCTTCGAACTGTTGACGTCGACCCCGAGATCATGGCAATGCTTAAGACCCTTAAAGCAGAGCAAAAGAATATTTGCCCCTCCATTTGGGTCTTTACCCAAGGAGGCCACGCCGGAGATCCCAAGAAGCCCATGCATCCACAAACCCCCGGACGATATATGAGTAAGTTTGCGGCCAAGTATGGGATCAACCATCTTCACCCGCACAAGCTCCGCCATTCGTTTGCCTCGATTGCGATAACAAATGGCGCCGACATCGCCAGTATCAGTGAAAAGCTGGGACATGCAGATAAAAGCACTACCTTACGACTTTATACCCATGCCAGCCAAGAGAGTATGCGGCGGGCAAGCCAGGTGTTCCGAGATGTGCTGAAAGATGATGGGACAGAAGTATGTGCGCCAAAATAATAGAATGAGGCCGGAAAGGAAAAGCAACCCTTTTCGGCCTCATTTTATTCCCCGTGGCGGTTTTTTGGCGGTTTTTTCGATATCGCAACCAGCTTACTCACTTCGTCAAAGCAGAAAAAGGCCCCTCAAGCCTTGCGGCTCAAGGGGTTTTTCTGGAGCTGCTACCCAGATTTGAACTGGGGACCTCATCCTTACCAAGGATGCGCTCTACCGACTGAGCTATAGCAGCATGTCAGGCGCTGCTGCACCCAACAGATGGCGACGCGGATGGGACTTGAACCCACGACCTCCGGCGTGACAGGCCGGCGTTCTAACCAACTGAACTACCGCGCCATCTTCTCTATATGGTCATGCGGATGATCCGCTTGTACCCGTGGCAGGGGCAGAAGGACTCGAACCCTCGGCACGCGGTTTTGGAGACCGCTGCTCTACCAACTGAGCTATACCCCTATATGGTGGGCCTTCGGGGACTCGAACCCAGGACCGACCGGTTATGAGCCGGCTGCTCTAACCAACTGAGCTAAAGGCCCGTCTCACCACCGCATACAAAATAAGAAATGCGGCCTGCCGTCGCAGTATGGCGGCGGCAAGCCGCAATTTCTTCTGGCTCCCCAAGTTGGACTCGAACCAACGACCCTGCGATTAACAGTCGCATGCTCTACCGACTGAGCTATTGAGGAATATTGAGGGTCTGGTCTGAAGACCAGACCCCGTTTGTGTTGGCATCACCTATTTTACCAACCCGTTGCCAGGTAAGTATCTTCGGCGCAGATGAGCTTAACTTCCGTGTTCGGGATGGGAACGGGTGGACCCTCATCGCAATCGACACCAACTATTTCAACCAGTTGCCCGGT
>CAJUKH010000047.1 GCA_910587345.1 uncultured Oscillospiraceae bacterium | reverse complement strand
GCACGATTAGAAGGGCCTGCGCCGGCCAGGTCAGGTGCGGCGTGATACCCGTGGTAAGCCCCACCGTCCCCAAAGCGGAAGCCGTTTCATAGGCCGCCTGGAGGAAGGTGGCTTCATGGGTCACCGAAATGAGCATGGAGCTGGTAAAGAACAGAAAACTCACCATCAGAAAAAGGCTGACGGCATTCAGTGCCCGCTGTGTGGGAAGGGTGCGCCCACGGAAAACGATGTTCTCCCGGCCTCTCAGGCCGCTGGCCACCACCATCACCAGGACCCAAACCGTCACCGTCTTCAGTCCGCCCGCCGTAGAACCTGAGGAGCCGCCGATGAGCATGAGAATACAGCTCATCACAATGGAATTATCCGTCATGGCTCCCTGGTCAATGACATTAAACCCGGCCGTGCGAAGGGTCATGGACTGGAAAAAGGCGTTGAGACACTTCTCCCCCACCGTCATCGGTCCCAAGGTGGCGGGATTGCTCCACTCCGCCCCCAGGAAAAACAGGGTCCCGCCCACCAGAAGGAACAGGGTGATGCTCAGCACCAGCTTACTGTATATGGTCAGCTTTTTCCAGCAGCGGTTTTTCAGTATATCCTCCCACACAAAAAAGCCCAGCCCGCCGATGATGACCAGCGCCGCCGTGGTCAGCAGCACCACCGGGTCATCCGCAAACCCGGAGAGGCTGGAAAAGGCCCCGGTGTCTATCCCCTGCAAGTCAAACCCCGCATTGCAGAAGGCCGAGACCGAGTGAAACAGGGCGTGCCACAGCCCCCGAAATAAGCCAAACCGGGGGATCATACGGATGGACAGCAGCAGCGTACCGCACAGCTCAAAAAACGCGGTGCCCATCAGTGCATGGCGCACCACCCGCACCACGCCGTCCAGTTCGTTCAGATTCAATGTCGAGACCATGACAAGCCGCTCGGAAAGGCCGATCCGCCGGTGGGATACCAGAGATATCACCGTAATGACCGTCATAAAGCCCAGCCCCCCCAACTGGATGAGGAGCAAGATCACAACCTGTCCGAAAAAAGACCACGTCTGGCAGGTATCCACCATGACAAGCCCCGTCACGCAGGTGGCAGAGGTGGCCGTAAACAATGCGGTGAAAAGCCCCACGCTCTCCCCGCTTCGGGTGGAGATGGGAAGGCTCAGCAGCAGCGTGCCCAGCAGAATGATGCCTCCAAAAGAGAGGGCCACCAGCCGGGTGGCATTGAACCGCCGGGACCGGATCAGTTTGTCCTGTATCAATCGAGTAAGTCGTTCCAGCAAGATATTTGCCTCCTTTCCCCTTGCGCTGTGAAGAGGACCAGATGCGCAGAAAGGCATACCGGCGGATATGCCGCCGGTATGCCAGTGAAATCAAAGGGGCTTCATGGTGGGGACGAGTACCAGTGGATTTTGACCCCTCTCGTCCTCCTTCGTCACACTACGAAAACACTGGTAATTCTGGATTCCTGCTTTTGTCATGTGTTGTCACGCTCCATCCTATCACGGTCAAATGTGGTAAAAATTGTGGTACTAACTCATGGGTTCAGAATGAATATCCTTGCAGCAGCATCCAGTGACACACTTTAATTATAATATACTGTAAGCGTGGTTTTGTCAAATCAGTTTTGACCTTGGGCAAAAGAAAAGGCACTCGGCAAAATAATTTACCAAGTGCCAACAGACTATTCTTGGATTACCCGTTTGAAAATCTGATAGTCTTTAATCCGTGTGCTCCGCTTCACAGAATTGTTGAGGTCTTCGCAAAAAACTCTTGATGCGAAGCCTGGATCAGTCAAATCAAATGCTCCACCTTCGCTCTCCAACAAATAGGCCCGATAGAAAATACCAGACTGATGGGCCACATCATAGCGCAGGGAATAGGCTCGGCCTGTGATGTTATTGAACCGATAAAGCATTGTTCTAAACTTTACAAGATCTATCTTGGCGTTCCTCTCAGTCCGAATCAAATAATCGGAGTAAACATAGCGATGAAAGATAACTCCTCGGGCTTGCTGGTAATAACCATCTGCATCTTTCAGCCGATTCAGCACTTGGCTTACATGGAACGGCATTTCAATCTTTTTGCCGTTAAACATAATTCCATCATCCAAAACAGCGGATTTGGGAAAGTTAATGATCTCTTCCTCGGTCAAGCCATACCAAGCCAGATAAAGCATCGAGATTGGGATGTCGTGTAGAGTACTATCATAACTGTCCGATGCACTTACAGTATCGTTAATAGCATCTTGTAGCATTGCTAAGTTTTTGAAATAGTAAACGAATCCATCTTCTTTTATTTCAAGATCATTCAGAGTTACTGAAGCAAGGAGTCGTTCCTGCTCTATGGGAAGCTCTCCATTCGCAATCAGGTAGCGTACATAGTACATAACAATGCTTTTTCGATTTGTCATTGTCCACGCACGTCTGATCTGTAAGGAACTCAGCAGTTCAATATAATCTTCTCTGGTAAGGGATTGATCCAAAGATTTTCCTGTGCGCTTTTCCCACGCAATCACATTCTTCCAGACCTGGTTAAATAAGTCTTTGTTCGGTGCAGCGTCAAATCCGGTAGGATCACCAAAAAATTTCTCTCTCATTTTCGACCTCCTATAGCATGAATGTTTCTATAATATCAGGAGATCTTAGTACTCTACTAACCAAAGCATGTGAAAAACCATAGATCAACTCACTGAACAGCCTCTTATGGGTAATAATATTTTCCCTGTGCCCTCTTTGCTTCACAACTGTAGCAGTATTTCATGCTTCCGCCACTATTCCACGGCTTTCCGCACCCAGGACAACGTGGTTGTATCATGTAACCGATAATTGCAAGAACAACAAGAATTGCTATAACGGCCCGAACTTTCTTAAAAAAAGCATCATTAGGGTATAGCAAGAACAAAAGAAAAAGCAAAAATAGAACACTCATTTTATGCTCCCCATTCTGAATCGTTTTTCCGAAATTCTATAAAACGTTATTACACAAAGCGGCCGCATAGTGCTGAATCTCTCCATTTTTATTTTCCTTTTATCATTATACTTGTCATTTATTCAAAAGTCAACTTATAGTTATTCTTGAGTCTCCTATAAGAATTTCTCTTTCTGGTAAACTATCAGCAGAAGGAGGGATGACTCATGGTTGACTGCTCTGAAAAGCTCCGGTCACTCCGGGAAGCAAGGGGTTTAACTCAGCTCCAGGTTGCCGAGCGAATCGATGTGTCAAAGGCCATGGTCAGCGCCTATGAGACAGCCAGCAAAGCTCCTTCCATTGAAGTTTTGATCCGGCTTTCTCGGTTGTTTGGTGTCAGTGTAGATTATCTGGTGTGCGTGGATGCGCCGAAGATGATTGATGTGTCGGGGTTGGATGAAGAGGCTATTGCGCTCCTTGCATCTCTTACAGAAAAGTTAAAGCACCAAAGCAAAGAATAACCCGTTCAGGGTCGCAAATGCCTGAGCGGGATAATTATGATTGGCTCTATTTAGGCAAAAACATAATAGGTTACATTACGCTGCCCCACTCAAGTAAACCTCAATGTTGCCGTCACCGCCGTCGATGACCTCTGTAATATCTTAGGTTATGGGATAAAAGATGTTGTGTAGCATACACCATCAACCTTCAGAAAAAGAAAAGTGTTATTGTGGCAGACTTGCCACAATAACACTTTTCTTTTTTATTACTCTACCTACCCTTTGTCTTAGTTTGAATCATCCGTGTAACTATTGACCTAACCTTTGAGCTGCAGAATATTTCTTGAAGAACATCCTCCAATTCTTCGTTGCTCATGATATTTGAGCGGTTCTTATATCTTATTTCTTCACATATTCCATCATCAACCACAAGGCATATTGGAAATATTTCTCTATTCTCCAACACAAAAAGCCGAAATCGATACTCATCATTATATATCTCGAACTTGTATTTGGTAACTGAATAAAATTTATTTGCGTCTTTTTTCCCCTGGAGTTCCTGATCCAATAATTCTTCATATGTGGTAGAACCTAATGCGCCAATTATTTGCTGTACTGCAACTGTTGCTGCCAATGGTCCTTGCTTGTATTCCAATTTTGAAAAAGTTGCTTTAACGGCCTGTTCTGTTTTTTTACTAATCTCTCTTGCCTGGCTACGCAAAATATCAATCGAGTTATTTGTTTCTATTGCACTGCTTTCAAAATCAGGCCACAAATCACGCATTTCATACACCTCTTTCAATTTTAACTAGTAACGGAAGATGATCGCTAATACTTTTATCTGGCACAACATCTTTAATCAAACGTTTGTTTTTTATTTTTCGGCAATACGAGATATCTCGTATTCGCTCAACTAACGGCTTTCGCACAATTATTTGGTCATAACAATACCAATACAGTGTCACAACCCCTGAAGGATAATACAAAGATCCATAAATTTCATTCTTCTCCGAAATATAATCTATCATCGGATTATAGAACCTTCGGTATTTTTTCCCTTCAACTGTAACGTTTTCTTGCTGCATAATAAGTCCTTTATACAGGACGGCATTAAATGCGTCTTTCGCTATTAGCTCTTCATCAAAGGGACTCGCATTAAAATCTCCAATGATAATCGTATTATGATGTTTCATTTCTTTTTCAAGTTCATTAACATCTTGAACAAGGTCACGGATAACAATTTTTCTCTCTTCTGGGCCACTGTGCGGATTTGCTGGAAGATGAGCTCCTGCAATAATAAACTTATCTCCATCAATTTCGTATGTATAAATCACATATCTATTCTGCTCACGGCGAACCGATATCTGTATATTCGCCTTGGCTAATAAAGAGATTTTTTCGCAGCCACCATACCCAACATAATGTCGATATTCATCACCCAGAATATCTGTCACTGTGCCAAAATCTGTCGACGAATACTCTGCAAATAAAGCAATATCTATATTTTGTTCTTCAATAATATCTGCAATTAAGCTTTCGTTAGCATTTTTCTTTAAATTCCAAAACATTATTTGCAATACCTTCACCACCATAGCACCGCAACCTCAAAATTAGTTCTCCAAAACTCGACAACTCTCGATGGTTCAATTATATTGTATCTAGCCGTTTAATGCAAATACTTTTTACTATGTGCCCAAAAGATATGATCTCTCATGTTATGTGGGTTATCTGGTGTGTGAACGCTCTAAAAATAATTGATGTGTCGGAACTAGATGAGAACGCTATGGCTCTTGTCTCCGCTTTAATAATAAGTTTTGAAAAATACAAAATCATCCCCGTCCAAACTTTACTTGGGCAGGGATGATTTTCATATCTATTTAAAAGACAACTTCTTCTTGAATCTTGCTTCTTTGTTGGTCAGTTAAAATTGAATTTTCTAAGCATGCATAATTTTGCCGCAATAATTGAATCGATAACTTCCTATAACATTCTTTAGGTGATACACTCTCTGCGGCATCAATATTGATTGTCCCATGATCAAACGGGCAAACAATAAAACGATTTCTACCATTTCCCGTTATCAACAGCTGATCAACAAGCAATATTCCTGTTGATTCAGATATCATCACTTCGTTTTCAATGCTTTTCAAATAATTCAAAATACTTTCATAGGTAAGGCAGAGGAGGAACCCATCATATTCCTTATTCTCTAACTGATATATAGCATATTCTTTCATGATGGCTCCTCCTTTCATCTTTATTTCTTCACTTTTTACTGTTCACATATCAAAGCAATACATTTCTGTATAATTTCATCAGCTTCCACTTTTGTATCAATAAGCCTAGTATTATCTGTTGCTCCAATAATATCTCCAAAATGAAACGCCGTATGTCTTTGATCATGATAGTAGTTATAGCATTTCTCTATTTGTGCTTTCTTTGTTCCATCCGAAATAGTTTGAGACAAATAGTATTCTCCAGTTGTTTGATCCCTCCCGAAATTTGTAAAATTTTTATTGACTGTACCTCCAGCCATTTTTATAAGATACTTTATATGGCCTTCCAACGCTTTTAATGCTGGGAAAGCATATTGTGTATAGTCTTCGCTTTCGACATAATAGTTTAAGTTAATGATTGCCTGCCTAACTAGACGCTTGATACTATCTGGATAATCTATAGGAAAACTTGGACAAACAGCATTAAAAGAGTTATCAACGCTTTTTGAATCTATTGTTGTTCTATATGCACTACTCAATATTGGCTCTAATTTAACATTCCCATCCAGTTCAACAATAATGGAAATAATCATCTGAAACAGCGTTGAGTTCTCACCCTGAACCAAAACTTTCTGGTTCTTGGTATTGAATCTAGTCACCACCACTTTACTTTTTCCCAGCTCAAATTTATGGATCGTCTTTGTCGGATATGCTTTAGATTCAATATTAATATTTCCATTTTCTTCTTTTACCAAATCAACAATTGCATTAAAATCAGATTCACTAAAAAAGGGCAAAACAAACCAATGATCTCCCTGTATTGCCATTTTAGTTTTATCCTGTAATGCCGACTTCGCAAGTAAATCCGCTTTGTCGTTGTACTTATTATTGCTATGGCCTTTTACTTTTTCAAATTGTATATCCTCTAATACACCTTCAAACTTTGTACGATATATTGAAAGGAACATTTTTGCAACTTCACTGTTTGCTTTCCACTCGCCACTAACCCATTTACTAAGGCCTTCATAATCATGATATATTTTTATTTTGGCATAGCCATTTGATATTGCCCAATCCAATGCATTAATTACGCCAAAAATTTCACCAATAATATTATTACTTGATATATACTTTTCGTTGCTGCCAAAACCGCATAACGAGCTCTCTCTTCCATCGGTATCAATTAACAAAACTCCAAATGAATACCGATTAAGCTCTTTCTCGAAACTTCCATCACAAAAGGCAACCAAATATCCTTTTTCATTATCAGCAGTTACAATTTCGCCCCATAAATCCTTGTCATTCAGATATGCCTCAGCCTCAGCTTCTGAATTAAACGCTTTATACTCCGCACCCGAGAAACCATTTATCGAAGTACTGCAGTCAGTCCAATTATCAAACACCCCTACTGTGTGTCCTTTTTTAACAGCATAATATCTCACAGTACATTCTCCTCACAAAACACAAACTTATCATAAGTTTAAGTCTTTGATATCTCATTTGCCCTTTTTGTGCGTATTCTTAGCGGTGTATAATCGTTCACTTTTATTCATTCCCACTTACCTCACTTCTCGGCATTTGTGGTAAAAGTGTGGTACTAGCACATTCCCCAAGCCCCGAATCCATTGAAAGCACTGGGCTGCAGGGGTTTGAAATCAGAGGGGCTTCATGGTGGGGACGAGTACCAGAGGATTTCGACCCCTTCTGTCCCTCTTCGTCACACTACGAAAACACTGGTAATCCTGGATTCCTGCTTTTGTCATGTGTTGTCACGCTCCATCCTGTCACGGTCAAAAGGGGTAAAAATAGGGGTACTAACTCATGGGTTCAGAATGAATATCCTTACAGCAGCATCCAGCGGCATACCTTAACTATAATATACTGTAAGCATGGCTTTGTCAAATCAGTTTTTTCTATATTCCCCAATGTAAAACCACGCTCAGCCATATTAGAAGCTGAGCGTGGTTCCTTACATTCATTACTTCTCTTCATCCGACTCATCTTCCGAAAAGTTTAGAACTGGAAGAATCAGAGCCGGTATATTTGCATTTACTGTCACAGTTGAAACAACGGATCGAAGAAAAGGGAACAAAATTGCTGCTGTGTTTTTCTTTAAAATTGTATCTTTTATTTTGTCATCAATGGGAGCTTCTTCACTCTCTTGCAGAATAAAATGTCCAGCAATCGCAACATACAATTCAAACGGCGCAGGATCATCATCTGTTGGCATAATTGAAACCGAAAGCAAGTACTTATATTTATTTTCTCCCAATTCAATAAGTTCACGTTTATATTTTGGATGTAATTCAAACTTTCCTTCTCTTCCTTTTGCTGGAATATCTTTAAATCGGATTTCTTCAACAGAATAATATGCAAATTGTAAAATACTTCTTTTAGGCATAATTCAAATCACCCCAATACCAAGTCTTATTAGTATCAAACTCCATATCTGTTGTGTCAGAAAAAGAATATACCTGCTTTTTCCCGTACAAAATATGACAGCGAAGTTTCTCCAAAGCTGTACAAGCAATCTTATAATCTTCTGTCGAAATTTTTCCCTTGTTTTTCTCAAGCAACTTTTCAAAGTTGCTTGGATGTCTCATCAATAAAATCAAATTATTTTGCGCCATGTCTGCGATACTTCCATTCTCATATCGAGTAATGGTTTTATCTCCCAACCCAAGCACTCTTGCAAAAGCAACTTGTGTTAATCCGTATTTTTCACGAATCTCACGAATTTCATTAGGCTGTAAAAGACCGTGCTTTTTTCGATACTCTGAATATGCAATCAACAGATTCTCTGAATCAAGTTCATCATCCCATATATCTTCACCGCATGCATCACAGAAACGAATCTGAGATTTGATTGTGATGTCTTCACCTTTAACTGGATAAGTTTCAAAAACTTCCCGAACCGTGGTCTTGACATCCGTCTCACACTTTGGGCAATACATATTCAATTCTCCTTTTTCAAAATTGCATATAATAGATTCTTTTCCCTACATATTATCTATGTGGAAACTAACTAACTTGACGCTCCCATCATTGAGGTAAAGAACTTTAAACTTGATGTAAATAATTTTCCCACTCACACTCTTTTTAAACATCCAAAATGGATCTGTCCCTGGATAATCACGATCTGTCTCTGGCCCCTGAAAATAGTCCCCGGCAGTTAACTCATATATCTCATCCTTCACATCATCCCAGGTTATTCCCAACTGAGCAAGTGTATTCAAGTTCTTTTTTCTTGAAATTGGTTGAAACTTCCCATCATCAATAGCCAATCGCATATCTGCAAGAATTTTATCGATATCAGCCATTAGCGCCACACGCTATCACCTCTCTCGAATCGGTATCATATGATACTATTATACCTCAAAGAATATAAATGTCAAGCGTTTTAAAATTCCCAGATGAAATCTCTCCACATGATTTTAGTTCAGTATTTCTACGCCTCAATAAAGACATTGTATGGCGTAGCTATTATATCACATCACTGATAGCTAAAATTTTTCATAAATTCCAAATGAAAGGAGCCAGGATAATTCCTGGCTCCTTTCATTTGGAATTTATGCACAAATATCTGCATAATCATTCATTTTATGCCCTTGCACTCTTATCCCACTTTTCGGCAAATGGGGTAAAACTGGGGTAAAATCCTATTTCTCAAACTCCGAACCCCTTGCAAACACTGGGCTGCAAGGATTTGAAATCAAAGGGGCTTCATCGTGGGGAAGAGCAGAACATCCCGGATGGAATCCGCCCCGGTCAGAAGCATCACTGCCCGGTCAATGCCCATACCCATACCGCCCGTGGGAGGCATCCCGTACTCCAGAGCGTTCAGGAAATCCTCATCCAGCATCTCGGTCTCCTCATCTCCCCGCTCCCGCTGCTCCACCTGCTTTTCAAAGCGGTAGCGCTGGTCAATGGGGTCATTCAGCTCGGAGTAGGCATTGGCCAGCTCCGAATGACAGATAAACAGCTCAAACCGCTCGGTAAGCCGGGGGTCGGCAGGGCTGCGCTTGGTCAGGGGAGAGACCTCCACAGGGTACATAGTGATAAAGGTGGGCTGGATCAGCTTCTCCTCCACCCGCTCGTCGAAGCAGGTATAAAGAGCATTGCCCCAGGTCTTCTCGGCGGCTTCCGGCAGTTTCACGCCGATCTTCCCGGCGGCCGCCACCGCTTCGGCGTCATCGGTGATGGCGCCAAAGTCCACACCGGTATGCTCTTTGACGGCCTCCACCATGGTCATCCGGCGCCAGCCGGGGGTCAGGTCGATCTGCTCTCCCAGCCACTCCACCTGATAGCCGCCCAAAATCTCCTTGGCAGCGCCGGAGAGGATACCTTCGGCAATGTCCATCATACCGTGAAAATCGGTGTAGGCCTGATAAAGCTCCACCGTGGTAAACTCCGGGTTATGCTTGGGGTCCATGCCCTCATTGCGGAAAATGCGGCCTATCTCATAGACCCGGTCCATACCGCCCACGATAAGCCGCTTCAAAGGAAGCTCGGTGGCGATACGCATATACATATCAATGTCCAGGGTGTTATGATGGGTGACAAAAGGCCGTGCGGCGGCGCCGCCGGCAATGGTGTTCAGCACCGGGGTCTCCACCTCAATATAGCCCATGTTGTCCAGATAATCCCGCATGAACTTGATAAAGCGGGAACGAATGACAAAATTCCGCTTCACCTCGGGGTTCATGATCAGGTCCACATACCGCTGACGGTAGCGCAGCTCCTTATCCTGAAGGCCGTGGAACTTCTCGGGCAGCGGGAGCAGGGACTTGGACAGAAGGGTGATATTTCTGGCCCGAACGCTCATCTCCCCCCGCTGGGTGCGGAAAACCTCGCCGTCCACGCCCACGATATCACCGATATCAAACTTCTTGAACTTCTTATAGACCTCTTCATCCATCTCGTCCTGACGGGCATACAGCTGAATGCGGCCGTCCCGGTCCTGAAGGTCACAGAAGCTCACCTTGCCCATGCCCCGCTTGGACATGAGCCGGCCGGCCACCTTTACGGCTTTGCCCTCCATGGCGTCAAAGTTGTCCTTGATCTGCCGGGACGTGGTATCCCAGTCAAACCGGGTCTGCTGAAAGGGGTCCTCCCCCGCTTCCTGCAAGGCGGTGAGCTTCTCCCGCCGCAGGCGCAGCAGCTCGGAAAGTTCGGGCTGCTGAGGGGCGGTGTTCTTCTGTTCCTCTGCCATATATGATCTCTCCTATCCCGCCCGGAACCCTCCGGGCGTTCTCTTTTGTCTCAGTTCTTCTGGATGTCCAGCACCTGATAGCGAAGGGTGCCCATGGGGGCCTCCACCTCCACCTCGTCCCCCACCTCTTTGCCCAGCAGCGCCCGGCCAAAAGGGGAATCCTCCGAAATGCGGCCGTTCATGGGGTCGGCCTCCTGAGAGCCTACGATACGGTAGGTCTCCTCCTCCCCGGTCTCCCGGTCTTTGACCTTCACCTGGCTGCCCAGGTTCACGCCGGTGGCCGAGACCGACTCGTCGATAATGGTGTAATTGGCAAGGATCTCCTCCACCTCGGCAATGCGGGAATAGAGCTTGCCCTGCTCGTTTTTCGCCTCGTCATATTCGCTGTTTTCGCTCAGATCGCCGAAGGCACGGGCCTCTTTGATCTGCTCGGCCACCTCCCGCTCCCGGACTGTTTTCAGATAGTTCAGTTCCTCCTGCAGCTCCTGCAGGCGCTGGGGGGTAAGCTTATACTGCTTGGCCATGAATGAAATCACCTTTCCTGTTGTGTTGTTGTGGGAGGGGTTTGGGTGCACTCCCACCGATACAGCTTTTATGATTATATGCATTTAAGGGCCGAATGTCAAGGATTTCCGGTCTCTTCTCCCGCCGGACAGACCGAAATTTGAGACAGGGCGCAGCGGCCGGACTCCCAGAGGATGGTCAGGTGCCGCAGGGGGTCCGGCCGGCCGGGCAGACCCCCGGGAACGGTCAGGGAAAGGCCCAGAAGATCCGGCTCTCCCCAAAGCCGCAAAGTCTTCTCCCCCAACGGTTCTCTTTGGGACAGCTCCACCGCCAGATGGGGGGCGCGCCCGGGGGGCTGGGGGGCGGCGCCGAAGGCGGTGCGGAGGTGGAACGCCAGGTCCTCCCCGCCCCGGTCAAAGTCCAGATAAAGGGTCCCAACTTGGGGGCAAAGGGCTTCTGCCAGAGCGATAGCGGTCTGGTCTACCCGTTCTCCCCCAATAGATACACGGCACAGATAGGGCGCCTGGGGCAGAAGGGCCAAGGCCAGTTGGGCGGCTTTGGCCCGGCAGAGGGGCAAAGGGTCCACTTCCTTCAGGCCGTATACCTCCAAAGCCTTGGGCGGGAACAGCTCCCGGTCTGCGATATAGCGGCGGATGCCCCGCTTTTCCAGCCATTTGACCCGCCGGCGAAGGGCAAAAGCCGGGTATTCGGCAGGAATGGAAATACGCAAAAAAGGGACAAAAAGAGGACAAAAAAGGTCTGTTTTGGCCCAAAAACGCCCTTCCTTTTTTTTGCAAAAATAGGCGATCATGTCGGTCATCCCTCCCCAAAAAGGCTATGCGGGGAGGGGGCGGCTTCATGCCTTGGGCCTTTCCTGTCCCGATAATATCCCTTTGACGGGATGACCGGCTTTGATTTCTACATTTGTAGAAACACTTTTCCTCCTGTCCCCTTACCGCTCCGCCAGAAGGGCAAGTGCCTTCTGCAAATGTAGATCTTCCTCTTTGGAAAGGTCCCCGGCGGCCAGGGCGGTCCGCTGGGCCTCCTCCATCTCTATCTCCGCATCCAGGGCTACGCCGGTGCCGATGAGGGAGACACCGCCGCCGGTGGTGTAGCGGGCGGTGGAGATATTCAGTCCGCCGCCGTTGGGAAGGGTAAAGGTCTGCTGGGAGTGGCCCTTGCCCGAGGTGGTCTCCCCCACCACCACCGCTCCGGCGGTCTCCTTCAGCTGGGCGGCGAAAAGCTCGGCGGCGGAATAGGTGTCCCGGTTCACCAGCACGGCCATGGGAAGGTCCACACAGGCAGCGTCGGACTGAGATACCTGCTCCCCGCCGTCTTTGTATTCCAGCCGGAACACGGGGCCTTCGGGCAGAAGGTGGTCCAACATGGCGGTCAGCTCGGTCACATAACCGCCGCCGTTGTTGCGCACATCGAAGAGCAGCGCCGTGGCCCCCTGAGCGGCCAAATCGTCCACAGCGGCGTTCAGCTTATCGGCGCTGTGGTCATAAAAATTCTCCAGCCGGACATAGCCCACGCCGCCCTCCAGCAGCTCCCAGGACACCGGCTCCACCGCCATGGTCTCCCGGGTCAGGACCAGACTGCGGCGGCCGCCGTCGGGGCTTAAAAGGGCCAGCGTGACCGTGGTGCCCGGCTCCCCCTGAATGAGAGAAGGCCCCGCCGTATTGTTTCCCCTGAGGGACGTGCCGTCCACGGCGGTGATCAGCTCGCCGGGGACCACTCCCCCCTGTGCGGCAGGGCCGCCGGGGGTCACAGCAAGAATGGTAAGGCCCCGGTCATCGCTGTAATCCACGGTGATACCCACCCCCACGTAGGCGTTCTCCCGCTGCTGCTGTAGCTGGGTATGGCGCTGGGCGCTATAATAATGGCTCCAGCGGTCATCCAAAGCCGAGACCATGCCGGACAGGGCGGCGTCGGCCAGAGCGTTCGAGTCCAGCTCCTCCACAAAGCGGGAGCGGATCAGGCCCCAGGCGGTCACCAGAGAAAGGCACTGGGAACCCAGAATCGCCCAAGCGGCCAAAGCGGCAGCCAGAAGGGCCGCAAATGCTCCGGCCAGAGCGGAGAGCAGGAGATGGGCGGGGGTGTAGCGGCGGTGGTTCATGGGGTGAGCCTCCTTTTTTTCAGATAGGAGAGTGAAGATGGGAGATATTAGGCGGTTCCGTTTCGCCGGTTGGGGATGGCGGTTTTAAGAAATTGCGGCCGTCCTCTGTTGAGGCTTTTTTCTTTTTTGTTTTGTTGATTTTGGTCTGCCCGGATGGTGCGTACCCCTTATGGGTAAAGCCGTTTTTTCTTTTAGGGAGGGATTTCGTTTGCTTGGTTTGTTGGTTGCGGCTTGCCCAGCCGGAGCCGCAGCCCAGCCGTTGGCGGCTTTGCCGCCTTACGGATGGGACGTATCCCTTGCGGGGAAAATCACTTTTTTGCCTGCCCGGCGGGGGCCAAAACCACTTTTTCTTTTGCAGCGCAAAAGAAAAAGCGGTTCTGGACTCCGAAAAAGAAAAGGTAGACCAGTGGAAATCTTGGGGTGGTGCGGTACAACAGGATAGAAATCCTATGCTGTTATGGTATCCCTCGGGCAAAAGACTTTAGGATATCCTTCTGTTTCCGGCGGCCTGCGTTTGAGCGACCTGTGGTCCCTCTTGCGCCACTGCCGTTGAGTGGGTGGAATACTGTACCACGTCCGTTGGTATCCACGCCGCCTGGGTGGTGGTAGCCGATAGGCGAACCACCCCTCAAGCTGTGTAGGCCGAGGCGGGTC
>CAJUKH010000046.1 GCA_910587345.1 uncultured Oscillospiraceae bacterium | reverse complement strand
GCCGACCAATTCCCCGTGAAAATGTTCTGGATAAATCCGATGATATTTTCGAGGATGGTCTGTATCCCGCTGGCCATAGCGCCCAGGGCGGGGACCGTTTCGGTGGCGCTCTCCCAGGCTCCGCTGAAAAAGCCGGCCAGTCCGTCCACAAAATCGCTGCCGAAGAAAGCGCCGAGCAGGGCCGCTATAATGGCCGGGACGGCCTTTATCACGGCTGCGACGATGGCGGGTAGGTTAGCGGCCAGGGAGCCGAGCAGGTGGACACCCGCCTCCGCCAACATGGGCGCTGCTTCCGCCAATGCCGCCACCAGGTTTTCCACAATGACGGGGATAGCCTCTATCAGCTCCGGGGTGGCGGCGATCAATCCGTCACCCAGGGCCAGCAGTATGGCGAGGGCGGCTCCTAAGAGGGCGGTCAGGGTATCCGGTCCTGTTAGGGTGTTTACGATCTCGAAAACTGCGGAGGTAATAGCCGGTATCAGTTCGGGCGTGGCGTCGGCTATCCCAAGGGCCAGCTGAAGAAGCAGCTGTGTCCCGCCCTTCGTCAGCTCCGGGAATGCGTCGACCAGGCCGTTGACCAGCATTAGGGCTATGGTCAGAGCCGCCGAGGTAATAGTGGGCAGGTTGTCGAGTAGGCCCTGGCCCAGGGCTCCCAGCAGCCGCATTCCGGCCTGTGTGAAGCCTGGGGCCTGTCCGATTATCATGTTCAGGCCGTCGCTCAGTATCCCGCCCATGGCGTCCATGGCTCCGTCCAAGCCGCCCTCCTGGAAGGCTGTGGTCAGCTCTCCCAAGGCCCCGGAGCCGAATTGCACGAACTCTCGAAGGCTGGGGGTCAGTTGGTCGGATAGAGCGATCTGTGCCCCCTCCAGGGCGCTCTTGAACAGGGTAACATCTCCGGATAGATTGTCCAGCTGCGTCGCCGCTTGTTGAGCGGCAGAGCCGAGGGAGTTTTCCAGTCCCTCTTTGAATTGCTCCAGCTTTTCCGGCGATGTCGCAACCATCTTATTAAAGGCGTTCAAGCCCTGGGTGGTAAAGATGGTTGAAAGGCTTGCATTTCGCTGTTCGTCTGTCATGCTGGACAGCCGCTGGTTTAGGTCATCCACCACCTCGTTGAAATCCCTTGCGGCTCCTGTCGCTTCATCGTAAGCGGAAATCCCGAGCTCTTTTAATGCCTTTTGAGCAGACGCCGTGGGGGCGTACAGGTCAGACATTGCCCGGTTTAGGGCCGTCGAGGCCGCTTCCCCTTCGACATTCTGTTCGGCCAGCCGCAGCAGGGAGAGCGTCAGACTGTCCGCTCCCTGGTTGTAGGTTTTGGCATTGGCGGCGCTCCGGCTCATCGCTTCGCCTAATCCCGATACTGAGGTATTGGCCAGGGTTGCACCTTTCGCCATTAGGTCCGCATATTTTTGGGCGTTTCCCATTTCATCCCTGAAGCCCTTAACGGTTCCGGTGACATAGGCTGCTGACGAATCAAGGGCAAGCGTCCCGGCTGCTGCCAGGTTCATAACATCCGGTAGTGCGGCGATCTGCTCTTTTGCTGACAGTCCGGACATAGCCAGGATATTCAGCCCGTTCGCCGCATCTACGGCGGAGAAGGCCGTCGTTGCCCCCATCTCCTGGGCGAAGTCCCGGAGCTCCTGTACTTCGTCCACGGTCTTGCCCATGGTGGCGGCGACCTGGGACATAGATTTGTCGAACTCCATCCCGGTCTTGACGGAGGTGGCGGCAAATCCTGCGACAGCGGCGGTAGCGGCTCCCGCCGCCGCCGCTGTCGCCTTCATAGCGGCACCCGCCGCCTTGCCCAGGATGGTCAGCTTGCTTTGCGCTGCGCCCACGGAGGAATTGAACGAGCTTGCTATGGTACCGGCGATTTGGATCGCCAGTTTATACTCTGCGCTTTTTCCGGCCAAGGCTTTCCGTCACCTCCTTCGCTTCCTGCGCTACGTCCAAAAGTTCAAGGATCGGGGTGTTCGTGAAGCCGTGGTAGTCCGAGCGGAGGGCGGTGGAAAGACGGACGCACAGCCGCCGGAATAGTGCGCCGTCTCCCGTTCTCATTCCACGCCGTAGAAAAAACCTGTCACCTTGTTCTTCACCCGGTTCATATCCCTGGGGGAGAGGCCCATGAAGAACTCGATAGGCTGGTCGGAGATCTTCGAGGCGATGAAGCAGACATAGCCGACGGCCTGATCCGGCAGGGCCGAAACAGTCCCGGTCTTGAACAGGTACTTCTCCGCCTCCATCATGTCTTTGGCGGTCAGGTCATCCATTCCGGCCAGGTCCACCTCGCTGTAGCTCTTGCCCTCGAAGCTATAGCTCCGGGTGAACTTCACAACGGTGTCCGGGGTGATGTCGGCTTCCTCGGGGGTGGTGGGGATGATCTTTTCCTTTTCCATGGTCGTTTCCTCCTTTTAAGTAAGCTGGCGGGTTTTCGCCAGAATGTCGACGCCGTTTACACGGTAAATGCTGTTGAACTTGTCCAGGGCCACCCGCTCCTTCCCGTCCAGCTCGACGATGATCCGGGTCAGCTCCGGGACGATCTTGCTGTCCATGCCCTCCCGCTGCTTCACGGTACCAATGGCGAAGGTTTTGGGCCGTCCGGACATGACTACCCGCATACCGACCTCGCCGGTGCCGTGGGTGGTGGGGTCGGTGTGCTGGATAGACCCTCTCAGGGTGATGTCAATGGGCTGCGTCGGGTCGATCATCTTGAAGTAGTCCTCATTGATGCAGCGGAAGGGGATTTCCGGGGCCATGCTGGGGAAGTGGCCGGGAACAGCGGCCTCGTACTCGCCCAGGATGCCGTTGCCGGAGATAGTGGCGGTGATGGCCTCAAAGTCGGGAAGGGCGACCTCTCCGGTGGTGCCGCCCAGCCGGTTGCCGGTCAGGTACAGGTTGAAGTCACGAATGACCTCGGGAATTCCTGCAATATTAGACATTTCTTATCAACCTCCGTTCAGGACGCTTTCCAAGGCGTAGGGGTCGAACTCCAGAACGTTCAGAATATCCTCCGCCGGGGGGTAGGGGGTCAGATACTGGTGGAAGCGGAGCTTGCCGTCGATCAGGTTGGTCACGGGGTTCTCGCTGGCGATGAACTCGATTTCCGCCCTGGCGCACTTTTGGTCTGCGACGTAGGCTGCGCCCCGCTTGTTCTCCGTGTCCACGATGGTTTCGATCAAGCGGGTGTTGGCGGGGTTGTCCACCTTCTGGAAATAGGTCAGGATGAAGCTGTTCCCCCACCAGCTGAAAAACCGGCGGCAGCAGAAGAACATATCCTTTGGGTCGGTGTTGGCGGGGTATGCGGCGGTCCGGTTGCCCCAGGTGCGCCAGCCGGTGACATTAATGGCCGTGGTGACGCCGACGCTGTTGACGGCGTTCCCCTGAAGCTGATCCAGAACGACCTCCTTGTCCCAGGTGCCGCCGGTCCCATCCTCATTGGGCGTATAGACCGCATCGGCCAGGACGGTGCCGGTCACGCCGACCAGCTGGTTAGAGGGGGAGAGGCTGGGCACATCGTCGTTGGTGGCGTCGACGTAGGCGGTCACCGCTCCCATGATGGCGGAGTACCAAAATTTCCGGGAGCCGACCTGAATGCAGGGCCATAGGGCCATGATCCGCTTGTTGGTGCAGCCCGCCGCCTCCTTTGCGGTTTTTACGTCGCTGTACCGGGTGCAGCCGCTTTCGGTGCTGTCGATGTCGATGAAGCCCTCGCAGTTGAAGTAGCCGTTGATCTCCTGGCATTTGGCGGCGAGGACGATACCAACGTCCGGGATATGGCTCCAGCCGGGGGCCAGCAGAAGGCCGGGGGTCATGCCCAGCTTGGGGTAGACCTGCCGCACGACCTCCATCCCCTTTTCCCCTCCGGCGGCGCTTACGCCGATCACGTCGTCGCCGTCCAGGGCGGTGGGGTCGATGGAGGTGGAATCCACAGTCAGCTTCGCCGCCGTCGCTCCGGCTCCGGAGGCCACCAGGGTAACGGCGAGGTTGCCGTCATCGTCGAAGGTGAGCAGATAGTCCTGGCCCTCCTTCAGGTCGGTCTTGGTCCCTTCCTCGCTACTGAAGGAAACCTTGACAGTATCCCGAAGAATGCCGGTGATGGGGACGGTGGCCTCCAGGTCCACCACGTCCACCTCTGCGGGGTCGTTCTTCCTCTTGTGCTTGGCGGGGTCCAGGACGTTGACGAAAACAACCGGGGCCACGCCGACCAGCTGGAAGCTGGCGTACATGGAGGCGCAGAGGGTGTAGCGGTAGTGGCCGAGGCTGTCCTTTTCCTCGCTGTAGCCCAGCTGACTGACGGCCTCCGCCCAGCTGTAGGCGATAATGGGCTTATTGGTCACGTTATAGGGATCATCCGCCAGGTTGACGGGGGCGGTCCCGAATACCACCTGAAGTCCGGCGGTCCCCAGGACGGGAGCGACCAGGCTGGTGGGCTGTTCCAGAATTCTGACGCCGTGTTCAAACGCCATTTAGCTCACTCCTTTCTGGATAGCGGCGCTGTCCTCCAGCGCCTTTTTGTATAGGGTGTAAATGCCGCCCTTCTGGCGGTCGATTTGGTCCATGGCTCCGGCCAGCTTCGTGATAGGGACGCAGAGGCCTCCGAGGTACGGCTTGGCCTGGATGGCCTTCTCCAGGGACTCCGGCAGTTCGCCATAGACCGAGTTGCGGACGGCCACGCCGGTGATGGTGGGGCCGACATAGATGGTCTTGCTCATGTGTATATGCTCCCTTCTGTCCTTTGGGCGTAGAGGTTGAAGGCCAGGTTACAGGCCCCGTAGAAGTAGGGCCAGCTTGGTTCGTCCTGAAGCACCCACTTGAAGGGGTCCGTGAACTGGAAGGCTCCGCCGCTCAGGGTGGGGTTTTTCTCATAGTGCGTCTGGATACGCTCTATGATCTCCAGCACCGTCTTGTGGCCCTGGTTCCGCCGGTCGTTGTCGTATACCCCGATTAGGAGAATGACGTTGACCTTGTGGGGGTCCGTCGGTGCGTCGATGCCGCCGGTGTCCAGTTTCGCTATGATGTAGGGATAGGGATCGTCGGTGGTGTTAGCGTCCCGAATAGGTAGTTCCTGCTCGAAAACGCTGATTTTGGCGGTTCCGGGTGTTTCCTCCGGCGGGTCCTGTTCCGGGCCGTCCAGCTGGTAGCCAGGGCGGTTGCCGGTCGGCTCCGGCGGGGCCTTCAGGACGGTGCTGCTGAATAGGGCCTCCAGGTCCTCCTTAATGGCCGTCTGAAGCTCCCTTGCGTTCATCCTCTCACCGCCTTGTCGATTTGTTTCTGGAGGTTCTCCTGGTACAACCGGGCGATCTCCGCCTTCAGGCCCTCATCGGTGACCTGGCCTCCGCTGTAGACCTTTTCGATCATCTTTGCGACGGAGGGGCCGTGGAAGGAGCGCATCGGGTACCGGGCTTTTCCTACACGCTGTAGGATCATTCCGGTGGTCTTGTCCTTCTTGTCCGCCGTCCCCTTGACATTCTTGTTTCCGGTGGCGACCTTCGCCTTGAATGCCTTATTCCCGGCGCTGTTCACCAGCTCCTT
>CAJUKH010000045.1 GCA_910587345.1 uncultured Oscillospiraceae bacterium | reverse complement strand
TGCGCCATCATTGACGGCCATTTTTACGGGTTTGAGGTAAAGAGGCCGGAGGGCGGTCGGCTTTCCAAGCTCCAGGAATTGACCATTCAGAAAATCAACGCCGCCGGGGGAACCGCCGCCGTTGTTTCCTACCCGGCGGATGTTCAGCGGATTATTGAAGGAGCAACCAGGGAATGAGCAATCAGGGGCTGGAGCACGTTCTATCATTGAGCTACGGGAAGGATAGCCTCGCCTGTTTGGGGGCCATTGAGGAATTAGGCTGGCCGTTGGACCGAATCATCCATGTGGAGGTTTGGGCCACCGACACCATACCTGCAGACCCGCCGCCAATGGTAGAATTTAAGACAAAAGCGGACGCTATCATTAAAGGCCGTTGGGGGATTGAGGTCGAACACGTTAGATCGCCGTATTCCTTTGAAAGTCGGTTCTATACAATTTGTAACGGGAAAAACGAAAAGTATAGGGGTAAAATAACCGGCTTTCCAGGAATTATCAGAAAATGGTGCAACAGTACGCTAAAAACCGTGCCGTTAGACAAGGCAAAGCGTGGTTGTATTTCCTACTTAGGTATTGCCGCCGATGAACCGAACCGCTTTCACAACATAACAGAAGCGAAGAAAAGCCCGTTAATTGAGGCAGGGTGGACAGAAGCGCACTGCTGGGAATGGTGCGAGGCGAACAGTTTACTTTCCCCAATTTATACCACAGCCACACGGGGAGGCTGCTGGTTTTGCCCGTATCAGAGCATACAACAACTCCGGCTATTGCGGAAAACATACCCGGAATATTGGACGCTTATGTTGATGTGGGATAACGACAGCCCAAGAACATTTACCTCGGACGGCCACACCGTCCATGATTTTGAACGGCGTTTTCAGTTGGAGGACGAACACCTTTTAAGGCCGGATGATCCCGCTTTTCGGTGGGCTATGCTTGACGAACCGTTAAACTACATGATTTTTTGATTGGAGGATAGCGATGGAGGGACCCATTATTTTACAGCTTGATGTAAAAGCCTTTTTCCCGAACTGGGAGAAAATGACGCCGGAGGAACAAGCGGAATGGCGTCGGAGATTTGCAGTTTACCAAAACAAATTTAGAAGGAGGCTGGAACGGTGGACGAATACAAAGAGGGCGAACTGATAATTTACAAGAACGGGGACAGCTACGAGATCGGCAAAATTAAGCGGCTGACCCCCGGCGGGGCTTATGTTTGGTACAGTGAGGGAGAGACGGCGGCAAAGACGCCCTATGCGGCCATGCACAAGCTCATTAACGCCCACGCCATCAAATACACCCGGCTGGGCGGGGACAGCGGGGAGGCGGCAGGATGAAAAAGGGCCTCGGAATAGTGACTTGCGGAAATTGCAAACGGAGCATGGTGGTGGCGTGGCCGGGGCATAAGTACAAGGTCCGTTGCCCTACTTGCAGCCAGATCATGAACATCCACCGCCAACGGCTCAAGAAGTTTGAGGAATTGAAGGGGGAATAGCACGATGGACCAGAAAAAGAAGCAGCAGCAACAGCAGGAACAGGTCAACAGCCTTGTCGCCGCCCTCGGCAGCTTTGCCGAAATGACCCACGTTTACTATGAGGCCATGATTGGAGCCGGGGCCACCAACAGGGAGGCCACCTCCGCCATGAACGCCTTTGTCGCCGCCTTTTGGCACGAACAGATGGAGGATGCCCGGAGGAAAAATGGAGGGCAGGACAATGGCCAAGAGTAAGAAGCCGAAAAGGAGGCACACCGGCAAGGCCCCCTCTTTCAAGAAACAGGTGGATGCCAGAGCGGCACAGGCCGGATTGACCCAGCTCCCCACGATGGCCCTGGTGGCCACCATTGACACCATGATCGGGATTTTGCGGGACCGGGGCTATAAAATCAGGGACTGGGACGAAAAAGACAAGGTTGTCCAGAAAATGAAGTACATCGGCGGCAAGGTTTATATTTTGGCACCCAGGGAACCGTCGGAAACGGAGGCGGGGGATGGCGAAAGCAGGGAACACGACACAGGCCAGTGAGCGGCGCATTTTACGAAAATACCTCGCCCGTTATTACAGAGCGAAGGACAAGCGGGAGATTTTGCAGGGGCGGCTTTCCCTATTGCGGAAAGACCTTCCAGGCAAGGGGGGCTTTATGCCCCCCCTCTCGGTCCCGGAAATAGAAGCCAAAATTCAGCAGCAGACGGAGGCGGCGGAAAAGAGCGTCCTGGAGATCATAGAGCT
>CAJUKH010000044.1 GCA_910587345.1 uncultured Oscillospiraceae bacterium | reverse complement strand
ATTTTCCACGGACATTCCGTAGGACAATGGTGCCGCCGCCAACCTCATGCAGTCAGCGGCGGCATATGCCCCGGCCTCGGCCAGGGCGTTTGGCCTACTCTCCGGCTTCCCGGATGCGGGCCAGGACATCCTTTGGGTGAAGTGCCGGGACGGGACTCTCGGCGGAGCCGATGAAGCCTTTGTCGCCGGTGGCGATGTACCGAGCGCCTACGGTGTCGGCGCTCACCGCAAGGACGGCATCCTCAAAATCATCCATTCCGAGGTTCAGCGCCTCTGCGCACATCTCACCGTCGACCGGAGCGATCTCGAAGATGTCCAGGGTGTTCTGGACTACCTCCCTCGCCGCCTTGTCCCCTGCCCGCTTCTTGATGATGTAGTGGATGTCGGTAATCGTATTCGCAGTAACGACGCCGGTGACATCTTCGGAGAGGACGGCCTGAACCAGCGCCTGGGCCGACTCGTAGTCATTGCGTCCCATGGCCGCATCGAGGATGACGTTTGTATCAAAAGCAACTGTCATTTTCCTAAAATACGCTCCTCTCTCTCGGCTTCGATCTCCTTGTCGGTCAGGTTGATACCCTTGAAGATGCTCGTCATGCTGTCCCACGCCGCCTTTTTGTCAGCCTTGGCGGTGATGAGCTTGGCGACCACCTTCCCGTTCTTGGTGATGAGGATGTCCTGCTCCTGGGCCATGCTGACGTACTTCCCGGCGTTGACCTTCAGGTCAGAAACGGAAATCTGTGTCATGCGCATCGCTCCTTCCATTCAAAGTGGTGCGGTTTTACCGCATACTTATCTTAACATATCAGACCTATTTTGTCAATTAGATAGGTGCTGTATGCAAGAATGTTTTCGACCACTTTTCGCGGAACGGGTGCGCTATCGTGGTTCTTCGACAGGTGCGAAAACGAACTGTGCGCTCCCGTTGGCGAAGTCCTTGCGGCTTATGCGGTCGAGCTTGGTCATCGCCCCGAACACTCCGAACGGAAGAGACTCCACCCCGGCAAAGACATTCAGCGGGAAATTGGGAACGATCTTGACGCCCTGGATGATGGGCCTGCTCTGGATGTCAAAGAGGCTGAATTTCCAGAAGTCCCTGGCGGCGTTGTAGCTGAACCGAATGAGGTACGGCACCCCGGCGAGGACGACACGGGATATGCTGTCGTTCACGTCGGGCACTTCGATGATGGTGTAATCCATGGTCTACCCTCCCCTGTTACAGAAGCCCCATGGACGAGGCGGCACCGTACAGGATGCTCCCCTTCCGGTTGCCATTCTGGTTCGACCCGCCTGAGCCAGAACCAGAACCGGAGCCGCCGCCGGAACTTCCGCTTCCGCTGCCGGAGGAACCCGCAGAGGTGTTCGCCGTCCCGGCGGATGCACCGGTGGCCCCGCCCCGGCCATAGCTCTCCGGGATGGTGGCCGTCCGGGCTTTGGTGATACGCACCTTTTTGAAGGCAATCGGGATCTCCCGGTCAAAGCCGGTCTCCAGGCTTTTCTTGAAGCCGACGCTGGTGATGACCATGTCGGTGAACACGTCATCCGAGGTAACGACGGTGACCGGCTCCTTGGCAAAGTACAGCTCCTTGAGCTGCTTTTCGACCTGGGCGACACGGCTCGGGCTGGAGCCGTGTCGGTTGTACCAGGTCACCGGGGTGTTGGTCAGATACAGCACCATATTCAGAGGCTCCGAGTCCAGCGAGACGTTGTCGCTGACTGGGAAGCCGTCCTCCACGGTGTATTCCGGGGCGGTAGCAGTCAGGGTCTGCTCTTGGCTTATGAGGGCGTCGAACTCGATCCCGTTGATGGATACCGGCTGGGTCGCTTTCGGCATCTACTCCACCTCCTATCTGCTGTACGCCAGGGCACGGGCCAGCTCACTCGTGGCGTCCTTGGTGGACTTATCCATGGCCCTGGATGCTTTCTGCTGGACAGGCGTATCCCCGTTGAACTCATTGTTGAACACGTTGTTCTGGACGATAGAGCGGTTCTGGGAGATGGCGTTCCTGTCGCCCGTCGCCTTTTCTGGGATCATCTTGGCTACGAAGTTATCGAGGGCCTGCAAAACACCGGATACCGCCTTGCCCTCCTCACTTCCATTCTGCAACGCCATGGAGTCCAGCTTGTTCAAAAGCAACGACAGGGCCTGGGCCTCGCTGCCAACGCTTTTGGCGATGAAGTTGCCGACGGACTGGACGATCCCGGATGCGCCCTTGCCTTCGTCGTTTCCGTTCTTTGCGGACATGGAGTCCAGCTTGTCCAGAAGCATGGAAATAGCTTGGGCCTCACCGCCGGCGTTTTTGGCTACGAAGCTCCCGAGGGCCTTCGTCATGATAGACAGCAGCTTCCCTTCCGGGGCCACGATCTCGCCCTGGGTCTTGTTGTCACCTATGACGGCCAGCCTGGGCTGGTTCGCTTTGACAAATCCACCCTCTGCCAGCTTCGGAACTTCCAGCTTGTCGAGCTTGTTGATTTTCACACCGGGTATGGCATTGATAATCCCGATAGCAAAATTGATGGCGGAAATGAACCCGTTTATGATGCTTGTGGCTCCGCTCAGGACGGCGTTGATGGCTCCCTTGACCGCCCCGCTGATAGCATCGCCGACGGCGGTTCCGATAGACGTGAACAGGCTGACGATTGTACTTCGCCCTGGACAGCGGCTCCATGATGGCAGACACGCTCGGTATCTCAAGGCCATCCACCCGGTAGATGTGGGCATCCTCATCGAAGGTCATGCCCTCTACCTCTGGGATCGTGAGCAGCTTACCCATCGTATCCATCGTAAATATCCTCCTCTGTTGCCGTATTCCAGTCGTGGCCCGCTCTGGTTATCAGATCGCAGTACGGGGTCTCGTCAATGCAATCTTCGCAGAAGACATTCCCATCAATCACTCCGTACTCAGTTCCAACCGGTAAGGGATCGTAACCGTCACAGCATCTGCAATCTACACAGTAGATTTCTTCTCCCTCCTGTACGGTCTTCCACTCTCCACCCAGCATCGGAACGAGGACACAGTAGGGCATATTGTCAATGCAGTCCTCGCAATACTCCACCCCGTCGATCCGTGCGTACTCGTCTTCCGGGTAGATCGCTTCCTCGCATCCGTGGCAACGGAACGCCGCCGGCGGATCGGGTGCATTGGGGCAGCCGCTCAAACATGGGGAGTGGTAGCAGATCTCGCACATTCCTGGCACCTCCTATTCTGCTCCCCGATGAAGTTGATGAACGCCATCGAGTAGGTCTCCACGATCACGTCTTCATACAGCAACGGGAAGTAGTCTTCAGGCAGCCCCTTTACCCGGCTCTTCTGCTCGGTGAGCTTCTTGGCGTACTCCAGAACCTCCTCGTGCGGCGGGAAACCCAACCGCTCCTCAGCTCTTGAGATCGCTCTTGATACCGCTGACATCATCGCCGACCAACTCCTTCCATTCTTCGTAGTAGCCCATGACCGTGTAGCTGTACCTGTTGTAGCCAGGACTGCCGGAATTGTACGCCGTCAGAGCCTCCTGCGTCGGGTATTTCCCGAGCAGTTCTGCCAGGAAGTCGCAGCCCACTCTGAAGTTACCGGCCGGATCCATGAGGTCTGCTACCCCCAGGCGCTCCATTCGGTCAGCCTTCCGGGCCGCAACCCTCCTTTTCCTCCTTCTCCTCCGCTCGTTCCGGCTCATCGTTCACTTCCCCCCCCAGCCGACCCAAAGCCCTTTTCCCGGCCACTTGGATCTCGCTGATGGTCTTCGACAGGCCATCGAGATATTCCATAATTGCTTTCATATCGGGCTTCTCATCTTCGCTAATGATGCCATCCTCAGCGATGTCTACCAGCTTTTCCTTGATCTCGTCGAGCTGGTCGACCCGGAGCTTTTTCAGGAGCTTCAGCGTCACCCGGTCGATGCCCACCACCTCATCCGAAATCGGCCTCTGGCGTCCAATCGGACACTCATGCAGGCAGTAGTAGTT
>CAJUKH010000043.1 GCA_910587345.1 uncultured Oscillospiraceae bacterium | reverse complement strand
GCCTACACAGCTTGAGGGGTGGTTCCTCTCATCAAAAACCATCCTACTCCGTAGGGCAGATGTCCTCACCCGCCCGGCCACCTCTCACCCCACCCAGGCGGCGTGGATACCAACGAACGTGGTACAGTATTCCACCCACTCAACGGCAGTGGCGCAAAAGGGACAACGGGTCGCTCAAACGCTGGCCGCCGGAAACAAGAGGGATACCCTAAAGTCTTTTACCCAAGGGATAACCAAGCAGGGTTGGGACTTTATCCGGTTGTACCGTAGCTCGTAATCATTTCCACTGGTCCACCTTTTCTTTTTCGGAGTCCAGAACCGCTTTTTCTTTTGCGGTGCAAAAGAAAAAGTGGTTTTGGCCCCAGCCGGGCAGGCAAAAAACCAACTGCAAGATAAAAATATCCCACTTTTCCCACAAAAGAAAAAGCGGTTTCACCCGCAAGATGCACGCCCCATCCGTAAGGCGGCGAAGCGCCCGCAGGGCACGAGCTGTCTCTAAGCGGCATAGCCGCCAAGAGACAGCCTGCCGCCAACGGCTGGGCTGTGGCCCCAGCTGGGTAGGCAAAAAATAACTGCAAGATAAAACGCACCGCTTTCCCACAAAAGAAAAGGCGGTTTTACCCGCAAGGACTCCGCCCCGTCTGTAAGGCAACACAGCCCTCAACGGCCGGGCTGTGGGTCTTGCCGGAAGGCTTCCCCCTGATGATTAAAACAGTTCAGAATAACAAAACAAGCCTTGGGGTGGGGGCCATTCATTGCCGGGTCAAAGAATGGCCCCCACGTCCACGCACCCATAGGTTTGGCATAACCACCCTTCAAACGGACCCGGTTCGGTATTGGTATCGAAGGTGGTTCAGCTCTCATAATGGAACAAAGCAGGGCCGGCATCGTAAGATGCCGGCCCTGCTTTGTTTTACAGGATGAAATAGACCCGCCGCAGAAATTACTGGTTGTCAGCATTCACGGCGTTGGCGGCGATGCGGCCGGAGGAAACGATCTCGGTGACAGCGTTGCCGCCCAGACGGTTGCCGCCGAAGAGACCGCCGGTGACCTCACCGGCAGCGTACAGACCGGCGATGGGGTTGCCGTCCTTGTCCAGCACATGACGCTCGGTGTCCACGGTCAGACCGCCCATGGTGTGGTGGGTGGAGGGAGCCTGGAACCGGACCGCGATCTTGTCGATCTTGTAGGTCTCGGGCTTATAATGGCCCTCCTCGTCCTTCTCCACGTCGCCGATGGTGTCGTAATAGCTCAGCTTCTCCACTTCCAGAGTGTCGCTGACGCCCATGACATAGTTGTCGTACTCGGTGATGGTGTCGATGATGGTCTGCTTATCCAGATGCAGCTTCTCAGCCAGCTCATCCACGGTCCAGATGTAGCAACGGCCCTCAGCAGGCGCCATGCCGGGATGCTTGTTGTTGGTGTTGGGGTTGGACAGCTCCACATAGATACCGGCCACATTCTTCAGGCCCAGTTCGCTGGCCAACTCCTCGCTCATGCCGTTCTCGAAGCCGCCCAGAGAGAGGACGTCACGCTCGGCGGACTCATCCACATAGCGCTTGCCGGTGGCGGCATTGATGAAGATGACGTTCTCGCCGGCGCCCAGGGACAGGTTGCCGTTGTCCACCCAGCCCAAAGGCATCATCTGGGGCCAGCCCATGCCGGTGACATCAGCGCCCACAGCCAGACCCATGGTGATGCCGTCGCCCTTCAGGCTGCTGCGGTTGGTGGTGCCGATATTGTCGGCCAGATACTCGCTCTTCCAGTACTCGTTGTACTCCCGAGCCATCTTCACGTTGGCGCCGTAGCCGCCGGTGGCCAGGATCACGCCCTTGTTGGCGTGGGCGGTGACCTGGGTGCCGTCGTACTTGACGGCCTTCACGCCGGTGACCTTGCCGCCCTCGGTGATCAGCTCGGTGGCGGTGGTACGGGTCATGACCTGATTGTGCTCGTTGGCGGTGAGCATGGTGTTCTCGGGGGCCTTCAGCAGCACGCCCCAGTTGCCGTGGAGTTCCTCACCGTTGACGGTGGCGTTGTTGATGCCGTTGATGCGCTGCCACAGGCAGCCCACCAAAGTCCGCTGGATGTCCATGGTGATGTTGGCGCCCTGATCCATCAGCCAGTACTTCAGGTCCAGAGAGTCATTGACGAACTGGCTGGCCAGCTCGATCTGGGGATAGATCCACTCGGTGTTGTCGGCGTTGGGGCGCAGGCCGCCGTAGTAGGTCTGGAACAGATGCAGCTCGTTAGAGCCAAAGACGGCCAGGTCGGTCTCCTTGGCGCCGGCGGCGATCTTCTTGTCGGCCCAGTTGACATAGGCCTGGATCTGGCTCTTCAGGGTCTTCAGGGTGTCCAGATACTCGGGATGGACGCCCCGGACGGCGTTGAGGGCCACATTGCCGGCCTGGAAGGGATGGTCGGCATCCACGGTGCCGTCAAAAGGCTCCTCAGACCAGGTGAGGATGGTCTTCAGGGTCTCCAGCCGGCCGGCGTCGGACTTGACCTTGTCATAGGTCTGACCGTCGTACTCGCAGTAACCGGTGGTGGCATCGGGGTCATTGGCGTCCCAGCAGAGGTAGGGGACATAGGCCTGGAAACCGGCAGCGCCGCCGCCGGCCATCAGAGTGTTGCCGCCGATCTCGGCGTTGGTCTCGATGACCAGAACGGTGTCGCCGTTCTGGGCGGCCTGAGCGGCAGCGGCCATGCCGGCGCCGCCGGCGCCCACGATGACCACATCCCAGGTATCCTCAATGGGGTCCCCGGCCTTCACTTCGATGGTGTTGGCCTGGAAGGCAGCCAGGTTGGTGGCGCCGGCCTGGGTGGCGGCGTCGTTCACGGCCTCCTTGATGGCCCGGGAGGTGAAGGTGGCGCCGGAGACGGAGTCCACACCGGTGCCGTTGGCGGCCTTGATGTCTTCAAAAAGGATGTCATAGGCGGAGGTGCCCACATGGGCGGTCTCCTTCTCGGAGACGATCTCGATGCCGGTGACGGCGGTGTCGGAGAAGGTGACGGCCAGCTCCACCTCACCCAGATAGCCCTGGGCCTTACCGTTGTATGTGCCGGCGGTGAAGGCCAGTTCGGCGTTGTTGGTCTCGCCCTTGGCGGCGGCGATGGCGGCGGCCGCGGCGGCCTTCACGGCGTCAGAGGTGATGGTGGCGCCGGAAACGCCGTCGATCTCGGCGCTCTGGGCGGTTTTGATCTGCTCGGCCAGAGGCTCCAGAGCGGCGCCGCCGATGCCGGCGGTCTCCTGGTCACCGGCGATGGTCACGTCGGTGATGGATTTGGTGTCGGTGGTCAGGGTGACGGTGACGGTGCCGCCGTAGCCCTGGGCGGTGCCGGTATAGGTGCCGGCAGTGTAGATGCCCTCGTCCTTCTTACAGGCGGTGACGGACACCGCCAGAGCAAGGGCGAGGGAAAGTGCTGCGATTCTCTTCTTCATTTTGGTCCTCCTTACTGAAATGCTTGCAACATGATTTGAGAACGCGCCCGAAAAAATGCAAAACCTGTCGAATTACATTCAACGAACCGCGTTCATCGAAAATATGATAGTACATTGTGACGGAAGTGTCAATACGGAATGGGAAATTTTTTGCAAAAAAGGGCCGCCCCGAAGGGCGGCGTTCAGACGGTGGGAGAGGGGGAGACGGTGAGAAGCCCCACAAGGGGACCAAGCTTTTGCAGGCCGTCCTCCACAATGTCCAGCTGTCCATCCCGGAAGCACCACAGGGCAAGGGACCCGTGGAAGGCGGCCGAATACAGCCAGTAGAAATCATCTTTGCTGATACGTTCCGTAGAGAATTCACCCGTGGTACAGCCGTGCTCAAGAATGCGGCGGATGCTTTCCTGCCGCAGCTGGATTCCGTGGTTCAGACCACCCACGTCGGGGACCTCCATCATGCCCTCCAGAATAGCCCGGGCGTGAATGTAGCCCAGCCGCTTGATATGCTCCATGGTAAGGCGTACATAGTCCAGATAGACCTGTCTGGCGGGTTTGGAGAAGTCCAGGGTTTGGGCGGCTTCGTAAATCTCCTCGTTGCGTTTGCGGGACATAAGGGCCACGATCTCCCGTTTGGAGTCAAAGTAGCTGTAGAAGGTGCCCACTGATACCCCCGCCGCTTTACAGATGCGGCTGATGGTGGCGCTGGCATAGCCCTCCCCGGCGATGAGGTCCATGGCGGCGTCCAGCAGTTTCTGCCGGGTCTCTCGGGCCTGAAGGTCCCGGCTGGTGGGTTTTTCTTTCACAGCATTTCCTCCTCTGCAGAGCGGTTTCTGCCTTTCAGTATAGCACAGCTTTCCCCGGAAAAAAAGAAGGATTTTTAGGGAAGGGGCCGCCCGGGCCGGCGGGAAACTGTGTTACCGGATTGACAAAGGTGGGGCGGACCAGCATAATAAGGGAACTTCGATACCGAAAGGAAGTACTGTACATGAAAAAACACTCCCGATTTTTCTCCCTGCTGCTGGCCTCGGCCCTGACGGCGGGACTGTCTGCCCCCGCTCTGGCGGCCAACGGACAGGAATACTACCTGAAGACCGAGGTCTCCAAGGGTTTTGCCATCGCCTCCCGGGTCTTCCGGGGGGACCAGTCCGGCGCCCTGAACTGGGACGATACCCTGACCCGGGCCGAGGCGGTGACCATGATCATCCGTCTCATGGGGCTGGACGAGGAGGCCCAGACTGCCGCTTCCAGGCCCTGTCCCTTCACCGACGTCCCGACTGGGCCAGGGGCTATGTGAACCTGGCCTCCGAGAAGGGGATCGCCAAAGGTGTGGGCAGCGGCCGCTTTGACCCCTTCGGGGTGTACGGCGCCCGGGAATTTATCACCATGCTCTACCGTTTGACCCACATCTCTGAGGGCAGCGATTACCCTGGGCCACCGCACTGGAGGACTTTGTCTCCGATGTGGGGGACCTGCGGGAGTTTCGAACCAGCGGCTGATTCCTGCCCTTTGCCCCGGAGAACTTCGCCTCCGTGCTGAAAAACTGGTTTGACCAGGACGGCCCCTTCACCAGGGAGGTCACCGCCGACGTGATGTACCTGATGCTCAACTTCAACGCCGGCCCCGAGAAGGAGAGCCTGGGGGATATCCTGGCCTCCGAGTACGGTATGTCCGACATCCTTCTCTATGACCACTATGTCCGCCGTACTGCCTACGATATGCGGGGAGCCACCACCCTGACTTTGGAGAACTTCACCGGGGACGGCAAGACCGTAACCCTCTCCATCCAGAATGGCAAGCTGGTGGTGGACGACAGCCGCAAGGGGGATATGTCGGTGGACCTGCCCTCGGGCAGCGTCTCTGCCGGAAGTCCCATCACTCTGCCCAGGGAGACCTTCACCTCCGCCCTCCGCTACCGGGACCGTTTCCTGGCCGGTTATGACGAGGATGGGGAGCCGCTCTATGGCGCCAAGGGCTACAATGAGAAATTCACCGTGACCTACGCTGACGGGGAGTGGTCTGTATCCAAGTGGGACGAGGAGAACTACGCCCCCGACTACGTCTACATCTATGTCTACCGCAGCGACGATCACTGGGAGGCCCTCCGCCGGCAGGACTGGGGGGAGGAGATCACCCCCGAGATCCAGGCCCTGGCCGATCAGCTCACCGCCGGGAAGAAGACCGAGCTGGAGAAGGCGGACGCCCTGTGTGAGTGGATCGCCACCCACATTTATTACGACTATGTGGACCTCAAGGCCCATATCGACGACGTAAAGGATCAAAGCACCGCCGCCGTGCTGGAGCGCCGCACCGCCATCTACGACGGCTACTCCGCCCTGACCCTGGCCATGCTCCGGGCCGCCGGTCTGGAGTGCTATGAGGAGACGGGCCGGGGCAACCGCATGACCCACGGCTGGAACGTGGCCATCCTGGACGGGGAGTGGGTGGTCATCGACAACACCTGGGACAGCTCCCTGCCCTATGAGAAGAACCCGGGGGAGGGCTATATGTGCTCCTACGACCATCCGGAGCTTATCTTTGAGGTCCGCGCCCCCAAGGATTATCTGGAACCCCAGGCTGAGCGGAGCGTCTTCGGCAGCTACTTTAACATGAACTACGACGACTTCTACAAGGATCATACCCTCTGGCGCCAGCCCCTCTACGCCAGCAAGACCGTCCTCAACGTCAACCACGTTCTGCCCCAGTAAGAAAAAAGCGCCCCCGGCGGACTCCCCGCCGGGGGCGTGGCATATATTACACCCGCCCCGGGCACCGCAGATAAATGTGCCGGGTCAGCAGGGCGGCTGAGATGGTGAAAAAGACCTCCAGGGCAGTGGATACCATACCGGGAATGAAAAACAGGATTCCGGAACCGGCCACAATGCCCCACCAAGTGCGGAAGGGGCCTTGCCATTTTCCCCTCTCCTCCCGGCGAAGGGCCAGCAGGGTCACCAGCAAGGCCCCCATCAGCAGCACACAGGCCAAGGCGGCCAGCAGTACATGAAGGGTGGCGTATCTGGGGAAATGGTCGGGCAGGTAGGGGATGATAAGGGCATACCCCAGTGAGAGGCTCCCCAGGGCGGTCAAAAGCAATACCCCTGCCTGCGCCCCTCGTCGGGGGAGGGACCCTGCCAGCCGTACCAGCATGACCAGAAAATATCCTCCCGTCAAAAGCCCCCATCCCACGAACCCCCAGTAGTAGTTTTCTCCTCTTACCGCAATGACGGAAAAGTTGGAGCCGAACCACTCCACACTTCCGGCAAAAAGCAGGGTGTAGGCGGGAATGAGAAAACAGGCTGTAACGTCCAGCCAGAAATGCCCCCGTCTTTTTTTCATGCGCCCTCCTGTAAAATCCCTGTCCTTTTATCAATGGCTCTGTCTATTATGCGCAGATGCCCCAAGAAGAACAAGGAATAGCCAGATTTTTCTTGCCTTTCCCGGTCCTTGCTGGTACAATGGGGGCTGACAACACTTTCCAAAGGAGTATGCTATGATTACCGTTACCGACCTTTCCCTCAATTATTCCGGCACCCCCCTGTTTTCCCATGTGGACCTTCAGTTTGTGAAGGGGAACTGCTATGGCATCATCGGGGCCAACGGGGCCGGCAAGTCTACCTTTTTGAAGATCCTCTCCGGGGAACTGGACTCCACCTCCGGTGAGGTATCCATCCTGCCCAATACCCGTATGTCGGTGCTGAAGCAGGACCAGAACCAGTATAACGCCTACACCGTGATGGACACGGTGCTGATGGGCAACCTCCACCTTTATAATATCGGCAAGGAGATGAACGCCCTCTACGAGAAGGAGGACTTCACCGACGCTGATGGCATCAAGGCCGCCGACCTTCAGGCCGAGTATGCCGAGCTGGGGGGGTATGAGTCGGAATCCGACGCCTCCCGCATCCTTCAGGGCCTTGGTGTGGGCACCCAGTACCACGAGACATTGATGGAGAACATGGACCCCCGGCTGAAGGTGAAGGTGCTTTTGGCTCAGGCTTTGTTTGGCAACCCCGACATCCTGATGATGGACGAGCCTACCAACAACCTGGATATCGCCGCCACCAATTGGCTGGAGGACTTTCTGCTGGACTTTGAGGGCACCGTGATCGTGGTGAGCCACGACCGGCACTTCCTCAACACCATCTGCACCCACATCGTGGACATCGACTATAACAAGGTGAAGATGTATGTGGGCAACTACGACTTCTGGTATGACGCCTCTCAGCTGATGCAGAATCTGATGAAGGCACAGAACAAGAAGAATGAGGAGAAGGCCCAGGAGCTGAAGGAGTTTATCTCCCGCTTCTCGGCTAACAAATCCAAGAGCAAGCAGGCCACCTCACGGCGGAAGCTGCTGGAGAAGATCACGCTGGAGGAGATCCCCGCCTCCTCCCGCCGCTATCCCTGGGTCCAGTTCACCCCTGACCGGGAGGTGGGCAAGGATATCCTCTTCGTCACCGATGTGTCCAAGACGGTGGACGGGGTGAAGGTGCTGGATAAGGTGAGCTTCATTGTGGGCCATGGGGACAAAATCGCCTTTGTGGGGGACAATGAGAATGCCCAGACCGCCCTGTTTAAGATCCTGACCGGGGAGTGGGAGCCTGACGAGGGCACCGTGAAGTGGGGCCAGACCGCCACCTTCTCCTATTTCCCCAAGGACAATACCGAGTATTTCGAGGGGTGCAATGACAATCTGGTGGAGTGGCTCCGCCAGTTCTCCTCCGACCCCCACGAGGCATACCTGCGGGGCTTTCTGGGGCGGATGCTCTTCTCCGGGGACGACGTGTATAAGCCCGTCAAGGTCCTCTCCGGCGGGGAGAAGGTCCGGTGTATGCTCTCTAAAATGATGCTTTCCGGGGCCAATGTGCTGCTGCTGGACCAGCCCACCAACCATCTGGATCTGGAGTCCATTGCCGCGGTGAACAACGGGCTGGAAGCGGTGAAGTGCAATGTGCTCTTTGCCTGCCACGACCACCAGCTGGTCCAGACCGTGGCCAACCGCATCTTTGAGTTTACCGCCGACGGCAAGCTCATTGACGCCCCTATGACCTATGATGAGTATCTGGAGCGGAAGGCGGGGCAAGAGCAAGCATAAGCCGGGCGCCCAGACGGAAGCCACGGGAGAAGGCCTCCTGCCGTTCCCATTTGATGCCTTCGCTTTGAGCGTAGGTGAGTTCATCCAGAAAGTCCAGAGAAAGTTGTTCCTGGATGATTTTGAGATAGGGGTCTTGACATTTGATGAGGGAAAAGTATTCCTGGGGCAGATCCTCTGGATAGGTAAGCTTTTCTAAATAGGCTAAAATGTTATCCATAGAAATGGCTCCCGACATTCATGATGTATGCATTATACGCCCAAAAAGGGCGTATGTCAAGAGGTGAAATAGAATTATGGAGGAGTTTGGAAAAAGACTGCGGGCGGTCCGTATGGAAAGAAAGAAAACACAAAAACAAACAGCGGATATGTTAGAAATGCGGCTACGCTCCTATCAGAGCTATGAACAGGGGGAGAGAGAGCCGTCAATCAAAAAACTGATTGCCCTTGCGGATTTTTTTGACGTAACATTAGACTATCTTACGGGTCGCACCGACCAATAGAGCATGATAGGATAGAATGACTTGCATGGTGATTTCTCCAATTATGATTTATTTCTGTCGTATAATTACGACAGATAAACCATAATCAAGAGGTGTATATATGCTTTTTGCAGAACGGCTAAAATTATGTCGGGAAAACAGGAAATGGAAACAGCGGGAGGTCGCAGAGGCGGTTTGTGTCAACCTGCGCACCTATCAGGGGTACGAGGGAGGCAGAAGCGAGCCGAAATTTGAAACCCTGATTGCCCTTGCAGACCTTTTTGATGTGACATTGGATTATCTCCTGGGCCGTACCGAACAATAGGCATGATAGGATAGAATGTCTTGTCTGATGGGCACCTCAATTACGATAAACAATAACGTTTGTCAATAGGGGGGGTGAGTTTTGTGATAGAATTTCGTACCCGGTTGCGGGCGGTCCGCATGGAGAAAAAGAAGACGCAGAAGGAAACGGCGGAGGCTTTGGGGATGCAGCTGCGTTCCTATCAGTTCTATGAGCAGGGGGCGGCGGAGCCGAATATTGCAAAACTGATTGCCCTTGCGGATTTTTTTGACGTGACGTTGGATTATCTTATGGGCCGCACCGAACAATAGAGCTTCAAAGGACCCGACGTGCTGTCGGGTCCTTTTTGTGTTTCGGGGTAGGATGGTTTGTTTCGGGTGGCCTGTCCGGGGGGATTATCGTTGCCGCCAAAGAATTTCCCCAGCCCCCAAAAACAGTCAAAGGGGGAGAGTTTCGGCGCTCTCCCCTCTCTCCGGGCTGTTTGCCGATGGAAAGATCACCCCCTATGGCTTACTGCATAATGCCGCAGGGGTCATTATACGGCCGGTAGACCGCATTCCGGCCCCGGCCGGGCAGGCAATATAATTACAAACTGGCGCTTATGAGTGGGCCCGCTTTTTCTTGCCAAATGGGCCGAAATTTGATATCATATCCTTTGTCCCACCTATTCTAAGGAAAGAATGAGGAAATGAACATGAAAAAGACCATCCGCACCACCGCTCTACTGGGCCTTTCCCTGGCCCTGCTGGGCGCCTGTACCAGCCCCAGCGAGCCTACCCCCACTCCGGATGCCGGCCCTGTGGTGGAGAACTTTTCCGCCGAGTATGAGATGACCGGCACCACCTCCGCCGGCAAGCCCAAGAATGATACCTTTATCTTTGAGGGCACCACCGAGGACGGCATCATCAAGACCCTGAATTTTGATATCATCCGCAACAAGGGTCTGGAGGGGGAGTACTCCAAGAAGGACATCATGGGCTACATGATGAATGTCTGCGACGCCACCGTCACCGAGACCGAAGGGGGCTGGAAGTTGGAGCATCTGGATGTCTACGGCTATGAGGAAAAGTTTGATTTGAGCCAGTTTATGGTCTACGCCACACTGGAGGAGTTGACAGAGGATTCCACCTTCGCCGATTTGACCATCACCTCCTACACCGGCGAAGTGCTGGATATGGAGAAGGCTCTGGTGGTCTATCAGTATCTGGCCAGTGAGGCGGACATCACCCTCACCGCCGAGACTCCGGTCACTGAGCTGCTGGCCATCTGCGGGCTTTACAAGGACGGGGCTTTCCAGGCCGGCAGCAACCGGGTCTCCTTTGCCGGCTTCCACGGAGGCCGCAGCTACGGCGAACAGATCGACGCCATTGTGGACCACATCCTCACCCACGACATGACCCTGGAAGATGTGTATGAGATGTTCCGCACCGTCAACCAGCAGTCCCAGCCCATTCAGGAGCGGGACGCCGTCTCCGGCGCCACCATCGCCTTTGTGGGCGATTTCCAGCGGATGACCTATCTGGCCATTCATGGCGAGCTTTTTGAGGGTGTGGCCTCCACCACTCCCGTGGAGGAGGGCACCCGGTATGAGGTGGTGACCCAGGGCTACGGCGGCGAGATGGAGACCTATGTGACCATTGACGGCGAGGGCAGGATCACCGCCATCTCGGTCCGTGACCATCAGGAGACCGCCGAGCTGGGCGGCAAGCTGGTTGAGGCCGACTCCGACTTCATCCAGGCCCTGATCGCCGGGCAGGACAATGTGGAGGGCGTAGACGCCGTGGCCGGCGCCACTGTCACCTCCGAGGCCATGAAAAAGGCGGTCCGGCTGGCCCAGGAGGCCAGCAAGGCCTAAGAGGGAAATGATTAAAGAAAAAAGCCGGAATATTCCGGCTTTTTTCTTTTACTTTTGCTGTAAATTGTGTTAAAATGCAAAAGCTAACGCAAATATCATGCAAAGGAGAATCTTTCCATGCACAATGTGAGACAGGTCGCCCCTGACCTTTGGTGGGTGGGGGCCAACGACCGGCGGACCACCCTGTTTGAGAACATCCACCCCATCCCCCGGGGGGTGAGCTACAATTCCTACCTGCTGCTGGACGAGAAGACCGTCCTTTTTGACTGTGTGGACTGGTCGGCGGCCCCCCAGCTGGTGGAGAATGTGGAGCACCTGCTGAATGGCCGGGGGCTGGACTACATCGTCCTCCACCATCTGGAGCCGGACCACGGGGCCGGGCTGTGGGCGGTGGCCCAGAGATGGCCGGAGGCCAAGATCGTGGCGGGACTGGCCGCTTTGCGGTTTATGGACCAGTTCGGTTTTGCCCCCATCCCCGGGGAGCGGATCACCGCCAAGGAGGGAGATCGGCTGTCCTTCGGCAAGCACGCCGTCACCTTCTACGCCGCCCCCATGGTCCACTGGCCCGATGTGATGGTGTCCTATGAGGAGACCGAGGGCATCCTCTTCTCCGCCGACGCCTTTGGCACCTTCGGGGCGCTGAACGGGGCACTGTTCAATGACGAGGTGGATTTTGAAGGGGTCTGGCTGGACGATGCCCGGCGGTACTACACCAACATCGTGGGCAAGTACGGTCCCCAGGTCCAGGCCACCTTGACCAAGGCTGCGGGGCTGGACATCAAGATGATCTGCCCCCTCCACGGACCGGTATGGAGAAGCGATATTGGCTGGTTCGTCGGCAAGTACGACAAGTGGAGCAAGTATGAGCCTGAGGACCGGGAGGTGCTGCTGGTCTACGGCTCCATGTACGGCGGCACGGAGCAGGCGGCGGACGCTCTGGCCTCCCTGCTGGTGCAGCGGGGGGTGAAGGTGAGCGTGTACGATGTGTCCTCCACCCATGTGTCACAGCTGATCTCTGAGAGCTTCCGCTGTTCCCATATCGTCATTGCCAGCGTGACCTACAACATGGATTTCTATCCCCCGGTGCGGGATTATCTGGAGGACATGAAGGCTCTGGCTCTGAAGGGGCGGACCTTCGCCCTGATGGAGAACGGCACCTGGGCCCCCAACGCCGGAAAGCTGATGGGAGACTTCATCACCGAAGAGCTGGGCGGGACTCTGCTGGAACCCAGGGTGACCATGAAGTCCACGCTGAGCGGCGCCCAGGCCGGGGAGCTGGAGGCCCTGGCAGATGCCGTGGCGGCGGATGTGAAAGGGAAATAAGAGAGATGTGCTTTGGGGTGCGCCGCATCCATAAGGCGGCAACGCCGCCGGCGGCCATGGGCATCCCCCACAGGCCCGGAACTTTCCCGGCAAATCATTCCAGAAAATAACAGGAGACCGGCCCCTTTTGGGCCGGTCTCCTGTTATTTTCAGTCCTCGTTGGGATTGAAGTAATAGGGCCGCATCAAACTGCCCTGCTGCTCGGTGGAGTCCTTCTGACTGCCCAGGCGAAGGGTGACCTCCATGGGGCCGCGGCCCCGGCCCCGGTCGTTGCGGCGGGGGTCCTTCTTCCGGGCAGGCTTGCTCCCCTCCCGCTTTTGGCTCTGGGGGGCGGGCTTGGACGCCTTGCTCTCCTGCCGGGACTGGCCGGCGGGGCGGGAGGGCTTTTTCCGCTCGGAGGAGCGGGCAGGCCGGTCCCGGGTGGGAGCATCCTCCCGGCGGGTGGGCCGGGGGGAGGATGCCATGGGCTTTGGCTCTCCCTTGGGGGCCAGAAGCCGGGCGGTGGCGTCCATAATGGCCTCCCCGGCCAGGGGGTCCCGGGAATACTCCTGCTTGGCCTGAATGGCCCGCTCCTCTGCCAGCCATGCTTCAAAGGCGGCGTCACGGGCGGCGGCAGGCCGGTCAGGCTCTTTTCGGACGGGCTTTCCATCCCGGCGGCCCCGCTTGGGGGACATGGCGGTCAGCGCTTCATCCAATGTGCGGCTGGGCTTATAGCCCGCCGAAGCCCGTTTCCCGGCGGCGGGAGTCTGGGCCTTGCTTTGCTGTTTTTGGGCTGGCTTGGGAGCCTCCCGCCGGGTGGGTCCGCTCTGGGGCACGGTCCCCGCGGAGGCCGTCTGCCCCTCTTTTTTTGCCGCCTGCCGCTGCTGCTTCCGCTCCCGGGCGGCCTGGCGGGCCTCGGCGTCGTCGGCGTTGACGATTTTTCCGTGCTTATCCCGTTTGGGGGCCTCGAAATTCTGCATGGGGTAGGGGTGGTCCTCCACCACGGGGATGGGCCGCTTCAAAAGCCGCTGAATGGGGGTCAGCAGTTCCTTTTCCCCAAACTCGCAGAAGGAGATGGCCGTACCTTCGTGGCCGGCACGGCCGGTCCGGCCAATGCGGTGGACGTAGGTTTCGGGCACGTCGGGCAGGTTATAGTTGAAGACATGGCTCAGTTCCTCGATGTCGATGCCCCGGGCGGCAATGTCGGTGGCCACCAGAGCCTTCACCTTTCCCACCTTGAAGTCGGCAAGGGCCTGCTGCCGGGCGGTCTGGCTCTTGTTGCCGTGGATGGCCGCCGAGGGGATGCCCGCCTTGGCCAGATCCCCGGCCACTTTGTTGGCGCCGTGCTTGGTGCGGGTGAAGACCAGAGCGTTTTTCACATTCTGTCCTTTGATGAGGGCGGCCAGCAGCCTGGACTTGTTCCCCCGGTCTACATAGTAGAGCTTCTGGTCAATGACCTCCACCGTGGAGGACACCGGGTCCACGGCCACCTTCACGGGGTCGACCAGCAGGGAATCCACCAGCCCCTGGACCTCGGGGGGCATGGTGGCAGAGAAGAAGAGGGTCTGTTTCTTTTGGGGAAGCCAGGTCAAGATTTTCTTTACATCGTGGATAAAGCCCATGTCCAGCATCCGGTCGGCCTCATCCAGAACAAAGATCTCCAGCTTTTCCACATGGATAAAGCCCTGGTCATGGAGGTCCTGGAGCCGGCCGGGGGTGGCCACCAGAATGTCCACGCCGGCCCGCAGCTTATCCACCTGGGGCTGCTGCCCCACCCCGCCGAAGATGACGGCGGAGCGAAGAGGGAGGTTTTTGCCATAGGCCCCAAAGCTCTCCTGGATCTGAAGGGCCAGTTCCCGTGTGGGGGTGAGGATGAGGGCACGGATGGGCCGGGCGCCCCGATGGGGTTCCGCCTTGCGTGCGTTCAGCTGCTGCAAAATGGGGGCGGCAAAGGCGCAGGTCTTACCTGTGCCGGTCTGGGCACAGCCCAGCACGTCCCGGCCGGTGAGGGCGGGGGGGATGGCTTTCTCCTGAATGGGGGAGGGCTTTTGATAGCCCAGGTCCTTCAAAGCGGAGAGGATGGGGGGGCAAAGCCCCAGGTCTTGAAAGGTCATGCAACACGTTCCTTTTTTCAAATGTCCCGGCCACGGCAAAGAAAGGGCGTGCCGTTTTCGGCACGTCCCGGGTCGGGAAAGCGGAACTTATAGCGGCTTTCGCCGGCCTCCTCCTTCCGCTGGAGGGGCTTTCACACGGCCACGCAAGAGCCGTGAAACTATCTCGTCTGCTGTTAGTATAACAGCTTTTGCCAGAAATTACAAGTTGAATTTTCCAAACGGGAAGTTTCCCGAAAAAACGAGGCCCCGCCGGCGGCGGGACCTCGTTTTCAGGGTCAGTAGCGCTCTTCCAGCAATGCGATGAGAGCGGCGACGGCGCCCTCGCTGCAGGGGGGGAGAATAGTGGCGCCCCAGTCCCGGACCTCTCTGGCGCAGTTGGCGGGGGCAAAGCCCTCCGCCGCCACGGCCAGCATGGGGATGTCGTTCTGGTTGTCCCCCACGCAGTAAAGATGCTCCCGCCCCACCCCCAGACGGCGGGCCAGCTCCAGCACCATGCCCCCCTTGGTGCTGCCCTTGGCGGTGATCTCCAGCATATGGTCGTTGGAAAAGACCGCTTCATACCGGTCCTCCCAGTGATTTTTTATGTAAACCTGTGCGGGGAACAGATCATCGTACTGGGCCATGAGGATGGCCTTGCCCCAGGGGGCAGGCATTTCGGCCACAGGGCAGACAGCGGCGGCAGAAAGCCCTACCTTGTTGATGTGGTAGTCGGTCCAGCTGTTGGGCCGGCAGAGATAGAGGGCTTCCTGATGATAGGCCTCCAGCCCCAGAGCGGGAAACAGCTCCAGCAGCAACTCAAAATCGGCGGAGGCCTCCATGGGCAGGGTGGTGGCCACCACCATCTCCTCTTTGGCGAAGTCGTAGATTTGGGAGCCGTTGGACAGTATCACCGGCACATTTACCGGTGCCAGGTCCAGATGACGTACAAAAGACCTGTGGGCTCGGCCGGTGGCCACGGTGAAAAAGCCCCCCTGGGCGGTGAAGGCCTTCACCGCCTCGATGTTGGCGGGATGGACCACCCCGCCGGGGCCGCAGTAGGTGTCGTCAAAGTCCGTGGCGATGAGCACGCCGTCAAATTTTCCCAAAGGGCATCCTCCTTTTAACGGAGGTCCGCCCCCGTCAGGTATTTGTTCATGGGTTTGTAGAGCAGGGCGAAGATGATAAGGCACAAAATCATGTCGATGACCATATAGAAGCCGTTATAGAGGAAAGAGTAAAACCAGGGAGTGGTCATGGTCATGCCGAAAAATTCCTCCGGCATATACTCGGCCCAGATGGTGGCGCCCACCACATAGTGGACCAGAAACCGGGCCGCGGAGCCCACCACGGTGCCGGTAAAGATGCCGCCCTTCTTCCCCCGGAACAGGCCGGCAAAGCCCAGTACGGTGAAGGCCACCAGATAGTCGCCGAGGATGGACTGCCACCCCAGAGCAAAGCCGCCGTCGAACATGAACTGGAGCACGCCCAGCACAAAACCGGCCATCAGGCCGCTGCTCAGCCCCCAGCGGACGGCAAAGAGAAAGATGGGGAGCATGGACAGGCAGATGGAGCCGCCCCATGGCATCTCCCAGAGCTTGATATACCCCAGGATCTGGGCCAGGACCACCATCAGGCCCCCCTCGGCCAGCATACGGACATAGGTTTGTTTTTGGTTCATTGTCTTTGGTCTCCTTTTACAAAAAGTACCGCAAGCGCAAACCGGGAAGGCGCGTTGCGGTATCATAAGGAGACAGACGATATGTCTACCAAATCGCTTCCTACGCCGGCATTACCCGGATCAGGTTCAAGGGACCGGGGGCGGCAATACGCCCCTGCATCTCAGCCGGACTTGCGTCCAGCGCCCCTGTATTCAGTTTGTCCCTGCGGTCTTTTGCTATTTTATACGATATGTCGAGGCTTGTCAAGAAGGACAACGCAGGGCCGTATGGATCCGGCATCAGGAAGCCCTTTTCTCCTCCAAAAGAGAAGAAAAGGGCTTGTCAAGGCATTCAACATGGAGTAAAATAGAAAAGAGGAAAACAAAATAGTGGGCAGCCCCCGGGTGTTGCAGCACCCGGGGACCTGCGCGGGTGAGAGAAGCACCCACACAACGGAAAACCGTACCACGACGTTATTATACCCTTTGCACCATACGCAAGGCAAGGGTTTTTAATGTTTGTGTTGCTATTTTTGCGTGCTGTGTTGGGTTTTATTCCCGCACAGCACGTTTTGTTTTTCCTCACGGGCAAGGGAAAGGGGGGCTTCGGCCCCCCAGACCCGCCGTGGGAAAAATAAAAGGAGGATTCTGATGATGCGTAAAAAGGTTTTGTCCCTGCTTCTGGCGCTGGTCCTGACCCTGACCACCCTTGGCGGGGCGCTGGCGGTAAGCCGGGGCGCCGGCCCTGTTTTTTCCGATGTCCCTTCCGACCACTGGGCGTTTTATTACATTGAGGAGCTGGTGGCCCGGAATGCCATCAACGGGTATCCGGATGGGAACTTTTATCCGGAAGAGACCGTTACACGGGAGGCGTTTGCCAAAATTATGGTGGTGGCGGCCGGTCTGACCCCCATGCCGGCCCGGACGGCGACGTATGCGGATGTTCCCGTGGACCATTGGGCTTTTTCCTACATTGAGACGGCCCGGCCCTATATGACCGCCTATCAAAATCAGGACAGGCTGTTTTTCTACCCGGCCAACGGCGCATTGCGGGAGGACATTGCCGTGGCTGTGGTAAAGCTGAGGGGATACGATGTCCGGCAGACGGACGTCAGCATTCTGAACACCATGTTTTTCGATGTTTCCTCCATCTCGGAAGCGGCCCGGCCCTATGTGGCCACGGCGGTGGAAAAGGGGCTTATCACCGGCTATGACGACCGCACCTTCCGGGGACAGGGCACCATCACCCGCTCTGAGGCGGCGGCGATCCTTTGGCGGGCCTTCCAGCAGGGGGCGGGAGATAAGGTCATCCCGGACGATATTCTGCCTGTGACCACAACCCCTTCCGCCGCTCCGACCCCCACACCCAGCCCCGTGCCGACGCCGGTTCCCACACCTGTGCCGACTCCAACGCCTACTCCCACGCCTTCCGAGGCTGCCACCAACTACTCCGTGGTGACCGCCGTTAAGGCCAAGGGCGCCACCGGCGGCGTGTTCAACTCCTTGGAGCTGCAGGTCATGGACACCGAGGGCACCAAGAGAGTCATCACTGTTGGCGACAACAGCAAGGATATTGACGGCAACAAGGCTACCACCGCTAAGAGCTACAATGTGGGCGATATCGTGGTCTGGAGCGGCAAGGCTACCGACGCCACCGTCACTGTCAAGGCTTCCTACAGGACTCCCGGCACTGCCGACTACGTCCAGAAGACCAAGACCTTCGACGGCACTGCGACCACCGCCAACTGTGTCCTGTTCGCTGAGACCTCTTCCGAGACGATCAACAACGGGACCGACGAGGGCAAGGACAACGGCTCTTACAAGTTTGAGGTCTACAACATCCGTGATTTGGACAGCCTGGACAACATCAGCTGCACTTACGTTCTCAACGACGACAAGCAGGTCGTGGCCGTGTTCGCCGACCTGAGCAAGAACACTCCCGGTGCCACTGACAGCCCTGTTTACGGCATTGTCACCGGCTATAACGGCATCACCAGACAGGACGGCACTTCCTACTATGAGTACACCGTGAAGAACAATGAGGAGGAGTTCACTCTGCTCTTCACTGCCAAGCAGGAGAAGTTCACCGGCAAGCTGGTCTCCTTCGAGCCTGTTTCCGACAATGTGTACAGCGCTGAGGATATTCTCGTCTTTGCCAAGCCCTTTACAGATGACAACTACGACCTGGCTGATGTCTATGTGAAGGAGCTCAACGAGGGCGACAAGACCCTGACCTTCTTTGATAAGATAAATAAGGTCGAGAACAGCTTTGAGGGCGACGAGTACAGCCAGAGGACCTACACATTGGACGACCGTTGTGCCATCGTGTATGTCAACGCTGAGGACGGCGATCTGGGCCGCGACATCGGTGTCAACGCATTTGACTCCGTGACTGGCTATAGGAACGCCGCCATCGTCACCACCACCGATGCCAGAGGTAACAGGGTCATCGTGGCCATCTTCGTGGAGGCCTCCAACAAGACCAATATTCTTCCTTGAAGACAGGAAGAAAAGAGTTTTTTGATAAAGAAAGGGGCGTGGTACACTGTACCACGCCCCTTTGGTTCGGTAAAATGGCCAATCAGGCCTCGGTCTTGCTGTCGCCCTTCTGATCCTCGGTCTCGGTCTGACCCTCGGCGTCGGTTTCGGCTTCGGTCTTGTTCTCGCCCTCGGCCTCGGCCTTGTCCATCTCCGCCACGGCGGTCTTGAACTGCTCCACGGCAGTCTCGGCGTTCTCGGCGATGATAAACATGAACCACTCACCCTCGGTCACGAACTGAGCGTTCTCCACTTTGGGCAGGTTCTGGGACAGATACCAGCTGAAGGTCTCCTCCTGGCTCTTGCGGTAGCTCTCCAGAGCGGCCTTCAGATCCTCCTCCTTGCCCTCGGCCACCTTGCCCAGAGCAAGGGTGTCGGGGGTGGTCATCATGCCCAGGAAGAAGACGCCCTCGGTGACATACTCGGCCTTAAAGCCGTGGGTCTCGCTCCAGACCTCCTCCAGCTCGGCGGCGGTCTGCTTCATGCTCATGCCCATCTCGGCGGTCTCACGGATGGCGTTGGCCAGCTTCATGATGGGGGTGCCGTTGGGGGTGGCCACGTCGATGCGGTCCACGTCCATCTCTTCGTTCAGGTTGACTTCGATGCCCTCCAGAGAGTTCACAAAGTCGGCGGGGAGGAAGGTGACGCCCTCGATAACGGTGGCGGTGACGTTCTCCACCTTCTCGAAGCCCACCTCTACCGAGCCGTCGGCAAAGTTCACCACGATGGCCTGGTCGCCCAGGAAGAACATACCCTGATTGTCCTCCTCATACCACTCGGCGGAGCCGCCGTCGGCCTCGGCCAGAAGCCGCATGGGCAGCTGCTGCCCCTCCACGGCGGGGATGGCGGCGGTGTCCAGCTCCTCATCGTTGAGGAACAGCTGGTGCTGATAGTTCACCCGGGCGGAGATGAGCATGGGGCCGCGGGCGCCGTCGGCGGGAGTCCAGCCCTCGGGCTTGTCGGCGGCCAGGGCGTTGGCGCCCAGAGCAGCGGTCATGGTCAGGGCCAAAGCCCCGGCGGAAATGCGCTTAAAGTTCATGTAGTCGTTCTCCTTTTTCTGATGTTTTCCGGTCCCCTCCACAGGGACACCGGGCTTTAGACGACGAAAAAACAGAAAAGTTCCCGAAAAAAGTAAAATTTTTTTCGTCAAGCCTTCATTTTTTACCATATCCTGAAACAAAAGTCAACCCCCAATCCCCTCCGGCGGCTGCTGAAGGGGGTGTTTGCCTGATGGGGTGTGTGGGGTTGAACTCGTTGACTGATGGGGGCGGCGGTCCATCCGCTGCCGCAAATTCTCCCTTTACTTGGATGGGTATATTATGTATAATGATTCAAAAGGCCCTATGGTTTAGGAACTAAAGGAAACGGAGGAGTAAAAAATGGAGCAGCGAAAGAGGGCCTTTGGGCAGGAGGAGAGCTATGAGGAACTCAGCGAAAAATACACCTCCATGCACCTCTTTGCCACCCGTTATGTCAAATACCACCGGATGATCCAGCCCCATATGGCGGCGGCGGGGATCAGTGCGGCGGAATCCCATGTGCTGATTCTGATCACCGACCATCCCGGCCTTACCGTGTCGGAGATGGCCAAAATGATGGGCTGCACCGCCGGAGCGGTGTCCCAGATCCTGGGAAAGCTGGAAAAGACAAAGCTGGCCCGGCGGGAGAAGCAGGAGGGCAATGCAAAGGAGGTCCACCTCTATGCCACCCCGGCCGGGGAGCGGGCGGCGCAGGAGCACAAGGCCTACTCCACCGGCCATACGGCGCAGCTGCTGGCTGCCGTAGATGACTGTACCGAGGAGGAGAAGGAGGCTTTTTTTAAGGTCCTGGACCGACTGGGAGACTTTTACGGCAGATTGCTGGAACTGCCCCGGGAAGGGGAGCCGTCATAGTCATTGTTCAATATTGCCAAAATGCCGAAAGGCATTTTGGCAATATTGCTGTTTTTGCCCTGGGCTTTTTCGTTATGATTGACAGAAGTGTTTTTGGGGTGTATAGTTAGCACATGATTATTTAGTCGCTAAATAATCTGAGAAAAGCCGGAGTCGCAAGAGGTATCCGGAAAAGGAAAGAGGGGGAGTCCGTATGTCCCAAAACAAATTAAAGCTATTCGATCTGGTTTCCATCGGCGTAGGCTCCATTATCGGCGCAGGTATTTTCTCCATGCTGATGATGGGGCTGTCCATGACCGGCCGAAGCATTGCCCTGGCGCTGGCCTTTGCCATGCTGGTGGTGTTTCTTCAGGGCATCAAAAGCCTGTTTTTGTCCTCCATGTTTGCCCTGGAGGGAGGTATGTATGCCCAGCAGGCCCTGATTTTGCCCCCCATCTTCACCGGCACCACCGCCATCACCTATGTGGTGTCCAATATGTCCATGTCGGTGTTCGGCATCTCCATCGCCCAGTATCTGTCCCAGCTGATCCCCGCGCTGGCCCCCTATCAGACCCCTCTGGGCATCCTGATCGTGACCCTGGCCTTCCTGCTGACCTATAAGGGCGCGGGGGCACTGGCCAAGGTGCAGAATCTGATGGCCGTGTGTATGTATGTGGCGCTGGCGCTGTTTGTGTTCTTTGGACTGAAGCAGGGCGGCACGGCTGAAGTGATGGCCGCCCCCTATTTCGCCGCCGGCCCCATGGGCTTTTTGATGGCCACCGCCATCATGAGCTTTGCCTGTAACGGCGGCGTCAATATCATGAATCTGGCGGGCAGCGCCGAGAATCCCCGGCGGAACATCCCTCTGGCCTTCCTGCTGGCGGAAGTCATCTGTACCGTGATCTATTTCCTTCTGGGCCATGTGGCCGGAAGCGTGGTCCCCATGGGCGAGGCGGCAACCTCCACCATGGGCACGGTGGCCCAGCAGGTCATGCCCCACGGGTTCTATGTCTTCTTCGTGGTGGGCGGGGCCATCTTTGCGCTGGCAACCAGCCTTCTGGGCGGTTTGGCCTCCATGAGCGCCCCCATCGTGGCCGGGGCCGAGGACGGCTGGCTTCCCGCCGTGCTGGCAAAGCGGGGCAAAAACGGCAGTCCCTATGCCGCATTGCTGCTGATGTACGCCATTACGGTGATCCCCGTCATTGGCAAGTTCAGCCTGGACTCCATCGTTTCCTTCATTCTGGTGCCCGGTATGTTTGTCAACGTGGTCAGCCTGATCCTGTGCTTCAAGATCCCCAAGAAGTTCCCCAAAGAGTGGGATAACTGTGCTTTGAAGTGCCCCTACTGGTTCTACTGCCTGCTCATCGTCCTGTCCATGGCGGCCAGCCTGATCACCGCCATCTTTTCCATGATGAGCCAGACTATGGCGGGCATCATCGGCAACATCGCCATGACCGTCTTCCTGTTTGGGTTCTCCTACTGGCGGCTGAAGAGCGGCAAGGTGGAGCTGAAGAGTATTCAGAGCGTCACCCGGGGCGACGGGGAATAAGCGACTTTTACAAATGTAGAAATACCAAAAACGGGGCGGGGTATCCGCCCCGTTTTTTGCCTTTTCGCCGGGCGGCGGGCCTCCGGTGCGGCTTGCAAAATCCCCGGTTTGGTGATAAAATCACCCGAAAGAAGAAAGGGGAGAAAAAATGCGGCAGGTCAGGGAGATGGAGGGGCAATACCGCCTTCCGGCGCTGGAGCTGGTGGAGGAGGTCTTTACCCAGTATGACAGCCCGGAGGAGGGGCAGATGGTCCGCCGGCTGGTGGAGGAGATACGGGCCGGGAGGTACGATATCCCCCGGCTGGAGCTTGTCATGGTGGACGAGGAGGACGGTGTCATCGGCTATGCTATGTTTTCCCGTTTCCCCATTGAGGGCAAATATGAGGAAGAATTGCTGCTGCTGAGTCCGGTGGCCGTGAAAACCGCCCTGCAAAGGCAGCATATCTCCAAGGATCTTCTGGAGTACGGCTTTGCCCGGGCGAAGGAGCTGGGCTTTCGGGCGGTGCTGGTGGAGGGAGACCCCAAAAACTATACGGCCCGGGGCTTTCGGCCCAGCTGTCTCTTCGGGATAGAGGCGGGGCCAAACGTCCAGCTGCCCCGGCCCGAATGCCTGATGGCGAAGGAGCTGGCGGAAGGGGCGCTGGTGGGCATGGGGAGATTTGTGGACTTTTCCTTTTATGAAACACTGCGGTAGCAGTGGTTTCTGCCGGGAGGAGCGGTCATCTTTGGAGATGGCCGCCTGTTTTGATTGCCAAGCCGGGGGGAAACGGATATAATGGAGAAAACGCCGGGGCCATTGACCCGAAAGGAAGGGAAATCATATGTCTCACACCGCCGAACTCATCGCCGTGGGCACCGAGCTGCTGCTGGGCAACATTGCCAATACCGACGGACAGATGCTCTCCCGGGAGCTGTCCGCTCTGGGCATCAACGTTTATTACCATACCGTGGTGGGGGACAACCCGGCCCGGCTTCGCCGGGCGGTGGAAATAGCCCGGGAGCGGGCCGATATCATCATCACCACCGGCGGGCTTGGCCCCACCTGTGACGATTTGACCAAAACCGTTCTGGCGGAGTGCTTTGGAAAGAAACTGGTCTACAACGAGGAGGCCGCCCGGCGGATGCGGGCTTACTTCAAAAAGCTCCACCCCGAGGACGGGCACATGACGGAAAACAACGACCAGCAGGCATGGCTTCCCGAGGGTTGCGTCCCCTTCCAAAACGACTGGGGCACCGCCCCCGGCTGCGGCTTTGAGGCTGGCGGCATCCATGTGATCATGCTCCCCGGCCCTCCCGGGGAGTGCGGCCCCATGTTCCGCCACCGGGCGGTGCCTTACCTGAAAGAATTGACGGAAGGGACCATTGTCAGCCGGTCCCTGCGCATCTTCGGCATGGGGGAAGCGGCGGTGGAGAGCCGCCTGCGGGAGAAGATGAACGCCATGACAAACCCAACACTGGCCCCCTATGCCAAGGAGGGGGAAGTGGAACTGCGCATCACCGCCAAAGCGGAGGATGCCGCCGGGGCCGCCGCCCTCATTGCCCCGGTGGAGCAGGAACTGGGGGAGATGTTCGGAGAGCTGGTCTACGGCGTTGATGTGGCCTCTTTGGAGGAGGTCTGTCTGGGGCTTTTGCGGGAGAAGGGGCTGACCATGGCCACCGCCGAGAGCTGCACCGGGGGACTGATCGCCAAGCGTATCACCGACCTGCCCGGGTCGTCGTCGGTGTTCCGCGGGGGGGTGGTCAGCTATTGGAGCGAGGTAAAGCACGGTGTTCTGGGGGTAGAGCAAAAACTGCTGGATGAATTTGGCGCCGTGTCGGAGCCGGTGGCCCGGGCCATGGCGGAGGGTGCCCGGCGGCTGACCGGGGCGGACCTTGCGGTGGCCACCACCGGGGTGGCCGGCCCCGACCCGGACGAGCGGGGGAACCCGGTGGGCCTTATCTATGTGGCTCTGGCCCGGGAAGGGGAGACTTTGGTGCGTACGGTCCACGCCGGCGGTCCCAGGACCCGGGTCCGTCAGGTGGCGGCCAGCCACGCCTTTGACATGGTGCGGCGGTATCTGACGGGGCTGGCTCTCTGAGATAAAGGCCGCCCCCGTGGCAAACGGGGAGGAGCAGACAGGAGGATGAATATGCTTGACAGGATACCGGACGAAGGGGAAATGACAGCCCTTTTGGGGAAAAACCTGTATGACGTGTGGAGCGGATTATGCGCATTGATCGACGGGAAATATGATATGGACCGGCGGTGGGGACCGGGCGGGAAAGCGTGGAAATACGAATATAAGTATCGCCGGGGCGGGAAAACGCTGTGCGGGCTGTACGCGCGGGAAAATTGTGTGGGCTTTATGGTTATTTTGGGGAAAGAGGAACGGTCAAAATTTGAAAGGGACAGGGAAAACTACGCAGAAGAGGTGGGGGAGACATATGACCGGGCGCAAACTTACCACGACGGGAAATGGCTGATGTTTGAGCCGGCGGACAGCTCTTTGTTCCGTGATTTTCTCGGTCTGCTGGAACTCAAAAGAAGGCCAAACAGAAAGTAAAGCGGCGGAGCGCCTACGGCTTGCGGGGGAACCGGCGCAGCACAGCACAACGCAGAAATCAAGAGGGAGCAGACTCCCCCTTTTCAAAAGTGGAAAAATGTGCTATACTATTTTATTACGAATGACGTATGTCAAAATCACCTCAACAGAGAGGACCTGAAATCTATGCGTAAAGGGACCTTTTTTTCCGCTCTGGCGTTCATCGGCGGGGCGGTGGGCTTTGGACTCAGGCGGTGGCAGCTGGCCGCCGGCTTTGAACCGGAGACCGGCCTGCCCGTCCCCGGGGCGGCTTCGGCCTGGCTTTTGGTGGGCTGGTCGGTGCTGCTGGGGGCGGTCATTTTGCTCCTGTGCCGGCAGGAGAAGGAGCGAATGCCTTGGGACAGGGCGTTTGCCGGGGCGGGGGACAAGCCGTTGTTCCTCACCGCCATCGTCCTGTCCGCCTTTTTGCTGCTGGTAAGCGCCGGGGCGGAGCTGATGACCCTGTTGGGGCAGGGCGAAACGGCGTTTGCCAATGATGCGGTGGGAGTCCAGGTGGCTCTGACCGTGCTGCCCCCTCTGCGTATCGCCCTGTGCTTCGGGGGGTTCCTTTGTACCCTCTTGTGGCTGCGGGCGCTGAAACGGGGGGAAGATAAGGGGAAGGAGAGCCTGGCCCTGTTGGAGCTGTGCTTTTTCTTCTGCGTCTGGCTGGTTTCGGACTATCAGGCCCGGGCGGTGGACCCGGTGGTATTTGACTACGTTTATGAGATTTTCGCCATCGTCTTCGGGCTTTTGGGGATCTACCAAATCACCGGCTATTCCTTTCAGGAGGGCAAGCCCCGCCGCAGCGTGTTTTTCTGCCTGATGGGGGCCTATTTTGCTCTGGTGACTCTGGCGGACCGGCACAGTCTGACCGAAACACTGCGGTACGGCTTTCTGGTCCTGTTCCTCACCGCCCACGCATGGATGATTTTGAACACACAACCCGCCGGCAAACGCCTGGCGAAAACGGAGGCTGAGAAGAATGGCTGATAAATTTTACATCACAACGCCGATCTATTACCCCTCGGACAAGCTGCACATCGGCCACACCTACTGCACCGTGGCCACCGACACCCTGGCCCGGTATAAGCGGCTGCAGGGCTATGACGTCATGTTCCTCACCGGCACCGATGAGCACGGCCAGAAAATCGAGGACAAGGCCAGAGAGGCCGGCGTCACCCCCCAGGAGTTTGTGGACCGTATTGTGGAAGGTCCCGGCGGGGTGAAGGACCTTTGGAAGCTGATGAACATCTCCAACGACCGGTTTATCCGCACCACCGATGACTATCATGTGAAGGCCATCCAGAAGATCTTCCGCAAACTGTACGACAACGGCGACATTTATAAGGGGACCTACAAAGGCAAGTACTGCAAGCCCTGCGAGTCCTTCTGGACCGAGAGCCAGCTGGTGGACGGCAAGTGCCCCGACTGCGGCCGGGAGGTCCAGGACGCCGAGGAGGAGGCCTATTTCTTCCGCCTGTCCAAGTACGCCGACCGCATCCGGGACCTGCTGGAGAACACCGACTTTCTGGAGCCCCACTCCCGGGTCAACGAGATGATCCGCAACTTTATCGACCCCGGTCTGGAGGACCTGTGTGTGTCCCGGACCTCCTTCTCCTGGGGGGTGCCGGTGGACTTCGACCCGGGCCACGTGGTCTATGTGTGGGTGGACGCCCTGAGCAACTATATCACCGCCCTGGGCTATGGCAACGACCGCTACGACGACTATGACAAGGGCTGGTGGCCTGGGGTCAACATCGTGGGCAAGGAGATCGTCCGGTTCCACTCCATCATCTGGCCCGCCATGCTCATGAGTCTGGGGGAGCCGCTGCCCAAAAAGTGTTTTGGCCATGGCTGGCTGCTGCTGGACGGGGGCAAGATGTCCAAATCCAAGGGCAACGTGGTGGACCCCTACCTGCTGGCCCGGCAGTTCGGGGTGGATGCCCTGCGGTTCTTCCTCATGCGGACCTTCCCCTTCGGCTCCGACGGCAATTTCTCCAACGAACTGCTGATCCAGACCATCAACACCGATCTGGCCAACGACCTTGGCAATCTGGTGAGCCGGACCACCGCCATGGTGGAGAAGTACTTTGGCGGGACCCTGCCGGCGGAGCGCCGCTATGAGAAGGCGCAGGACGACGAGCTGGTGGCTTTGGCAGAGGGCCTTCGGGACCGGTATGAGCAGGCCATGGAGCACTACGCCCCCCACAAGGCGCTGGAAGAGGTCTTTAAGGTCATCCAGCGGGCCAATAAGTATATTGACGAGAATGCCCCCTGGGCGCTTGCCAAAAACATGGAGGCCAACGGCCCCCGCCTTGCCAGCGTCCTGTATCACCTGCTGGACGCCACACGGATCTGCGGCATCCTGCTGCTTCCCTTTATGCCCGAGAGTATGGAGAAGCTCTTCGCCCAAATCGGGGCGGAGGCCTCCGTCCAAACCTGGGACAGCGCCAAAACGTGGGGCGCCCTGCCCGAGCGGGTGACCGTTACGAAGGGGGAAAACCTCTTCCCCCGCATTGATATGGAGAAGGAACTGGAGGTGCTGGCCGCCGCCGAGGCCGAGGCGAAGAAGGCCGCCCTGCCCGCCGTGGAGGTGGAGCCACAGCTGACCGAGCAGGTGGACTTTGACACCTTCTGCAAGTCCGATTTCCGGGTGGTGAAGGTGAAGGCCTGCGAGGCGGTGAAGAAGTCGGATAAGCTGCTGCGGTTCACCCTGGACGACGGCACCGGCACCGACCGGCAGATCCTGTCCGGGGTCCACAAGTACTATGAGCCGGAGGAGCTGGTGGGCAAGACGCTGGTGGCCATCGTCAACCTGCCCCCCCGGAAGATGATGGGGCTGGACAGCTGCGGTATGCTGATCTCCGCCGTCCACACCGAGCAGGGGGAGGAGAAACTTCACCTTATCATGGTGGATGACGCCATCCCCGCCGGGGCCAAGCTGTGTTAAAGAAACGATAAAAAACGGCGTGGTACGCAGGTACCACGCCGTTTTTCTATGCCAACAGGCAAACTCAATGATAATTGAAATAAAAATGTCGATTATTGTCGAAAACCTCGAAAAAATAAAATTCCTGTTTTATTCTGAAACCATTCCCCTGCAAAGGAATGATTTTCATGAAGGACATACAGGACGCCATTCTGGACATGGGCGGCCGCCAGAGCGGGGAGGGCACCGGCCTTCTCTGCATGGCCATTGAGGAGGCCCGGCGGTATCAGCCCGTCATGCCCCAGATGAAGGTGATCTGGAACAGCCTGAACCGCCGGGTGGGGAAAGGCTCCGCAAAGACCATCTCCAAGGCGCTGGAGCGGGCAGTCCATGATCTGTGGCTGTACGGCGACCGGGAGGTCATGGCTACCTACCGCCGCAGCTGGCTCTACGACCGCCCCGGCCCTAAGGAGTTCATCTCTGTGGTGGCCGCCCGTCTCTGGGACGGGGTGGAGCGCACCCCGGAGCAGGTGGGCTGACCCAGCCCAAACCGCCCGATGACCGGGCCGCTGTCAGAGACCGGCAGCGGCCGGCGCCGCCGCGGGCTTTTTTAGGAGGTGACCGGGGGGTGCCCTCCCCCCAAAAGCGGCGGGGCTGCCCAGTCACCCGATCACATTTTCACAAAACTGCATGACCATATCGGCCACACGGCGGCGGCGCACCCGTTCCCCGGGGAGGAGCATCCGCTCCTCCATGTTCAGCAGACCTTTGGCTTTGGCCCAGCCTATGGCCTCCACGGCATAGGCGCCGATGGCGTCCCGGTCGATATAGTCGCTCAGGGCCTCCCGCTGGGTCACGTCATAGCCCTTGTAGTCGGCGTAGCGGTAGAGGATGGTGGTCAGATGCTCTTTGGTCAACAGCTCCTCCGGGCGGAAGGTGTTGTCCTCAAAGCCCACGATGATGCCCTTTTCCACCGCCCAGCCCACGGCGTCGGAGTACCAGTCCCCGGCGGGCACGTCGGCAAAGTCCGGCCGGTTTTCCGGGGCGGGCTGGCCGTCCAGACGGTGGAGGATGGTGATCAGCATGGCCCGGCTGGTCTCGGTCTCCGGCTCGAAGGTGGTGTCCGAGGTGCCGTTCATCAGGCCTTTGTCGTAGACATAGGTGATGGCGGCCTGCTCTTCGCCGGTACTGTCCACATCGGCAAAGGGCGGCGGGGGGATCACCTCCACCGAGCGGGTGACGAACTGGGCGGATACGGTAACGGGGCCGCCGGGCATGAGGAAGGTGTAGGTCCCGTCCTCCTGCCGGGTCAATTCAATTTCGGCTCCCTTTTTGTCGGTCACCGTGACTTTCTTTACCCTGTGGCCTGCCTCGGGGGTGAGGGTCAGGGTGACCTTGTCCCCCTTCTCCGCCCGCTTGGGAGAGACCGACACACTGCCCCCCTCCATACTCTTTGGCAGAGTGATGGCGTAGGTGGGGGCGTCGTCAGAGGACGAGGAGGACCCGCCGGAGGGCCGGGAAGGCTGGGACGGCTTCGGGGTTTGAGTGGGAGCAGGGCTGGGCGTGGGGGACGGCTCCGGGCTTGCCGTAGGGGTAGGCTTGGCTGTGGGGGTAGGCTTCGGCGTAGGAGTGGGCTTCGGCGTGGGAGTGGGGGTAGGGGTGACCTGCCCTGTGGCGGGAATGGTCTCCCGCTGGACATAATTACAGACCGTGCAGGTCCGCTCCCGCTGGCCGGTGGAGGTGGCGGTAGGGACCCGGGTAATGGTCCAGTCGCCGGTATGGGGGGCGGCGTCTGCCCTGCCGTTGCAGGTGGTGCAGGTGTGGTAATGCTCTGCGGAGTCCCGCTGCCAATAGGTGTTGGGAGTGTGGCCTGTGGGGGGAATGGTGGCACCTCCCACAGAAAGGACCTCTTCACACCCGGCGCACTTGGTGCCGCCGGTAACGCCGGGTTCGGTGCAGGTGGGCGGGGTCACAACGATGTCTATCGGGTCATGGATGCGTTCAAAGGGAAAGCCGTTTTCAGTGGCATAGGTTTCGGTGGCGGTGCCGCAGTGGCCGGTGATGGAAAAGCCGTTGAGTTTTTCGGGGCCGGTGATATAGCCAAGGGCTTGAGAGCCAATGGAATGTATGCTCTTGGGCAGAACTACAGTTTGAAGAGCGGGGCAGTTGAAAAAGGCACTACTCCAGATATTCCCAATAGAGTTTCCAAAAGTAACCTGTGAAAGCTGGGTGCACTCTTCAAAAGCGCAAGTATCAATTAAAGTAACGGAATCTGGGATAATGATTTCCGAGAGGGAGGTGCACCCTTCAAAAGCGGAATCACCAATTGAAGTAACGGAATCCGGGAGAGTGATTTGCGAGAGAGAGGTGCACCCTTCAAAAGCGGAATCACCAATTGAAGTAACGGAATCCGGGAGAGTGATTTGCGAGAGGGAGGTGCACCCTTCAAAAGCAGAAGAAGCAATTGAAGTAACGGAATCTGGGAGAGTGATTTGCGAGAGGGAGGTGCACCCTTCAAAAGCGGAACGACCAATTGAAGTAACGGAATCCGGGAGAGTGATTTGAGAGAGGGAGGTGCACCCTTTAAAAGCGGACCAACCAATTGAAGTAACGGAATCTGGGAGAGTGATTTCCGAAAGGGAGGTGCACCCTTCAAAAGCGGAAGAAGCAATTGAAGTAACGGAATCTGGGATGGTGATTTCCGAAAGGGAGGTGCACCATTCAAAAGCGGAATTACCAATTGAAGTAACCGTATCAGGAATCATAATTGCGGTTATATCTCTACAGTATTTATGGCCTTGTGGGTCATAAATCCTTGTAATTTGTGTAACAGGATACCCGTTGATTTGCCTTGGGATCTCTAATCGGCCGCTGGCATCGTAATTGCAGCCCCGAATAGCCGCATTTCCATTGATATTGACGGTATAGTATAAAACGATATTTGTTTCGGGAATTTCGTAAGTGCTGTACTGCGTGTCCTCCGCCAACGCCGTGTGGGGAAGTAAAGAACATACCAGACCAACAACGGTCAAAAATGATAAAACTCGCTTTTTCATACCAGATGTCTCCTTCAAACAATCAGATGTTTCTCGTCTATAGTTGCAACGATGCTCAAAAGTGTATTCAGCTTCAATACCATTCGAGCATTCACATTGCCCGTGCGGGTCTTATCTTCCATCACCACCATCTTTTCTCCAGTAGAACTGAAAACCAAAGCAAACTGCCCATGGGCAAGCCCGTTTCTCACATGGTGGAATAGGGTGAAATATTGATTCTGCTCACTGTTTTCAGGCAATACGGCTCTCTCTTTATCGTAATCCGACAATGTTCCATCCCCCAAATTGATTTTTTCAAAATTTTTGGGGCGGCTCTTTGCCTTGGAAAAGATGAAACAGTTCTCTTCCCCCTTCTTTTGGTCTATCCGTAAAACCGACCGCAAATTTTTTCTGACCCCGCTTTTTACAATGTGAACATTAGACTGACCATAATCCCGTAAGGTGCGTTTTTTGTCGCTTTGCTTTTTACACAGGGAGTATGTAACAAAAAATGAGTAAAGCGTATAATACTCGTGCTCTGACAAAGCGTACTGGTCCGACACCCCATCAAGAATGGAGCGGCTGCCTGCAGGCAGAGTTTTCTTTTTTGCCATAATGATTTCTCCAATCCAATTTTGAAATGGTGTACTTTTGCAAAACGACAAAAGGCCATACAATTAAGCCCCAAAAGTGATTGACTTGTCGAAATTTGTGTAGTATTATAAACTTTGTAAAGTGGACGGGGAAAATTTGAAAAAGTACACCTTTTCAAATTCCGGGCCGCTTTTTTTATTCCCCTTTTTCAAACTTGACCGCCTTGGCGTAGAAGGTGCCCCGGGGGAGGTGGCAGGCGGCGGCTGCCTGGTCCAGAGTCAGCTGTCCGGCCCGCCAGGCTTTGTGGACGGCGTGGAAATTGTCCGGCAGGGGGATGGGGGGACGGCCGAATTTCACCCCCCTTGCCTTGGCGGTGGCAATGCCCTCGGCCTGACGCTGGCGGATGTTGGTGCGCTCGTTCTCCGCCACGAAGGACAGGACCTGCAGGACGATGTCGCTTAAAAAGGTGCCCATCAGGTCCTTGCCCCGCCGGGTGTCCAGCAATGGCATATCCAGCACCACGATATCCACCCCCTTCTCCCGGGTAAGGTACCGCCACTGCTCTAAAATCTCCCCATAGTTTCGCCCCAGACGGTCGATGCTTTTGATATAAAGCAGATCGTCTTTTTTCATCCGCCGGACCATCCTCCGGTACTGGGGCCGGTGAAAGTCCTTCCCCGACTGCTTGTCCACAAAGATGCGCTCCTTTGGCACAAGGCCACCCAGGGCCTCCAGCTGGCGGGCCTCGTTCTGCTCGGCGGTGGAGACCCGGACATAGGCATAGCGTGTTGACATATGGCATTCCTCCTTCAAAGGGCGGGGAAAACCCCCTTTTGGTTGTACCATACCGGGCAACAAAGGAGAAATTTGGGCGGGATATCTTTTATCAGTCCTCTTTATGGGACACATCCTCTGATAGAATGACATCATCAGAAAGGAGTGAGCCCAAATGACAGAGCAGTTTGAACTTCGGTATGTGGGGGGCCATGTGGAGGTGTTTGACGCCGGTGGGCGGTTCTGCTTCTCGGCGGACACGGTGGGCGAGGCCCAAAGCGAGCTGCGGGATCTGGCGGCCTGAAACGGCGGAGGCCCCGGCAGGGAACAACGAAAAAGGGAGCGGTCCCGGGAAGGGGACCGCTCCCTTTTTGCGGAGGGGGCGGAAACGGGGTTGACAGAAAGAACCATACGGTTTTATTATGGATGGGATACAAATCCAATGGCTTTACGGAGGACGAAGAAACATTTATAATAAAAGTGACAAAAACAGATATAAAATCCCATGCTTTTATGGGCAATTAGGCGATAGAATAGAAAGGAGGTGATGGCGATGGAGCAGAAAGAGGAGAGGAGCTTCTGGCGGCGGGGGAAGGAGCCGGTGATTTTTCTGGTGTTGTTTTTAGGCTTCTTTTCCCTGTTTGCCGGGCCAATGGGGCTGATCAATATGCTGAACACCATGATGAACACCGCCCATGACCTTCTGATGAACACGGTGTTCTACCTGATGGCCATCTGCGTCATGGCGGGGGCACTGTCCGCCCTGCTGACCGAGTTTGGGGTGGTGGCGGCGGTGAACCGGCTGCTGTCCCCCCTGCTGGGGCCGGTCTACGACCTGCCCGGGGCGGCCTCGCTGGGCATTGTGACCACCTTTCTCTCCGACAATCCCGCCATCCTGACTCTGGCCCATGACAGGGGGTTTCGGAAGTATTTCCGGCGGTATCAGCTCCCTGCGCTGACCAATCTGGGCACCTCCTTCGGCATGGGGCTTATCGTATGTACCTATATGCTGAGCCTTCAGGCCGTGACGGGGGAGTCCTACGGCAAGGCGGTGCTGGTGGGGCTGGCGGGAACGGTGATTGGCAGTATCGTCTCCACCCGGCTGATGCTCCGGGCCACCAAAAAGGTCTATGGTGCCGAAGACTGGGTGGAGGAGGCCCCCGGCGAGGAGGGTTCCGCCGCCCCGGTGCCGGAGCGGCGGAGCGGCTCGATGGGCGCCCGGCTGATGGACGCCATGCTGGACGGGGGCAAAAGCGGGGTGGAGATGGGCCTTGCCATCATCCCCGGTGTCCTCATTATCTGCACCTTTGTGATGATGCTCACCAACGGCCCCGGCGAGGGGGGCATCTACACCGGCGGAGCCTATGAGGGGGTGGCGCTGCTGCCCCGGCTTGCCGAGAAGGCCCGGTTCATTCTGGCTCCACTCTTCGGCTTCTCCTCCAACGAGGCGGTGGCCGTACCCGTCACCGCCCTTGGGGCGGCGGGAGCCGCCGTGGGGCTGGTGGGCAAGCTGGCCGGTCAGGGCCTTGTAAGCGGCAACGATGTGGCGGTGTTCACCGCCATGTGTATGTGCTGGAGCGGCTATCTCAGCACCCATGTATCCATGATGAACTCTCTGGAGTGCAACCACCTGGTGGGCAAGGCCATCGGAAGCCACACGGTGGGAGGGCTGTGCGCGGGGGTATTCTCCCACTGGCTCTATGGGCTGCTGTCACTGATATGACAGAGCATACCCTGATTGGGGGGATGGACGGCAACATGATATGTTCTGTGTCCCGGTACGAGAATCGGAATCTGTAAGGAGGAGAAACAAATGGAGGCAGTCAAGAATCTGAACGGCGAGATGTGGATCTTTGCGGGTCTGCTCATCGGCATTGTCATTGTCCAGGCGGTGCTGTTTTTGCGTCTGGCCCTGAAGTGGAACAAGAAAAATTCCTACTTCACCGATACGGAGGTCAAGCACCTTTTGAAGCTGGGTTCGGTGTCGGTCATCGGCCCCTCCATGAGCGTTATGGTGGTGGCCCTATCCCTCATCGCCATGGTGGGCAGCGGCCTTACCTTCATGCGGGTGGGCGTCATCGGCGCGGCCAGCTATGAGATGATGATCGCCGACACCGCCGCCAACGCCATCGGTGTCCAGTTCAACTCTCCCGAGTTTAACGAGAGCGTGCTGGTGCTGTGCGCCTTCGGCATGGCCTTCGCCTCCATCCCCTACTTTATCTCCACTCCCATTGAGTGTTATCTGATGGATAAGGCGGCCGCCGCCGGCGACAAGAAGGGCGGCAGCAGCAAAAAGTCCTTCCTGCCCTATATGGGCAACGCCGCCATGATGGGCCTGATGGGTTATTTCTGCCGGTCCTACCTGACCAAGCCCCGGAACTGGTTTGCCGCCCTCCCCGCCGGTATCGTGGTGGTCCTCATCGCCAAGTACTGCGCCAAGAGCGGCAAGAAGGGCCTGCAGGACTGGAGCATCACCATCGCCATGCTGGTGGGCATGACCTGCGCCCAGGTGTTCACCACCCTGCTGGGCATTTAATGAGAAGGAGGTATCTCTTATGTCTGACATCAACAACACCGTGAAGGATATGGACGCCGTCCACGAGGAGTTCCATAAGGAATTTACCCCCAGCGTCCATAAGATCGGCGCGGGCACCATGGCAGTGGCCCTGCTGCTGTCCGTACTGCCCACCATCTACTTTGTCTTTATCAAGGGCATCGACATCCCCTGGGCCAACTTTGTGGCGGTGGTGGTGGCCATTGCCTCCTTCGCCATCAGTATGTGGCTTTCGGAGCCGGTAGCCTTCTGGCCGGTCATCGGCTCGGCCGCCACCTATTTCGCCTTCCTGTCGGGCAACGCCTCCAGTATGCGGCTGCCCGTGGCCCTGGCCGCCCGGGCCTTTGTGGATGAGCCTGATGACCCATCCAACCCCAAGTTCCATGTGGCCACCATCATCGCCCTTTTCGCCTCGGTGGTGGTGAATCTGGCCATTTTGCTGGTCATTATCATTCTGGGGGACATCATTCTGGGCATGATGCCCGCCAGCGTGCTGGCCGCCTTCGGCTTTATCATGCCCTGCCTCACCGCCAACAACATCCTGATGCGCTGCAAGGACCGGCAGGCCAAGTTTATCCCCGGCTTCTTCCGGCTGCTGCCCTACCTGCTGGCCGGCTTCATTACCCCCTATATCTGCAAGGCGCTGGCCGCCACATTCCCCATCTTCGGCATGATCGATATGCTCTTTGCGGTGGGCGCGGCCATTCTGGTGGGCTATGTGATCTACCGCAAGGATGTGGCCGCCGAGGCCAAAGCAGGGGAGTAAGCGAAAACTAACTTGAATTTTTCCATAGACTGTGCTATCCTGTATCCATCCAAAGCATGAAAAGGAGGAGTATTCCTATGATGATCCAAGAGCGTATTGCGGGCCTTCGCAAGTACATGGCCCAGTATGGGTTGGAGCAGGTGCTGATGGGCAACCCCATCAACATCAACTACTTCACCAAGATGGGCGCCCGAAGGAGCGACCGGGCCACCTTCCTCTATGTGACCCAGACCGAGGCCAAAATTCTGGTCAATGACGTCATCGGCTACACCACCCTGGAGGGGATGGACGTGGCCTTCCACACCGACGGGGACAATGTGTGCGAGGCCATTGCCAAGCACACCATCCACGATAAGCCCCTGGCCGTGGACGGGGAGTACCCCGCCAAGTGGCTCATCCCCCTGCGGGACTTTAACGCCGCCACAGACTACATTCTGGGCGACCGGGCCATCAACCTTCAGCGGGCCCACAAGGATGCGGAGGAGCAGCAGCTTCTCCGGGAGGCCAGCCAGATGAACGACCGGGTGATGAAGCGGGTCCGCACCGAGGTCTTCCACGATGGCATCACCGAGATGGAGGCCTCCCGTGCCATCTCCAAGATGTTTGTGGAGGAGGGGGCCGATATGCCCGGCTGGTGCATTGTGGCCTTTGCCGAAGGCTCCGCCGATGTCCACCACCACCCCGGCAATGCCCGGCTGAAGGAGGGGGATACCGTCCTCATCGATATGGGCTCCCCCCGGAAGGGCTATCACTCCGACATGACCCGGACCTTCTTCTGGAAGAAGGTCTCTGACCGGCAGAGGGAGATCTATGATCTGGTCCTGCGGGCCAATCTGGCCGGCGAAGCCGCCGTCCAGCCCGGCGCCCGGTGCTGTGATGTGGACGCCGCCGCCCGGGACCTGATTTCCGAGCCGGGCTACGGCAGGTACTTCACCCACCGTCTGGGCCACTATATCGGTCTGGAGCTTCACGACCCCGGCGACATCATCGGCGGCAACACCGACCCGGTGGAGCCGGGCATGGCCTTCTCCTGCGAGCCGGGGGTCTATCTTCCCGGGGAGTTCGGCGTCCGGGTGGAGGATCTGGTCATCGTCAAGGCCGACGGCACCGCCGAGATCCTGAACCACGACAGCAAGGAACTGGAGATTTTGGGGCTGTAAGAGACGATTTATATTCTTCCTTTTTCTTTTTCAAAAACAGGGAGGACCACCCGAAAGGTGGTCCTCCCTGTTTTTGAAAAGGTCAGAGCCGAAGACTGCCGAGGCAGTCCAGAAACCGCCGGGCCGCCAGAGAGAGGGAGTCCTGACTGCGAAAGGCAAAGCAGATCTCCCGATAGGCGGGCACGTCCAGCTCCTTCTGCACGATGCGGTAGGGGCAGCGCTGCAAGATCAGCTGGGGCAGGATGCTGATGCCAAGGCCGCTTTCCACCATGGACATGATGGCGTAGTCGCCCAACGTCACAAAGCAGGGCCGAAGGGGCAGGCCATAGGCCTGAAAGAAAGTTCGGATCTCCGACTGCTCACCTTTTTCCAAAAGGATGAAGGGGTAATCCAAAAGGGCTTTGTGGGGAAATTGCCCCTGACCAGCCAGTGGGTGGCCCTCAGGGAGAACCACCATGAGCTTATCCTGACCGAGAGAGATGGTTTCCAGCTGGATATCCCCCAGCAGGGGGAGAAAGCCGCAGTCCACCCGACTGCTGGCGATCCAGTGCTGTATTTCGGTATAGTCTCCCAGCAGGATCTCAAAGTGGATGTTGGGATAGGTTTTCTGAAATTCTTTGATCAGGTTGGGCAGCCAGTGGGTGGCTACGCTGGAAAAGGTGCCGATGCGGATAAGTCCCGACTGAAGGTTGCGGACCTGCTCCAGCTGCTCCTGAAGGGCCTGATAGCTGTTCCCCAGCGCCTGAATATAGGGAAAAAGCTGAAGCCCTTCGGAGGTGAGCATTACCCCGTTGTGGTCCCGCTTCAGAAGGACCACACCCCAATCCTGCTCCAGATCGGCCACCATGCGGCTTATGTTGGCCTGGGAGTAATGGAGCTGCCGGGCGGCGGTGAAGCTGCCGTGTTCCACACAGTATAGAAAGGCCAGATATTCTTGCAGGTTGGTGTCAGCCATGGAGGTTCCTCCTTTTCCGGTGTCAACTTGCCAAAGGGTGGGGAAATCTGTTGAATCACATTCAGTATATCTCAGATATCCTTTGTTTGCAAGGAAGAGCCGGATTTTTTTGCGCCGGGAGAGGGAGGGCTGCCGGGCGGAAACGGTGGAAGAAACATTGACAGAAAGAAGGTTCCAGTGTAAAATGTAATTTGGAATTTTGTGATTGCCCTCTTGATATGGGAACGGTTTTACAGGGAGGAAAGAGATATGTATCACTGCCACCTGCGATTTTATTGTGTGGGCCGGCCGGAAACCTTTGAGGTCCTTCGGACCGCAGAGCCGCTGGACCACTTTACTCACACCTTTACCGCCAGCGCCCGGCCCGAGGCGGACCTGACCCGGGAGGCCGATGTGATTTTTGCCGACCTGCAGGGGCTGGACCCGGCCGAAACGACAAAGGAGCTGTTGACCCATATGGGGGAGAAGGCTCAACTGATCGTGCTGGCCGAAGAAGGTCAGCGGGCGGCGCTGTCCCCCTGTCTTCCCCAACTCAGGGACCTGTGGACCCTGCCCATGGGGCGGGAGGAGCTTTCTTTCCGCTTCCTGCGCTGGCAGGAGGGCTGTAAGCTGGAGAAGGACCACTGGGAGACCAGTCATTTCTTTGAAGAGACCATCAACCACATCCCCAACCTGATCTGGTATAAAACCAAGGACGGCATCCACGAAAAGGTGAACGACAGCTTTTGCAAGACGGTACGCAAGACCAAGGAGCAGGTTCAGGGGCAGGGCCACGCCTATATCTGGGACGTGGAGCAGGATGACCCGGCCTGTATCGAGTCGGAGCGGATCGTTATGACCGAAGAGGAGACCTGCGTCTCTGAGGAGGTCATCATGACCGGGGAGGGGACACGGCTGCTCACCACCTATAAATCTCCCCTTTATGACCTGGACGGCAGCGTGATGGGCACCGTTGGCGTGGCCATCGATGTGACCCAGGAGCGGGCCTACGAGCGGGAGATCATCCGGAAAAACGAGACGTTGGAGACCATTTTTACCACTCTGGACTGCGGCGTGATGCGCCACACGGTGGACGGGGCGCATATCCTCAGCATCAACCGGGCGGCCCTTGTCATTCTGGGGTATGAATCCCAGGCGGAACTGGAGGCAAACGGCTTTAACATGGTGGCCGAGTCGGTGGTGGAGGAGGATAAAGAGCCTCTGCGTCAGGCCATCCGCAGTTTGGTCCGGCCGGGGGACAGCGTCAGTGTGGAGTACCGTGTCCGCCACGAGGACGGCGAGGTCCTGCACATTACGGGAAACGTGAAACTTCTGGAGGAAAACGGCGTGCGGTTCTACCAGCGCTTCCTGCTGGACTCCACCGAACAGAAACGGCAGGAGCATCAGGCCCAGTTGGCCAAGGAGCGGTATCATATGGGGCTGATCCAGGCCCTCAGCACAGACTACAATCTGGTGTGCTTCTTTGATTTGGAGACGGGGAAGGGGACCTCCCTGCGCATCAACAACTGCCCTTACAGCGTGCTGGACGACATTTTTGCGGGAGAGCCGCAGATGGAAGAAAGCGTGGGCCGCTATATCGAAGCGTGCGTGTATGTGGAGGACCGGGAGATGATGGCCCGGGCCATGTCCAGAGAGAAACTCTATCAGGACCTGGCGGAGAAGGGCATCAGCTACGCCAACTACCGCACCTTGTGCAACGGAGAAATGAAGTATTTCCAAATGAAGGCCGTCCGTGCCGGCTCCTGGGACCAGACCCACGGCGTGGTACTGGGCCTGCGCAGCGTGGATGAGGAGACCCGCAGCGAGATGGAGAAGAAAAACATTCTGGAAAATGCTCTGGCCCAGGCCAACCGGGCCAATCAGGCCAAGAGCACCTTCCTGTCCAATATGTCCCACGATATCCGCACCCCCATGAACGCCATTATCGGCTTTACCACGCTGGCCACCAGCCATATCGACCGGCAGGATCAGGTGGAGGAGTATCTGAAGAAGATCATGGCCTCGGGCAACCACCTTTTGAATCTTATCAACGATATTCTGGATATGAGCCACATTGAAAGCGGCAAGATCCATCTGGAGGAGAAACCGGGAAGCCTGCCCGAGATCCTGCAGGAGCTTCGGAATATCGTGCTGGTGGATGTGGAGGCCAAGGGGCTGGAACTTCATATCGACACCAAGGATCTGGTCAATGAGGCCATTTACTGTGACCGCCTGCGGCTCAATCAGGTCCTTTTGAACCTTTTGAGCAATGCCGTCAAATATACAGAACCCGGCGGGCAGATACAGATGCGGTTGACCGAGAAGCCGGGTGCGCCCCAGGGCTTTGCCAATTACGAATTTCTGGTGAAGGACACGGGAATTGGCATGAGCCGGGAGTTTGTGAAAAAGATATTCGAACCCTTCGAGCGGGAGCGAAACTCCACCCTCAGCGGCATACAGGGCACCGGCCTTGGTATGGCCATCACGAAGAACATCGTGGATATGATGCATGGCTCCATCTGGGTGGAGAGCGAGCAGGGGGTGGGCACACAGGTGACGGTGTCCTTCCAGTTCCGCCTCTATGCCGAAGCGGAGGCGGCCGGAGACATCCCCAGGCTGCGGGGCTGCCGGGGTCTGGTGGTCAGCGATGATGAGGTGTTTGCCCTCTCCGGAGTCCACAGCCTGAAACAGTTGGGGATCGAGGCCCGCCATGTGCCGGCCGAGGAGGTCACCCAACGGCTTTCCAAAGGGGAGAGCTACTGCGTCTATCTGGTGGACTGGCATCTGGCCGACGGGCTGGCCGCCCAGGTAGTCCAGAGCATTCGGGAGCGGGCCGGGGCAGAGGCCCCCATCCTGGCTTTGACCGAGCGGGACTGGACCGACCTTCTGGACGAGGCCCGGCGCATCGGTGTCACCGCCTTCTGCGGCAAGCCCATTATCCTTTCCCAGCTGCGGGAGAGGCTGGGCCTTTTGACGGAGGAGGAAAAGCCCTCCGCCGGGGCACAGGCAGCCCCTCTGCGGCGGGGACGCATCCTGCTCACCGAGGACAATGAGCTGAATCAGGAGATCGCCGAGGCCATCTTGACGGAGGCCGGCTTTGAAATAGAGATCGCCGACAATGGCCAGCTCGCCGTGGAAATGCTGAAGGCTTCCCAGCCCGGCTATTACCAGTTGGTGCTGATGGACGTGCAGATGCCGGTGATGAACGGCTACGAGGCCACCAGAGCCATCCGCAGGCTGTCCGACCCGGCGCTGGCTTCCATCCCGATCATCGCCATGACGGCCAACGCCTTTGAGGAGGACCGCCGGGAGGCGCTGAAAAACGGCATGAACGCCCATATTGCAAAGCCCATCGATATTGACATCCTGTTTGAGACTCTGGACAAGATGCTGGAAAAGGACGGCACCTGAACAGAAACCAAAAGGACCGGCGTGATGTATTCATCACGCCGGTCCTTTCTGTTGTGTTTGATTGGCAGAGCCTTCTGCAAGAGAGGCGATAAAGGTCAGTTTGTCCCGGTCCCCAGCTGGGCCACATTGCGGCAAAACCGCATCAGCATGGTGGCCACCTGGGCCCGGGTGGCGGTCTCGGCGGGAGCCAGAACATTGCCCCCGGTGCCCGAGATAAGGCCTGCTCCCACCGCCCAGCTCATGGCCTCCTGCGCATAGGAGGAGAGGGAATCCAAATCGGCAAAGCCGCTCAGGTCTCCCCGCTGGGAAGTCTTATAGCCCTTCTTTCCGGCATAGCGGTAAAGGACGGTGGCCAGCTGCTCCCGGGTGATGGGGTTGTCGGGGCCGAACAGGCCGGACTCATTGCCGCCGTAGCCGCTGACGATCCCGTTGGAGGAGGCCCATGCCACCGGTCCGGCATAGTACTGGTCCAGCGCCACATCGGGAAAAGCGGGCAGAGCCGTGGCGGGAGACCCCTCCAACCGGTAGAGAACGGTGACCAGCATCCCCCGGGATGTGGTAAGGCCGGGGGAGAAAGTGGTCTCCGAAGTGCCCGACATCATCCCCTGGCGGTACACATAGCTCACCGGGTCGCAGAACCAGTCCTCCTCTGTGACATCCACAAAGGGAAGGGACTCCTGCTCCTTCCCGATGGGCAGGAAGGTGGCGGTGACCTCCACATCGGCGTCTGGCATCCGGAAGGTGAACCGGTCCTCGCCGACAAAAAGAGAGATCTCCCGGCCCTTGACCGAGACCACGTTCAGCTTGTCCAGCAGATACCCCTCCTCCGGCTCCACGGTAAGGGTCACCGTATCCCCGGACCGGGCCTGTCCCATATCGGTCCTGACCCGGCCGTGGTCGCTGTCCCGGACAATGACCTTGCGCCGCACCCGGACAGAGGAACCACCGCCGCTCCCGCTGCCGGTGGGGGCGGAGAGGGTGGCCGCCCGGGTGGAGAGGGTGGAGCGTTGAAGCCCGGGAAAGGCCTTCAGTTCCCGGTCCAGCAGAGTCACCACGGCCTGAGAAGGCAGGGAAAACGACTCGTCCAGCGTCAAAGTCCCCAGAGGAAGGTCATGATCGTTGTTCAACGGTGAAACAGAGGTGATGTAGAACGTAACAAGGGTATCTTCTCCCTGTACCGTCAGCCGGCAATCGGGGCTGAAAGCCGTCTCACCGGCGGGGGTGAAGGAAGCGGAGGTGTACCGGCCCGATAGTGTGAGTTCCACCTGAGCGGCATAGACGCTTCCTTCCCCAAGACCATCCAGAGCCAGCAGGGCGGAAGAGCCTTGGCTTTCATAGAGCACTCGGGGTCCTTCCGAGGCCCGGCCGGTCGGGGCAGCCCCAATCAGCAAAATCAGGGCCAGCAGGAGGGAAGACAGGGTGCGTCGGTGTCTCATCAACGGCCCCCTCCCTGATGAAGCTCCACAACGGGAAGCTCCTCTGTGGTCCCGCCGGGACTGTAGATCCAGAGGGTCTGGGCGGTAAGCCGTTTGCTGGAGGGATCGGCGGGGTCATCGGTGCGGTAAAGGGCCAGCCGGATCTGACTGGGCAGCAGGTTGGTGGTATCACAGTCACTGGCCGTCCCCTGAAGCTCAGCTTCCCGCTGCACATTGGGGACGAAGAGGAAGAATCCGTCGCTGATGTCGCTGACCGGACCGGTGGCGGGCACCTCGGCAAAGAGAAGGGCATAGCCGTCCACCGGCCGCTCCGTTACGGGAGCCTCCTCCAAAGAGCCGTCCTCCCCGGTGGTGACGCCGGTAAAGCGGCCCTCCACCATCAGCGTGTTATAGACCGGGTCGCCCCGATAGGTGCCCAGAATGACCAGAGTGCCGGCGGGAATGGTCTCTGTCCCCTCCATGGTGTCATAGGTATAATCCTGCGCCAGAAGCCCCATGGTGCCGTCCTCCAGGAAGGCCACGTCATCCCCGGCGTAGGAGATAAGCCCGATGGAGTCGGTGGAAAGCTGGGCAGGAATGCCGGCAATGGTCACCGTCCCTGCGTCATAGGTCCAGATGCGGGTGTCGCTCTCCTCCGCTCCGGGCATCTGGAAATAGGTCACAAAGCTGTCCTTGTCGTCCACCGCCTGATTGTTGGCGGGGTCAAAGGTGGTGCTGCGGGCGGTGACGCTCTTCCCCTCCACGTCGGTGACGGTGACGGTCAAAGCCCCCTCGGTGGGCAGCGTTCCGGAGAGCTTCAGCCCCGAGATAGTGGTCTCTTCCTTCATGGTAATGACCACGGTGCCATCGGCGCTGCGGGTGATGTCGTACTCCGAGGGGTCCACCGTCTTGTCATAGGCCACCCGGACCTCCCCGGCATCGGCGGCGGCAATGGGATTGCCCAGAGAATCGTAGGCCGCAACCTCGTAGTGATACGTCCTGTGGTTGGCCGAGCCGATGATGTCCGTATAGGTCTCCTCGGTGACAAAGGCGATGCTCTTGCCGTTGCGCCGGATCTCAAAACCCTGAATATTCCCGGTGATACCGCTGGCGTCCAGAGTGATGGTGATCTCTCTGTCCCCCGCCTTCCGGGCCTCAGCAGTAAGGCTGCCGGCGGCGGCGGACACGCCTGCCAGCCGGTCCCTGCGGCTTTGGTCGTTGAGATACCAGATGGCCCGGGACTCGTCTTCATATTGGGCCAGTTTGTCCCGGGTGGGCTGGCTCAGGTCCATGCCCCAGCGGGTAAAGAACTCGGTCAGGTCCTTCCCGGTCACCCCGGCGGCGGTAAGGGCCAGTCTGTCGTCGTAGCCGGCGGCTCCGGCGGTATAGGTCCCGGCCTTCCAGGCCTTGAAGAAGCTGTTATAGAAGGCCAGCGGGTCAGCGTCATCATAGGCCAGATGGAGCTGCCAGTAAAGGCCCAGCTGGACAAACACATCATTGGAGGCGCCGGGATAACCCTGGGCCACCTTGGTGAAGATGCCCTGGTACTTGTTGCTCTTCTCCAGCCGGGAGGGGAAGGTGGCGGCATTCCCGTCCCAGGTCTGGACCAGAATGGAATAGATGTTATTGGTGATCTCGGCCTTGCCCAGCTTGTCCATATTATGGCCGATCTCGTGGGCGATGCCCCAGCCGAAGAGCCGGTTGGCGGCGGCCCCCTCGGGCAGTAGGGAGATGGGCTGTCCGGTGACCATGCCGCCGCAGGAGCCGTAGCCGATGCCGATGTGATTCCCGGCGGCGTACATAAAGGCCCCGGCAAACATGGTCATACAGCGGATGTTCTGGCGGGCCTCCATGTCATTGTCGGCATAGACATTGTCGATGCCCTGGGCCTGCTTGCAGATGGCCATGATATCCTCCCAGGCCAGCACGGCGTTGTAGAGGGTGGTGATCTTCTCCTCCCGGGTGCCGGCGCCCAGCGCGCTCTGCACGGGCAGGGCGGGCAGGGAGAGCAGGACCACGGGGGTGGAGATCTCTGTGGTGTTGCGGTAGTCGGTGGTGGGGCTTCCCATGGAGGTCCGGCCCAGATAGGCGGCCAGTTCATCCACATAGGCGCCGATGACCGCTCTGCGGCCGGTCTCGGTCAGGTCATACCAGTTGGCCAGCTCCAACATGGGGATATCAATGGCCCGGCGGACATGAAGGCGGATATCCTCCCCCTCCGTTCCGGCGTAGGACACATACAGGCTGCCGCCGCTGCTGCTCGCCCGGCTGCCCACCTTGGGCACGGTAAAGACGTTGCGGCCGTTTTGCAGCTTCCCGATCTCGGCCCGCCAGGCGGAGGCCTCGGCGTTGAACTGGGTGGCGTACAGCGTCACGGTCTGCCCCGCGGGAATGCCCTGGGCGTAGACGGTGATCTCCTGCCCGGCTCCGGCGGTAAGGCCCAAAGCCTGAAGCTCGCTGCCGCCCTGCTGATACTTGCTGTCGGCGCCGGTGCCCCGGGCGGAAAGGCCGCTGACCACCACGCCGGAAGTGCCCTTGCCGTCCAAAAGCTCCTGAGCCAGCGCCAGCTCATCGGCCAGAGTATTCAGATCCAGATAGTAGTCGCTCTCATCGCTGTTCAGCCGGGCACGAAGACCGTCGATCTTCTCCTGGGTCACGCCGGCCGCCAGAGCGGTACACAGACCGTCGGAAAAGAGGCCGGCGATCTCATCGGGCAGACAGTGGGCCGGGTCATATTCCATAAAAAGGATCTCGGAAAGGCTGATGGTGGTGTAGGCCCGCTGCTCCACAGCCACGCTGATCTGCCTGACATTGGCGCTGGGGCCAAAGGGCAGAATGGCGAAGTTGGTGGTGGCGGGAGTGCCCCGGACCGCCGGCCAGGTATCCACATCCCGGCCGGTGCCGCCGTTGTCCACGCCGCCCCGGGCGGGGTCCGGAACCACCAGATGGCCGGCCTTGGTCAGATCCTCCCCCTCATACCAGACCTGAACGCTGTAAGCCCGCAGGTTGGAGGGATACCCGCCGTCCAGCCGGGGCACCCAGAGAACGGCGGAGAGGTCCACCGGCTGGGTGAAGGTGACGATGACGTGTTCGTTCCGCCACCAGTTCTGGGCGGTCCAGGCGGTGCGGTAATCGTCATCGGCCATCCACTGGGGGTCAAAGGCCCCGGAGGCATGGTTCCCACTGTCGGCCAGACGGATAGAGGCGATCTTGTCGTTGCTCAAAATGCCCTGGGCGGGAATGCCCTCGGGCCGCTCATATTTAATGGCCTTGGGAGTGCCCTCGGCGATATCGGAGCGGGGTCCCTTGCCGATATCATTGCCCGCCACCACATAAATGTAATAGGTCACATCGTTTTCCAACCCGGAGATGGTGGTACTGGTTTGGGTCAGGCGTGTGCCCGCCTGCCGCCAGGCCCCCTCGTCCTTCTCCTGATAGTAGACCTCATACCATGTGGCCGACTTCCCCTCCTTCCAGGAAACGCCCAAAGCCCCCTCCATGGCGGTTACCCGGACCATGTCGGTCTTATCGGGGACCTTGGCGGGCTGGGGAGTGGCGGTCACAGCCTGAGAGGGCTTTCCCTCCCAGCTGCCGTCGGTGGGGGTGACGGTGAAGGAGTAGGTCTCCAGATTCTCCAGCCCTGTGACCAGCGCAGTGGTCACATCCACATGAAGTTCCCGGGTCTCCTGGCTGTTGTTCAAGGGCCAGTAAAGGACCTTGTAGCCAGACACATTGGGCAAAGGACTCCATTGCAGGCTCACCTGCTCACTGCCTGCCTCGGCGGACAGACGCTTCACCACGCTGTCCGGTGCGGCGGGAACATCGGGCACAATGTCCTTCAGGAACTGGATGGACTCAATGGCGGCGTAGCCGCCGCTTTCGGTCTTGGTCACCGTGATGGTCACCTTCTTTACCGGCACCCGCCGGCCCAGCTCCACCGAAATGACCCCCTTGCCCTCCACGGGGCCGATGGCACGGACCCCCTGCGGGGCGGTATGGTCAAAGGGGATGTTCAGGAGTTGCCCCTCCTCGTCCTCCACGGTGACGGTACCGGCCAAAACGGCGTTTTCGCCGGCGGGGGTGGTGATGACCACCTCCTCCATCTCCACAGTTTTGCTCAGGGGAAGGGGCAGCACGATACCGCTGCCGCCGGAGGCCAGGGTGACGGCGGAATCACTGCCGTCGAAAAGGTCTGCCAGCCGGCCGTCCCGCACGGTGGTGCCGCTCTCGGTAAGGGCCGTCTCAATTGCCTGAGCGGTCACCGGCGCCGTGAGCAGAACGGTATCCCGTACCTGGGCACCCTCGCTGGTGGTGGTAAGCCGGTTGACATAGGCCAGGTCCACAATGTCAATGGTCCCATCGCCGTTCAGGTCGTACCGCCGCAGGTCCTCGGTTTTGGTGGAACTCAAAGCGGCGGAGAGGGCGGCACGGTCCTTCTCATCCACCTTGCCGTCATCATTTACGTCGCCCAGAGTGAAGGTGGCGTCACCGGTGCCCAGAGTGACGTGCTTGGAGTAATCGGAAAGGGACACCTTTTGGGTAAAGGGGGCGTAGCCTCTGCCGGTGAAGGAGAGGGTATATTCCCCCTGGGGCAGACCGCTGATGGTCACGTCCAGATACCCGGGCCACTGCCCGCCGCCCAGCTCCCCGCCGTCGGTGTTCCGGGCCGAGACCTCCACCGGATAGCCGGCCAGGGTAAGGGACCCTTCCCGGGTCAGATCGATGGGGTCTCCCAGCGGGGAATTGCCCCGGCGCAGTTCCAGCTGAACATTGCGGCTGCTCAACTGGGAAAGGGCCTGGGCATAATCAATGCGGAGGGTCGCGGCAATAGAGCCGGTGACAGCCTCCGCCGCCTTTGCTTCGGGGACAGGCAAGGACGGGAGGAGCAGTGCTGCGGCGGTCAGAGCCGCAAGGATCTTAGAGGGCTTTTTCATGGGAAATCATCCTTTCCAAATGGTTTTGGAGAGAAAAACGCAACATTTTACAACCCGTATTGTAGCAAATTCTCCCTTTTGTGACAACACTATTTTGCGAAAAAAAGAGGGAAAATCGTGAAATACAAAGAAAAAGAGAAAAATCAAAAGGGAAACGCCATGAAAACAGGCCCTTCTCAAAAGACGGGCCATCCCATAAAAGGCCGGAGAGAAAGGGTTCAGTAGTACTTGACCGTGGAGAGGATATCGATTATAATGGAAAAAATCGGAATTTCTGCATCCGCGCCCCCATGAAGAAAAAGCAAAATGACGGATGGGTCCCCAAGGGGCTTGCACATTTCAGCCAATTTGTCCATTGATTTTGGACAGCCTGCCATGCTAAAATAGGAACAAGATGTTAAAAGATTAACAAGTCAAAAGGGCGCCATAGGGAAGGAAGGCGATACAGCTTGGATGTCCGCAAACTGGTACTGAAAGAAACGGCGGTGATGGCGGTGGGACAGACCCTTTGCGTTGCCGCTATGCTGGGGGTCTTTGCCCTTCTGGGCCGCCTTGATACCATCGCCCTTCGGGGGGGCATTCTGGGGGGGGTTCTGGCCGTCCTGAATCACTTCTTTCTGGCGATGGGAGTTGTGATGGCCACCCAAAAGGCCCAAAGCGAGGATGCCAGGGGCAGCAAGGGGATGGTTCAGATGTCCTTTCTCTTTCGGACGGTGGTTTTGTTCGTGGTCATGTTTGCGCTGCTGAAAAGCGGGCTGTGCAATGTGTTTTCTCTGGTGCTGCCCCTGCTGTTTATCCGACCGATTTTGATCGTAGAGCGATTTTTCCAAAAGGATGGTGAGGTCAAGTCATGACACTGAATGTTTCGGGTCCCTTTATTTATTTTACCATTCCTATTTTCGGCGGCATCAACATCACCCAGACCACGGTCTCCTCTTTGCTGGTGACCATTCTGGTGTGCGGCTTCTGCATCGCCCTGGGGAAGAACCTGTCCACCCGGCCCGGCCCCCGGCAGATTTTGGTGGAGAAGGGAGTCTTGATGCTCCGGGACATGGTGGTAAGCACCATGGGCGCCCATAACGAGCACTGGACCCCTTTTATTCTCACCCTGTTTCTCTCCTCTCTCTTTGGGTCCCTGATCGGCATGACCGGGTTCCTCCGCTCTTCCACAGCGGATTTGAGCTGTACGCTGGTCTGGGCTTTGATGGTGACCGCCATCATCTGGTACAACAACATTAAAAACAGCGGTGTAGCGGGCTGGCTCAAGGGTTTTACCGAGCCTATCGCCATCATGACGCCCATGAACATCATTTCAGAGATCGCCCAGCCCATCTCCATGGCCTTCCGTCACTTCGGCAACCTGGCCGGCGGCGGCGTCATTACCAGCGTTCTCTACATGGCCCTCTCCCTGGCATCCACGGCGGTACTGAATCTCATCGCCGCCAACGGCTGGATGGTGTCCGCCGCCCTGATGGCGGCAGGGGCTGCCCTGTTTCTTCTGTGGCGGAAGAGCAAAAAGCTGCGCTGGATGATCCTGGGCTGGCTCAGCCTTGTTCTGGGCCTCTTCGGCTTCCTTCAGGCCATGGGCTGGCTTGCCGGTGTGCCCGTGCTGGCCTTCGGCATCCCCGCCGTTCTCAGCTGCTATTTCGATATCTTCTCCGGCGGTGTTCAGGCGCTGGTGTTCATCCTGCTGAGCATGGTCTATATCTCGGGTGCCTGTCCCCCTCCGGAGGAGGCGTAACAGGCCCCGCCCCATCCCTTTGTTGTTCTAATTTTTGAACATATATATTATTTCATGGAGGTTGTACGTTATGGAACACGCGATTTTGAAAGCGGCTTGCGCCATTGGCGCCGGCATTTGTATGAGTATCGGAGCCATCGGCCCCGGTATCGGCGAAGGCATCGCCGTCAGCAAGGCTCTGGAGGGCATGGCCCGCCAGCCCGAGGCCACCAGCACCCTGCGGACCAACATGATCCTGGGCTGCGCCATTGCCGAGACCACCGGTATCTACTCTCTGCTGATCTCCTTCCTGATCCTCTTCGCCGTGAACTAATTTCACCCTTTCGGGGACAAGAAAGGAGTTGACGGAAATGCCGCAATTTGAAGAATTGGTAGGCGTCAACTTTTGGACGGCGCTTTTTGTGCTGCTGAATACCCTGGCCATCTTTTTCGTGGCCAAAAAGTATCTGACAGAGCCTGTGATGAAGATCATCGCCCAGCGCCAGAAAGAAATTGACGACACCTACAGCAAGGCCGAAGCCGCCCGCGGCGAAGCCCAGGCCATGCAGGCCGAGTATCAGCAGCGGCTGACCCAGGCCAAGACCGAGGCGGGCGAGATCATCAAAACCGCCGGCGTCACCGCCGCCGCCCAGGCCGAACAGCTGGTGGAAGAGGCCCGGAAAGAGGCCCAGTCCATCAAGCGCCGGGCCGAGGCGGATATCGAGGCCCAGCGGAAGAAGGCCGCCGGAGAGCTGAAAAACGATATCTCCGCCATTGCCCTGGAACTTGCGGGCAAGGTGGTGGGGAAGGAGCTGGACGGGGAGACCCGGAAGGATCTCATCGACGGCTTTATCAATGACATGGGTGACCTGTCATGACGGCGGCCGAGAAGCAGTACGGCGCCGCCCTCTACCAGCTGGCCCAGGAGGAAGGCTGCACCGAGGAGGCCCGTGCCGGGCTGGAACTGACTGCCGGCCTTCTGGCGGAAGAGCCTGCCTATGTCAAGCTGCTCCAAAACCCCGCCATTCCCAAGGCCCAGCGGCTCACGCTGCTGGACGAAGCCTTTCGGGAGGCGGTGCACCCCTATGTGCTGAACTTTTTGAAGCTCCTCTGCGAGAAGTCGGCTCTGGGGTTGCTGTCCGGCTGTAAGGCTGCCTTTCAGGCCCTCTATTACGAGGACAGGAACATTCTGCCCGTCACCGCCACCAGCGCCAACCCTCTCACCGGGGAGCAGCGCGCCGCCTTGCAGGAGAAGCTGGCCCAAACCACCGGCAAGACCATTCTTCTGGAAGAGCGGGTGGATGAGAGCCTTTTGGGCGGTATGAAGGTGGAGTACGCCGGCAAGGAGCTGGACGGCTCGGTGGCCGGCCGGATGGAACGACTGCGCCGCATCCTGATGGATGAGAGCGTGTAAGCTGCGATTTCGCAAGGAAAGTGGGTGAGACTATGCAGTTGAAACCTGAGGATATCAGCAAAATTATCAAAAGCCAGATCAAAAATTACGACGCCAAGCTGGAAAGCGCCGAGACGGGCACGGTCATCACGGTGGGCGACGGCATCGCCCGGGCCTACGGCCTGGAAAAGTGCATGGCCAACGAGCTGGTGGAGTTTGCCAACGGCGAGTACGGCATGGCCCTCAACCTGGAGGAGAACAGCGTGGCGCTGGTCATTCTGGGTTCCGATGAGGGCATCCGGGAAGGGGACACCGTCAAGCGAACCGGCCGTGTGGTCAGTGTGCCCGTAGGCGAAGGGGTCATTGGCCGTGTGGTCAACGCCCTGGGCCAGCCCATCGACGGCAAAGGACCCATCGAGCAGAAGGAGTTGCGGCCCATTGAGAAGAAGGCCGCCGGCATCATCGAGCGCAAGAGCGTCTCGGAACCCCTTCAGACGGGTATCAAAGCCATCGACTCCATGATCCCCATCGGTCGTGGCCAGCGAGAGCTGATCATCGGCGACCGCCAGACCGGTAAAACGGCCATCGCCGTGGATACCATCATCAACCAGAAGGACACCGGGGTGCTCTGTATCTATGTAGCCATCGGCCAGAAGTACTCCACCGTGGCCCAGCTGGTGGAGACCCTCACCGCCGCCGGTGCCATGGATTATACCACCGTGGTCTCGGCCTCGGCCTCCGAACTGGCCCCCATGCAGTATATCGCCCCATATTCCGGGGTCACCATGGCGGAGTATTTCATGGACCAGGGCAAGGACGTGCTCATCATCTACGATGACCTGTCCAAGCACGCCGTGGCCTACCGGGCCTTGTCCCTGCTTATCCGCCGTCCCCCCGGACGGGAGGCCTTCCCCGGCGACGTGTTCTATCTCCACTCCCGCCTGTTGGAGCGGGCGGCCCGTATCGCCCCCGAGTACGGCGGCGGCTCCATCACCGCCCTGCCCATCATCGAGACCCAGGCCGGCGACGTATCGGCCTATATCCCCACCAACGTCATCTCCATCACCGACGGCCAGATTTTTCTGGAGACCGAGCTGTTCCACTCGGGCGTCATGCCCGCTGTGAACCCGGGCATTTCGGTGTCCCGGGTGGGCGGCAGCGCCCAGATCAGCGCCATGAAGAAGGTGGCGGGCACCCTGAAGCTGGCCTACTCCCAGTACCGGGAGCTTCAGTCCTTTTCCCAGTTCGGCTCCGACCTGGATGCCGATACCAAGCGGCGGCTGGCCCAGGGCGAGCGGATCGTGGAGGTGCTGAAGCAGGACCGGAACGCCCCGGTGCCCGTGGAGCTTCAAGTGTGCATCCTCTACGCCGTCATCCACGACAAGCTCACCGAGGTTGCGGTGGAGGACATCAAGGCCTATGAGAAGGGTCTTTACGAGGATATGCGCAACCTCCACGAGTCCGATGTGCTGGCCCCCATCCGGAATACCGGCAAGCTGGACGAAGCCACCGAGCAGGCTCTGGATAAGGCTCTGGACGACTATACCGCCCGTTTTCTCCAGCTGAAGCAGTAAGGAGGTTAGCAGTATGGCCTCCATGAAGGATATCAAAAACCGCATCCGCAGTGTGGAAAGCACCATGCAGATCACCAAGGCCATGGAGTTGGTGGCCTCCTCCAAGATGCGGCGGGCCAAGCTCCACGCCGAGCAGACCCGGCCCTACTTTACCACCCTTTACCGGACATTGGTGGATATTGCCGAGAGCAATACCGAGTTTTCCTCCCCTTATGTCCGCTCCCGGCCGGTGAACAAGCTGTGCTATGTGCTCATCGCTGGTGACCGGGGCATGGCAGGCGGTTATAACAATAACCTCTTCAAAGCCATGGAGGAGCACCGGGCCGGCCGGGAATGCGTGATGCTGCCCATCGGCCGCAAGGCGGTGGAGTACTGCCAGCGGTGGGGGTTCCCCATGCTGACCCAGGACTACGCCCTGGCCGATGATGTGACCATCGACGACTGCGCCGTCATCACAAGTCTTTTGTGCAAGGGCTTCCGGGACGGGGAGTTTGACGAGCTGGACATGGCCTACACCAACTTTGTCTCCATGCTCAGTCAGGTGCCCGCCGTCATCAAGCTGCTGCCCCTTCATTTTGAGCGGGGGGAGAAGCAGGAGACCGGGGAGGAAAAACAGGCCGTCACCCTCTTCGAGCCTTCCAGTGAAGCCGTTTACAACGCCATCGTGCCCGGGTATGTGGCCGGATTGGTCTACGGTGCCCTGGCCGAGAGCATCGCCAGCGAGCAGAGCGCCCGCCGGGCGGCCATGGATGCGGCCAGTAAGAACGCTGGAGAGATGATCGAGAATCTGTCCCTCCACTATAACCGGGCCCGTCAGGCAGCCATTACCCAAGAGATCACCGAGATCGTGGGCGGCGCCGAACAATAAAGCGGACGCCTCCAAGGGGAGGGCCTTTCAAAGCCCCGGGCCGACAGCCGCCCCTTGATGAAAATCCTTTTGCAAGAAGGAGTTTGGATATGGACAAACAGAACATTGGCACCGTGATCCAGATCATTGGCCCTGTGCTGGACATCAAGTTCCCCGACGGCCAGCTGCCCCAGCTGCTCAACGCCATCACGGTGCAGAACGGAGAGGAGACCATCACCCTGGAGGTGGCCCAGCACGTGGGCGACAACGTGGCCCGCTGCATCGCCATGGCCGGCACCGACGGTCTGGTGCGTGGGATGAAGGCCGTGGATACCGGCGGCCCCATCACCGTCCCCGTGGGCAGCGCTACCCTGGGCCGCATCTTCAACCTGCTGGGAGAGCCGGTGGACAACCAGCCCGCTCCCGAGACGCAGGAGCGCTGGCCCATCCACCGCCCCGCCCCCTCCTTTGAGGAGCAGGAATCCACCACCGAGATTTTGGAGACCGGCATCAAGGTGGTGGACCTCATCTGCCCCTACGCCAAAGGCGGTAAGATCGGCCTTTTCGGCGGTGCCGGCGTGGGCAAGACCGTGCTCATTCAGGAGCTGATCCACAACGTGGCCATGGAGCACGGCGGCTATTCCATTTTCACCGGCGTGGGCGAGCGGACAAGAGAGGGCAACGACCTCTACAACGAAATGAAGGAGTCGGGGGTCCTCTCCAAGACCGCTCTGGTCTACGGCCAGATGAACGAGCCGCCCGGAGCGCGTATGCGGGTGGGCCTTTCCGGCCTTACCATGGCCGAGTACTTCCGGGATGTGGAGAACAAGGACGTGCTTCTCTTCATCGACAACATCTTCCGGTTCACCCAGGCCGGCTCCGAGGTCTCCGCCCTGTTGGGCCGGATGCCCTCCGCCGTGGGCTATCAGCCTACCCTGGCCACCGAGATGGGCGCCTTGCAGGAGCGGATCACTTCCACCAAAAAAGGCTCCATCACCTCGGTCCAGGCCGTTTACGTTCCTGCCGATGACCTGACCGACCCCGCCCCCGCCACCACTTTTGCCCACCTGGATGCCACCACGGTGCTCAGCCGTGCCATCTCCAGCCAGGGCATCTACCCTGCCGTGGACCCTCTGGAGTCCACCTCCCGTATTCTGACCCCCGATGTGGTAGGTCAGGAGCACTATCAGGTGGCCCGGGCCGTTCAGCAGGTGCTCCAGCGGTATAATGAGCTTCAGGACATCATCGCCATCATGGGCATGGACGAGCTTTCCGAGGAGGACAAACTCACCGTGGCCCGGGCCCGGAAGATCCAGCGGTTCCTGTCCCAGCCCTTCAGCGTGGCCGAGCAGTTTACCGGCTTCGAGGGCAAGTATGTCCCCCTGAAGGAGACCATCCGGGGCTTTAAAGAGATTTTGGAGGGCAAGCACGACGACCTGCCCGAGTCCGCCTTCCTGTTCGTGGGCACCATCGACGAGGCGGTGGAGAAGGCCAAAAGCCTGTAAACGCAGTAACGACGAAAGGAAGGGAAGCAATGTCCACCTTTCATTTGCAGATCGTGACCCCCGACGGTGCCTTCTTCGATGGCCCCGCCGAGCGGGTGAAGGTGCGGACCATCAACGGCGATGTGGCCATTCTGGACCGCCACATTCCCTATGTCACCGCTCTGGGCATCGGAGAGGCATCGGTCACCGTGGACGGCCGGACCCGTACAGCGGCCGCCAGCGGCGGTATGCTGGCCGTGACCCCCGGTCATGTCCGTGTGGTGGCCACCACCTTCGAGTGGGCCGAGGACATCGATGTAGAGCGGGCCAAACGGGCCAGGGAATCCGCTGAAGAAGCCATCCGGCAGGAGACCGACCCCAACCAGCTGGAGCTGGCCAAGGCCCGCCTTTCCCGGGCCAACGCCCGGCTGAAGGCCGCCGAAAAACTGTAATATGCGGACCCAAAAGGGACTTCACCCACCCCGGGCGAGGTCCCTTTGTTGTATGTATGGGTACAACATACCGAAAAATTTTTGCAATTTTTTTGCCGGAATGGGCGGCGCCTTGCCCCACCCTCCGTCTTGACAAGCCCCCGCCGGCCCTCTATACTGAAACCACAAAACCAAGAAGGGGGAGACCGCCATGTCCTATGTCATTGCCCATCGGGGGGCGTCCTTCCATGCCCCGGAGAATACCCTGTCCGCCTTCCGCAAGGCCATGGAGCTGGGTGCCGACGGCATCGAGACCGACGTCCAGATCACCGCCGATGGCCGGCTTGTCATCCTGCACAATTACCATGTGGACCTGACCACCTTTGAGACCGGCCGGGTGGTGGAGCTGACGCTGGACCAACTGCGGCAAATGGACTTCGGCATCCGCAAAGGCCCCGAATTTGCCGGGGAGACCATCGCCACGCTGGACGAAGCCCTGGAGGTGGTCAAGCCCATGCGGGTGGTGAATGTGGAGCTGAAAGCCCCCGCCGACCGCTCCATCCCCTTTGTGGAGCGGGTGGTAGAAAGTGTCAAAGCCCACGGTATGACGGACAATGTCATCATCTCCTCCTTCCAGCACGACCTTCTGCGGCAGGTGAAGGAGCTGTGCCCTCAGCTGCGGGTAGGGGTGCTCACCTTCCCGCCGCTTCCCGAGGGCAATCCCTGGTTCCGGCTGCTGGAGGCCCTGACGCCCGAGGGGGTTCCCCTGGGGGAGATAGACCTGAACGGCCTGACCGTCCCCGCTGAGGCGGCGGCTGCCTTCGGCGGGGGAGGGATGGGGGAGGTCCAGGCCCGGGAGGTGCTGTGTACCATCATGGCCCTCTACCCCGATGCCGCCGGCAAAGAGGCGGTGGTGCGGATGCAGGAGCAGAGGGACATCCCCGCCTATCTGGACACCCTTGACTTCCCGGTGGACTATCTCCATCCCCACTACCTGTCTCTCTTCCAGGACGAGACCATTCTGCCCAAGATGAAGGAAAAGGGCATCGGGGTCTCCCCCTGGACGGTGGACGGCGAAGCCGAGATGGCAAAACTGGATGGCCCCTGCTGCGGCCTGATCACCAACCGCCCCGACCTGCTGCTGGAAATGCAGGGCAGAGCGAAGAGCAAAGAGTGAAGAGCAAAGAGTGAAGAGCAAAGAGTGAAGAGCAAAGAGTGAAGAGCAAAGAGTGAAGAGCAAAGAGTGAAGAGCAAAGAGTGAAGAGCAAAGAGTGAAGAGCAAAGAAGGAAGAGCAAAAAAGAGACCCTGTCGTTTCCGAACGACAGGGTCCTTCTTTCTGTTTTAATCGGCCGCTACGGCGTGATTTTCGATGTTCTTGAGGCGGCGGCTCCACTTGCCCTTTTTGTAGGCGATAAAGTTCACCAAAGCGCCGGCCAGCCAGGCGATGAGCTGGGACAGGAAGACCGTCCGGGGGTCACCGGTGGGGTTGGCGTCGCTGCGGGTGAGGTAGGCCAGCAGATAGGCCAGAGGTACCCGGACCACGATGGTGGTGAAGAAGGAGATCCACATGGGGGTGGTGGTGTCGCCGGCGCCCCGCATCACGCCGCCCATACACTGGGTGACGGCGAAAGCAATGTAGCCCGGGGCCAGGATGCGCATCATCAGGGTGGACATCTCAATAAGCTCCGGGGTGTCGGTGAACAGGCCCATAAGGGTGGGGCCGAAGAAGATGATACAGGCCACCAGCACAGCGGAGGTGCCCACTGCCAGAGCGGTGCCCGATTTGGCGCCCTTACGGACCCGGTCAATGTCGCCGGCGCCCACGTTCTGGCCGGTGAAGGTGGTCATGGCGTTGCCGAAGGAAAAGTTGGGCATCATCACAAAGCCGTCGATGCGCATCACAATGGTGTTGCAGGCCACAAAGGCGGCGCCGAAGGAGTTTGTGAGGGACTGGACCACCAAACCGGAGCAGGACATGACTGCCTGAGACAATCCGGAGGGCAGGCCCAGCTTCACCAGCTGCTTGGCATAGCGCTTGTTCAGACCGAAATGCTCTTTTCTCAGGTGCATCACATCCCGCATGGCAAAGAGCTTACGCAGACAGAGACTGGCGGAAATGAACTGGGCGATGATGGTGGCGATGGCCACGCCGGGGACCCCCATGCCAAACTTTGCCACAAAAAGCAGGTCCAGAGCAATGTTGAGGCCGGCGGCCACAATCAGGTATTTCAAAGCGCTGAGGGAGTCGCCCAGCCCCCGAAGAATGCCGGAGGGGATGTTATAAAAGCCCATGCCGGCAATTCCCAGGAAATAAATGCGCATATAGGCCACACACATATCATAGGTCTCCACCGGGGTGTCCAACAGCCGCAGCAGGGGCGGGGCGGCCAGGGTGCCCAGTACCATCATGATGAGGGAGGCGATGCCGGTGAGGGTGAGGCAGGTGCCCACGGAGTAGGACAGCTCCTCCTTCTGCTTGGCACCGAAGTACTGGGCCACCATGATGCCGGCGCCGGTGGCAATGCCCACGAAGAGGACGATGAGCAGGTTCAGGGTGGGGCCGCATCCGCCCACGGCGGCCAGAGCCAGGTCGCCCACATATTTGCCCACGATCACCGAGTCGGCGGTGTTGTAGAGCTGCTGGGCGATGTTGCCGATGAGCAGGGGAATGGCGAAGGAGACGATTTTCTTCCAAGGGGTACCCTCCGTCATGTCCTGGGCGGCAAAGAAACGGGAAAGACTGGACATAATTCACCTCAAGTAAAAAAGAATGGATGGAGCAGAAAAAAGAACGACCGCCAGAGGCGGGCGTAATTGTTATAATTAGTATAACATCCTTTTCCCAGTAACGCAATAGGTCAAAATAAAGTTTTGCTGGTTTCGGACGGGGCGGCGAACGGTTTGGTAAGGTGTTTGATTTTAGGCGGCCCCCGGCTCTCCAAGTTCCGCAGGTACACAGCCCCGGCGGGACATCGGTTCTCCCCAATACCCTTTCGTATTTATAATACGCCTGTTGTGCCGTTTCAAGAGTTTCCCAAGCACCCTCTGGGTCAAGTCGAGAGCCAATCCCTGTGGACAGCAAAACATGGATATCATCTCTGGAAAACGAAAAGAGCCGGTCAGCATTGCTGACCGGCTCCCGGTTTTCAGTTCAAAAACCCTTCCAAAATTTTCTCCTCAGCTTCCTCGGGGGTAAGGCCCAGCGTCAGCAGCTTCAAAATCTGGTCCCCGGCGATGCGGCCGATGGCCGCCTCGTGGATGAGCTGGGCGTCCACGCTCTGAGCGTCGATGGCGGGGATGGATTTGACCTTGGCCTCGTCCATAATGATGGAGTCGCACTGCACATGGCCGAAGCAATCCGCCTGGCCCGTCATACAGGGCCGAAAGACCTGGACCGAATCCCCTCTGGCCACCGACCGGGAGACCACCCGCCCCGTGGCGCCGGGTCCTTTCAGAATGATCTCCATATTGCTCTCGGCCAGCTGCTTGCCGTCGGTCATCAGCTTCTCGTTGATGATGCACTCGCCGCCGGCGGCCACCTCGGCAACCGTGTCCCGGATGGTGGAGTCCACCCCCTTGATTTGGGTCATCTCCATGGTGATGGAGGCGCCCTCCTCCAGATAGACCTCGGTCCGGGGGTTCAGGATACGCTCGCCGGTGCCCTCCCCCTCGCCGTAGTGGCGCTCCACATAGCGGACCCGGGCGTTTTTGCCCACATGGAAGACATGGATGCCGTCATGCTGAGAGGTCTCACACCCGGCGTTGTGGATGCCGCAGCCCGCCACAATGTCCACGTCGGCCCCCTCTCCGATGTAAAAGTCGTTATAGACCACGTCGGTCAGGCCGGACTGGCTGATGATAACGGGAATGTGAACGCTCTCGCCCCTGGTCCCCGGCTTGATAACGATGTCAATGCCCGGCTTGCCGTCGGTTTTGGATACAATGTCAATGTTGGCGGTGGTGTTCCGGGCGTCCAGCTGGCCGTCCACCCGGAAATTATAGGCCCCCTGGGGCACCTGCTCCAGCTGGGCGATCTCCTTCAAAATCTTGAGCTGTGTCTTGTCCATCAGCGCACCTCCTCCTTCATGTAGCCGCAGCCCGGCAGAGTCCGGGCCATGATCTGGGGGAAAATATCATCCTTGGGGCCCTGCATGGCGACCTGCCCCTGCTCGATGACCACGATCTCGTCGGCCAGCTGGATGATACGCTCCTGATGGGAGATGATGAGCAGGGTGGACTCTCCCCTGCGGTGGATGGCCTCAAAGGTCTCGGTGAGCTTGGCGAAGGACCACAGATCGATGCCGGCCTCTGGCTCGTCAAAGATCATGAGGCCCGACTTCCGGGCCAGAATGGTGGCGATCTCAATGCGCTTCATTTCGCCGCCGGAGAGGGCGGAGTCCATCTCCCGGTTGATGTAATCGTCGGCGCACAGGCCCACTTGGGTCAGGTACTGACATCCCTCGGCAGGGGTCAGGTCCTCCTTGCCGGCCGCCAGGGCGATCAGGTCCTTGACCTTCAGGCCCTTAAAGCGGGGCGGCTGTTGAAAGCCGTAACTGACTCCGGCTTTTGCCCGGTCGGTGACGGAGAGGTTGGTGATATCGGTGCCGTTCCAGCGGATGGAGCCGGCAGTGGGCTGATAAAGCCCCATGATGGTCTTGGCCAGGGACGTCTTGCCGCCGCCGTTGGGGCCGGTGATGACCACCAGCTTGCCGTCGCCCACGGTGAGAGACACGTCCCGGAGGATGCCCAGGTCGTTGCCGTCCTCCGCCGTCACGTCGTAACGCAGATGGCTGATTTCAAGCATATATTTCTACTCCTTTGTGTTGGGGGTGTATCGGAAGGATAGGATTACCTATCAATTTAGTATTATATCACGGAAAACAAGAAATACAAGGGGGAAGGTAAGATTTCCTCCCCATGAGATAAAATTCCTTCTTGAGCGAGTTATACAAAATTACTCCTGCAAATTTGGGGAAATCATCGAAAATAGGCCCCCGCGTTGACAGATGGACTGCTTCGCATTATAATTCACTTAACAACAATAATGATGGCAAAAATATCCTGGGATATTTTCATGGGTTGCAGACAACCCATGATTTCCCTTTCCTGACCGGCTCCAATGGGCGGGCCCGCCCTTTGACAGCGCTTTGGGTTCCTGTGTTCCGCACAAAAAAAGGAGGAATAACGTATGGCAGAACAAGGCAGCTCTACGAAACAACTGGAACAAAAATTGGGCTTTGGTGACCTGATGGGTTCCGCCGTGGGTCAGATTATCGGTGCCGGCATCATGTCTCTGATGCCGGCCGCCATCGCCACCACCGGCCGGTCGGTGTTCTTCTCGTTCATTATCGCCGCCGTCATCACCTGCGCTACCGCCATCCCCTACATCTTCATCTGCTCCTGTATCCGGATGTACGGCGGCACTTATACCCATGTCCAGATTTTGGGCGGCAAGACCTTCGCCGGTATGCAGGTCATCACAGGCATTGTCGGCAACCTGTCTCTGGGTATGTTCGGTCTGTCTCTGGGCAGCTATCTCTGCGCCCTTTTCGGCTGGGATGCCAGCTTGGAGAAGTGGATCGCCGCCGCTACCATGGTGGTCTTCTATGTGCTGAATCTGGTGGGCATTGACGCCTTTGCCAAGGTCCAGAACACTCTGGTCATCATCCTCATTGCCTCTCTCATTATGTTCGGCGCCTTCGGCATCGGCAAGGTGAACTGGGGCGGCTATTTCAGCAATGACGACGGCTACTTTATGATGAGCGGCGTCATGGGTATGTGCCAGGCGGCCGGACTTCTCACCTTCGCCACTGGCGGCGCCACCATCATCGTCAACTTCTCGGCCGAGGCCAAAAACCCCACCCGGGATATTCCCATCGTCATCATCATTTCCACCCTGTTTGTGGCCGCCATGTACGGCGTTCTGTCCTTTGTGGCCGCCGGCGTGCTTCCCGTGCCCGAGGTGGCCGGTGCCAACCTGACCGCCGTGGCCGATCACGTCCTGCCCAAGTGGGCCTATTACGTCTTTGTCATCGGCGGCGCCGGCTGCGCTCTGGCCTCCACCCTGAACAACTCTCTGGCCACCAGCCCCAAGCCTCTGATGCAGATGTGCGACGACGGCTGGCTGCCCCAGTCCTTCGCTGCCCTGAACAAGAAGAAGGTGCCCTGGAAGATCCAGACCATGTACTTTGTGATCGGTACGGCCAGCTGCCTTTCCGGCTTGTCCGTCTCCGTGCTGGGCAACCTGACATTGGTCATCAGCGGCGTCACCGGTATCATCATTGCCGTGGGCACCATGAAGATCCCCAAGCTCTTCCCCAACTCCTGGGCCAAGTCGGCCTTCCATGTGAGCCAGCCTGTGCTGAACCTCTTCTGCATCATCGCTCTGGCGGGTTCCCTGTTCAGCACCTACATGAACGCTTCCAGCCTCAGCCTGGGGCTGCTGGGCTTCAATGTGGTGGTCCTGGTGGGCGCCTTCCTCTTCGGCCTCGTCCGGGGCAAGAAGCTGGACATCCAGCCCACCTACGAAGAGCTGGTCTGATTTTTTCTGTGCCCTTCCGCTCTGGGGCCTCAGGGTGGAAAGGAATCTTTCGGCCATTGGAAACCAGTATCCCGACAACGCCCCCGGTTTCAAACCGGGGGCGTTGTCGTTCTGTTTGCATCCCGGCGGGGAATCTGTTATACTGACAGAAAAGACCCGCCGCCTTTTCCACGCTTACCCAAGGAGGACCTGCCATGAAAACCGCACTCATCACCGGAGCATCCCGGGGCATCGGAGCCGCCGTGGCCCGGCGGCTCCACGCCGATGGTTACACCGTGGCCCTGAACTATCAACGCTCTCGGGCGGAGGCCGAAGCTCTGGCTGCCGACCTGCAGGGCATTGCCCTCCCCGCCGATGTCTCCGACCCCGCTCAGGCCAGGGCCTTGGTGGAGGCGGTGCTGAAACACTTCGGTCGGCTGGACGCTCTGGTCTGCAGTGCCGGGGTGGCCTGGCAGGGACTGACCCAGGATATGGGGGCGGAGGACTACCGCCGGGTCATAGGGGTGGACCTGGACGGTGTCTTTTACTGCTGTCAGGCCGCCCTTCCCCCCATGCTCCACCGGAAGGAGGGGCGCATCGTCACCCTCTCCTCCATGTGGGGACAGGTGGGTGCTTCCTGTGAGGTGGCATACTCTGCCGCCAAGGCGGGGGTCATCGGCCTCACCAAAGCGCTGGCCAAGGAGGTGGCCCCCTCCGGCATCACGGTGAACTGCGTGGCCCCCGGGGTGGTGGACACCGACATGGTACGCCCTCTGGGGGAGGAAACTCTGGCCGCTCTGGCGGAGGAGACCCCTCTGGGCCGGCTGGGAACGGCGGAGGACGTGGCGGGCTGTGTCTCCTTCCTCTGCTCTCCCGGGGGAGCCTTCCTTACGGGACAGGTCATCGCCCCCAACGGCGGACTGGTGATATAGGGATACAAAAAGGCCCGGGCGAAAAGCCCGGGCCTTTCTCACGTCTTCTCCATAACGTGGATACGAAATTGTGCGGTGACGGTAAGGCTTTCCAGCGCCGCCAGCCGTTCCACCCCCGCCTTTGGGGTCTTCCAGGCATAAGGAGTCATGCCAAACAGGCTTTGAATGGACGACTGCCCGGGCAGAGTGAAGGTGGTCTCCACCGGGACCACCTCCCGGTAGCGGAAGCCGGGATAAAGCTCTTCCTTCTCCTGGTTTTCATAGGGAGTGTCGTACAGGACCTCCTTCAGCTCCCACAGGTGCCGGGGGCCGGGGACCACATAGAGAAAGAGCCCGCCGGGGCGCAGCACCCGGGCAAACTCTTCGGCCGCCAGCGGGGAGAAACAGTCCACCAAAATGTCCACGGCGGCGTTCCCCACCGGCAGGTGATAGGCCGAGGCCACGGCGAACTCCCCCTCCCGGCACCGCTTTGCCGCCCGTTTGACGGCGGCCTTGGACAAGTCTATCCCTGCTGTCCGTCCGCCCTTCCGGGCCGCCACAGCGGCCGCGGCAGCGGTATAGTAGCCCTCTCCGCACCCCACGTCCAACAGAACGGGAGAGGGGGAGGAGGTTTCTTGAATCAGTTGACATAATTTTAATTGAAGGGGCTGATACCACCCGCCGCCCAGAAAGGCGGATCGAGCGGCGATCATCTCCCCGTCATCTCCCGGCGCTTTTGAGTGCTGCCGGTTGGCGGGAAGTAAGTTTACATAACCTTCCTTTGCTGTATCAAAGCTGTGCCCCGCCGGGCAGGTGTACCGCCCCTCCTCCCGGGTCAGAGCCTGACCGCAGATGGGACAGGAAAACAGGCTTTCCAAACAGATCCCCCCTCTCTTTGGGAACAGTATAGCACAAATTTTCCCCTGCCACAAGGCACAGGGTCGGCCGCCCATTCCAGACCAAATTTTCTCCTTGACAAATCGAACGGTTGTACTATAATAAAAGAACAAAAGTTCGAGAGGAGAGAGAAAAGTGCGGGAGGACATATTGAACTATCTGCAGCAGGAGATATATGAGCGGTGCCGCCGGCCCTCAAATGTGTTTGGCATGGGGATATTTGACCATGTGAAGGCCGTGGTGAAAAACGGCAAAGAGCTGGCGGAACAGTACGGCGGAGATGTGGAGGTGGTCATGATCGCCGGATGGCTTCATGATATTGCCTCCATCACGGATGAGAGCCTCTATGCCATGCACCATGAGTACGGCGCCCAAATGGCGGGGGAGATTTTGGAGGGGATGAATTATCCCCCGGAGAAGACCGCTCTGGTCCGGGCTTGTATCCGCAGTCACCGGGGAAGCGTCCCGGCGCCCAAGGGCAGCATAGAGGAGTGGTGTGTGGCCGATGCCGACGCCATCTCCCATTTTGACAGCGTGCCCAGCCTGCTCTATATGGCTTATGCAAAAAAAGGCATGGAACTGGAGGAGGGAAAGACCTTTGTCCGGGAAAAGCTGAAACGGAGCTTTGCCAAGTTGTCCCCGGAGGGCAAGCTGCATTATCAGGAAAAGTATCGGCAAGTGATGGAACTGCTGGGAGAGGGAGGAGGAGCCCGTTGTGGACCTGATGGAAAAACTGACCATTCTGGCCGATGCCGCCAAATATGACGCTGCCTGTACCTCCAGCGGGGTGGTCCGGGGCGGGAAGGCGGGGACCATCGGCACCGCCAATAATTCCGGCTGCTGTCACACCTTTACCGCCGACGGCCGGTGCGTTTCATTGCTGAAGGTGCTGATGACCAACCACTGCTGCTATGACTGCGCTTACTGCGTCAACCGCAAGTCCAACGATTTGCCCCGGGCGGCCTTCACCCCCCGGGAGCTGTGCGAGCTGACCATTCAGTTCTACCGCCGGAACTACATCGAGGGGCTGTTCCTCTCCTCGGCGGTGCTGAAGGACCCGGATTTCACCACCGAGCGGATGATAGAGGCCCTTCGCCTCCTCCGCACCGAGTATCATTTTAACGGCTATATCCACGCCAAGGCCATTCCGGGGGCCGACCCGGCCCTTACCCACCGTTTGGGGCTTCTGGCCGACCGTTTGAGCGTCAACATCGAACTGCCCTCGGAAAGCTCCCTCCAGATGCTGGCCCCCGATAAGACCAAAACCTCCATCCTCACCCCCATGGCCCAGATCCGGGACGGGGCGGAGCAGTCCAAACAGGAGTTGAAACTTTACCGTCATGCGCCCCGGTTTGCCCCGGCAGGCCAGTCTACCCAGATGATCGTGGGGGCCACGCCGGAGACCGATCGTCACATTTTAAGTCTCACCCAGGGGCTGTACCGGAAATACCAACTGAGACGGGTCTTTTTCTCCGCCTATATCCCGGTCTCCGACCACAAAAATCTTCCCGCGCCGGTGGGCTTCAAGCCCCCTCTTCTCCGGGAACACCGGCTCTACCAGGCCGACTGGCTCCTTCGCTTCTACGGCTTTACTGCCGAAGAACTGCTGGACGATGAGGAGGAGCAGCTGGACCCCCTCCTGGACCCCAAGAGCCAGTGGGCCCTTCGCCACCCGGAATTTTTCCCCGTGGAGCTGAACCGGGCCGACTACGAGGCCATCCTCCGGGTCCCCGGCATCGGGGTCCGAGGGGCCAAACGGATCGTGGTCGCCCGCCGGGTGGGTCCCATCACCTTCGAGGGGCTTAAACGGCTGGGGGTAGTGATGAAGCGGTGCCAGTACTTTGTCACCTGCTCGGGGAAAATGCTCCCCGGCCTTCGCTGCTCCCCCCAAAGCGTCTACCGGCAGCTGGTGGGGATAGAGCAGGCCGGCCTTCCCGGGGAGACCTGGCGGCAGCTCTCCCTCTTTGACGGGCGGGCCGGATAATTTACATAATATATTTGACATAATAAAGTAGACATAATGAAAAGGAGTGCCATATGTCCCTTTATTGTTACCGATATGACGGAACTTTTGGCGGGTTTCTCACCTGTGTTTTTGAAAGTTATGTAAATAAAGAGCTGCCCACCTCTTTTGCCATTCTCTCCGATGGACCTACTCTTTTGGAGGAACGGGAGGTGACCACCCACGATGCCCACGCCGGGCGGGTCTACACCGCCCTGGCCAAAAAGGTATCTCCGGAATTTCAAAAACTCATTGAACGGGCCTTCCTGACCTGTCTTTCCGAGAAGGAGCTGGCCCTCTATACCCTTATCCGCCGGGGTCTCATCGAGGGGGACCGGGTGCGGCGGGACCTGACAGACCCCACCATGGCCCGGGTGAACCTGGCCTTGGCCAAGATGTGGACCGAGTGGGACCATCTGAAGGGCTTTGTCCGGTTTTCCGAGTTGGACGGTGCTTTGGTGGGAGAGATAGAACCCAAAAACCGGGTCCTTCCCCTTTTGGCCCCCCATTTTGCCGCCCGCTTCTCCGGGGAGACCATGATCCTCTACGACCGCACCCACAAAGAGGCCTTTTTCCACCAAAACCACCGCTGGACCATCCTTCCCGTGGAGGAGTTTTCTCTGGGCCCCGGCACGGCGGAGGAGCGGGGCTGGCGGGAGCTGTGGCGGCGGTATTTCAAGACCCTGACCATTGAGGAGCGGTACAACCCCAAATGCCAGTCCACCCACCTGCCCAAGCGCTACCGCCATGTGATGACGGAGTTTATGACCGAGCCGGCCCCGGCAGTGCCCTCCCCGGCCATTGCCGAAAATCTCTCCGAGCCGCTTGACAAAATTAGAATATTCTAATATACTTTCCCCAGAACAAGACATGACCCCGGGCAGAGTGGGCATACTATAAAAAGCCCCTGGGGCCAATCAGCAGGAGGGATATTTTATGTATGATATTCTTATTGTGGGCGGCGGTACCGCCGGCCTGACCGCCGCCATCTATGCCCGCCGGGCAGGAAAGACCGTTCTGGTTCTGGAAGGGACCGGTTTCGGCGGCCAGATCACATCGTCGCCCCTGGTGGAAAATTACCCCGGTATGAAGGCCGTCAGCGGTCTGGATTACTCCGAGGCCCTGACCCAGCAGGCCCAGGACCTGGGAGCGGAGACCAAGTTCGGCCAGGTCCAGGCCGTCCGCAGGGAGGAGGACCGTTTTGTCCTCACCGCCGGCAAGAAGGAGTACGAAGGCAAGGCCCTCATTCTGGCCACCGGCGCCAAGCACCGCCACCTGGGCGTAGAGGGGGAGGAGGCCATGACCGGCCGGGGGGTCAGCTACTGTGCCGTCTGTGACGGAGCCTTCTTCAAGGACAAGGAGACCGCCGTGGTAGGCGGCGGAGACAGCGCCCTTCAATCGGCCATCTTCCTTTCGGGCATCTGCAAAAAGGTGACCCTCATCCACCGCCGGGACCAGTTCCGGGGGCAGGATGCCGATGTGCAGGTGGTGAAAAGCCGGGAGAATATTGAGCTGGCCCTGAACAGTCAGGTCACCGCCCTCCACGGCGAGCCGCTGCTGACCGGTGTGACGCTGACAAACAAGGACGGCACCACCCGGGAACTGTCCATCGCCGGCCTTTTCGTGGCCGTGGGACAGGAGCCGGACAATCAGGTCTTTGCGGACCTTGTGGATCTGGACGAGGCGGGCTATATCGTGGCCGGGGAGGATTGCCTGACCAAAACCTCGGGGGTTTTTACCGCCGGCGATTGCCGGACCAAGACCCTGCGCCAGCTCACCACCGCCGCCGCCGACGGCTCGGTGGCCGCCACCGCCGCCTGCCGGTTTGTGGACGGACAGGTGTGATGGAAAGATAATAAAAGGGACACACTGCCGGAGTGCAGCGTGTCCCTTTCGGTTAAGGGGCCATTCCATCGGAAGAAATTCAGCCGCCCCGGCAGGGTGGGGCGTTCATATTGCCTGACAGCTTGAAAACCGGCGGCTCCATGCTGCTTTCGAGCGGTTGGTTAAATGCGGGACCTCCAACGGGCGGGGAGGGGGAGGGCAGCGGGCGGCCCACCCTCTTTAGTCAGAGCCATCGATCCCTTCCCCCGTCCCCTGCCGTAAGGCCCGGACGCGGCATCCCGCAGTCCCCGGTATCCGGCTCCGTAAAGCGGAAAAAGCCCGCAAAAGATCTGTCCCACTCCAAAGCACAAAACGCCTGCGCCCGAATTTCCGGCCGGGTAAGACCGGAACCGCCGGCCAGAGCCTTTTCCCAGCCGCCGAAGTTGTAGATGTCATACGGGGGTTCGTATTGCCAATCGGCCACCTCTTTTGCGTCCGCTTCGGTGAAAGGGCGGTGTCTCAATGCCATAGGCTATGCCTCCGTCTCAAAAAATAAGGACCGCCCCCGGCGGTCCTTATTTTTTATTCATCCCAGTCAGCGTAATCATCGTACTCAGAGGGGACACGGGCGAAGCGGCAACCCATCTTCTCTCCCAGAGTCTGGATTCCCTCGGTGATTTTGTCCCAGTAGGCGATAACGCAGCACACAGCTGCGGCAAGCCCCAGACAAAGCCCCACGATTTTCAGTACAAAACGGGCAACTTTCATTTTCCCGTCGCCTCCTTTTTTGATAGGGTAACTCTATTATACACGGCCTTTTCGGAAAATACAATCGTTTCCGGCCACTTTTCCCTTGTAATTTTGGTAAAAATAGAATACAATAGCTACAAGTAATATGGCAGAATATGCGCTTGAAAGCCAGAAAGGAAGTGTCTCCATGAAGCTGCAAACCGAAAGAGGCATCATTACCATCAGCAGCGACGTCTTTACCAACCTTACCGGCGCCGCCGCCACCAACTGTTACGGCGTGAAGGGTATGGCCATCCGCTCCGCCACCGATGGGCTGGTCCATCTGCTCCGGCGGGAGTCCATGGCCAAGGGAGTCAAGGTCACCACCAACGAAGATTCCACCATCTCTCTGGAACTCCACATCATTGTGGAGAATGGGGTCAATCTTATGGCTATCTCCCGGGCCATTATGGAGCGGGTCAAATACGATGTCAGCCGTACCACCGGCGTGGAGGTCAAAAACGTAGACGTTTTTGTGGACTCCATGGTCATCGGCTGAGAGGGAGGTGGAAGACATGATCCAGACCATTGATGGGGCGCTTTTTGCCCGCATGATGATCCACGCTTCCGCTGCCATCAGCGCCCAGAAGCAGCAGATCAACGAACTGAACGTCTTCCCCGTTCCCGATGGGGATACCGGCACCAATATGTCCATGACCATCTCCGCCGCCGCTGAGGAATTGAACAAGAAGCCCTATCCGCAGGTGGGGGCTGCCGCCAACGCCACTGCAAACGCCCTCCTGCGGGGGGCCAGGGGCAACTCCGGCGTCATTTTGTCCCTTCTGTTCCGGGGCTTTGCCAAGGCGGTGAAGGACAAGGAGGCCATGGACGGCCGTGATTTTGCCATCGCTTTGGATTTCGGCGTGGCCGCCGCCTATAAGGCGGTGATGAAGCCCGCCGAAGGCACCATCCTCACCGTCTCCCGCCTCTCCGCCGCCGCCGCTGCCGCCGCCGCAAGGGAGGATGCCGCCATCGAGAGCGTGCTGGAAAAGGCCATTGCCGAAGGCCTTGTGGCTTTGGAAAACACCACCGAGCAAAATCCCGTGCTGAAAAAGGCCGGGGTGGTGGACTCCGGCGGCAAGGGCTTTCTGGTGATCCTCCAGGGGATGCTGGACGAGCTTCAGGGCAAGCCCATGCCCGAGGGCGCGGACCTTCCCCAAAAGCAGGAGAAGGCGGACTTCGCCGCCTTGGGGGATGAGGATATCACCTTCACCTTCGACACCGTTTTCATTGTCCGCAAGGACGACCCCAACGTGAATCTGGAACCCTACCGGGCTTATCTCAACTCCATCGGTGACAGTCTGGTCATCGGAGAGAGCGATGAAGAATTCAAAGTCCACGTCCATACCGATACCCCCGGCGCCGCATTGACCGAGGGGCAGAAGTACGGCACGCTGGAGCTTGCCAAAATCGAGAATATGCGCACCCAGGCCGAGGATCTGGCCGCCGGCAAGCACGTTCAGTCCACCGATGATCTGGATGCGGTGGAGGCCGAGCTGGAGGGCCGTGAGGCGCCCCAGCCCAAACAGGCCGAACAGGCCGAACCCGTCATCGCCGCCCCCGAAAAAAGGTATGGCGTGGTGGCTGTGGCCGCCGGTGACGGCCTTGCCTCCGTGCTGAAGGACCTTGGGGTGGATGGGATCATCTCCGGCGGGCAGACCATGAACCCGGCCACCGAGGACATTTTGCGGCAGATCAACGCCACCCCCGCCGAAGTCGTTTTCGTTCTGCCCAACAACAAGAACATCATCATGGCCGCCGAGCAGTGCGTGGGTCTTGCCGAGGGCAAGGAGGTGGTGGTGGTCCCCAGCAAGACGGTCCCGCAGGGCATCGCCACACTGCTGGTCATGGATCCGGACGCCGATGTGGAAACCAATGTTTCTGCCATGACCGAGGCCATGGCAGCCGTCTCCACCGCTGAGATCACCTACGCCGCCCGGGACTCTGACTTCGGCGGCTTCAAAATCAAGCACGGAGACTATATGGCCCTTCTGAACGGTCAGCTTTTCGACACCCAGCGGGGACAGGATAAACTGCTGAAAAAGCTGGCCAGGGAGGATACCTTCCAAAATGCCGAGTTTATCAATATCTACTACGGTGCCGATGTGAAGGAATCGGAGGCGGAGAAGACCCTGAAACTCTTCACCGAAGCCTGCCCGAGTGCCGAGATCACCCTTCTCCCCGGCGGACAGCCCGTGTATTACTATATGATTTCGGCCGAGTAAGCCGGTTCCCAAATCAAACCCTTTCCCAAGGGGGCCGTAAGGCCCCCTTGGCGCTTTATCCCGTGGGTCCATATCCAACGAAAGAAGAGGGGAAAATCCATGTTAGGCATCATTGACGTAGGCGGCGGGATGCGAGGCTCCTTCACCGCCGGCATTTACGATTTTTTGCTGGACCGGAATGTCCAGCCCTTTGATTACCTGATCGGCGTCTCCGCCGGCAGTGCCAATATGATCACCTATCTGGCCCGCCAGCGGGGCCGGAACCTTCGTTCCTATACGGACTACGCCTTCCGCAAGGAGTATATGTCCATCCACAATGCCCTCCGCCACGGGTCCTATATCGATCTGGACTATATCTACACCACCGTCTCCGGCCCCCAGGGGGAGGACCCGGTGGATATGGAGGCTTTCAACGCCAGCACCGCCCGGTACGAGGCGGTGGTCACCGACGCCGCCACCGGGGAGCCGCTCTATTTTGACAAAGAGGAGCTGTCCGGAGGGGATTTCAGCGCCATCAAGGCCTCCTGCGCCGTGCCCGGGGCCTGTAAGCCCTACCCGGTCCATGGCCGGCCGGGCTTTGACGGCGGTGTGGCCGACCCCATCCCCTACAAACACGCCATGGAACAGGGCTGTGACCGGCTGGTCCTTCTGCTGACCCGGCCGGTGGACTATCGCCGCCCGCCGCTGGACCATCAGGAGATGATGGAAAAGGCCTTGGGCCGCTGGCCCAACACCTTCTCCGCCCTGCTGCGCCGTGCCCCCCGCTACAACCGGGACCTGGCCGCCGTGCAGGAGATGGAGCGGGAAGGGAAAGCCCTTATCATCGCCCCCAGCGACATTGCCGGCATGGACACCCTCACCCGGGATAAAGCGGCAGTGGAGCGGCTTTATCAGATGGGTTATGACCAGGGTCCGCGGCTGATGGAGTTTGTGAAGGGCCGCTAAAGCCCCGAGAGGGAGGGGAAACACCATGATCCGCCCCATGAAAGACAGCGACTGGCCCCGGGTGGCGGAAATCTACACCCAAGGGCTGGAGGGCGGCAGGTCCACCTTCCATACGGACTGCCCCACCTTTGCCCGGTGGGATGCCGGGAGCGTATTGCCCGGGACAAATTCGGCGTGTGGCAGAACACTACGCTGATGGAGCGGCGGAAAAAAGACCGGGAGCCTTGACATTCGCCTCCCGGTCCTTTACAATGATATCCAAATCCTTCCGAGGGGGGGCAGAAGTTCATGAGACAACCATACCACACGCCAAAGGCCATGGCGCAGGCCGTTCCTGCCCACCCGCGACCTCGACCTTGAGGGCTGAGGTGTCTTGCACGACCATATTACATTGAAAAGGAAGGAACCGATCATGGCACAGGATAACAAGAAGCAGGTGGAGCAGATCACCGATATGGAGGTGGATTTTGCCCAGTGGTTCACCGACGTGTGTACCAAGGCAGAACTCATCGATTACAGCAGCGTAAAGGGTATGTTCATCTACCGCCCCTATGGCTATGCCATCTGGGAGAATATTCAGAGTTATCTGGATAAAAAGTTTAAGGAGACCGGCCACACCAACGTGGCCATGCCCATGCTCATCCCTGAGTCCCTGCTCCAGAAGGAGAAGGACCATGTGGAGGGCTTCGCCCCCGAGTGCGCCTGGGTCACTCTGGGCGGCAGTGAGGAGCTGGAGGAGAAACTGTGTATCCGCCCCACCTCCGAGACCTTGTTCTGCGACCACTGGAGCCACATCGTCCACTCCTGGCGGGACCTGCCCCTGCTCTACAACCAGTGGTGCAGCGTTCTCCGGTGGGAGAAGACCTCCCGGCCCTTCCTCCGCCACCGGGAATTTCTGTGGCAGGAGGGGCACACCCTCCACGCCACCGCCGAAGAGGCCATTGCCGAGACCGAGCAGATGCTGAACGTCTATGCCGACCTGTGTGAAAACCTGTTGGCCATGCCGGTGGTGAAGGGTCTTAAGACCGATAAGGAGAAATTTGCCGGGGCCGAGCGGACCTACACCATCGAGTGTATGATGCACGACAAGAAGGCCCTTCAGAACGGAACCAGTCACTACTTTGGTGACGGCTTCGCCAAAGCCTTTGGCATTGCATTCAGCGACCGGGAAAACAAGCAGGTCACCCCCTACGAGACCTCCTGGGGTCTGTCCACCCGCACCATCGGCGGCATCATCATGACCCACGGAGACAACCGGGGATTGGTGCTGCCCCCCCGTATTGCCCCCATTCAGGTCATCGTTATCCCCGTGGCCCAGCACAAGGAGGGGGTCATCGAGGCCAACACCGCCGTGATGGACCGGCTGAAGGCCGCCGGCTTTCGGGTCCAGATGGACGACAGCGACCAGTCCCCTGGCTGGAAGTTTGCCCAGTACGAGATGAAGGGGGTCCCCCTCCGGCTGGAACTGGGTCCCAAGGACATGGAGAAGAACCAGTGCGTTCTGGTCCGCCGGGACAGCGGGGAGAAAACCTTTGTCTCTCTGGACGGTATCGAGGAGACCGTGGCAAAAATGCTGGACGACATCCACGACGGCCTCTACGCCCGCGCGAAACGGAATTTGGAGGAAAATACCTTCCCTGCCTTCTCTCTGGACGAGGCCAAGGCCATTCAGGAGGAGAAGGGCGGCTTTATCAAGACCATGTGGTGCGGCTCTCTGGAGTGCGAAATGAAGATGAAGGAGGAGGCGGGCATGACCTCCCGCTGTATCCCCTTTGCCCAGGAGCGTCTGGGAGATACCTGCGCTATCTGCGGCAAGCCTGCCCAGAAGATGATATACTGGGGTGTGGCCTATTAAAAGGGCCTGCCCTTCCAAGTCCATCCCAAAGTTCCCGGCGGCGGGCCGGCCCTGCCGCCGGGATTTTTTCCATATTGGTTAGCAAAAACTAACTTCCATAAGGAGAAACCCATATGACAAACAGACAAAAAACCCTGGACATGACAGAGGGGACCATCTGGCGGACCCTGCTGGCCTTCTTCCTTCCCATCCTGCTGGGAAGCCTGCTCCAGCAGCTGTACACCACTGCCGACGCCATCATCGTAGGGCGGCTGGCGGGCAAGCAGGGGCTGGCCGCCATTGACTCGGTCTACACCCTCCTGCGGCTGCCGGTGAACTTTTTCACCGGTATGGCCACGGGGGCCACCATCCTCATTTCCCAGCTCTATGGGGCAAAGCGCAGGGAGGAGCTGGACCGGGCGGTCCACACCGCCGTAGCCTTTTCGGCGGTGGGTGGGCTTATCCTTTCGGCGGCGGGGGTGCTGGCGGCGCCCCGGTGTCTGGGGCTGATGGGGGTGCCCACCGAGCTGCGGGAGATGACCCTTTCCTATATGCGGATCTATTTCGCCGGGTTTGTCATCTCCATGGTCTACAATGTGGGGGCGGGGATTTTGCGGGCCATAGGGGACAGCGAGACCCCCTTCCGGGTGCTGGCGGTGTCCTGTGTGGTGAATATCCTTCTGGACCTGCTGCTGGTGGGGCCGGTGGGTTGGGGAGTGGCGGGGGCCGCTCTGGCCACGGTGCTGGCCCAGGGCGTCAGCGCCCTGCTGGTGCTGGGGGCGCTGGCCCGGCCTGACGGTCCCGCCCCCCTGCGCTGGAAAGAGGTCCGCTTCCACGGCCCCCAGCTGAAAAGTATCCTGCGGGTGGGTCTGCCGGTGGGGCTTCAGTCCTCCCTCTTCCCCATCGCCAACATGACCATTCAGGCCTGCATCAACGCCACCGGCACCGACAACATTGCCGCCTGGGCCTTGTGCGGAAAGCTGGATCTTCTCATCTGGCTGGTGGCCGACTCTCTGGCGGCGGCCCTGTCCACCTTTGTGGCCCAGAATTACGGTGCCCGGCAGTTTGGCCGGGTCCGGCAGGGGGTGCGGACCACCCTTTGGATGACCCTCGCTCTGGTGGGCGGGATCGGTCTGGTGCTGTTTTTCGGCTGTGAACACATCGGCCTGCTCTTCATCGATGCCGCCGACCGGGATATCCTGCCGCTGATGGGCCGGCTCATGCGCTTTCTGGCCCCGCTCTATTTCCTCTATGTGTTTGGAGAGACCTTCTCCGGTGCCCTGCGGGGCGGGGGAGAGACCTTTTTGCCCATGCTGCTGACCCTGCTGGGCACCTGCGGCGTTCGGGTGGTGTGGGTGCTGCTGGTGGTGCCGGGGAGCAGGGAGGTCCTCCCCATCATTGCCAGCTATCCCCTTTCCTGGCTGGTGACGGGGATCATATTCGGTGCCTACTATTGGCATTTTCAAAAGCGGAAATTTTAAAAACTTATTTCAAAAGTTGTAAAAAACGGATGTATAAAGTCTTTTATACAACGAAACAATAAAAATTGGAACGGAAATATTTGACAAATCCAGACCGGCATGGTAAGATGTTCCTTGCGTGCCGGCTGATTCGATCCGGGCCGGCAAAAACAAAACGCATAGGAGGAAATTGCAATGAAGAAGAATCGAATCATTGGCCTTGGACTGAGCGCCGTCATGGTGCTTTCTCTGGCCGCCTGCGGCGAGAAGACCCAGGCCGAGACTCTGACCGGCACTGCCAAGGGCTATGGCGGCGATGTGACCGTCACCCTGACCCGGGAGGACGGGAAGATCACCGCCTGCTCCATTGAGGGCAAGGACGAGACCGAAGCCATCGGCGGCGCCGCTTTGGAGACCCTGGCCGAGCAGGTGAAGACCGCCAACGGCTACGCCATCGACGGCGTGTCCGGCGCCACCGTCACCAGCAAGGCCGTTATGAAGGCCGTTGCCGCCGCTTTGGGTGAGGAATATCAGGACGAGGAGACCCAGAAGCCGGTGGCGTCCGCTGGCCCTGCCGCCATCGTTCCCGTTGAGGGGGGCATCCAGCTGGGTCTGGCCTACGGTGCCGCCCACGGCACCAAGTGCTTCACCGAGGCCTATGCCGTGGTGAAGGATGACACCATCATCGCCGCCTATGTGGATGAGTTCCAGTTCGTGGATTCTGCCGCCGGGCTGAACGTGGTGCCCAACAGCGATGTGGCTGACGGCTTCGCCGCCGGCTACGCCGAGGGCAAGGCTCTGGCCTCCAAGCGGGCTGTCAACGACTACTACAGCAAGAACATGGCGGAGAAGGGCGGTTCCACCGTGGCTCTGCTGGATAACTTCAAGGCCATCGAGACCTATGTGGTGGGCAAGACCATCGCTGAGGTGGAGACCCTGGCCGGTGGCGACAAGCAGGCCGCCATCGATGCCGTCTCCGGTTGTACTCTGGCCGATACCGCCGGCTATCTGGGCGTCATTGCCCAGGCCGCCAAGAACGCCCAGACCACTCAGGCCGTGGAGTTCACCGGTGATTCCAGCGCCCTGAAGCTGAATGTGGCCTACGGCGCCGCTCACGGCACCAAGTGCTTCACCGCCGCTGCCGCTGTTACCGAGGGCGATAAGATCGTGCTGAGCTACATCGACGAGTTCCAGTTTGTGGCTTCCGACGCCGGTCTGGAGACCGTTCCCAACAGCGATGTGGCTGACGGCTTTGCCGCCGGCTATGCCGAGGGCAAGGCTCTGGCCTCCAAGCGGGCTGTGGCCGACTATTACAGCCAGAACATGAGCGAGAAGGGCGGTGCCACCGTCCGCATCGACGACAACTTCAACGCCATCCAGAACCATGTCAACGGCATGACCGTCGCCGATGCCAAGGCTCTGGCCGAGGGCGACAAGCAGGCTGCCATTGATGCCGTCTCCGGCGCCACCTTGGCCGACACCAACGGCTATATCGGCGTGATCGTGGCCGCTGCCGAAGGCTAAAAACGGCTAAAAACAACTTCCAATACGGATCGGGGCACCCCCGGCGGCTTTGGCTGCCGGGGGTGTTTTTGTGGAGAAACAGGGCAAAAAAAGGGTTGCTTTTTTATACCGATGGGACTATAATGAGGCAAATCCCGTTTTCAGTGAGGTAGGAACCATGAACCGGAATGTCCTCACAACCGCATCCTTTGCTTTCCCTGCCGGCCTGTACCTGTATTATATGTACGCCGGCCACTTTGTCATGGAAAAAGAAGGATGAGCAGGATATGGGCTTCGGCGGGATAGCCGAAGAAAACTTTCGTCAAAGAAGGCCCCGTTGATGTTCATCATCAGCGGGGCCTTTTGTTTCCTCCGGTTGACCGGGGGGAGCGGGGATGATATCATAAAAGGGAGGCAGTACCATGAAAAATTTGGGAACAAAAACGCTGGAAACGCCCCGGCTGCTTTTGCGGCCCTTTGCCGCCGCTGACGCCCACGCCATGTTTACCAACTGGGCAAGTGACCCGGAGGTGACAAGATTCCTCGTGTGGCCACCCCACGGCGACGAGTCGGTGTCGCTGGCCTATTGCAGAGAGCTGGAGGCGGGCTACGGTGATCTCACCCAGTATGACTGGGCGATCGTCCTCAGGGAATTGGGGGAACCCATCGGCTCCATGGGGGTGGTCCAGCGCGGCGAGGCGGCGGAAAGCGTCCACATCGGCTACTGCATCGGCCGCAGCTGGTGGCACCGGGGGTTTACCTCCGAGGCGCTGAAACGGGTCATTCAGTACCTTTTTGAAGAGGTGGGGGTCAACCGCATCGACTCCCGGCATGACCCGAGGAACCCCCATTCCGGGCAGGTGATGGCCAAATGCGGTATGGTTTACGAGGGGACCCACCGCCAGTCGGATCGGAACAATCAGGGTATCTGCGATGCCGCCTGGTATGCCATTTTGAAGGAAGATTATGAGAAGGGGAGAGAATGCCCATGAAAACCCTCCGTGTCGATTTGAAGGAGCGGGGATACGACATCCTGATTGCCGCCGGGCTGCTGGACCGGGCGGGGGAGGAACTCAAAAAGGTCTGCCCCGGGGCAGACAGGGTCTTTGTGGTTACTGACGACCATGTGCAGCCCCTCTACTACAACCGGGTGAAGGCCAGCATGAAGCGGGTGGGATTACAATATTCCGTCCACGTCCTCCCCGCCGGGGAGCGGGCGAAATCCGCCGCCCATCTGGCCGATTTGTGGGAGGCCATGATGGAATTCGGCCTGACCCGCACCGATGCAGTAGTGGCTCTGGGGGGCGGCGTGGTGGGGGATCTGGCCGGCTTTGCCGCCGCCACCGTCCTCCGGGGGGTGGACTATGTCCAGATCCCCACCACCCTCTTGGCCCAGGTGGATTCCTCGGTGGGGGGCAAGGTGGCCATCGACCTGGCCGCCGGCAAGAATCTGGCGGGGGCCTTCTGGCAGCCAAAGCTGGTCCTCATGGACCCGGAGACCCTGAATACCCTCTCCGACGCCGTTTTCTCCGACGGGATGGGGGAGGTCATCAAATACGGCTGCATCGCCAACAAGGGCCTTTTCAACTTCCTGCTGGCCCATCCCAGCCGGCGGGAGGTCATGGAGCATATTGAATACATTCTCACCCTCTGCTGCGATTTGAAGCGGGAGGTGGTGGTGGAGGACGAGCGGGACACCGGCCGCCGGATGCTCCTCAACTTCGGCCACACCCTGGGCCACGCCTATGAGCTGGCGGGGAACTATGAAACATGGACCCACGGACAGGCCGTGGCCGCCGGCATGGTGGCCGCCGCCCGTATTGGGGTCAATATGGGGGTCACCCCCGCAAAAGGGGTGGTGGAGTTTCTGACCCGGCTGTGCGAAGCCTTCGGCCTGCCCACGACCATAGACTGCGCCATGGCCGACTACGCCGCCGCCATTGGCCGGGATAAGAAGGGAAGCGGGGAGGATATCTCCTTCATCCTTCTGGACACTCTGGGGGCGGCCCACGCTCATAAAATGAGCAGAGAAGCGCTGCTGAAGGAGATAGAGGCCCTATGACGCTTACCATTACACCCGCCAAACTGAAGGGACCGGTGACCCCGCCTCCCTCCAAATCCCAGGCCCACCGGCTCCTGATCGCCGCCGCTCTGGCCGGGGGGGAGAGCGTCATTCATAATGTGGCCTATTCAGCGGACATTGAGGCCACCATCTCCTGTCTGGAGGAACTGGGAGCCGCTTTTCACCGGGAGGGGGAGGCCCTGTACGTCACCGGACTAGGCGCCGGCCCCATGTCCCCCATGGGACGGATGGCTCTGCCCCGTTTGGACTGCGGGGAATCCGGCTCCACCCTGCGGTTCCTTATCCCCGTGGCCCTGGCGGTGCGGGGGGGAGGCGTCTTTACCGGCCACGGCCGGCTGATGGAGCGGCCCCAAGGCCCTTACTTTGATATTTTCCGGGAAAAGGGCATCTTTTTTACGCAAAAAGAGGGCGCTTTGACGGTGCAGGGCCGCCTGACCCCCGGGGAGTACCGGCTGCCGGGGAACGTGTCCTCTCAGTTTTTCACCGGGCTATTGCTGGCCCTGCCTCTTCTGGAAGGGCCGTCGGCCCTGATTTCCACCACCCATCTGGAGAGCGAAGGGTATGTCCAATTGACCCTTCAGGCCATGGCCCGGTTCGGGGTGGAGGGGGCAATGACCATGTCCCTGCCGCCCCAATACCACCTGCCGGGGGGGCAGAGCTATACCCCGGCCGAGGTGAGCGTGGAGGCCGACTGGTCCCAGGCCGCCTTCTGGTATGCCGCCAAAGGGATGGGGAATCAGGTTGACATAATCGGAATGGACCCGGATTCTTCTCAGGGAGACAGGGAAATTGAAAAATATTATGTAAAGTTAAAAGGGGTGGGAGAGGTGGACCTCGATGTCTCGGGCTGTCCCGATCTGGTCCCTCCGCTGGCCGTTATGGCTGCCTTTCGGCCGGGGCAGGTGACCCGCCTGACCAATGCCGCCCGGCTCCGCATGAAGGAGAGCGACCGGCTGGCGGCGGTCCGTGAAGAATTATGTAAATTAGGTGTAAGAGTGGAAGAAGGCCCCGATTTTCTCACCGTCACGGGGGTGGAACACCTTCCCGGCGGGGTGACGGTGGATGCCCACAATGACCACCGTATTGCCATGATGCTGGCCATTGCCGCCACCCGCTGTAAGAAACCCATCACCCTCACCGGGGCGGAGAGCGTAAAGAAATCCTATCCCAACTTTTGGGAAGATTATGTAAACTTAAATGGGAAAATAGAAATCATGTAAGAGGAGGACCAATGGGATGAAGCTGGTATTTATTTTTGGAGATGCCGCCGTGGGAAAGATGACGGTGGGGCAGGAGCTGATCAAAATCACCGACCTGCGGCTGTTTTACAACCACATGACCATCGAGCCGGTGCTGGAGATTTTCGGGGAGCGGAACGACCCCGCCATTGACCGGATGCGCTGGGTGGTGCTGGAGGAGTTTGCCAAAACCGACCTGGAGGGCCTTATCTTCACCATGATGTGGGACCTGGACGACCCGGCAGACTGGGCCTATGCCGCCAAGGCCGCCAAAATCTTTGAGGACCGGGGGGCCGAGGTCTACTATGTGGAGCTGGTGGCGGACCAGAAGGTGCGTCTGGAGCGCAACGGCAGCGAAAACCGTTTGAAGCACAAGGCCTCCAAGCGGAACGTGAAGGAGTCCAATGAGTGGCTGGTGGAGGTGGACACCCGCCGCCGCTTTGTCAGCCGGGAGGGAGAGATCCCCTTCCCCCATTACATCAAAATCGACAACACCAACCTGCCTCCTGAGGAGGTGGCCCGGCAGATCAAGGAATACTTCGGCTTCCCCGATGCCACCAAAGAGCATCTGGGCCGGGATCAGGAGTGGCGGGAGACCTATTAAAAACCGTATGAAAGGAGAACGACAATGGAAACTTTGAAATTATTGATGCCTACGCTGGAATACGGCGATCAGGTCATGGCGTTTAAGCAGGAGTGTCTGGACATCGGCAGCTCCATGGACGGCTGCGGCCCTTTGCGCCGCAGCAACACGGCGGCGGAGTGGTTGGAGGATGCGCTCAGCGATACCGACCCGGCCACCCTTCGGGAAGGCAGGGTGCTGGCCACCAATTTTATCACCGTTCGGCAGTCGGACAACACTCTGGTGGGGATGCTTCAGGTGCGGCACTATCTCAACGACTATCTGGAACAGTTCGGCGGCCACATCGGCTACTCCATCCGGCCCTCCGAGCGGCGGAAGGGCTACGCCAAAGAGCAGCTTCGTCAGGCCCTTGTCTGGTGCAAAGAGGAGCTGAAACTGGATAAGGTGCTTATCACCTGCCTGACGGACAACGAGGCCAGCCGCCGCACCATTTTGGGAGCGGGCGGGGTCTACGACGGCACCGTCCACGAGGAGGAGCAAAGTATCGACCTGGAACGGTACTGGATCACCCTGTAAATAGTTTACATAATTCAAAGTATCGGATTCAAAATTGCAAATGGGGAAATCGGTTCTATATAAGTGAGTTTACATAACAAAGGAGCGTCGGTATGAAATACACCATTTTTGGAGAATCCCACGGCCCTGCCATCGGAGTGGTGCTGGAGGGGGTCCCCGCCGGATTGGAGCTGAATGCAGAGGAGATCCAACGCCAGCTGGACCGCCGGGCCCCGGGGAAAAGCGAGCTGTCCACCGCCCGGAAGGAGAGCGATTTAGTTCACATAATATCCGGCTTTTTCGAGGGCAAGACCACCGGCGCCCCCCTGACCATGGTCATTCAAAATTCCGACCAGCACTCGGGAGACTATGAGTCCATCCGCTACACCCCCCGGCCCGGCCACGCCGACTATGCCGGGTTTATGGCCTCCAAGGGGGCGCTGGACTACCGGGGAGGGGGCCACTTCTCCGGCCGGCTCACCGCCCCGCTGGTGGCGGCGGGAGCGGTGGCAAGGCAGGTGCTGGCGCAGCAAGGCGTCTGGGTGGGCGCCCACATCAGCGCCATCTACGGCATTCTGGACCGGACCATGGAGACCCCGGAGGAGCTGAGACCTCTGGTGGACAAGCCCTTTCCCGTACTGGATGAGGGGAAGGGGGAGGAGATGCGTCAGGCCATTTTGGAGGCAAAGGAGAACGGCGACAGCGTGGGCGGCTCCATCGAGTGCGTGGTGGCAGGCCTGCCCGCCGGCTTCGGCGCTCCCGACTTCGGCCGGAATGTGGAGGGCATTTTCTCCCAGTACCTCTTTGCCGTCCCCGCCGTAAAGTCGGTGTCCTTCGGGGCCGGGGTGGGCTTTGCCTATATGCTGGGCACCGAGGCCAACGACCCCTTTGTGGTGGAGGGGGGCAAAGTGGTCACCAAAACCAACAACGCCGGCGGAGTCAACGGCGGCATCACCAACGGGATGCCCGTTGTCTTTGAAGTCACTCTGCGGCCCACCCCCTCCATCGCTCTGCCCCAGGAGAGTGTGGACCTCCGCACCGGGGAGGAGCTGGAAATCGAGATCAAGGGCCGCCACGACCCCTGCATCGTCCCCCGGGCGGTGCCCGTCATCGAAGCGGCGGCGGCATTAGCCGCCTGTGAGGTGTTGGGGATATGAAACATCACTTGACCGCCCGGCCTTGTCAGGGAGAGGACTATGAATTTGTTTACGACCTGAAAAAGCAGTGCTACCACGACTATGTGGCGGCCATCTGGGGCTGGGAGGAGGAGAAACAGCGGGAGCTTTTTGCCGCCTACTGGGAAAAGGCCGCCCCGGGGCTGTTCATCCTCCTGCTGGACGGCGTTCCCGTGGGCTTTCTGGACGGGCAGGTCCGGGGGGAGTGGTATGAGTTGGGCAACCTGTGCCTCCTGCCGGAACAGCGGGGCAAGGGCCTGGGAAGCAAGGTGCTGAAGGGCCTGCTGGACAAGGCCCCCGGGGGCAGGGTGGGCCTTCAGGTCTTCAAGAGCAACCCGGCCCGGCGGCTCTATGAGCGGCTGGGCTTTCAGACCACGGGAGAGACCGACCACCACTATCAGATGGAAGGGAGAAAGACACTATGAACGACTTGGAGGAATACCGCCGCCGGATCGACGCCATCGATGCCCAGCTGGTACAGCTCTTTCTCCGGCGGATGGAAGTGACCTGGAAGGTGGGGGAATATAAGAAGGCCAACGGCCTTCCCGTGCTGGACAGCGGCCGGGAAAAGGAGGTCATCGCCGCCAAGACTGCTTTGACCGGCGATCCGGCCCGCAAGGCCGATGTGGCTGCCCTCTACGAGTCCATTATGGCCATTTCCCGCCGCCAGCAGCGCAAGCTGGTCCGGGAGGAGGGAGAAGGGCAGTGGCAAAGGCTCCTCTCCGCCGTTCGGGAGCCGGTCTCTGCGCCCCGGGTGGTCTATCAGGGGGAGCCGGGCGCCTACTCTGAGGAGGCCGCCATGGGCTTTTTCGGAGAAGCGGTGAATGCCCGGGGCCTGCCCTGGTTTGACGACGTGTTTGCCGCTTTGGCCGAAGGGGAGGCCGATTACGCCGTCCTTCCCATTGAAAACTCCTCCACCGGCTCCATCCGGCAGGTCTATGACCTGCTGGCCCGGTACGACTTTTCTCTGGTGGGAGAGTGGCAGGTGAAGGTGGAGCACTGTCTGGCCGTCCTCCCCGGGGTCTCCATGGAGGACATCAAAACGGTCTACTCCCACGAGCAGGGGCTGATGCAGTGCGACCGCTTCCTGTCCGGCCACCGGAACTGGAAGCAGGTGCCCGTACTGGACACGGCCGGCTCTGCCAGACAGGTGAAGGAGACCGGGGACAAAGAAGGGGCCGCCATCTGCTCCAAAGGGGCGGCAAAACGCTACGGCCTTGTGGTTTTGACCGAGGCCATCAACCATAATGCGGCCAATGTGACCCGGTTTGTGGTGGTGTCTGCGGTGCCCGAGCTGCGCCCGGGGCGGGACAAAATCGCCGCAGCTTTGTCCATCCCTCATCAGGCAGGCTCCCTCCATGAGATACTGACCGTCTTTACCGTCAATGGCCTGAACCTGCAAAAGCTGGAATCCCGCCCCATCTCCGGCCGGGACTGGGAGTATCTCTTCTTTCTGGAGTTTACCGGGGACATTACCGCCCCCGGTATGGACGCCGTCCTCCGGGAGCTGGACCAGCTGTCGGCGGAGCTTCGCATTTTAGGGAATTTCAGATCCTTTGGGGGAGGGATACAGCATGCGTAAAAAGCAGATCGAGGAGGTAAAGGCCCATTACGATGCAGACCCGGCATTGGAGTGGAAGCGGCTGGAGGAAAACCGGGAGGAGTTTCTTCTCACCACCTGTATGATGGACCGGTATATCAAGCCCGGGGATTCGGTGCTGGATATCGGCGGCGGACCGGGCCGCTATGCCGTTTACTATGCCCGTAAGGGCTGCAAGGTCACACTGGCCGATCTGTCCGAGGGGAATGTGGCCTTTGCCGGGACGAAAGCGGAGGAGGAGGGACTTCCCCTGACCGCTCTGGCCGCAAACTGTCTGGAACTGGACAGCCTGCACCTGGGACAGTTTGACCATGTATTTCTGATGGGACCTCTTTACCACCTGCTGGAAGCGGCCGACCGGGTCATGGCGGTGGAGGTGGCCCTTCGGCAGTTAAAGCCCGGGGGAAAGCTCTATGTGGCCTTTCTCCCTACGGTATCGGGGCTTATTTACTGCCTTCAGCATGAGTCGATTTTGCCGGAGGCCCGGAAGAACCCGGATGATATGCGCCATCTGGCCGCCATTGCGGCGGGGGAGGACTTCGAAGGGCGGGGGTTCACGCAGGTGTATTGTTTTGCGCTGGAAAACATTCTGCCCTTTATGGAGCAATTTCCGCTGAAAAAGCTTCATTTCTTTTCTCAGGAGGGATGCCTTGCGCCCAACAAGATGGAACTTCGGAAGCGGAGTGAGGCGGAGCAGGAGCTGTGGCTGGAAACGGCCAGACGTTATTTGGAGCGGCCCGAGTTTTTAAGCTGGGCAGAACATGTGATGTATATCGGAGAAAAGGAGTGAGCCATATGAAAAATATCGTACTCATCGGCATGATGGGAAGCGGCAAGACCACCGTTGGCCAGCTTGTGGCCGGCCGTCTGAACCGCCAGCTGGCCGATATCGACGCCATGATCGAGGCCCGGGAGAACATGGAGATATCCGAAATATTTGCCACCCAGGGGGAGAACTATTTCCGCTCGGTGGAGATGGGTATGGCCCAGGCCCTCTCTCTGCGGGAGGATCTGGTCATCGCCTGCGGCGGCGGTCTTCCCTTGCAGGAGGGGGCCATGGCCGCTTTGAAGCAAAGCGGCATCGTGATTTGGCTCAACCGGGATGCCGGGGAGATCTTCGACAACGAGGACCTGTCCGACCGCCCCCTTGCCCGGGAGGGGCGGGAGGCATTTGTCCGGCTGGCGGAGGAGCGGGCGTCTATCTATGAGAAGTGGGCCGACGCCACCATCAACGACTTTACCTCTCCTGTCTCCACCGCCGCCCGGGTGAAGGAGGCGGTGGAGACCATCGTGTCCTGGGAGGAGAAGGGAAAGGAGGAGTAAACCGTGAAATTTCTTGTTATCAACGGTCCCAACCTGAACCTGCTGGGACAGCGGGAGCCGGGCATCTACGGAGAGGAGAATTACGAGGCTTTATGCCAAATGGTAAAGGACTACGCCGCCGCCCACGGTTCCACCGCCGAGTGCTTCCAGTCCAACTATGAGGGGGCCATCATCGATGCTATCCATGGCGCCCGGGGGGTCTATGACGCAATCGTCATGAACCCGGGGGCCTTCACCCACTACTCCATTGCCATTCTGGACGCTCTGAAGGCGGTGGACGTGCCCTGTATCGAGGTCCATATCTCCAACGTCCACCAGCGGGAGGAGTTTCGCCACAAAAGCGTTACCGCCCCCGCCTGCGTGGGCCAGGTCACCGGCCTGGGCCTCTATGGCTATCTGGCGGCCATGGGGTATTTTTTGGAGAAGCAGTCGGAGCTTTGACGGACGGGGACTGTCCGTATGAAACATGAGGGGGTGTTGCGGATGAACAGAAAACGCTGTCTGGCGGCGGGGCTGGCCCTGCTGCTGTGCGGATGCCAAACGGTGGGGGAGAGGGGAAGCCCTGTCCCGGAGCCTGCGCTGTCTGCGGAATCCGCCACATTCCCAGCTTCGGAGCCTGCTTCGATGCTGGACTTACCCGATGGTGCGGTTTCTCTGGATGGGAAGGAATACCATTACAATCCGGATTCGGCCTCCCACGATACCTATGGAATTCATGTGGGGGATGGGGAACATGTTTTTCGGCTGGAAGCGGTATCGGCGGGGCTGTGGGCAAATGAGTTCTGCCGGGATTTGACGCTGTCCTTTTACGAAGAGGAGGGCCGAACCCCCCTTCAGGTGATCGAAACAGATGTGGGCGTTTGGCCCCAGTCTTTTGAACTCTGTGTGGAAGATATCGACTTTGACGGTTATATGGATTTCTACTATTTATACAGTCAGGGGACCCACAATCGCTACTATTCCTATTATGTGTGGGACAAGGAGACAGAGCAATTCATCCATGACCCATACGGACTGAGAGAATTGGAAAATCCCTCTTTTGACCATGAGATGAATGCGGTGGAAAGCTGGTATCGCACCTCTATTTGGGGCGGTTCTTTTTCCTGGTACCGGTACATCGATGGCGAATTGACCCTTGTCCGGGTATGCGCCTACCCGTATGAGCACGCTCCGGAATCCGCCACGCTGCGGGTAAAGGACCTTGTGGATGGGGAGCTGAAGACTGTTTTTGAGGTGACCCGTCCCTCTGACACGGAGTTTACCGAGGCGGAGAATCAGGAATTCAAGCGCTGGTACGACCTGAACTATCACGGGGAGGAAACACCATGAAGGTGGAACTGAAAAACACCACAAAGAAGCTGTGCGTCATTGGGGACCCGGTGCTCCACTCCAAATCCCCCATAATTCAAAACGCCATCATCAATGCTTTTGGACTGGATTATATTTATTTATGTCAACCTGTTCCAAAGGGGGAGGCGGGCCGCTGGCTGGAATGTGCCGCCTACGCCGGGTATGCCGGCTTCAACGCCACCATGCCCCACAAGGAGGAGCTGGTGCCCCTTATGGACTGGCTGGACCCGGTGGCGGAAAAGTGTGGCGCCGTCAATACGATTTGTATTAAAGATGGGAAATATTACGGATATAACACCGATGGCGGAGGTTTTTTGCGGGCTTTGGGAGATATGGGAGTCTCCCCGGCGGGTAAAAGGGTGCTACTGTTGGGAGCCGGCGGGGCGGCCAAGGCGGTGGCTGCGGCCCTCAGTGAAGCGGGGGCTATGGTCACCGTTGCCAATCGAACGGTGGAAAAAGCGGCCGCCATATGCCAAATGGACCCGGAGCATCTGACTCCTGCCGGCTTTGAAATAGATACATTATGTAAACTATCGGAAAATGCTCACATCCTCATCAACTGCACCTCTCTGGGTATGGCGGGCACCGAAAGCCGCTTTGCCGACCTCTCCTTTGTGGATGCCCTTTCCCCCACCGCCGTGGTCTGCGATGCCATCTATGCTCCTCCGGAAACCGCCCTTCTCCGCAGGGCGAGGGAGACAGGCCGCCCCGCCATGAACGGAATGGGGATGCTCCTTCACCAAGCCATTTTGGCGCTGGAGCACTTCACCGGGGAGCCGCTGGATGCGGAGAAGGCCAAAGCGGCGGCTCTGGCGGCCCTGAAAGCGGAGGGAGCTGTCTGACCGGCCTCAAAACCATGACAGAGAAAAAGTCCCTTTTACCCTTCACATTGTTGGCTCAAAATGCTGGCAAGTTGACAAGCCATGTTAAAACCCAAAATTGCCTATGATATGGCCAAAGCGGCAAATGGGAATTTGCGAGGGCAGTTGTATATGGAGAAAGAAATTCCGTTCTTACAGTTACACGATCATTACAGCGCATATAATTAAATAAAGTCGGATTTATTGGGTGATCCTCCGTTGCGAGTAATTCACCCATATAGTTATTTTCGCATAAAACGTAGGAACTGGACGTTCATGGACATGAAAGGAAACAGGGCGAGAAAAAACGATGCTTGACAAGAGGGACTGACCCTTGTTATACTTTTCCTGAAAAGGGAGTAGCTTGCAGGGGGGACCCTGTTGCCAGCGTCGTCAATACGGACCTTTGTGGCCCGGCCTGGCAGTAAGAAGCGAGACTTTGCCGCAGGATATCTGCGACAGGGTCTCGTTTTGTTTTTCGCAGACAAGCGGTTGCCCCCAAACCGTTCCGGATATAATCAAAGGATAATGGTAAAATAATGCAAAAGCAAAAGGGAGACGAAGTATGGATATCTTTGACCTTCTCACCATGATCGGCGGCCTCAGCCTTTTCCTCTTCGGCATGAATATCATGGGCCAGGCCCTGGAGCGCCGGGCCGGCGGACAGCTGCGGACCCTGCTGGGAAAACTCACCGCCAACCGGGCCATGGGAATGCTCACCGGACTTTTGGTAACGGCGGTGATACAAAGCTCCTCCGCCACCACGGTGATGGTGGTGGGCTTTGTCAATTCGGGCCTTATGACGCTGGGTCAGGCCATCTATGTCATCATGGGGGCCAACGTGGGTACCACCATCACCGCCTGGGTCCTCAGCCTTGCGGGCATCAGCAGCGGCAACATCTGGGTAAAATTGCTGAAACCCTCCTCCTTCACCCCGGTGCTGGCCCTTATCGGCATTGTCCTCTATATGTCCAAAAAGGATGACAAGCGGCGGGATACGGGCACCATCCTGCTGGGGTTTGCCACGCTGATGTTCGGCATGGAGACCATGTCCGGCGCGGTGGCCGGCCTGGGGGAGATCCCCGCCTTCCAGCAGCTTTTCGTCACCTTCCAAAATCCCTTCCTGGGCCTGCTGGCCGGAGCGGTCCTCACCGCCCTGATCCAGTCCAGCTCCGCCTCGGTAGGTATCCTTCAGGCTCTGGCCAAAACCGGTCAGGTCAGCTACGGCGCCGCCATCCCCATCATCATGGGCCAGAACATCGGCACCTGCGTCACCGCCATGCTCTCTTCGGTGGGAGCCAACCGGGGCGCCCGCCGGGCGGCCATGGTCCACCTGCTGTTTAACGTGGTGGGCAGCGGGGTGTGGCTGACGATATTCTGGCTGGTCAAGGCCCTCCTTCAGCCCGCCCTTCTCTCCGCCCCCGCCACCCTGTTGGGCATCGCCGTCAGCCACTCGGCCTTCAATATCCTCTGTACTCTCCTCATGCTCCCTCTGGCCGGCTGGCTGGAACGGGCGGTCACCGCCCTTGTGCCCAACGGGCAGGAGGAGGAAGCACCGGTGGAGCTGGACCAGCGGCTTCTGGCCACCCCCGCCGCCGCTCTGGAGCAAAGCCGTGCCCTCACCGCCGAAATGTCCCGCCTGGGCGCCCAGGCGCTTCGGGAGGCGCTGGCGGCATGGGAGGACGATACCCCTCAACGGGTCCGGACCGTCAAGGCGCTGGAGAAAAAGACCGACCACTATGAGGATATCCTGGGCACCTATCTGATCCGCCTCAGCGAACGGCCCATCAGCGGAGAGGACAGCCGGGAGGCGGCCAAGCTGCTGAAGCTGATCGGGGACTTCGAGCGGGTGGCCGACCATGCGGTCAATCTGGCCCAGGCCGCCGAGGAGCTTCGGGAAAAGGACCTGACCTTCAGCCGGGAGGCCATGGCGGAAAAACGGGTCCTGGGGGCAGCGGTGGAGGAGGTCCTGGACCGCTCCATCCGTGCCTTTTTGGAAAACGACCTGGCCCTGGCCGCCACGGTGGAGCCGCTGGAGCAGGTGGTGGATCAGGTGAAGGAGGAGATGCGGACCCGGCACATCCTGCGGCTGCAAAGGGGGGAGTGTTCGGTGGAGGCGGGGTTTGTCTGGAACGACCTGCTCACCGACCTGGAGCGGGTCAGCGACCACTGCTCCAACATCGCCGGCTGCGTGATGGAGATGGCCCACAACGACCTGAATGTCCACAGTGCCCTTCGCCGGCTGCGCCATGAGGACGAGGCCTTTCAAAAAATGTTTGAAGAGTTTCAGCGGGAATATTCTCTGGAGTAAGAATACAGGGGAAACGATGGGGGCAGAGTCCGGCCGGGGTGGTCGGACTCTGCCCCGCTTTGTGCCCGCCATCCATTGCAAACAGGAGGATGCACCTGTTAGGTGACAAAAAGAACGCCGGAGATGGTAGCCTTTTTCCGGCCTTTGTGGTATCCTGAAAGCATCCAAAGGAGGATAACGCCATGACTTTAGGAGAACAGATACAATCTCTCAGAAAAACCGCTGGTCTCTCTCAGGAGGAACTGGGGGACAAACTGGGAGTGGCCCGGCAGTCGGTGAGCAAATGGGAGTCGGATACCACCGTGCCCGAGCTGGACAAGCTCATCGCCATGAGCAGGCTGTTCGGCGTCTCCATGGGCGCCTTGCTGAATCTGGAGGAGCCGGAGGACTCCACGGAGGAATTGACCCAGCGGGAGCTGACGGCGGTGGAGGAAATCGCCAAACGCCTTGCTCCGCCCGCCCAACCCGCCCCGCCGAAAAGACGGGGAAGCCGGATGGCGGCCGGAGCGGCCGCTGCGGCGGTGGTCATTGCCGGCCTTCTTCTCGTGGGCCGCATCTCCCGGATGCAGACCCAGCTGGACCAGCTTCAGGGCCGGGTGGCGGGGATCAACAGCGACATCTCCGGCCAGATCAGCTCTCTGGCCGGTCAGGTGCGGAGTATTTTGGAGGAGCAGGACCAGCCTTTGGCCCGGTCCGACTATCAGATCATAGAGATGGACCTGGCGGGAGGGACCGTGACCTTTCAGCTTTCCGCCACCCCCAAGGAATACCATGAGGGGATGACGGCGGTGTTTTCCGCCGCCGGGACGGAGTTCAAAACCGTATCAGTCCCCGGGGAGGAGGAGGGAGGACATACCTTTTCCGCCCGGCTGACCTGCCCTTTGAAGGACGGTATTTCCCTCTCGGTAGGGTTTAATGATGGCCAAACCACCCTGACCCAGCTTTTAGGACAGGAGTGGTCCTTGGAGAGCGATACCCAGGTAGAGGTGGTGGGGCATCTGAACTGGAGCGCCTCCGGCGGCCCCGATGGGCCAAGACGGCTCACGGCGCTGAGCCTTCGGGCCAGCTATGTGTCGCCCCCCGGGTATAAGGACGTCTCCGGGTATCAAAATGTGACCATTACCGAGGCCACCTTCCGCCTTTGGAAAGGAGATTCTCTCATCTGGTCCGCCCCTTGGGAGGATGTGGACAAGAGCCAGTTGGCATCGGTGGAGATGGAGATCCCCGCCGATGGGATAACGCTGGAGGATGGGGAGAAGCTGCTGCTGTCCCTCCTCTATACCGACAGCGGCGGCCGGACGCAGGAGGTGGAGCTGAATGGGGGGGATTTTAAGGATGACTCCGCCGTTTCCCAGGCGGCGCCAAGGCAAAACGGTCCCTACCCCTGGGAGAAATAATATATAAGGAAGGCCTCTTCCTCCTGAGAACACCAACAAAATAAAGAAGTCATGTGGGGGACTGCCGTCTTCGGCGGTCCCTTGCGTGCTTTTTTCTTCCCCTGCCGTCTCTGTTGTATGCCCCGTCTCTTCAACACAAAAAACTTTCAAAAAAGTGAAAAATATACTTGACCTGCGTACAACTTTGTAGTATTATTATTAAGCGCCTATGTGGGCGTATTATGCGATGATGCGGGAGATTGCTCGCAAAACGAGGTAACTTCCGCGGAGTATGTCCGTTGATCGGGCGGCTGAGAAGTCCTTTGCACGGCGTATATCGCCATGCGGGGAGCAAACCGGCCAGCAGTGTGCCGGTTTTCTTTCTGCCATGGAGTGATACGCACGAAAGCGTGGATAAGAAAACTTCTCATCCGATACGAAGCGTGACAGCAAGCAAAAAATGCACTTCGTATTTTAAGGAGGAAACATCACATGGCAGCTCAGAAAGAAATGATCCGTATTCGCCTGAAGGCTTACGATCACCAGCTCATCGACCAGAGCGCGGAGAAAATCGTGGAGACCGCCAAGCGCACCGGCGCTACCGTCTCCGGCCCCATTCCCCTTCCCACCAAGAAGGAGGTCGTTACCATCCTGCGTTCCCCCCACGTCAATAAGGACTCCCGGGAGCAGTTCGAGCGCCGCACCCACAAGCGGCTCATCGACGTCATCAAGCCCTCTTCCAAGACGGTCGAGGCCCTGATGAGCCTGGAGCTTCCCGCTGGCGTTGACATTGAGATTAAACTGTAATCTCACCCAAATTTGTTGTACCGCGGTCTGCCGCCTATCGAGGCAGACGGGTCATGTTGGCGGAGCACTGGGAGAGCAATGCCCACCTACGTCAACCAATAACCTTAATTAAGGAGGAAAAAGACACATGGAAAAGGCCATCATCGGCAAGAAGGTCGGCATGACGCAGATCTTCGACGAAGCGGGCCGCGTCATCCCGGTCACCGTCATTGAGGCGGGTCCCTGCACCGTCGTGCAGAAGAAGACCGAGGAGAAGGACGGCTACAACGCCGTTCAGCTGGGCTACCAGGACGTGCCCGAGCGCAAGCTCACCAAGCCTGAACTGGGACATCTGAAGAAGGCTGGCGAGGGCGTGCTGAAGAAGGAATTGAAGGAGTTCCGCCTGGCTGACTGCGAGAGCCTGAACGTGGGCGACGTCGTCACCTGCGAGGCGTTTGCAGAGGGCGACCGGGTGGATGTCACCGGCGTCAGCAAGGGCCACGGCTTTCAGGGCGTTGTCAAGCGCCACGGCGCCGCTGTCAAGCGCAACACCCACGGCGGCGGCCCCGTTCACCGCCATCAGGGTTCTCTGGGTTCGGGCACCGACCCCAGCCGCATCTTCAAGGGTCGTGACGGCGCCGGCCACATGGGCGCCGAGCAGGTCACCGTGCTGAACTTGGACGTGATCAAGGTGGATGCCGAGCTGAACATCATTGCCGTGCGGGGCGCCATTCCCGGCCCCAAGGGCGGCATCGTGTATCTCCGCAACAGCGTCATCAACGTCAAGGAGAAGGGCGCCGGCGCCGCGGAGAGCAAGAACCCGCAGAAGGCTTCCGGACGTAATCCCCAGAAGGCTTCGGCCCGTAACGCTTAAGGAAAGGAGAGTGTAAGACAATGCCTAAAGCAAATGTTTATGATATGACGGGCAAGAAAAAGTCGACCAAGATCGACCTGCCCGAAGCTATTTTTGGTATCGAGCCCAACATCAGCGTCATGCATGATGTGGTGAAGAACCACCTGGCCAACTGCCGGCAGGGCACCCAGAGTGCTCTGACCCGCGCGGAGGTTTCCGGCGGCGGCAGAAAGCCCTGGCGTCAGAAGGGCACCGGCCGTGCCCGTCAGGGTTCCACCCGGGCGCCCCAGTGGACCCACGGCGGTATCGTGTTCGCTCCCAAGCCCCGCTCTTACCGCTATACCCTGAACAAGAAGGTCCGCCGTCTGGCCCTGAAGTCTGCCCTCTCCGCCAAGGCTGCCGAGGGCAAGGTCCTTGTGGTGGACGGCCTGGGTATGGATGAGATCAAGACCAAGACCTTCCAGCAGTTCCTCAATGCCGTGGACTCCAAGAAGGCTCTGGTGGTCACCTCCTGCCCCAACGTGGTGAAGTCCGCCCGGAACATCCCCGGCATCGTGACCTCCCCCGCCAATCTCATCAATGTCTATGACATTATGAACGCCAACGAGTTCATCGTGGACAAGGCCGCTTTGGCCGTTATTGAGGAGGTGTTCGCATAATGGCTACCGCTTACGATATTATCAAGCGCCCCATCATCACCGAACAGTCCATGAGCGAGACCGAAAATAAGAAGTACACCTTTGAGGTGGCCAAGGATGCCAACAAGATCGAGATCGCCAAGGCGGTCGAAGAGATCTTCGGCGTGAAGGTCGCCAAGGTCAATACCCTGAACATGTATGGTAAGGAGAAGCGCACCGGCCGGTATCCCGCTGGCCGCCGTCCCTCCTGGAAGAAGGCCATGGTCACTCTGACCGCCGATTCCAAGACCATCGAGTTCTTCGAGGGTATGGTGTAAGGAGGAGAAGGAAAATGGCGATTAAGACTTATAAACCGACGACCCCCTCCCGGCGCCACATGACCGTGTCCGCCTTCGATGGGATCGACAAGAAGGCCAAGCCCGAGCGCAGCCTGCTGGAGAACCTCTCCAAGAACGCCGGCCGCAACAGCTATGGCCGCATCACCGTCCGCCACCGCGGCGGCGGCAACAAGCGCAAGTACCGCATCATTGACTTTAAGCGGGACAAGAACGGGAAGGCTACTGTGATCAATCTTCAGTACGACCCCAACCGCAGCGCCAACATCGCCCTCATCGAGTATGAGGACGGCGAGCGCCGGTATATCCTGGCTCCCGTGGGCCTGAAGGCCGGCCACATCATCATGACTGGCCCCGACGCCGACATTCTGCCCGGCAACGCCCTGCCCATCACCAACATTCCCGTTGGTACCATGATCCACAACATCGAGCTTTACCCCGGCAAGGGCGGCCAGCTGGTCCGGTCTGCCGGTGTGGCCGCTCAGTTGATGGCCAAGGAGAACGGCATGGCTCAGGTCCGTCTGCCCTCCGGCGAGATGCGCTACATCCGCCTGGACTGCATGGCCACCATCGGTCAGGTGGGTAACACCGACCACGAGAACATCCAGATCGGCAAGGCCGGCCGGAAGCGTCATATGGGTTGGCGGCCCACCGTCCGCGGCTCCGTCATGAACCCCAATGACCACCCCCACGGCGGCGGCGAGGGCAAGAGCCCTGTGGGCCGTCCCGGCCCCGTGACTCCTTGGGGCAAGCCCGCCATGGGTTACAAGACCCGGAAGGGCAAGAACCGCACCGAGAAGTTCATCGTCAAGCACCGCAACAGTAAGTAAGGAGGAGAGTAAAATATGTCCAGAAGCGTTAAGAAGGGCCCGTTTTGCGCTCCCGAGCTGCTCAAGCGGGTCGACGAGCTCAACGAGAAGAACGAGAAGAAGGTCCTGAAGACCTGGAGCCGTGCCTCCACGATCTTCCCCTCCTTCGTGGGCCACACCTTCGCCGTCCACGACGGCCGGAAGCACGTGCCCGTGTATGTCACCGAGGATATGGTGGGTCACAAGCTGGGCGAGTTCGCCCCCACCCGGACCTTTAAGGGCCACTCGGGCAGCAAGACCGGTTAATAGGGAGGAGAGAAGATATGGAAGCGAAAGCAACTCTGAGATACGCCCGTATCTCTCCCCGCAAGGTGGGCATCGTCTGTGATCTGATCCGTGGCAAGAGCGTGGCTCAGGCCACCGCCATCCTGATGACGACCCCCAAGGCTGCCTCCGAGCTTCTCCTGAAGCTTTTGAAGAGCGCCGCCGCCAATGCGGAGAATAACCATCAGATGGACCCCGAGAAGCTGTATGTGTCCGAGACCTTCGCCACTCCGGGCCCCATCATCAAGCGGATTCGTCCCCGTGCCCAGGGCCGGGCTTTCCGCATCAACAAGCGCACTTCCCACATCACCGTCGCTGTGGCAGAAAAGGAGGCCAAGTAATATGGGACAGAAAGTAAATCCTCATGGCCTCCGGGTCGGCGTTATCAAGGACTGGGATTCCCGCTGGTACGCCAAGAACGAGCAGGTGGGCGATCTGCTGGTGGAGGACTTCAAGATCCGTGAGTATCTGAAGAAGACTCTCTATTCCGCCGGCATCCCCAAGATCGAGATCGAGCGTGATAACGCCAAGGTCCGCATCTACCTCCACTGCGCCAAGCCCGGCGTGGTCATCGGCAAGGGCGGCACCGAGATCGAGCGTATCCGCCTTCAGGTGGAGAAGATGATCGGCAAGAGCGTGGCCCTCAACATCGTTGAGGTCAAGAGCGTGGATACCACCGCCCAGCTGGTGGCTGAGAACATCGCCCAGCAGCTGGAGGGCCGTATCGGTCACCGCCGTGCCATGAAGAACGCCATGGGCCGTGCCATGCGGGCCGGCGCCCTGGGTATCAAGGTCTCCTGCTCCGGCCGTCTGGGCGGACGTGAGATTGCCGGTATCGAGCACTATCACGATGGTACCATTCCCCTTCAGACCCTGCGGGCTGATGTGGACTACGGCTTCACCGAGGCCGCTACCACCTACGGCCGCATCGGCGTGAAGGTTTGGATCTACAAGGGCGAGGTGCTGACCCAGACCCTGCGGACCACTCCCCGCACCCTGGATACCAAGAACTTTAAGGAGCGGCCCGACCGTCCCCGCCGTGAGCGTCGGGATGGGGACCGCCGGGACGACCGTCGTGGCGCTCCCCGCCGTGACGGCGATCGCCGTCAGAGTGGTCCTACCTACAATCGGGTGGCGAGCCGTCCGGCTCCCAAGCCCGTGGAGGCCGCTCCCGCGGAGCCCGCTGCTGAGGCTCCTGAGATGCAGGAAGGAGGGCAAGACTAATTATGCTGCTGCCCAAGAGAAGCAAATATCGTCGTGTCCACCGGGGCCGTATGACCGGTCGGGCCACCCGGGGCAACAAGGTTGCCTACGGTGAGTGGGGCCTCCAGTCTCTGGAACCCGCCTGGATCACTTCCAACCAGATCGAGGCCGCCCGTGTGGCAATGACCCGTTATACCCGCCGTGGCGGTAAGGTCTGGATCAAGATTTTCCCTGACAAGCCCGTGACCAGCAAGGCTCTGGGTACCCGTATGGGTTCCGGTAAGGGCGCCCCCGACCACTGGGTGGCCGTGGTCAAGCCCGACCGTGTCATGTTTGAGATCGCCGGCGTCAGCGAGGAGGTCGCCCGTGAGGCCCTCCGTCTGGCCAGCCATAAGCTGCCCGTCAAGTGCAAGATCATCAAGAGAGAAGAGACCGAGAAGGGTGGTGAAGCGTAATGAAGGCCAATGAAGTTCGCAAGATGTCTGTCTCCGAGCTGGAGGCGAAGCTGAGTGAGCTGAAGAAGGATCTCTTTAACCTCCGCCTTCAGCACGCCACCAACCAGTTGGAGAACCCCGTGCGTATTGCCCAGGTCAAGCGGGATATCGCCCGGGTCAAGACCATCATCCGCGAGCAAGAGCTCGCCGGCCGCTAAGGAGGAGTAGGAAATGGAAAACAGAACTTCTTCCCGTAAGACCAGAGTCGGCCTGGTGGTTTCGGATAAGATGGATAAGACCGTAGTGGTGGCCATCGCCGACCGTGTGGCCCACCCTCTGTATAAGAAGATCGTCAAGCGGACCTATAAGCTGAAGGCCCATGACGAGCAGAATGCCTGCGGCGTGGGCGACCGCGTGCGGGTGATGGAGACCCGGCCTCTCAGCAAGGACAAGCGCTGGCGTGTGGTCGAGATTCTCGAGAAGGCGAAATAAGGAGGTGCTGGTATGATTCAGCAGGAAAGCTATCTGAAGGTGGCCGATAATACCGGCGCCAAAGAAATCAAGACCATTCGGGTGCTGGGCGGCTCCAAGCGGAAGTTCGGCAACATCGGCGATGTGATCGTGGCCTCCGTACGGAAGGCTCAGCCCGGTGGCACTGTGAAGAAGGGCGAGGTGGTCCGTGCCGTTATCGTTCGGACCTCCAAGGGCATCCACCGTCCCGACGGCAGCTATGTCCGTTTTGACGAGAATGCCGCCGTCCTCATCCGGGATGATAAGAATCCCCGGGGCACCCGCATCTTTGGGCCCGTGGCCCGTGAGCTTCGTGACAAGGACTACATGAAGATCCTGTCCCTGGCTCCCGAAGTGCTGTAAGGGGGTAGGAGAAAGATATGAACACTATGAGCATTAAGAAGGGCGACACCGTAGTCGTTCTCTCCGGTAAGGATAAGGGCAAGCAGGGCACCGTTTTGGAGGCCATGCCCGAGACCCGCAAGGTCATCGTGGAGAAGATCAACGTGGCCACCCGCCACCAGAAGCCCCGTACCCAGGGGGAGACCGGCGGCATCGTGAAGAAGGAAGCTCCCATCTACGCCTGTAAGGTCATGCGGGTCTGCCCCAAGTGCGGCAAGCCCACCCGTCCTGCCAGCAAGGTGGGCGCCGACGGCAAGAGAGTCCGCGTCTGCAAGAAGTGCGGCGCTGAAATCTGAGAGAGGAGGAGTAACAAATGGCTGATAAGAAAATGCCTAACCTGAAGGCAAAGTACCAGGCGGAAGTGGCTCCTGCTCTTATGCAGAAGTTCGGCTATAAGTCCGTCATGCAGATCCCCAAGCTGGACAAGATCGTGGTCAACTGCGGCTGCGGCGAGGCTCGGGAGAATTCCAAGGTGCTGGAGGCCGTGGTGGGCGATCTGACCAAGATCACCGGCCAGAAGGCCATCATCACCAAGGCCAAGAAGTCGGTGGCCAACTTCAAGCTCCGTGAGGAGATGCCCATCGGCGCCAAGGTCACCCTCCGGGGCGACCGGATGTGGGAGTTTCTGGACCGCCTGTTCAACGTAGCCCTGCCCCGTGTCCGTGACTTCCGGGGCATCAACCCCAACTCCTTTGACGGCCGGGGCAACTACGCTCTGGGCATCAAGGAGCAGTTGATCTTCCCCGAGATCGAGTACGATAAGATCGACAAGATCCGGGGCATGGACGTTGTGCTCTGCACCACCGCCAACACCGACGAAGAGGCCCGGGAGCTGTTGACGCTCATCGGCGCTCCCTTCGCCGCCCAGGCGTAAGGAGGGAATACCATGGCGAAAAAGTCTATGATCCTCAAGCAGCAGCGGGAACCCAAGTTCTCTTCCCGCCGCTATAACCGCTGCAAGCTCTGCGGCCGTCCCCACGCCTACCTGCGGGACTACGGCATCTGCCGTATCTGCTTCCGCGAGCTGGCTTACAAAGGTCAAATTCCCGGGGTCAAGAAGGCTTCTTGGTAAATCCAAGAGGCCTCTCCCCGGTTATTTGGAGAAGGAGCGGCGACGTGAAAAACACAGAACCCGCTCCGATGTGTTCCACAGCGGATCAACAGGTCCAAGCCCACCTAACTTGGATACCTTGCCGCTGATACAGGCCTTGCCTGTAACTCTACAAGGAGGTAAGAAGTATGCACATCACAGATCCCATTGCGGATATGCTCACCCGTATCCGCAACGCCAACAGTGCCAAGCATGACACCGTTGACGTGCCCGCTTCCAACATGAAGAAGTCCATCGCTCAGATTTTGCTGGATGAAGGTTATATCAAGAACTACCAGCTCATCGACGATGGCACCCAGGGGATCATCCGTATCACCCTGAAGTACGTTCAGCCCAACAAGGAGAAGGTCATCACCGGTCTGCGCCGGGTATCCAAGCCCGGTCTGCGGGTCTATGCCGGTGCCGATGAGATGCCCCGGGTCATCAAGGGCCTGGGTATCGCCATTGTCTCCACGTCCAAGGGCGTCATGACCGACAAGGCTGCCCGTGCGGCCCACGTCGGCGGTGAAGTCCTGGCGTTCATCTGGTAAGGAGGGGAAAAGAGAATGTCGAGAATTGGTAGAATGCCGATCTCTGTCCCCGCCGGTGTGGACGTGAAGATCGAAGAGGGCAATTTTGTGACCGTCAAGGGTCCCAAGGGCACCCTGACCCAGCAGCTGAGCCCCGCTATGACCATCACTCAGGAGGGCAGCGAGCTCCATGTGACCCGTCCTGACGACGCCAAGGAGAACCGGAGCCTTCACGGCCTGACCCGGACCCTGCTCCACAACATGGTGGTGGGCGTCACCGAGGAGTTCAAGAAGGAGCTGGAGGTCAACGGTGTTGGTTACCGTGTGTCCAAGGAGGGCAAGAAGCTGATCATGAACCTGGGCTTCTCCCACCAGGTCATCATGGAGGAGATCGAGGGTATCACCATCGATGTGCCCGATCCCAACCACATCACCATCCATGGCCCCGATAAGCAGAAGGTGGGCCAGTTCGCTGCCGAAGTAAGAGAGAAGAGACCTCCCGAGCCTTACAAGGGCAAGGGAATCAAATATGCTGACGAGGTCATCCGCCGTAAGGAAGGTAAGACCGGCGTCAAGAAGAAGTAAGGAGGTGTGCTGATATGATTAAAAGACCCGATACCAACGCCCAGCGTCTCAAGCGCCATCGGCGTGTCCGCGGGAAGATCTCCGGCACGCCCGAGAGACCCCGCCTGAATGTGTTCCGCAGCGGCACCAACATTTACGCCCAGATCATCGACGATGTGGCGGGCAAGACCCTGGTGGCCGCTTCCTCTCTGGAGAAGGGCTTTGAGGGCGCCGGCTCCAACTGTGAGAGCGCCAAGAAGGTTGGCCAGATGGTGGCCGAGCGTGCCAAGGCCGCCGGCATCACCAATGTGGTCTTTGACCGGGGCGGCTATGTCTATCACGGCCGCGTGGCGGCTCTGGCCGAAGGCGCCCGCGAGGGCGGCCTGGAATTTTAACGGGAGGAGGAAACGAACATGGCTAAGTTTGAAAAAGAGCAGAGCGAGTACAGCGAGAAGCTCGTTTCCCTGAACCGGGTGTCCAAGACCGTCAAGGGCGGCCGTATCATGAAGTTCGCCGCTTTGATGGTGGTGGGCGATGAGAAGGGAAATGTGGGCTTCGGCACCGGTAAGGCCGCCGAGGTCCCCGAGGCCATTCGCAAGGGCATCGAGGATGCCAAGAAGAACATGATCCGGGTGAGTGTCTCCGGCACCACCATTCCCCACGAGGTCATCGGCGTGTTCGGCGCCGGCAAGGTCATGCTCAAGCCCGCCCCCGCCGGTACCGGCATCATCGCCGGCGGCCCGGTGCGTGCTGTCATGGAAGCTGCCGGCATCCGGGACATCCGTGCCAAGTGTCTGCGCTCCAACAACCCCCAGAATGTGGTCTCCGCCACCTTCGAGGGCCTGAAGTCCCTGCGGACCCCCGAGCAGGTGGCCGCCATCCGGGGCAAGAGCGTGGAAGAGATCGTCGGTTAAGGAGGGCGGAAAAAATGGCTAATTTGAACATTAAACTGGCAAAGAGCCTGAACGGCCGCCTGGCCAAGCACAAGGCTACCGCCGAGTCTCTGGGCCTTCGGAAAATTGGCGATACCACCGTACAGCCCGACAATGCGGCTACCCGCGGCAAGATCGCCAGCATCGGTTACCTCCTGCAGGTCACCGAGGACAAGTAAGGAGGAGCGAGAAATGAATCTTCATGATCTTTCCCCGGCGCCTGGCTCCACCCATGTGGGCAAGCGCAAGGGTCTCGGCATCGGCACCGGCAACGGTAAGACCGCCGGCCGTGGCCACAAGGGCCAGAAGGCCCGCTCCGGCGGCGGTGTCCGCGTGGGTTTCGAGGGCGGCCAGATGCCCCTCGCCCGCCGGATTCCCAAGCGGGGCTTCAACAACATTTTTGCCAAGCCTCTGGAGGTCATCAACCTGACCTCTCTGAACAAGTTTGAGGACGGCGCCACCGTCAATGTCAGTGACCTGCTGGAGAAGGGTATCCTTTCCAAGTGCGAGTATGGCGTGAAGGTACTGGGCAACGGCTCTCTGACCAAGAAGCTGACCGTCCGCGCCACGGCTTTCTCCGCCTCCGCCAAGGAAAAGATCGAAGCGGCAGGCGGAAAGGCTGAGGTGATCTGATTTGATCCAGACACTAAAGAACGCCTGGAAGGTCCCCGAGCTGAAGAACAAGATCCTCTTCACCATTTTCGCCCTGCTGGTGTTCCGGCTGGGCTCGGTGGTCCCCGCCCCCTTCGTGAATACGGCGGCGCTGGGTCAGTATCTTGACTCCATGTCGGGCACCATCTTTGGCCTGCTGGGCACCATGAACGGCACCGCCTTCTCCATGGCCGCCGTCTTTGCCCTGGGCGTCCAGCCCTATATCAACAGCTCCATCATCATCGAGCTGCTGACCGTGGCCATCCCCGCTCTGGAGCGGCTGGCCAAAGAGGGCGGCGAAGAGGGCCGCAAGAAGATCGCCGCCATCACCCGGTACACCACCGTGGCCATCGCTCTTCTTCAGGGCTTCGGCTATTACAGCATCATCAACAGCCAGAACCTTATCGAGCTGGACGGCATGAACGCCATCTGGGCCGGCATCGTCATCGTGACCACCTTTGTGGCCGGCTCCGCCTTCGTCATGTGGCTGGGCGAGCAGATCACCGATAAGGGCATCGGCAACGGCATCTCCATGATCCTGTTTGCCGGTATCCTCTCCCGGATGCCCACCCTCATCAACCAGATCATCACCGGCGTCCAGCAGTGGATGATCCCCGTCACTGACGAGCTGGTGGAAGGTCTGGGCGGCGCCGAGAGCGAGGCCTACGGGACCTTTATGGCCTCCCGGCTCCATCCCGCTATCGTGGCCGTCATGGTCGTCGGTATGCTGGCCCTCATCATGTTCGTGGTCTATATCCAGAACGCCGAGCGCCGCATCCCCGTCCAGTACGCCAAGCGGGTGGTGGGCCGGAAGATGTACGGCGGCCAGTCCAGCCATATTCCCCTGAAGGTGAATATGTCTGGCGTGCTTCCCATCATCTTTGCCCAGTCCATCGCCTCTCTGCCCGCCACCATCTGCGCCTTCGCAGGTGTGCAGGCGGCGCTGCCCGGTCAGGAGGATGCCGGCTTCTGGGCCAACTTCCTCAGGATCTTCGACGCCAACGGTGTTCCCTACACCATCGTCTACTTCCTGCTGATCCTGGCCTTCAGCTATTTCTATTCCACCATGCAGTTTGACCCCACTGAGGTGGCCAACAACCTGAAGAAGAACGGCGGCTTCGTGCCCGGCTTCCGGCCCGGCAAGCCCACCGCCGACTTTATCCGCAAGGTCCTTGGCAAGATCACCTTCTTCGGGGCTATGTTCCTCTCCGTGATCGCCATCGTTCCCATCATCACAGGCAACCTGCTGGGCCAGTCCAACCTGGCCATCGGCGGCACCTCCATCATCATCGTGGTGGGCGTCGCTCTGGAGACCAGCAAGGCTCTGGAAGCCCAGCTCATGATGCGTCACTACAAGGGCTTCCTTGAGTGAGAAGGAGTGATACAGTATGATGAAACTGATTTTCCTTGGCCCTCCCGGGGCGGGTAAGGGCACACAGGCTGCCATCGTCAGCAAAAAGCTGGGCATCCCCACCATCTCCACCGGAGATATGCTCCGTGCCGCCGTGAAAGAGGGCACAGAGGTGGGCAAGCAGGCCAAGTCCTTCATGGATGCGGGCAAGCTGGTCCCCGACAGTGTCATCATCGGCATCGTGGCAGAGCGTGTCGCCAAAGAGGACTGCGCCAAGGGCTATATCCTGGACGGGGTGCCCCGCACCATCGCCCAGGCGCAGGCTCTGGAGGACGCCGGTATCCTCTTTGACCACGTCATCTCCATCGAGACCGCCGACGAGGTGGTGACCCAGCGGCTCAGCGGCCGGCGGGTCTGCCCCCAGTGCGGCGCTCCCTACCACGTCACCAACAATCCCCCCAAGGCAGAGGGCATCTGCGACGCCTGCGGCCACGAGCTGATCCAGCGCAAGGACGACAGCGCCGATACCATCGCCAGCCGCCTGGAGGTCTACCACGCCGAGACCGAGCCTCTGAAGGAGTTCTACCAGAAGAGGGACCTTCTCCGCCTGGTGGCCGACGAGGGGAGTATCGAGGATATCAACGGCCGCATCATGGCGATTTTGGAGATGTGAGAGCATGGAAATGATTTCCATCAAATCCGCCCCGGAGATCGAAAAGATGCGGGCCGCAGGGCGGCTCACCGCCCAGGCCCGTAAGCTGGCCGGTTCCCTGGTCAGGCCGGGCATCACCACCATGGAGATCGACAAAGCGGTCCGCCGCTTCATCGAAAGCCACGGCGCCAAGCCCTCCTTTCTGGGGCTTTACGGCTTTCCCGGTTCGGCCTGTATCTCGGTGAACGAAGTGGTCATCCACGGCCTACCCAGCAGCCGAAAGCTGCAGGAGGGCGACATCGTCTCCATCGACGTGGGCGCCTATCTGGATGGCTTTCACGGCGACTGTGCCGCCACCTTCCCCTGTGGAGAGGTGAGCGAGGAGGCCCGGAAGCTCATCGACGTCACCCGTCAGAGCTTCTTCGAGGGGATCAAAAACGCCCGGGTGGGCTGCCGTGTCTCCGATGTGGGCCACGGGGTCCAGCAGTATGTGGAGTCCTTCGGCTTCGGTGTGGTCCGGGATTTCGTGGGCCACGGCGTGGGCCGCAAGCTCCACGAAGCTCCCGAGGTGCCCAACTTCGGCGCCGCCGGCCACGGCCCCCGGTTCCAGCCGGGCATGGTCATCGCCGTAGAACCCATGGTCTGCGCCGGAGACTGGCATGTGAAGAACCTGGACGGAAACTGGACCACCGTGTCGGTGGACGGCTCTCTGGCCGCCCATTACGAGAACACCATCCTTATCACCGATGGGGAGCCTGAGCTTCTCACGGTGGACGAGAACGGAGAGCCGGCCTGATGTATGACTACACCGGCTGGATCGTCCGGGCCACTGCCGGCCGGGACAAGGATGGCCTGTTCTGCGTCGTCGGCGTGGACGGGGAAAGCGGGATGCTTCTCCTGGCCGACGGCAAACGCCGGAAGGTCACCAGACCCAAGCGAAAAAAACTGGGTCATGTAACGGCCCTGACCGACCACCTGCACCCCTACGACCACCCTGTGGTCCACCGGCTCATGCAGGGGGAGACAGTCACCAACAATGACATTCGGAGGGCCTTAGCCGCCTTCCCAGCCAAGGAGGTTTGACGCTTTGGCAAAAGACGATATGATCGAGGTGGAGGGCACCGTTGTGGAATCCCTCCCCAATACCACCTTCCGGGTGGACATCGGAAACGGGCACATCATCCTGGCCCACATCTCCGGCAAGCTGCGGATGAACTTCATCCGCATCCTCCCCGGCGATAAGGTCACGGTCCAGATGTCTCCCTACGACCTTACCAGAGGCCGTATCACCTGGAGAACCAAATAAGTTCGCAAAGACCCAAAGAAAATATAAACGACCGAGTCGCCGCAGACCTTGCCTTTTGCTCTTGACCTTGACTTTAAATGGGGTCCCCGCGAAAGCGGTCCTCAGCTTTCGTGGGGAGAGGAGGAGCAGCGGAGCGACTGAGCTTTCGCCTTTAGGGCGGAAGCGAAGGATGCGGAGCTTGCGACGACGAGGGGCCATTCAGGCATTCACAAGGAGGTTTATCATGAAAGTAAGACCGTCCGTGAAGCCCATGTGCGAGAAGTGCAAGATCATCAAGCGCAAGGGCAAGGTCATGGTTATCTGCGAGAACCCCAAGCATAAACAAAGACAAGGTTAAGGAGGTGCTGAAACAGTATGGCTCGTATTTCTGGAGTTGACTTGCCGAGAGACAAGCGGATCGAGATCGGTCTGACTTATGTCTTCGGCATCGGGCGCACCAGCGCCAACAAGATCCTGGCGGAAGCCGGGATCAACCCCGACACCCGGGTAAAGGATCTGACCGAGGCCGAGGAGGCCAAGCTCCGTGAGATCATCGGTCACAGCTATACCGTGGAGGGCGACCTCCGCCGGGATCTGGCCATGGACATCAAGCGGCTGACCGAGATCGGCTGCTACCGGGGTGTGCGGCACCGTAAGGGCCTGCCCGTCCGGGGCCAGAGGACAAAGACCAACGCCCGTACCCGTAAGGGTCCCAAGCGTACGGTCGCCAATAAGAAGAAGTAAGGAGGGATACGCAAATGGCTGCTACTAAAAAAGTGGTGCGTCGCCGCCGCGAGAAGAAGAACGTGGAGAGAGGCCAGGTGCATATCCGCTCCTCCTTTAACAACACCATGATCACCGTCACCGATATGCAGGGGAACGCCCTCTCCTGGGCCTCCTCCGGTGAGATGGGTTTCCGGGGCTCCCGGAAGTCCACCCCCTTCGCCGCTCAGACCGCCGCCGAGACTGCCGCCAAGGCCGCCATCGAGAACGCCGGGCTGAAGACCGTGGAGGTCTATGTGAAGGGTCCCGGCCAGGGCCGTGAGGCCGCCATCCGGGCGCTCCAGGCCGTGGGTCTGGAGGTCACTCTCATCAAGGATGTGACCCCCGTGCCCCACAACGGCTGCCGTCCGCCCAAGCGCCGCAGAGTGTAAGAAGGAGGAGAAGTCGAATGGCTAAGAATATGCAGCCCATTGCCAAGCGCTGTAAGGCGCTGGGGATCTCCCCCGCCGCTATGGGTTATGACAAGAAGACCACCAACCGCAAGCCCAAGGCCAATGTCCGCCGTAAGGAGAGCGAGTACGCTACTCAGCTGAAGGAGAAGCAGAAGGTCAAGTTCGTCTACGGCATTCTGGAGAAGCAGTTCCACTCCTACTACGAGAAGGCCATGCGGATGCCCGGCGAGACCGGTGAAAATCTGCTGGTGCTGGTGGAGCGCCGTCTGGATAACGTGGTGTACCGTCTGGGCTTCGCCATGACCCGCCGTGAGGCCCGTCAGCTGGTGAACCACGGCCACTTCACCGTCAACGGCCGGAAGGTGAACATTCCTTCCTATCTGGTGAAGGTGGGCGACGTGATCGAGGTCCGGGAGTCCAGCCGCTCCAGCGTGAAGTTCAAGCGCTTCGTGGGCGAGGACGCCATCATCGTCAACGTGCCCCAGTGGCTGGAGAAGGAGAAGAACTCCCTCAAGGGCACCATTACCAAGCTGCCCGCCCGGGAGGATATCGACCTTCCCATCGAAGAGCACCTCATCGTCGAGCTCTATTCCAAGTAAGCCGTACCCTCATATCAGGCAAAACCGAAACGCAGGCGGCGTGAGACCCGCCGCCCACATAAGGAGGGTAATCAATGGTTGAAATCGAAAAGCCCCGCATTGAGTGTGTGGAGAATCCCGGCGATACCAGCTATGGCAAGTATGTGGTGGAGCCTCTGGAGCGGGGCTACGGCACCACTCTGGGCAACGCCCTTCGCCGGGTGCTGCTCTCCTCTCTGCCCGGTACGGCAGTCACCTCCATCAAGATCGCCGGGGTGCAGCATGAGTTCAGCACCATCCCCGGCGTGAAGGAGGACGTGACCGAGATCGTTCTCAACGTCAAGGCCATCATCGCCAAGCTGTACAGCGAGGGGATCAAGACGGTGTATATCGAGGCCAACGGCGAGTGCGAAGTCACCGCCGGTGACATTAAGGCTGACGGCGAGGTGGAGATCCTCAATCCCGATCTCCATATCGCCACCCTTGGCCCCGGCGCCAGCCTCAATATGGAGCTGACCCTGTCCCACGGCCGGGGCTATGTCCCCGCCGACCGGAACAAAACGCCTCAGACCATCATCGGCACCATCCCCGTGGACTCGGTCTATACCCCGGTGAAGAAGGTCAACTACACCGTGGAGAACACCCGTGTGGGTGACCGGACCGACTTTGATAAGCTGACGCTGGAGATTTGGACCAACGGCACCATCGACGCCCGGGACGCAGTTTCCCTGGGCGCCCGCATCCTGGTGGACCACTTCCTGCTGTTCACCGATCTCTCCGAGACCATGGGCAGCGCCTCCACCGTGGTGGAGAAGGCCGAGGCCCAGCGGGACAAGGTGCTGGAGATGACCATCGAAGAGCTGGACCTCTCGGTCCGCAGCTTCAACTGTCTGAAGCGTGCCAATATCAACACCGTGGAGGACCTCATCTCCAAGACCCAGGACGAGATGATGAAGGTCCGGAACCTGGGCCGCAAGAGCCTGGAGGAAGTCATGAACAAGCTGGCCATGATGGGCCTGAGCCTTGCTGATGACGAGAATAACTGATAACACGCCGAAAGGAGTGAGAGAAAATGCCCGCAGTTCGTAAACTGGGAAGGCCCACCGACCAGCGTATGGCCATGCTTCGTGCCATGACCACCTACCTGCTGGAGAACGGCCAGATCAAGACCACCATCTCCCGTGCCAAGGAGGTAGCCCCTCTGGCCGAGAAGATGATCACCCTAGCCAAGAAGAACGACCTGGCCGCCTATCGTCAGGCTTTGGCGTTTATCACCAAGGAGGACGTGGCCAAGAAGCTCTTTGACCAGATCGGCCCCAAGTACGCCACCCGTGACGGCGGCTATACCCGTGTGGTCCGCATCGGCCCCCGCCGTGGCGATGCCGCCGAGATGGCCATCGTGCAGCTGGTCTGATCACTGACCTGAACATGAAGATCCCCTATCGTATCCCCGGTGCACCAGGGATACGATAGGGGATTTTTTCCTGCAAATACAGCACCCGACCGGAACCGGCCGCAGACATCCGTCCTTCGTCCAACGTCCGTTCTCCCTGTTCAAAAGAACGGGTTCCACAGCATCCGCCGCCTTGCCAAAGCGGTATGGCCATACAGGGGCACAGAATGGGGACCGGCCGCCTTTCCTCTATTTTTACAAATGTAAAAATACCCCCGCCTCAGCCCCATAAAACAATCTTGGGTGACCCCCCGGCCTTTCCCGCCGATATCTACATTTGTATATCAGAAAACAAAACAGAAAAAGAAAGGGTCAAAAAGAGGACTTTGGGACCATTCCCAAAACACCTCTTTTTGACCCTTTTTCTTTCCCTTTGCCGTTTGTATTGATATATATTTTTCCCATGCCGTCCTGCGAATGGAAGTACCTCCATCTGAGCGGGAACGTTCGGGAAGTTTCCTCTCATATCGCATTGGGCAATCAAAGGAAGGGGGCTTGCCAGTAAGGATGGCCCCTTCTTGCATCACTGGCTGCTGTTTAGTCGTAAACAGAGTACACTTCGTTGCTGTGGATATTGCAGTCGGTGGCTCTGGCGCAGACAGCGCCAACCGACTTGCCCTGACCGCCTGCGGTTTCAATGTCAAGATCACGCAGCGTAATGTTGCAGAGCTGTGCGTTTTCCGCAAAACCGAAGAAACCAACGGTCTTGACGGTGGGACTTGTCATGGTCAGTCCCCTGATCTCATAGCCGTTGCCGTTGTACTGTCCTGTAAACGGATCAGTTTCGGTTCCGATCGGCTCCCACTCTGTTCTGGACATGGTGATATCCGCATTTTGCATATAGTTCCCGTCCAGACCGTATTCCCCCGTGCCAATGGCTCTCAGGTGGGCCTCGCTTTCCACCAGATACCATGTTACCCCCTTGACCGTTGCCGTATCCATAACAACAGCGGCTTCGGCTTCAGCGGGTTCCCCTTCGATCCCGGCGGTGTCGGCGGGCATTGGCCCTGCTCCGGCGGTGACGAACAGAGTCGCACATAATGCCAGAGCGGTCAACATTTTTACAATTTCCATGGTAAAATGCGCTTCTTTCCTTAACGATAGACTCTCGGAATTGTTAAGCCCTATTCCATGCGGCCTTCAAAATACCGATGCGCTGTTATAATAGCACATCAAATCTTCCGTTTCAAGCCCTGTTCAGCAAAAACGGCCGGTGTCAGGCTGCATCAAAACGAAAGGGAAAAGGACATTTTTTCACGAAAATGACCCGGTTTTACTCTTTTTGCGGTTCCGCCGCCGGGGCCTCCAGCAGATGGGCCACCCGCTGGACCGACGACTCATTTCCCACGAAATATACCGTATCTCCAAGGGCCAGCCCCTGATGAGGGCCGGGGGAAAGCACCAGCTGGTCGGCATGGCGGACCGCCACCACAGTGGCCCCCGTATTCTGCCAGAAGTTCAGCTCCCGCAGGCTTTTGCCGACACAGGAGGACCCCTTCCGCACCAGGGCCTCATAGGGTACCAGAGGGTTGCTCCACTGGAATTGCTCGGTATATTCCACCAGCCCCTGGACCTCCTTTTTCAGTTCCTCCGCCTGCTGATAAAGCTGGCTCAGATGGTCCAGGGTCTTCCGCCGCCGCCCCGACAGGGTCTCCACATCCTCATACTGCCGCAGGAACTGGTTGGCCCGCTCCCAGGATAAGATCTCCACTCCGCTGCCCCGGTTGGCCTTGACGATCCCTAAATCGGCCAGAACACCGACGGCCCGCCGGGCGGTCTCCGGCGAGACGGCGTAGGCACTGGAGAGGAGGGAGCGGGCGTAGATCCGCTCTCCCACCTGATATTGCCGGCTTGCGATCTTGGCGGCAATATCCACCGCCACCTGCTGATACCTGGGGCCGGAGACTCTCACCTCTCCCATCCCAAACAACTCCTCTCACCGCCCCTTTCACACATAAGGGGCAAAGAACGCACAAGATCAGGGGGATTTTGCGTTTTTCCTCCAAAATTCAAATCATTGTGGACAATACCGAAGCCCGGCTGACAATGCCCAGCAGGACCCCGTCATCCCCCACCACGGCGATGGGATAGCGGGTCTCGGCGGCGATGGGCATGATGTCCCGCACCGACACATCGGGGGAGGTGGTGACGCACTCCCGCTGAATGGCCTCGGCCAGAGGCCGCTTCTCCCGCCAGCACTGGAGGGCGGCATCCACCGGCACCACTCCCAAAAGCCGCATATCGTGGTCCACTGCATAAGCGGTGGACAGGTGCTCCCGGCCCATTTCCCGCACGGCGATGGCCGGGTCATCCCCCTCCCGGACAATACAGGTGGGGGTGGCCATGATGCTGGAGACAGAAAGCACATTGGCCTTGTCGGCGCTTTCGATAAAGGCCCGCACATAGTCGTCGGCGGGGGCCATGGACATCCCTGCGGGGGTGTCTATCTGGACGATCTTGCCGTCCCGCATGATGGCCACCGTATCCCCCAGCTTAAAGGCCTCGTTGATATCGTGGGTGATAAAGAGGATGGTCTTGCCCAGCTTCCGCTGGATCTGTAAAAGTTCAAACTGCATATCCTGCCGGACCAAGGGGTCCAGAGCGGAGAAGGGTTCATCCATCAGAAGGACCTCCGGGTCGTTGGCCAAAGCCCGGGCAATACCTACCCGCTGCTTCATGCCGCCGGAGAGGCTGGTGATGGGCCGGTCCTCCCAGCCTTCCAGCCCCACCAGTTTGATGACCTCCACGGCCTTATCCCGCCGCTCCTGCCGGGGGACTCCGCGGACTTCAAGGCCGTAGACCACATTTTCCAGCACCGTGCGGTGGGTGAAGAGACCGAAGTTCTGAAAGACCATGGAGATCTTGCTGCGGCGAAACTCCAGCAGCTCCTGCTTGCTCATGGCGTCAATGTGCTGTCCCTCATAGGCGGCGTAACCGCCGGTGGGCTTCAAAAGCTGGTTAAAGCAGCGGACAATGGTGGATTTTCCGGAACCGGAAAGGCCGATAATGACAAAGATCTCTCCCCGTCTGACCTTGAAATTCACATCCCACAGGGCCACGGTGGCCCCGGTCTCTTGAAAAACGGAGGTTTTCTCGCCGCCGGCCTCCATCAGTTGGGCGGCCCTGGCCTTGTTGTGGCCGTAAATCATGGAAACATGGCTGGCCTCCAGAATGATATCGTCAGTCATGCTTTTCCACCTCCGATTTTTGGGCCAGAGCCTGGGTCAGCCGGTCCAGGATAATGGCAATGATAACCACACAGATACCGGGGAAGAGGCCCCGTCCCGCCCTTGTCTGGTTGACGGCCAGCAGAATATCCATACCAAGGCCCTCGGCGCCCACCATGGCGGCGGTGACCACCATGGCCATACACATCATAATGGTCTGGTTGACACCGGTCATGATGGTGGACTTGGCCTGGGGTATCTGGACTTTGAGCAGGGTCTGTATCCGGGTGGCGCCGAAGGAGGTGGAGGCCTCCAGCATATCGGGGTCCACATGGGTCAGACCATGACTGGTCATGCGGATCATGGGCACGATGCCATAAACCACCGTGGCGAACAGCGCAGGGGTCTGCTTTGTGCTGAACAGCATGACCATGGGGATCAGATAGACCCAGGAAGGGATGGTCTGCATGGTGTCCAGCACGGGCCGAAGAAAGTTGCTGGCCCGGGGGCTGATGGCCAGCAGGATGCCCAGGGGAAAGCCCAAAAGAATACAGATAAACACGGCAAAGATGGCAAGGCTCAAAGTTTGGATCATATGCTGCCACAAACCGCAGCAGCCGACAAAGGTGAGTATCAGGCCGTAAAGAACGGCGGTTTTCCACTTCCGCAGCAGGTAGTAAGACAGCAGCACCACCATCAGAACGATCAAGATCCAGGGAATGGCGGTCAGAAATTTCTGAATGGAGGTGACTGAAGTGACTACCGTACGCTTGATGGCGGCAAGTCCTTCCGCATGGGTGGCGGCAAAGGAGTTGACCGCACTGTCGATCTGGTCTCCTACCGTGGCATAATTGAACTGCCAGGCTTGGGGGAACTGCAAAATATAGTTTTGGATAAATTCATTCATAGGATCATACGCCGCCTATCAGTCCAAAGTGGCCAGATAATCCCGCAGGGCCTTGGCGTTTTCAGCCGGAAGCCAGTTGTCGATGAGGGCATCGTACTCCCGCAGGAACCAGACGGCAGCCTCGGCATGGGTGGCGCCGGTGGCGTCAATGTGCGCCAGGGCGGCGGAGATGGCCTCGCTGCCCGTCTGGTAGTTCTGGAAGAAAGAGAGAAGCTCAGGGGCCTTTTCTGCAAAATACTTTCCGCTGACGATTTTCAGTTCCTGAGAGGGGAAGGCACATTTGCCGTCCATGTAAAGGTCGGGGTCAAAGGGGGCGTCATCCAGAAGGATGAGGTCCAGCTGACCGGCGATCACGGTAGGCTCGTAGCAATACCCCACCCAAGGCTCTCCCTTGTTGTAGGCCGAGGCCAGGGAGGCAAAGAGAACACCCTCACTGCCCAGACGGTTGTAGGTGTACATCTCGTCCAGACCGTAGTATTCATACTTGCGGAACAAGATCTCATCGGACATCCAGCCCGGAAGGCAGCCGTAGATACGGCCCATGGTGGGGTCCTCGTCATCGGGGAAAACATCGGCATACTTTTTCAGGTCCTCCACCGTCTTCAAATCGGGAGCCATGGGGGCGATGTTGCGCTCCGGGTCGCCTTCCACCACATAGCGGGGGACATAAAGGCCCTGGGCGCTGTCGGGGACCAGAACGCCCACATCCACAATGTCGCCCCTGGCCACATCATCGGGATAGGAAGCCACATTGTCTGTCCAGCTTTCGATGTCCAGATCCACATCGCCCTTGATAAGAGCAAGCCAGTTCATGCTGGAAGAGGCGGTGGAAGTCTCAAAGGTGTAGCCTGTATAGGCGTGCTCCACCACAAGACGGGCGATTTCGTTGTGTACCTTCTGGGAGTCCCAGCCGTTGTCGGTGACCACGATCTTCACCGGTTCGGTGGAAGGATCGTTGTTCTCCTTGTCGCCGCAGGCGGTGAGCAGCCCCATAAGCATGGCGGCAGATAGGAATAAAGCAATGTTGCGTTTCAATGTAGGTTCCTCCTTTTTATTTTGTTTTCTAAAGTGCCAACCTCATTATAACATAAAGTTGTCACTTTAGCAACCAAAAATTGTCGACAAAAACCAGCCTCTTGGCTTAAAAAGGGGCAAAAAGGCCGTTTGCAGCCCCGCAGAAGAGATTTGCGGGCTGGGAAGGGTTTCCTTCCGGCCTTTTAGTGAGATGCCCGTAAAGGCAAGAAAAAGGCCTCCGGCGGGTGTTTGCCGCCGGAGGCCCGGATGGGGACCTTACTGCTGGGAGAAAGAGTCCTTCCCCACCCCGCAGAGAGGGCAGAGGAAATCGGCGGGCAGGTCCTCGAACTTGGTGCCGGGGGCGATCCCCTGGTCGGGGGCGCCCAGAGCCTCATCATACACCCAGCCGCAGACATCGCAAACATACTTCTTCATGGTTTTGACCTCCATTCATCAAAAATGAGCTGTGTTTGCTCAAAAGAGCCGTTTTCAAAGGGGAACAGGCGGCCTGCGCCGCTTCCCCGCCGTGGGGTCCCGTTGGTTCAGTATGCCCTGAATGCCAAAGCACCATACCACGACCGTAATACATTTAACAGCATATACCCTGAAAGGGAAAAAGTCAAGAAAAGGCGTGTCCTGCTTCAGACGGAGGCAGCCTTTTCCCGCCGGGAGAGGAGGGAGAGAAGGACCAGGTTGGCGCAGTCCAGCAGGATACCGCCGATCAGGGCGAGGGTATATCCGCCGGTCAGGTCGTAGATCAGGCCCACGATGGTGAGGGAAAAAGCGCTTCCCGTATTGGTGAAGAGGGTGACTACGGAGAAGGCGGAGGCATAGTTTTCGCCAAAGAGCCGCCGGGTGAGCAGGGGAAGGCCGGTGGCGCTGACCGAATAGACCGCCCCATAGAAAAAGGCGGCGGCCAAGGCCACGGCAGAGGCCCTGGGGGCGACCAGGAGAAGTATGGTCAAAGCGGCCAGATTGGTGCACATCATGGTGCGGCAGGCGGCAAAGGGGCCGATCTTATCACTGAGGACGCCGATGAGCAGTTTGGAGACGATATTGCCCACCATACCGGCCGATATCATGGCCGCGCCCACCTGGCTGGCCATCCCCCAGGATTCGGAGATGCCGGGAAAGTGCTGGGCGATACCGGTGATGGCGGTGTTGAAAAGGGTGAGAAAGCAGAGAAACCACAAAGCGGGGCCGATGACATTGACCTTTGGGGCGGTCTTGTCGGCCTTGCCGCTCTCCTGCCGGAGCGGCCGGGGCCGGCCGCCGTAGGGGGCCAGCCCGATCTCTTCGGGGGTGTAGTGAAGGGTCAGCAGGCCGGGAAGGGCCAGGGCCACGGAGATGACAGCCGAAAGCAGATAGGCCTTTTCCCAGCCCGCCGACTGGATGAGAGAGGTGAGCATGGGGCTGAATATGGCGCCGCCCAGACCGCTGAAAGCCAAAGCGATGCCGGTGGCCATGCCCCGGCGTGCCTCAAACCAGTTGCCGATGATGGTGGTGATGGGCATCAGGGTGCAGAAGGCAAAGCCGATCCCCTTTGCCAGTCCCAGCACATAAAAGCCCCAGATGCTGTGGGTCACGGACATGAGGGCGGTGCTGCCGCAGGAGAACAGGATGCCGATGGTGAGCAGCAGGCGGATGGGGAATTTCTTCATCAGCCGGGCGGCCACGGGGCTTAAAAAGCCGGCCAGCAGGGTACACAGAGAGGTGTGGAGGGCAAATGCGCCCCGGCCTACCTCCAAAGCGGCGGCCACGGGGGAGTAGAAGACGCCCGCTGAGTTTGTGAGCATTCCGATGGAGCTGGCGGCAATGCCGCAGCAGGCCGCCAGAGTGGTCCAATGGCGAAATGTGGACTGTTTTCCCATGATACCGTTCCCTTCTCTTTCGTTTTCCTGTGGGTTTGGGTCAATTTTGGAACTGTTCGGAATAGCTGACCGGGTCCTCGTAGCAGTTGGACTGATAGGCCAGGGCGATGAGCCGGGCCGCACAGGCCTTGAGCCGCTCCCGGTCCAGCCGGCCGTCGGCCAGGGCGGCGGCAATGTCGGCAATGTCCTCTTCCGTGCCGGGCATGATCAGATCGTTGCCCGCCTGAGAGCACATCCAGGCCAGACTGCCGCCCCGGGGGGAGGTGGTGGTCCAGTCGGTCATAATGATGCCGGCAAAGCCCCACTCCTCCCGGGCCACTTTGGTGCAGAGGTCCGTACTGTTGGCGGCATGGATGCCGTTGATAAGGTTGTAGGAGGTCATGATGGCCATGGGCTGGCTCTCCTTCACGGCGATCTCGAAGCCTCGGAGATAGATTTCACGCAGGGCCCGCTCCGAGAGGATGCTGTCGGAACCCATTCGGTTGTCCTCCTGGTTGTTGCAGGCGAAGTGTTTGATGGTGGTGCCTACGCCCCCAACGGTTTGAACACCGCGGGTCATGGCGGCGGCCATGATTCCGGAGAGGATAGGGTCCTCAGAATAATACTCAAAGTTTCGTCCGCACAGGGGGTCCCGGTGGATGTTCATGCCGGGAGCCAGCCACCAGGTGATGCCGTACTCGGCCATCTCCCGGCCCACGGCCCGGCCCACCTCCTCCAGCATGGCAGGGTCCCAGGTCTGGGCCAGAAGGGTGCCCACGGGGAAGGCGGTGCAGAACTGATAGTGGGGCACCGTGTTTTCGTGGACCTCCGGCTGGGTCAGGAAGCCCCCTTCCAGTGCGGCGAAGATGCCGGCGGGGACGGCCAGACCGGTGTCGTTGGATACGTCATAGCACCGGGTAAGGCGAAGCCCGGCGGGGCCGTCGGCCATGGGCAGGCCGGGGATGCCGTAGGGTTCCTCCAAAATGGAGCTGGTCTCTCCCGCAGCCCCGGGGACGGCGATGCCGGCGGAGCCAAGGGCGCTGCCCTGACCCCTGCTGACCTCGCCCACCACCATGTGAATCAGCTGGTCGTCGGTGAGTTTGTCGGTGAGGGCGGTTGCCGCCTCCAGGGCTTTGGAGGGGGGGAGGGCGCGGGGAGCGGCGGGGTGGACAGCCAAGGGAAGAACGGGGAGAGATTTGTCCTTCAGCTCCTGGACCACAGACTCCATAAAGGAAATAGCCTTGTCGCTCGGACGAACCTTCTCGGTCAAGGGCTCCTGAAGGGGACAGATGTGGTCCACCTGCTCCACCAGCGAGTCACGCTCCACCTCCAGCGCCCCCATCAGGGTGAGGGAGCGGGAGGAATTGCCCGCATAGAGGCCGTAAAGGCCGGCCTCGGTCATCCAGGCGGCCTTGCTTTCATGGAAGGAGGCCAGGGCCTTTACCGGGAAGGTGACGGTGACCGTTTCGGTCCGGCCGGGGGCCAGAAGGCCGGTTTTGGCAAAACCGCAGAGACGGCGCAGCTCCTTGGGCAGACCGGTCTGGGGGCAGGCGGCGTAAAACTGCACCACCTCCCGCCCAGCGTATGTGTCTCCGATATTGGTGACGGCGGCGGAGACGGTGACGGTCTGGGCCGCCTCGTCTGTGGTAATGGTGCCGGGAACAATGGAAAAGTGGGTGTAGGAAAGGCCAAAACCAAAGGGGAACATGGGCGCTGTGCCGAAACTGTCGAACCAGCGGTAGCCCACATAGATGCCCTCTTCATAGAACTCCTTCTCCACGCTGCCCTTATTGTGGCTGAAAGTGGCGGCGGCAGGATAGTCCTGATAGGCTCTGGCCCAGGAATCGGTGAGCTTGCCCGAGGGAGTTACGGCCCCGGTCAGAACATCGGCCAGAGCGTTGCCCCCCTCCATGCCCGCCTGGACCATGTAGAGGATGGCCTGAATGGCGGGGAGGGATTCGGTGAAGGAGAGGTCCACCTGGGCCCCGGCGTTGATGACCAGGACCACATGGGCGTAGCGGGCGCAGAGGAACTCCATATCGGCCCGCTGGGCGTCGGTGAGGTAGTAGTCTCCCTTCTGGGCCACGCGGTCGGCCCCCTCGCCGGCAATACGGCCCAGGACATAGACGGCGGTATCGGTGGCCGAGGCGGCCACGTCGGCTTCTTCAATGGGCCGTCCGTCGGGCATGATAAAGGGATGGGAGGAGTAGACATGGAAAAAGTTCATCATGTCCTTGCCGCCTTCGGCCAGCAGGAACTCCCGCCAGTCCTCCCGGGCCTTCTGGTAGGCGGCGTCATAGTCGGCGATCCATTTTTCGGTGGTGACCGTTATCCCGGCGTTCAAAAGGCCCTGATAGACGGTGACCCGCTCCCGCTCATTCACATCGCCGGAGCCGGTGCCGCCCTTGACGGTACGGTTGGCGCCGCTGCCGTACAGAGCCACCTTGGCGCCCTTTTTCAGAGGAAGGAGGCCGTTTTCGTTCTTCAGCAGGACAATGCCGTCTGCCGCTGCCCGCCGGGCCACGGCCCGGTGGTCCGTCTCCCGGCGGGTAACACCGGGGTCGGTGGTGCTGTATGTTTTGACACGCAATTTCATGAGGACGATCCCCCCTTAAACGGTTTTGAACACAACTATGACCACTATACCATAAAACGGCAAAAGTCTCAATGAAATATGGGCGAAAAAAGGGAAAGGAAACGGCTCGATTTTGGAAAAGCGGAAAATGTGCTGTCACTTCTACTGGACGAGCAGGGATTTTGCGTGTATAATGAAAGTACCTTTTCAGAAAAAGAAAAGCGAACCGATTTCAGAAAGGCGGGGAAATAACATGGCAGATAAGAAAGTGGTAGAAGCCCTTGTGGACCAGTGGATCGCCGACCATAAGGAGGAGATGATCGAGGAGCTGAAGCTCTGGGTCTCCCATCCCTCGGTATCCCGGGCCGATTTGGCCAAGCCCGGCGCCCCCTACGGTGAGGATTGCCGGAAGATGCTGGACTTTGCTTTGGAGCGGGGCCGGCACTATGGCTTCCGTACCGAGGATCATGAGGGGTACTGCGGCGATATTTATTTCGGTGACGGCAAGGACGAGATCGGTATCGTGGGCCATCTGGATGTGGTGCCCGAGGGCAACCACTGGATCTATGAACCCTACGCCCCCGTGGTGAAGGACGGCTTTGTCATCGGCCGGGGCGCCGGGGATGATAAGGGTCCCAGCATCATCGGACTGTTCCTGATGCGCTTTTTCAAGGAGAACAACATCCCCATGAAGAACACCCTGCGGCTCATGCTGGGCTGCTCGGAGGAGACGGGGATGCAGGACTATGAGCACTATGTGGGGGTCATGAAGGGGCGGGTGCCCGCCGTGAGCATCGTGGCCGACGCTGGGTTCCCCGTGTGTTATGCCCAGAAGGGCGGCTATGATGCGGCCTTTGACATTCCCGCCGGCAAAAACATCGTGGACTTTGCGGGCGGCAGCGTCCGCAATGCCATCCCCGATACCGCCGTTCTGACCGTCAGCGGCATTACGCTGGAGAAGGCCAAAGAGGCCCTCAGCGGGGTGGAGCGCATCGACTTGGAGGCCGACGGGGAGAACGTGAAGATCATCGGCCGGGGCAAGGCCGGCCACGCCGCCGCTCCCGCAAAGGACGCGCAGAACAGCGCCATCGCCATCGCCGCCGCTGCGGCCGCCGTGCTGGAGGAGAAGACCGGGCTGGATCTGGGGGGATGTAAGTTTATTGCCCACGCCTTTGAGGATGCTTTTGGCACCAATCTTGGCATCAAGTTTGCCGACGAGATGAGCGGGGAGCTGACCATCAACGCCGGTGTGATGCACAAGGTGGGGAACACCCTGCATCTGGATATCGATATCCGCTTCCCCGTGGCCATGAAGGGGGAGGACATTACCGCCGCTTTGAAGGCCCAGCTGGCGGCCGCCGGCGCCAAGCTGGCGGAGGTCCATATCGCCAACCCCTATTATATCGACCCCAAGGACCCCAAGGTCACTGCGCTGCTGAAGGCTTACCGGGCGGTGACCGGGGACATGACGGAACCTTATGCCATGGGCGGCGGTACTTACAGCCGGGTGATCCCCAACGCCATCAGCTTTGGCCCCGGTTTTATGCGCAAAGGCCATAAGCCCGACTTCCTGCCCGAAGGCCACGGCAACGCCCACGGCCCTGACGAGGCGCTGTCTATCGAGGACTGGCTCACCGCATTCAAGATCTATATCCTGTCCGTGGCCGAGCTGGACGAGGTCATGGCGCAGGGCTGAACGGGAAAAAGAGCATAAAAAAGACGAAAACGTGAGATTTCCCGAAAGGGAGAGGTAACGATACGGGTTACCTCTCCCTTTTTGGATAGGAGAGATCGCAGAAGTGGAGGCGGGGTATGAAACGGTATGATATTTTGATTCGGGGCGGCAACCCTCTGGGCTATCCGGAGGGGACGGACATGGCGATTCTGGACGGAAAAATCGCCGCCGCAGGTCCCTCTTTGGAGGGGGAGGCGAGGCTGGTCATCGAGGGGGCGGGAAAGCTGGTGTCCCCGTCCTTTGTGGATTCTCATATGCATCTGGACAAGGTCCTTACCGGGCTGGACGAGGATGCGGCCAACACACGGGCGGCGGTGGAGATCATGCTCCGCCACGCCAAGGGCCTGCCTCGGGACCGGGTCCGGGAGGATGTGAAGAGACGGGCCAGACAGGTCATTGACTGGGAAATGGCCCACGGCTCGGGTTGTCTGAAGTCCCATGTCTACTGCAACAGCATCTGGGGGATGGAGTCGGTCTGCGCCCACCGGGATCTGAAGGAGGAATACGCCGGACGGGTGGATATCCTTTCCATCGTGCCCTGGTATGACGATTTTGACGCCGCCCTCACCGACCGGCTGGACGGTCTGGCCCGGGATGGGTATGTGGATTTTATCGGGGGCTACCCTTACGGCGGGGACGATTACCGGGATAAGGTGGACTACATTTTCCAAAAGGCGGAGCGGTTTGACCTGCCCATCGACCTTCATGTGGACGAGAAGGACATTCCCGACGCCCGGGCCTTTGAATACATCTGCCGGCGGACCATCGAGACGGGGATGGAGGGCCGGGTCACCTGTGGCCATGTGACCACCCTCAATTCCGTTAGCGATGAGGAGGCTGCCCGCATCATCGACCTGGCCGCCCGGGCCAAAATGAACGTCATCACTCTGCCCTCCTGCAATATGTATCTTCTGGGCCGGGGGGACCATCAGCCCATCCGCAGGGGGGTCACCCGCATCCACGAATTTATTGAGGCGGGGGTGAATATCGCCTATGCCTCCGACAATATCCGGGACCCATTCCGGCCCTTCGGCAACGGCAATATGCTGGAAGAGGGGCTGTTTGCCGCCCAGGTGATGCAGTACGGCACCCGGGCGCTGCTGGACAAGGTGTTTCGCATGGGCACCTTTGCCCCGGCGAAAAACTGCCTGCTGGAAGGCTATGGGCTGGCGGTGGGGGACAAAGCGGACCTGACGGTCATCGACGCCCCCACCACGGCGGAGGCGCTGAAATCGGTGAGCGGCTGCCTGTATGTGCTCAAGGACGGGCGTGTCGTGGCCCGGAACGGAAAGCTGGAGTGAGGCCCTGCCGTTCACAAAAGGGGACTTCCCCAGAGGAAGTCCCCTTTTCTTTTCAAAAAAGAGGGAAAAGAGCGGGTTTTCCTTGACAATTTCAGATGGTTGCAGTATCATCCAATTTAGTTGATATATCATCGTTGATACAGCAACGAACCGAAAGGAATGGTCGAATATGGACGAGACCCAGCGTAGGATATCCCGCATTGCCCGGGTGGCGGCCCGCTTTACGTCCCGGGAAATGCGGGAGCAGGGGGTGGGGCCGGCGGAGTTTGACTTTATGCACATGGTGCGCCATCACCCCGGCATCACCCAGGCCGAGGTCTGCCGCCGTCTGGATCTGGACAAGGGAGCCGCCGCCCGCCAGTCCGCCCGGTTGGAGGCTAAGGGGTATCTTCGCAAGGAGCCGGACCCCGCCGACCGGCGAAGTCAGCTTCTTTTTGCCACAGAGAAGGCCGACGAGCTGAAAAACTCCCGTGCCCATCTGGAGGAGGCCTTTTATGACTGGCTTTTGCAGCCCCTCAGCGGCGGCGAGCGGGAACAGATGGCGAAGATGCTGGAGGTTCTACACCGGCGCAGCCGCGAGGAGCGGAAGGAGGGCTTTTGCCATGTGCGGGAGCAGATGGCGGTGGGGGAGATATCCGCTGAAGAGAGCCTGTAAACGACCCGAGATCGCAAGCAAGAGCCTTTGGAGGTGGCCCCTATGAAACTGATTTTCCGCTATATGAAGCCTTATGCGTTCAGCATTTTCCTGGGTATGTTCCTCAAACTTTCCTCCACCCTGTGCGAGCTGATGCTTCCCTATATACTGGAGCATCTTATCGGCAAGGTGGTCCCCACCGGGCAGATGAAGCCGGTGATCTTCTGGGGCCTTTTGATGATCGCCACCGCCGCCCTTACCCGGCAGCTGAACGTGGCGGCCAACCGCCGGGCGGTGGAGAATGCCCACAATGTCTCCTACGATGTGCGGCAGGACCTGTTTGCCCGGACAGCCAACCTGTCCGGCCGGCAGTTCGATTCCTTCGGCCTGCCCAGCCTGACAAGCCGTATGACCAGCGACAGCTATAACGTGCAGTCCTGCGCCCAGTCCCTTCAGACGCTGTGTATCCGGGCCCCTATCATGCTGGTGGGAGGGATCGCGGTGTCCATGACCATGGATGTGGCGCTGGCCTCCATCCTCTGCGTTATGTTTCCCATTCTGCTGGTGGTCAGCATCACCGTCTCCCGCTACGGCATTCCTCTCTACCGCAGGGTGCAGGAGCGGTTGGACGACGTGGTCCGGGTCATGCGGGAGAACATCACCGGCATCCGGGTGGTGAAGGCCCTGTCCAAGAGCGATTACGAAAAACGCCGTTTTGGCCGGGCCAACGACAATATGAGAAAAAGCGACATCAAGGCCAGCACCATCATGGCGATCCCCGGCCCCTTCATGCAGCTGTGCCTTAACGTGGGGCTGACATTGGTGGTGGTCATCGGCGCCCGGCGGGTACACAACGGCCAGATGGAACCTACGGTGATATTGGCCTTTCTCATCTACTTCAACATGGTTTTGCAGGGGGTCATGGGCCTCAACCGCATCTTTATGATGCTGAGCAAGGCTTCCGCCTCGGCCAACCGCATTGCCCAGGTGCTGGAGACCGAGCCTGACCAGCGGGTGCTTTCTCCCGAAGAGGCCAAAACCCCCGCCGGGGACGAGTTCATCCGCTTCGAGCACGTCAACTTTACCTATGGACACCCGGCCCATGGGGCGGCGGACCCGGACGGCCTGGGGGGAGAACCCTGCCTGACCGACATCAGCTTTGCCCTGAAAAGAGGGGAGAGTCTGGGTATCATCGGTCCCACCGGCTGCGGCAAGACCACCATCATTAACCTTCTCATGCGGTTTTACGATGTGGAGGACGGCGGTGTGTTTGTGGACGGCCGGGACGTCCGCAGTTACGGGAAGGACGAACTCCACCAGAAGTTCGGGGTGGTGTTTCAAAATGACATGGTGTTTTTCAACACCCTGCGGGAAAATATCCGCTTTGGCCGGGATCTGGACGACGGGGCCCTGATGGCCGCTGCCCGGGATGCGGCTGCGGAGGAGTTCATCACCGCACGGGAGGAGGGGCTGGACCACTGGGCCGAGATCGGCGGGGCCAACCTGTCGGGAGGACAGAAGCAGCGGCTTCTCATCTCCCGGGCCTTGGCTGCCCACCCGGAGATCCTGATTTTGGACGATTCCTCCTCGGCGCTGGACTATAAGACCGATGCGGCCCTGCGAAAAGCCATTTTTGACCACCACCAAAATTCCACCACCATCATGGTGGCCCAGCGGGTCAGCTCGGTCCAGGCCATGACCAACATTCTGGTGATGGACGACGGCCGATGCATCGGCTACGGCGACCACGCCCACCTGCTGGAAACCTGCCCCGCCTATCGGGAGATCTACGAGACCCAGATGGGCGCACTGGCATAAAAAAGGAGGAGACACCATGGCGGCACCGCAATACCAGAAAACCAAACGGAGCAGGCCGAAGAATGCCAAAGGGACCCTCCTTCGTATTTTCAGATACATGATGCGCTATCATTTTATCATCCTCTTCCTTCTTCTCTGCGCCTTTGCCAGTAACATCGGCAACCTGCTGGGGCCAAAGTTTGCCGGTAAGGCCATCGGCGCTGCCGGCGCCGGGGCGGGGCAGGTGGACTTTGACACGGTGTACTACTATGCCAAACTGATGCTGGCGGCCTATCTGGGCAGCAATATCCTTTCCTTTCTGGTGAATCAGGGGATGATGCGGGTCAGCCGCCACATCGCCCACCGGATGCGAAAGGACGTTTTTGACAAGCTGATGACTCTGCCGGTGAAGTTCTTCGACCGCAATCAGGCGGGGGATATCATGAGCCGGGTCTCCTACGACATTGACGTGGTCAGCACCTGCCTGTCCACCGACGTGGTCCAGATCTTGACCAGCCTTGTGACGGTGGTGGGCTCCCTTGTGATGATGTGTGCCATCTCACTGCCCCTTACAAGCTGTATGCTGGTCACCATCCCCCTGTCGTTGGCCTATACCCGGTATAAGAGCAAAAAGACCCGGCCCCTCTACTCCAGACGCAGTGCCGCCTACGGCCAGATGAACGGCTATGTGGAGGAGATGTTCGCCGGCCAGAAGACCATTTTGGCCTATGCCTATGAAAATGACGTGTGCGAGGACTTCAGCGAGGTCAATCACGCCGCTGCCGATGCCTACCGGGACGCCGACCGGGTGGGAATGACCGCCGGACCCACCGTGGGCTTTATCAACAATCTGGGTCTGTCGCTCATCGGACTGGTGGGGGCGCTCCTCTTTCTTTGGGGGATGGTGGATCTGGAGCAGATATCCTCCTTTGTCCTCTACTCCCGGAAGTTTTCCGGCCCCATCAATGAGATCGCTAATATCCTCAACGAGATCTATTCCGCCCTCTCCGCCGCCGAGCGGGTCTTTGCCCTTCTGGACGAGGAAGAGGAGGTCCCCGACCGGCCGGAGGCCGAAGAGCTGACCGATGTGCAGGGGGCGGTGGAGACAAGCCATGTCAGCTTTGGCTATGTCCCCGGCCATACCGTTCTCCACGATTTGAACCTGTCTGCCCAGCCCGGCCAGACCGTGGCCATCGTAGGCCACACGGGGGCGGGCAAGACCACCATCATCAACCTTCTGATGCGTTTTTACGACCCGGATACCGGGACCATCTCGGTGGACGGCAAGGAGACCTTTGACCTGACCCGGGGCTCCCTTCGCCGGGCCTATGCCATGGTGCTTCAGGATACCTGGGTGTTTCAGGGGACCATCTTTGACAACATCGCCTATGGCAAGGAGGGGGCCACCATGGAGGAGGTGGTGGCGGTGGCCAGGGCCGCCCGCATCCACGGCTATATCTCCCGGCTCCCCCAGGGGTACAATACCGTCATCAGCGAGGGAGGGGGCAACATCTCCAAGGGGCAGAAGCAGCTGCTCACCATTGCCCGGGCCATGCTTTACAACACCCATATGCTCATTTTGGATGAGGCCACCTCCAATGTGGACACCAACACCGAACAGCAGGTCCAAAGAGCCATGCAGGAGCTGATGAAGGGCCGCACCAGCTTCGTCATCGCCCACCGGCTTTCCACCATCCAGAATGCCGACAAAATACTGGTGGTGGACCAGGGAGACGTGGTGGAGCAGGGCACCCATGAGAGCCTGATGGCCCAAAAGGGCTTTTATTACAATCTCTACGCCGCCCAGTTTGAGTGAGGCAGGGGAACAGATAACAGGCAACGCCCGGGATCGGGAGATCCCGGGCGTTGTTGTTCAGAAGCGGTATGCCTGTTCGCATAGGGCGGAATGGTTTGGCCGATGGACCCGGCATCCGGAGCGGCGGGAAGCGGGACCCGCCGCAGTCCGGCATCTGAAATATCCCATGCCTGCCGGGTTTTCCTGATTTTAGTGTCTTGACAAACAACGGGGAGGGGACTATAATATGACGTAAGTTAGCATAAGCTAACCGACTTGCGTTATATTTTCGAATTGAAGTTTGTGCTGAGAGGGAATGTCATGACACAGATGATATGGATCGCTGTTTTGCTGCCCTTTTTGGGCACCGGGCTGGGTGCGGCCTGCGTTTTTATCATGGGCGGCGCCCTCCGCCCCGGGACCCAGCGGGCGCTGACAGGGTTTGCGGCGGGAGTGATGGTGGCAGCTTCTGTCTGGAGTCTGCTGGTCCCTGCCATGGAGCAGGCGGCGGACATGGGGCAATGGGCTTTCATCCCGGCAGTGGCGGGCTTTTGGCTGGGTATTTTGTTTTTGCTGCTGCTGGACAAAACGGTGCCCCATCTGCACTGGAACAGCGACCAGCCGGAAGGCCCCCGTACACGGCTGAAACGGACCACGATGCTGACGCTGGCCGTTACGCTGCATAACATCCCGGAGGGGATGGCGGTGGGGATCGTTCTGGCGGGCTGGATGGCGGGTAGCAGTACCATCACCGTCACCGGTGCGCTGGCCTTATCCATCGGCATCGCCATCCAGAACTTTCCGGAGGGGGCTATCATCTCCATGCCCCTTCAGGCGGAGGGCATGGGGAAGGGGAAAGCCTTTCTCTATGGGGTCCTCTCCGGTGTGGTAGAGCCGCTGGCCGCTTTGCTGACCATTTGCGCAGCGGGGTACATCCTTCCGGCCTTGCCGTACCTGCTCAGCTTTGCCGCTGGAGCCATGCTCTATGTGGTGGTAGAGGAGCTGATCCCAGAGATGTCCGCGGGGGAACACTCCAATCTGGGGACGGTGTTCTTTGCGGTGGGCTTTAGCCTGATGCTGGCGCTGGATGTGGCGCTGGGGTAGGTTGGTGGTCAAAGTGGATGCCGGGCAACACAAAAGCCGCCCTGAAGGGCGGCGTAGATGCGTTATCGGTCGCTGGGAATGGTGGATGTTTCACCGGGGAAGATGAGATCGTCCACGTCCCCCTTCTCCCCGTTGGGCAGGGGTCTTTTCTCCACGGTATGTACCTCCTTTCCTGACAGCACTTTCCACCATCCTATGCGCAGAGGGGAAAAAGGTTTCTTACAATTTTTCCCACAAAGAAGAATTTTTTCTTGACAGCCAACATAAGCTGTGGTATAGTGTTAAAGCATTAAGGCCCCTACCACCCATGCCGGAGTGGCGGAATTGGTAGACGCCCGGGACTTAAAATCCTGTGTTCCAAAAGAACGTGCCGGTTCGACTCCGGTCTCCGGCACCATATTTCTTTTGCCACAGCTCATATCGCGGGGTAGAGCAATTGGTAGCTCGTCGGGCTCATAACCCGGAGGTTGCAGGTTCAAGTCCTGTCCCCGCAACCAGAAAACGAACTATTTTTGCTTGCAGAGCAAAAATAGTTCGTTTTATTTGCGATGTGAAGATGTAAGGAAAAGAAACACCATACAAAGAATGTGAGTGTGACCCGATGCTTCAATTCGATGAATACAAAATCAGGTTGAACAATTTGAAACCCGCTCTCGACGATCTGGCTCAGGCCCTGGACCTGGAAGCCGCCCGGCGGGAGCTGGAGATGCTGGAGTCGGAGAGCGCCAGCGAAGGCTTCTGGGACGATTTGGAGAAGTCCCAGAAAGCTACAAGGCGGATGAACACTCTGCGGAGCAAGCTGGAGCATCAAGCCCGGCGGGAGCGGGAGTGGGACGACCTTCTTACTCTCTGCGAGATGGGCAACGAGATGGAGGACGCCTCCCTTCTGCCCGAGTTGGAGGAGGGCTATGCCAAGCTGGAGGAGGAGATGGAGGAAGCCCGGCTTTCCACCCTTCTCACCGGGGAGTATGACAGCTCCAACGTGATTTTGACCATCCATCCCGGCGCCGGCGGCACCGAGGCCCAGGACTGGGCCCAGATGCTCTACCGGATGTATACCCGCTGGACCGAGCGGAAGGGCTTCACCTATAAAATCATGGACTATCAGGAAGCCGACGAGGCGGGCATCAAGTCGGCCACCATCATGATAGAGGGGGAGAACGCCTACGGATACCTCCGGGGGGAGCATGGCGTCCACCGGCTGGTGCGGGTGTCCCCCTTCGACGCCAACGCCCGGCGGCAGACCTCCTTCGCGTCGGTGGAGGTGATGCCCGACCTTCCCGAAGATGCGGACATTGAGATCAAGGAAGAGGACTATGAGATGCAGGTCTACCGGGCCAGTGGCGCCGGCGGACAGCACATCAACAAGACTTCCTCTGCCGTACGGCTCATCCACAAGGCCACGGGCATCGTGGTGGCCTCCCAGCAGGAGCGGAGCCAGTTCCAGAACAAGGAAAACTGTCTGAAAATGCTCCGGGCCAAGCTGGTGGAGCTTCAGATGCAGGAGAAGGCAGAGAAGATCTCCGACCTGAAGGGAGTCCAGCTGAAGATCGAATGGGGCAGCCAGATCCGGTCCTATGTCTTTATGCCCTATCAGATGGTGAAGGACCTCAGGACCAACTTTGAGACCAGCAATATAAACTCCGTCATGGACGGGGACCTGGACGGCTTTGTCAACGCCTATCTGAAGGCGGACGCCACGGGGAACTGGGCGACAAAATAAGGCAGGAGCGGCTTTTTGAGTAAAGCCGCTCCTTTTCTCTGTTTTGCGGGGGTAAAAGGGAAGGTTTTTTGTAAATTCTTCCCCGCAAGGTCTTGTATTTTTTTCGGCCTTTTGTTACAATCATAAATGCTGAAATAAGCGGTTTGCTCCAAAAAAACACAAAAGGAAAGGTGAAGATCTATGAAGCAGAGCAAAAAGCTCCTGTCCCTGGCGCTGGCTCTGGTCATGGGCCTGACTCTGGCTGCCCCTGCTATGGCTGCCGAGGAGACCAAGACCGAAGACGGCAAGATCGTGATCCTGCACACCAACGATGCCCACACCCACATTGACAATACCCAGACCGTGGGCGAGGGGGAGGAGGCCGCTGAGGTCCCTGCCCTGCGGTATTCCACCATCGCCGGGTATAAGGCCACTTTGGAGAATGTGCTGTTGGTGGATGCCGGCGACCATGTTCAGGGCACTCCCTTCGGCACCGAGGATAAGGGCCACACCATCATCGACCTGATGAACGCCGCCGGGTATGATGCCGCAACTCTGGGCAACCATGAGTTCGACTATACCATGTCCGGTGCCATGAACGTCATCGAGTGGGCCGAGTATCCCTACCTGTCCAGCAACTTCTTCTATAAGGATGAGCCTGTGCTGGAACCCTACAAGGTTTTTGAGGTGGGCGGCAAGAAGGTGGCTCTGGTGGGTATCACCACCCCCGAGTCCATCACCAAGTCCACCCCCAAGTACTTCATGGACGAAGATGGCAACTATGTTTACACCATCGCCGGCGGCGAGGACGGCACTGCCCTCTACGCTGCTGTCCAGACAGCCATTGACGCCGCCGCTAAGGAGGCCGATTATGTCATCGCCCTGGGGCATCTGGGCGTGGACGAGGCTTCCGCCCCCTGGCGCAGCGAGGATGTGATCGCCAACACCACCGGCCTGACCGCTTTCATCGACGGCCACTCCCACAGCGAGATCACCGGCAAGGAGGTCGCCGACAAGGAGGGCAAGACCGTGGTTTTGGCCCAGACCGGCACTGCTTTGAACAACCTGGGTGAGCTGACCATTGAAGCTGACGGCACCGTCACCTCCAAGCTGCTCACCATGGCCGACCTGGCCGATGTGAAGGCCGACGAGAAGGTTGCCGAGCTGGAGGAGAAGTTCATCACCTCCGTCAACGAGAGCTTGGCCAAGGCCATCGGCGCCACTGCCGTTACCCTGAATGTGAACGGCAGCGACGGCAAGCGCTCTGTCCGTAAGGAGGAGACCAATATCGGCAACTTCTGCGCCGACGCCTTTCTGTACGCCGCCGAGAAGGCCGGCATCGAGGCTGATGTGGCCTTTAACCAGGGCGGCGGCATCCGCGCTACCATCCCCGCCGGCGAGATCAACACCAAGATGCTCAAGGAAGTCTATCCCTGGGGCAACGAGGTGGCTGTGAAGAACGTCACCGGTCAGGAGCTGCTGGACGCTCTGGAGTGGAGCTACCGCACCGCCAATCTGGCCAACACCAACGAGGTGGGCGGCTATCTCCAGATCGCCGGCATGAAGGTCACTGTGAACCTGGGCATTGAGTCCACCGTCCAGCAGGACGAGAATCTGGTCTGGATCGGCGGCCCCACCGGTGAGTACCGGGTACAGGCCGTGGAGATCATGAACAAGGAGACCAAGGAGTACGAGCCCATCGATCTGGAGAAGACCTACGCTGTGGTCAGCGGCCCCTACCTGCTGGAGCAGATGGGCGATGGCTACAATATGTTTAAGAGCGGCGAGGCCGCCAAGTTTGTCACCGATGACTATGTCTCCCTGCTGGACTACATCCAGTCCTTCCCTGTGGATGAGGAGACCAAGCTGGCCACCGTGCCCGCCGGCGCCGGCTATGACGAGTTTGCTCACACTGGCCGTATCAACTACATCAACCGCCCTGCCGATCTGGACGAGAATGCGTGGTGGTACGATGTGGCCATCGAGGTGCTGGACACCAAGGCCATGAACGGCACCGAGAACGGTTTTGACGCTTTGGCCGAGGTCACTACCGCCACCGTGTTCCAGACCCTGTACAATGTTCAGGGCAAGCCCGAGACCGAGGGCACCCTGGCCGACGTCTGGTATGCTGACGCCGCCAACTGGGCGCTGGCCAACAAGCTGGTGGAGGAGTTTGCCGAGGACGGCACCGCCACCCGGGGCGATGTGAAGGACATCCTGGACGCTTACTGCGCCATGCTGGAGGTCACTCCCGAGGAACCCTTGATGAAGGGCAACGAGAACGGCGACATGATGCTGGACAAGACCCTGACTCGGGCTGAGTTCGCTCAGATCCTGGTGAATCTGGCCAAGGTCCCCATGCCCGTGGCTGAATAATTGTCATACGGAAAGAGGCTCGAGAAAATTCGAGCCTCTTTCTTTCTCTCAAAACCAACATAGAAAAGGGGATCTCACATGAAGAACAAAAAGTTTCTCGCCCTGGCTTTGGCCGGAGCCATGACCTTCTCCATAGCCGCGCCTGCTTTGGCCGCCGACCTGCCGGAAGGCTGGACCCCCGCCGATGGGGCCCGGACCACCGGCCCCTGGTATGCCGAGGCGGTGGACTATGTGCAGGACAAGGGCCTGATGACCGGCACCGACCTGGGTTTTGAGCCTGAGGTGGTGCTGACCACCGCCAGCGTTCTCCAGACCCTCTACAACAGAGAGGGCCGTCCCGGAGCCGCTCAGGAGGAGGGTCAGCAGTGGTACGCTGACGCCGCCGCCTGGGCGAAGGCCAACGGCATTGCCGAGCTGACCGAGGATGCCGACGTCACCCGGGGGGAGACCAAGGCTATTCTGGACGCCTACTGCGGCGTGAAGTACATTGACGGCGCTGCTTTGATGCAGGGAAATGAGGACGGTGATATGATGGAAGACAAGACCCTGACCCGGGCTGAGTTTGCCACCATCCTTATGCGGCTGGACACTCTGGAGCCTTTTGCCGCTGCCGAGACCGTCTTTATCGATGTGCCAGAGCAGGACGGCATCCCCGCCCATACCATCCCCGCCATCGTTACCATTCCCGCCGGGGAGGGCAAGTTCCCCGCCGTGGTGATGCTCCACGGCACCGGCTCCAACAAGCATGAGGCCGGCGGCGGGTACGATATGGCGGCCCCTGCCATGGCCAAGGCGGGCATTGCCACCATCCGCTTCGACTTTATGGGCATCGATGAGTCTGAGGCCAGCTACACCGACTACTGCTTTACCTCCGCCAACATCGACGCCAAGGCCGCCGCCGACTATGTGGCCGGACTGGAGAAGGTGGACGGAGAGAAGCTGGCGGTGCTGGGCTGGAGCCAGGGCGGCACCAACGCCCTGCTGGCCGCCGCCGCTTATCCCGAGACCTTTAAGGCCGTTATCACCTGGGCCGGGTCTGTCACCGGCAAGACTGACAGCGATTCCTTCAAGGAACAGTATGCCATCGCCAAGAAGGATGGCTTCTATGTTCAGGAGTACGACTGGCGGGAGCCGCTTCATGTGGGACTGCGCTGGTACGAGGAGAACATGAAGACCGACAAGCTGGCTGAGACCGCCAAGATCGAGGCTCCTATTCTGGCTATCCAGGGCATGAAGGATACCTCCGTTACCCCTGACAACGCTGAGAAGATCGTGGAGGTGGCCAAGAACGAGGCCACCCGGGCCTACTTCATTGAGGACTGTGACCACACCTTCAATGTGTTCTCCGGCGACTATACCGCCATCAACGAGGCGATCCAGGCCGGCATTGACTTCGTGAAAGAAGTCTTTGGCCAGGAGCAGGCTCCCGCCGACGAAGCTGTGGCGGAGAGGTAATATCACGCCGGGAAAACCGACTGGAAGAACGTGGGAGCGATATTGTCAATAAAAACGGGACGCCCGATCGGGCGTCCCGTTTTTCCTCTTTTTTTGCATTTTTGTTGTACTTTGTGGGAAAAGATGATAAAATTAGAGCATCTTTTCCCACTGGGAAATATAGAAAGGAATGTGAATGAAATGAAGCGGAAAAAGTTTCTTTCTCTGGTCCTGGCCGGCGCCATGAGCCTGTCTCTGGCCGCTCCCGCCATGGCCGAAGAAAAGCCCGAGGGCTGGATGCCTGCCGATGGGGCACGCCCCGCCGGGGAGATGGTAAAGCCCATTGAAGGGGAGAACAGCACCTACATCCCCACCGTGGAGGAGGCCCAGAGCTATGTGACCGAAAAGGGCTGGATGACCGGCACCGACAAGGGCTTTGAGCCGGAGCTGACGGTGGATCGGGCCACCATGTATGAGATGTTCTGGAAGATGGAGGGCAAGCCGGTGGCCGAGACAGGCCATCTGCTGGGGCTGGTCCTGGCCGGAGAGATCCCCGACGGGGCCTGGTACAGCGGCTCGGCCCGCTGGGCTTATCAGAGCGGCCTGACCACCGGCACCGGCAATGGCTTTGAGGGCGAGCGTGTCATCACCAAGGCCGAGGGGCTGGAGATCCTGTACCGCTACATGAAGGACTACAAGGCCATGGATGTCTCTGTGGAGGAGTGGTCCCTGGAGGTCTTTGAGGACTATGACCAGATCCAGGACTGGGCCAAGGAGTCCGTGACCTGGGGCTGGCTGTCCGGGGTGGCATGCCAGCGGGACGACGACTCCACACTGGACCCCGCAGCCCCGGTAAAGCGGGCCGAGCTGGCCCAGATGCTTACCGTGATGGGCGGCCTTATGGAAGAGCAGACCGCCTCTGCCAAGCTGGGTCCCTGCGTAGTGACGGCCATCAGCAAGTACGGCAATGTGGGCACCGACCTGAGCATGGACACCCTCACCGCCGCCGGCTATGCCGTGGGTGATATTCTGACCGTAGAGATCACCGGGCAGCAGCCCATCACCCTGCCGCTGGGCACCGGCTACTCCAACGTGGATCAGGGCAGCCCCCTGGCGCTGGCCGATACCTCCAACAACACCCTTGCTCTGGCCATCAACCGGGGCGACTTCGCCACCACTTACGGCCTGGGGGTCAAGGGGGAGGACGGCGCCTACGCCATCACCGAGGGCGTGACCATTACCGTGGCCATGGCCGAGAAGGGCGGCTATCTGGCCGAAATGGAGGTCCGGGAGCTGGATTCCAAGCGGACCAACGTCCGGGAGGACTATGCCTCTGACGAGGCCTTTGCCAACTTCCGGGCCATCACTCTGGGCAACATTGCCGAAGGGAAGCTCTACCGCACCTCCAGCCCCGTGAACCCCGAACTGGGCCGGAACACCTACGCCGACGGCTTTCTCAAGGAGGCCGGGGTCAAGACCGTGGTGAACCTGGCCGACAGCCGGGAGACCATGGAGGGCTACGAGGGCTATGCCGAGAGCTATTACGCTTCTTTGAACGTTATCCCTCTGAACATGGGGGTGGATATGTATTCCGAGGACGCCAAGGCCGGGTTGAAGGCCGGGTTTTTGTTCATGGTGGAAAATGAGGGACCCTATGCCTTCCACTGCACCGAGGGGAAGGATCGGGCCGGCTATTTCGCCATGGTGCTGGAGGCCCTGATGGGGGCCACGGTGGAGGAGATCACCGCTGACTATATGCTCTCCTTTGAGAACTATTATCATGTGGAAAAGGGCAGCGAGCAGTGGGAGAAGATCGCCGCCAGCAACATCGAGAAGGACCTTCTCAAGCTGGCCGGGGTGGAGACCGCCGAAGAGCTGGCCGCCGCCGACCTTCAAAAAGCCGCCGAGACCTATCTGGAGGAGGCCATCGGCCTCACTGCCGAAGAGGTCATGGGCCTGAAGGATGCCTTGAGCAAATAACTCTTCCGCATAAAACAGCCGGAGGCCGACAGGCCTCCGGCTGTTTTTCCGCTCTTGTGTTTCCGGATCAAATCCGCTACAATAACAGAAAAAGGACGCAGGGAAAGGAGAGAAGACCGTGGGATACGATGTGGTTGCCCTGGGAGAACTCTTGATAGATTTTACTTCGGCGGAAGGGAGCGGCGAGGCCCCTGTTTTTACTGCCAACCCCGGCGGTGCGCCCTGCAACGTGTTGGCCATGCTGGCCAAGCTGGGCCGGTCCACCGCCTTTGTGGGCAAGGTGGGGGAGGACCTGTTCGGCCGGTTTTTGAAGGGGGCCATCGAGAGGGCGGGCATATACAGCGGCGGGCTTTTGCTGGACGGGGACCCCGCCGCCCATACCACACTGGCCTTTGTTCAAAACGCCCCCGATGGGGACCGGGCCTTCAGCTTTTACCGGGACCCGGGGGCCGATGAACTGCTGCGGGCGGAGGAACTGCCCCGGGAACTGCTGGAAAGCGCCCGGGTGTTTCATTTCGGCTCCCTCTCCCTTACCCGGGAGCCTGCCCGGACCGCCACCCGCAGAGCGGTGGAGCTGGCCCGCAGAGCGGGGGCCATCGTCAGCTTCGACCCCAACCTGCGGCCCGCTTTGTGGCGAGAGCTGGATAAGGGCAGGGAGGAGATGCTGTGGGGGTGTTCGGTCTGTGATGTCCTGAAGGTGGCCCGGGAGGAATTGGAGTTTCTTACGGGCGCCGGGGACTGGGAGGAAGGGGCCGAACGGCTTCGGAGGACCTGCCCCAACATCCGGCTTCTTCTCATCACCGATGGGGCCGGTGAAAGCCGGGCGCTGGGGGAAAAGGGGGCGGCGGTCCGGCCCGCCTGCCGCCGGATAAGGGCGGTGGACACCACCGGAGCGGGGGATGTTTTTTGCGGCTGCTGTCTGGACTATCTCCTTACCCACGGCTGGGAGGCTATGGAAGAGAAGGCTTTGACGGAGATGCTGGATTTTGCCAATGCCGCAGCCGGGCTGGTGACCACCCGAAAGGGCGCTTTGTGGAGCGTGCCGGAAAAGGCGGAAATTTATGCCCTGATGGCGGAAGAGGCATTGTAAAAAGCGGCAACACACCATATTTGAAAAGCTCCGGCGACAGAAAAGCCTGCTCCGGAGTTTTTATTTGGCCCGAAAGGGGAAAAGAAGGGAAGAAAAACGCATAAAATTTCCCATTTCAGGCCAAATTTGGTTGAAATCGCCCCCGGAATGGGGTACAATAGATAAGCGTAATAAGAGGGAAAAAGGAGGTGGCGGCCATGCTGAATATTGTTCTGGTGGAGCCTTTGATTCCCCAAAATACAGGGAATATTGCCCGCACCTGCGCCGCCACCGGCGCCCGTCTTCATCTGATCGAGCCGCTGGGGTTTGACATCAGCGAAAAAGCGGTAAAGCGGGCGGGGCTGGATTACTGGCATCTGGTGGATCTTCATGTCTGGCCCGATCTGCCCGCTCTTTTTGAGGCCTGTCATCCGGAAAATCTCTGGCTGGCCACCGCCAAAGCCGCCCAAAGCTATACGGACCCCGCCGTCTCTTTCAAAGGGGACTGCTGGCTGTTTTTCGGCAAGGAGACCGATGGTTTGTCGGAGGAGTTTCGTCAGGCATACGCCCATCGGTGCATTCGTATTCCCATCCGTTCCGAGGCACGGTGCCTCAACCTTTCCAATTCTGTGGCCATCCTCGCATACGAGGCCCTGCGTCAAAACGGCTTTCCCGGTTTGAGCGCCCAGGGGACCATGGCCCGGACTCCGTAAATTTTGAAGGAGGGTAATGCGCATGAACTACAACAAGAAGACCGTCAAGGACGTGGATGTGCGGGGGAAAAAGGTCCTGCTCCGCTGTGACTTCAATGTGCCCCTTGCCAAAGACGGAAGCGGCACCATTACCGATGAAAAGCGCATCGTGGCCGCTCTGCCCACCATCCGGTATCTGCTGGAGGAGGGGGCGGCGGTCATCGCCTGCTCCCATCTGGGCAAGCCGGAGCCTGACTTTGACAAATGGGTAAAAAAGCAGACCGAGAAGGGGAAGGACCCTGCCGCGCTTACCGAGGAGAAGTGGCAAAAGTCCCTTGACGGACTGCGGATGGAGCCTGTGGCCAAGCGGCTGTCCCAGCTGCTGGGCCAGCCGGTGCTCCTGGCCGATGATGTGGTGGGTCCCGATGCCGCCGCCAAGGCTGCGGCTTTGAAGCCGGGGGAGATCATGCTGCTCCAGAACACCCGCTTTGAGAAGGGGGAGACCAGGAACGACCCCGCCTTTGCCGAAAAGCTGGCAGGACTGGCCGGGGTGGACGGGATCTATGTTTCGGATGCCTTCGGCGCGGTCCACCGGGCGCATGCCTCCACTGCGGGGGTGGCCCGGCATCTTCCCGCCGTATCCGGCTTCCTCATCCAAAAGGAGCTGGAGATCATCGGCGGCGCTCTGGCTGCTCCCAAGCGGCCGCTGGTGGCCATTCTGGGAGGGAGCAAGGTCTCTTCCAAAATCGGGGTCATCAACAATCTTTTGGAACTGGCCGACACCATCATCATCGGCGGCGGTATGGCCTATACCTTCTCGGCCGCCCGGGGCGGAAAGATCGGAGATTCTCTTCTGGAAGCCGACTGGCAGGATTACGCCAACGACATGGTGAAGAAGGCGGCAGAGAAGGGCGTAAAGCTGCTGCTGCCGGTGGATACCGTGATCGCAGACGCCTTTGCCCCCGATGCAAACACCCGGGTGGTGAAGGACGGGGAGATCCCTGACGGCTGGCAAGGGCTGGACATCGGACCCGATACCGTGCGGCTCTATTGCGATGCGGTGAAGGATGCGGGCACCGTTATCTGGAACGGCCCTATGGGGGTCTTTGAGTTTGAGAAATTTGCCGCCGGCACCAAGGCGGTGGCTCAGGCCCTCAGCGAGACCGGTGCCATCACCATCATCGGCGGCGGCGATTCGGCCGCCGCAGTGCAGCAGCTGGGCTATGCCGACAAAATGACCCACATCAGCACCGGCGGCGGCGCCAGTCTGGAATTTATGGAGGGCAAAGAACTGCCCGGCGTGGCGTGCCTGCTGGACAAATAGGGACTGGCAAGCGCCGACGGCGGTGCTTCAGGGGACCCCGCAAAATCGAAGATTTTGTGGGGAGAGGAGGAGCGGCGGAATGAGAGAGCTTTCGGCCAAAGGCCGGAAGCGAAGGATATGGAGCCTGCTCCGACGAGGCGGCGGCGCCAGTCTGGAATTTATGGAGGGCAAAGAACTGCCCGGCGTGGCGTGCCTGCTGGACAAATAGGGACTGGCAAGCGCCGACGGCGGTGCTTGAGAGGACCCCGCAAAATCGAAGATTTTGTGGGGAAAGGAGGAGCAGCGGAATGAGAGAGCTTTCGACCAAAGGCCGGAAGCGAAGGATATGGAGCCTGCTCCGACGAGGCGGCGGCGCCAGTCTGGAATTTATGGAGGGCAAAGAACTGCCCGGCGTAGCCTGTCTGCTGGACAAATAGGGACTGACAAGCGCCGACGGCGGTGCTTGAGGGGACCCCGCAAAATCGAAGATTTTGTGGGGAGAGGAGGAGCGGCGGAATGAGAGAGCTTTCGGCCAAAGGCCGGAAGCGAAGGATATGGAGCCTGCTCCGACGAGGCGGCACACGTTTACTTCGCAAACACAGTAGGAGAGATTTCAAACATGAATAGAAGATACCGTAAGACCATTATCGCCGGGAACTGGAAAATGAATAAGACGCTGAGCGAAACCAAAGCCTTTGCCGAGGCCTTCAAGCCCATGCTGGGCCGGCCCCGTTGGTGTGATGTGGTCCTCTGCGTTCCCGCCGTGAATTTGCAGCCTGCCATCCGGCTTTTTAAGGACAGCCGGGTGTCCATTGCCGCCGAGACCTGCCATTATGAGCCATCGGGAGCCTATACCGGAGAAATCTCCGCCGAGATGCTTAAGGATATTGGCGTTAAATATGTTATCGTTGGTCACTCCGAGCGCCGGCAGTACTATAACGAGACCGACCTCACCGTCAACAAGAAGGTGAGGGCCGCGCTGGAGGCCGGGCTGAAACCTATTGTCTGCGTGGGGGAGAGTCTGGAGCAGCGGGAGTTGGGCGTTACCATGGAGCTGATCGCCTATCAGGTCAAGTGCGCTCTGGCCGGTGTGTCTGCCGAGCGGGTGCGCCATGTGGTCTTTGCCTATGAACCCATCTGGGCCATCGGCACCGGCCGTACCGCCACCGCTCAGGAGGCCCAGGAGGTCTGTGAAACCATCCGCGCCATCATTCGCAAGTTGTATGGCGCCCGGGTGGCCCGGGGCGTCACCATCCAGTACGGCGGCTCCATGAACCCCCAGAATGCCTTTGAACTGCTGGCCCAGCCCGATGTGGACGGCGGCCTTATCGGCGGCGCGTCCTTGAAGCCCGACCAGTTCATGGAAATTATCAAGGCTGCGGACCAGGACTGAAAGAAGCGTGGGGGACCGGCCTGTAAAAAGAACTGAGATCCGGAGCGGAGCAAACGGGCCGAAGGCCGCCGGCTTGCGGAGTTCAGCGAAGCCGATGCCGAAGGAGGCCGCACGACCAAGGGGCGTACGGCGGAGAGGTTGCGGCCGGGCCGGTGCGAAACATGACAGCAAGAGGCGTGAAAAGCGGAGAAAAAGGTCTGCGGGGTATTCCGGCTGTGCCGGGCGCGTCGCATCCACCTTTCCATCTCAGCTTTCCGTTTTGGGAAGAAAGGGTTTTTATGAGTAAAACACCTACAACTTTAATTATCATGGATGGCTTTGGCCTGCGGGAAGAAAGCGCCGGAAACGCCATTGCCAACGCCAAAAAGCCGGTTTTGAGCCGTATCTTTGAGGAATGTCCCGGGTGCCGGCTGTCGGCCTCCGGACTGGATGTGGGGCTTCCTGATGGCCAAATGGGCAACTCCGAGGTGGGCCATACCAATATCGGCGCCGGCCGGGTGGTGTTTCAGGATTTGCCCAAAATCAGCCGGGCTATTGAGGATGGGTCCTTTTTCACAAACAAGGCCTATCGGGAGGCCATGCTGGCGGCCAAAGAGGCGGGGAAAGCGGTCCACATTCTGGGACTGCTCTCCGACGGAGGGGTCCACAGCCATATCTCTCATATCAAAGCGGCGGTAAAGATGGCCCATGAGTTGGACTGCCCCGAGATCTTTGTCCACTGCTTTATAGACGGCCGGGACGTGCCGCCCACCTCCGGCAAGGGCTTTGTGGAGGAGATGAAGGAGACTTGTGACGCCTATGGCGCCCAAATCGCCACCATCTCGGGCCGGTATTACGCCATGGACCGGGACACCAACTGGGACCGGGTGGAGAAAGCCTACCGGGCCATGGTCTGCGGTGAGAGTGAAAAGCAGTTTATCGGCGACCCGGTGGGGGCGATGGAAGCCAGCTATGCCGCCGGGATGACCGACGAGTTTGTCCTCCCCACGGTCACTGCCGAAGGCGGCGCCATCAAAGCGAGCGACAGCGTTATTTTTATGAATTTCCGCCCCGACCGGGCCAGGGAGCTTACCCGGACGTTGGTGGACCCGGCCTTTGACGGGTTTGTGCGGGAGAAGGGGTTTTTCCCGGTCCGCTTTGTCTGTACCACCTCCTATGACGCCGCTATGCCCAATGTGGAGGTGGCTTTCCCCAGAGAGGAGCTTCACAACGGGTTCGGAGAGTTTATCTCCCAACTGGGCCTGACCCAGCTGCGCATTGCCGAGACCGAGAAGTACGCCCATGTCACCTTTTTCTTTAACGGCGGGGTGGAGACCGTATTCCCCGGGGAGGACCGGGTGCTGATCCCCTCTCCCAAGGTGCCCACCTACGACATGAAGCCTGATATGTCCGCCCGTGAGGTGGCTGCCGAGGCGGTGAAGCGCATCAGGAGCGGGGAATATGATGTCATCATCCTCAACTTCGCCAACTGTGACATGGTGGGACATACCGGCGTGTACGAGGCCGCCCGGCTGGCGGTGGAGACGGTGGACGAGTGCGTGGGCCAGGTGGTGGAGGCCACCTCCGAGATGGGGGGGATCACCCTGATCACCGCCGACCACGGCAATGCCGACCGGATGCTGGAGGAGGATGGCGAGACCCCCTATACCGCCCACACCACAAGCCCTGTGCCCTTCTATATCGTGGGGGCCAGTGTGAAGCTGCGCAACGGCCGCCTGTCCGACATTGCCCCCACCATGCTGGATCTGATGGGGCTGCAAAAGCCGGCGGAGATGGATGGAGAGACGCTGATCGAGAGCTGAGAGGAAGCGGCAGGCAAAACATACACCGCTTGCCATTTTGGGCTGCGGTATTTTCTCTGGGCGGGGCCGCCCTTAACATGAAAGGAGAGATACCCCATGAAACAGATCATTGAGATCGTCGACGTACTGGGCCGTGAGATTCTGGATTCCCGTGGCAATCCCACCGTGGAGGTGGAGGTCTATCTGGAGGACGGCACGGTGGGCCGTGCCGCCGTCCCGTCCGGCGCTTCCACCGGCATCTATGAAGCCTGTGAGCTTCGGGACGGGGACAAGGACCGCTATCTGGGCAAGGGCGTGGAGAAGGCGGTGGAGAACGTGAATGCCGAGATCGCCGAGTGTCTTATCGGCATGAACGTACTGGACCAGGTGGCCATCGACAAAGCCATGATAGAACTGGACGGCACCCCCAACAAGGCCCGGCTGGGGGCCAACGCCATTCTGGGCGTCTCCCTGGCCTGCGCCAAAGCGGCGGCCGAGAGCCTGGGGGTTTCCCTCTACAATTATATCGGCGGCACCAACGCCAAGGTGCTGCCCGTGCCCATGATGAATATTTTGAACGGTGGCGCCCATGCCACCAACAATGTGGAGATCCAGGAGTTCATGGTCATGCCTGTGGGTGCTCCCTCCTGGAAGGAGGCCCTGCGCTGGTGCGCTCAGGTCTTCCACACCCTGAAAAAAACCCTGAAGGAGAACGGCACCCCCGCCGCCGGTGTGGGGGATGAGGGCGGCTATGCTCCCAATCTGAAGAAGGACGAGGACGCACTGAAGGTCATCGTTCAGGCCATTGAGGAGGCCGGCTTCAAGCCCGGTGAGGACTTTATGATCGCCATCGACGCCGCTTCCTCCGAGTGGTGGAACGCCGAGGAGGAGTGCTATATCCAGCCCAAGTCGGGCAAAAAGCTGACCCGGCAGCAGTTGGTGAATATGTGGAAGAAGTTTGCCGATACCTATCCCATCATCTCGCTGGAGGACGGTATGGGCGAGGACGACTGGGAAGGCTGGGCCATGCTGACCAAGGCCATCGGCGACCGGGTCCAGCTGGTGGGGGACGACCTCTTTGTCACCAATGTGGAGCGGGTGCAGAAGGGGCTGGACCTTCATGTGGCCAACGCCGTGCTCATCAAGGTCAACCAGATCGGCACCCTGACCGAGACGTTGGACACCATCCAGAAGGCCAACCGGGCGGGGTACACCACCATCGTCTCCCACCGCTCCGGCGAGACCGAGGACGTGACCATTGCCGATATCGTGGTGGCGGTGAACGCCGCCCAGATCAAAACCGGCGCCCCCAGCCGCACCGACCGGGTGGCCAAGTATAACCAGCTGCTCCGCATTGAGGAGGAGCTGGACGAAGTGGCTGAGTACTGGGGCATGGATGCGTTTTTTAACTTGAAGAAGTAAGATGGGATAGGAAAAGGGGCCACGCTGTGGGAGACACGGCGTGGTTTCTTTTTTATGCGGGAAGGGAGTGCGTCTTAACAGCGTCTTGGGGCCTCTTTGGTGTCAAAGAGGCCCCAAACCCCAGAAAACACCAGAGGGGGATTTTGATTTCTCCCCTCTGGATACCCCCTTGAAACGACCAGGGGAGGGGGACTGCGGTCCCCCTCCCGTTGGATGCCTCCCCGGGCTGTCCTTACGATGGATAGGCGGCCTGCACTTTGTGGCAGGCCCCCGGGCACGAGCGGCTGGGGCCGCCACAGAGTGCGGCTCTGGTGGTCCATTTATACACCAAGCAAATCGGCAATTCTGATATGAAAAAAACGGGCGAAGGCAAGCAGGTCCCTGGTGTTGGGCTGGGAATTTCCCTCCTCAATGCGTTTGATTCGCCGGGGGGTGATAACATATCCTCTTTCACGCAAGGCTTGGGAGAGTTGGGCATAGTCCAACCCCGTAACCTCCCGGGATTCTCTCAATCGCAAACCAAAATCATATTTCATACGGATCACCTTGCCACTATTATAGTCATAATTATAAGTATAGTCAAGTAAAAGACTATACATTATTATAGTAGATGGAAAGGCGTGTGACCGATATGATTTATTATACTCCGTTTTGGCGGACCTTGAAGGAAAAAGGAATATCCACTTACGCATTGATTCACGACTATGGCATCAGCAGTGCAACGATACAGAGTATGCGGAATGGAAAGGGAATCACAACAACAAAAATTGGTGATTTCTGCCGTATCCTCCACTGCCGGGTGGAAGATGTTATCGAATATATAGATGAAGAATAAAAGGACCGAAAGCACAGGCTTTCGGTCCTTTCTATATTTTATTCCAGCCCCTCCAGCTCGTCCAGCCACAGCGCCGCCACCGCATCGCTGGGCATCCGCCAGTCGCCCCGGGGGCTTAGGGTGACGCTGCCCACCTTGGGGCCGTCTGGCATGCAGGAGCGCTTGAACTGCTGGGAGAAGAAGCGGCGGTAGAAGTTTTTCAGCCACTTCAAAAGGGTGGTGCGGTCATAGCCGCGGCCGAAGGCCTGTTCGGCCAGCCGCAGCACCTTCCGGGGGGAGAAGCCCCAGCGGACGGCATAGTAGAGGAAGAAGTCGTGCAGCTCGTAGGGACCCACAATGTCCTCGGTCTTCTGGGTGATCTCCCCCTCGATGGCGGGAAGAAGCTCGGGAGAGACGGGGGTGTCCAGAATGTCCTCCAGCACATGGGAAAGGGCCTCGTCCTCTCCGGCCTTATCCCCGGCCACATGGGCCACCAGATGGCGGACCAGTGTCTTGGGGATGGAAGCGTTGACGGCGTACATACTCATATGGTCGCCGTTGTATGTGGCCCAGCCCAGCGCCAGCTCGGACAGGTCCCCGGTGCCGATGACCAGACCGCCGGTCCGGTTGGCGATGTCCATCAGCACTTGTGTCCGCTCCCGGGCCTGGGCATTTTCAAAGGTTACGTCCTGGTCGGTCATGGATTGGCCGATGTCCTTGAAATGTTGCTTCACCACATTGGAAATGTCCACCACCTTCAGAGTGGCCCCCAGCCGCTCGGCCAGTATCTCGGCGTTGGAACGGGTGCGGGCGGTGGTGCCGAAGCAGGGCATGGTCACGGCCAGAATGTCCGAGGTGGGCCGGCCCAGCATCCCCATGGCGATGGTGGTGACGAGGATGGCCAGAGTGGAGTCCAGCCCGCCGGACAGGCCGATGACGGCGGTCTGGGCCTGGGTGTGTTCCAGCCGCTTTTTCAGGCCCAGGGCGGCAATTTTCAAAATCTCCTCACACCGCTCGGCCCGGTGGGCCTCATCGGCGGGGACAAAGGGATTTGCGGAAATGGGCCGGGTGAGGGTGGTGGTGGCGCTTTCCAGAGAGAAGTCGCTGGTCCAGATGGGGCCGCTTTGCCCGAGGGTGGGGAAGGTGTTCATCCGCCGCCGCTCGTAGGCCAGCTTTTCCACATCGATTTCAGAAACGGTCAGCCCGGCGGCAAACCGCCGCTGGGCCAGCAAAGTACCGTTTTCGGCAATGATATTGTGCCCGGCAAAGACCATGTCGGTGGTGGATTCCCCCTCCCCCGCGTCGGCATAGACATAGCCGCAGATACACCGGGCCGACTGGCCGGTGACCAGCTGCCGGCGGTAGTCGGCCTTGCCCACCACCTCGTCAGAGGCGGAGAGGTTCAGAATGAGGGTGGCCCCGGCCGCCGCCAGCCGGAGGCTGGGGGGTTCCACGGCCCACAGGTCCTCGCAAAGCTCCACACCGATGGTCAGACCGGGCATGGTCTCGCAGGCGTAGAGTTTTTGGCCGCTCATGGTGACCCACTGTCCGGCCAAAAGGACCCGTTCCTCGGCGTCCTTTCCGGAGGTAAACCACCGGCCTTCGTAAAATTCGCCGTAATTGGGGATATGGGTTTTGGGGATAAGGCCCAAAATCTCGCCCTTTTGTATTAAGACGGCGCAATTATACAATTTGTTGTCGCAGCGCACCGGCAGACCCACCGCCGTTACCATGTCCAGACCTTTGGTGGCCTCCAAAATAGTGGCAAGGCCTTCCTCAGCCCCTTTCAAAAGGGTGTCCTGAAAAAACAGGTCCCCGCAGGTGTATCCCGTCAGACACAGCTCGGGCAGGCAGAGGACCCGGACCCCCTGACGGGCGGCCTGGCGCATGAGAGTGAAGATCTGCTCGGCGTTGTACCGGCAGTCGGCCACCCGGATGCTCGGAGTGCCCGCCGCCACCTTGATAAATCCGTCCCGCATAGTAATTCCTCCTTTGCGATGAGAGGGAGAGGTCCGATGGGAAATCGACCCCGGCAAATCATGGTGTCTCTATTGTACCTCTATCCAAAGAAAAAGGCAAGAGGCCCAAAAAGCCCCCGGCATCCGCCGGGGGCTTTTTGGGTGTGTGTTTGTTCAGAGAGAGTAGGAGAGGAATGTTTGGCAAACTTGTGTTGTTCCTGTGTCCATCATTAAGATACCAGACAATTGTGGCTAAATTTTGCCCGAAGTGTGAATAATCTGTAAATCCATTTTGGGGTTCAAAGGGGCCTGACCACTGTGCAGCGGTCCATACCGTAGTAGCGAAAACAGCGGATGGCATCCTCGCTTATCTCCTCGCCGCAGATCAGGATGGGCACAGCGGGGGGGCAGCTGACGGTGGGGGCGGCCAGCACCCGGCCCCGGCATTGTTCCAGTGGAAGGGTCTCCTGAGGAGCCAGAAGGGCTTCTCTGGGGGAGCACACCCGCCGGGGCCGGGGCAGGGGCGGGGGAAGCTCCCTGATGGCAGGCCGCCGGGGCAGGGCCAGCAGAGCCTTTTCCAGACGGGCAAAAGCCGCCTTCGGTAATTGGGGGGTGAACATCATCACCACAAAATCCGGGTCGGCAAACTCACAGACCATGCCCTGCGCTTCCAGATAGGCGGCCACCTCAGTGCCCCGGTAGCCGAAGGCTTTGGAAGCCAGTGTCAGCTTTAGCGGTTCTTCCCCTGTCAGCGTCCAGCCCTGATTTGTCAGGCCGATTTTCAGGGCGTCTATCCGTTGGCAGAGCGGCGGCAGGAGGGAGGGAAAGTTCCCGGCCAGATAGGGATTGGCCTCGTCCAGAGATTGCAGGATGAGGTAGGAGGGGCTGGTGGAGGCGAAGAGAGCCATGGCGCTTTCGGCCTGACGGGTCAGTTCCATGGGAACCTCTCCGGAAATGTGGAGATAGGCCCCGCCGGTGAGAACGGGGAGGGTCTTGTGGGCGGAATCACAGCACAGGTCCGCCCCCAAATCCATGGGATGGCGGGAGGGAGGGAGAAAACGGAGATAGGCCCCGTGGGCGTTATCCACCAGCAAAAGGGCTCCGTAGCGGCGGCAAACGGCCGCCAGAGCGGCGATATCGGTCTGGTGGCCCAGATAGTCGGGGGAGGTGACAAAGACCGCTGTGGCGCCCTGAGGGCCTTTTACGGCGGCCTCCACCTGCTCCGGGGTCACAGGACAGGACAGGAGGGCGGCGGTCTCGGGATAGAGCCATTCCACCTCGGTATCCAGCAAAGCGCAGGCCGTCAGAAAGGTTTTGTGGGCATTTCGCCCGGCGGCGACTTTCGGGGTGCGGCCTGCAGCCCGGGCGTGGAGCATGGCCAGATAGATCATGGCCCGGATGCACAGAGAGGAGCCTTCGGTGGAATAAAGGGTCCGCCCGGCGCCGAAGAGCCGGGCGGCGTTGTCCTCGCTTTGGCGGATGATGCCCTCCGACTGGTAAAGCACGTCGGCTCCGCCGATCTCGGTGATGTCCCGCTCCTCCACCCCCAGAGGGCCTTTGCCCTTGTGGCCGGGCATATGGAGCCGCAGAGCCTTTGAGGCGGCGTAGGATCGGACAAAATCAGAGATGGGGGTATCCATCACTCCTCCCCCACCGACTTGGCGGCCTCCAGAAAGATGGCGCACTCCATCCGCTTGCGGAAGAGGTCGCAGCCGTGCTCGTAGACCCCCTGAATGGAGCCGGTGGCGTGGAAGGCGTTGGCGGCGCAGCCGCCGGAGCAGTACAGCTTGGCCCAGCAGTCGGCGCACTGGGGGCGGGTGTAGACGTTGCAGGCGGCGAACTGCTCCTGCACGGCGGGGTTGGTGACGCCCTTCCAGATGTCGCCCAGTTTGAAGTCCTCCTCCCCCACGAACTGGTGGCAGGGGTACAGCTCCCCGGTGGGGGTCACCGCCATGTACTCGGTGCCCGAGCCGCAGCCCGAGATACGCTTGTAGACGCAGGGGCCGCCGGCCAGGTCCAGCATGTAGTGGTAGAAGGTAAAGGGTTTGCCCGCCTTCCGCCGCTCCTGCATCAGCTGGGCCAGCTTTTCGTACTGGTCAAAGACGATCTTCAGATCCTCCTCGGTCAAAGCGGCGGGGTCGTCGGGGGCGCAGACCACCGGCTCCATGGAAAGCTCGTCAAAGCCCAGGTCCAGCATGGTCTTGATGTCCTCCAGAAAATCGGGGTTTTCATGGGTGAAGGTGCCCCGCATGTAGTAGGTCTTGTCCGCCGGGCGGGAAGCCACCAGCTTCTGGAACTTGGGCACGATGGTCTCCCAGCTGCCCTTACCGGCGTAGTCCACCCGGTAGCGGTCATGGACTTCCTTCCGGCCGTCCAGAGAGAGGACCACGTTGTGCATTTCCTTGTTGGCAAAGTCGATGACATCGTCGTCAATGAGCATTCCGTTGGTGGTCAGGGTGAAGCGGAAGTTCTTTCCCCGATCCTTTTCCACCGAGCGGGCGTAGGCCACCAGGTCCTTTACCACCTGCCAGTTCATCAGCGGCTCGCCGCCGAAGAAGTCCACCTCCAGATTGTGGCGGGTACCCGAGTGATCCATGAGAAAGTCCAGCGCCTGCTTGCCCACCTCATAGCTCATCACCGCCCGCTCCCCATGGTAGTTGCCCTGACTTGCGAAGCAGTAGGCGCAGTTTAAGTTGCAGGTGTGGGCCACATGGAGGCAGAGCGCCTTGACGATGCCGGCGCTCTTCTCCTTCAAATCCCCGGCCAGAGGCTTAAAGGTATCCGCCGCCCAGAGCTTTCCGGCGGCTTTCAGCTCCTCGATCTGGCCGCAGCAGTCCTCCAGCTCCTCTCTCGTCACATCCTCCCGCTGGCCGTACTTTTCCAGCATGGCGGGGACGATGGCTTCGGCGGTCTGCCCCTCGTCATAGAGGCCGATGATATCGTAGGCGATCTCGTCCACCACATGGACGGCGCCGGAGTAGGTATCGACGACGATATGCAGGCCGCCCAGAGTGTAGCGATGTATCATGTTCATTCTCCTTCTCTGTATTGAACAGCGTTTTTTGTATTTTGGAATATCCCAAACCGTATCTTTCGTACAAACGGGGATTTATTTATGCCGTGGATATTCGGGCATCAAATCGCCCAATCTCATTGTCCGCCCTTCTTTATTCAGCAGAATTTCAATGTTTTCCACATCTCCGCCTAAATGCATCATAAATTCTCTGCAAATACCGCAAGGGGGAATTATATTTCCGTCTTTATATACGGAAACCACTCTTTTGATCTCGCTTTCGCCATATGTAAGCATGGTTGATAAAGCGTTTCTTTCGGCGCACATCCCTATGGAGCCATCTGTGTCAATGCATATGCCCTTGTAAATATTCCCTTTTTTTGTGAGTACGGCGGACGCCACACTTCCCACCCACATTTTATTTGAAACATCATTGGGGGTCCAAAACACGCATTGCCTTTTCATATAACCTTTTCCATTCTTCGTCCATGGTTTTGCCCTCCTCTTTGCCATCCCTAATGGTTGTCAAGGACAGGAAAAATGCCGCCCGGTGGGCGGCATTTTTGTCAGAGCAACTTACTTCCGGACGCTCTCGCACTGCTGATTGGCGATGCCGCAGCTGGTCTTGCAGGCGGACTGGCAAGAGGTCTGGCACTCGCCGCAGCCGCCGGTCTTGGCGCTGTCGCACAGGCTGCGGGTCTCCAGAGTCTGAATGTGCTTCATGGGGTTTTCCCCTCCTTGTATTTGAAAATTGTACCCCTATTATACCATCTTTTTGGCTTTTGTCAATCGGAAAGGGAAGGAAGGGGCTTAAAAGGAAAAAATCGCACCCACCACTGCCGAAGCCAGAATGAACAATATGGGGTGAAGGCCCTTGGTCTGCTTGCAGTACCGGGTCAGTATCAGCAGTACGGCGGCCAGAGCCACGCCGGGCAGGTGGATCTGATGGAGCAGATCGGCCCCGGCGGGGAGGTAGAAGGCCATCAGTACCACCGAAAGGCCGGAAGCGGCAATGAGTCCCATGGAGGCCGGCCGCAGGCCGTAGAATACGTCCTGGACCGTTCGGCTGTCCCGGAAGGCCTTCAAAAAGGCGGCCACCACCAGAATGATGATGATGGAGGGGGAGACCAGTCCCAGTGTGGCCACCACGGCCCCGGGGACCCCGGCGGTGGTGAAGCCCACATATGTAGCGGTGTTGATGCCCAAGGGGCCGGGGGTGGACTCGGACACGGCGATCATGTCGGCCAGCTGGGCGGTGGTGAACCAGCCGGTGGAGACGGCCATGTTCTGAAGGAAGGGCAGGGTGGCAAGACCACCGCCTACGGCGAAGAGGCCGGTCTTGAAAAACTCCCAGTAAAGGGAAAGAAGCAGTTCCATTACCCCTCCGCCTCCTTCTTCCGGCTGCGTTTCACCGCCTGAATGGCCAGCCCCGCCACGGCGGCGCACAGCACGAACACGGCGGGGGAGAGGTCGGTGAAAAAGGCCAGCAGGGCAACCGTCACGGCGATGAGACCGGTGGGCAGGTCCACCACAGAGGACCGGCTCAGTTTCAACAGGGCGTTGAAAATCAACACGCACACACAGATGCGGATGCCGGCGAAGGCGTGAGCGATGACCTTTAGTCCGGCGAAGGCGCTGATCACACTGGCAAGGCAGGTGATGATGACCACGCTGGGAAAGGCCACCCCCAATGTGGCCAGGATACCGCCGAGGATGCCGGCCTGCTTCTGGCCTACGAAAGTAGCGGTGTTCACCGCAATGATGCCGGGGGTACACTGGCCGATGGCAAAGTAGTCGGTCAGCTCGGCCTCGGTGGCCCAGCCCTTGTGTTCCACGATCTCCCGCTGGAGGATGGGCAGCATGGCAAGGCCGCCGCCAAAGGTCATGACCCCCACCTTGGCAAAGGAGAAAAACAGCTCCAGTAAAATCACAGTGTAAGGCTCCCTTCGGAAAATTTTTCTGGATTCCCATCATAGCACCTTTTGCGGGAGAACGCAACCCCGGCACGAAGGAAAAGCAGGGGCGGAACATCTTGCCATTTCTCCTAAGCGGGTGTAGAATGAGCCTATCCGATGGAAAGGGGAGGGATCTTATGCGCCGCAGGGATCGTGAGGTCAGTGAACCGGAGGAACTTCTTCGTATCATGGAGGACTGTGATGTGGTCCGACTGGGGATTTGGGACGGGGAGCGGCCCTATATCGTGCCGCTGAACTTTGCCCTGACGGTGGAGGCCGGCAGGCCCGTCCTCTGGTTCCACAGCGCCGCCCGGGGCAAAAAGCTGGATCTGCTCCGCCGGAACCCCGAGGTGTCCTTTGAGATGGACCGGGGCCATGCCCTTTACAGTGAGGCGGAGCGGGGCTACTGCACCATGGAGTTTGAAAGCGTTATGGGAACGGGAACGGTGGACTTTCCGGGCGAGGAGGAGAAGGAGGCCGCTTTGGAGCGTATCGTTGCCCGCTATCATCCCGAGGGCTTTGCCTTTTCCCGGGACGCCATGCCGGCCACGGTCTGTTGGAAGCTGACGGTGGAGACCATGACGGGAAAACGACTGCAAAAACGCACCCCGGGAAGGGGTTGACAAAAGGCCGAAAAGGAACAAAACAGGTTGATTTCCAGATACAAACGTGGTAAAATAATGAAGAATGTGCCGCTATGTCCACCCGCTTCCAACGGGGAGGAGGGCTGGAGCAGAAAGGAAGGGGATCGCCTTTGACAAGAGATGAGGCCTTTGTGTTTCTGGACCGGTTGGCCCGGGGCATTGCCGAGATGTTCGGCTCCTCCTGCGAGACCATGGTCCACGATATGAGTCAGCCCAGTCACCCCATTTTGTCCATCTATAACGGTCATGTCTCCGGCCGAAAGGTTGGCTCCACGCTGGACATTCTGGGTTCTGACAAGGAACTGGACAGTCAGGGGATGGTGACAGATTTTGTGAATCTGTACGCCACCACTCCCACGGGTCAGCAAATCAAATCCTCCACCTTTCATCTGATCGGAGAGGACTATAATCTGGCCATCGGCATCAACTTTGACTTTACTGCTTTGGCCCAGGCCAACCAGACACTGGTGGGGCTGATGAGCGCCGACACCGACCTGCACAGCGCCCTTTGGACCGGCGGGGTGGGCCAGCTCCATCAGATCTTTGACGAGTGCGTGGCCGCTTTGGGCAAGCCGCTGGATGAGCTGAGCAAGAAGGAGCGGATGAAGCTGGTGGCCCTGATGGACCAGAAAAATGCCTTCTCCTTCCGCAAGTCGGTACCCTATGTGGCCACCCGGCTGAAGGTTTCCCGGTACACCATCTACAAATACTTGGGCGAGCTGGCAGAGGAGCGGGCCACCCAGAAGGAGTGAGATATCATGTATAAGGAGAAGATCGACGCCTATTTTGACGACCCTGCCCGCCGGCAGGAGCTGATCCGGACGGTTTCCCGTCTGGTGGGGGTCAAGAGCGTGAAGGGGGAGGCCACCCCGGAGGCCCCCTTTGGACCCGGTCCCCGGGCGGCGCTGGATGAGGCGCTGAAGATCTGTGACGAGCTGGGCTTTGCTACCCGGGACTATGACCACTATGTGGGTCTGGCCGACCTCAATGACAAAGAGACCCAGCTTCACATCCTGGGCCATCTGGACGTGGTACCCGAGGGCATGGGCTGGGATACCGACCCATATACTTGTGTGGAGAAGGACGGGATGCTCTATGGCCGGGGGGTCATTGACGACAAAGGCCCCGTGGCTGCCGCCATGCTGGCCATGAAGGCCGTCAGGGACTTGGGTATCCCCCTGTCCAGGAATGTGAAGCTGATCATGGGCACCGATGAAGAGTCCGGCTCCTCCGACATCCGCTACTATTACAGCAAGGAACCCTACGCCCCCCAGAGCTTTACCCCCGACGCCAACTTTCCCCTCATCAATGTGGAGAAGGGCCATCTCATGTGCCGGTTTGAAGGCCACTGGGAGAAGGAGACCGTCTCTCCCCGGGCCACCGGTCTCACCGGCGGCGTGCGGGGGAACGTGGTGCCTCCAGAGGCCACGGTGACCATTGTGGGGCTGAAGGCCGCCGATACGGCAGGGCTGTGCCCCGCCATCGAGGCCAGGTCCGGGGCCAAATTTACCTGCACCGACACCGCCGACGGGGTGAGCATCCACTGTGTCGGCAAGAATGCCCACGCCGCCTTCCCCGAGGAGGGCATCAACGCCATCTGTGCCCTGCTGGAGCTGGTGGCCGCCCTACCTTTGGCCGACTGCGCCTCTACAAAGGCGTTGAAGGCCCTGCATGAGCTGTTCCCCTTCGGGGACACCCGGGGGAAGGCTCTGGGCATCGCCATGGCCGACGAGGTCTCCGGCGAGCTTACCGTCAATCTGGGCCTGATGACCATGGAGGAGACCGGCTTCCACGCCAGTATCGACTCCCGCTCTCCCGTCTGCGCCACCGAGGAGAACTGCGCTCAGGTGGCCAAGGCCAATCTGGAGGCCCATGGCATTGAGGTCCCCGTGGCCGGCATGATGCCCTCCCACATCGTGGAGTCCGATTCCCCTCTGGTCAAGACCCTTCTGGGCTGTTACGAGGCGGTCACCGGAGAGAGGGGCGCCAAACCTCTCATCACCGGCGGCGGTACCTATGTCCACAACATTCCTGGCGGCGTGGCCTTCGGCTGTGAGTTCCCCGGCTTTGACTATAAGATGCACTCCGCCAATGAACTGGTCCCCGTGGACCATCTGGTGAAGTCGGCCAAGATTTTCGCTCTGGCCATTGCAGAGCTTTGTAAATAAATCGTTCCACCCATCCGTGTAAAGAAGAAAAGGAGAATGAGTAACATGAAAAAGATGAAGCGTTTTGCCGCTTTGGCTCTGGCACTGGGCCTGACCCTGACTCTGGGCGCCTGCAAAAAGAGCGGCCTGAGCACTTTCGATGCCAAGGCTTATGTGGAGGGTCTTTTGAAGGAGACCTATCTGGGGGAGTTTGACGAGGGCTACATGACCCTGGTGGGCATCACCGAGGAGGAGGCCCAGGCTACTTACGAGAACAGTCTGGACGTGGAGTCCAACAATTTTTACTATTTCTACGACATTGAGTATCCCGCCGAAGAGTTCCATGAGAAGATGATGGACCTGTATAAGCGCATCTACGCCCACGCCAAGTTCGAGGTGGTTTCGGCCGCCGAGCAGGATGACGGCTCCTTCTCGGTGAAGCTGTCCATTGAGCCTATCAACATCGTCCAGCTGGCCGAGGCCAAGTTTGAGGAGGCCATGCAGCCCTTCTACGACAAGTATCCCATGGAGGTCCAGCAGGCCATGAGCGATGCGGAGTACGAGGCCATGGATCAGGAGTATGCCCAGATGATCCTGGATCTTTACGAGAGCGTCATGCCCGAGATCGGCAATGAGGAGGCCCAGTCCCTCTCGGTTCAGATCGAGAAGGGGGAGGATGGCTACTACAGCCTCACCGATGACGATTTTAACCGTATTGACAGCTTGATTATCAACTATAATCTCACTCCGGTGACCGGGGAGTAAGAAAGCATCGCAAAAAAGAGGCGTTTTCCATTGGAAAACGCCTCTTTTTCAAGTTAAAATGCCCTTCTTTTTGAAGGGGAGAGTTTCGCATATCCCCGGGGCTCGTCTCATATAGTGTAGCACGAACGGAGCCGGCCGGCTCCACTACACAACAGGAGCGTGAAGCCCATGGACAGCAAGAATCAGGCATTTCTGCGAGGCCGGGTGGGGGCCGCCCCCCATGTTTCCCACCTCAATCATGGTGTGATCTATTATCAGTTCCCTTTGGAGGTGGAGCGGCTCAGCGGAGCGGTGGACACCCTGAATATCCTGGCCCCTCAGGGGTTGTTGGAGGCCTGCCCCGTTACGGTGGGGGAGGAGTATGAGCTGACGGGGGAGGTGCGCTCCTACAACAATCGTTCCGGGGTGGGGAGCCGGCTGGTCATTACCTTTTTGGCCCGGACCATTGCCCCCTGGTGGGGGGAACACGCCAACCAGCTGGAGCTTTCCGGGGTGCTCTGCAAGCCGCCGGTGGTCCGCCGGACCCCGCTGGGCCGGGAGATCTGTGACCTGCTGCTGGCGGTGAACAGGCGGTACGGCAGGGCGGATTATCTGCCCTGCATCGCCTGGGGCGCACTGGCCCGCTATTGCGGGGAACTGACAGTGGGGGACGGGGTCCGTCTTACTGGCCGTCTGCAAAGCCGGACCTACCGTAAGGTGGAGGGGGAGCGGCAGGAGGAGCGGGTGGCGTATGAAGTGTCGGTGGCGGAAGCGGAGAAGCGGGAGAGGGAATAAGGAAAGTCTGTGATATTGGAAACGCCCCCGGAAACCGGGGGCGTTTTTATTGTAAAATGCGCCTATCTGAAAAATACAGACTGGCGCAAAGGAATTGTAAGCAGTATTCAGTTGATTAGACAGTTCATATTCATGGGTAAAATTTCCCCCGGCGGTGGACGGGCTTTTTTTGATATGTCAATGACCGTCGGATTTTGGCGATAGGGTGTGTACTTCATGGCAGCTACCTCCTTTAGCCGCCGCTTTTAACAGTGAAACCGCGTCATTTCTTAAGAAGATAAAAAAGAAACGGCGGCTTTGATTTCTCAAAAGCCGCCGTGTAAAAATGGGCGTGTGAAAATATCTCTGCTGTACGACGTTTTTTCTTTTGCCGTTGTGCGGCAGATTGGGTTTTTTATCAAAGAAAGAGCCGATAATCGCAGGTCATACTCTGCATTATATTGGCTCTGCGTCTTATGCGTCTGGCTCTTTGATGACGGTTACTTGTAAGTCCTTGGCTTCAACCAATTTTTCCTGTTTGTATTTCGGACAGTAAAGAGATTGCTTATTTATATTTCCTTTTTCAATCGTATTCCTGTTGCAAGATAAGGCTCTCCTAAATATTCTTCTTTGTCAATGCAATACCCCTGTTTCTGATAAAAGGAAATAGCACGGTGATTGCTTTTGAAAGCCCAAATAACAATTCTTTTATAACCTTGTTTCTTTGCCTGCTGTTCGGCAAAATCAAGTAATTGTTTTCCAATTCCTTTCTGTTGAAAGTGAGCATCAACATAAATACGCCATATTTCAAATGCTTCCGTTATGTCTGTATCTGCGGTATCTCCAAAAGAAAGCATTGCAGACACCTGATTTTGTTCTTCCCACACATACTCTGACAACCGATGAGAACTAAAGTCCGATTTTAATTGGCAAATCCGCTCTGCGCATCCATCTGCGTTTAACAACATCGGATTGATGTACTCTGAATAGACATTTTTCCAATTTTCATTTACGATGGTACATACGATTTCGATGTCTCTTTCTTCTAATGGCCGTATCATTCTTTTCACCTACCTACACTCTGCTCCTGCTTTGTTACCCATTTTCTCAATTACTGTTACACGCAGATTTTTTATCAAAATTCTTTTCTCCCGGGCCGCATTTGCAGGGCGTGAGGGGATCCCTCTGACAAAAAGGGCCATTATTCCTCCGCCGCTTCGGCGGGGTGCTTGGTGACCCTGGCCCACTCCACACGGCGGTCGGTAAGCCGCTCTACTTCGATATGAAGCTCCCCGGCGTCCACCACAGGGTGGGTGCCGTCGGCGGGGATCACATCCAACCGGGCGAAGACCAATCCGCCCAGGGTCTCGGCCTCCTCCTCTTCGGGAAACTCCACCTCCAGCGCCTCGGCGATGTCCTCCAAAGCGGCGGAGCCGGAGATGCGCCACAGCCCCTCTTTTAGCGGGATGATCTCCTGCTCGTCCTGAGGGTCGAACTCGTCATATATGTTGCCCACAAGCTCTTCAATAAGGTCTTCCATGGTGATGATACCGCTGGTGCCGCCGTACTCGTCCACCACCACGGCAAAGTGGGTCTTTCGGCTTTGCATATCCCGGAAGAGAACGTCGGTCCGCACCGTCTCGGGGACAAAATAGGCCTTTCGCAGCAGTTTCCGCAGAGGCTTGGGACGCTCTTCCCGGGCGTTGAGCAGATAATCCCGGGTGTTGAGGATGCCGATGATGTCGTCGGTGTCCTCCTCATAGACGGGAAAGCGGGTGAGACCGGAGTCACGGATGGTTTTCATGATCTCCTCGTCAGGGTCCTCCGCCCAGAGCATGACCACATCGGTGCGGTGGATCATCACCTCGGCGGCGGTGGAGTTGTTGAACTCAAAGACATTCTCAATGAGCTCCCGCTCCTCCTTCTCGATTTCGCCGGTTTCTTCGCCCATGTCCACCATCTGGCGGATATCCGCCTCGCTGACCCGCTGCTTGAGAGCCTGAATACGGGTGATGAGGTAGATGATACAGCCAATGGCAAGGGCCAGAAGAACAGAAAGGGCAATGAGTAAGGGTATGGGCGCTTCGTCCACGGATGGTTCCTCCTTTGTGTTTTGCGGGGATAGATAGAAACAGTATAGCATATCAAAACAGAGATTGCACGAAAAAGTGAAGATCTTTCCAGCGTTTCAATAAAAAAGAAGCCGTGGGCCGTTGCGGGAGAAGGGGACTATATAGATTGCACAAAAAAGAACAGGGGGAATTAGGCAAAAAGCCGAAACGCTATGAAAAAGATGAGTGACTTAATAATTGGCCCGTATCTTGTAAGGGAAAAGCCGGGTTGGTACAATGAGCACATCAAACATCGAAAGGGGAATGCTGCTATGACCATTCAGTACAAAGACCTGACCGCCGGCCCAGTGGAGGTGTGCAGGGATCTGTGCAACAAACTTTTGGCCCATCAGGCCCAAAAGGCCCGTTTTCGGGCGGATATCCTGGCGGGAATGAACTTTGAAAACCGCCTGAAGCCCGGCTTTGAGGGGGCGGAGGAAAAACTGCTGGTGGTGGCCTATGACGGGGTGACTCCCATCGGTTATGTCTTTGCCGATGCCGAGACGGTGCCAGAGGCGGCCCGGAACGGCCTGCCCGGCTGGGCGGGAGACCTGACAGGCGGTTTTTATCCCCCTGACATGGAACTGCCGGCCAAGGTAGGTTCGTTAAGCAATCTCTATGTCCTTCCCGAGTACCGGGGCCGGGGCATCGGGGAGGAGCTGGCCCGCCGGGCCATGGAATGGCTCCGGGCGGTGCCCGGGGTGGAGTGGCTGTCGGTCTATGTCTCCAACGGCAACAACGCCGGGCCTTTCTATGAGCGGTACGGCTTCCAATATACCCACGAGGTGCTGGGCGGGCTGATTCAGGCCTATTTTCAGAAGGCATAACACTTAAAAAGATGGCGTGGTACACTGTACCACGCCATCTTTTTAAGTGTTGTCCGAGGTTGCGATATAGTTGATGATCAACTCATCAATGCGTCCAAAATCGGGGTCATTCAGGGAATAGTAGCCCTCTGCATCCATTTCGATCTGCACCACAAGGCTTTGGGCCTCCTCATTGCCGATCTCAGGCATGACGCTCTCGTAAAGGTCCAGGATCATCTGCGCATACTCCTGATCCATGGCCTCATACTCTGCGTCGCTCATGGCCTGCTGGACGTCTGCGGGATACTTGTCGTAGAAGGGCTGCATGGTGTCCTCAAACCTGGCCTCGGCCAGCTGGACGATGTTGATAGGCTCAATGGACAGCTTCACCGAGAAGGAGCCGTCATCCTGCTCGGTGGCCGAAACTACCTGAAACTTAGCGTTTGCGTAGATGTGGGCGTAAAGGTCTTTGATCTGGCTCATCTGTTCTTCTGTGGGGTACTCAATGTCATAGAAGTAGCAGAAAAATTGTGCTTCCACATCCAGACAGTTCTCGTAGGTGGCTTGGGCCTCCTCCTCGGTGATGCCCACCAAAGTCATGTAGTTCTTGTCAAACTCCCCCAGATAGGTCTCCTTCAAAAGACCTTCCACATAGGCGGTGGCATCTGCCGCGGAAAACTCTTTTGCCGGCCTTTCCGCAGTAGAGAGAAGTTCACCCAAATTCATCAAAATCTGGGCAAACTCTGCCCGGGTCAGGGTTTTGTCCAGCATCATGTCTCCGTTTTCGTCCCCTGTCATCAAGGCGGCGGGCGAAACCTGTTTTAAGCCGCAGTAGGCATCTAAAATGGTTTTGACACCGCCTCGCCGGATCACGCTGTCTTCTCCAAGTTCTTCCGAAAGGCCGGCAGATCGTGCCCAGAGAAGGGCTTTGGCGTACCAGGGGGAATCGGGTGTCTGGTCATGGGAGACAGCAGGCTGTCCTTCCAGGTTGTAGAGGGTTTGCAGTACGGTCGCTGTGGTGACGGTGGCATCAGGCTCAAAACCATGGCCGGTACCGGTCATCAAGGCGTTTTCGGTGACATAGGCCTGTGCTTCCGCATACCAGGGGGTGGCGTCGGCGGCAAAAGCAGGTGCGGATAGGGAAAGAGAAAGGGCCAGGAAAAAAGAAAGGAACACATTTCGTTTCATAAAAATCACCAAACCTTCTGATAACGTTGAGGCAAGCAATTACCCCTTTTGAGTTATTTTAACTCAAAAGGGGTAACGTTGTCAAGGCGATTTCGGTATCCTCAAAAGGGAGAAGTGAGGTGAAGTGTGTTGGATGCCGGAACAGCGGTAAAAAATCGGGTTATAGAGCTGTGCCGGGAACGGGGACTCTCCTTGAACCGGCTGGGGATGATCAGCGGCGTGTCCCAGTCCACGATCAATAATATTGTCAGCGGCCGCAACCGCAGCACAACGGTGACAACAGTAAAGAAACTGTGTGATGGGCTGGGGATCACATTGGGAGAATTTTTCAGCACAAAAGAATTTGATGCGTTAGAGCAGGAATTGATATAAGAAAAGCCCGGCGGAAACTCCGCCGGGCTTTTCTGTTTAGCGGTGATACAGCTTCTTGGTCTCATACTGTGGCTCGCAGGTGACCTGAAGGCCCAGCTTTTTGTAAAGCCGCAGGTCGGTGGCTGAGAGCAGCACCGAAATGTGAGCCTGACAGCCCCGGAGGTTGGCCAGCTGGTCCATGGCCTTATCGGCCAGGGGGTTGGAGGTGGCGCTGGAGGCCAGAGCAATGAGGATCTCATCGGTGTGGAGGCGGGGGTTCAGACTGCCCAGATGCTCTACTTTCAAGTGCTGGATGGGCATGATGGCCTCTGGAGAGATGAGGTCTAGCTCCCGGGGGATACCGGCGAGAGCCTTCAGAGCGTTCAGCACCACGCTGGCGGCGGGACCCATCAGGTCGGAGGTTTTGCCCGTGACCACCCGACCGTCGGGCAGCTCGATGGCAGCGGCGGGGGCGCCGGTATCCTGGGCCACGGCCAGGGCCTGACTGATGACCGGACGGATGTCGGGAGTGACGCCGGACTGCTTCATAAGAAGCTCCAGCTTGTAGATGGCCTCGTCCCCGCCCCGGCCCTGACGCCGCTGGGAGAGGGCGTCGTAGTACCGGCGGAGGATCTCCTGCCGGGCGGCGTTGCCCACTGCCTCGTCATCCACAATGCAGGAGCGGATCATGTTGACTCCCATATCAGTGGGGGATTTGTAGGGGCTTTCCCCCATGATGGTCTCGAAAATATTGGACAAAACGGGGAAGACCTCCACATCCCGGTTGTAGTTCACTGTGGTCTCTCCATAGGCGGCCAGATGGAAGGGGTCTATCATATTCACGTCGTTCAGATCGGCGGTGGCCGCCTCGTATGCCAGATTCACCGGGTGGTTCAAGGGAAGGTTCCAGATGGGGAAGGTCTCAAACTTGGCGTAGCCAGCCTTTACCCCCCGGCGGTACTCGTGGTAGAGCTGGGAGAGGCACACCGCCATCTTGCCGCTGCCCGGGCCGGGGGCGGTGACCACCACCAGAGGCCGGGTGGTCTCCACAAAGTCGTTTTTGCCAAAGCCGTCGGCGCTGACGATAAGGGGCAGGTTGTGGGGGTAGCCCTCAATGGGGTAGTGGCGGTAGACCCGGATGCCCAGATCCTCCAGCCGGTGCTGGAAGGCGGCGGCGGAGGGCTGCCCGGCGAAGCAGGTGATGACCACGCTGCCCACATACAGCTCCATGGAGCGGAAGGCGTCAATGAGCCGCAGCACATCCACATCATAGGTGATGCCCAGATCTCCCCGGACCTTGTTCTGCTCGATGTGATTGGCGTTGACGGCGATGACAATCTCCGCCTGGTCGGAAAGCTGGGTCAGCATTCGGATCTTGCTGTCGGGGGCAAAGCCGGGCAGGACCCGGGCGGCGTGGTGGTCGTCAAAGAGCTTGCCGCCGAACTCCAGATAGAGCTTGCCGCCGAACTGGGCGATGCGGTCTTTGATGCGGGCCGATTGGATCTCCAGATACTTGTCGTTGTCAAAGCTAATTTTCATCACTGCCACCATTCCCCTTCTTTTTCAAAATACCGTTTCATTCTATCACGATTCGGAAGGGTTGCAAGGGGGAATTTTCAATTTTGTGAAAAAAGACAGTCAAAGAGTGGAGAGGGAGGGGGAGAATTTTGCAATAAAAAGCGGCCCGGTGATAATTCACCGGGCCGCCGGGGCTTCAGCGGGGCAGCCAGACCAGGTTTACATCGGCGGCAAAGTTGGGCACCGAGTAGAGGACCATGGCCTGATCAATAGCATTGTCAGCGATATACTGGCTCACCGACAGCTTGTAATACCGAAGGTCGATGAGGTGGATCTCAGAAAAGTGGGGGGTAAGGAAGGGCACCAGGGAGTCGGAGTAGCTGTCCCGAACCAGCAGGAGCCTGGGCTTGTCGGTGTTGGGGGTAGTCACCACCCCCAAAGGCTGCTGGCCGCCCAGAAACATGGAGTATTTGTCCTTCTTTTCCAGATAGCTTCTGTCGTAAAGCTGCCGGGGTTCGGTTGTCGGCTGACCGTTGCCGTCGTAAGTGTGGCTGGTAACGGTGATGCCGGCATCGGGGACATAGATGTCCATCTCATCCGGCTTGACCCACCGGACGCCGGAGGAGGAGAAGACGGTGCCGTAGAACTCGGTGGAAACCGTCTCCTTATTGTAGGAATCCAGAGGAACGATCTCATCCCCACGGCCCAGCGCCTCCATGACGCCGGTGTAGCCGTAGTAGGCCCCCAGAGAGGTCCAGTGGTGGTCGGTGCGGTAGAAAATAGGCTCCTCCTTATGGGCGGGAAGGGTGGACCAGAGGTTGTCGGCCAGGGTCACTTTGCCCGTCAGTGCGCCGCTCACATCGGTGTAGACCTGCCGCTGGTCGTAGTTGGGGGCGCCGGCGGGCAGCCTGTCCGCCCACACATAGGCCTGGGTGGGGATAAGGCCGAAGGCGACGGGGACCCCCGCCTTCTCGGCAAACTGGGCCACATACTTGGCATTGTTCTCCAGCCGCTTGGCGTCGGGAGCGTCAAACCGGGAGATGAGGGTGGCGTCGTCGCAGAAATAAACCCCGTTGTTCTCCTGCTTGCCCGTCAGCTTTTCGGCGTAGGCTTTGGCCGCTGTCCAGCCGTCCCGGCCGGCGAACTGGTCGGTGACATAGCGCTCATAGTCGGCCATAAAGTCCCCGGAGGCCAGCGCCTTGACGGTGAGGGCGGGCCGCTGGGCCAGGGTGCGGTTTTCCACCTGGGAAAAGTCCCGGTCGGGGGTGAGGGCGTTGGCGGTGGCCATCAGGCCCAGAAAGGCGCAGAAAAGGGCGGTGAGGAAGATGGAATATTTTTTGGACATGGAAAGACCTCCTTTTGGGGTGAGGATCTCGGTCAAAACCGGAAATACAAAAAGGGATTATAGGTGGCGTCTACCAGATAAGCGGTACACAGCAGCAGTCCGGCCAGAAGAAGTATGGGGAGCAGCGCCAGCCGGGGCTTCTCCCCCAGCCTGTCCCAGAGCTTTTTGGCCAAAGGGGTAGAGGCTGCGGCGGCCGTGAGGAGCATGGGGAGGTAGGAGCGAAGATAATACAGGACCGCTCCGCTGGTCAGTCCGCCGGGGGCAAAGCCCAGCATGGCCGAGAGATAGGGACCCAGATGGGAGAAATCTTCCACCGCAAAGAGCGCCCAGCCGATGGCGATAAAGAAGAGAGTATAACAGTGCTGCAGCCAGCGGGGGCACCGCTCCAAATACCGGCCCAGAAAGAATTTTTCCAAAACCAGAAGGAAGCCGTAATAAAGGCCCCAGAGCAGGAAGTTCCAGCTTGCCCCATGCCAGATGCCGGTGGCCGCCCAGACGATGAGCAGGTTGAAGAGGAGCCGGGGTTTGTCGACCCGGTTGCCCCCCAGAGGGATGTAGAGGTATTCCCGGAACCAGGACCCCAGAGAGATGTGCCACCGCCGCCAGAACTCGGTGAGGGAGCGGGAGATGTAGGGGTAGTTAAAGTTTTTGCCGAACTCAAAGCCCAGCATCCGCCCCAGACCCACCGCCATGTCGGAATAGCCGGAAAAGTCAAAGTAGAGCTGGAAGGAGAAGGCCAGAATGCCCAGCCAGGCCCCGGCGGTGGTAAGCTGCCCGGTGGGCAGGGCTTTGAAGGTATCCCACAGCATTCCCAGATTGTTGGCCAGCAGCACCTTTTTGGCCAGGCCCACCACGAAGACCTGTACACCCGAGGCAAACCGTTCCACCGTATGGTCCCGGCTGTCGATCTGGTCCCCCAGGTCCTTGTATTTGATAATGGGGCCGGCAATGAGCTGGGGGAAGAGGGTGACAAAGGTGCCGAAGTTCAGGATGGACTTCTGGGCCTTGGCGTCCCCCCGGTAGACATCGATGGTATAGCTCATGGTCTGGAAGGTGTAGAAGGAGATACCGATGGGAAGGGTGAAGGGGATGGAGTTCCCGCCGGGCAGCGGCAGGCTGTCAATAACGGGCAGGAAGCCCAGGCTCCCGGCGATAAAGTTCCAGTACTTGAAGAAAAACAGCAGCGCCAGATTGAAAATCACCGAGGAGGCAACCGCCATCCGGGCGCCTTTGTCGCTGCCCTTCTGTTTGCATTTGTCCACCAGCAGGCCATGGGTGTAGTCAATGGCGATGGAGGCGAACATGATGACGATATACACCGGCTCCCCCCAGCCATAGAAAATAAGGTTCAGCACCAGAAGGGTCAGGTTCCGCCACCGCAGGGGGGTCAGGTAATAGGCCAGCAGGACTGCGGGCAGGTAGGTAAAGAGAAAGAACACGCTGGAAAAGACCAAGGGCGGAACCTCCTTTTGGAAAAATGATCCGCAGACAGCCGAAGGGCGGCAAAACTGCCGCCCGCCGGCTTATTTTACATTGTTGTTGAAATCATTTACCACATCATCGGCGTACTCGGTGACGGCGAACAGAATGTAATCCCCGCTGGTTACCAGCTTATAGTTTTCCACCAGCTCCAGCTGGGCGGGGAGATACTGGCTCCACTGGCTTTGCAGGGCGGCCTGGCGGGCCTCCAAAGCGGCCTTTACCGTATCCATCTGTCCCGGCTGGACCTGGGCGATGAAGAACTCGGTGGCCTGGGTGTTCATGAAGGGGATCTTGCAAATGTACTCCACCAGGTCAGCGGGGTCCACCCCGTAGAAGTCGGAGAGGAGGTCATCGTCCAGGTCCTGGAAGGAGGGCAGCTCCCGCTGGCTGATGGCGGTCCACACCGCCTGGACCTTGGAGGTCTCGGTGGGGGCCTCAGAGGGGGACTCGACGGGCGCCTCAGAGGGGGGAGGGGTCTGGATGGGCTGGGTCTGGACCGGAGTCTGAGTCTCCAGAGGCTTCACCGCCCCATCGGTCTCCACAGGGGGAGTGACAACGGTCATGGACTCGGTGGGTTCGGCAGACTGGTCAGGCCCGATGACCTCGGGGGTCTCGGTGGGGGACACGCTTTCGATGATATCGGGGGTGGCGGTGTCCTCGGGGGTGGGTTCCGGCTTCTTGGGGCCGCAGGCGGCCAGGGTGAGGGAGAGGGTCAGCGCCCCGGCCAGGGCCAGAGCGGGATAGCGAAACTGTTTCATGGGTGATAACTCCTTTTTTGTTTGTTGCAGTCTCTTTGACGGCAAAAATACAAAAAAGTTCCCGGAAATTTTTAGTCCAGCCCATTATCCCAGTATTTTTTCATCAGGACCTTCCCCTTGGGGGAGATCAAAACAGTGGGGTCATCGTCCCCATAGCCCGAACAGAGGCAGTTGCCCCCGCCAGGGTGGGACGGCTGTCGCCGTAAAAGGTTTCACAGTCTTCGGCCCGGAAAAGGACTCCCGGATGAAGCGGAACTGGGTGGGAGCGGGTGTGGGTTCCGGGGTGGGGGTGATACCTTCAGGTGTGGGCTTCGGCGTAACGGCAGCCTTCTGCGGAGAACAGCCCACCAGAAGGGTCAAAGCGAAAAGAAGAGGAAAATGCGTTTCATAAAGCAAAACGCCTTCCTGTATCGCCATTGTAGCACAGCGGGGCGGAGGATGCCAGAAACAAAAGGTTACAGAGGCGGACAAGGCCAGCCGGATAAGACAGTGGGCAGATAAGCCGCAGGGAGCGGCCTTTTAGGCCGCTCCCTGATTTATGGCAGGATGCTTTGTATCCGTGCATTCAGTCCGTCCACATCGGGCATGGGCACCGGGGCGGCGTCCACCCCGTAGGTCTGCTTCAGGGTCAAAATGCGGCAGACGCTCTCCTCCACCCGCCGGCGGTCCAGTTCCCCGGTCTGTATGGCGTTCAGAAGGGCCTTATAGGCCGAGCGGGCCTTGTCGGTGCCATGACATACCAGCGCCATGTCGCAGCCCGCCTGGATGGCCTGGAGGGCCGCCTGGGCAGGGGTATAGCGTTGGGAGATGGCTCCCATGGCAAGGTCGTCGGTAAAAATGACCCCCTGAAAGCCCAGCTCCTCCCGCAAAAGCCCCACCACCGCAGGGGAGAGGGAGGCGGGCAGGTCCGGGTCCAGCTGGGGGAGAAGGAGGTGGGCCACCATCAGGGCGGGGATGCCCTCCTCCATGGCCCGGCGGAAGGGAATCAGTTCCCGGGCTTCCAGCTCTTCCCGGCTTCGGTCCACGATGGGAAGGGAGGTGTGAGAGTCGGCCGTGGTGTCCCCGTGGCCGGGGAAATGCTTGCCCACAGGGATGATGCCGCCATCGGCCAGCCCCCGGGTCATTTCTGCCCCAGCTGCCGCGGCGGCAGGTGCGTCGGTGCCCAAAGCACGGCTGCCGATGACCCGGTTGGCCGGGTTGGACCATATGTCCAGAACGGGGGCAAAATCCAGATGGAAACCAAAGGCGGCGCACTGGGCGGCCAAAACGGTCCCCAGAGCATAGGGGTCGCCGCCGGACTGGAGAAAATCATGGGCGGGGGGCAGGTCGGTAAGGGAATGGGGCATTCGGGAGACCGGGCCGCCCTCCTCATCTACGCAGAGGAGAAGGGGGACCCCGCCGCAATTGACCCCTTTCAGGCCGTTGGTGAGGGTGGCCAATTGGGGGGCGCTTTCCACATTCTGGCGAAAGAGGATGACCCCGCCGGGGCGGCAGTCCTGCAAGAGCCGTACCGTCTCCAAGGTCAGTTCGGTGCCCGGGATGCCGACGATGAGCAGCTGTCCTGCCAGTTCCTCATCGGTCATGGCGGCCACCTGTGCCGCCACGGGGTCGGGGGTGGGGACCGGCTCCGGTGTGGGAGGGGGCGTGCGGACCGGGGCATGGGCCTGGGGCTGCCCCTTACAGCCTGCCAGCAGCAGAAGGAGCAGGAGCAGGGGGAGAAGCCGCCTCATCGCCGCTTTCCCTTTTTGCCCCGCTTGGGGACGTGCATGGCGGGGCGGCCGGCCCGTTTTTTGCCGGGGGCTTTGCCCGGCCCCTTTTTGCCGCTGCCGCCGGGCTGCCGGGGACGGTGGTGCTCCTCCCGGGCGGGGGCCTCCTCCTGCCCCGGGAGACGGAAATCCACCCGTCCGGTGGAGGGGTCCGCCGCCACACAGACCACGGAAAGGGCCATGCCGAAGGAGTAGACCGTCCCCGTCCGCTCTCCGGTAAGGGTCATGCGGAGTTCATCGTATTCGTAGTGGTCGCTGGGCAGGGTCTCCACAGGGACAAGGCCTTCCACCCCATTGGGCAGGGCGGCGAAGAGGCCGAACCGGGTGACCCCGGACACTGCGGCGGGAAATTCCTCCCCAATGTGCTTGTGCATATAGTCGGCGAAATAGAGCTTGTCGATGTCCCGCTCGGCGGTCTGGGCGGCGATCTCCCGCTGGGAGGACTGCTTTGCCGCCTCGGCACAGCTCTTTTTCAGCCCCTTTTCCCCCTTCCGCCCGTCCAGAAGGGAGTGGAGACAACGGTGGACCATCAGGTCGGGATACCGCCGGATGGGGGAGGTGAAGTGGCAGTAGTGGTCGGCGGCCAGACCGAAGTGACCCAGATTTTCCGTGTCATACCGGGCTTTCATCATGGACCGGAGGATCATCATGGATACGGCGGGGGCCTCCGGTTTGCCCTTTACGCTGTCCAGAACCTTCTGCAAGGCCCCGTGGCTGGTGTCCTTCAAAGGGATGCCCAGGGGGGAGAGCATGGCCCGCAGGGTGTCGGTCTTGTCCTGAGAGGGCTTTTCGTGGACCCGGTACACCCCGGGGAAGGCGGCGTCCAGCAGGTGGCGGGCCACGGTCTCGTTGGCGGAGAGCATGAAGGATTCGATGAGCTTTTCGCTCTCCCCCTGATGGCGGGGAAGGATGGCCACGGGCCTGCCCTCGTTGTCACAGAGGATATAGCTCTCCTGGGTCTCCAGATCCAGGCTGCCCCGGGCCTTACGGCGCTTCTCCAGCACCCGGGAGAGGGTGGCCATGTCCCGAAGCATGGGGAGGATATGGGCGTACTGCCTTGCCAGAACCGGGTAACGGTCCCCTCCCCCGGCAAGGAGGATATTGCAGTCCTCATAGGTCATCCGGTGGGTGGAGCGGATGACGCTTTGGACGATGGTGTGGTCCGTCACCTCTCCCGCCGGGGAGAGGGTCATAAAGCAGGACAGGGTCAGCCGGTCCACCCCTTCGTTGAGGGAGCAGATGCCGTTGGACAGCTCCACCGGAAGCATGGGAACTACCTGGTCGGCAAAGTAGACCGAGGTGCCCCGGTGAAGGGCTTCGGCGTCCAGAGGGGAGCCGGGGGTCACATAGTGGCTCACATCGGCGATGTGGACCCCCAGGACCCAGTTTTCCCCCGCTTTTTCCAGAGAGATGGCGTCGTCCAGGTCCTTGGAGGCTGCCCCATCAATGGTGATGATGGTTTTCTCCCGCAGGTCCAGCCGCCCCGCCAAAGCCTCCGGGGGAACGGAGGAGGGAGCGGCCTTGGCCGCCGTCACCACCTCCTCGGGGAAGAGCCGGTCCACCCCCTGCTGGTAGAGGATGGCCTCCACGGCCGCTTCCCGTGTGCCGGAAGGGCCAAAGGTGGCCTTCAGCTGCCCCAGAGGCGGGGTGGCGGCGGTGCCGTAGCCGGTGACCCCCACGGCGGCCTTCTCCCCGTCACGGAGCTTGACTTTTCCCACCACCTTGATGGGGGAGGAAAGCCGGGAACTGTCGGGAACGAGCCACATCTGCCGGTTGATTTTCTGGATGGTCCCGGTGACGGTGGCGTTGGCCCGCTCCAGTATTTTGGTCACATGGGCCAGCCGGCGGCCGGGCTGGGCAGGGTCGGCGGGGAGGACCCGGACCTCCACCAGATCTCCGTCCCAGGCCCCCAGCTCCTTGTGAGGAGGCACAAAGCAGTCCTCCCCCCGGCCGGTGGCCCCCTCCGGGGTGAAAAACCCAAAGCCCCGCCGGTCCCCCTGATAGCGGCCGGTGAGAATATCCGTTGTTTTATGGTTCATCTGTGTTAACCTCGTTTGTATCAAGTCGTGTTTTCTATTTTTCCTGTATTTTCATTTTCTAAAACAAAACGCCCTTCCCCGTGGCAGGGGAGGGCGTTTCCTGGATTCTTACACCAAAGAGATGACCAGCGTCAGCACCACAAAGCCGATGGCCACCCACTTGGTCCAGCGGGCCAGCTTGGCGTCCCAGCTCTTGGCCTTGTTCTTGGACAGGAAGGTGTCGGCGCCGCCGCCCACGGCACTGTTCATGCCGGCGGTCTTGGCCTCTTGCAGAAGGACCACGGCAGTGAGGAAAACGCCCAGGAGCACCTGGATCACGGTGAGGATCAGCTTGAGAGTCATAAGAAATCGTCCTTTCCCCGCCACAAGGGGCGAAGTATTTTCTAAAAATAAGGGCAAAAACACCCTTTCTTTTACAGGAATACTATATTACCACACTTTTTTGAGAAATGCAAGAGAAAGAATGGGAAAATATGAATTGACTTTCGCTTTAAAGCGGTGTAGTATAGCAGAAGAGAAATACTCTCATCAAACAGAAAGGTGTGACTGCCCATGAGCAAAGCAAAAGTTGAGGCCATTGCCCGGCCTCTGGAGGAAAAGCTGCTGGCCTATCGCCGCCATTTCCACGAGAATCCCGAGTTGTCCTTCCACGAGGAGAAGACCTCCCAATTTATCAAAGACAAACTGACCGAGCTGGGCATCCCCATGCGCTCCGGCATTACCGGCAACTCCGTCCTGGCTGAACTGGATAGCGGCGTTCCCGGCCCCACCATCCTCATCCGGGCCGACATGGACGCACTGCCCGTGCAGGAGGAGAATGAGTGGGCCCACTGTTCCAAGGTCCCCGGTGTGATGCACGCCTGCGGCCACGACTTCCATACGGCGAACCTTCTTTGTCTTGCCGAGGCCCTGAGCCAGAACAGGGACCTGTGGAGCAAGGGAAAGATCCTTCTGGCCTATCAGGCCGCCGAGGAGCAGCTGCCCGGCGGCGCCAGGCAGATGGTGGCCGACGGGGCCGCCGAGGGGGTGGACATGGTGTTTGCCCTCCATGTGGGCCAGACGGAGGTGGGTACCATCTCCACCCGGACGGGCATGGCCTCCATGGCCGTGGGTACCTATCAGCTGAAGGTGGAGGGCACCGGCGGACATACCGGCTCTCCCCACACCGCCGTGGACCCGGTGGCGGCGCTGGTGGACATCGCCGTTCATCTTCAGCGCATCGTCCCCAGCCGCATCAATCCCACCGACCCCACCACCTTGTCGGTGAGCCACATCGGCACCGGCAGCAGGGAGTTTCCCAATGTGATCCCCAAGGACGGCACCATGAGCGGCACCATCCGGGCCTCCCGCACCCAGGACCGGGATTTCGTGCTGGACGAGGTGGAGCGGGTGGCCAGGGCCATCTGCGAGATGCGGGGCTGCAAGTGCCAGGTGGAGAAGGTCTACGGCTATCCCGCCATGTACAACAGCGAGGAGCAGGTGGCCATTGTCCGTGCCGCCGCCGAAGAGCTGGGCATCACCTGTGAGGAGGCGGAACCCATGATGGGGGCGGAGGACTTTGCCTACTTTGAGGAAAAATGTCCCGGGGCTTTCTTCTCTCTGGGAATGTATAACCCGGAGCGGCCCGAGACCAAGAACCCCAACCACAGCTCCAAGTTCATGCCCGAGGAGAAGGGGGCTATCAACGGCTTGAAGATGATGCTGGAGATCTGTGCCCAGGTGCTGGGAGAGTAAAAGGAACAAAGAAGACCACGCCAAGGGGCGTGGTCTTCTTTTTACAGACAGGAGCGTGGAGACAGAAGGCTCATGCGGGTTTGTGGGCGGAGAGGAGGAGCATCATGGGTCGGCGCATCTCATCGGCCATGCCGGGAAGGTGGCGCATCTCCTCCGGGGGCGCCGGCTCCACCAGATGGCGGAGGGTGAAGCCCTCCCGGAGAAGGCTTTCCACATAGGTGGTGACGGTGCGGTGGTACTTGATAACGTGCTCCCCCAGAAAGACGGCGTCCCGTTTCCCTTCAAAATAGTAATTATCCACCGGGAAATGGTCGATGGCTCCATCGGGAGTATAGACCCAGTCCTGGGGACCCTGGGCGGTGAAGACCGGATGCTCTACCGAGAAGACAAAGTCTCCGCCGGGAGCCAGCCAGCGGGAAATATTGCGGACCAGGGCGGGGAAGTCGGCCACATAGTGGAAGGCCAGAGAGCTTATCACCACGTCAAAGCCGCCGGCGGGGAAGTCCAGATCCTCCATGGCCCCCTGGCGGTATTCAATGGCGGGATGAGGATTCTTTTCCCGGGCGGCGTCCAGCATCTTCTGGGACAGGTCGGTGCCCAAAACGGAGACGGCGCCGTGGCCGGCGGCGTATTTGCAGTGCCAGCCATAGCCGCAGCCCAGGTCCAGCACCCGCTTTCCGGCGAAATCAGGGAGCAGCCGTTCCAGCTCCCGCCATTCTCCTGCGCCGGAAAGTCCTTCTCTAGAGCGGGTCATCTGGCCGTATTTATCAAAAAAGAGAGGGTCGTCATAACGGTTTTCTTTCATGGGGAACTCCTTTCGGTGATTTCTTTCACATTATACTACACACAAGGAAAAAAGTGTGCTATAATTTGAAAAAAGGGCAGAAAATGGGGAGGAAGTGTCAAATATGGAGGTTTTGGTCATTGGTATCGCCGGAGGGACCGGCTCGGGCAAGACCACGCTGACGGAGCGGCTGAAGGAGCGGTTTGGCCCCGATGTGTCGGTGCTCTATCACGACAACTACTACAAAAAGCACACCGGTATGACCTATGAGGAGCGTAGCAAGCTCAACTACGACCACCCAGACGCTTTTGACAGCGATTTGTTTATTCGGGACCTGAAGGCCCTGAAGCGGGGAGAGACCATCCACTGCCCGGTGTATGACTACACCATCCACAACCGCTCCGATAAGACTTTGGAGATAAGGCCCACCCGGGTGGTCATTGTGGAGGGCATCCTGATTTTTGAAAACGCCGAGGTTCGGGATCTGATGGACATCAAGATTTTTGTGGACACCGACGCCGATGTGCGTATCCTCCGCCGGGTCCTCCGGGATGTGAAGGAGCGGGAGCGGACGCTGGACTCGGTGGTAAGCCAGTATCTGACCACGGTAAAGCCCATGCACGAGGCTTTTGTGGAGCCTTCCAAGAAATATGCCGATGTCATCGTCCCTCTGGGCGGCCACAACGATGTGGCGCTGGACATGATCATCGAGCGGATCAGGGTGGAACTGGGGAAGTAACTGGGGGGCAGAGGTGTACTTGTGGTGCCCCACAGCAAAAAGAAACGACAGAGAAGAAGCGTGCCGCCGTATCAAACGGCGGCACGCTGTTTTTCTGTTATTTCCCCAGCTGGGATATGGCGTATTCCAACTGCTCCCGGGTCAGGATGGACTGGGGATTGAGGCGGCCGGCGTCGTCGGGGGGGAGGTAGCCCCGAATCACGTTCCACATCAGTGCCTCAGAGGCCCAGGCCGAGCCTTTGGCGGCATCGGTATAGGGGATGCCCACGGCCCAGGCCCCCACGGGACCGGCCCCCCGGGCAATGTCATACCGAAGGAGCATGATGAGGGCCTGCTCCCGGGTGACGGGGGTATCGGGGAGGAACTGGCCCGAGCCGTTGCCCAGAACGATGCCCGCCTGGGTGGCCCAGGCTGCGGCGGGATTTTTCCCGTCCATGTCGGAGAAAGTGATCTCCAGATCCAGATAGGCGGTGGGCCGGCCGGCGCCCTCATAAAGTGCCTCCACAAAGGCGAGACGGGTGACACTGGCCAGGGCCTGAGCGCTGGAGGAGCGGCTGATGTTCCAGTGGCTCCGAGCCTTGGGGGCGATAAAGCTCCCCTCCTGAGAGACGGTTTTGATATACGCCGCCACGATTTTGGGGATGGTGTCGGCGGGGGATTCCGGCTCTTTTTCCTGGGTGCTGGCCCAAATCACGTCATCGGCGTTCAGGCCGGTGACGGCAGGGAAGCCGTGGGCACCCTCCTCCTCAAAATGGGCGGCGCTGAGGGCCACACGGAAGGTCTGCTCGGCGGTGATGGGCCGGCCGCCGTAGGTCATGTTGGCCAGCCGCATCCCGGCGGGATTGCCCAGATAGATATCATAACTGATGCCGTAGATCTGGTCGGTGCCCTCCGGCACCGAAATGGAGCCGTCATAGATGATGGTGTACCGTCCGGCACACTCCTCCAGCCAGTCCCGCAGCTGGATACCGGTCATCTCCACCACACAGAGGGGGATGTTATCACCGTAGAGGGTGTAACAGTCGGCGCCGGTCAGGCGTACAGGTTCCTCAGCGGTTTGATACAGGGCCATGGACTGCTCCGGCTGGGGAGAAGCCAAAGCCAGGTCCGCCTGAGCGGCCCAGAGCATGGCCTCGTGCAGCAGATTCATGGTGTCGCTTTGTCCGATGCGGGGATTGACGGCCCGGTCCCACTCCCCGGAGGGGGTGGGCAGTTCCTCGGTCAGAAAGGGGTCTGTTACGACGGCGGGTTCCAGCGTTTCCGCAGGGACCTCCGCAGGGGCATGGGTCTGGGCATCGTCGGCGGCAAGGGCGCTCAAAGCGAAGCTCCCGGTCAGAGAAGCGGCCAGCAGCAGGGAGAGAAGGGATTTTGGGAGAGCCATGAAACAACACCTCTTTTCAGGAGATGATTTTGGTTGATCATCTACATTATAAGGGACGGTGGGGGAAAAGGCAATAAAAACTCGCCGGGAAAGGGGAACAATTTTTGGCAATGGAGGAACAAAGAGGGCGTAAAAAACGTCAAAAGGGCAAAGGAGGGAGCGCACATGAAGAAGACCCTGCCCGCCGCTTTGTTGGCTCTGGCCCTGTTGGGGGGCTGCGCCGGCCCGGCGGGGGAACCGCCTTTGGAGGGGGATACGGGCACACCCGACCTGCCCTGGGAGGAGGCCCCTGCCCGGGTCTCCTGCCGCATTGTGGACGGGGCCGGAGAGGGGGAACTGCTGCTGGCCGAGTTGGACCGCCCCCTAACCGACGGGGAGGACAGCCGCCACGACGGCAAGAGCGTTTACCGCCTGTCCTTTGCTGGGGAGGCCTGCCGGGAGAAGCTCGGCCCCAACGGAGAGACGGCGGCGGAGACCGAACTGCGGCCCATTGCCGTCTATCTGGACGGCCGGCCCGCCACCGCCGCTGATTTGACCGACGGGATGCCGGTGGAAGTGGTCTTTCTGGGGGCGGTGGAGGAGACCTTCCCCGCCCGGCTGGGAAATCCCTATGAGCTTCATGCCTATTCCATCGGCACCCCCCAAAATCCGGGGGGAGGTTACTACGACCTGTGCGGACTTTATCTTCAGGTGCTGGACGACCTGTGGGAGAAGGACCCGGGGCTGAACGCCGGCATCACCGTGGCCGGGCTGGACCTGAGCGAAGCCCCTGGGGGGTTGCTGGACAGTGAGAAGGCCGCTCTGGCCTGGCGCTTCGGGGAGAAGCATGGGGTGGAGGTGGTGGAAGGGACCTTTGAAGAGCTGGCGGCGGGGGGCTATCTGACCCGTCTGTCCCCGGAGGGGGCACCGCCCCTTTATCAGTGGGAGGATGGATGCCTTTTTACCATCACAGCCGACCAAAGCCATGAGGACGAGGCCTATTCCGGTCCGCCCATCCTCTTCTTTGACGCCCAAAAGTGGCGCTCTCCCCTTGGGGCCTATTATTTTGGAGACTGCTCCGCCCTCTGGCCCGAAATGGGGAGCTGGAGCGGGTACAAGGTGGGCCATGAGGCCATTTCCTGACCACTTATTCGCCAAAACCGGCCGATTGTCTGAAATCCATGGACAATCGGCCGGTTTTTCCTTATACTGTTATCAGAAGCATACCGGGTTTGAAAGGAGGGGACTCTATGAAGGTGGAGATCCGGAAAAATCCGGCCCGGGAAGAGCCTGCCGTTATCATCGAGACCCCGGTGCTTACCGTCCAGGTGGAGGAGCTGGCCCGGCGGCTGGAGGAGATGGACGACGGTACCATTCCGGGCTGGCGGGGGGAGCGGGCCTTCCTGCTGGAGACGGCCCGCCTGGTGTGCCTCTACGCTCAGGATAAGGGAGTCTACGCCCGGGACGAGCGGGGGGAGGTCTATACGCTTCGCCTTCGGCTCTACGAGCTGGAGGAGAGGCTGGACAGCCGCTCCTTTGTCCGTATCTCCCATTCGGAGATCATCCAGCTGAAAAAGGTCACCGCACTGGACCTGAAGCTGTCGGGCACCATCCGCATGACGCTGGCGGACGGGTCGGAATGCTTTGTGTCCAGAAGGTATGTGAAGAAAATCAAGCAGGCGCTGGGATTATGAGAGGGGAGATACCGTGTTTATTGATGATAAAAAGCGGGCCTTGTCCCGTATCCTGATTGGCGGCGGGCTGGGGGTGCTGGTGTGTCTGCTGCTGGGGTGGCTGTCCCAGCCGGGGGCGCTGTTCGGCGGCTCCCTTACATGGGATTTTACCTTCTGCTATAACTCCAACGTGCCAGAGGCGCTGGGGGCGGCTCTGGGCATTCTCCTCTGGTTCCTCTTCGGGGCGGAGGCGGGCGTCGCCACCCTGCCCTTTGCCGACGAGGGCGGTGCGGTGGTCCTTCGGTCCCTGGCTCACTTTGGGGTCATGGCGGCAACCATGTGGGGATGGGTGATGCTGAACTTTACCTATGAGCCTTTGCCCGGGCTGGTCCTTACCTTTCTGCTCCCCTTTACCCTTGTCTATATTCTGGTGTGGCTGGGCCGCTGGGTGGGCTGGTATGCCGAGGTGGGGGAGATCCGCTCCCGGCTGGGGCTGGCCCCCGGCCCCTCCTTTCTGAAATGGCGGGAGACCCTGCCCCACATGGCCTATGCTATGGTCCTGTGTCTGGCGGTGCCTCTGGCGCTGCGGGCTGCCGATGCCGTGGACGGGCCGCTGCTCAGCATTTTTTACGCCGGGGTCCTGCTGCCGGTGGGGGCCTTTATCACCGGCTCCTCTCTGGGGAAGCGCCGGGGCTTTTGCCCCCTTTACCCCCTGATGTGCGGGGTGGGAATTTTGATGTTTATCCCCATGGCCCGGCTTTTTTCCAACATGGATGATCGGGCCATGGTGCCCACGGCCTTTGTGTCCGCTTTGCTGGGCAACCTGCTGGGGGTGGCCCGGCGGCGGAGAAGGGACCGGATGGCGGCCCGGCCGGCGGGAGAGGGGAGAGGGGTATGATGGAACTGTCTGCGCCGCCCCTTCTGGCCCTTGCGGCCGGTGTCTGGCTGGAGCGGAAACTTATGAAACAGAGCGGGAAAAGCCGGTGGATGCTGCCCATAGGACTGCTTCTTCTGACGGGCATACTGTATTACAGTTCAGAGCGGCAGCGGGGTTTGAGCGGGTTTCAATACCTCTTTTATGCCGTTATCACCGGCTGTGGTTTGCTGGGGACCGGCATTGGCTGGCTGACCGGGAAGAGGGATGGAGTGGGACGCCCACTGGAGAAAAGTGACGCCGAAGAGGAGGAAAGGCCGTGAAGAAGCGTTGTTTCCCGGCGGCTTTGCTGGTCCTTCTCCTCCTTCTCCCCGGCTGTACGGCGGAGGACCGGGAGCGGACCCGGGAGAATGACCGCATCAGCGCTCTGGCCCAAAGGGACGCCGCCCGGCTGGCGCTGGAGTATGTGGAGGAGAAATACGGTTTTGAAGCCGCCGTTTTGGGGTATGACGTGGACGGCAGCGATGTCTTTATGGCCTATCGGGCCTATCCGCTGGTCACCGTGGCCCTCACCGATGGGGAAAAGGAGTTTCTGGTCTATCTGGGGCTGGAGGCTCCAGAGGTGCGCTGGGACAACTATCAAAGGGAGGAGGTGGCCGCCTGTCTGGAAAGCTGGCTTCTGGACGGGCTGGCTCTGGAGGAACCGTGCGCTGCCGATTTGATTTTTCGGGCGGCGGAAGACCCCTCTCCCGGTCAGGCCCATATCAACGGGGAAACTTACAGCGTAAATTGTATGATGGACTTTCTCTATGAGGGGCAGAGCGCCCCGGAGCTGCTGACAAAGCTGACAAGGGTGATGTATGCCGGCGGTTGGCTGGGGGAAGACCCCTCCGTGGAGGGGGTGACCCTGCCCACGGAGGGCTGGCCCGCCGAGACGGAGCTGCAGGTCTTTCTGCGGCGTTACCGGGACCGGGAAAGTTTTGCGTCCTACGGCCCGGCCCGCTGGGGAGCCGGTGGGCGGGAGCCTTCGGTCCAGGAGAACCCTGCGCTTTTGGAAACGGTTCTTCTTGCCCGGGAAAAGGAAGAGGTCACCCGGCGGTACGCCCGGTATGAACGGGTGGAGGCGGAGGGCCTTGCCTTTGTGGGGCGGGCCATGACAGAGGGGATGCCGGGGGAGGTTTCTTTTCCGGCCGAGGGCTGGGTGGCCGGGCAGGTCAGTTATCCTCAAATCCCCCTCTATTGGCCGGCGGGGGAGGATGGCGGCGTCCGGTGCGGACCTTTGTTCTGCTGCACGGAGCCGGAGGGGAACGGGGGCGTGGAGTACGCCATCAGCTGTACCATACTGCCGGAATTCTTTGCCCGGCATGGGGAGACGCTGTACTATGGTATCTGTGACCCCGTCACCGGAACATTGCGTGTCCGCCGCAGTCTTCCCTTCCACCCCGGCCGTCCGGGGACCTATGGGGAGGGAAACGTCTATATCCGCCAGACCTTCTGGGTAGGCAGCCCGGCGGAAAAGCCGCTGTATTACACATTTTTGAGAAGGGCGGAGTAAAACAGAAGGGCTTGCTGCTTTTGGAACATATGGTTTTGGACGGGACGTTTGCCGGCGGGGCATTGACCGCCGGTACCAGCCCATCCCCAAAGCCTTTTCTCCATATTTTTGGAAATCTCTTGTAAATCCGGAGAAAATCCCGTATAATAGTCCTATCTGCAATTTCCCATTTTTTAGATGGAGAGAGGGAGAATCATATGGAGAACATGAAACAAACCAAAATCGCCCGCCTGTTTGCCGATCAGGAGGCCTTTGGGGGCCAGACGGTCACCGTCTGCGGATGGGCCAGGACCATCCGGGATATGAAGACCTTTGGCTTCATTGAGCTTAACGACGGTTCCTGCTTCAAGAATCTTCAGGTGGTCATGGACGCAAATGTGGTGGCGAACTTTCAGGAGATCGCCAAGCAGAACGTGGGCGCCGCCCTTATCGTCACCGGCACTGTGGTGCTGACCCCTGATGCCCCTCAGCCGTTGGAGGTCAAGGCGGATACTATTATGGTGGAGGGAACCTCCACACCCGACTACCCCCTGCAGAAGAAGCGCCACAGTGTGGAGTTTTTGCGTACCATCCAGCATCTGCGGCCCCGGAGCAACCTGTTCTCTGCCGTGTTCCGCATCCGCTCCGCCGCCGCCCACGCCGTCCACTGCTACTTCCAGGACCAGGGTTTTGTCTATATCCATACCCCCCTCATCACCTCCTCGGATACCGAGGGCGCCGGTGAGATGTTTCAGGTGACCACCCTGCCCATGGAGGATGTGCCCAAGCTGCCCGACGGCAGCGTGGACTACTCCAAGGACTTCTTCGGTAAGAAGACTTCCCTCACCGTTTCCGGCCAGCTTAACGCCGAGAACTTTGCCATGGCCTTCGGTGATGTGTACACCTTCGGCCCCACCTTCCGGGCCGAGATCTCCTACACCGCCCGCCACGCCGCTGAGTTCTGGATGATCGAGCCGGAGATGGCCTTTGCCGACCTGAACGACTATATGAACAACGCCGAGGGGCTGGTGAAGTATATCATCAACTATGTCATGGAGCATTGCCCCCAGGACATGGAGTTCCTTAACCAGTTTGTGGATAAGGGACTTATCGAGCGGTTGAAGCATGTGGCCTCCTCCGACTTTGGCCGTATCACCTATACCGAGGCCGTGGATATCCTTATGGAGCACAACGACGAGTTTGAGTACAAGGTGGAGTGGGGGACCGACCTGCAGACCGAGCATGAGCGGTATCTCACCGAGAAGGTCTTCAAAAAGCCCATCTTCGTCACCAACTATCCCAAGGATATCAAGGCTTTCTATATGCGTCTCAACGAGGACGGCAAGACGGTGGCCGCTGCCGACTGTCTGGTGCCCGGAATCGGCGAGATCGTGGGCGGCTCCCAGCGTGAGGAGCGGCTGGACATTCTGGAGGCCCGTATCAGGGAGCTGGACATGAACCCTGAGGACTACTGGTGGTATGTGGACCTGCGCCGCTACGGCACTTGCCGCCACGCCGGCTACGGCCTGGGCTTCGAGCGGATGGTCATGTACCTCACCGGCGTCAGCAACATCCGTGACGTGGAACTCCATCCCCGTACCACCGGCAACGCGGACTTTTAATTGGAAGAAGATAAAAAAGGGACGGCTGGAACTTCCAGCCGTCCTTTTTTATCTTCAAATCATCTGGCAGAGAAGGAGAAAAGAGCCGTCCTCTCTCAGCAAAACTTTACCGCCGTGCCATAGGCCATGACCTCGGCGGCCCCCTGAGCCACCGAGGCGGAGACATACCGCATACAGACCACAGCGTCGGCCCCCTGGCTTTCTGCATCGGCCACCATCCGCTTGGTGGCAAGGGCCCGGGCCTCGGTCATCATCTCGTTATAGGCCGACAACTCTCCGCCCACCAGGCTTTTCAGCCCTTGGGTAATGTCCTTGCCCAGATTTTTGGACTGGATGGTACTGCCCCGGACCAGGCCCAGGATCTCATAATCTTTGCCGGGAATGTGTTCAGTAGTTGTCAAGATCATCTTCTTCACCGCTCCTTATTTCTTTGATGCGTGCGTTGAGATTATAGAGACTTGCCACCGCCAAAAGGACGGGGAAAATCATTGCCGGACGAAGAAAGCCAGGAAGTCCCGGAAACAGCAGAATGGTCACGCCCTGCGCCAGAGACCACAGGCAGAGCAGCACCGTGATAAGGATGGGGGCAAACAGCTTGTTTCCCTTCATATTTACGCTCCCTGCTTTTCCTGGAACCACTTCCAGCTTTTGTAGTAGGTCAGGGCGATGCCGCCGAACAAAATGACAAAGAACACCCCAAAGGTCACTGTGGGGGGTGCCAGCAGGGTCAGGGGGATCAGAAGTCCGCCCGACAGGAAGAATACCCAGCCCCCCAGCCGCTGGGTCTTGTTCCACACATCGGGGTCACTGAGAGACCAGGGGGTACGGATGCCCATAAACCAGTTGCTTTTTACCTTGCCCATCAGATTGCCCAGCAGGAGAAACAACACCCCGATGGCCAGACAGATGGCCTTCCCCACATTGATTCGGCCGGGCCAGAGACCTTCCGACAGGGTGATGGCCATGACCACCGCCATCAGCAGCATGACCAGAATGGCCATGACCTCATAGGTCCTCTGAAATTTTTCGTAGTTTTTTCGTTTGGGATCAAATCGGGGCAGGAACTGGTGAAGGATGGCCAGAGCCGGGCTAAAGGCTGCCAGCCCCCACAGGGCTGTGGGGGAGACATACTTGGTCACCTGACCGTTTAAATTCCAGTTGAAGGGCACCTGCTGGGGCAGATGGGGCCAGGCCAGAACCACCATGGCCACCGGCGCCAGAGCCAGAAGCCACATGAGACAGATGATTTTCTTATTTTTCATGGTGTGTGTCTCCTTTCAAACCGGCCACCCAGCCGGTGATCTCGTCCAGAACGGAAAGATTCAGTTCATAGTATATGTATTTTCCCTGCCGGTCATCGCTGACCAGCCCTGCCTCCTTCAATACCGCCAGATGGTGGGAGACGGTGGCTCCCGTCATGTCAAAGTGGGCACCGATGTCTCCCGCCGTCTGAGCTCCGTTCCGAAGCAGCTCAAGCACCGCCCGCCGGGTGGGGTCGGAGAGGGCTTTAAAGGTTTCCTGAAAGCTCATGGGGGCCTCCTTTCATTTAGAGAGCTGTCTAAATAATAAACCAGGGAAAGGGGATTGTCAAGTGATATTTAGATAATTATCTAAACAAAATTTTGCCAAAGAGAGGCGGAAAGCACAGAAGGCGCTGTGGGCCAAGGGGATTGAACCCCGGTTGTCCCTGAAAATGGACATGCCCCAGGAATTTCCCGGGGCATGTTTTGTTAGTTGTATTGCCTTTGCTCCGAAAGAGTGGTAAGATAGGTCCATGAAATAGAACGAATGTTCTATTTCAAACACTGACAAGGAATGGGAAAGGGAGTCCCACCCTGACCCAAGCCGGCAAAAAAGACCGGTGGTCACCCGGCACCGGTCTGGTGGAGAAGCGTGGCGCATCGTCTGCGGTTGGACATTGGCGGGACTGCCATACTCCGGCGGCCCCTGCCCGGCAAAAACAAAATCGGCCCCGCCCGAAGGCGGAACCGATATTTGGTGGAGGAGGGTGGATTCGAACCACCGAAGCGATACGCAACAGATTTACAGTCTGCCCCATTTGGCCACTCTGGAACTCCTCCGTTTGGAGCTGGTTGACGGACTTGAACCCCCGACCTGCTGATTACAAATCAGCTGCTCTACCAACTGAGCTAAACCAGCAAAGCAGATAGGCTGTCCAACAGCGAAAATAATTCTACCAGATATATGGGAGGTTGTCAAGAGAAAAAATTGTATGTTTTAAAAAAAGAGAAAGAAAAAGGAACCCACCGCTGTCTGCCGGCCCTGCGGGACCCCCAGCAGGCCCGGCCCGCGGCCTGGTGCCGCCGGTGCGGAGGGGAGATCTATGGGGGAGACGGGACGCTGTGCCCGTGCTGCGAAAGAGAACGGAGGGGAGAGGGAGAATGACGTTAAAAGAGATGGCGGTAACTTACCGCCTGGAGGCCGACCGGCTGCGCCACCGCATCCAGCTGGTGCGGGAGCTGCCCGCCCGCACCGAGGTGGAGCGGACGGCGAAGATAGAGCGGCTTCGGCTTTTGGAGGCCATGCGCCGGGATGTACGGGATATGGCCGTGATCTGCGAGCGGTATTATGACCCGGATTTTCATAAAAACGAACGATATTCCATTTGAAACAGAAAGGAGAGGATGACGATATGGGAGGCGCACGGTACAGGCGGGGCGGTATTTATGCCGCCGATATGGCCCGGTATGCCTATCTTTTGTCCGAGGAGAACACCAATACCCAGGAGATGGACCGGGTAAAGCTGGCCCTTTGGCGGGCCTTGCACGAGGATATCACGGAAAAACAGCGGCAATATCTACTACTGTATTACGGAGAGGGGATGAACATGGGCCAGATCGGCCGGCAGATGGGGGTGGACAAATCCACTGTCTCCCGGACCATCAAGCGGGGGGAGGAGCGGCTGCGGCGGTGCCTGCGGTATGGGGCCAAGCGGTTTCTGGCAGATGAGGAACCACCCCGGGCCATGACGGCGGGGAAGGGCGGGTGCTACTATCAAAGACGGGGCTGACGCAACCCGTGCCGCACAGGGGGCGGAGAATGGGAAAAGCGGGACGCGGTGAAGACAGCGTCCCGTTTTTCTCTTGATTTTAGCGCTTTTGAAGCTGCTTTGCCAGGGCGGAGAGGGCGGCCCCGATGAGGAAGCAGACCCAGCAGATCTGCCAGCCGTCCCACACAAGGCCCCAAATGAGAAACCCGGCGGCGGCAAGAAGCATAATGGGGCCGCTGAGGTCCCGGGTGCCGGGAGCGCAGACCTCCGGCTCATACCGCCGGGACAGACAGCCCCGGTAGACCAGGGGCGTGACGCAGAGCGCCATCAGGGCCATAAAGACCACCCCCATATACATATCCCATTTCTCGCCGCCCGAAAGGGTGGCCATCACGGCGCAAAGGGCCAAATCGGACAGAAGCCCCACAACGCTCAAGGCCACCACGGTGCGGCTTTTGCGCTGAAAGGCCAGATGCTCCTCCCGGTCAAAAAGAAGGGGGATATCCGGGTGATTTTTCCGAAAGTCGTCGTCAGCCATGCCGGCGGTGATAAAGAGAAAGACAGCGGCGGCCAAAAAGAGAAAAAAGACGACGGTAGAGGCTGCTTCCGCCGCAGCAAGGGCGGCGGTGAGGGCGGTAAGGCTTATCCCCATCAGCAGCAGAAAAACCCCCAGAGCCACCGAGCGGGCGAAGGTCCCCACATGGGCATGGTAGGCGTCATAGGTCCGCTGCCGGGGGTCCTCCGCTGATGAGGCGGGAAGAAGCCCTTCCTCGGCCAGTGGCTCCCGCATCAGGGCGTCCAGACTGCAATTTAAAAGGTCGGCCAGAGTGAGCAGGGTGGCGGCCTCGGGCAGAGCCTGACCGCTCTCCCACTTGCCCACCGCCTGCCGTGAGACCCCGAGGGCCTCGGCCAGTCCTTCCTGAGTGTATCCTGCCCTTCGACGAAAAGCAGACAGATTTCGGGGAAAAATATCCTGCATTTTGATTGTGCCTCCTTTGGAAAGTCTGTCCTCATTTTGGGGTGGCGGGGGAGGAAAAACCACCAACTTGAGGTTGGAATTTTTCGCTTTTCGGGGCAACTTCAGGTTGCCATCCTTGGTTTTCAAGGGGTTGGTGGGAGGAACCGGGCCGGAGGGGCGGCCCTCTGCCGGGGCAAAAAAGCGGTCAACGGGAATGGGGGAAGGGGGATACACCCCATAAAAAACCCCTTCTTTTCTTCCATTATAGAAGAAAAGAAGGGAAAAAGGGTAACAAAAGGATAAAGATTTGGTTACAAAGCCGGTCAGGGGGCGGGGAAGCCCCCCTCCGCCTCGCCCAGCCAGATGAAGTGGCGGTAGATGCCCAGACTGGGGACCTTTTTCAAAAGGTCCAGAGGCGGCATGGCCATCAGGTCGTAGCCTTGAAGGACCGGCTCGGAAAGAGTAAGGCCGGCGGCCCTGGCCTGGGCTGCGGCGTAGGGCATCTCCTGCCGGATGCCGGCGGAGCGTAGTTCCTTCAGCCGGTCGATCTCATCATAGATGTCCCCGGGCACGGATGCCTCCCGCCGGCCGGAGGCCAGATAGTCCCGGACCTCAGTCATGGGAAGACGCCGCTCCAGATCCCGGACCCCGGCCTGGAACGCCTTCACCTTCCGCCAGGTGGACATGGCGAAGCCCACGGTGTCACGGTATTGGTCCATGGTAGTCAACTCCCTATTCTCGTATGACCTTGTTGCTGACGGCGAAGGTCAGCAGAAGCCATTCATCGTCATCCTCTATGTCAAATATGCGGTAAACGGTTTCTCCGGTGGATTCACGGACGACCTGCTGGGAGACATGGACTCTATTGTCCCATACTGCTGTCCTCTTCGCTGTAGTCCCGATAGCCGTTGGAGGTCCGAGCGGGGGTCAGAAGACCCTCCTGCTCATAAAATCGAATATTGGCCCGGGTCATGCCCGGTCGCTTTTTCGGTTCCCTGATGGTCATAAAGCCATCTCCTGAAGCCGTTGTAGGGTATCAAGGGACTTTACAGTCAAGAGATTTTTAACAGTTATTTGTTTATTTTGGCTTTTTCATGGTCAGGCCGATGCGCTTTTTCTCCTCGTCCACGTTCAGCACCCATACCGTCACCACATCTCCCACGGACAAAATCTCGCCGGGGTGCTTGATATATTTGTTGCTGATTTGGGAAATGTGGACCAGACCGTCCTGATGGACGCCGATGTCCACAAAAGCCCCGAAGTCGATGACGTTGCGCACCGTGCCCGTCAGCTCCATGCCCGGCTTCAAATCCTTCATGTCCAGAATATCGCTGCGCAGCACCGGAGCGGGCAGCTCGTCCCGGGGGTCCCGGCCGGGCTTGATAAGCTCCTTTACCACGTCCCGAAGGGTGGGGACCCCCACCCCCACCTTCTGGGCCAGCTTCTCCTCTCCATAGAGTTTTACCTTGGCCTCCAAAAGACCGATCTCCCCTGTGGCAGCGTCGGCCACGGTGTAGCCGCAGGTCTCCAAAAGGGCGGTGGCGGCGTCATAGCTTTCCGGGTGGACGCCGGTGTGGTCCAAAGGGTTGGCACTTTCCGGGACCCGAAGAAACCCGGCGCACTGCTCAAAGGCTTTGGGGCCAAGTTTCGGCACCTTCAAAAGCTGTTTCCGGGTGGTGAAGGCTCCGTTCTCCTCCCGGTATTTCACAATGTTTTTCGCCGTGGTGGCGGTGAGGCCCGCCACATGGGAGAGCAGGGGGGCGGAGGCGGTGTTCAAATCAGCGCCCACGGCGTTAACACAGTCCTCCACCACGCCGGAGAGGGTCTCATCCAAGCGGGCCTGGGGCATATCGTGCTGATACTGGCCCACCCCGATGGCCTTGGGGTCGATTTTCACCAGCTCGGCCAGGGGGTCCTGAAGCCGCCGGGCGATGGACACCGCCGAGCGGAGATTCACGTCATACTGGGGGAACTCCTCGGCGGCCAGCTTGGAGGCGGAGTAGACGCTGGCCCCCGCCTCGCTGACCACCATATAGCTGACCCCGGGGTCTACCACCTTCAGCAGCTCCGCCGTCATGATCTCCGTTTCTTTGGAGGCGGTGCCGTTGCCGATGGCAATGACCTCCACTCCATACTTTTTGATGAGCTTGGCAAGGGCTGCGATGGCCTCCTGCTTCTGCCGTTCCCCGAAGGTGGGGTAGACCACGGCGGTGTCCAGTACTTTACCAGTAGGGTCCACCACCGCCACCTTGCAGCCGTTGCGGTAGCCCGGGTCCAGACCCATGGCCACCTTGCCCTTGACGGGGGGCTGCATGAGAAGGGGCTTTAAGTTGGCGCCGAACATTTTGATGGCTCCCTCGTCGGCCTTTTCGGTAAGGGTATTTCGCACCTCCCGCTCCAAAGAGGGGTAGATGAGCCGGTCGTATGCGTCCTCGGCGGCGGCGGTGACAAACTCCGTGGCGGCGGAACCGGGCTTGACCACCATCTGATAGAGCAAAGGCAGGGACTGCTCCCGTTCGGTGAGGACGGTGACCTTCAGTTTTTCCTCCCGCTCCCCTCGGTTGATGGCCAGGATCTGGTGGCCCTGAAGCCGGGCCACGGGCTGTTTGAAGTCATAATAGAGGCGGTAAACGCTGTCCTCCTCGGTGGCGGCCAGAGAGGAAAGGACGCTGTGGCGAAGCATATATTCCCGCAGCATCTTCCGGACTTCGGCATCATCGGAAATCATTTCAGCGATGATGTCATTGGCCCCCTGAAGGGCATCGGCGATGGTTTCCACCCCCTTTTCTGGGTTTACATAATCTTCCGCCGCCGTTGTGGGTTCGGGGCAGGCGGGGGATTGTGTGAAGAGGAGCTGCGCCAAAGGCTCCAGCCCCTTCTCTCTTGCCACGGTGGCCCGGGTGCGGCGTTTTTGCTTATAGGGACGGTAGAGGTCCTCCACCTCGGCCAAAGTGGCGGCGGCATCGATGGCGGCGGAGAGTTCCTCCGTCAGTTTGCCCTGTTCCTCGATGGAGCGTTTGACCTCCTCCCGCCGCTTGTCCAGATTGCGAAGGTAGTTCAGCCGGTCGGCCAGGTCCCGGAGGACCGTGTCGTCCATGGCCCCGTGCATCTCCTTGCGGTACCGGGCAATGAAGGGGATGGTGTTGCCCTCATCCAGAAGGGTCACCACATTGTTTACATAATTTTGCGGCTGGCCCAGTTCGCCAGCCAGAAGTTTGATGATCTGCTCCATGAAGATTCTCCTTGTGGGGTGTATTTTTGGCTTGGGTCTATTATAGCGGATTTTCCCTTTTGGGACAAGGGGAAAAGGAAAACGTCGGGCCGGTTTGGCCGGATGGGAAAGGTCTGCGCTCCTCCGATGGGACAAAATCTGCGCCCGGCACAATTTTGCTGCGCTTCACGCTTCGATGTCACGCTGCGCAAGGGGCTGGGCGCAAAGGCATTAAGCCGTTACGACTGCGCAAGCCGGCTGCCGATCCCTGCGGGATCTGCAGTCCGTTTGCTCCGCTCCGCGTCTTAATGCCCTTGCAGCCCCTTGCTCTGCGCTTCGATGTCAGAAAACCTTCACTTTTTCTTCACTTCCCCGAAAAGAAAACTTGAAGCCTTCCTGTTATACTGGCCTTACCAATGACAAGGAGGCTGGGATATGGAACCCATCTTGACAGTTGAAAATCTGCAAAAAACATACGGCGGCAAGGGCAGTCACACCAAGGCCCTCCGGGGGCTGGACCTGCGGGTGTTCCCCGGGGAGTTTGTGGGCATTATGGGCCCTTCGGGCAGCGGCAAGACCACCCTTTTGAACTGTATTTCCACCATCGACGTCCCCACCGCCGGCTCCATTCGGGTGGATGGCACCGATTTGACCGCCCTGAAGGGTAAGGCCCTCTCCCGGTTCCGGCGGGAGCGGCTGGGTTTTATCTTTCAGGACTGCAACCTGCTGGACACTTTGACGGGCCTTGAAAATATCGCCCTGGCACTTACCATTGGCGGGGCGGCGCCCGGAACGGTGGAGAGCCGGGCCAGAGAAGCCGCACAGCTTCTGGGGGTGGAGGAGGTGCTGGACAAGTTCCCCTACCAGATGTCCGGCGGCCAGCAGCAGCGGGTGGCCGCCGCCCGTGCCATGGTGACCCGGCCCGCCCTTATCCTGGCCGACGAGCCAACGGGAGCGCTGGACTCCAAATCCACCCAGATGCTGCTGGGGCAGCTGGCTCAGCTGAACCGGCAGGCGGGGGCCACCATTTTGGTGGTGACCCACGACGCCTTTACCGCCTCCTGGTGTCAGCGCATTCTCTTTTTGCGGGATGGGGCGCTTTATCAGGAGCTGCACCGTGACGGGGCCGACCGGCGGACCTTTTTCCGCCAGATTTTGACCGTGATGAGCGATTTGGGAGGTGACGACAGCGATGTCCTTTAAGCTGGCCTTTCGCAATGTGCGGCGGAGCATTAAGGATTACGCCGTCTATTTCCTCACCCTTACCTTCGGCGTGTGCCTTTTCTATGTGTTCAGCGCTCTGGACGACCAGAGTGCAATCCAATTTCTGGCCCGCAACAATAACCCCAATGTGGAGGCCATTTTCGTGCTGGTGGGGGTATTCTCCGCCTTTGTGGCGGTGGTGCTGGCGGGTCTTATCCTCTACGCCAATCAGTTTTTGATGAAGCGGCGGAAGCGGGAGCTTGGCACCTACGCCCTTTTGGGGATGCCCACGGGGAAGGTGGCCCGGCTTCTGGTGACAGAGACCCTGCTGATCGGTCTCTGCGCCCTTGTCTCCGGCGTGGCGCTGGGGATATTGGGTTCCTGGGCGCTGGATAAGCTGACGGTGGCCATGTTTTTGGCCGCCCCGGAGGAGATTTTTTCCTTTAACCTGTCCTGGAAGGCGGCAGGGAAAACGGCGGCCTATTTTGGGGTCATTTTTCTGATAGTCATGGCCTTTACCAGTCTCTCGGTCTCCCGCTCCAAACTCATTGACCTGATCCGCAGCGGGCGGACCAATGAGGAGGTGTCCCGGCGGCCTCTGGCCATGTCGGTGGCTCTGTTTCTGCTGGGGTGTGTGACGCTGGGGACGGCCTATGCCATCCTGCTCACCCGGGGACTGCTGCGCATTGACCTTTTATGGTTTATCATGCTGGGACTGGGCACGGTGGGGACCTTCCTCATCTTCCGCTCCCTCTCCGGGTTCCTGCTGCGGCTGACCAGAGGCCACAAGGGGTACTATAAGGGCCTGAATATGTTTGTCCTTCGCCAGTGGAGCGGTAAGGTCCATACCAACTGCGCCTCCAACACGGTCATTTCCATCCTGATTTTGCTGGCCATCGGGGTCACCGCCTGTTCGGTGGGGCTGAATGACACCATCACCGCCTCGGTGGGGAACCAGACGCCCTATGACCTGACGGTGCTGAACTACGGCCGGGAGGGGGCCTATGAGAACGCCGACATCCCTCAGCTGTTCCGGGATGCCGGGCTGGATACCGACGCCTGCTTTGCCGGCGTGGAGAGCGTTACGGTCTACTACAACGACCCGGAGCTTACCGGGATGCCCGCCGCAGGTTATTACGCCGTCGTGGCCCTCAGCGATTACAATCGCCTTATGGCCGGCCGCGGCCTGCCTGTGCTGGAGAGCGTTGATAAGCCCCTCCGCACCCCCAATGCCATTGTCAACGGCCCTGCCGCCGATGGAGTGGCGGTGGTCCCCGACGACATGATCTCCCAGCTGACGCCCCGGCGGCAGATGGTGAACATCACTTATGCCGGAAACGTCTCAAAAGTGGATGATCTGGTCCGCATGACGCTGGATGAGGCGGAGGACTTCACCGGCGGGCTGGAGATTATGATGAATTATAAGCTGGATAACTATTACGACCTGATAGGCGCCAAGATATTGGTGCTTTATATGGGCCTGTATCTGGGGCTTGTGTTCCTGCTGACCGCCGCTGCCGTATTGGCCCTTCAGCAGCTGTCTCAGGCCGCCGATAACGCCCAGCGGTATGAGCTTCTCTCCAAGCTGGGGGCGCCCCGGGCCATGCGCCGGGGGGCCTTGATGCGGCAGGTGGCCCTGGCCTTCCTTCTGCCGCTGGCTTTGGGGACCATCCATGCTTTCGTGGGTATGAAGGCGGCCAACGAGGTCATTCAGACCATGGGGAGGGTGGACTCGGTCCACTCCAGCCTTCTCACCGCCGGGCTGCTGCTTGTCATCTATGGCGGGTATTTTCTGGCCACCTGCCTTGGAGCATGGAGAGCGGTGGAGGAGAAGGGGAGATAGCGGTTTGCCGCCGCTGTGCGGCCGCTCTTGACCTTTGTGAAGGGCTTGTGTATAATGGCTGTACTCGGCGGTGATGCCCCGGCGGGAAAACAGAGGAAAGTGAGAATTCGTTTTATGATGTCACATTTTGATTCGGTGGTTGCCTCCTGACGGGGAGGCGTTTTGAAAAGTCACGCCTCCCTGAAGAAAGAAATTGATATATTCAGGAGAGGTCAATCAATGAAACCACAAAAACAGAAGAAAGACTACCGTTTTCAGCCCTGCCGCGACATATTTACCTGCAAGGTCTGCGGGTGGGCCGTGGGGCCGGAGGGGGCGGGAACAAACCACCGCAACCATTGCCCCAACTGCCTTTCCAGCCTTCATGTGGACGAAACGCCCGGGGACCGTGCCGCCGACTGCGGCGGCGTGATGGAGCCGGTGGCCGTCTGGGTCCGCAAGGGAGGAGAGTGGGCCATCATCCACCGTTGTAAGCGATGCGGGACGTTCGGTTCCAACCGGATCGCCGCCGACGATGACCCGGTGAAGCTGATGTCTCTGGCCGCCCGGCCTTTGGGAATGCCGCCTTTTCCGCTGGACCTGATGGAGCGGATGGCCCGGCAGCTGGAGTTTACGGAGGAATGAAAAAAGCAGCGAGAGTGTTAACACTCTCGCTGCTTTTGCGTATTTACAGCTCCGTTTCCAAAGGCTGACGAAGGGTATAACCATCGCTCCGGACCTGGCTTATCACCCGGCTGACGATGGAGGCGTTGGCCGGCAGGGTGAGCCGTCCCACCGAGCGTTTGGCCTCTAAACCACTGAGCAGCGCAGTCGCCGTGTTTCCGGTGGTGTTGGCCTGCCAGCAGCTCCAGCCCCCGGCGGTGAGGCCGGCGGTCAGGGCTGCCGGGGCGGAGACGATGCGGGTCTTGATGCGGGCAATGTGGGAGAGGAGCCGGTTGCCCTCCTCCAGCTGGGCCTGGGCCTCTGCCAGACTGCCCGAGACGATGAGGCCCACGGAGTGGCCCCTGGCCACCACCTGACGCACCAGCGCGCTCTGTCTGGCCAGAGAATCGGGGGTGAAGAGAAACAGTCCCCGGACTCCGGAGGGGAACAGGGCGGTCAGGTCCTCCTGCGCCGTTGAGGCGTCCACCGCCAGATAGACCCGGATATTACCCTTGCTCCCTTCGGGCGCAGGGGTGGCTGTTGGGGTGGGGACGGGAGCCGGTGTAGGCGTGGCCAGAGGGGCCAGTCCCTGAAGAATGTTGTTGTAACGGATGCTCATGCCGTTGGAGGCTGAGGTGAGGAACAGGCTGTCCGACAGGCTTGCGTTGGCGTTGGAGATGCGGATCAGGGTCCCCCGGTCGGAGGTGGGCAGGAAGGAGTAATTCAATCCGAAAAACCGGCAAACCGCCGCTGCGGGCACATAGGGGATGCCGCTGCGGGTCAAGGCCCAGAAGTCCATGGTGTTGTCCTGATTGTCCTTGCAGATACCCATTTTCAAAGAAAAGGTCAGCATTCCGTTGAGGGAATAGAGATTTAAAATGGTGTCTCCCGTCTGGTCAATGCCGTAATAGACCCCCAGGTCCACTCCGGTGATGTCCTTATCAAAGATGCTGTATGGGATATAGACGGTGCCGTCCACCGCCACGGGCCGCACATCCCCGGGCAGGTCGCAGAATTTGTCGTTGGCCGCCAGCAGATAAACGGTGGTACCGCCGGAGGACCCCAGAGCGGGCAGCGCCAGCACGCAGAGCAGGGCAAAAGCACAGAGCAGGCCGGTAAGGCGGCGCTTTTTCATGGGGGGCCTCCTTTCTTTGGAGAGAGGGGACAAAAAGCGGTATTCCGGGCCGGAACGATTTATATTGTCCGGCTTTACCGGACACCACAACGCCCATCTCCTGTTTATCCTTGTTCTTTCATGATGCTCTCGAAGGTCTTTCCATCCATGACCTCATGCTCCAACAGATACCGGGCTACCTCTTCCAGCTTGGCACGGTCCCGGAGGAGGATGGCCTGACAGACCCGGTAGGCCTCATCCAGAAGGGCTTTGACCTCTTCATCGATGAGGTTGGCGGTCTCCTCGGAATAACTCTTGGCCTGAGCCATGCTTCGGCCGATAAAGACTTCGTCATGGCCGGAGTCAAAGACCACGTTGCCCAGCTTGTCGCTCATGCCGTAGCGGGTCACCATATTTCGGGCGATGCGGCTGGCTTGCTGCAGGTCGTTGCCGGCGCCGGTGGAGATGTCTCCCAGTACCATCTCCTCGGCGCAGCGGCCGCCCAGACAGACGGCAATGCGGTCGGTCAGCTCCTTTTTGCTTTGGAAGGATTTGTCCTCCTGAGGCAGATGAATGGTCATGCCCCCCGCCATGCCCCGGGGGACGATGGTGATCTGATGGACCGGGTCCTGAGTGGGCAGGGCGTGGATGACCAGAGCGTGGCCCGCCTCGTGATAGGCGGTGAGCCGCCGTTCCCGTTCAATGACCTTTCGACTCTTTTTCTCGGGACCGGCCAGGACCTTGATGACCGACTCTTCGATATCCTCTTTGATGATAAAGGGCCGGTGGAACCGGGCGGCCCGAAGGGCCGATTCGTTCATCAGGTTTTCCAGGTCGGCGCCGGTGAATCCGGCGGTGCCTCTGGCAATGTCGGCAAGGTTTACATCCTCGCCCAAAGGCTTGTTCCGGGCGTGGACCCTTAAAATCTCCTCACGGCCCTTTACGTCCGGCTCGCCCACATAGACCTGCCGGTCAAACCGGCCGGGGCGGAGCAGGGCGGGGTCCAGAATGTCCACCCGGTTGGTGGCGGCAAGGACCACTACCCCCTCGTTGGCGGCAAAGCCGTCCATCTCCACCAAAAGCTGGTTCAGGGTCTGCTCCCGCTCATCGTGGCCGCCGCCCAGGCCGGCGCCTCTCTGCCGGCCCACGGCGTCGATCTCATCGATAAAGATAATGGCGGGGGAGTCCTTTTTGGCCTGGTCGAAAAGGTCCCGCACCCGGCCGGCGCCCACGCCCACATACAGCTCCACAAAGTCGGAGCCGGAGATGGAGAGAAAGCCCACTCCGGCCTCTCCGGCCACGGCCTTGGCCAAAAGGGTCTTACCGGTGCCGGGAGGGCCTACCAGAAGGATGCCCTTGGGGATACGTGCCCCCAGCTGGAGGTAACGCTCCGGTTCCCGCAGGAAGTCCACCACCTCCTGAAGCTCGGCCTTCTCCTCATCGGCCCCGGCCACGTCGGCGAAGGTGACCTTTTTCCCTTCGGCGTCCACCGTCCGGGTCCTGGCCCGGCTGAACCGGGCGGAGCGGTCCCCGATGGAGCCGCCGCCGTTCTCGGGTTTGTTCTGCCGAACCATCATCAGGTAAAGCAGCAGCCCGAACAGGGGGAGGATGAGCAGCCACGGCACCATATCCACCCACCAGGGCAGGGTGGTGTCAGGAAGGTAATCATAATCGTTGAGGATGCCGGCACGGTACTGGTTGGTGAGCATGTCGTTGAACTCCTCATAGAAAAGCTCTGCGCTGTACAGCTTGGCTGTGACCGTGGTCTGGTCCCGCCAGGGTTCCTTCAGCGTCATGGTGAGGGTACGGTCCTTCACCACCACCGTGTCCACCTTCTGGGATTCGATGAGGGAGCGGATATCCGCTGAGGAGGGGGTGGTGTTGTCACCCAAGCCTTTGAGCGCAAAGAATGAGACCACTAAAATGGCGGCTACGATCAGGCCAAAGACCGCATTGAGAGAAGATTTGCGATTCAAGAGGAAATCACGACCTTTCACAAAAGGATGGAAAAGGAAAGACAAAAGGGGATGAAGATCCCCCGCCTGCTGTCTTTTATCTCCCGTTTATTTTTCGTACACCTGGGGCTTCAAAACCCCAATGTAAGGAAGGTTGCGGTAAAGCTCGTCATAATCCAGCCCATAGCCCACCACAAACTCATCGGGGACGGTGAAACCCACATAGTCGGCGGTGATGGGCTTGCTCCGGCGGGAAGGCTTGTCCAGCAGGGTACACAGCTTCAAAGAGGCCGGATTTCGGGCCTTGAGGAGCTGGAAAAGGTAGCTTAGGGTGTTGCCGCTGTCCAGAATGTCCTCCACCACGATAACATCCTTGCCCTCAATGGATTCGGTCAGGTCCTTGACAATGTTCACCTGTCCCGAAGAGCTGGTGCCCGAGCCGTAGGAGGATACTGCCATAAAGTCCACCTGACAGAAGGGCTGGACCTGCCGGGCCAGGTCTGCCATAAAGATGAAGGAACCCCGGAGGACGCTGACCAGCAACGGGCACTTTCCGGCGTAGTCGGCGCTGATCTGCTCCCCCAGCTGGGCCACCCGCTCCCGCAGTTTCTCTTCGGAGATCAGGATATGGTCGATGTCCTTTCTCATTTCACTCTTTTCCATTTTCCTTCGCCTCTGTCTCTTTTATAATTGTGACCTGCCCATGGCAGGGGTGTGCCGGGTTGGACCCCAGACCGGCCACGGCGAGGATGCCGTTACGGTCGGCCACGACGGGGATACGGTCCCGCTCCAAACGGGGTATCTTTCGGTCAATAAAGAGCTTTTTCAGGGGCCTTTTATGGCCGTTTGGCAGGGTGATCTCATCCCCGGTCTGACGGGAGCGGACCACCAGTCCGGGCCAGGGGGGACCGTCTAAAATGACCGTCCAGTCCGTGCCGGGGACGGGATTTGCCCCCTGGAAGAGCGCCATAGGCGCCAAAGCGACCGGCGGTCCATCGTGGGTCAGGACCAGTTTATCATAGACCCGGCGTGCGGTAAGGGAGCAGGGCAGGTGGACCTCTCCGGAGGGCTTCGGGCTGCGGCACAGGGCCATGACAGATTCCAAATGGACCCCGGTACAATTGCCAAGACCTTCGTTGGCTTCCGCCAGCAGAAGGCGGATACAGCGCAGAGAAACGGCTTCGGGAGCATCGGTCAGTGCCTGCACGGAGATCACCAGATCCTCCCTGTCACGGCTGGCCTGCCTGAAAAGTTGGCGGGCCAGAAGGTCCAGAGCCTTTTCATCCTCCCGCAGCCGGGGGATGGTTTGGGTCATCCGGCGGACAAAGCCCGGGTTCCATTCCTCCAGAAGAGGGATAAGCTGATGGCGGACCCGGTTGCGTAAAAAAGTGTTGTCCTTATTGGTAGAGTCCTCGATATGGGGGACGGCATAAGCGTTCAGATAATCTTCGATTTCTCTTCGGGAGGTGGTGAGCAAAGGCCGGACAAGGGCATTCAGCCGGGGTTCAATGCCGCCCAGTCCCTGAAGAGCCGTTCCCCGCAGCAGATGCATGAGCAGGGTCTCGGCATTGTCGTTGGCGTTGTGGGCGGTGGCGATGCGGTCGGCCTTCAGCTCCCGGGCCAGCTGGTAGAGAAAGGTATACCGCAAAGCCCGGGCGGTTTCCTCCAGTCCCATCTTTAGCCGTTTGGCCTCTTCGGCCACATCACGGGAACCGGCGTGAAAGGGGATGCGGTTTTCCCGGCACCAGTTCCGGACAAAGGCTTCATCCCGGTCGGCCTCGCCACCCCGAAGACGGTGGTTGAAGTGGGCGGCATGGAGGGTGATATCCTCCCGCCGGGAGAGCAGGTGCAGCAGGCACATGGAATCCGCCCCGCCGGACACGGCACAGATCACCACGGCGCCGGGGGGGAGCATGTCGTATTCCCGGATCAGGGCGTCGATCCCCTCTGTGTTGGGAAGCCCCGGCATCTCAATACTCTCCGTACCGCCGCTCCACCGAGGTGAAGGTGGTGTACTCAGGCAGCCACTGCAGCTCCACCGTGCCCGTCTCACCGTGGCGGTTTTTGGCGATGATGCACTCGGCCAGATTATGGGTCTCGCTGTCGTCGTTGTAATAGTCGTCCCGGTAAAGGAACATGACGATGTCGGCATCCTGCTCGATGGCGCCCGATTCCCGCAGGTCGGAGAGCATGGGACGCTTGTCCGCCCGGCTTTCGTTGGCCCGGGAGAGCTGGCTGAGGCACAGGACCGGAACGTCAAGCTCCTTCGCCATAATTTTCAGGGCACGGGACATATCGCTGACCACCTGCTGGCGGTTGTCCCCGCCGCGGCCGGGGCCGCCGGCGGAGGTCATCAGCTGGAGGTAGTCTATGACCACCAGCCCCAGATTATCCACCCGGCGGCACTTGGCGTTCATATCGGCCACCGAGAGCATGGGGTTGTCATCGATCAGGATGTTGGTCTGATTCAGGGCCGCCGAGGCGGCGGCGATCTTGCCCCAGTCGTCCTCGTTCAGCTTTCCCGTGATCAGCTTTTTCAGATCCACAAAGGATTCGTTGGAGATAAGGCGCATGGCCAGCTGCTCCCGGCTCATTTCCAGAGAGAAATAGACCACGCTCTTACCGGAAAACTTGCCGGCGTGCAGCAGCATATTCAGGGCCATGGAACTTTTACCCATACCCGGCCGGGCGGCCAGAAGAATGAGGTCGGATTTGTTCAGTCCCGCAATGGCGTTGTCCAGGTCGGTGATACCGGTGGACAGGCCGGGCACGGCAGAGTCGCTGGCGGCCAGTTCATTCAGCCGGTCATAGACCCCCAGCAAAATGGTGGAGATATGCTCCAGCCCCTGCCCCCCTCGGCCCTGCCGGATGGCAAAGATCCTCTGCTCGGCGGCATCCAGCGCCTCCTGGGCGGTGGCGGTGCCCTCCTGGACCAGAGCGGTGATGGTCCCCGCCGTCTCGGCCACCTGCCGCAGCAGGGCCTTGTCCTTGACGATGCCGATATACTGCTCTACGTTGGCCGCCGTGGGGGTCACCACCATCAGCTGCCGAATGTAGTCGTAGGAGGTGGCCTCGTCATAGACGCCCGTCTGCTTCATCTTGTCCAGCACGGTCACCGGGTCAATGGTTTCCGAGTAGTTGAACATGGAGCACACCGTCTCGAAAATCTCCCGGTTCTGGCGGAGATAGAAATCGGCGGGCCGCAGATGCTCCACCACCTGGGGGATACACCGCTCGTCGATCAGAATGGAGCCCAGTACCGCCTGCTCCGCCTCCACCGAGTGGGGCATCTGGCGGGAAATCAGTTCATCCACAGTGTTGCCTCCCAATCACGAAATCATGTGGCCCATGCGCCGCCGGGGCCGTTTATGGTCACAGCGGGGCGGCCCCGCTCTACTATAAATGTATTATCCTTCGGTTACCGTAACATTGATGGTGCCGCTGACCTCATACCCCAGCTTGCATTTGAGCTGATAGGTGCCAAAGGCTTTGATGGGGTCGGGGAGGAGGATCTTGGTCTTGGCGATGTCAATACCATGCTGGGCCTTCAGGGCTTCAGAGACCTCCTTGCTGGTCACCGAGCCAAACAGCCGCCCTCCGTTTCCCGCCTTGGCGGTGAGTTTCACGGGGCATTCCTTCAGCTTTTCCGCCATCTCCAAAGCGGCGGCACGCTCGGCGGCCTCCTGGGCACGTTTGGCCTTCTCCTGCTGCTGCATGGTGTTGATGTTCTCCGCCGTGGCGGGCACCGCCAGCTTCCGGGGGAGAAGGAAGTTCCGGGCGTAGCCGTCGCTGGCCTCGATCATCTGGCCTTTCTTGCCCTGGCCCTTCACATCCTGCTGCAAAATAACCTTCATGGTAAAAACTCCTTTTCATTGTAGAATATGGAAGAGGGGGATCATTCCTCCTCACAGTGCTTATCAATGGCCGCCGTCAGTTCACCGCAGACCTGGTCCAGAGACTTTTCGCTGATCTGTGCCCCGGCCACGGCGGCGTTGCCGCCGCCGCCCAGTTCCTCCAGAATGACCTGCACATTGGTGTCTCCGGAGCTTCGCGCCGACAGGATGATCCGCCCGTCGGCATCGGGGAAGAGGACAAAGGAGGTATGGATATCCTTCATGGTCAGCAGCTCATCCGCCGCCTGGGCCGCCGTCACCCGGTCCACTGGGTGGTCTATGGCCGCCAAAACGATGCCGGGCCGGTAGGTCTGGGCTTCCTTCATGATCTCGTAGCGGGAGATGGCCTTGCTCAAATCAATTTTAAAGAAACGCCGCACCTCGGTGGTGTCGGCCCCCGCCCGGCGGAGGAAAGCGGCGGCGTCAAAGGTCCGGCTGCCCGTCCGGGTGGTGAAGTTTTTGCTGTCCAGCACAATGCCTGCCATCAGGGCCTCCGCCTCCAGCCGAAGAAGCTGGTTGGGTTCCAGCAGATACTGCAAAAGCTCGGTGGTCAGTTCCGATGCCGAGGAGGCGTAAGGTTCGTGATAGTTCAGCGCAGCCCCCTCTATGTAGCTGGCCGCCCGGCGGTGGTGGTCAATGACCGCCACCTTGTTGACCGATTCCAGAAACTCCTGACTCAATACCTGTTCGGGCCGATTGGTATCCACCACCACCAAAAGGGCGTTGGCGTCGGCGGCCACCATGGCGTCGGAGGGGGAGAGGAATGCGTTTTCATATTCAGGCAGGGCCGCCAGCTCGGCGATCATCTGTGCGGCGGGGCTTGCCTCCCCATCATGGATGATGTGGGCGGGGACCCCTACCTGACGGGCCACGGCCAGAATACCCGCCACCGGCCCCATACAGTCCAGATCGGGGAACTTATGGCCCATGACAAAAACCCGGGAGGCGTCTGCGATGAGGCCCTTCAAAGCGTTGGCCATCACCCGGCTTTTTACCTTGGTGTGTTTTTCCGTGTCTGTGGCCCGGCCGCCGAAGAACTCAAAGTTGAACCGGTTCTTCACCACCGCCTGGTCGCCGCCCCGGGATAGGGCCATCTCCAGAGCCAGGGTGGCGAACTGGTACAGTTCGGCAAAGCTGTCTCCGTCCCGGCCCACGGCCACCGAGAGGGTGGCGGGCAGACCGTTGGGGTTGACCACCTCCCGCACCTGGTCCACGATGTCGAACTTTTTCTCGGTCAGGGCGGGAAGATACTGCTCTTCGCAAATCAGCAGATAACGGTCCCGGTCATACCGGCAGAACATTCCCCCTGTGGGGGCGGCCCACTCGGCCAGCCGACGGTTGATGTCCGACATCATGGCGGTCTTTACATTGTCGTTGACCCCCTTGAAGATCTCGTCATAGCTGTCCAGCACCAGGAACATGACCACCGGGCGGGTGGCGTAGAACTCGTCCCGGATATCGGCAAAGTCGGTGGCGTCCACCCAGTAGGTGGTGGCCAGAAAGCGGCTTTCCCCTTCATCCTTGGTCCGCACCAGATGGCCGAAGACCATGAACCGCCGTTCCCCCACCGTGACCTCGCTGGGGCACTGGCTTTTTCCCTCCATCAGCCACCGGGGGTCGAAGCCGGGGACGGCATCGCTGATCTTCAGGTCGAACATATGGTCCCGCTCTCCCGTGATTTGAAGGAACCGGGAGTTGGACCAGATGACCTCTTCACTCTCGGGGCGGAAGATCACCATGGGCAGGGGGGCGTTGGCCATGGTGTCCTTGGCCGCTGCGTCCATGTGGTCGGTGATGTTTTCCAGATAGCTCAGCACCTCTTTCCTATCTTCCGCCGTCCGCCGGCGGAAATAGAGGAAGAGGACCAGCACGATGACCCCCTCAATGCCGGCCAGAAGGTATTCCCCCGCCCCCACGGCGGCTACCACAAAGGCGGCCAGAAAAAGAAAGTACAGCCGGAAGCTGGGTTCCAGCAGATGAGACAAACTCTTTTTGGACACGACAGGTCTCTCCTCTCAAAAGGCTGTGATCCTCGGAAAAATCAAAGCCCATATACAAGCCCGGAAGCCGTTGTAATATCGGGGGCCTGAGTGGAATAGGATTCTTAATGTCAGATGAAGCCATTATATCAAATGCGGCTTCAAAAAACAAGACTTCCCGGATAAAGGAGGTATTGAAAGAGATGGATATGGTGATAACGCACAAAAAAGCAAGAGGGATTTTAGCGAATATGGAAAAGCAGACGGGAAAATCGTCAAACGGTATTGACAAATGTGAACAATCTGTTAAACTATGAAAAGAGCCGGCTCTTTTGCGCCGTCCGCTTTGCGGACAGCGACAAGAGCTGGGATCAACAAAGAGGAGAAGACAGGCCCGTCTTCTTCTTACATTTTTTCGTAAAGCACGAGAAAAAGGAGGAATTTCCAATGGCAGAAGCTGGTAGCTCCACAAAACAACTGGAACAGAAGCTTGGCTTCGGTGACCTGATGGGTTCTGCCGTCGGTCAGATTATTGGCGCTGGTATCATGTCCCTGATGCCCTCCGCCATCGCTATGACCGGCCGGTCTGTGCCCCTCGCGTTCCTGATCGCCGCCACCATCACTTGTATCGGTGCCATCCCCAACATCTTCCTGGCCAGTACCGTCCGTCTCCGCGGCGGCGCGTACACCCAGATGGCCATGTTGGGTGGTCCCGTCTTTGCCGGTATGTCCGTTATCACCACCTTCACCGGCTGCTTCTCGCTGGCCATGTACTGTAACTCTCTGGCCGATTACGTTGGCGACCTGTTCGCCTGGGAAGCCGGCACCAAGAAGATGGCCGCTCTGGCTGTCATCCTGATCTTCTACGCTCTGAACATCATCGGCGTCGACATCTTCGCCAAGGTTCAGAACCTGCTGGTCATCATCCTGATCTTCTCCCTGGTCATCTTCGCTGTTATGGGTATCGGCAAGGTCCAGTGGGAAGGCTACTTCAGCAATGACGACGGCTACTTCATGACGAAAGGCCTGATGGGTCTGTGCCAGGCCGGCGGTCTGCTGACCTTCGCCACAGGCGGCGCCACCGTTATCCTGAACTTCTCCGCCGAGGCCAAGAACCCCACCCGTGACATTCCTGTGGTCATCATCGTGTCCACTCTGTGTGTGGCCGTTATGTACGGCTTCATCTCCTTCGTGGCCGCCGGCGTGCTGCCCGTTCAGGAGGTCGCCGGTAAGAACCTGACTCTGGTGGCCAATGTCATTCTGAACCGTCCTCTGTACTACCTGTTCGTCATTGGCGGCGCCGGGTGCGCTCTGGCCTCCACGCTGAACAACCAGCTGGCCACCACTCCCAAGCCCATCATGCAGATGTGTGACGATGGCTGGCTGCCCCAGTCCTTTGCCAAGCTGAACAAGAAGAAGGTGCCCATCGTCATCCTGACCGTGTATGCGGCTCTGGGCGTGTTCACCATCCTCACCGGCATCTCCATCACCTTCCTGAGCAACATGACCCAGGTCACCGCCGCCGTTACCGGCGTGGTCATCGCCTGGGGTCCCACCAAGCTGCCCAAGATGGTGCCCGAGGCCTGGGAGAAGAGCAAGTTCCATGTCAGCGACGGTGCCTTGAAGGCCCTGTGCGCTCTGGGCGTGGCTGGCTCTCTGTTCAACACCTACATGAACGCCTCCAACCTGAGCCTGCAGCTGCTGCTCATCAACCTGGGCATTCTGGCCTTCGCCGTTGTCTTCGGTATGACCATGTCCAAGCGGGCTCACATCACCGTTTCTTACGAGGTCGTCGACTAATTAGGTCGATTTCAGCGTATCAGCGAAATTCGTTACTTAACCGCACCCCGGGGGGCCTCCCGGGGTGCGGTTTTTTATGAGCAGCTGCGTATAGCAGGTGGGAGGGGGAGTTGTACGAAAATTGGAAATTGGGAAAATGAAAAAAAGCGGGCGATTTTTTGAAAGAATGGTGCATTTTTGCAAAAAAGGGGGAGATTTTGAGAGAGTGAGTTGTACAGGGGGGTACAACTAAGGGGAAAAAGGGCCTATGTGTACGGGAATGTACAACTTTGTTGCATTTGGATGTATGAAAATTTCCAGTTTGGTTCGAGATGGAAAGGAATTCCCGTTTGGAGAGGATGGGGGAAGGAGAAATGGGGGTGGGAGTGGGTTTTGGAGCTTGTTTTGAATTGGGGGATGGGTTTTTATGTTCGTATATTTGCCGGCCGGGGCCACGGATCGGCCGATGGCGGCAGGCTGTCTCTTGGCGGCTATGCCGCTTAGAGACAGCTGGTGCCCTGTGGGTGCTGTGCCGCCTTACGGATGGGGGCGTAGCCCTTGCGGGGAAAATCACTTTTTTGCCTGCCCAGCTGGGGCCACAGCCCAGCCGTTGGCGGCTTTGCCGCCTTACGGATGGGGCGTACCCCTTGCGGGTAAAACCACTTTTTCTTTTGCCCAGCAAAAGAAAAAGTGGTTCTGGACTCCGAAAAAGAAAAGGTAGACCAGTGAAGATTATGGAGAGGTACGGTACAACCGGACGTTGGATTTGTGCTGTTATGGTATCCCTCGGGTGAGGGACTTTGGGGTATCCCTCTTGTTTCCGGCGGCTTGCGTTTGAGCGACCTGTGGTCCTTCTTGCGCCACTGCCGTTGAGTGGGTGGAATACTGTACCACGTCTGTTGGTATCCGCGCCGCCTGGGTGGGTGGTTTTCGGAAGGGGTGGCGGATGTTGCCCGGCTGGGTCGTCTTACGGATGGGGCGTGTCCCTTGCGGGGAAAACCGCTTTTTCTTTTGTGGGAAAGCGGGATGTTTTTACTTTGCGTTGGTTTTTGCCTGCCCAGCAGGGGCCACAGCCCAGCCGTTGGCGGCTGTGCCGCCTTACGGATGGGGCGTACCCCTTGCGGGTAAAACCACTTTTTCTTTTGCTTGCAAAAGAAAAAGCGGTTCTGGACTCCGAAGAAGAAAAGGTAGACCGGTGGAAATCTTGGGGAGGTGCAGTACAACAGGATAGATTACCTATGCTGAGATGTTGTTCCTCGGGTGAAAGACTTTGGGGTGTCCTTCCTGTTTCCGGCGGCCTGCGTTTGAGCGACTCGTGGTCCCTTTTGCGCCACTGCCGTTGAGTGGGTGGAATACCGTTACCTGTTCGTTGGTATCCGCGCCGCCTGGGTGGGTGGTTTTCGGAAGGGGTGGCGGATGTTGCCCGGCTGCACAAGAGACCATCCCGCCCTATAGGGGTGGATGTTGCCCAGCTGTACGGATGGGGCGTACCCTTTGCGGGGAAAATCACTTTTTTGCCTGCCCGGCGGGGGCCAAAACCACTTTTTCTTTTGCCTGCAAAAGAAAAAGCGGTTCTGGACTCCGAAAAAGAAAAGGGAGACCAGTGGAAATCTTGGGGTGGTGCGGTACAACCGAACACAACCCCAACCCTGCTTGGTTATCTCTTGGGTAAAACCCTTTGGGCTATCCTTCTGTTTTCGGCGGCCTGCGTTTGAGCGACCTGTGGTCCCTTTTGCGCCACTGCCGTTGAGTGGGTGGAATACCGTACCACGTCCGTTGGTATCCACGCCGCCTGGGTGGGTGGTTTTCGGGAGAGAAGCAAGCCGGGCGGGTGAGGACATCTGCCCTACGGGATAGAATGGTTTTTGATGAGAGGAACTGCCCCTCAAGCTGTGTAGACAGAGGCGGGTCAATTTCAACGTGATTTCTTTTGTGTTCCACCAACGTACGCACGGGTGCGGGGCAAGAGGGACCGTGGGAGCGTAAAGAGGGGATAAGCCGGTGTGAAAGCGCTTGGTCTTGACCTGAGATTTTGCTTGCTCCTGCTTGGTGAGCGAAGCGGGGTTGGTGGGAGTCGGTGCCGTATAGCGGCTGAGGGTGGGAAAGGCCGTTTTTTTCCCACTTGCGTACCGGTGGGCCGCCGGGTGGCTTCTGGGTAAAGGGGAAACTGCAACAAAGGCCCCGCCTGATTTTGTCAGGCGGGGCCTTGTAATGGGGTGGGGTCACTTCTTTTCTTCGTCCTTCTTGGCGTCAAGGATCTCCATGGCGCTGGCGGCCAGGCCGGCCAGGCCCTGGATCTCGCTGGGGATGATGAGCTTGGTGGCCTTGCCGTCGGCGGCCTTGGCGAAGGCCTCCAGAGCCTTCAGCTTTACCACCTGGTCGGTGGGGGCGGCCTGGTTCAGCAGCTTCAGGGCTTCGGCGGTGGCCTGCTGGACCTTGAGGATGGCCTCGGCCTCGCCTTCGGCCCGCTTGATGGCGGCCTCCTTGGCGGCTTCGGCCTTCAGGATGGCGGACTGCTTCTCACCTTCGGCCACCAAAATCTGGGACTGCTTGGTACCCTCGGCCTGAAGGATGGCCTCCCGGCGCTCCCGCTCGGCCCGCATCTGCTTTTCCATGGACTCCTGAATGTCCCGGGGAGGCATGATGTTTTTCAGCTCCACCCGGTTGACCTTGATGCCCCAGGGATCGGTGGCCTCGTCCAGAAGGGAGCGCATCTTGGAGTTGATGATGTCCCGGCTGGTGAGGGTCTGGTCCAGCTCCAGATCGCCGATGATGTTCCGCAAGGTGGTGGCGGTCAGGTTCTCAATGGCGGACATGGGGTGTTCCACACCGTAGGTATAGAGCTTGGGGTCGGTGATGGTGAAATAGATCACCGTATCGATCTGCATGGTGACATTATCCTTGGTGATAACGGGCTGGGGAGCGAAGTCCACCACCTGCTCCTTCAGGGACACCACCTTGACAATGCGGTCGATGAAGGGGATCTTGAAGTGGGGACCCTGGGCCCAGATGGTGTGGAAGGAACCCAGGCGGGTGATGACGTAGGCTTTGGACTGTTGGACGATCTTGAAGTTGAGGGCCAGGGCGGCGATGATCAGCACGCCCAGAAGGGCCAGGATGATTTTTCCGTACAGAGGCATGGTGAAAACTCCTTTCATTTTGAAAAAATCGGGTGTATAGGAACGGGTTCAGGGCTTTGCCGTGACAAACAGCTTGACCCCTTCGATGCGCTTGACCACAACGGCCGTGCCCTCCGGAATGGGGTGGCCGTCCTCCGACCGGGCGGTCCAGGCCACGCCGGAAACCACCACGGCGCCGCTGCCGGTCAGGTTGTCAATGGCCTCGGTGACCACGGCATCCCGTCCGATGACACGGTCGGCGTTGGTGGGGACTACCTGGGGCAGAACATACTTCCGGGCCAAGGGCCGTATCACAGCCATGGACAGGAGGGAGACCGCCAGAAAAATGGTGATCTGCCACCAGATGTTGGCGGTGAAGAAGGTGGACAGCAGCGCCGCAAGGGCACCTGCCGCAAACCATACCGATACCAGCCCCACCGTCAGCGCTTCCGCCACGGCGAAGGCTACCAACAGGACAAGCCAGATCACACTGGGCAGCCAGGGCATGGTCATCAGCTCCTTTCAAATGTATTTGTACCTGGGTACATTCTTATTATACACTATTCTGTCAATATTGTCAAATAATTGTCAAACCTGTAACAAAGAAACACATGGTCCTGCGGGGGATAGGCGGCAAAGGGCGGCGGAGGGAAAAAGATTTGCAAAACGGGTGCTATTACGGTATAATAATTCTTAATACGATAGAACATTTTCCCGAAAAACAGACGGGATCTGACTTTGGAGGTGAGAGGATGGAACAGCTTACTCTGGTGGCCCCCACCCTGTTTGGGCTGGAGGGGGTCTGCGCCGAGGAACTGAAGCGGCTGGACGCTCGGAATGTCCGGGCGGAAAACGGCCGGGTGCTGTGGGACTACACGCCCGAGAGCCTGGTCCGGGCCAATCTGTGTCTGCGGACGGGGGAGCGGGTGATGCTCCGGCTGGGCCGGTTTCCCGCCCCTGACTTTGATGCGCTGTATGACGGGACCTGCGGGCTGCCCTGGGAGGAATTTATTCCCCGGGAAGGGGCGTTTCCCATCCGGTGCAGGAGCGTGGATTCCCGCCTTACCTCTCAGCAGCGGTGCGGGGCGGTGGTGAAGGCCGCTGTGGGAGACCGTCTGGGGCGAGCCTATGGGCTGGAGCATCTGCCTGAGACCGGGGCGGAGTATGCCATCCGGCTGTTCATTATGGATGATATGGCAGAGCTTTATCTGGACGCTTCGGGACCAAGCCTTCACAAGCGGGGATACCGGGCCATGAGTGTGGTGGCCCCGCTGCGGGAGACCATCGCCGCCGGGATGGTCCTCCTCTCCCGCTACCGGGGAAAGGGGGCCTTCCGGGACCCCTTCTGCGGCTCGGGCACCATCCCCATCGAGGCCGCCCTTATCGCCAAGAACCGGGCGCCCGGGCTGGAGCGGAGCTTTGCCGCCCAGAGATGGGCGTGGCTTCCCTCCTCACTCTGGATGGAGGAGGGGGACCGGGCCATGGACCTGGAGTATGACGGGGATTATGATATCGAGGGCAGTGACATCGACCCCCAGGCGGTGGCGCTGGCCAGGGAGAATGCGGAGAAGGCGGGGGTGGAGGATCTGGTGTCCTTCCGCGTGGCCGACGCCACCCGGTTTGCCCCTTCGGAGCCGGCGGGGCGGGTGGTGACCAATCCCCCCTATGGAGAGCGCATTATGGAAAAGCGGGAGGCGGAGGGACTGTATGCCGCCTTTGGAAAGGCATGGCGGAAGGCGCCTGCCGGGTGGAGCCTGTATCTGTTGTCCTCCCATACCGAGTTTGAGCGGACCTTCGGTAAGCGGGCGGACAAAAAGCGGAAGCTGTATAACGGGCCGCTGAAATGCGACCTGTTCCAGTACCTGGAAGGGGAGGGGAGAAGCCGATGAGGAGAAAAAAGCGGCTGACGGCGGTCCTTCTGACCCTTTGCCTTCTCGCCGCCGGCCCTTCTGCCCATGCCTACACGGTCCACGGGTACAGCGAAGGGCTTGCCCAGGCAGAGGAGGAGGGGAAATGGGGCTTTGCTAACGGCAGCGGAGAGATCGTCATCCCCCTTCAGTACCGGTCGGTGGTCTCCTTCTCCCTGGGGATGGCGGCGGTGAATCTGGATGGCCGTCTGGGGGTGATCCGGCCTGACGGAAGGTACCTGATCCAGCCGGAGTACGATACCCTGATGCCCATCGGTTACGGCCTATACATTGCCCAGCGGGGCGAGGGCTGGGGCGTGGTGAGCATTTTGCCCTTTCAGAACGAGGAGGGCAAGAGGACCCAGGAGGTCTATCCCCTGACCTATGCCGGGGCGGAGCTTGGCACCAGCGGCGGACTGGATGCGCTGGTGCTGACGGCGGAGGGAGGGGGCAAGACGGTGGTGCCTCTTTTTCAGCTGCCGGGTATGCTGACCCGGATGGGGGTTGGAGGGAGTCAGTTCCCGCTGACCCGGGGCCGCCGGCCTTCCTTCCGGGACGTGAAGGGAAGGGACTGGTATTCCCTGTGGGTGGACATCGCCTATAATACGGGGATCATGGCGGGGACCGGGGAGAACCTGTTTGAGCCGGACCGGGAGGTCACCGTGGCAGAGGCGCTGCAGATGGCGGCCAATATGGACAGCCGTTATCTGGGGGATGATTTTCACACCACTACCCACCGCTCGGAGCCGTGGTACAGCGAGGCGGTAAACTATTGTCTGGCCAGCGGAATCCTGAGCGAAGGGCAGTTTGAGGACTATGGCCGGCAGATCACCCGGCGGGAGCTGGCCCAGGTCTTTGCCTCCACCGAGCTGGCCCGGAGCCTGAGAAGCCGCAACAGTCTGGTACGGGTCATTGCCGCCGTGCGGGATGTGAAGCCGGGGGAGCCGGGGGCCGATGCGGTATATGGGCTTTATTCCAAAGGGATCTTGACCGGGGTGGACGAGGAGTTGTCCTTCCGGCCCGATTCTGCCGTGACCCGGGCCGAAGCCGCCGCTCTGGCGGCCCGGCTGGCCCGGCCGGAGCAAAGGGTGGATCTATTCCAATGAGACACGTTTTTATCGTCAATCCCATGGCAGGGAAACGGGACAGTGTGCAAAAGCTCCTTTCCCGCATTCGGGAGGTCTACCCGCAGGGGGGCTATGAGGTCTATGCCACTCAGGCTGCGGGGGACGCCCACCGTCTGGCGATGGAGGCCATAGAGGGCGGAGAGCCGGTACGGCTGTACGCCTGCGGAGGGGACGGGACGCTGAATGAGGTGGTGAACGCCGCCGCAGGCTGTCCCACCGCCGCCGTTACCAACGTGCCCGTGGGCACGGGGAATGATTTTCTGCGTATTTTCGGTCCGGAGGGGCGAAGGAAATTTATCGACCTGGCGGCGCTTCGGGAAGGGCCCCAGGCGGAATTTGACCTGATGGACTGCAACGGACTTTTGGGCATCAATACGGTCTGCGCCGGCATTGATGCCCGGGTGGCTGACGATGTGGGTCGGTTCAAGCGGCTGCCGGGGGTCAGCGGGACGGGGGCCTATGTGCTCTCGCTGGCAAATCAGGTGGGCAAGGGGCTGACCCAGCCCATGCGGGTGGATATGGGGCCGATCCATTATGAGGGGCCGACCACCATTCTCTGCGTCTGCAACGGCCGGTATTACGGCGGGGGATTTTACCCTGTGCCCGAGGCCATGCCCGATGACGGGGTGCTGGATATGCTTCTCATCGGCCGGTTGACCGGGCCGCAGTTTGCCAAGTATGTGGGGAAATACGCCACAGGGAAGTACCGGGAGTGCCCGCCTTCGCTGGTGCGGTCCTATCATGGGGAGGAGGTCACCTTTTCCTCGGAGGAGGAGCTGGTGGCGGTGGTGGACGGGGAGAGCCTTCGGGGCCATGGGTTCACCGTCCGCCGGTCGGAGCGGAAAATCAGCTTCTTTTATCCACAGGGCGTTGGGTACGGGGCCAGGACGCCCGCCCCCAGTTTGTGAACAGAAATTAAACATTTGGAAAATCGACCCTCTTTTTCAAAAAAGGGGGTTGATTTTTTCCCCGGGTAGCGGTATTATCATAGTTGTGGTTAGCACTCACAAGAAATGAGTGCTAAAAACGCAGAGAAGCGGGCTGTAAAAGGGCCAAGACGGGAGCAGGGCGAAACGGCCGGCAGGGGTGAACCCCCCGGTGGGTGTTTTGTGAAGCCGGACGGCTTAGAGCTTTTGGGAGCAGCCCGTTTCGGAGCGTGACAGCCTAAAACTGTTAGTTCAAAATATTCTATATAAGGAGGAACCGACACATGAAGCTGAAGCCTTTGGGAGACCGTGTCATCATCAAGATGATGGAGGCCGAGGAGAAGACCAAGTCCGGCCTGATCCTCACCGGCAGCGCTAAGGAGAAGCCCGAGATCGCCGAGATCATTGAGGTGGGTCCCGGCGGGCTGGTGGACGGCAAGGAGGTCAAGATGACTGTGAAGAAGGGCCAGAAGGTCATCACCAGCAAGTACTCCGGCACCGAAGTCAAGGTGGACGGGGAAGAGTACACCATCGTTCGGCAGGGCGACATTCTGGCCATCGTGGAGTAAAACAGATCGAAAGCGGAACCGTCCACCTTGGGCCCCATCGCAGATGGGGCGGTGCGATAAGCACCGTAAATTCGCAGCCGCAGAAGGCGGCGGAGAATTGCGCAGGGAGGATTGATTCCGACCGAGCATTTTAAATCCGCAGGGTTCCCATGAAATCAGAGATTTCATGGGACGGACGGGGAAGAGTACACCATCGTTCGGCAGGGCGACATTCTGGCCATCGTGGAGTAAGAAGCGCAGATGGGCGGGCTGGAAAAGCGCTAAGGCGGGAGCGGAGCAGGACCGCAGCGGGGACAAAGCCCCAGAGCGGTTTTGCGGAATCGGACGGCTTAGATTTTTCATTCCCTGACCTGCGGCGTGACAGTTCTCGTGGGGGCGGCATATGCGCCGCCTGCGAACCTATCCCATACGGTCCCTTTTCGGGACATCATCAATCATAATCGGAGGTAATCTGTATGTCTAAACTCATTGCTTACGGCGAGGAGGCCCGGAAGGCCCTGCAGCGGGGCGTGGACCAGCTGGCCGACACTGTGAAGATCACCATGGGTCCCAAGGGCCGCAATGTGGTGCTGGATAAGAAGTATGGCTCTCCCCTTATCACCAACGACGGCGTGACCATCGCCAAGGAGATCGAGCTGGCCGACCCCATGGAGAACATGGGCGCTCAGCTGGTGAAGGAAGTGGCCACCAAGACCAACGATGTGGCCGGCGACGGTACCACCACCGCCACCCTTTTGACCCAGGCCATCGTCCGGGAGGGCCTTCGCAACCTGGCCGCCGGGGCCAATCCCATGGTTATGAAGAAGGGCATCAAGGCCGCCGCCGATGCCGCCATTGAGGAGATCAAGAAGAACTCCAAGAAGGTGAAGGGCACCGAGGACATCGCCCGTGTTGGCGCCATCTCCTCCGGAGACGAGACCATCGGCAAGCTCATCGCCGAGGCCATGGAGAAGGTGGGCGCCGACGGCGTTATCACCGTGGAGGAGTCCAAGACCGCCGAGACCTACTCCGAAGTGGTAGAGGGAATGCAGTTTGACCGTGGCTATGTGACCCCCTATATGGCCACCGACATGGAGAAGATGGAGGCGGTGCTGGATGAGCCTATCATCCTCATCACCGACAAGAAGATCTCCGCCATTCAGGACCTGCTGCCCCTGCTGGAGCAGGTGGTCCAGACCGGCAAGAAGCTGTTCATCATCGCCGAGGATGTGGAGGGCGAGGCCCTGAACACCCTGATCGTCAACCGGCTGCGGGGTACCCTGAACGTCTGCTGTGTCAAAGCCCCCGGCTACGGCGACCGGCGGAAGGAGATGCTGCAGGATATCGCTATCCTCACCGGCGGCACCGTCATCAGCGAGGAGGTGGGTCTTGACCTGAAGGAGACCACCATCGATATGCTGGGTAAGGCCAAGCAGGTGAAGGTCAACAAGGAGAACACCATCATCGTGGGCGGCGCCGGCAAGGCCGCCGACATCAAGAACCGTGTGGCCCAAATCAAGAGCCAGGTGGAGGTCACCACCTCCGACTACGACCGGGAGAAGCTGCAGGAGCGGCTGGCCAAGCTGGCCGGCGGCGTGGCCGTGGTCCGTGTGGGCGCCGCCACCGAGACCGAGATGAAGGAGAAGAAGCTCCGCATCGAGGACGCCCTCAACGCCACCCGGGCCGCCGTGGAGGAGGGCATCGTGGCCGGCGGCGGCACCGCCTACGTCAACGCCATCCCCGCCGTGGAGAAGCTCCTGAAGAATGTGGAGGGCGATGAGAAGACCGGCGTGCAGATCATTGCCGCCGCTCTGGCCGAGCCTGTCCGCCAGATCGCCATGAACGCCGGTCTGGACGGCAGCGTGGTGCTGGAGAAGGTCCGCTCCGGCAAGAGCGGCACCGGCTTTGATGCTTACAACGAGACCTATGTGGATATGGTGAAAGAGGGCATTGTGGACCCCACCAAGGTGACCCGCACCGCCTTGGAGAATGCGGCCTCCATCGCCAGCGTCCTGCTGACCACCGAGGCTCTGGTGGCCGACAAGCCCGAGCCTCCGGCCCCTGCCGCTGCCCCCAACCCCGACATGGGGATGTACTGAGAGAAAACGAAGCAGACATCCTCAACAGGAGGCGAGGGCTTATCAAAGGGGTCCCCGCAAAATCGAAGATTTTGTGGGGAGAGGAGGAGCAAGGGAGCGGACGGAGCTTTCGCCAAAGGCGGAAGCGGAGTTCAGCGGACATTGCGACGACGAAGCCTCCGGCCCCTGCCAATCCCGACATGGGGATGTACTGATAAAACGGCCCCGAAAGGAATGCGCGGACCGCCCCCTTGGGCGGTCCGCCCTTCATATTTCTACATTACAGGAGGCCCCTATGGAACAGATCCTAACCATCCTTGCCCTTCTCCTAACCCTGACCACGACCTTCCCGCAGCAGGCCGACCCCGCCCTCGTACCGGAGGCCTTTTCCGACATCGGCAAGACCCTGACCGCCTTGCAGGAGGAACACCCCGATGGCCGGATTTTCACCCGCCCCGACGGCTATCCGGACGCCGCCGCCATCTGTTTTGGGGAGCCGGAGGGGGACTTGGCCTATGTGTTTTTCGGCACTCAGGGAGATGACTACCTCCCCGTCATGGCCGCCCGGGGGGAGGAGCTGCGGTGTTCCGGGCTGCTGACAACGGCGGGGACCCTGTTTCCCTCCATACCGGATGCCATGTCCTTTTCCGACTTCTTCTCCCTGTTGGACGTGACGGAATATGACGCTATCAATGCGGAGGAGGCCGGCATCGCGGCGGGCTGGATGATTTTTGAGTACGACGGGAAACAGGCCTGGATGGACCCGGGGGAGGCCGACCTTGCCGTCCGCAGGGATGCTCACATGATTATCACAGACCTGGAAGTGGAAGATGGGAATGTACGGCTCGCCGGGGAGAGCGGACTGCTCCCCCAGTACTGAAACGGGAGGGTGACCCCGTGCGGACCCTGTTTGAAATGGTGACCCCTGACTTTGACCCCACCGCTCCGGCCTTTGTGCGGCCCTCCGCCCGGGGCATCCTCATCCGGGAGGGAAAAGTGGCCCTGGTGTACAGCCAGAAATACGACTATTACAAGTTCCCCGGCGGCGGCATCGAGGCCGGGGAGGACCCGGTGACTGCCCTCATCCGGGAGGTGCGGGAGGAGTCGGGCCTTGTGGTTAGGCTCGATACCATCCGGGAATACGGCCTGGTCCACCGGGCCCAGAAAAGCTGGGTCCGGGCGGGGGAGATGTTCATCCAGGACAACTATTACTACATCTGTCAGGCGGAGGAAACCCCTGAGGCTCAGGACCTGGACGACTATGAGGCGGAAGAGGGCTTCACCTTCCTCTGGGCATTGCCCCAGACCGCCATCACCGTCAACCGCACCCACCCCCACGGCCCCAAGGATCAGCGAATGCTGGAGCGGGAGACCCGAGTGCTGGAGCTGCTGACCGGGGAAGGCTTTCTTTGAAAAAAGGTCCGGCGGAACATATGCCGGGCCTTTTTGCGGCCTTGCAACCGGGGCCGGACCGTGGTAGAATGATAGCACCAAAGTGAAAGGGGGGAGGGTATGAGAAGGAGAAATCGGCTGGGGGTACTGTCTGTTCTGGCCCTTTTGCTGCTGCTGGCCGCCTTCTTCCTCCTCCGCCCCGGGAAGGTGTCCCCCACCCCGGACCCCTATGGAAACAGTCAGGCCCAGTTGGACCCTGCCCGTCTGGCGGAAGGAGTGGTCTCCTTTCGCTACACCGGCGGGGAGGAGAAACGGGTGAAGGTCCAAGTCACCCGGGCGGGGGGACGGGACTATAATTACGACCTTGCCAATGACGGCAGCTGGGAGACCTACTCCCTTACCGACGGGGAGGGCGATTACACCCTGCGGGTGCTGACCCAGAAGGAGAACGGCCGCTATACGCCGGTCTATACGCTGGAATACGCTCTGGCCCTGGCTGACCCGAAGGCTCCGTTTCTAGCCTCCACCCAGTTTGTCCGTTACGAGGGCACCGGGGCCGCCGCCTTGGCGGAGGAGCTGACGGAGGAGGCGCAAAGTGACGGGGAGGTCATCGGCATTTTGTTTGATCATGTGGCGGGCAGTCTTACCTATGACGAGACTCAGGCGGAGACGGTGGAGAGGGGGTATGTGCCCCATGTGGACGAGGTGCTGGAGCGGGGAGAGGGCATCTGTGTGGACTATGCCACCCTTCTCTGCGCCATGGCCCGCAGCCGGGGCATCCCCTGTAAGCTGGTCATGGGGGACGCCGGCGGGAGCTACCACGCCTGGGTGGAGGTGTGGAGCGAGGACGGGGGCACAGTGGCGGATATCCCTTTGAAGGAGGGGGGCTGGACCTTGCTGGACCCCACCTTTTTGTCCGGAGAGCCGTCGGAAGAGGTGCGGGAGTTTGTGAGGGAGCCGGGCAATTATCAGGTGAAATACGTCTATTGAAAAAAGGGAGGCGCCGTGACAGCGGCGTCTCCCTTTTTGCCGTAAAGGCAGTGGGGGAATTATCCAAAGTAGTTCAGCTTCATGGCCTCCCGGACGTCGTTTAAGGTGGCGGCGGCGGTGGCCCGGGCCTTTTCGCTTCCAAGGCGGAGGATGTCGTAGACCTCGGGCAGACGGTCCTCCCAGTACTTTCGCCGCTGACGGATGGGGGAGAGGCGGGCCTGAAGGACCTGCTCCAGAAACCGTTTTACCTGCACATCCCCCAGACCGCCCCGGCGGTAATGGTCCTTCAGCTCGTCCAGACACTGGTATTCCGGCAGAAAAGCGGGGAAGGCATCGGGGGTGCAGAAGGCATCCAGATAGAGAAACACCGGATTGTCCTCCACGGTTCCGGGGTCACTGGCTTTCAGGTGGCCGGGGTCGGTAAACATCCCCATGACCTTTTCATGGACCGCCTCCGGCGTGTCGGAAAGATAGATGCAGTTGTTCAGAGATTTGCTCATTTTAGCCTTGCCGTCGATGCCGGGCAGACGGCGGCAGGCGGTGTTTTCGGGCAGGACCGCCTCCGGCATGGTCAATGTCTCCCCATAGACAGTATTGAACTTGTGGACGATCTCCCGGCACTGCTCCACCATGGGGGATTGGTCCTCCCCCACGGGGACGGTGGTGGCCCGGAAGGCGGTGATGTCGGCGGCCTGACTGATGGGGTAGCAGAAGAAGCCCACAGGGATGCTGGCCTCGAAGTTTCGCATTTGGATCTCCGCCTTCACCGTGGGGTTGCGCCGGAGCCGGGAGACGGTGACCAGATCCATGTAATAGAAGGTCAGCTCGGTGAGCTGGGGCACCATGGACTGCACGAAGAGGGTGGAGCGGTCCGGGTCCAGCCCGCAGGCCAGATTGTCCAAAGCCACCTCTATCACACTGCTGCGCACCTTCTCGGGGTGCTCGGCGTTGTCGGTGAGGGCCTGGGCGTCGGCCACCATGATATAGATCTCGTCAAACTGCCCGGAATCCTGAAGGTTTGCCCGCAGCTGCAAAGAGCTGGCGTAGTGTCCCACATGGAGCCGCCCGGTGGGTCGGTCCCCGGTCAAAATAACTTGTTTCATTGTGTTTTCCTCCTTGTTTTGGATGGGTTTATGGGATGTTTGCTTCTGTTGGAGCCACCAGCCGTCGTTCTCCATGGAACACCTCCTCTCCGGCCTCGGGATGCAAAAAGGCCCCCGTCCCAAAAGGACGGAGGCCTGTCAAAACCCCGTGCGCCACCTTGTGAGCTGCGTACCACCATACGCCTCCCCTGTTACGGCGGGGAAAATCCGTCGGTTCCTACTCCTTGCGTTTCGGACCGCCCTCCAAAGGCCATTCCCTCTGCCTCAGGCTGCCGCACTCACACCGCCGGCGGCTCTCTGCAAGCGTAAGAACAGGGGTACTTCTCTTTGTCATCGGTTTCAGATGAAATTGTTATCCGTAGTATAGTCCCTTCCTTTCCGAATGTCAAGAGGAATTCTGACGGATATTCACAGAAAGTTTACGGGCCCTTTTCTTGTATTTTTTGGGGCGGTATGGTATCATACACACTGTATCCTTTCTATACGCATTATTTTCTCATTATTTCACATACAAAGGGGACGTTTGGAATGCCCACTCCCGGACCGAATAGACCGAATACGCCCAACAACAAAAAGCCGCCCACCCCCATGCCCGGCGGGCCGGGGAAGCGGGGGACCATGCTGCTGCTGTCTCTCATGTGGCTGGTGATGGCTTTTCTGGTCATGTTCAACCTGATGGGGGGCGCCGCTGCCGGAGAGAAAATCGAATACGGCACCTTCCGCCAGATGGTCACCGAGGGGAAAATCGCCCGGGTGGTGATGACCTCGGAAAAGTATCTCATTTATCCCAAGCTGGACAGCGAGGGGAACTATGCCACGCCGGAGGGTCCGGTCACCGGGCCGCTGGTGGACCCCATGGAGGAACTGGAGGAGGCACGGAAGGTTTTGGAGGAGCTTCGGTCCTCCACGCCGCCTCCCATTGACGATGTGGTCCGGCGGGAGGCCTATCAGGCGGCGCTGGGGTCGGCACAGGCCAGCGTGGCCGCACTGGAGCGCAGTCAGAATGCCGACGCACCCTACTACTGTGTGCCCCTGTCGGGGGATATCACGCTGGTGACGCTGCTGGAGGAGAACGGAGTTACCCATTACAGTGTGGAGAATCCCTCTGTTTTCTCCTCCCTTTTCTGGACGCTGCTGCCCATGCTTTTGATGGTGGGGCTGATGTATCTGCTGTTTCGCTCCCTCTCCTCCAAGATGGGGGGGATGGGCGGTATCGGCGGCGTGGGCAAGGCCAATGCCAAGGTCTATGTGGAGAAGGAGACCGGGGTCACCTTCCGGGACGTGGCCGGGCAGGACGAGGCCAAGGAGAGCCTTCAGGAGATCATTGACATCCTTCACAACCCTCAGAAGTACACCGAGATCGGCGCCAAACTGCCCAAGGGGGTACTGCTGGTGGGGCCGCCGGGTACCGGTAAGACTTTGCTGGCCAAGGCGGTGGCGGGAGAGGCCAATGTGCCCTTTTTCTCCATCTCCGGCTCTGACTTTGTGGAGATGTTTGTGGGCGTGGGCGCCAGCCGGGTCCGGGACCTCTTCAAAGAGGCCAACAAGCTGGCTCCCTGCATTATCTTTATTGACGAGATCGACACCATCGGCAAGAGCCGGGACAACCGCATGGGGGGCAACGACGAGCGGGAGCAGACCCTGAACCAGCTGCTGGCCGAGCTGGACGGGTTTGACCCCACCAAGGGAGTCATTGTTCTGGCCGCCACCAACCGGCCCGAGGTGCTGGACAAGGCCCTTCTGCGGCCGGGGCGGTTTGACCGGCGCATCACCATTGACCGGCCCAATCTGGCGGGGCGGCTTGCCACGCTACAGGTCCACACGAGGAACATCCGTCTGGCCGAGGACGTGGACCTGAACAAAATCGCTTTGGCTACGGCGGGCACCGTGGGTTCTGACCTTGCCAATCTGGTGAACGAGGCCGCTCTTCGGGCGGTGCGGAAAGGGCGGAAGCTGGTGACCCAGGAGGACCTGCTGGCCTCCTTTGAGTTCGTTATTGCGGGCAGCGAGAAGAAAAATTCCGTTCTCACCGAGTTTGAGAAGAAGCTGGTGGCCTATCACGAGGTGGGCCACGCCATGGTGGCCTATAAGCAGAAGAACGCCGAGCCGGTGCAGAAGATCACCATTGTGCCCCATACCGAGGGGAGTCTGGGCTATACCCTCCTGATGCCCGAGGAGGACAAGACCAACCTGCGGACAAAGGAGGAGCTGATGGCCAAAATCACCGTCTCCATGGGCGGACGGGCCGCCGAGGAGGTGGTGATGAACACCATGACCAACGGGGCTTCTCAGGACATTCAGGAGGCCACCAACATCGCCCGGAACATGGTTGCCATGTTTGGCATGAGCGAGGAGTTTGGCATGATGGCCCTTGGCTCTGTCCGCAGCCAGTATCTGGACGGGGGCTACGGTTTGGACTGCGCTCAGGATACCGCCGCCGTGATGGACCGGGCGGTGAAGGCCATTTTGGATGTGTGTTATGCCGAGGCGGTAAAGCTCATCCGGGAGAACCGGGAGGATATGGACAAGGTGGCCGCTTATCTGCTGGCCAAGGAGACCATTACCGGCGGCGAGATGGTGGCCATCATCGAGGGCCGGGACCCCGCTGCGGTGGGGGAGGCCTATGCCTCCACCTTCTCTAACGGCGGCAAAGCCGCCGGGGAGCCGGAGGCGGCGGTGGAGCGGGCAGAGGCGCTTCAGGATGCCGGGCCGGTTGCGGAAGGGCCGGAGGAGAGACCAAAGGACGAAGAATGAGAGAAGGGGGCGGACGTGGGTCCGCCCCCTTTGTTATGCGGGTTGGGGCCATTTGGGTGGGATGTGGTGGAGTGGCTTTGTGTCTGAGGTGGGGCCTGCCCGGCAGGGGATTGTTTTCCGCTTGTCCAGCCGGGACCATAGCCCAGTCCTTGGCGGCTGGGCTGCCTTATGGGGTGGGGCGTGGCCCTTGTGAGGAAAACCACTTTTTCATTTGCCTGCCCGGCTGGGGGCCAAAACCACTTTTTCTTTTGCTTGCAAAAGAAAAAGCGGTTCTGGACTCCGAAAAAGAAAAGGTAGACCAGTGGAAATGATTACGGGCTGCGGTACAACCGCACAAAGCCCCAACCCTGCTTGGGTATCCCTTGAGTGAAAGGCTTTGGGGTGTCCTTCTGTTTTCAGCGGCCTGCGTTTGAACGACTCGTGGGACCTTTTGCGCCACTGCCGTTGAGTGGGTGGAATACCGCTCCTTGTTCGTTGGTATTTACGCCGCCTGGGTGGTGGTTTTCGGGAGGGGTGGGCGGATGTTGCCCGGCTGGGTCGCCTTATGGGTGGGGCGTGGCCCTTGTGAGGAAAACCGCTTTTTCATTTGCGGGAAAGCGGGATGTTTTTATCTTGCAGTTGGTTTTTTGCCTGCCCGGCGGGGGCCAAAACCACTTTTTCTTTTGCAGCGCAAAAGAAAAAGTGGTTCTGGACTCCGAAAAAGAAAAGGTGGACCAGTGGAAATCTTGGGGTGGTGCGGTACAACCGAACACAACCCCAACCCTGCTTGGGTGTCCCTTGGGTGAAAGGCTTTGGGCTATCCTTCTGTTTTCGGCGGCCTGGGTTTGAGCGACCCGTGGTCCCTTTTGCGCCACTGCCGTTGAGTGGGTGGAATACTGTACCACGTCCGTTGGTATCCACGCCGCCTGGGGGGTGGTTTTCGGGAAGAAGTGGGCCGTGCGGGTGAGGACATCCGCCCCTACGGGGGTGGGATGGTTTTCTGATGAGAGGAACCGCCCCTCAAGCTGTGTAGGCAGAGGCGGGTCTACTCCAACGGCATCTCTTCAGTGTTCCACCAACGGACGCACGGGTGCGGGGCAAGTGGGACCGTGGGGGCGTAAAGACGTTTTAAGCCGATTCTAACGCACTTGGTCTTGACCTTGGGGCTTTCTTGGGGAGTGTGAGGGGCCATTCTTTGGCCCGTCAAAGAATGGTCCCTCACAACCACGCAGTTGAAGGATTGGCGTACACCCACCATCCAAACGCACCTCGCCCCTACGGGGTGGGGGGGTTTCTGGTGGGATGAACCACACTTCAAGCTATGTAGGTCGAGGCGGGTCAATTTCAACGTGATTTCTTTAGTGTTCCTCTAACGGACGCACGGGTGCGGGGAAAGTGGGACCATGGAAGCGTAAAGACGGCACGAGCCGCTTCTAACGCACTTGGTCTTGACCTTGGGGCTTTCATGCTTGCTCCCGCTTGATGAGCGAAGCGAGTTTAGCGGGAGTTAGTGCCGTGAAACGGCTGGGGAGTGTGAGGTACCATTCTTTGGCACTGCAAAGAATAGCCCCCCATGTCCACGCACCCATAGGCTTCCCACGCACCCCCATCCAAACGCACCCCGCCGCTGCGGAGATGGGATGGTTTCTGGAACCGCCCCCCACGCTCTACGCAGGTCAAGGTTTGGCGTACAGCCAGCAATTAAGAGGATTTGGAGCGATGATCGTAAATAACCGGGGCCACGCTGTGGGTTCAGCGTGGCCCCGGTTGCTTTGTTTTGAATTACTTGATTTCCATGCTGTCCACTTCGTTTTTCAGCATGGCGGCGAACTGGTCCAGGCTCATGGCGCCCAGGTCCTCACCGGAGCGGTGACGGACAGAGACGGTGTCGTTCTCCATGTCCCGGTCGCCCAGAACCAGCATATAGGGTACCTTTTCTATGGTGGCTTCCCGGATCTTTTTGCCGATTTTTTCGTTGCGGTCGTCGATCTCCACACGGAAGCCCATGGCGTCTAGCCTGGCGGAGATGTCTTTGGCGTAGTTGTCCACCCGGTCGGTGACGGTGAGGAGTTTTACCTGTACGGGGTTCAGCCAGGCGGGGAAGGCGCCGGCAAAGTGCTCGGTGATGACGCCGATGAACCGCTCGATGGAGCCAAGCACCACCCGGTGGATCATGACGGGGCGGTGCTTCTGGCCGTCTTCGCCCACATACTCCAGCTCAAACCGTTCGGGCATCTGCATATCCAGCTGGATGGTGCCGCACTGCCAGGTGCGGCCCAGGGAGTCGGCCAGATGGAAGTCCAGCTTGGGGCCGTAGAAGGCGCCGTCGCCCTCATTGATGACATAGGTCTTGCCCATGGCCTCAATGGCCTTCTTCAAGGTCTCGGTGGCGAAATCCCAGTCAGAAACCTCGCCGATATGGTCCTCGGGCATGGTGGAGACCTCGATCTGGTAGGACAGGCCGAAGACGGAGTAGACCTCGTCAAAGAGACGCACCGTCTCCTGGATCACATCCTGCATCTGGTCCCGGGTCATGAAGACATGGGCGTCGTCCTGATTGAAGCAGCGGACCCGGAACAGACCGTGGAGGGCGCCGGACAGCTCATGGCGGTGGACCAGACCGATCTCACCCATCCGCAGGGGCAGTTCCTTGTAGCTGTGGGGCTCGCTGGCGTAGACCAGCATGCCGCCGGGGCAGTTCATGGGCTTGACGGCGTAATCCTCCCCGTCGATGACGGTGGTGTACATATTGTCTTTGTAGTGGTCCCAGTGGCCCGAGCGGTGCCACAGCTCCTGATTGAGAATGATGGGCGTGGAGATCTCCACATAGCCATAGCGCTTATGCACCTTCCGCCAGTAGTCCAGCAGAGTGTTTTTCAGCACCATGCCCTTGGGCAGAAAGAAGGGGAAGCCGGGGCCTTCGTCGGTCAGCATGAACAGGCCCAGTTCCTTGCCCAGCTTCCGGTGGTCCCGGCGCTTGGCCTCCTCAATGCGCTCCAGATAGGCGTCCAGTTCCTCCTTCTTGGGGAAGGCGATGCCGTAGATGCGCTGAAGGCTTTCCCGGTTGGCGTCACCCCGCCAGTAGGCGGCGTTGCAGGAGAGGAGCTTGATGCCGTTGCCCTTGACCCGGCCGGTGGAGTCCAGATGGGGGCCGGCGCAGAGGTCGGTGAAGTCGCCCTGCTTATAGAAGGAGATGGGGGCATTGGCGGGAAGGTCGTCGATAAGCTCCACCTTGTATTTCTCACCCTTGTCCTCCATCAGCTTCCGGGCCTCCTCCCGGGGCAGCTCGAAGCGCTCGATGGCGATTTTCTCCTTGCAGATCTTCCGCATCTCGGCCTCGATCTCGGCCAGATGCTCGGGGGTGAAGGCGAAGGGGGCGTCCATGTCGTAGTACCAGCCCTCGTCGATGGCGGGGCCGATGGCCAGTTTTACCTCGGGCCACAGCCGCTTCACCGCCTGGGCCATGATGTGGGAGCAGGAATGCCAGTAGGTCTGCCGGTAAGCCGGGTTTTCAAAGCTGAACTCGAATTTTTCTTCTGCCATGTTGTTTTACCTCCTTGTGGTAAGGCTCCTCATTGGGAGCGGTCATGATGCGGGGCAAAACAAAAACGCTTCACCCCTGATGAGTTCAGGGGTGAAGCGTTGTCAACACTCCACGGTTCCACCCTGCTTGCGGTCCGGAATCGGACCGCCGCTTGTGTCCCACTGTAACGGGCGGGTCCCGTCCCGGTCCTCCCGGGCGGCTCCAGAGTGGTACGGCCGCCGCTTTCCGCAGGACCCTTCCACCAAGCGGGCCCCTCTCTATCCGGCGCAGTGCGGTTTCTTCTCTGTCAGTGCCATTTTATACGGGTAGTGTAGCACTTGAGGGGGGAAAAGTCAAGGGTTCTGGGGAAGGTATTCAAGAAAAAATATGGTTAGAGGGACGAAAACATACGACTTTCCCCAGGACCACTACGAGCACCAACTGGAAGCACTGGTGTGCGACCATGGATGAAAGGCTGTGTCAGGATTGCGAGGACCACGGGGGAAAAGTTTATAAGATGGAGGAAAGGCCGAACCCCGGACCACCGTTGCATCCCTATTGCTGATGTGTTATACTCTCTGTTTAATATGTGAGGGTCTTAGAATTGTTTGATACTGTGCTTAAATCAACTTCATAAATACCAGCAAGTAACGCATATGTAATAGTATAGGTATCATCATTCTTTTCGATTGTCAGATTAACCTTTGTTTCCCCATTTCCTGCATTGGGTGGCATGTACAAAACTTCGATTGGTCCGTTCTCATTTTCGTCTAACTCGTAACTCTCTATGCTGAACGCAAGCATATGCCATTCCTCACCGACAACATTCTTAACAAAAAGACTTGTCAAAGCTCTGCATACTGTTTGCGAATGTATGGACAATTCCATTTGCTCTGGGTTCTGGGTTGTATTGGGTATGGTGTTGTCGTGGCTTCCCATGTTACCGATAATAGCGGAAAGCAAAACCACAATGATTACCCAAAACCGCCACTTTTTGTAGATTGGCTTCTTGCCAGAAGAAGCGTTGTCCTTTTTTTCCTTCATGTGTACAAGCCTCCGTTTATTTTAGTTTGGTAGATTTTACGCCTTCTTGGGACTACTCCCATTATACCATATTGTAACACAAAAGCAAATTGAAATTTCAAAGCAATTTTGTGTTATGGCATTGAGACGGGAGTGCATACTATAATGTAATCATTACAATGTAGAGGAGATAACTACATTATGGAAAAATTTGTTATCACGCCCAAAGAGGATAAGACCGTCACCATGACAATCCGTATAGACAGGGAGTTGCAGGAGGAATACAGCGACTTGGCCGCCAAAACAAACCGTTCCAGAAACGAGCTAATCAGCATGGCCTTGCGATATGCTCTTGATAATATGGAACTTCAAAACAAGTAATGAGAGCCAATGGATGGAAAATCCAAAGGCTCTCAAAATTTTTATGCGTTCTTTCTAAGAAAGAACTACTTTCCTTAGGATAGGAACGAGGAGAACCCCCAAAGCGATATGCACCGGGGAAAATGGTGTTTGGGGGCGTCTATGAGAATAGAAATGGGCATCTTCCGATGGCTGCGGGGCGGGTCTGGTATGAGGCCGACCTTAACTATTACGAGGGGCGGCGAAACGGGCACCGGCTGCTTTTTTCCAATGACGGTCTGTTCTTTGTGACCTATGACCATTATAAAACCTTTTATGAACTGATGGGGGAGGGGTAATATGCAGGTCGTAAAGCTCTGGTTTGGCAGATGGGACAGGGTATGGACTTTATTTAATGTTCTTTCTGTTGAATTTGAAATAGAACCGAAGGTCTATACCTTTGAGGAATTTGAGGAATGGCTGCGGCGGCAGAGGGATGATTTTCGGGTGGAGATCCGCTATGGAAACGAACCCTACGGCCCCGCCGGGGAGATGCTGAAGAGGGTGTTGGCCCTTTTTGATGAGCTGCGGGCCGAGCGAGGGGAGGGGCATTTTGACTATGTGCTGCTCCCCCGGGAAGAGGTAACTCTGGACCTGCGCCGCTGCCGGTATTTGAGGGATATTTACGGCGAACTGCGGGAGAAGATGGAGTGGGCCGACTTTTACGGGGAGAATTTTGACGCATTGTGGGATATTCTGACCGGAATGCCCTATAAGGGGGATGACTTTATCATCCTCCGTCCCCGGCATTATGTTGGGATACCCCATGGGAAAAATGAGGGGTTTACCGAGTATGTGGATAAGCTGTGCGCTATTTTTAAGGAAGCGCAAGAGAAGCAGGAAATTACGGTGGAGGTCCGCTATTTGGAGGAGAATGAGGGCTGACTGCGGGAGGAGACATACCTGTCAGAGATAGGGACAGAATGGAAAATGGCTGCGCCGTAATTTGTGCGGCGCAGCCATTTTCGGGGTCAATACCGGTCTACCCAACCGGCGATCAATGGGGTGGGGACCAACCACATGAGGAGAAATACCATCATATTCCCCGGGGTCAGAGAGGCGTAGGCCCCAATAAAAGTGAGATAGAAGGCAAGCAGAATGCCGATGACGGAACCGACACAGGCCAGACCCGCGCTGAGCCGCACCGCCGAGCGGAGCCGCCGGCCGCCCACCACCGCTTCGGCGTAGGGGCCGAGACCCTCCCGGCAGAGGACGGCGGTCAGGGTGTCGGAGTGGGTCAGGTTTGGGTCGCTGAGTTCCCGCCGCCGCTCCACCGAAGGGAACTCCAGCTTCTCCGCCGGCAGCTTGAACCGCTGGCGGAGCATGGCGGGGATGATGTTGAAGTCCCGAGTGGCCAGGACGGGGGTGATCTTATTGTGGATGAGGGAGTCGATGGCGGCGGGCACCGTGCCCGGCAGGTGATAATTGAGGGCGAAGATGCCGGCCAGTTCCCCGTCAATGGCGCAGAATACGGCGTTTTTCACGTTGAGACCGGAGGGAAGGGCCACATCCATCAGCACCATGAAGGGGGCGGAGCCCACCAGGACCTGATTGCCCCGGATGATTTCGGACAGTCCGCCGCCTTCGTGGGCGGTGAGCTTCTCCCCACGGCGGTAGATGCCCCCCTGACTGCGGAGCAGGTCGTGGAACACCTTTTCCAAGGCGCTGCCTCCGTCCCGGATGACGGTGGCGGTGTCGGCAATGACCATTTCGGTGGGAAAGTCGCCAAAGATCTTCACTCCGTTGAGGCTGACCGAGCCGACGGGGAAGAGGTCGATATCGGAAAGGAGAAGGTTGGAGGTGCCGGTGGTGTTGGTGACCCCCTGCCAGCCTGCCAGAGCGGCGCCGGATTTGGACAGCCGGGCAGACAGCCGCCGCCAGGGAAGGCCAAAGCACAAGGTGGCGGACAGGGAGCCGGCGGCGGTCAGGGTGGCGGCCAGACACCAGAGAAGGTCCCGGGGCCGGTCGTGGCCCACGGAGGCAATAAGGGCCAGCAAAACGGCGGCCAGAGTCAGCAGAGGCGCCATGACCCGGTAGATGGCTTCTGCTCCGTCTTCGGCCTGGATCTGGCTGCCAAAGCCGGTGACCGGGCCGGACCATTTGGCATAGGTATCACGGCCGTTCCACTTCCCCTCGTCGGGGGTGACGAGATAAGGTTCTGATGCGGCGGCGGCCGTGCGGCAGGCCAGCCGCTGCCCCCGACGTTTTTGGAGCCGTCCCCGCATCAGGCACCAAAGGCCCAGCACCGCTACGGCACAGAAGGGCTGACGGTGGATGTCCCCTTCGGTGAGCGTGGGGAGGGTGAGGGCGTCGGCCAAAGTGGCCACCATGGCAAGGGCGATCAGGGTGTCCATGCCGGTACGGCGGCGGAAGGGGCGGGCAAGCCCCTCCCAAATGGCATCCAGCCCCAGCAGCATGGCCAGACCTTGCAGCCCGGCCATCAGGTAGCAGACCATGGCCTTGTCCTTTAACAACATCTCGACCTCCCCGGGGAAGGGAAGGGAGGAAGGGGCGGCCAGGGTGAGCGCCAGCAGGGGCAACAGGAGAAAGAAAATGAAAAAGGTCCGCAGGCGGATGCCCTTTATCCCCTTGCCGTAGCGTTTGGCCAGGTCGGCGGGGGGGATGTCGGGGGGTGGGGGAAGGACCTTTCGGGGTTTTCGTTCCCGGACGGGGGGCGGGGCGGGTTCTTCCTCGTCTACGCCGGGGATGAGGCGTTCCGCCCGGCGGACGCTTTTTGCGGTCTCGGCGCCCGCTTCTTCAAACATATGGTCGGCAAATTCATCGGCCCGGCGGCGCAGCTTGTCGATGCCGGCGCTCACCGGGTTCTCCGGTTGAGCGCCGGGGAATTCCAGCACCTTGCCCTCCTGGGGAGATGGCTGGTCTTCTTCCGGGTCCTCCCCGTCGTCCTCCATCAGCCGGTCCACCGACTGGGGGTCGCCCCGGGCTTCCAGATAGACCTCCTCTTCCGCTTCGGAAGGAGGCGCCTCCGTGCCGGCAGGGACCTCCGGCCGGGAGGGAAAGGGGATGGGGGCGGGGGGGTCCCCCCGGGTGGGGGTCTCCTCAGTGGGGGCATCAAAAGGAGCGGCGGGAGGTTCCTCCCGTCGCGCTTCCTCTGTTTTGCCGGAGCCGAATTCGGCCAGAATGGCATCCAGAGAGAACTCGTCCTCCGGATATTCAGTTTCCCGGTCTTTGGGCATTGGGAATCACCTTTGCGTATATGGTGTGGGTGGGGCGAGGGCCTTTGGCGGCTTACCCCAGACGCTGACGGACCGCTTCGTAAAGCAGGATGGCGGCGGCAGCCGAGGCGTTGAGAGAGTTGAGCTTTCCCTTCATGGGGATGGAGAGGAGTACGTCGCAGGTCTCCCGGACCAGCCGGGACATCCCGTCTCCCTCGCTGCCGATGACGATGGCGGCGGGACCTTTCAGGTCGGCCTGATAGATGGTCTGGCGGGCGTCGGCGGCGGTGCCGAAGACCCAGACCCCTTCCTCTTTCAGCTCCTTGAGGCAGGCGGTGAGGTTGGCCACCCGGGCTACGGGCACATGGCTGACGGCGCCGGCGGAGGTCTTGGCAACCACGGCGGTGAGGCCGGCGGAGCGGCGCTTGGGGATGATGACCCCATGGGCTCCGGCGCATTCGGCGGTGCGGATCACGGCCCCCAGGTTGTGGGGGTCGGAAAGCTCGTCGCAGACCACGATGAGGGGGGCCTCACCCTTTTCCCGGGCGGCATTGAGAATATCGTCCACGGTGGCGTATTCCCGAACGGCGGCAACGGCGATGACCCCCTGATGGGAGTGGGTGACGGACATTCCGTCCAGCTTCCGCCGGTCGCAGTCCACGATGGCGATGCCCTTTTCCCGGGCCTTGGCGGCGATGTGGCCCAGAGCGGCATCGGTCTCCCCCTTGGCGATATATATCTTGTCAATGGGGGTGCCCGCCCGGAGGGCCTCGATGACGGCGTTGCGGCCTTCGATGACGCCGTCGGCCTCCTGCTGGCGGTTCTTCCAATCGTTTTGCTTGTCCATATTCGGCACAGCCTTCCATTTTTTCGGATAGAGACAGTATAGCATATTTTTTGAAGAAGAGAAAGGGGGAAATGGAAAAAGAAAGGCGGGACTTGACATTTTAGGATATATGTCCTATACTTTGTTTGGGCAAAAGTCCTAAAATAACGAAAAGGAAGGAAGCAACCATGAAGAAGAACGGAAAGCGAGCCTGGGCCATGCTGCTGACATTGGCGCTGGCCGGAAGTTTGGCCGCCTGCGGTCAGAAGGAGACCACTCAGGAGAGCGCCACTCCCAAGCCTACCGAAGAGGCACAGGAGAGTGTGCAGCCGGTGGAGATCGAGTACCGGGACATTGATGTGGCGGCTCTGGTGCAGGGCGGAGCCAACATTGTCCGCACCACGGTCTACGGCGTGTATAATATGGAGGGGGAGCACCCGGACAGCGCTATCCGGGGGGTGGTGTACTACGACATGGGGGAAAAGAAGGTGGTCCGCATCGATTTTGATGAGGCCCTGATCCCCTTCAGCGTCAGCGGCGCCGAGGGCTGGGCCATTTTGAGCGAGGAGAACGCCGCAGCGCTGGGGGATGCGGTCATTGCCCTGGAGAAAGGGAGCTATCCCAAGTCCTTCACTTTGGGCGGTCTTGTGTGGAACGGAAGCGAAAGGGAAGGGGCCGTTCGCTATACTGCCCAGGTGGAGGGACAGGAGACCGAGTTTGTGGATTATGTGGCCACCCAGGCCGGCGGGGATTGGTACTATGCCAATCTGGACGAGGGAGCCGGGCTTCTGAACGCCGCCGGGGAGACCGTGGCCACGGTGGAGATTGGCACCAAGGCCTCCATTGAGCATGGTGTGGGTTTCTGGCCCAGTGAGTTGAAGTTCCCCGGGAACATTGAACTGATCAAAAACTATGTCTATGATAACGGGGTTACTTACGACTACGCCCCCAACGCCGACATGGTCCAGAATGAGCAGGGCCAGTGGGTGGTGGCCGATGTGGTCACCGGGGCCACGCTGGCCGGTGTCCCCAACTACCTCAATCTGGTGAAAGAGGCGGTGGAAGCTATCGAAGCCGGGACGTACGAGGAAGTCAAAAACTGAGCAAAAGATAAAAACGCCGCATTGTCAAAGGCAATACGGCGTTTTTTTGCTTGGAAAAGTCAGGCGCCCGGGATGGTGGAGCGGTACTCGGCCAGCCCCTTGTCGGTCAGATAGGGGGTAAGCAGGGTCCAGTGGGCCAAGAGAAATTCCTCCCGGGTCATAGGGGGGACCGGGTTTGGCTGGACCCAGGCCAGGTGGCTGAGCATCAGGACCCGGACCAGATGGTCCCGGACGGTGCCGGTCATGCCGGAACGGAAAAGTCCCTGTTCCTGCAGGCGTTCCAGAGCTTGCAGAAAGATATGGTACAGCTGTGCTACGTTCTCTTCCCCCTGGTGATTAAGGGTACTCAGAGCGGGTTCCCGGAAGTAAAAGGCATGGGCGGAGAGGGAGTCCAGCATCCGGGTGATGAGGGTATGGAGCTGGGACAGGGTGGTGACCTCTTCGGAGAAGGCGGTGAGGAGGAAGTTTCGCTCCATAATGGCCCGCAGAAGGTCCTGCTTTTTGGCAAAATAATAGTTTAAATTGCCCACGCTGATGCCCAAAGCGCCGGAAATATCCCGAAGGCTTACGCTGCCATAGCCCCGCTCATTGAACAGAGCCACGGCGGTCTCAATAATGCTCTCCCGCAGTTCGGGCCTCATTGCTCCTCCTCCCGGTCCAGCACCACCACCCGAATCTCCAGTACCCGGCGGTGATCCACCTTGGTTACCGTCACGTCCAGCCCGTCGGACTGGAACCGGTCCCCCTCCTCGGGGACACGGCCGATCTGCTCCATGACCCAGCCGGAGACGGTGTTGGCCTCACATTCCCCGGTGAGGGCGAAGAGGTCGTACAGGTCGGTCAAAGCGGCGTGGCAGGCAATGATATAACTGCCGTCGGGCTGCTTTTTGAACTCCTCAATGACCTCGTCGTGTTCGTCCCAGATCTCGCCCACCAGTTCCTCCACAATATCCTCCAATGTACAAAGCCCCTCGGTGCCGCCGTATTCGTCCACGACCACCACCATATGGGCCTTCTTCCGCTGGAGAATGCGGAGAAGGTCGGAAATTTTGGTGTTTCCAGTGGTATAAAGCACGGGAGTGATCAGGGCGGCCAAATCGCTTTGCCCCCGGTAGCGGGCGGCGTGAAAATCTTTTTCGTGGATGACGCCGATGATATCGTCCATGTCCTCGTGGTAGATGGGCAGGCGGGAGAAGCCGCTTTCGGCAAAGGCCGCTGCCGTTTCCTCCATGGTGGCGGTGTCCTCCACGGCCACGATGTCCACCCGGGGGGTGAGGATCTCCTGGACCTCCATGTCGCCAAACTCGATGGCGGAGCGGATCAGCTCGCTTTCATGTTCGTCCAGACCGCCCTCGCTCTCGGCCTGGTCCACCATGGTCACCAGCTCTTCTTCGGTGATGCCGGCGTCCTGGGGGCGGATAAAGCGCTTCAGGGCCTTTTGGACGAGGGAGAGAAGGGCGGTGACCGGTTTCAGAAGGACCAGCAGCACCCGAATGATGGGGGCGGCGAACATGGCGAAAGGCTCGGCGGTCTCCTTGGCGGCGGTCTTGGGGGAGACCTCGCCAAAGATGAGGACCACCACCGTCATCACGACGGTGGAGATGAGGGCGCCGTTTTGCAGCCGCAGCCCCTGCACAAAAAGCAGGGTGGAAAGGGTGGTGGCCACGATGTTGACGATGTTGTTGCCCACCAGTACGGTGGAGATCAGGTCGTCATAGTTTTCCGCCAGAGCCAAAGTGCGGGCGGCCCTGGCGCTGCCAGCCTCTGCCTTGGCCTTCAGCCGGACCCGGTTGAGGGAGGTAAAGGCGGTCTCTGTGGCGGAGAAGAAGGCGGAAGCGATCACGAGAAGGACAAGAAGGACGATCATTGTGGTAATACTGGAAGGGTCCATAGGGACAGATCACACTCTCTTTCTGAAAATGGGGTGGGTGGGAAATGCGCAAAAGGACAGCCCTACTCTTTGGTAAGACTGTCCTTTCAGGGATACCATATAAAATTGGGTCGGGGCGGGGGTTCGTCCACGAGGGCTCACCGGTCCTTTTCAATATGCTGGCATTTATGATAGCACATCTCCCGGCAAAATGCAAGGGGGAGTTTGCGGGGCGGGAGAAGGGGAACATTACCGCACCAGCTCGATGGCCTCCTTGCCTGTCATGTGCTCTACCGTCATCTCCAGCACACACAAAGGGACCCAGTCCTGGTCAATGGCGGCGGTGCGGCCTTCCGGAGTGTCGGTGGGGTGGTAGCGAAGGGCCAGAGCCTCGATGGCAGCGTGCTTTTCCCCGTCATCGGTCAGCTCCCGCACCGTGCCGAAGAGGATAACGCTGCGGAAGTAGGTGGTGTACTTTTCCGGGACGATCTGGTCCTGGTCCACCACACAGAAGGAGGCTTTGGGGTTCTGCCGCAGAAGGTCCAGCTTGCGGCCGGCTTTGGCGCAGTGGAAATAGAGCTTGCCCTCCTGCCGCACATAGCTCAGGGGCACGGCGTAGGGCCAGCCGTCATCGCCGCAGAGGGCCAGGATGCCGGAGGTGCCCCGGTCAAGGATGGCGATGCACGCCTCGGGGGAAAGCTGTTGTTTTTTGCGTCTCATTTCGGGAAACATGGGGGTGCTCCTTTCTTTTGCTGCCCGGGGGAAAGAAAAAACACTTTTCCCCACTCCTGCAAAGGCCTGACGGAGCGGAAAAGTGTTTACCCGGCGGCAATTATTCTACTTATGATTATAAGGGGAAAAGGGTTTTCTGTCAAGGGGGAGGGGTTGAGTTGCCGGTTCGTCTGTGCTATAATGGCCCCACCGGCGGAAGAGGCCGGAACCGGGAAGGGAGGGGAACGGGATGATCCGTCTGCCGCTTTGCATTGTTTTGGCTCCGCGCAAGGTCTGAGGGACCCTTGACACGGAGCAGACAGAACCCCAGTCCCTTGGGCTTTGCGCTTTTATGAAAAACCATCATAAAAGAAGGAGCAAAGCCAATGAAAACAACCTTTTTTACCCAGTGCAGGTCCATTTTGCTGCTCTGGCTGACACAGGCCCTGTCCAGTCTGGGCAGCGCCATGACCAATTTTGCGCTGGTGGTGTGGTCCTACGGACAATATGGGTCCGCCCTCACCACCGCCCTTTTGACGGTGTGCGCCTATGCCCCCTATGTGCTGCTCAGCATCTTTGCCGGGGCCCTCAGCGACCGCTGGGACAAGAAAAGGACCATGCTGGTCTGCGACAGTCTGGCTGCCCTTTGTACCCTGTGGGTGCTGGGGCTTCTTGTGGCCGGGGAGCTGAAGATATGGCACCTCTATCTGAATAACGCCCTGAACGGCCTGATGAATACGGTGCAGCAGCCCGCCTCTGAGGTGGCGGTGACGTTGTTGACGCCCCGGGAGCACTACCAGCGAATGGGGGGCCTTCAGGCCTTCTCCCGGTCTTTGGTGTCCCTTCTTACCCCCGCCTTTGCCACGGCGCTTTATACCCTGGTGGGGCTAAAGGCGGTGATCTTCTTCGATCTGGGCACCTTTGCCGTGGCGGCGGTGTGTCTGCTGTGTTTTATTCCGTTTCCCCCAACGACGGAGGAGGAGAAGGCGCCGGAACCCCTGTTTGCTGCCGCCCGGGAGGGGCTTCGCTATCTTCGGGAGAACCGGGGGATTTTGGACCTGATCCTCTTTCTGGCGGTGATCAATCTCACCGCCTCCATGTTCAACGCCGCCCTGCCCGCCCTGCTGATCCCCAAAGGCGGGGAGGAGGCTCTGGGGCTGGTACAGACCGTTACGGGGGTGGCCTCTCTGGCGGGGGGCGCTTTGGCGGTGGCCTTTCCCAGACCCAAAAGCCGGGTGCGGGTGATTTGCAACAGCCTGCTTTTTGCCATGAGTACGGAAAATTTCCTTCTGGCCTTTGGAAAAAGCCTGCCCGTCTGGTGTGTGGGGGCGGTGCTGGGATGGCTCTTTATCCCGGTGATGAACGCCAACATGGACGCCCTGTTCCGGGAGACCATCCCCCCGGAGGTTCAGGGCCGGGTCTATTCCGCCCGGAATACATTGCAGTTTTTTACTATCCCGGTGGGCTATCTGCTGGGGGGTGTTCTGGTGGACAGGGTCTTTGTCCCCTTCATGGCCGCTCAGGCGGCGGACAGCCTGTGGGTGGTGTTTTTTGGAGCCGGGAAGGGGGGCGGCGCTGCCCTCTTCTTTCTGGTCATCGGCCTGTTTGGGGTCCTGAGCTGCCTTCCCGCCCGGCGGGACAGGCACATCTGGGGGCTGGAGGAATAAAGGAAATCCCTGCCGTTTTTACAAAACGGCGGGGTTTTTCTTGTCATGGGGGGCGTTTTTTGGTATGATAGAAAACAGAAATCAAACCAAGGAGGAACCGCCATGAGCCGCGCCGATGAACTGTTTATCCAAAACTGTAAGGATATTCTCGCCAAAGGGGTCTGGGATACCGGGCTGGAGGTCCGTCCCCGGTGGGAGGACGGCACCCCCGCCCACACCGTGAAGCTGTTCGGCATCGTCAACCGCTACGACCTGCGGGAAGAGTTTCCCATCCTTACCGTACGGCGGCAGTACCTGAAAAGCGCCGTGGACGAGCTTCTCTGGATCTGGCAGAAGAAGTCCAACAATATCAGGGACCTGTCCAGTCATGTGTGGGACGCCTGGGCCGACGAGTCCGGCTCTATCGGCAAGGCCTACGGCTATCAGCTGGGGGTGAAGCACCACTATAAGGAAGGCGACATGGACCAGGTGGACCGGGTGCTGTACGATTTGAAGCACAACCCGGCCTCCCGGCGTATCATGACCAACCTGTATAACCACCACGACCTTTCCGAGATGGCCCTTTACCCCTGCGCCTACTCCATGACTTTCAACGTGTCGGGGAATGTGCTCAACGGCATTTTGAATCAGCGCAGCCAGGATATGCTGACCGCCAACGGCTGGAACGTGATGCAGTATGCCGCCCTTCTCATGATGATGGCCCAGGTCTCCGGCCTGGAGGCGGGGGAACTGGTCCATGTGATCGCCGACGCTCATATCTATGACCGCCATGTGCCCGTTATTGAGGAGATCATTCAAAGGCAGCCCTATGCCGCCCCCAAGCTGTGGCTGGACCCGGAGGTCACCGATTTCTATGCTTTTACCAAGAATTCCTTCAGGCTGGAGGGGTATCAGGCCCATGAGCTGGAGGGGAAGATCCCTGTGGCTGTATAAGAAGTGCGGAGAAGGGGATGAGACCCGGAGCGGAGCGAACGGACCGGAGGCCCAGGAAGGGCCGCCGGCCGGCTTGCGCAGTCGGAGGGGGATATCCCGGAAGCGAACACAGCGCTTGGCAGCATGACAGCCCGAAGTGCTTTTACAAGATAAAGTAATATAAACTGGAGGAAGAGCCATGAAAGCCATTGTGGCGGTGGACAAAAACTGGGGGATCGGGAAGGATGGGGACCAGCTTTGCTATCTCTCCGCCGACCTGAAGCGGTTTAAGGAGCTGACCATGGGGCACCCCGTGATTTTGGGCAGAAAGACCCTTTCCACCTTCCCCGGGGGGCGGCCTTTGAAGGGCCGGCGGAACCTGATCCTCTCCCGAAACCCGGCGTTTCAGGTGGAGGGAGGGGAGGTCTACCCCGATTTGGAAGCCCTTTTACGGGAGTCCTCTGATGATAGCATTGTTATCGGAGGGGGTAGTATATACCGTACGTTATTGAAATATTGTGATATGGTCTATGTGACCAAAATCGACGCTGCCTTTGAGGCCGACACCTTTTTTCCCGACCTGGACGCCGACGGCCAATGGCGGGTGACAGCGGTGGAGGAGCCGTTGGAGGAAAAGGGGCTTACCTTTCAGTATGTGACGTATGAAAGGGTCCGGTGATGTACCGGGAGGACATTGCCGCCTTTGTGCCCCGAACCCCGGCGGAGGCGGCTGACAAAGAGCAAATATTATATTATGTAAACCAATATGCCGACACCATCCTGACCCGGGAAAACCGGCTGGCCCATATCACCGCCTCTGGTTTTATCCTCAGCGCTGACGGTCAATGGGTGCTGATGGCCCACCATAACATTTATAAGGTCTGGGCCTGGACGGGAGGTCATGCGGACGGGGAGGCCGACCTTCTTGCGGTAGCCCTGCGGGAAGCACGGGAGGAGACGGGGGCGGGGCATATCCGCCCACTGTCCTCCGCCATTGCCTCGGTGGAGATTTTGCCGGTATGGGGGCATGAAAAGCGGGGGATATATGTGCCCGCCCACCTGCATCTGAATGTGTCCTACCTTCTCACTGCCCACCGGGAGGACCCTCTTACCGTGCGGGAGGGGGAGAATAGCCAGGTGGCCTGGCTCCCCGCCGGCAGGCTTTTGGAGCTGACCAACGAATGGCAGATGGAGGAGGTATATACCAAGCTGCTGGAGCGGGGGAGGACCCTGCTGGCATAAGAGAGGGACCTGCCCGGGGCGGAGAACCGCTCCGGGCTTTTTCACGCCAAAGACTGACACCAGGAGGGGAAGAGGGGCATAGAATGGCCCAGCACCACCGAAAGGAGGATGCCGGGACGCGGGTCCCGGCTGACTGTACATGAATCGAAATGGTTTTACTTCCTGTCCCTGTTCCTCCCCGGCCCAGCGGGCCGGACGTACCAGAAGAGCGGAGGCTGTGATCCCCCTGCCCAACCCTGGCGAGGGTGGTCCGGTGTACCCCGGCGATATGGAGGGCGAGCCTGTGATCCCTCTGCCCAATCCCGGCGAAGGCGGTCCGGTGTACCCCGGCGATATGGAGGGTGAGCCTGTGATCCCCCTGCCCAACCCCGGGGAGGGCGGCCCGGTCTATCCCGGTGATGACGGTATCGCAGAGCCTGTGATCCCCCTGCCCAATCCGGGGGAGGGGGGTCCGGTCTACCCCGGCAACACTGTCACCGGTCCCAGCTGGGGCTGCTCCAGCGGCATCTGCGGCGGAGCGGTGATCCTGCCCGGTTTTGTGGGCACCCTGTGGCCCAGCGCCGCCAAGGTCCGGTTTTTGAACGCCGCCTATAACTATCCGGCCTTCCGGATCTTTGTAGGCAACCGGCGGTTTGTGAACCTGCTGAACTATGCCTCGGCCACCAGCTACGGCCGGGTGGCGGCAGGCTTCCAGACCGTGACCGTCATGGGTCCCGATGGGTATATCTATATCCAGAAGACCATGCCCTTCCAGGCCAATGGAGTGAGCACCATCGCCATCATCAACACCGCCGGCGGCATGGACCTGATGCAGATCACTGACAGCTGCTGCCCGCCCACCAACGGAATGTCCAGCTTCCGCATCGGCAACCTGGCCTACAACAGTGGTCCCATGGATGTGCTGATGAGCGACGGCCGGGTGGTCTACGCCGACCTGCGCTTCAAGGAGGTGGGGGCCTTCAAGCGGATCGTCCCCGGCACCTATCAGTTCTTCTACGCCGACACCGACCAGATGCCAATGCCCGCCTCTGCGGACATTGAGACCCTGGATTCGGCCTGGCTGGGCGTCTACCCGCCCCACGAGACCTTTGGCTCGCTCTATCTGAATGTGGTGAGCAACGCTATCTATACCGTCTACCTGCTGCAAAGCGGCACGGGGCGGAATCAGATCCAGAACCTGATCCTGATGGACCGGTAAAAGCCCTGCAAAAAGCGGGACGGCAGCACTGCCGTCCCGCTTTTTATGGCCGGGAAGGAGGACAAGGTATAAAATGGAATGGTGTTGTCAGCCCTCACTACCGCAAGGGCTGACATATGGATCGTATACCTATACTGTGTTTTGCTGATTAGTCACTGTTTTCCCCAATAACACTTAAATTGATAAGGGGCTTTTGCAAAAAACTTTGCCGGAGGCATTTACGCCCCTTTTTTCTTGTGCTATACTGACAATCGCCCGAAAGATTCTATGGGAGAGAGGAAGCGGGAAAAAATGGCACAAAGTTCGACCCAGCCACGGACAGAGCGGAAGTTTCACTACGCCTGGATCATCGCTCTGGTGGGCTTTATCATCTACTGGTTCGTGATCTGTATCGTCTCCAACTGCGTAGGAATGTTTGTAAAGCCCGTCAGCGAGGCTCTGGGCATCAGCCGGAGCCGGTTCAGCCTTACCACCACCTTTGTGTCGGTGGCCTCCATGCTGATGAGTCTGGTGGTAAGCCGGCTCTACCGGCGGTTTACCATCAAGCGGGTGATGCTGGCGGCCGGCGTCATCCTGCCTCTGGCTTATGGCTGTTACAGCATTGCCCCCAATATCTATGTATTTTACATCATCTCCTTTATCACCGGATTTTGTACCTGCGCTCTGGCCAGCGTGGGGGTGTCCACCCTCATCTCCAACTGGTTCAACGAGAAGCGGGGTCTTGCCATCGCCATCGCCGCCACGGGAAGCGGCATCGGCGGCATCTTTATGAACCCCTTTATCGGAAGCCTTATCACCAACTTGGGCTTTCGCAGGACCTATTTCGTGCTGGCGGTGATCATGGCGGTGACCCTGATCCCCTGCACCCTCTTTCTGGTGCGGGACCGGCCCTCCGACATGGGGTTGGAGCCTTATGGCGGCGCACCGGAGGGGGGAGCGGACCTGCAGCACAGCGGTATGACGGCGGCTGAGGCCCGGAAAAGTCCCATGCTGTGGATGTGGATGCCGGTGTGCGTTATTGTCAGCGCCACCTGCAACTGCGTGATGCAGCACACGGTGGCCTACGCCACCGACCTGGGGTATGAGTACTCCTTTGCTGCGGGCATCGCCTCCCTCATCACCGCCAGTCTGGCGGTGGGGAAGATCGTGATGGGCACGGTGTTTGATAAGGTTGGCTCCCGCCGGGCGGCCGTTTTGTCCCTGTCCGCCTTCGGCGTGGCCTTGGGGCTTTACTGGTTTGCCGACCATATGGCAGTGCTCTATGTGGCCGCCTCCATCATCGGCTTTGGGCTTTCCTTCTCCACGGTGGCCTACTCTGTGGTGACCCAGGACCTGTTTGGCAAGCGGGATTTTGCCGGCATTTACAGCACGCTCACCATTTTTGCCGGTCTGGGCGGGGCGCTGGGAAGTCCTCTCATCGCCGGGGTCTATGACCTGATGGGCAGCTACCGACTGGCCTGGGTGACCTTGTCCCTTCTGATGGTGGTGAATGTCCTCCTTATCAACGGGATGTTTGCTTACAAAAAGAAGCATATCGAATAAAGGAAAAAGAGGAGCTGGGAAACTTCCCGGCTCCTCTCTTTTTCTTAATTGAATTTGTAGATCCGCCGGGCCACCCGGTAGAGGGACACCGACAGCCGCCGGCCCTGATAGCCGGGGATGGTGCCCACCGCCGACAAGGCCCGGTATTTCAGCTTGTGGTGAAGGGCGGGGTCCACCGTCCGCAGATACTCCCACAGCTCGGTCTTCATGCCCAGCGCCTCCGGGGTGCCGGCCATGTTGAGGAAGATGGAGGAGATGGTCATCATCATAGATAAGTAGTTGGTCATATACCGGGCCAGCCGGGGTTCATGGCTGCGGACCTGACGCAGATCCCGGCACTGGATCATCAGCCGGGTCACCCGGACCTGCTGCTCCACCCGGCCCACCATCACCGACTCGTTCACCGACTGGTCGGCCCGGCCGATAAAATAGCGGTAAAGGTCCAGATCCATGTAATAGATGCTCTCCACGGCGGGGAGGGGCTGGTAGACAAAGATATTGTCCACATAGAAGGTGTGCTTGGGCAGCTCCAGCCCACAGTCCCGCAGCAGCTGGGTGCGGTAGATCACCGAGTGCATCAGAAGGTACTGGGAGGGACGGAACCGGCCCACCTCATCCCAGGTAAAGACCCGGTCCTGGGGAAAGACATTGCGGTAGCGCATGACCTTTCTGGTGTTGTCCTCCACATGCTCGTAGACATAGTTGGCGATGAACAGATCCAGCGGCTTGGGCCACCGGGCGGCCTCCCGCAGCTTGTTCAGCACCACCTGAAGGGCCTCGGTGTCCAGCCAGTCATCGGAGTCCACCACTTTGTAGTATAGGCCCCGGGCATTGCGGATGCCCTGGTTGACGCCCTCGCCGTGACCGCCGTTCTCCTGGTGGATGGCCCGGACAATGTCCGGATACTCCGCGGCGTAGCGGTCGCAGATGGCGGGGGTATCGTCCTTGGTGGAGCCGTCGTCCACCAGAATGATCTCAATGTCATCGCCCCCGGTGAGAAGGGTCTGGACACAGTGGTCCATGTAGGCCGCCGAGTTGTAGCAGGGAACGGCGAAGGTGATGATTTTTTCCATGTCGGTTAGCCTCCCAACAGGACGTCGGTCAGGGCCAGCGCCCGGGCCACGATGGCGTCCATGTTGTAGTATTTGTATTCCGCCAGCCGGCCCAGCAGGTGGAGCCGGGGATATTGGGCGGCTAAGGCGGCGTATTTGCCATAGAGGGCGTTGTTTTCGGCGTTGATGATGGCGTAGTAGGGGATCTCTCCCGGGGCGGCGGAGTAGGGCTTGGAGAACTCCTTGACAATGGTGGTCACTCCGGGCAGGTCCTGAAGGGTCATCCGCTTAAACTCCGTAATGCGGGTGTAGGGCCGGTCCACGGTGTAATTCACCGTGCCGTGGGTCTGGTAGAAATCTCCCTCGCTCATGGCCACACAGCCTTGGGGGGTAAGCTGGCCGGGGAGCCGCTCCACCCAGGTCTCGAACTCAAAGTCCAGGGTCCGGTAGGGAAGCGGCCCGAAGCGGAAGCCAAAGAGTTCGTCGGCTTGGCCGGTGAAGATGACCTCACCGGAGAAGGGTTGGCCGTCCAGCAAGACGGCGCCGCCTGCAAAAGTCAGCCGTTTCAAAGCCTCGCAGCCTGTCTCCACCGTGATGTTGGGGTGGGCCAGAATTTTCTCAAAGAGGGGGGTATAGCCTTCGGTGGGCAGCCCCTGATATTTGTCCTGGAAATACCGGTCGTCCCGGCTGAGGAAGATGGGGACCCGGGCGGTGGTATCAGGGTCGATGTCCTCGGGCCGCTGGCCCCATTGTTTCATGGTGTAGCGGACAAAGACATGGTCGTAGATGTAATCGGCCAAGGCGGAAATTTCAGGGTCGGAGCTTTGCCGCAGCTCCAGAATGGTAACTTTTTTCTCGGCTGCGTAAACGGCGATCAGTTTATCCCCCAGCCGTTTCCCCTCTTCCCGGCCAAAGGCGGTCTCCAGCGAGGTCAGGTTGAAGGGGACGGGATATTGAAGCCGCTGGCCGGGCGTGCCCGCCTCATCGGGGATATTGGCCGCTACCCGGTGCTGATAGCCGTTCCAGGCGGTATATTGGCTCAGATAGTCGAACACCCGCTGGTCGTTGGTGTGGAAAATATGGGGGCCGTACTGGTGAATGAGGACCCCGTAACGGTCCGGCCGGTCGTAGGCGTTGCCGCCGATGTGGTCCCGCCGCTCCAGCACCAGAACCTTTTTATTGCCCCTGCGGGCCAGCTCCCCGGCGGTCACCGCCCCGGCAAAGCCGGCGCCGATGACCAGACAATCGTATTGTGACATATGGCACCTCCCTGCTTTTTCGGCCGCGGGTCCCCCGGCTGCAAGATTTTCCCCGGCGGCAGCGGCCCTTCGCTTCTCGAAGGTATTTTACCACAGCCGGCCGGGGAAGAAAAGAAAGAAACTCTTAAATTTTGGAGTAAATTGTGGGAATCTCAGCAGAAATTGTCCTTGTAGTTGGCAATGGCAGCCTGAATGACCTTCTGAGCCTCCTCCCGGCCCTTCACGTCACCGGCCACGGTCTCCTTGCCCTCCAGAGTTTTATAGACCGAGAAGAAATGGCTCATCTCATCGAAAAGATGACGGGGCAGCTCGGAGATATCCTTATAAGTATTGTAGGTGGGGTCGGCAAAGGGAATGGCGATGATTTTTTCGTCATTTTTGCCGCCGTCCAGCATGGAGATATAGCCGATAGGATAGCACTGGACCAGGGTCAAAGGATCCAGGATCTCGGAGCACAGCACCAGCACGTCCAGCGGGTCGCCGTCGTCGCCGTAGGTCCGGGGGATAAAGCCGTAGTTGGCGGGATAGTGGGTGGAGGTGTAGAGGATGCGGTCCAGAATGATAAGACCGGTGGCCTTGTCCAGCTCATACTTTTTCTTGCTGCCCTGAGGGATCTCAATGACAGACAGAAAATTTTCAGGGGAAATGCGTTTAGGGTCCACATCATGCCAAATGTTGCTCATAGGGGAATTTCTCCTTTATTGTTTTGAGTTGCTGTCCCCATTATAAACGCTTCCGGCGGGAAAAACAAGGCAAAGAAACAAAAAGAGGAAGCCCACTGCCAGATGGCAGCGGGCTTCCTCAAAGGATGAGAGCAGCTTACTTCAGGCCGTTCTCATAGGCCTCGATCATCTTCTTGAACGTGTGACCCGTACGACTGCCGCCGCCGGAAACCCCTGCAACGGCTAACTCTTTGACTGGTTCCCCTTCGGAGGGAGTGATTTGCCCCGTATGACGTGTGAGCTTCTGGAGAAACTTCTCCGTGCTTGTGCCGGTAAGGATTCGGATGTCCAGGCGTAGAGTTCCTTCTCCTTCTGGGGTGACAAAAATTTTGTCGATATATTTGTCCACGAATTCCTTATTGACAAGCCCCTTGGTAGCGTCCAGTCGGGCGTCCTGCAACACCCGGCGGATGGTGTCGATGTGCTGCCGGAATTCCTCTTTGGAAAACTGGTTTTGCTCCAGATCGAAGATCTCCCGCTCGGCCCCCTCGATCTCTTTGTCGCAATCCTTGTTCATGGAGAGAAAGTCCTTGTCGGTGATTTTGCCCTCGATGTTGTAGGTGAGCAGCTTGCTCTTTTTCTTCTGGGCCATATCGATCTGGGCTTTCAGGGCTTCGATCTGCTTGCCCGTGTCCTCCTCCATGGCTTGGGCGGTGTAGAGGTCGACATACTCATTCAGATAGGCTTCGGCCTCGGCTTGGGTCTCGCCGAACACCTCCAGCAGAAGGGGCTTTAACTCCTCCTCATAGATGGCGAAGGAGGGGCAGGAGTCGGCTCCGTTTTTGATCTTTCCTGAACAGACCCACTTGCTGTTTTTCCGGCCCTGCCGATCCACGCTGTCCCGGCGGTAGTAGGCGGCGCCGCAGTGGGTACAATAGAGCTTTCCGGTGAGGAGGTTCCCGTGGTTGCAGATGCCCTGCCGGGCCTTCACATCCTCGCTGCGCTTTTGCAATACCTTGTTGGCGGCATCCCACAGCTCCTCCGAGACAATGGCGGGGACGATTTCCCCGGTCTCGTCCTTGAACATGACCCACTCCTCCGGGGGGAGAAATTTCTGTTTTTTGGTAAAGAGGTCCATGACCTTGACCTTGTTGCCCGCGTAGTAGCCCTTGTATTTGGGATTGCTTATCATCCCCGACATGGTGGTGTGGGCGATCTTTTTGCCGTTGTGGTTGCGGTAGCCCTTTTCCCAAAAGAGGGTCTCGATCTGCTTCATGGAGTGTTGCCCTGTGGCGTACAGCTCAAACAGCTCCCGTACCATGGGAGCCTCCTCTGGGTCAATAACCAGCCGGCCACCGTCCTTGCTGTAGCCGAAAATGCGGCTGTTGCCCAGTACCACGCCCTTCTTGATAGCTTGGGCGTGGCCGAACTTTACCCGGCTGGAGAGCTTTCGAAGCTCATCCTGAGCGATGCCCGACATGATGGTGAGCCGCAGTTCGCTGTCCTCGTCTAAGGTATTAATGGCATCATTCTGAAAGAGGATACCCACTCCGGAGTTCAGCAGCTCCCGGGTGTACTGGATGGAGTCCAGGGTGTTTCGGGCAAACCGGGTGATCTCTTTGGTGATGATGAAATCGAATTTGCCAGCCTTGCCATCCTCCACCATGCGGTGAAAGCTCTCCCGCTTTTTGGTGGTGGCGGCGGACAGGCCCTCGTCAATGTAGCCCTCCACATAGGTCCATTTTGGGTTCTTCTTGATGAAGTCACTGTAATAGGTGATCTGGTTTTCCAGGGAGTTGAGCTGCTCATCCTTCTCGCTGGACACCCGGGCGTAGAATGTCACCCGCAAGGGCAGGTCATAGATGGAACGCATTCTCAGTTGTTGCCGGGCGGTATGAATGTCCATGGGGGTTCCCTCCAAAAGTTTCGTTATATCATCTTTATATTTATTATATGGAAAACGGGCGGAAAGTCAAGAAGAAAGACGCCCGGCAGTGAGCCAGGCGTCTGGTTTTGCAATGTCAATTCTGCCCAATGGCAAGGCGCATCTTTCGCCACATCTCCTGGGAGATCACGCCATGCTCCAAAAGGTAGTCGTTATAGTAGTTCAGCCAGATCTGCCGGGCCAGGCTTTCGGCTGACGGCATTTTTGCTTCGGTCATCTCCAAAGGCGTTTCCCCCTTTGAAGAAAGTGTGCCCAAGTTTTGCTTTTGGTAGTCACGCAATAGGCCATCGCCTCCTTTTAGCCCATCTGCTGTCCTTGGATCTGCTCCTCGTGGTCATCCGCCCTGTGGCCGGAAGCGATCCGTTTCCGCTGGAGTTCTTCCCAACGCTTGCGGTCAATATGCCCGCTCACTGGAACAGTTGGGAGAGGGGCATCAGCAGATTGTTCCAGACGATAGCCGAGGTGTATAAGAGAGCTGCCAATGCTGCCAAGATCGGAATGGCCCAGAGCCATGCCAGTCTGGGTCGGGGTAGCGAGACCCTGGGAAACGAGATATGCCGCTCTTTCTTTCTCCCAGCCAGTTCCATCTTCTCCACCATCTGCCGCAGAGATTTCAGCTCTTCCACCATCGCTGTCAGGTGTTCGTTCACTCCATACAAGCTGGGCGGGGCCGGGTACTCCTCTGCCCATCTCACCAGCTGCCCCAGCAGCTTGGTGGTCTGGAACTGTAAGGCCATCAGCTGTGCCCACTCTTTTTCTGTGGGATGGCTCTCTGCTTTGGGCAGTACGATGGGTTTGTTCTTCTCCATCAATTCTTCCATGGAATATTTCTTCCCGGATCCGGAACTCACGCTCCATAACCTCCTTCCAGAATTTGTCCCCGTGAAGCCGGTCATCCCGGCACTTCCGACCCTGTGGGGTGGTGTAGGTAATGTTCTTCCGCTCCTTGGTCCACTTGACCTGATAGCCGTCGGACTCCATGAGCCGGATAAATTCCTCCCGGCTCCCGGCATAGCGCATACAGTTCTCGATGGTGTTCATGAGCAGGAACTTCCAACTCTGTCCTTTAACGGCGGAGCGGTATTCTCTGGTGGAGAGACCGTCTGTTTTCTTCTGCCGCTGTGAGGGAAGCACCGAGTAGCCGTATTGCATACACAGCTCGTCCGAAAGTTCCCGCAGGTGCCGTAGTGTAGTCGGCCCCTGCTGGAGCATTTTCCCATTGTCGGGCCGCACGGCGTTGACAATAAAGTGGGAGTGGATGTGGTCGGCATCGGTGTGGGTGGCCACCAGCACTTCACAGCCGGGCCAGGCTTTTTCCGCAAATTCCTTTGCCAGCTTGTGCGCCGCTGCCCCGGTGATGTTCTCCTCCGGATGGAAGGCTTGAGTGTAGTGGTAAAAGTACACCGGGCTTTCCTTGCGGTGCATCTGCCGGGTGGCCAGGAACTCTTGGACAGAGAATTGGGGAGAACAGTTGATCCCGCTGACCAGCCTTTGTCCCTCGGTTTTCTGTTCCTGCTTCACATAGGCGCTCACCCGGGAGAGCGCACCGGCAGACTGCCGTTGGTACTTGATGAAATTCACTGTCGCCATTACCGGCACTCCCTGTCCGCCAGCTCACTGAGCTTGTTGTAGATTTGAGCCAGAGCTGTGACAGTGTCCTCCAGATAGACCGTCTTGATCCTGTCCTGATGGGCCAGCGTTACCACCTGATTGATGTTTCGCCCGATGCCTTTCAGCTCATGGGTGATTTCAGGAAGGCCCTCCACCACCGTGATCTTGTGCCGCAGGGTGGCGGCCCGGATGTAAGTGGCCACGCTCATCTGGGCGGTGTTCGCTTTGCTCTCGATGGCCTTGTACTGCTCCTCGGTCATGCGGACGGATACCCGTCGCTCCTTTTTCTCACACATAGGCGTTACCTCCTTCTATTGAATGGGGTCCCCACAAAGTCGTATGACTTTGTGGGGAGAGGAAGAGGGAGCTCGCAGATATGGAGCTTCCAGTGCCCTTGGCTGAAAGCGGAATGGAGCGGGCTTCCTCTGACGAAGTGGGTCCGGGCAACCGCCCGGATTTCTTTTGCGCCAAGACTGCCAATGGCGGCCAGGCGCTCTGCTTGCCCTCCCCAAAGGGGAGGATTGCGACCGTTCTTTCAAAATCAAACCCTCCTGGTTTAAGCTGTTGGAATTGGCGCCCTCCTGTGCTAAAATAGCAGAGAAGAATATATTTCTAAATCTACAATTGATTTTTGGAGATTTCCCAAAAGTTCACTTGCAGACAAAAGGAGGGCATCTCATGGCGGAGGATTTTGGACTTTATCTTTCCTTGACGAAGGATGGACATACAAAAAGAGACCTCACCGGGCCAGCCGGCAAGGTCTCCTTGAAGGAAACCACAATTCAGGATGAGTTGATTTTATTTTCTGAGTTGAACTTTGAGCCATATGCTCTGGTGGTAGACCTGGTCCGCAATTGTGCGGGGAGCATTATGGTGCAGGATGAAGGTCACTATGGAGAGCTCGACATGAAGGAGTTTCAGTTCATGGTGGACACCGTGATCGACCTGGTGACCACTATGGAGAAAGAGACTCCTCTGTATGGCACATTGCTTCGCACCCAAATCGAGGACCAGATCACGGCAGACGATGGGACAGCCATGTATCCGATCCGCACCGGACAGGAACTGGTCACTCTGTTGACCGGAGTGATGCAAATTCAGTTCGTGGTCAATGAGGTGCTGTATGACCTCTGTGAGAAGGCACCTCTTGAACCAAAGAAGTACGAGGGCCTGTGGGAGACGCCGGTGACGGAGGTCTTAACACTGGAGGGGGGTGGTTTGACTACACGATACCATTTCCGTTCGGCGGTAGACTACTACCATTTTCTCCTTCTGCACTTCATAGCAGGCAAACCCAATGTGGCTCTGTGCCAGTGCTGCGGCAGATATTTTATCCCCAGAACGAAGAAGAAAACGCTGTACTGCGACCGAATTCTAAAGGACAGCAAGACCTGCAAGGAGTGGGGGCCAGTTCTGAAGCACAAGCTGGCAGTCCAGAGAGACGAAGTCATTAAAGCTTTCGACCGGGCCAAGCGGAAGATGTATAAGCGCTATGAGCGAAAAGAATATGGTATCAATCAGAAGCCGTCTGAGAAGGATTTGAGCTATGCCGAATACTATGAGTGGCTGGACCGGGCGACCAAGGCGAGAGACGATTATCTGGAGGGAAAAATCACCGCAGAGGATGCAATGGCAACCATAGGGTAAAAATGGAATCGTTAATGGAACGATGGAAAAGAGAGGAACATCTGTTTATGAATTTAGCAATTACACAAGCACCATCAAGTGGAATCTTAGGTGGCCCATTCAAAAAAGAATTTGTTCTCACTAAAGACGGTATTGATTATAGAATTTCCGTTGAACAAATGGCGGCTCGCAAAATAGAAATAACATCTGATAATGCCTGTGATGTAAAAAGTATCCTCGGTATTTATTACCGCCTGGTTTCCTTGATGATGCTTTTTGATGGAGAGTTCTACCCTATAATTGAAGCTATGGACGGAGAGATTGATATTACTCATAGTATGCAAAAACGCGAGTTGGCCAGTTATCATTCGGCAGACTTCATGTGTGGAACAGGCAATACCCTAATTAATCCGCTTGAGGTGTTATCTGCTGAATTAGTAAACGCATGGGAAATATTAGAAGCTGAATTGGATATGGTACATAAAATGTTCCTGTATTGCGTTTCAAGTGTAAAAATGCCTGTTGATATGAAATGCGCATTTTTGACGGAAACATATATCGGTTTGGCGGAGTTAGTTGCATCAAGAAACACAGATTTCGTTCTACCGCATGTTGGACAAAAGGAATCAAAATTAAAAAAGTATCTGGGAGCGGTCATTGAATATTACGGGAAAGAGATTTTCAGAGTAGAGCACAAGATTGGTATTGATGTATTTTGTGGGGTGCTTAAGGAAAGTCGAAATCGAATTGCCCATATCAAAGCGAAACAAGGCAAATTATTTTTGAATGGGGCAGAGAGTGTTTTGTATCTATGCAAACTTTCCACTTTCTATCGAGTGATCCTATTAAATATGCTTGAAATCCCAAGCGCATCATATGAAAGCGACTTAAAAAAGAGGATAGACACACTAAATCAATGGAACGGTGTCCTTGACAATTTTATCAAGCGCTTACAAGACAGTGCAAAGATTAAGGCCTCAACATAATGAGACCTTAATCTTTGTAGCAAGTAACGGTATCAAAATACTTCATCCAACTTCCAGCCTGAAGTTTCTTCCTTTTCCTTGGCAAACTCCAGAGCGTTCAGTGTACGGAATTGTGCTGCAGAATGGATGCGGTACCATCAAACCCCATGATATAACTTGTAGCATGCGGTAGATGATCTCAGTAGGAGCCATGCCATAGACCTGTGTGGGGAAGATGTGCCGCAGCCGCATATTTTTTGTTATATGCCCCATACAGAGTTACGAATCATATAGTTCGTAGTCGCGCTCCATCTCATAGCCGTGTTCGCTGATAAACTTATGTGCAAGAGGGAGCGTGAGAATATCAGTTTCCTCTTTTCGCCCGCACTCTGTGTCTACCCATTCAAATTGAGTCTTACACAAAGTGATTCCTGAACTGGTGATTGTATATGTATATCCACAAAAATCCTCGGTCAAGTCGGGCAGATCCATGCTGCAAAGATGTTGTTCGAGTTGGGCCAGGGTCTCGCAAATCATCCTGTCAGTAGCAATCAGATTCCACCATGTGTGGCCCATTTTCTTCATTTCCTCAATTTGGCTTTGGTAAATATCCTTTGTTTTTTGTATGTTCTCCAACAACTTCTCTTTGGTGGTCAAACCCTCCCAAACCAGGCTATCTTTAAAATCTTCTATATCCATGCTCTCTTTGATTGCAACCAGTTCATCAAATCCTAACTCCTTGACTTTGGGCGAGACCAAACAGTCCGCAAGTTCTGCACGCAATTCTTCCTCGGTCATGTCTTCTGGCTTTTTCATATTTACACTCCCTCGTATAATAAGATTTGCAGATAGTTTAGAGTGGTTCTTCCTTGATCCTTCTCAAAATTTTCTTGCATCACCCACTTGACTTCATACCATTAGGCTTTGTCAAATAAGCCCATTCTCCTGAGCGTTTTGCAAAATCTGCTCAGGAGACATGGTATTGACCCTTGTCAGATCTCCCATAGCACCGGGGTTGAAGTGGGCGGCTGTCCCATAGAAATCATAGAGCCGATGTCGTGCCTCCTTCACCAAAGCCCAGTAGGCTTGCCGGGCCTGGCGCTCTGCCTCCCAGTCCAACTCCTCATATTCCTCCGTGTCTGATTTCAAAATATCATCCATTTGGGGCTCTCCTTTTTCGGAATCAAAGGTCAAATCATCTGTGTCAACTAGCAAATAGCTCGACTTTGTTGCCTCTCGCACAAAACGAGAAACAGGCTGGCTTGACAGTTCATAGGTCAGATAGAGCATTTCCTTTGCTCGTGTCACAGCCACATAGAAAAGCTTTCGCTCGTCCTCGATGCCGCCCAGATATCTGTCCTTGTTTTCTTCAAAGTGTCCGCCCAGTACATGCCAGTATTGCTTTCCGCCATGGGGACCTACCGGGAACTCCTTTTCCATCAAGTTGGCCAAGAACACACATCGATACTCCAGTCCCTTGGCCTTGTGGACAGTCATCACTTGCACGGCCTCTTTCAGATGCTCTCCTTGTGAAAACGGATGGTATTTATACTCCGCCGCAGCTCTACTCTTCATGAACCTCAAAAATTCATCGATTCGGGCGGAGAGCTGCCAATCACCATAGACATCATCAAAGTCATCCAGCATTCTGCATATGCCGTCCAGACAGGCCTTCCGAACAGGATAGTCTTCCGCAGCCTCATCTATAAAGGCGAGAGTCTCACAAAAATTGCGAATCATGGTGCTAAGCCGATGTTCGCCACCTCGTGCAGCAGAACGCAGGCCTTTGAATGCGGTAGCAAAAGCTCCTTGCTCTGCAATATCATCCCAACAAGAGTAGAGCCTCATTCGGTCCAAAGACACCAAGCTCTTCACTGTATCTTGCAGTCGCTGGAAATGCTCTTCCTCAAAAAAGCGCTCTGCACTGTCTCCAAAGACAGGCACCCCGGCTTCCTCCAATGCCCAGACAATTCTGGCCACCGTTTTGCCCTTGCGGGCCAAAATCGCAATTTGTCCCCAGGGAACCCCGAGGTTATGGATTTTCTTGATTTCTGCTGCGATGCCGGCAAACTGCTCCTGTGCGGAACCGAACCGTGTAGCCTGAATTAGCCCCTTCGCGGGGGCCGAATCAACCACTTTCATTTCCTTGCGCAGTCGATGGCAGTTGTTGCGGATTACCGTGTCTGCAAGATCCACAATTCCCCTGGCGCAGCGGAAATTAGTCTCCAGACGGATTGAACGCACATCGGGATAGCGATCCGCAAAGGTGATCATATGGTCTGCACTTCCGCCCCGAAACTGATAGATGGCCTGGTCATCGTCCCCTACAACGCAGAGGTTTGTTCCATTGTCTGCAAAGCAACCAATAAGCTGTTCCTGAAGATCATCTACATCCTGATATTCATCCACCACCAGATAGCGCACCTTGGACAGAGCCTGGGTGCAGGCTGAATCTTCCCGAATTTGCCGCAGAGCTCCAAAAATCAGCAGTGAGTAGTCCACAAAGCCGTGTTGCCGCAGGCAGCCCATATATTCCTCCAAGGCATCCTGCTGTTCCTGGGGCCAGGTATCCCTATGATCATAATCATCCAGCATTTTTTCCGCACACTGGACAAATATATTCACATGGATAGAGCTTCGACTCAATCCCAGAGTCTCCATTCCACAATGCTTGTGATAACGCCAAATGAAGTGGTGTTGCTTGACAGAATCCAACACCTTGACCGCAGAAAAATCGGAAGCATATGTTTTTAGCAGGTGGAGACAGTAACCGTGGATGGTGCCGATATACATATCGGCCAGTTCCTTGCTCCGAGCTGTGGGAAGCATCCGAGAAATTCGTTCTCGTAGCGCATCCGCCGCTTTGTTGGTGAAGGTAAAGGCCACGATGGCGTTAAGGGGCAACTGAGGGTTTTTCTCCAAAATGTAGGCGATCCGCCGGGCGATGACCTCAGTCTTGCCCGACCCTGCGCAGGCGATGATTTGAAGGTTATGCTCAATTTCTTCAATGGCCGCCTGCTGGGTGGAGGTCAGTTTGATCTCCGCCATATCAGCCACCCATAGTCAATAGTTTTTGATATAGGTGTTGGTTTGCATGGGCCTTGGACAGTGCATTTGTTCGCTCGGGGATATTAAACTGTTTCAACAAATATTCCCGAGAGACTTTAGCAAGATCCAAGTCTGACAGAGTGTCCTCCGCCAGATCCAGCAAATCCAGGAATGGATTCTTAATTTTCTCCATGCCAGCATAGCGTGCGGCACGAGAGATGAGCTTCCCCTGTTCTCCCAGGGCATCGGTGGAGACCAGCACATCATTTCCTACGAACTCAAAAAAGTGTTTCATAACGATGTCTACATCATCAGCACCTTCAAGGGCTTCCAAGGAAATACCGCCATCCTTTGCCGCAGCTTTGCGGGCGGCGATACCGTCCCAGACCCGAACATAGCTTTGAAAGCATCCCTGGATATTCCCACTCCTAACTTTGACTGCGGCGATTTCATAGATACATTTCGCCGCCACAACGCTGAACCCGGCGGCACACCAGAAGGCACAATAAGAATCCGGAGGGGTTCCATCATACTCGACAAGGGGCTTAAAGTCATACTCTGCCACCTTTTGAGGCCGGCTCTCGATTCGGGGATAGGAGATGCCTTTTTCATCATAGAGAAGGGCAACTGCTCGGCGGCGTTCTTCAGTCGAAGGCCAATAAGGCTTTACAGTTCGATATCGCTCATTATCGTCCTTTAACTTTTCCAACTGCTTCATGCGCCCGTCCATACGCTCCTGGTCTTCGATGCCGTATAGGAAATGTGCCTCCCCCTTTCGGCAAGCATCTTGCGCCGTTTGGATCATTTCCTCCGCCAAGGCGTACTCGCCGGTCATAGAGTAATTTTGTATCACGAGGGTGATCAGTTCCGCTCCAGCAAGGTTTCGTTCACGGACCAAGTCGCACCATTTGCGAGGCTTTATGAAATCGTTTCGCAAGTAATGCTCCAACAGCTTTTGCAAAATCCGCTGGCTGTTTTCTTCGGCCAAATCATGAGCAGACAGATAGGCCAGCGCCATTTCCTCAAACTGCGGATTGCGAATCACCTTGGCGTACAGACAAGCGAAATATTCTACTACCTTAACAGGAAACAACGCCAGCAATTGGGGAATCACATCACGGAGACTGATTCCCTCCGGCAGCGTAGCGGCATAGTCGATAATATGTGGATTCTCACACTTTTCAGGATTGAAATAGATCAAAGCATCAAAAACCCCGGCTAAGCTCTCTACCGTTTGACACGCTGGACAGAGAAGCCCCTCTGACTCGCGGCCACAGTTCAGACATCGCATACCGTTCTCATCCTTTCGGATTATTGTCTCTTATATTAATCATCACATCAAGCAAAGCATATTTTGCATTTTTTCGACGCTGTGACTTAGGAGTAACACTTTGAGCCGATGCCTCAAGAATATCAAGACTATCGGCAATCTTGCTCAGGACTCCGGGGTCCGCTTCCAAGTAGCCCAGTGAACCATTATTAGAATTGAACACTTCGATTGCTACTGGATGATAATACATATTCTTTCTGTCGGCCTTTAAAATCAAAATATCCCCTTCATGTACATATTCAATTCGCTCTGTTCGCCCAGCATATGCGGTACCATGGACAGGCAGTATAAGAGGAAAAGAAATACTACTGGCAGATTTAAGCTCATATGAGGTCAAAAACAAATATGAGGTCAAAAACAAAGAACCTGCCTGCTCCGATGGGTGTGCTTCTTCAATTTTTCCATGTTCCTCTGTCCATGTCCATTCCTCTATGGAAGTGGGAGGTAGCTCTTCTTCCTCATCGTCATCGTCAAATCGCCCCTCCTCCCACCAAAATACTCTCCATTTTAGACTGTCTGTATGATCCAAATGAAGAAACTCAATTTGTGTGGGTGAACTATCAGCGATTAGCCAATCATGCTCCAATTTTCCACTGAAACTTATTTCAGGAAACTTTTGGGTCAATTCCTTACAAAATGACTCTATAGATTCAAAAAAAGGATCTCGTGGAGATGTGCATGTAACGAAATTCGATTCCAGAATGTGATTGACTGGTTGATAGCCGTCCAGGAAGGACCATTCCTCCACAAGGTCTTCGTTGTATAAACCAGCTTTTTTCAGTGCCTCTATCTTGTCTGAAATGTATGTTCCCAGCCGAACTAAGTCTTCATTGCTTCCAAAGAAGGAAATATAAATATATCCACCATCAGCCGCCATAATAAATCTCTCCCTTTATATTTTGTTGTTGCACCTATCATGATAATTTTCAATTTTGGGAAACACTCAAGAATCCCTGCTGGAATGCGCTGGGGAATTGAAACCGTTTTTCCAGGTCCTTCATACTGTCAAATGCCACCAGGATTGTTCCTTCGCTGATTCTGGTGACACTGCCGGGGCCAAATGCCTTATGTATTACCCTGGATCCTACCTTCACCCCAGAGTAGTCGATTTCCCTGGGCTTGGGCACAGGCTTTGGAGCAACGGTCGGCCCTGATTGAAGCTCTGTTTTCTGATAAGCAGGCTTCATAGCGGGAATGGCGATCTCCTCTGGCTCCTCCGGAAGCATGGCCGTAAAGAGCTTGTCCGGCGGGATCTCAGGCTGGGGTGCCGTCATGGACTCCTGCTGCAGGGAGAACATGGCGTTGTAGTCTTCGTTGGTGATTACCGTGTCCCAGCCGCCTCGGTTCTCGTCCTCATGGTGGTTGACGCCGGTATAGCTGAGGCTGGCATCCTCATATCGCTTGAACTTATAAACGGCATCGTTCATCAGGGAATCGTTGAACACGCCCAGAGAGACCAGTAGCTCAAAATCTTTCACATCCAAACCGGTGACCTTCTTGAAAAGCCCCGGTTCCAGTTGGGTGATAACATCCTTCAAACAGTTCTCCCGGTAATCAGTCAGATACATAAACACCGGGATGCGGGTGGCAAATTTGATGAGCTTCTCCTGGATCTGCTTCCGCTTGGACTTGTACTCCTTCTCCTCCTCGGAAAGCTCCTTCTTCTCCTTGGGGGTCAGATTTTCAACGCCCTCTTTTTTCGCCTTCTTCACCGTCTCGGACTTGTTGATGATGGTCTGAATGTCCTCATTGAGGCTGCGGAAACCCTCAATTTTCATCAGTGCATCCATAGCGGCGGGATTTGAAAGGAGCCGGTTCAGGGTCTCGTTGTCAACATTTACCAGCAGAGCACTCTCCCAGCGCTTGGCCAGCAAGGTAGCAGAGGTTCCGGCCATGGCAATATCCAGCGCCTCAGCAGCGTTGATTTCCCGCATGGTGCTGCCGTCGTAGGCAATGACCGGCAGGAAGTTGATAAACTCAGCCACCTTCTTCTCCGGGTTACCCTCATTGATATTGAGGTGGCAGCTGTAATCGGAGATCTGCTTCAAGGCCCGATCCAGGGCGAAGTCAAAGACATAGCACTCCCGCTTGATGATTTCCTTCTTGCCGCCGTCGGTGGTGATCTCCCAGGGGCTTTGCACCCGGAACGCCGCTTGAAAGTATGTCTCCGGGCTGGAAAGATTGCGGAGCATGAAGATCCCCGTCCAGGGCTTCACCGTCACGCCGGTGGTCAGCTTGCCGCAGGAGAGAGTGATGGTCTTACTCGCCAACGGGTCCCGCATAGACCTTTGTACAGGCTCCAAAGCCGCCGCACCTATACCCGCCCCGGTTCCAGCGCACATATTAACGGTGTAATCATGATAAAACACATTCTGCTTTTCAGCCAACAGATTAGCCATAGCTTGGCAAGCGGCAATACTGGGCAAGAACCACAGTGTATGCTGCAGCACTCCCAACAGTCGGGCGTCGGCATAGGGCAGAGCCGGCTTCCGGGCACCTAATTTCAAGTCGTCCACGGTGGTCTCCAGATAGGCACCACGAATGAGATCCAACCACTTCTGGACCTCGTTTTCATAGACAAACCGGGCTTCTTTGCCCTTTCCCTTGGCGGAGAAAAACACATTCAAATCGAACTCGTTGAACTCCCCCTGCATGGCGATCTGCCGGATGCTGTCCGGGATGCGGTAGGTCATCATCACCATCCGGGGCAGGGCGGCGTAGGGATTGCCCTCTCCCTGCCAGTTCTCCTTGGCCCGCTGCTCGTCCGAATAAGTCCAGTTGTAAATCTGATTCTCGATAAACTCTCCGGAGTTCAACGCCCGGAAAGGTGTGCCGGAAAGATAAAGATAGTATTGGGTGGTGATGGGCAGCCAGGTTTCATCGTAGGCGTTGGCCCGGTCATAATGCTCCAGATCCTCACTGTCGTAGTTATCCTCATCCTCTTGCTCAAAGAGCTTTTGAGATTTTTCCTTCCAGGCGCCAAAGTGATATTCATCGAAGATCACCAAGTCCCAGTTGACCGTATGTACCCACTCGTTTTTGGACTTGATGCCGCCGGTTTCCTTGTTAACTCCCAAATGATCCTGGAAGGAGCCGAAGCAGACGATAGGGCGGGATTTGTCCGCCGTCTCGTAGGTCAGTTCGGTCTGCCGGGAGATGAACTGCCAGCCCTCAAAGTCAATGTGGGTGTTCAGATCCTCCTGCCAAGCGCTGACCACGGCGGGCTTGAAGGTGAGGATCAGCACCCGCTGGAAGCCCATCCGCTTGGCCAGCTGGTAGGCCGCAAAGGTCTTGCCGAAGCGCATTTTGCAGTTCCACAAAAACTTGGGGTAGCGACTCAGGTCCTCGCCGGAAAGGGAACGAAAATAGGCCTCGGTCTTGTCCACCGCCTCCTGTTGTTCGGGCCGCATGGGGAAGTCTCGGGTACGGTCCTCCACATTGGCAGTGCGGTTGCGGACGGCCAGCACAGCAGCCTCCACATCCTCTACTGTACAGCGGAACCACTCGCCGCCCATGCCCTCGATCTGCTTCAGTTTCAAAACACGGTGAACATCGTGGTCGGTAAAAGAGCTGCCGTCCGGGTACATAGCCGACTCCCGGTAGACGATACGGTAAGGCACACTGCCGTCCGGCCGCTTGGTGGGGTATTGCTGGGCCACCCGCTTGTCCACATCAATGGCGGTATAACCCACCTTCAGCAGCCCGGCATATTGAGGGTTGGTGTCCTCGTAGGCGTAGATCATAGGGTGAGCATCGGGGCGTTGGGGAAAGAAGTCAGGCATTATCATCACCGCCCAACTCCATCGGCTTTATCATATTTTCAATAAACGCAATTTCTTCGTCAGTCAGACCATACTTGGCGTATAGTTCTTCGTCAGTCCATGGTTTGGAAAAGTCTTGTTGCGGAACAAGCTGATAGACTCCTTTTGCAGCGTTTTGAGAATTTTTCTTTAAAAGAACCAAGAATCTGAAGAATTTTGTTGCAATATACGACATCACATTTTCACATTCAATCTTATCCTTAAATGGTCCAATTATGAGGTAACTTTCATTACATATCGAGTTGGGCTCACCATAAAAAGGCTTTGGCAAAATTGGGTGCGGAAAAGTATCACTTCCGCTACCTGCTTTCGCAATAAATACCTTGTGCCACGAAAGCATCTCTTGACCCCTTACAATATCCTTCAATGGGGCATAGGCAACCGTTCCTCGGACTTCACGGTCATTTCCACTAACATATATTTTCAGGTCAGAGCTTAATGATTTTGATTTATTTCCTTTGTATGTATTAGGCAGTCCGAACGGCATTCTTGCGCTAACAAGAATCTCCATTGATTTCTCTTTTAGTTCCTTTACCTTATGAAGAATATCAATTGCTTCATTATATCGGATGAATGTATCACACCCCGGTTCCAGCAGAGGGCGGTTTATGGGGCCAAAGATACTATTTCCTTTATGATTATAAACCGCGCACTTTCCAGCACAATCCCTGTCCCATAGGAAATATGACACCCCACCCTTTATTTGAACGCCGGAAAAGCAGTCAGAGGCCTCCGGGAAGTCATGTATCACTCTTATATGGTTATCGTGCAACATCATGTCTCGATATTCGTCAAGACCCTTGCCGCCTGTAAACCACCTTGAGGGTGTAATCATTGTTATAAATCTTGGACTTAGTTTTTTGGCGCTTTGGATAAATAGCTGATATATTGGCTTCGCACTTGCACCGTTTCCGCCCCCATCGCTCAACTGATACGGCGGGTTGCCGATGATCACATCAAATTTCATCCTGAAAATCTCCTCCGGCTTGATGGTATGTATCCATTCATAGGCGTGGGTCTCCAACTCGTCCCCACGCTTATACTCACTTTCGGACGCTCCGCAAAACAGGCATTTTCCATTCTGCCAGGTGTGTTTGATCCGCTTATACCGGATATTTCCGCTGGCATCCTTAAATCGAGAGATGGAATACTTGCTGTTGGGGAACTTGGAACAGTAGACACTTCGCCGAGAGAGCAGGCTGGTCAGTTCAGTGATGGCGATGGCGTAGAGCTGGTGGTGGAAAATGTGGTCGATGCGCTCCTGCAGATCGGGGATCTGGGGCTCCAGCCCTTTGATGAGCCGCTTGGCGATCTCCCGCAGAAATACCCCGGATTTGCAGGCCGGGTCCAGGAAGGTGGTATTGGGGTCGGAGAACAGCTCCTGGGGAAGCATGTCCAACATCTGATTGGCCACCTCCGGCGGGGTGAACACCTCGTCATTGGAGAGGTTGGCCAAACAGGTCAGCACATCGGGGTTATATTGGGCGGTATAGAGATCAGCCACGGCTGTCCACCTCCTGCACTTTTCTGTAATCTGTCAGGGGATATTCCCGGATGGGGGCCGGGATAAAGGCATCGGTCTCCTCATCGTACTCCCAGCCCTGCATATCCAAGGTCATCTGCCGCTCGTGTCCGGTGAGCAGCTCGTCCAGGGCGAAGTCCCGGCGTTTGAGCAGGCTTCCGGTGACCAGGGACCATTCGGCGAAGATGATGGGGGTTCCGTCGGCATGTTTCAGGGTCAGGGCATCCCCGCAGAGGATGTTTTTCTCCAGAATATAGCGAACGGCCTCCCGGCAGCGATCGTTGGCCTGTTTTTTGTTGTTAGCGGTGTACGCTTTATCCCAGAGGGCAAAGAGCCGTTCCCGGCACTCGACGGCGTTGTCCGGCAGCAGTTCCACCCCGTAGATGCTGGTGACGGCCAGAACGGAGTATTTTTCATAATCGGCAGGACTTTTGCCGTAGCGTTTTTTTACCACCGCCAGTTTGCGGGAGAGGACTTCGGCCAGGAAGTTTCCATTACCGCAGGCCGGCTCCAGGAAGCGGCTTTCGATCCGCTCGGTCTCCTGTTTCACCAGGTCGCACATGGCCTTGACCTCACGCTCAGCGGTAAAGACTTCACCGTGGTCGGCCACCCGCTGCTTGGATTTGACTTGCCTTTCCGCCATACCCTCACCACCGTTTCGGCATTTTCGCAAATGGCTTACAAAGTGTGGGTTATGAGCCGTTTTTCTCCTTGCAATTTGGGGGCGAATATGATAAAATTTTCCATCAGAAATAGCAAGAACGAGGCACACCGCCGATGAAAACGGTGTATCTCGCTCAAAATCGTGGCTCATTTTGCGTGGACTGCAACCCACACTTTATGGGTCATTTTTCTTTGCACCAGCGCTGGAAGGTACCGTGGGCTACCCCCAACTCCTTTGCCGCCGCCCGACCAGACAGCTCGCCCTGCCGCCAGGCAACCATGACGGCCTCGTAGTTTTCTCCCCGCTCTTTGCACTTCCGCCCGAAGCGGACGCCTCTGGCCTTGGCGGCGGCGATACCCTCGGCCTGCCGCTGGCGGTTGAACTCCCGCTCTGTCTGGGCCACATAGCTCAGGAGTTGGAGGACAATGTCGGCAATCAGTACGCCGGTGAGGTCCCGCCCTTGCCGGGTATCCAGCAGGGGCATATCCAGTACCACGATGGCAATTTGCTTTTCCTTGGTCAGCAGCCGCCACTGCTCCAGGATTTCATCGTAGTTGCGTCCCAGCCGGTCGATGCTCTTGATGACGAGGGTATCCCCGGCCTTTAATTTACCCACCAGCCGCCTATAGCCGGGCCTGTCAAAGTCCTTGCCCGACTGCTTGTCCAGGATGATGTGGCTTTCCCCTATACCGAACTCCTCCATGGCGATGCGCTGTCGATCTTCGTTTTGCTCTTTGGTGGAAACTCGAATATATCCGTAAGTATTCATGTTGTCGCTCCTCTCTGTGTGATAGTTCCATTTTAGAGGAGCCATATCTGAGCGTATATAAAATTATGCCAGAGGAAGAGAAAACGGCCATCTCCCACAACGGGAAATGACCGCTTCACTATTATTTGCTTTTTGAAATTTCCTCTGCCCAGTCAAGACTTTCACCCCTTTCAAGCTACACAACATACCATGTTCAAGGGCAAATGTCGAGATAATAATTAAAAGCAACATGAGGGAATGATCCGAAATTGATCATTCCCTCGCTTGTTTTGGGGTTCGGCTACCCTGTTACCAAGTGTCCCTGTGGGCAGAAACACTTGGTTCCGAGAGCTTTTCGGCAGTTTGCCGCTTATAGATTTCGCTTGAAATGTAGAGCGTTTATCCACTTATTTGCATCATCATATTATAGTAACTATAGTAACTGATGTGATTCATTTTCTCGAAAATCTCTTTAAATAGTGTTCAAGTTCACTATCCTCAATACACATATATAAATCATACACTCAAAAGAGTTATAACATTTCAAATGTTATAATGCAATAAAAGCGTTACTATTTTTACACCAGAGGGAACTTTGGTATATCGTTTACAGTTTGGTTGCCAACTATTACGCATATTTCCATATTTTTAGCCGATAGGAAATCATCACAGCCCATTGATCTCTCGCTCCAGCCGCTTCATACAGTCCATGATTTCCTTAAACTCCGGCGTTTCACCGAAGATCATATTTTTCATGTGTTCATAGTCCTCCCGCAGAAGGGGGATGCAGTCCTCCGGCGGGAGTAGCCGCATGGTGCCCGGCTTGGCCAGCTCGTAGTGGGCCGAGCCTGCCGGGTAAAACCGCTCCTTAAACCGCACCACCCGTTCCAGCAGCTCCAAATTCCCATACGCTGTAGCCTTGACCGGGGAAGTGTCCATACACCACAGGTCGTAATAGTGCCGGGAATAGCGGGCGGGAAATTTCCCGTTGGTGCGGAAGGCCTCTTTGTGCAGGATGGTCACCTTCTCCCAGAAGGTGCGCTCCGGGGCCACGGTAAGGATAGAGGTCGTGGGGTGCTGGAACACATGGGGATACTGCTGGGCGGCGTAGCTGGTGATCTCCGTCCGCTTTGCGGGCGTCCATGCCGCCAAAGCCCCGATCTCCAGCCGAACTACCGGCAGGATGCTTCCCTCCTGAAAGGATTTGGGATAGCCAAAGCACACCGTCTGTGGATCATCTTCCTCTATGTGAAGAGAAAATTCGTCATCCAGCAGCCGCCCAAAGTCCGCCTGTAATTGCGGCAAAAAAGTCTCTTGTAGAAATGCTTCTGTCCGGGCGTTGGCCTCCTTGTTGAATTTGTCCTGCTGGTTTTTGCTCCGCTCCGTCCAGGGCTCGTCCTTCTCATATCCCAGTAGCCGCCAGTCCAGGATCAGGTCGATATCCTCGGAAAAGCGCTGGATCAGGTCGAAGCATTTGGACAGGCTGGTACCGCCCTTGAAGGCCAAGTGCGCCGTCCAGGGGCAATCATGAAAGAGGTAGTCCAGTGTCCAGCAGACCCAAAAATCCTTTTCCACGATTCCCGGACTCATGCCGCATTTCTCTGCTGTGTTTCGGAACAATATCTCCCGCTCAACCGCAGGAAGTCCACTTACATATTTCATTCCGATTTCTCCCATTCGTAAATTTCCTTCGCGGTTTCAAATATCCAGGCTGTGCTGTACTGTGTTTCTTCCAATAACTGAGCTTTATTTTTCTTTGTCAGCACGGCAGACAGCTTTTTTATCTCCGGGGTCCCGATGTTCTCTTTTCCCAGGGCTTTCAATGCCTGTACCACCAGGGAAGACACCGGCGAGAGCCTGTCGATGTCCCGGTTGGCTGTATGCTTGAATTCTAAAGTCGTTTTGCCGACCTGATAGCTCCGATATGGTCCATTGCTGATGTAAGACCACACCGCCGGGATCTGAGTGGACATTCCGAGCATATTCAAGGCTGTATCGCCGCAGGGAACGATGACCCATCCAAAATTTCGGGCGATGGCTTTGGCTACTTCTTCCATTTTGGGCGACGCCCATTCCTGAAGCAATTCACTATACCGGGGACGGTCATAGACCCCCCGCAGGATCCGGCGAATGGTTCCCTCCTCCGCCATGCGGGACAGTGCCTTGTTTATCACCTGGGTATCTGCAATATCCAAAAAATCCGATGTGATAAAGGCACTTCCTTCCGGGAGGGAAGCGATCCGTGCTTCAATCTTACTTTGATAATCAGGTCTGCTCATAATCTCACCTCGTCAGAAAAATTATATAATTATTCTGACTAAATAGCAAGTAATTTTATTAAGAACTTGCCAGGAAAAAGATATGATTTTTCTGACAAGTTTTTGCATTTTAAACGCACACCCCCACCTGACACTGATAGGTCACTTCCACCTCATGCCCCTCCGCTGTCCTGCTTTTCCGTATGTATTTCACTGTTCGCACGGGTGTCATGTTCTTAACCATCTGGCCGCCCACGGAGCCGGCCTCGCGGCTGGTCAGGTCGCCGTTGTAACCCTGCTTCAGATTGACGCCCACCTCGTTGGCGGCCTCCATCTTGAACTTGTTCAGGGCCTCACGGGCGCTGGGGACGACGGGCTGATTGGACTTAGTCATGATTCGCATCTCCTCTTTGTGTTTGTTTTGTTCTCTCTTTGAGATTCGCTTGGATTGAGAATCCGAGCATAGTATAGCCCCGGTGCCGTTTCATATGCACCGGGGCAAATTCCAATTTGTGGGATTATAAACGTTGCTTTTTTATGCTTTAAGAGCGGCGCGGCCGCAGTAAAAGCCAAAGCCGGTGCCGCAGGCGCCGCCCACCAGATGCATAAAGTGGGCCACGTTGTCCTGAACAAAAAGTCCGGAATAAAGCTCCTGCCCCAGATAGATAACGGCCACCAGAATAAGGGTCAGAGGAATGGAGCCGGCTTTCATCCCCGCCAGGGAAGAGAGCAAAATCAGCATAAAGACGATGCCGCTGGCCCCCAGAAGGGCTGTGTGGGGGAAAAGGGCACATTGGAGAAGCCCGGATACCAAAGCGGTGAGGAGGATGCCGGCCAGAAGGGCTTTGCTGCCGTATTTTTCCTCCAGAGGCGGGCCTACCACCAAAAAGAGGACCATATTCCCGGCAAAATGGGCGTAGCCGCTGTGGCCCAGCACATGGCCGAAAAGCCGCACAAAAAACAGCGGAGTAATGGGGCTGCGGTAGACGGAAAAGAGATGGACGGTGGTCCAGCCCTTTGTCAGTATGTCCAAAAGGAGGGCGGACACAGAGAGGAAAAAGAAGGTGAGGACCACGGGGGAATTATAGTGGATCTTTTTGAAGAAAGTCATAGGGCACCTCGCTGGGAACGTGATTTTGGATTGTTGAGCTACGCAGGGACCGTCTCTTTGTTTTATGGAAAACGGGCCGGCTCCTGTGGGAAGCCGGCCCGCCGTTTACGGATTTTCCGTGTCCACCAGAATGTTGTCGGTGCCGTGCTGCTCAAACTCGGCGATATAGGCCTCGATACGGGAGGCAAGCTCCTGATAATTGGTCTCGTCGATGGGCACATCGTCCATGTCCCGCCGGGCCAGATCTTCGGCCAGAATGTCAAAAAAGACGTTGTTTTCATAGTCGATGATGGCCTCGTGTATGCCGCCTTCGGCAAAGGCCTGGGAGGGGACGGCCGCGCCCCGCCAGTAGTCGGTAAGGGCATCCATCCCCGCTTCCTTGGCCCGCTGGAAGAGAAGGCTTTCCACCTCGTCATAGTCGGAAAAACGGTCCTCGCCCCGGGTGGAATTCAAGATCCAGTTGCCAATATAGGCCATATCCAGCAAACGACGAAACTGTTTGCGGGTCAGTTCCAGCTTCATGGAAAGACACCTCCTTGTCTCACAGGGGGGATCATACAATACATTATATTATAATCCCCTTTTCCAAAATGTCAAACCCTCTGACCGGGGGATTTTTGGAGAAGGTGGAAATTCCTCTTGCCATGGGCATAAATTGGGCATATCATAATAGAAAAAGAGAGGAATTTTATTTTCGGATGGGGAGCGAGAAGCATGGACAAACGTGCCATTGGGGTCTTTGATTCGGGGCTGGGAGGGCTTACCGCCCTGCGGGAGCTGCGCCGGCTGCTGCCGGGGGAGGAACTCGTCTACTTCGGGGACACGGGGCGGGTGCCCTACGGGGGGCGGGGAAAGGACACTATCCTCCGCTACGCCCGGCAGGATGTGGCTTTTTTGCGGACCTTTGATTTGAAGGCTGTGGTCATCGCCTGCGGCACCGTGTCGGCAAACGCCCTGACCGAGCTTCGGGCCGAGAACGACCTGCCCATCTTTGGGGTGGTGGAGCCTGCTGCCCGGGCGGCGGTGGCGGCCACCCGGAAGGGGAAGGTGGGTCTTATCGCCACGGCGGCCTCGGTCCGGTCGGGGGCCTATGAAAAGGCCATTGCCGCACTGGACCCGGGGGTGGAGGTGCGCAGCGATGCCTGCCCCCTCTTTGTCCCTCTGGTGGAGAACGGCCGTCACCGGCCCGGGGACCCGGTGGTGGAGTTGGTGGCACGGGAATATCTGGCTCCCATGCAGGAAGCGGGGGTGGATACCCTGGTGTTGGGCTGCACCCACTACCCTCTTTTGCGGGAGGTCATCGGCGGCATCATGGGACCCGGAGTCACCTTGATCGATACCGGGGCGGTCTGTGCCGCCGAAACCGCCCGGTTTTTGGTGGGAAAGGGGCTTTTGGCGGAAGGGCAGGCAGGCTCCCGCCGTTATTTTGTCAGCGACTCGGCCTCCGACTTCGCCGCTCTGGCCGCCCCTTTCCTGGGGGGCGAGGTGGACGGGCCGGTGGAGCGGGTGGACATTGAGAAATATTGAGGGGGCATAATGGTGCAAAAGGATTACATCCGCTGGCTGCGGGAAAAGGTGGGCCATGACCTGGTTTTCCTGAACTTTGCGGGGGGCTGCATCCGCAACGAGCGGGGGGAGGTCCTGCTGCAGAGAAGGGCGGATCGGGACCTGTGGGGCTTCCCCGGCGGCGCCATGGAACTGGGGGAGTCGGCCCCGGCCGCGGCGGTGAGAGAGGTCCGGGAGGAGACCGGGCTGGAGGTGGAGCCGGAGGGGCTGATCGGCGTTTACACCGACTACTATGACGAGTATCCGGGCGGAGACAAGACCCAGACCATTTTGTTTTTCTTTGCCCTGAAGGTGGTGGGCGGCACGTTGTCCGAAGGAGACAGTGAGACCTTGGAGCTGAAATGGTTTGCCCCGGAGCATATTCCGCCTTTGGTGAACCGCCAGCATGAGGACGCATGGCGGGACGCTCGGGAAAACCGCCGGGGCGTGGTGCGATAAGGAGAGAGAAATGAGACGAAAGTGGTTTTTATGGGGGGACCTGACCAGCACTGTCCTTGCCATAACCTGCTTCTGGTTTGCCTGGAAGGAGGCGGAACAGTGGCTATCCTTTGCGGGGTTCGGAGCCCTTTTTATGATGTTGATCTACAGTGCGTGTATGGGTTTTCTCGGCCTGGGCGGCATCTTTCTGGCCCTGGCCATCGGAAGCGGGAAACGGCGATTTCTTATAGCCTCTTTGGTGTGCCGGGGGCTTGTGCTGGCGGGGTGGTTTTGGCTATGGGCAGCCATCCCCTCTCTGTGGAGTTGGACCGAGACGGGCTGCGGGGCGGTAGGGGTCACAATGGTCATGAGCCTCATTGCCGGCTGGCAGAGAGAAGACAGGGATACGTAGGAAAGGGGCGGCCCCGGGGCCGCCCCTTTTTCAGTCCGCTCACCAGTCTCGAATCTCCAGCAGGGCGGGGACCAGTTCCCGGGCGCTGACGCTGAGAATGGTTTCCCCCTTCTCGGCGGTGGCGCCGCTGGGGTCGCCGCCGATGCCGATAGGCTGCCCCTCCCGGGTGGTGAAGTCCTTTCCCATCCAGTTCAGGGCATGGTCCCCGGAGAAGCGGATGGCCTTCTTGCCCTCGTAGGCGGTCTTGTAGCCGGCCTGGGAGTATTCCAGTTTGACGGTCTCCGGGGCGATGGCCATGGCCATGGAGGTCTCCATCTCTCCGCCGTGGAAGTCGAAGGTGTTGCCGGGGGAGACGGTCTTTTGCACCTGGGGGTGGAAGAAGGCCCCGGAGGCCAGCACAAAGGGCAGAATGTCCAGATCATAGCGCAGCTGCCGGGCCAGGGCGTCCACGATGGGGCGGTTGCCTCCGTGACATACCAGAAACACAAATTTCCGAAAGCCGTGGTGGGCGATGCTCTCCACGATTTCGTAGAGGAATTTGTAGTAGGTGTCCGGCTTCAGGGTCACAGAGCCGCAGAAGTCCATGTGCTCCACGCTGAGGCCCACGGGGATGGCGGGAAAGATGAGCATGGGGAAGTCCGGGTCCACCGGGTCCATGGCGGACTTGATATACCGGGGCATGGCCCCGGCGATCATCATGTCGGTGCCCAGGGGGGCCTGGCTGCCGTGCTGCTCGGTGGCTCCCAGGGGGAGCATGACGATGGTCCTTTCCTTGTCCACCCGCTCCATCTCCAAGCGGGTAAGGTCGGTATAATTTTGTATCATGTCAAATCCTTCCTTTCTGTGTGCCGGCTTTTTGGGCCGGTCGGTTTTCCGTGGGGAAGAGGGCCGGGACCACCCGGTGATAGAGCAGATGGGCGGCAAGGTAGTTGAGGGCGTATTTCAATAGGTTGAAGGGGATGGTGGCCATGATGATAAAGCCGGTGAGGCTGGTGATGGCGGGGTTGGCGGCGGAGACGGTGCGGATGACCTCCTCCAGAGGCAGGCCGAAGGAGGCGGCATAGAGGGGCAGGGTGATGAAGGCATTGCAGAAGCAGCTCCAGGCAATGCGGATGACCCCGCTGAGGGCCAAAGTGACGGCGGTCCCCCGTTTGGAAAGACCGGTCTTTTTAGAGATGAGCCAGATGGGCAGGATAAAGAGAAAGGCCCCGATAAGATTGGCAAACTCCCCCACAAAGTTGGAGTTGGTCCCCACGGCGGCCACTTTGATGAGGAGCTTGATCAGCTCCACCCCGAGGCCAGAGGCGGGACCCATGGCAAACAGGGCGATGACGGTGGGGACATCGCTGAAGTCCACCTTGTAAAAGACGGGCATCAGGGGGACGGAGAACTCCAGGGACATGAGGACCCCGGCCACCGCCGCCAGAAGGGCGGTGCAGGTGAGCTTTTTGACGGACCATTTTTGCTGCATAATGCGTTCCTCCAAACTTGAAAATGTGCGGGCAAAGCCCTGACAGAGACAAGTTCTTTGGAAAGAAAACCCCCGAAGCGAGCCGCTTTGGGGGAGGGTTTTGACAAGGCAGGGACAGCAGGCCTTTCCGCCCGGGTCCCTTTGCCCAGTTCTTCTCTCATCCAGACTATACTGTCGGTTTCGGAATCACACCGAATCGGCCTTCCAAGGAAGGTTCGCGGACTATACCGCCGGTAGGGAATCACACCCTGCCCCGAAGAACTTATTCTGTTGGGGCTATTATAGCCCCGGAAAGAGAGGCTGTCAAGAGAGGATCTCTTTTATACTTTTTACAGATATCCCGTCTCCTTTTCCCAAATCCGCCCTTTACACCACCTGAAAATGCGGGTATAATAGACCTACTCTGAAATTTTTGAGAGGTTGCCATGGAGAAGACCAACGTGATCATCACCATCCAAAGCCGCCAGTGTTTTGACACTTTGGAGGAAGACTGGGTGGAGCAGACCGCCGGGGGCTGTCTGGAGCGGACGGCGGAGGGGTGGACCCTTACCTATCTGGAGGGGGAGACCTCCGGCCTGGGGGGCACCCGCACCACCTTGGAACTGGCAGAGGGGAGGATCACCCTGACCCGAGCGGGGGAGTACCAGTCCCAAATGGTGTTTGAGGAGGGGAGGGGCCATACCTCCGACTACAAGACCCCTTATGGCACCCTGCCTCTGGAGATCCGGACAAGCCGCCTTTTCTGGGCCGTGGAGGACCGGGAGGGCAAGGCGGAGCTTGACTACCGCATTCAAATTGGTCCCCAACAGTCGGGCCTGACCCAGTTTCGGCTGTGGGTGAAGGAAAAAAGAGAGGAAGAAAGCAAATGACGGAAAATCTGATTTCGGCCGCCCGGGAACAGGCGGCCGCCCTGACCCGGAGCGCCTATGAAAAGGCCGCTGCCGCCGGGGCACTTCCCGCCGGAGCGGACATCAAGGCACAGGTGGATATCCCCAAGGATACCAAAAACGGCGATTACGCCACCTCCTTTGCCCTGGCTGCCGCCAAGGCGCTGGGGAAGGCCCCCCGGGACATTGCCCAGGCCCTCATGGACCATATGGAGCTGGAGGGCAGCTATTTTGACAAGGTGGAGATGGCCGGCCCCGGCTTTCTCAACTTCACCCTGGGCCGCAAGTGGTTTGCCGAGACCCTGAATTCCGTGGAGGAGGCCGGGGAGACCTACGGCGCCAGCCGGGAGGGGAAAGGGAAAAGGGTGATGGTGGAGTTTGTCTCCGCCAATCCCACCGGTCCCATGCACATCGGCAATGCCCGGGGCGGCGTGCTGGGAGACGCTCTGGCCGCCGTGCTGGAGCGGCTGGGCTATGACGTGTGGCGGGAGTTCTATGTCAACGACGCCGGCAACCAGATCCATAAGTTTGCCGTTTCCATCGACGCCCGGTATCAGCAGCTTATTCTGGGGGAGGACAAGGTGACCTTCCCTGAGGACGGCTATCAGGGGGAGGACATCAGGGAGCTGGCCGCCGCCTTTCGGGAGCAGTTTGGCGATGAATGGCTGAACAAGCCCGAGGCCGAGCGGCAGGAGGCCATGGCCCAGTTTGGCCTGAAGAACAATATCCCCCGGATGCAGGCCGATTTGAAGCGGTATCAGATCGAATATAACGAGTGGTTCCTAGAGTCCTCCCTCCACGACAGCGGCTATGTGGCCGAGACGGTGGGGCTGCTCACCGAGAAGGACTGGACCTACGAGCAGGACGGAGCCTTGTGGCTGAAAACCGCCGAACTGCTGCGGCAAAAGCACTTAAATGAGGGAAAGACCCCCGAGCAGGTGGAGAAGCTGGATCTGAAGGATGACGTGCTCCGCCGGAGCAACGGGTTTTATACCTATTTTGCCGCCGATATCGCCTACCACCGAAACAAGTTGGAAAAGCGGGGCTTTGACACCGCCATCAACATTTGGGGGGCCGACCACCACGGACATGTGGCCCGGCTTCAGGCCGCCCTGGATGGGCTGGGGCTGGACGGCTCCCACCGGCTGGTCATCGTACTCATGCAGCTTGTGAACCTGCTGCGGGACGGTAAGCCCGAGCGGATGAGCAAGCGCTCGGGCAAGGCCATCGCCCTCCACGATCTGCTGGACGAGGTGAGCGTGGACGCCGCCCGGTATTTCTTCAATAACTCCAAGCCCACCAGCCCGGTGGATTTTGACCTGGGCCTTGCCGTCCGGGAGGACAGCGACAACCCGGTCTACTATGTCCAGTATGCCCATGCCCGTATCTGCTCTTTGCTGAAACGGCTGGGGGAAGAGGGTATGACCGTTCCCGCCGCGGCGGAGGTGGATGTGTCGCTGCTCACCAGTCCCGAGGAACTGGGGCTTTTGAAGGCCATCGCCCGGTTCCCCGAGGAGCTGAAGCTGGCCGGCCGGGATCTGGACCCCTCCCAGGTGAATCGCTACCTGACCCAACTGGCGGGGGAGTTCCACCGGTTCTATACTGCCCACCGCATCAAGGGGGAGGAGCCGGCGGTGGCCGCCGCCCGGCTCAAGCTGGCCGATACCACCCGGAGCGTGCTGGCCAATGGGCTGAATCTCATTGGGGTGGCTGCGCCGGAGAAAATGTGATATGGTGTGAGAAAGGGGCGTGCTTCCGCAGGAAGCACGCCCCTTTTTTGGGGGCGGGGTATCGTTCCTCTCTGTTGGCTGTAGGGGGCGGCAACCCTGGCGCGCCGGCGGGAACGCGTTGCAAAACAAGGCGCGGTCGCCGCTGGGGGTGGAATGTCACAAAATGGGGCTGGTGAGCGTTATATTCTATGAAAGCGGCTTTCCAGATGAGAAAAAAGGAGGGAGGAGCATGGAGCGGGAGGAGGCCTTTTCCCGGGCGGTGGAGGCTTACGGGCAGGAGCTGCTGCGGTACTGCCACCACATCCTCTGCGACTATCAGGAGGCCCAGGATGCGGTGCAGACCGCCTTTTTGAAGGCCTGGGAGCGGTGGGACAGGGCGCCGGCGAGGGAGGGGCTGCGGCCCTGGCTGTACCGGGTCTGCTACACCGGGTGTATGGACATTCTGCGCCGGCGGAAGCGGGGGCAAAACGCGTTTCGGGAGCCGCCCCGGGAGCCGGACTATATGGGTCCCGAAATGCGGCAGGCGTTGGGGGTGCTCACTGCCCAGGAGCGGGGGCTGGTCTTCCAGCGGGTGATGGAAGGGTGGAGCTACCGGGAGCTGGAGGAACTGTACCATGTCCCGGCGGCCACACTGCGGAAACGGTACGAGCGGGCCAGGGACAAGCTGGCCGGGCTTTTGACATGGGAGGAGGAGACCAATGAAGCGGGATGAGCGGGAAGAGGTCATTTATAGGGCCCTGCGGGGCGTGGAGACGCCGGAATACGATATTTTAGGGGCCGTAAAGGCGGCCCGGGAGGAGATCCCCCGAAGGAGGCGGCCTCATTTGACCCGGGCGGCCCTGCTGGCGGCCTGTCTGGCGGCGGCCCTTACCGTGGGGGCGTTGGCGGCGGGGCTGACGGTGGGGTGGGACGGCTTTTTGGGCCGGACTCCCGCAGAGGGGGTCACCGCCGTGGGGGAGAGGGCCGTTACCGGGGAGTATACCCTCACCTTGCAGGAGGCCATTGTGGATGATGAGGGGGCGGCCTTCCTGCTGGCCCTCACCCGGAACGATGGGGGGGTGCTGGAGGGGAAACCCCGGCTCGGCGGAAATCTTTTCCGCTGGGATGTGAAGGTGGAGGGGGAGAAGCCCAACATGAGCAGCGGGTCCCAACAGCCCATTCTCTCGGCGGACGGGAGGACCCTCTATTACTGCGTGGAGTTTGAGGGACAGGAGATGGGGGGACTGATGGGCAAGACCATCACCTTCCTGTGCCGGGGGGTGGCGGATATGGAGTGGAGTGAGGAGGAGATCGAAACGATCGGGCGGGAGACGGTGTCCCTGCTCCCTCTGGCATCCACCGCCCGAAAGCTGGAGGAGAGTCATGAGGCGCTGAACAGCCCAGAAGGGCGAAAAGAATTGATCCATTTGGTGGCGGAGTTGTCCGCCCAGGCCACAGTGCCCCTGACCAAGCTGGGGGAGGGAGGCGCCCGGGTCTCTGCCGTTCTCTTCACCGGTGACGGCCGCCCCATGGTGGCGGTGGGCAACCGCCGTGGGCAGGTCCGTCAGGGACAGTATCTGACCTCCTACTGCACCGCCGGAGCCCTCATTGACACCCGTACCGGGGAGAGGTGGGGCTGTACAGGCTATACATGGGTAGGGGATGAGGAGGAAGGCTTCTATTTGTGCGATTTTGACGGTTGTCCCATGACGGTGGAGGACCTTCCCTATCTGGAGCTGGCGGCGAACTACGGGGCAGAGAAGGTGCTCTCCGACGAGCCGGTGGAGCTGTCTTTCTCTACCGGTATGGGCCATCAGGTCATTGCGGAATTGGACGAGAGCGTAGAATTCCACTATTACGGCGACTGTACCGTCCATGTTACCGGGGCAAAGCTCTCCGCCCTTCGGGTCAGCCTCACCGTGGACAGCATGGAGCGGGCCGGCTGGGACTGGACCGGCAGCGAAGACAACACCCGGTGGGTCCTGCTGGAGAAGGACGGAGGGCAGATCCCCCTGACCCCGCCCAAGAGCCGGGTGGACGGGGAGACGGGAACGGGGCAGTTGCTTCTGGAAGGGTATGACCGGGGGGAACGGCTTTTGATGGACCCCGACCAGGCGGAGGCTTTGCTGGTGGGAGAGAAAAGGATCCCGCTGCAATAGGAGATTTTTATTGGGAGCGGACAGGCCCAAGGCCTGTCCGCTCCTTTTTTGCAAATCTTACAAAAGCCTAAAGATTTTCTGATAAATTGCCGTAAGGCCTTGCAATGACAGGGCGGGAGGGGTATTTTGGAGGGGAGGAAAGGAGAGAGCGAAATGAAAAGAGCAGCGATCTGTCTGGCCCTGCTGATGGCCTTTGGTTTGAGCGGGTGTGGGAAAAAGTCCGCTGAAACGGGCTGGCCGGGCCATGAAGGGTTTTATACCACTGTGGTGAAATACAGTGGGGAGAACGAAAGCGACGCCAAATATCTGGAGATCGCCCGGAAAAGCGAGGCGCTGCTTCCGCTTTTGGAGGAGAAGGCGGGGGCTTTTGTGGTGGACGCCTACAACTTCCAATCCATTGATGACGAAGGGACCCCCCTCTACACCCAAAATACATTGTCCTATCCGGAAGAGATCGCCCCCAACGGCCGCAGTATCCGGGTCAGTCCGAATTACTTTGCATATAACCCGGTGGAGACCGCCGACGGAAGCGATGTACGCACTCAACTTGTGGTGGAGGATACCACGCTGAATCTGCTGGTGCCGGAGCAGTTCAAAAGCCGGGAGGCCGATATCCTGAAGGGGTACCGGGAACTGTTCTATTTTGAGAAGGTGACGGCGGAGGACAGCTTTAACGAGATGGCGGGCCTTTCCGACCGGCTGGACATTGCGGAGGAGGACCTGACCGTCCGCATCATCTATATGAAAGAGGGGCAGCAGTACTTCACATTTCGCCGGGACTGCAAGGGGGATGGGGATACCCCCTGCTATATCGACGACCCCATTGTGCAGATCTACACCGGGAATATCCATTGTAACTATGCCCACAGCTTTTTAAGCCAGTGGACCTATTTCCCCTCCGATGCCGAAAGCGGGGAGGAGGCCTTTGAGGTCATCCGCCCCTGGGTGGAGGAGACGGGGGCGGCGGTGACCTGCCGCCCGCTGGGGTGAATCGTGACCACTTATCCCGCAAAAGAGACCGGTTATCGGAAAAATATGGACAGGGAGGCTTTTTGTTTTGTATAGTGGAGCTGTCCCGGGCACAGGGGAGCAGGGCGTATTTTGCTTTAAAAGGAAGGCATTGTAAAGGAAAGCATTGTAAAGGAAAGAGAAATGTTTTCTTAACGTTCCCTTAAATTTGCCCGGAGGGCCTTGAATCTGGGAAAAATAGTGCTAAAATGGGACTGAAAAAGGACGCTCACGGTCAAGAGAGAAAGGAGCGAGCGGGATGAAACTCATTGCTTTTGTGGAACAGTTCAATATGGTCATTGCCATGGTGATCGGGCTTGTATATTGCTATCAGGTGGCCTATCTGGCGGTGGGGCTGCTCCGCCGGCGGTGGCAGGACCTGCACAGGCCTGCCCGGCTGCGAAAGTATGCCGCTCTTATCTCCGCCCGGAACGAGGAGGGTGTCATTGGGGAACTCATTGCCAGCCTGAAGCGGCAGAATTACCCCGCCGACCTTCTGGACATCTATGTGGTGGCCGACAACTGTACCGACCGCACCGCTTCGGTGGCTCAGGCGGCGGGCGCCAGGGTCTGCCGCCGGTTCAACCGGCAGGAGGTGGGCAAGGGCTATGCCCTGGATTTTCTGTTGAAGTACATTGCCGCAGAGGGCAAAGACCAGGAGTATGCAGGATACTTTGTCTTTGACGCCGACAACATTGTGGACGCCAACTTTGTTTCCGAGATGAACCGGACATTTGACAGAGGAGACTTTACCGCCATCACCAGCTATCGCAACTCCAAGAATTTCGGCCAGAACTGGATCAGCGCCGGTTATTCCATCTGGTTTCTGCGGGAGGCCCGCTTTGTCAATGCCGCCCGGATGGCTTTGGGTATCAACTGTGCCGTGTCGGGTACCGGATTTCTGGTGTCGGCCGACCTGATCCGGGAAAAGGGCGGCTGGCCTTATCACCTGCTCACCGAGGATATCCAGTTTTCCGCCGAGTGTGCCGCCGAGGGCCGGCGCATCGGCTATTGCGAGGGGGCCGTTATCTATGACGAGCAGCCCACCTCCTTCCGTCAGTCCTGGGACCAGCGGCTTCGGTGGTCCAAGGGCTTCTATCAGGTGGACGGGGCCTACGGCCTGCCCCTTTTGCGGGGAATGCTCCGGGGCGGCCGGCAGGCGCTGGGGTGCTATGACCTGCTGGTGACCATCACCCCGGGGGTGCTGCTGACACTTCTGGGAGGCGCGATCCAGATGATGCTGCTTCTGGTGTGTCTGTGGGCTCCCGCCGATGTGACAAGGCAGGTGCTGGCCCTGACGGGGAATTTCCTGTTGGCCGGCTTCACCGGCTTTTACCGGGGCTTTTTCCTCTACGGAGCCATTACCGTAGCCAGCGAGTGGCGGAAGATCAAGGCCCAAAGCTGGCAGAAGGTGGTCTATCTCTTCGCCTTCCCCCTGTTTATGCTGACCTATCTGCCCATTACGGTGGCTGCCCTCTTCCAGAAGGTGGAGTGGAAGCCCATCCGTCACAAGTCCGTGGCCCAGTTGGACCAGGCGGCCTAAATTACATAGGGACCCCCGGCATTGCCGGGGGTCCCTTTTTTGTCCTTGACAGAAAGGGACGGGACGGCTACCATAGAGGGAGAGGGGGGACAGGCGTGGAAACACTGCAGGAACTGTTGGAAAGAGCGGAGGAGACGGGAGAATCGGTTCGTGGGGTCGCCTTTGAAAACGAGACCATTACCGGTTTGGACTTTTATAAAATCGACTTGGAACAGGTCACCTTCACCGGCTGCCGCTTTGTGGGGTGCGATTTTACCAAGGCCGGACTTTACGAGTGCGTGTTTGCCGGCTGTGATTTTTCCAATATCCCCTTTCGGGAAAGTTACTGGAAGCGGTGTACCGTGACCGACTGCAAGGGGGATGGGGCGGATCTCAGCATGGCCGTGCTGCGGCTGGGGGAAATCAGGGATTCCTCCCTGTGTTATGCCAATTTTTATGAAGCGGCCTTGGAAGAGCTGCTGTTTCAGAACACCCGCTGCCGGTCGACGGGGTTTCAGAAGGTGAAGTGGAAGAAGGTGCGGCTGGAGAGGGTGGTCCTTTCGGGGGCGGAGTTTTTCCGTACCTCGCTAAAAGGGGTGGACCTGTCCGACTGCGAGATCGACGGCATCACCGTATCCGAGTCGCTGGCCGAGCTGAAGGGGGCAAAGATATCAGCCCATCAGGCGGAGGATATCGCAAGGCTGGCGGGGGTCAAGATCATATAGGTAAGCATGGGAGGCCCGCCCCGCGGGCCTCCTGTTTTTTGCCCTTGTGCCGTTGCGCCGGGGTGTGGTTTCGTGCTATACTGGTTTTACATGACAGGAGGTGAGGGCATGACCTATGAGCAGCTGGCCGCTCGGGTGACGGCGGAGGGGGAGACCGCCGGGCGGCGGTATGCCCTGCTGGTGCCGGTGTGGGAGGAGGCGGGGGAATTGTCCCTCCTCTTTGAAGTCCGTTCTCCTTCCCTGCACACCCAGCCCGGGGAGGTCTGCTTCCCCGGCGGTGGGGCAGAGCCGGGGGAGGGACCTCAGAGGACTGCCTTGCGGGAGACCGCCGAGGAGCTGGGCCTTGTCCCGCCCATGGTGGAGCTGGGGCCCGCCCTGCCCCCCGTCCGGCGGCGGGCGGGGGAACAGATATATCCTTTTCTCGGCCGGCTCTGCCCCGGCTGGCGGGAGGGGCTGTCGCTGGGGAAAGACGAGGTGGCGGAAGTGTTTTCCGTGCCCCTCTCCTTTTTCCGGGACACCCCGCCGGAGGTGTACCGCTGTGAGCAAAGGACCATTCCCCCTGCCGACTTTCCCAACGAGCGGGTGGGTCACCCCGAGGGCTACCCCTGGAAGCGGGGGGAGACCACAGTGCTCCTTTGGACCTGGGAGGGCAAGGTCATCTGGGGCCTTACCGCCCGGGTGGTCCAAAGTCTGGTGGACCTGCTGTGAGGGGCGGGGAGGAGCGGTTGGGGCGCTTTTTTTACCGCTGGAGCGAGAACTGTTTTCCTCTGGGGGCCGACTCTCTGGCCCTGGGGGAGTTTGCCGCTTTGAAGCCCGGCGACCGGGTGGTGGATCTGGGCTGTGGGGCGGGGCTGCTGCTCCTTCTCTGCGCTGGGCGGCAGGAGGGGCTGACTCTCACCGGGGTGGAGGTGGACCCCGTCGCCGCCGGGGAGGCCCGGGAAAATCTGGCGGCCAACGGGCTGGCAGGGGAGATCCTCACCCGGGACCTGCGGGCCGTGGACCGGGACCTTAGAGCCGATCTGGTGGTCTCCAATCCGCCCTGGTATCCGGCAGGCTCGGGCAGGGAGGGAGGCCCCGGACGGATGGAGGGGTGTACCCTTGCCGAGCTTTGTACCGCAGCCGCAAGACTGCTGGGACACAGGGGCCGGTTTGCCCTGGTCCACGAGGCCGGGCGGCTTGTGGATATTCTCTGCGCATTGCGGGGGGCGGGGCTGGAGCCAAAACGCCTACAATTTTGCCGTCACAGTCCGGACAAGCCCCCTTACGCCGTGCTGACAGAGGCGGTGAAGGGCGGCCGGCCGGGGCTGGCCGTTTTGCCGGACAGGCTTTCCTGATATTGCAAAACCGGGGGCAAAATACGGCCCTTATACTATCTTCTATCTGAAACGGAGGTCATACCATGGCCGGAATACTATACCTTGTCCCCACCCCCATCGGCAACCTGGGGGATATCTCTCCCCGGGCTGCCCAGGTGCTGGGAGAGGTGGACTTTATCGCCGCCGAGGACACCCGGGTGACCTTGAAGCTGCTGAATCACCTTGGGCTGAAAAAGTCCCTTGTCAGCTATTACCGCCATAATACCGACGAGGCGGGAGAGAGGGTGCTGGAGCGGCTTATGGCCGGGGATAGCTGCGCTTTGGTGACGGATGCCGGCACCCCGGCGGTCAGCGACCCGGGGGAGGCGCTGGTGGCCCTCTGCGCCGCCAACGGGGTGGAGGTCATCGCCCTGCCGGGACCTTGCGCCCTTATCGTGGCCCTGTCGGTATCCGGCCTGCCCACGGGGCGGTTTACCTTTGAAGGGTTTCTCCCCATGAACAGGAAAAACCGCCGTACGCAGCTGGAAAGCCTGAAAAACGAGCAGCGGACCATGCTGTTTTACGAGGCCCCCCACAAGCTGACCGCCACTTTGGCCGACCTTTGTGAAACCTTTGGACCCCAGCGGAGGATAGCCCTGTGCCGGGAGCTGACCAAGCTCCACGAGGAGGTGGTGCGGACCACCTTGGGGGAGGCGGTCCGGCGGTATGAGAGCGAAGCCCCCCGGGGGGAGTTTGTACTGGTGGTGGAGGGGAGCGCCGAAACAGAGGAACAGGCGGCCACCATTGACGATGGCTTGAAGCGGGTGGCGGAACTGATGGAGGAGGGGCTTTCTCGAAAGGACGGGGTGAAGCAGGCAGCCAAAGAGCTGGGGTTGTCCCGAAATGAGCTGTACGCCGCCGCTTTGGAGGGCTGAAAAGAGATAAAAACAGAGAGAAAAGGGGTAAAAATCATGGCAAAAGTGGCGCTTTTGGGATTTGGAGTCGTGGGTTCCGGCGTGGCGGAGGTGCTGAAGGAAAACCGGGAGACCATCGCCCGCCGGGTGGGGGAAGAGGTGGAGCTGAAGTACATTCTGGTCCGCCGGGATTTTCCCGGCAGCCCCTTCGGACCGCTGATGGTGCGGGACTTTGGGGAAATCGAAACCGACCGGTCGGTGGATGTGGTGGTGGAGGCCATGGGGGGCGTGGAGGCCGCTTTGGACTATACCCGCCGGGCCTTGACGGCGGGGAAAAGCGTGGTCACCGCCAACAAGGAACTGGTGGCCACCCACGGACAGGAGCTGATGGAGCTGGCCTTTCGGCACAGCTGCGGCTACTACTACGAGGCCAGCGTGGGGGGTGGTGTGCCTATTATTCGGCCATTGCGGCAGTGCCTTACCGCCGACCGGGTCACCGGAGTGTGGGGCATCCTCAACGGCACCACCAACTATATCCTCACCCGGATGATCCGGGGTGGGCTGTCCTTTGACGCCGCTTTGGCGGAGGCCCAGGAGAAAGGCTATGCCGAAGCCGACCCCACCGCTGATATCGAGGGCATCGACACCTGCCGGAAGGTGTGTATTCTGGCTTCTCTGGCCTTTGGACGACATATTTTCCCCCATCAGGTGCCCACACGGGGCATCACCGGGGTGACCCTGACCGATGTGGCCTGCGCCCGGAAGGCCGGCTGTCAGATCAAGCTGCTGGGCCGGACTCTGGAGGGGGAGGACGGCCGGGTGCGGGCCTTTGTGGAACCACACCTGGTCCGGGAGGAGGACCCTCTGGCGGGGGTGGAGGATGTGTTCAACGCCATCACGGTCCGGGGGAACATGGTGGGGGAGGTCCTGTTTTACGGCCGGGGGGCCGGAAAGCTGCCCACTGCCTCCGCCGTGGTGGGGGATGTGGTGGAGGCCCTCTCCCGCCGGGGAGGGGGAAAAGCCCCCGACTGGCAGAAGGGCGGGGAGAGCGCGACCGTCGGCAGTGACGGTGTGGCCGACCGGTGGTATGTCCGTCTGGCAGGCGGCAAGGCGCCCGAAGCGTTCCCCGGCGCCCAGGTTTTGAGTCGGGCGGAGGGGATGGTGGTCTTTCTCACCGGGGAGGCCCTTACTGCGGAGGAACTGGAAAGGAGACTGGCGGGGGAGACGCCTTTGAGCGCTTTCCGGATGCTGGAGGGATAAGAGGCTTGTATTTCGGCGAAATATATCGTATAATGAAAGAACTTCCAAAAAACTGGAAGGGAAAAAGAGATAGAAAGGAACTGTTGATGCTATGAAGAAGTTTTTGGCCTTTGCCCTTTCGGCCACCATGCTGTTGGGGCTGACCGCCTGCGGCGGTGATCAGGAGAAGGAGCCGGAAAATTCGGTGGAGGTGGGGGAGGAGATCACCTCCATCCCCGAGGAGACCACCACAACGGAGACCGCCACCCCCGCTCCCACCCCCAGCGCCACCCAGACCCCGTCCTACCGGCTGCAGGGCGTCTACGGCTTCAAGGGCGGGTATGCCCTGATCCATTTCTATGATGAGGCCAACCGGGTCTACTGCGCCGGCATCATTGACGAGAAGGGCAAGCTGCAGCATTATGTGGCGGACAACGGTGTGGGCGATTACCACAGCACAAAAGGCTATATGTTCTTCAGCAAGGATCAGACCCTCCATATGGTCACCCCCAAGGGAAAGGTGGTCACCCACAAGCTGGGAGACAACCTGTCTGTGGCCCTGGCCATGGACGGCTATGTGGTCATCCAGGAGTACAAATCCGGCTTTGACGCAGTGGAGTATGTTTACCACATCTACGACGACTCCGGCAAAGAGGTGACCACCTACTCCTCCGGCAGTCAGCAGCTGTACGGAAACAATATCCGCTATGTGGGGGAGAAGACCTTCCTCTTCCTCACCGGCGAGCGGGATGACGAACTTAAAACCTATGGTTATAGCAGCTGCTATGGGGACATCTATTTCGGAGAGACCGATACCTGGATGAAGCGTCAGGTGATTACCGACACCGGCAACGCCTTCCGGGATTACACCTATCAGGATGGGCTGTTCCTGTTCCGGGGGGCTTCCCGCAGCGGCAGCAGCAATACCCACCCCGGCGAGTTTGCCTACACCGACAGCAAGGGCAGCGTGAAGACCTTCACGGTACCCGAGGAGGTGGGAGAGCGGCCCTACTGCCTGGGCCACTCCAAGGGACTCATGGTCTTCTGGGGCACCAAGGACAACAAGCAGGTCCTCTTCTGCTACGACATGGGCACTGACAGTTGGACCGCCTATCAGGGCCAGTATCTGGACAAGATGGTGAATCGGGACCCCGTGGTGGGGGACGGGTATGCGGCCATCGCCCTTCGGGGGGCGGACGGCGAGACCTACACCATGGTGCTGGACAAGAAGGCGGGGGAGGTCTGGGATGCCCCCCTGCTGGGCACTCCCACCGCCGTTCGGGATGGCAAGGTGCTGGTCATGGACGGCAGCACCGTGACCATCTACGACCTGAAGGGCAAGGAGTTGGGGAAGATCGAGCGGTACGATACCTACACCAATCAGACCTCGGACGGCCCTGTGGTGGGCGGTCAGTACCAGTATTTCACCCTGGAGGGCAAGGAGGCTTTCACGGTGAATTTTGATTCCGGCAAAGAGGTCAAGCTGCCCACCGAATAAAAGAAGGCACTGAGACGAAAAAAGGAGCGGACTGCTAAGCAGTCCGCTCCTTTTTTATCGGTCAGTGAGCATCAGCCCTGGGCCAGCTCCTTACGGCAATTGGCGCAGATGTTTTTGCCCTTATAGGCGGTGACATTGGTGGCATCGCCGCAGAAGATGCAGGAAGGTTCGTACTTCTGGAGGATGACGGAGGAGCCGTCCACAAAAATCTCCAGAGAGTCCTTCTCTTCAATATTCAAGGTGCGGCGCAGCTCGATGGGGAGGACGATACGCCCCAGTTCGTCCACCTTTCTGACAATTCCGGTTGCTTTCATTATAGCATTTCTCCCTTCCATATATTTGAGAAAAATTCCAGCAGTTTCTACAATTTCCATTATAATACAGATTCTGCCTTTGTCAAGGGAAATTTGAAAAATAAGGAAGAAAAAGAATGAATTTCCTGTTAAAATATGGAAATTTTATGGGAATACCCAACCTTTTCTCTGAATAGGCTGAAGGGACAAGGAGGGGTGGACAAGATGGCAATGTCGGTGATTTGGACAGGGATGGTGGTCCTTTCGGTAATTTATGGCCTGTGGGCGGGCAACGGCCCTGCGGTGGCGGCCGCCGCCATGGAGGGAGCCGCTGCAGCGGTGGAGTTGTGTCTGACCATGGCGGGGGTCATGTGCCTTTGGATGGGGGTCATGGAGGTGATGAAACGCTCCGGCCTGGCGGAAGGGCTTTCCCGGCTGCTGCGGCCGGTGCTGGGACGGCTTTATCCTGATCTGCGGCGGGACAGGGAGACCATGGACGCCATCTCGGCCAATGTGTCGGCCAATCTGCTGGGGCTGGGCAACGCCGCCACTCCGCTGGGCATTCAGGCGGCCCGTCGGATGGCCAAGCGGACCCCGGGGGTGGCCTCGGACAGTCTTTGTATGCTGGTGGTATGCAATACCGCCTCCATTCAGCTGATCCCCACCACGGTGGCCGGGGTGCGGCTGGCGGCGGGGTGCGCCGCCCCCTTCGACATCCTGCCGGCGGTGTGGCTTGCCTCGGCGGTGTCGGTGATGGTGGGAATACTGGCGGCCAAGGTCATGGCCCGGTTTTGGAGGGGGAGAGGCTGATGGAACTGCTCTTTCAAATGGTGGTCCCTCTCACCATTGCGGCGGTGGCATTGTGGGGAATGGCAAGGCGGGTGGATGTGTACGGCGCACTGGCCGAGGGGGCGGGGGAAGGTTTGGGGGTCCTTATCAAAATCGTTCCCGCCATGGTGGCCCTGCTGACGGCGGTGTATATGCTTCGGGCCTCCGGGCTGCTGGAGGCGCTGGGCCAGCTGCTGGCGCCCCTGTTGACCAAAGTGGGGGTGCCGCCCGAAGTGGTGGGACTGCTGCTGGTGCGGCCGGTCAGCGGCAACGCCGCTTTGGGGGTGGGGGCGGAGCTGATTTCCACCTACGGGCCGGACTCCTTCATTGGCCGGACGGCGGCGGTGATGCTGGGGAGTACCGAGACCACCTTTTACACCATCGCCGTCTACTTTGGGGCGGCGGGGGTGAAAAAGACACGCTACGCCGTGCCGGCGGCCCTCTGCGCCGATGTGGCCGCCTTTCTGGCGGCAGCCTGGGCGGTGCGGGTGGTGTTTGGAGGGTAAAAAGCAGGAGCCATCCCAAACGGGATGGCTCCTGCTCACCGTTTCATCAGGCCTTTTTCCGCAGGGTTCGGCGGTAGAGAATTTCTCCGGCTGCGGGGGGAGATAAAACCTCTAATTCACCGTTGCGGACCCATTCCTCCACCCGGCCGGCCAACAGAGCATCGCTGATACCCAACTGGTATTTGCCAAGGGTGTGGCCGAGCAACAGGGCTTGCGAAAATTCCGTTGGCATCCGGGCCAGTTCCCAGCGGAGAAAGGGATCATAAAAATCCTCCTCCACACTGATCAGCCGGTGGTTGATCACGGCCCGAAGGGGGGCGTTCTCCCGCTGCAATGCTTCCCATTTTGTGGCCCAGGCCAGCCGCAGAGCAGGGGAAGGGCGCTCTCCGAAAGAGGAAAGGGCTTCCCAGGATTCGGACACTACCTCTCCCCAGCCGTTGTAGACCACTACGGTACCGTCCTTCCTCTGCTGGTAGGGAGGAAGGCCAACGGTGGTCAGGTCGGGGTCGGAAAAGGGCCGCAGCCGGTCCATAAGCCAACAAAGACCGCAGAGTTCGTCCGGGTTGTGGCTGTACCAGATACGCAGAGACTCACCCCTCCGGGCACAGTCCAGTACGGTATTCAGGGCGGAGCGGGTCTTTTCCACCAGCTTTTGGGCCAATTGGGCGGACCGTTGTGCCCCTTCGGCGGGAGCCAGAAAAGCCCTGAGGGCGGCTTCCCGCCCGGGGCCGGGGACGCCTTCGGAAATATCGCCCACACTGAGGGCCGATTCCAGAGCCACCGCTTGGCGGACCGCCCTTTCCCGAAGAGGGATACCGACCTTCAAAGCACCCAGAGCGGAGGCGGAAAAGACAATATCCAGCATATCTTACAGCCCCAAAACTTCTTCCGCCATGGCCATGGCGTCACAAATCATGGTGTTGCAAAACTCGTGCTTGTTCTCCCCCCGCTCCTCGGCCCCTGCCAGCAGAGGAGCGCAATCCCGGGCGCCGTAGCGCCCCTGAAATTCGGTGATCAGTTCCCGGCCTGCCGGATCCTTTTGTCCGGCCAGACCCAGGGCCATCAGGGCGCCGGTGATGGCACCGCAGGTGGCGCCGCAGTACATTCCGCCGGCAAAGAGGGTCCCCAGGTCTTTGGCCTGCTCTTCGGAGATGCCGAGGCTTTCGTGAAGGCTCATCAAAATGACCTGGGCGCAGTTGTAGTGAACGGCGGGGTCGTGGCGCAGTTCCATGGCCCTGTCCTGATATTTGCTCATGGCAGCAGGTCTCCTCTCTCTATGTATTACTATGGCAGATGGCTCAGGCGTCTAAAAGCGCTGCCGCCTTTGCCATTCGGTCGGCGATCTTCACCCCGAAGGGACAGCGACTTTCACAGCTTTGACAGCCGATGCAGTCCTTGGCGGTGACCTCCAGCTGGCGGTAATGGTCCAGCACCGAGCCGGGGACCTGGGGCTGCATGACGGCCAGGTCGTAGAGCTTATTGACCATGGCAATGTCGATGTTGACCGGGCAGGGCTTGCAGTGACCGCAGTAGGTACACTGGCCGGAGTATGCGTGGCGGGGCGCCCCGGCCAGAACAGTGGCGTAGTCCTTTTCCCTCTCTGCGGCGGTCTCGTAGGCTACCGCCTCCATGACGTGCTGGGGGGTGTCATAGCCCACCATGACGCTGGCCACGGCGGGGCGGGTGAGGGCGTAGTGGAGACACTGCACCGGGGTGAGGGCCACCCCGAAGGGGGAGGTCTCTGCCTTGAACAGCCGTCCGCCGGCGTATCCCTTCATAACGGTAATGCCCACCCCTTTTTGCTCACAGAGCTGGTAGAGTCTGGCCCGGGCGGTATTGAGTCCCTCCAGAGCGGGATCGTATTCCTCGGCAAAGGAGTCGTTCAGCTCCTCCGAGGCGGGGAGCAGGTCAAAAGCGGGGTTACAGCTGAACAGCAGCATCTCCACAAGGCCCATCTCCACCGCCCGGATGCCCACGGCGGGGTTGTGGGTGGACATTCCGATGTGGCGGATGACGCCGTCGGCCTTCAGCTGGCGGATATAATCCATATAGGGGCTGTCCGGGATAGCTTCCAGCTCTTCCATCTTGTCCACATAGTGTATCATGCCAAGGTCGATGTAGTCGGTGCCCAGCCGCTCCAGAAGGTCTTCAAAGGCGGGTTTGACCTGCGCTATGTCCCGGGTGCGGACATACTGGCCATTTTGCCAGGTGGAGCCGATATGGCCCTGAATGATCCATTTGTCCCGGCGGCCGGCGATGGCCTTTCCGATGTTGGTGCGGACATTGGGTTCGCTCATCCAGCAGTCCAGAATGTTGATGCCCTGCTCCTCACAGCAGGAGATGACGGCGGCGCACTCCTCGGTGGTGTGCCGCTCCAGCCATTCGGCCCCCAGACCGATCTCGCTGACGGTCAGTCCGGTGCTGCCCAGTTTACGGTAGTTCATGTCCCTTCCTCCTTCTCAGCTTTCCGATGGGGAGAGGTCAGCTCCCCTGTCTTTCATGGGTCCGCTTTACCAGATCGGCCAGGGTGGTGTGGTCCACCACGGCGGAGACGGCGGCGCTGATCTGGGCGTAAAGCTCCTGGGTGACGCATTCGCTGGAGCGGTCACAGCAGGCGGCGTTTTCGGCGCAGGTCACGGGGGCCAGACTGCCCTCCAGAACACGAAGGATCTCTCCCACGGTATATTCCTCCGGTGTTCGGGTCAGCAGGTAGCCGCCCCCGGCCCCCCGGACGCTGCGGACCAGATTGGCCCGGCTGAGCTGGGTGACGATCTGTTCCAGATATTTGTCGGAGATATCCTGCCGCTTGGCTACATCCCGAAGGGGGATGGGTTCGCTGCTGTCGGCCAGAGCCAGATCCAGCATAAGGCGCAGGGCATAGCGGCCTTTGGTTGAAATTTTCATGGAGTGGACCTCCTATATCCTAAAAGTGATGCTTTTCTATATCATAGCATATTTCTCTGAAATTACAAGGGGGAGTTGCCCCACTTCCCGCGGGCAAGGTTGCGTAGGGCCGGGGCCTGTGGTATAATAAGCACCATGCTTTTTGGCTGGGGAGGGAGAGGAGATGGACCGAAAAAGCGGATATATTATGCTGTCGGTGGCGGCGGGCGCCCTTTTGGCCGGGGTGATCGACGCTGTGGTGCGGCCCGGATATCTTGTGAAATCCCTGTTGAAGCTGACCTTTTTCTTCCTGCTTCCCATGGTGTTTTTTCTGCGCCGCCGGGAGGAAAGCGAGACCTTTCGGGCGTTGTTTCTCTTTCAAAAAAAGGGACTTTTGCGGTCTTTGGCGCTGGGGATCGGGGTCTATGGGGTGATTTTGGCGGGCTATTTTCTGACCCGGAATTTCATTGATTTTTCCCATGTCACCGCCGATTTGACCCAGGGGATGGGGATCACCGCCGGGAATTTTGTCTATGTATCCCTCTACATCTCCTTTGTCAACTCTTTTCTGGAAGAATTCTTTTTCCGGGGCTATGGGTTCCTGGTTCTGAAAAGGCATACCGGCAGGGGGGCTGCCTATTTGTTCAGCGCTGTGGCCTTTGCGCTCTACCATGTGGGGATGCTGATGGGGATGTTTTCGGTGTGGGTGTGGCTTCTGATGCTTGCGGGGCTGGTGATAGGCGGCGGTATCTTTGACTGGCTGGATGAAAAGAGCGGAAGTGTCTATTCCTCCTGGTTTGTCCATATGTTTGCCAACTTTGCCATCAACACGGTGGGGTTTATTTTGTTTGGCGTGCTGTGACAATGGGGAAAAGTCACTCTTGACTTTTGCACCGAAAAGTGCTAAAGTAACCCAAGAAAGCGGGTGTTTTTATGGCAGTCACAAAACAGAGCTTTTACTACGGCGATTACCGCTATTACGATAGCGGCGTTTTGTGTTGCCCATAAAGGACCTGCCGAAGAAAACGGATGACACGGCGGCCTTTGGGCCGCCGTGTTTTTTATGGAAAAGGAGAGAACGATATGGTCGTTATTATGAGACCGAACCACACTGCGGAGGAATTGGACCGGGCCATCCGGGTCATGGAGGCCGGAGGGGTCAATGTGATGATATCCCGGGGGTCGGAGACCACCATTCTGGGCGCCGAAGGGGACGCCCGGGGCATCGACGCACAGAAGATGGCGGCCCTGCCCGGGGTGGAGCGGGTCATGCGGGTCAGCGAACCCTATAAGAAGGTGAACCGGAAGTACCACCCCGATGATACGGTGGTGGAGCTTGCCCCGGGGGTGACGGTGGGGGGCCGGCGGCTGCTGGTGGCGGCGGGTCCCTGCTCGGTGGAGAGCCGGGAGCAGATCACCGCCGTGGCACAGGCGGTGAAAGCCTCCGGCGCTCAGGTCCTCCGGGGTGGGGCCTTCAAGCCCCGGACAAGCCCCTATGCCTTTCAGGGCATGGGCTATGAGGGGCTGGACCTTTTGGAGAAGGCCCGGATGGCAACGGGGCTTCCGGTGGTCACCGAGATCATGGACGCCGACGACATCGGCTATTTTGTGGAGCATGTGGATGTCATCCAGGTGGGGGCCAGGAATATGCAGAATTTCTCCCTTCTCAAGCGGTTGGGAAAGGTGAACAAGCCCATTTTACTGAAACGGGGCCTCAGCGCCACCATTGAAGAGTGGCTCATGTCCGCCGAGTACATTCTGGCGGGGGGCAATGAGAACGTGATCCTCTGCGAGCGGGGTATCCGCACCTTTGAGACCTTTACCCGCAACACACTGGACCTGTCCGCCGTGCTGGCGGTGAAGCGGCAGAGCCACCTTCCTGTGATGGTGGACCCCTCTCACGCCTGCGGCCAGGCCTGGATGGTGGAGCGGATGAGCCTGGCGGCCATCGCCGCCGGGGCTGACGGGCTTATCATTGAGGTCCACAACGACCCTGCCCATGCCCTGTGCGACGGCCAGCAGTCCATCACCCCGGAGCAGTTTGACGGGCTGATGGAGAAGGTGGGAGCCGTGGCGGAGTGTGTGGGAAGGACTGTGTAAGAAAGGCGGTGGAGGGCTGTGAAAAAATTCGTCATTGTGGGACTGGGGCTTATCGGCGGCTCCATGGCCCTTGCGCTGCGGGGGTTTGAGGATCACACCATCGTGGGGGTGGATGTCTCCCAGCCCACGCTGCGCTTTGCCCGGGAGAGAGGCGTGTGCGACAGGGTCACGGAGGATGCCGGAGAGGCCATTGAGGGGGCGGATGTGGTGATGCTGGCCATCCACCCCCAGGGCATTTTGGATTTTCTGAAGGCTTACAGAGACCGCTTTAAGCCCGGCTGTCTGGTCACTGATGTCTGCGGAGTGAAGTCGGCCATCATGGAGGGGGCCGAATGTCTGCCGGAGGGGGTGGATTTCATCGGCGGCCACCCCATGGCGGGCACGGAATTTTCCGGTATTCAGCATGCCTTTGCCGAGATGTTTCAGGGCTCTCACCTGATCCTCACGCCGAGAGAGACCAGCACGCAGGCGCACATAGCCCTGATGGAGCGGCTGGCAGCGCACATTGGCTGCCGGGACGTGGTAAAGACCACCCCGGCGGAGCACGACGCCATCTTGGCCTACACCAGCCAGATGATGCACATTATCGCCGTCAGCGTCTGCGACGATGAAAACCTCTTTACCTGCAAGGGGTTTGAGGGCAGCTCCTTCCGGGGCTGCACCCGGGTGGCGGCGCTGGATGTGGGGCTTTGGACCCAGCTGTTTTCCCTGAATGCCCCCGCCCTCACCGCCTGTCTGGATACCCTGATCGGCCATTTACAGAACTATCGGAAGGTCATCGCTTCGGGAGACAGAGAGGCACTGGCCGAAAAGCTGACCTTTTCCTCCGGCCGGAAACGGCAGATGGACCTGCCGGGACCGGATCTGCTGCATTGAATCAAAACGCCCCGTTTTCAAAGGAAAACGGGGCGTTTTTCGGCAGTTTAATCTCCCGGGATCATCCGCACCATGTCCCCGGTGATGGGGGTGGTGTAGGGGTTCAGACATTGGTTGATCAGCTCCAGGCAGGCTTCTTTATCCAGAGCGTAGACCGAATGGCCCTGATAGGTGGCGGCGCCGTTGCCCGGCAGGGTGGCGGTGGTCAGGTCCGCAAAATCAAACTTCAAAACGGGGTTTACGAACCAGAGCATATTGCCCAGCGTCAGGTCGGTCTTGACATACTGGGAAAAAAGCTCCACATAGCTGCCCACCTTTTGGGGATTGGCCAGGACCTTTTTGGCGATGGCCTTTACCATCTCCTGCTGGGTCCGGGTGCGGCCGATATCGGCGTCGGGATAGGCGTCATAGACATTATCGGGGTATTCACCGGGGCCGTCGGAGTTTTTGCGGCAGCGGACCACCTCCAGCGCCTGCTGGCCGGTGAGATGCTGCATTCCCGGCTCGTAATGGATATGAAGATCCTGGTCGGGGGCATCGTAGTTCATGCGGACCGGGACATTAAAGTCCACGCCCCCCACAGCGTCTACGATGGCAACAAAAATATGGGTGTCGATAAGGACATAGTGGTCAATGGGAATGCCCAGCACCTCGCTGACGGCGTCCATCAGCTCCTTTCGGCCGCCGTCGGGAGGAAAGTAGCTGTTGCCGTTGGAGTAGGCGGCGTTGAGCTTGTTATACTTCCAGCCCTCCCGCACCACAAGGGTGTCCCGGGGCACCGAAACAAGGCCGACTTTCTGGTTCACCGTGTCATAGGTACAGACCATGATGGTGTCGGCACTGCCGCTGACCTGGTCCTCGGCGCAAAGAAGGAAGGTCCAGGTGCCCTCTTTTCGCTGTAAGCCCTGGCTTTCATCCACATCGTCGGTGCTGGGGTCATCGGTTATGGTTGCATCTATGGGCCGTTCTGCAACGGTGGGCTTGCGGGAGGCCAGCTGCCAGGCGCCCCAAAGCACCACAATGAGGGCAGAGAGGGCCACAGTAAAACGGTAAAGCCCCCGGAAAAAGCCTCTAAGGGGGGAGGAATGCCGCTTTTTTCGCTTTTTTCTGCGTTTGGCCGCCATGGCCTCACCTCCGTTCTCTTTTGTGTGACCCCGGCAATAAAAATCCACCGCCGGCAGGGTCCAACGGTGGATATTATAGCCGTTTTGCGGCGGGTATGCAAGGACTTGGGGGAGAAATTAAGAAAAAAGTCACCTCCCCCGGGCCGTCAATCCTTGGGGGCCTGGTTCAGTAAAGCGGAAGTAAGGGCCTTTACCGCTTCCAGCAGGTCGGTAAGCAGTTGTTCCTGGGCGGCCTGATGCTCCAGCACCTGGGTGAGAGCGGCAGAAAGCTCCTCCTGAGCGGGGGCAGTCCGGACCGGCTGGGAGATGGGGAAAACGTAGCGGCGCATTGGTTCCTCCGTTTCCGCCGCCGGAGCCGGGGTACGGGAAAGCATGGACTGCCGGGCTGCCATCACTTTGGAATGGGCCTGAGCGGCCCGCTGATATGTACGGCTGATGTGTCTTGGCATGGAAAAACCTCCTTTCCTGACCATATTCTATGCAGGGGAGTGGAAAAGGGGTCCAACTGGGCAGGACTTTGTGATTGCCTTGACAATAATAGGAAAAAGTACTAAAATGAGATGTCAGAACAGATACTGTAAAAGCACAAGAATATTGTTCCCGGAAAGGAAGTTACTATGATGAAAAAATGGAACCGACTGCTGGCCCTGGGCCTGAGTCTGACCCTGTTGGCCGCCTGTACCCCCAAGAAGGCTGACCCCACCCCCACCCCGGAGCCTACCCCTACCCCCACCGCCACGCTGGCGACGGATGAAAAGGTGCGTGTGGCCGTGCTGAAGGGCGTGACCGGACTGGGGGCCGCCAAGCTGATGGAGGATAAGAAGGACAGCGAAACCATGGAATTTTCCCTGCTGGCCGACCCCACCGAGGCGGTGGCCGGGCTGACCAAGGGGGAGATCGACATCGCCGCTCTGCCCACCAATCTGGCCTCTACCCTGTATCATAAGACCGAGGGGGGCATTCAGCTTTTGTCTCTGTGCGCCTACGGTGTGCTCTATGTGCTGGAAAACGGTGAGACTATCCGCTCCATGAAGGATCTGGAAGGCAAGACCGTTCATGCGTATGGGCAGGGTGCCAACCCGGAGTTTGTGCTGAACTACCTGCTGGGGCAAAATGAGGTGGATGCCGCTCAGGTGGATGTCCAGTGGCACGCCTCCACCGATGAGGTGGTGGCCCTGATGGCCTCCGGCGAGGCCACGGTGTGTATGCTCCCTGTTCCCACCGCCACCACTGTTCTCATCCAGAATGATAAGGTCCGCACCGCTTTGGACCTAACGGAAGAGTGGAAGGACGCCGAGGCCGAGGGCGTGCTGACCATGAGCTGTGTGGTAGCCCAGAGCGAGTTTGTAAAGAACAATCCGGAAGCGGTGGACGCCTTTTTGAAGGAGCTGGAAGCCTCCATCACCTTTATGGCGGATGAGGCCAACCGGGAGGAGGCCGCCCGGCTGGCCGAGGCCCACGGCATCATCCCCAAGGCCGCCGTGGCCAAACGGGCCCTGCCCGACGCCAACCTGTGCTTTGTCACCGGGGAGGATATGGTCAGCGGTATTCAGGGGTATTACGGGGTCCTCTTTGCCGCCGATCCCGCCTCCATCGGCGGGTCCATTCCCGACAGCGGCTTCTATTATCTCTCCGGCAAGTGATGAAGCGGGGAGCGCGGGGGCTGCTGGCCGGCCTTGTGTGGCTGGGGCTGTGGGCTTTGGCCGCCGTCTGGGTGGGGAAGGAGCTTCTGCTTCCCGGCCCGGGGGCTGTGGGGCGTACCCTGCTGGCACTGGCGGGAACGGGAGAATTCTGGCGGGCCGTGGGGGGAAGCCTTTGGCGGATCACGGCCGGCTTCCTGCTGGGGGCCGGACTGGGCACCGTTCTGGGAGCGGTGACTGCCGCCTCCCGCCGGTGCGACTGGCTGCTGTCCCCCGCCCTCCGGGCGGTGCGAACGGTGCCGGTGGTCTCCTTTATCCTGCTGCTTTATTTCTGGCTGCCCACAGGCCGGGTCCCGACGGCGGTGGCGGCCTTGATGGCTCTTCCCGTGGTGTGGCGGTCGGCCCGGCAGGGGATCGCCGCTGCCGACCCGCAGCTGCTGGAGCTGGGGGAGCATTACCGTCTCGGCCTATGGAAAAGGATAAGGCTGATTTACATCCCGGCCGCCATGCCCGCCCTGGCGGCCGGCTGGGAGACCGCTCTGGGCCTTGCCTGGAAGTCGGGGATCGCCGCCGAGGTCCTCTGCCAGCCCAAATGGGCGGCGGGGAGCCAGCTGCAGATATCCAAGGCCTATCTGGACAGCCCCGGGCTTTTTGCCTGGACAGTGGTGATCGTGGCGGTGAGCCTTGGGCTGGAAGGGCTTTTGAAATGGACCCTTCGCAGATGGAGAGAGGAGGGAGAGCCGTGAAGGCGGAGCATCTTACCCTTCGCTATCAGGACCAGACGGTACTGTCCGATTTGACGATGGCTCTGCCCGATGAGGGCATTACGCTCCTTGCCGGCCCGTCCGGAGTGGGAAAGACCACCCTTCTGCGGGTGTTTGCGGGGTTGCTTTCCCCCGACGAAGGGACGGTAAGCGTCCCGGGCCGCCCGGTGATGCTTTTTCAGGAGGATCGGCTGTTTCCCCGCTGTACCGTTCGGAAACAGGTGGAGGCGGTGTTGCCCGGAGAACGCCGGGAGGAGGCCCTGAGATGGCTAGAGCTGGTGGAGCTGAGCGAGGCGGCAGACAAACTGCCCGGAGAGCTTTCCGGCGGAATGGCCCGCCGGGCTGCCCTGGCCCGGGCACTGGCGGTGGAAGGGGAGGTCTGGCTCTTGGACGAACCCTTCGCTGGGGTAGACCCCCAGCGGGCGGAGCGGATCTTGAAACGGCTGAAGGAACTGGACCGCCCCATCCTTCTCACCGGCCATGCCCCCGGGTTGGAGATGTGGTGCGACAGGGTGGTGGCCCTGCCGGGAGAGAGGGGATAGAACCCGGTTGTATGTCCCTTGAAATGGCCGTTCTATTGCTTGAAGCTGTTGTTATGGAAGAAAAAAGAGACTGCGGACGAAAGTCCGCAGTCTCTTTTGGTAATGGGGGTCACGGCATTTCTGCCGGTTCTTTTTTCTCTTTGTCCGGAAAAAAGGCGGAGAGGATCGGGAAAAGAAGAGTGGCGATCAGCCCGCCGGAAAAGCCGTTGTTGTAGAGGTTAACGCCCCCCACAAAGCCGCCCGTCCGCAGCACCACAGAGCCGTGGAGAAAGCCGGTCAGAACACCTGCCGGCCAGCCAAAGACCCCGGCCACCGGAGCCAGAGTGGTGCCAAAAAGGGCGGCGATCTGCGCTCCGGGGTCGGTGGGGTTCCACTGCATCACAAGCCCACCCAGAAGGACGCCCGCCATGATGGGAAGCAGGTTCCGGGCGTGCTTACCCGCCGCCGAAAAGCCCATAATGGTAAGGATGGCGCCCACGGTAGGGCCGTTCAGGTCCCCACCGATGGCCAGAATATACCCCGTACCCAAAAGGCCGTTGACGCCGGTGTTGAGCAGCACCGCCGCCCCGCCGAAATCCCGGAGGAAATCACAGGGAGAGCGGCCGGTGGCTTTTAACAAAGTCAGGTAATTCCCAAGTGCCTCCCGGGGAGAGGGTCCCGCGCAAAAAAGCCCCGCCAGGATGCAGGCCAGAGAAAGCCCGCCCAGAAAAAGACCCATGGGACCGTTGAGTCCGGTGGCCCATACACCCGCTGTTGCGGCGGGGGAGTATCCCATAGCGTGCAGGAGCGGGGTGAGGACCAGGGCGGTGAGACCGCAGGCAAAGCCTACATTATAGAGGTTCAATCCCCCCTGCATTTTTGCGGTGTGGCCGGTCAGGGCGGGGACCACCAGCCCGATAAGGATTCCAACCCCCAGCCCCAGAGGGAGGGAGAAAGGGGTGCCCGACAGGCAGAGAAAGCTGACCAGCGGCCCTAAGGTGGAGGCCATCAGCACTACGGTGGCGCAGGAGCGGAAGGGGACCTTCCGGATCTTTGCCGACAGCCAGCCGCCGAAGAGGATGGGCCAGAGGTTAAAGATATTCTTGCCGAAAAGGGAGAAGCCCGCCATCAATCCAAAGGTCAGCAGGACGCTGCCGTTCATGGGGACTCTGGCCAGAGTCAGGACGGCCAGAAAGATAAGGAGCACCACGGCGGAGTTCACAAAGGCGGCCCCTATCCCTGCCAGAGCCATATAGTCGGTGAGGAGGGTGCCGGAGGAAAAGACAATGGCCTTCAGCCCCGCCCAGATATGCGCCGGGTCGTCCCACAAAAAGGCCAGCGCCAGCAGTAAGAGACAGTATCCCAGCAAAATAAACCGAAGAAGGGGGTAGTGGGCCGTTTTTTCAATGGGTGACGGAGTGGCCATGGCTTAAAAAGGCTCCTTTCCTGGGGTATGAGCGGCAAAATATTCCTCGGTTTGCCGGACGTTGCGAAGCACCTCGTCCCGCAGCTCCTCCAGAGAATCAAACCGCTGCTCCGGCCGGAGGAAGTGGAAGAATTCCACCCGCAGCTCCCGGCCGTAGAGGTCCCCTTCATAGTGGAGAAGGAAGCTCTCCACCGTCAGGTGGCTGCCGTCGTTCACCGTGGGGCGGACGCCGATGTTGGTCACCGCATCGTGGCGGGAGCCGTCCTCCAGAACGATCTGGGTGGCGTAAACTCCGTGGGCGGGCACCAGTACCCCTTGTGGAATACGGAGATTCACCGTGGGAAAGCCCAGCGTGGTGCCCAGACGCTTGCCGTGGGCCACGGTATCCGTCAGGACATGGGGGTGGCCCAGAAAACGGACCGCCTCGGCCATCTCCCCCTGAGCGATGAGGGTGCGGATATGGGTGGAGGAGACCGTGATGCCGTTAAGCTCCACCCGGGGAACGATATCACAGCCCAGCCCCAATTCGGCGCAGAGTTCCTGAAGCCGCTGGGGGTTCCCCTCCCCCTTATAGCCAAAGCGGTAATCGTGGCCCACCACCAGATGGACGGCGTTGTACGCGCCTACCAGCAGCTGGGTGACAAAGTCCCGCCAAGGGGTCTTCATCATCTGTCGGTCGTAGTGCCCCACCAGAATATCCTGAATGCCGTAGCACCGCTGCATCAGCCCCGCCCGGTCCGCTGCCGAGGACAGCAGAGGGGTGGCGGAGCCGGTGATAAAGCTGGCGGGGTGGACGTCAAAGGTGAAGGCGGCGGGAATTGCGCCCAGTTCCTCCGCCCGCCGGGCGCAAAGGGACAGAAGGGCGCCATGGCCAAGATGAACGCCGTCAAAAAAGCCTAAGGCGATAACACGTTTTTTCTGTTCCATATGCATCTAAACCTCGTAAAAACTCTTGATGGTGACCAGTTTGCCCTTTTCGCACCGGCTAAGGGCCAAAAAGATTCCGTCCTCGCCGTAAAGCCGGTATTCCCCCTCCGCCAGTTTGGGGGCGGAGAGGGCGGCCCCGTTGCGGACCTTCTTTTCGGCGGGGGCCTTCAGAGTGAGGGCAGGGTGGTGGGCAAAAAGACTGTCCACCGGCAGAAGAAGGTCCTCCGCCTCCCCCCGGTCGGCGGCCTGCTGTACCTGCTCCAGCGTGACCGCTTGGGGGAGGGCAAACCCGCAGGCCATGGTCCGCCGGAGGGAGGCCATGCAGCCCCCGCAGCCCAAAGCCTGTCCCAAATCATGGCACAGAGTGCGGATATAGGTCCCCTTGGAGCAGCGGACCCGGAGGAAAAAGGCGTTGGCCTCCTCCGGCCACGGGTCGTCAGGGGAAGAGGACTTGATTTTCGCCCCACGGGTGGCCGTCAGGGAGTGTATAGTGACGGGGCGGGCCTTTCGCTCCACCTCCACCCCCTTCCGGGCCAGCTCGTAGAGCTTTTTCCCGTTTATTTTGACGGCGGAATACATGGGGGGGACCTGCTCGATCTCCCCGGTAAATTGGGGGAGCAAGTCATTCAGCCGCTCCCAGGCGTCTGGGGGCACCGGCTTTTTCTCCAGAATATTTCCCCACATATCCTGGGTGTCGGTGGTCACGCCCAGTTGGAGAAGGGCAAGATACTCCTTCTCACCGGATTCGGCAAACTGGACCGCCCGGGTGGCCCGGCCGATGAACACCGGCAGTACCCCGGTGGCCATGGGGTCCAGGGTACCGGCGTGGCCCACCCGCTTTTCGTGAAAAATGCCCCGCAGCTTGGCGCAGACATCCATACTGGTCCAGTCCTGGGGTTTATCAATAATGAGAATACCGTTAGCCATGATTTTGTACCTGCCGAATGGCGGCCAGAACAGCGGCCTTGGCGTCAGCTACGCTGCCCATGACGGTGCAGCCCGCCGCCGCCGGATGGCCGCCGCCCCCCAAAAGGGCGCAGACGGCCGAGGCGTCCAGTCCGCCGGTGCGGACCGACAGCTTGCACTCTCCGGGCGTCAGTTCCTGAATGGTGACGGCGGTCTCTACCCCCTCCAGCTGGCCCACATAGGCGGCGATGTCCTCCAGATCCTCCCGGGTGGCTCCCAGACGCTCCTGATCCGCCAGAGAGAGGGCAGCCAGAGCGATAGCTCCGCCGTCGTGGAGGTCCATGGTCTCCACCAGATGCCCCTCCAGCCGCAGCCGGGTGTAGCTTTTGGTGCGGAAATGCCGTTTGTTGACCCAGGCGGCGTCGATTCCGGTCTCCATCAAAGCCGCCGCCACCCGGTGGGTGTTGGGGGAGGTGTTGGAGTAGAGAAAGCACCCGGTGTCGGTGGCCAGCGCCACATAGAGGGGGAGGGCCATGTCGGCCTCCACCGGAAACCAGTGGGTGATGATATGGTACAAGATCTCCCCGCAGGCGGCCTTATCCGCCTCCAGACAGAGATTTCGGGCAAAGCCCGTATTGGAACCGTGGTGGTCGATGGCAAGATCCACCCTGCCCTTGTATGTCTCGGCACTTTGGGGGAACAGCCCCTCGCTGGCAATGTCCACGCTGACCACCGTTTCAGGAGTAAAACCCGCCGGGGCCAGAGCGTCCCCCCAGTAGGGGGCAAAGAGGGAGGAGGCATCCTCGTTGGGCAGAACATGGGCGGTCTTGCCCAACTTTCGCAGGGCCAGACACAGAGCCACGGCGCAGCCCACCGTATCCCCGTCGGGCCGCTTGTGGGTAAGGATAAGATAGCCGTCCCGCTCTGTCAGCCACTGGGCGGTCTGCTGTACGCTCAGGGTCATAGCCTTCCCTCCCGGTCCAGGTCCTCCATGACCTGAAGGATATGGGCGCCGTGGGCCATGGAGTCATCCCGGACAAAGGTGAGTTCCGGGGTGGCCCGAAGGGACAGGGCGTGGCCCAGCTCCCGCCGCAGATACCCGGCGGCAGACTTCAGCCCCTTGACCACCTGATCGGCATCGGACTTGTCCAACACGCTGACAAAGACCTTGGCATATTTCAAATCGGCGGTGGTATCTACCCTTGTAATGGAGATCAGCCCCTGGACCCGGGGGTCCTTTACGGTGCGGATCAGTTCGGCAAGAGCCCGCTGTATTTCTTCATTGATGCGTCCCATACGGGTTGCGGACATAGAAAATCACCTCGTTTGTGTTTGTGTTTGTGTTGGGGTTCTCTTTTGGGATGGATGGCAATGGGGGGTGGGGTTTCTCCTATTACTGGGTGAGCCGGGGGACTATTCTTTGCCGTCAAAGAATGGTCCCCCAGAAAGGTACCAGTGATAATAGGGGGATACGGGCGGATGATATCCGTCCGTACGATAGGACGGGGGGACGGATCTCTCACCAGTCTGCGGACCGGTGAGAAATGATGCGAGGGTCAGCGGGGGGTATCGGATAGGCCCAGAAGATAGTCAGAGGATGTGTTTAACTGTTGGGCGAGAATGACCAATTTGTCATAGCTTGGTTCCCGCTTGCCCTCCTCATAGTATTGGTAGGCGCGGGGGGTAATCTCCAAAATATCAGCGATTTCTTTTCTGGAAAATCCTCGCTTCTCCCGAATCTCCTGTAAGCGGACAGAAAAGATCGACATAGAAAATCACCTCTTGACAAGAACGATATGTTCTTGTATAATAAAAGAATAAAATGTTCTTGAAGGAGGGAGAAAAATGGACAGCTTCTTTGAACAGCTCTTTCTGGCTTGGTGTCCCGGATACCGGCCGGACATGGCGCCGGACTATCTGAAGGACGACCCGGTGCAGGCCTATGGCATGTATGCCTTTCGGAAGGGAGTCCAGTTAGGGATTAGCCTGACCGCCGGGTGCCTCTGGGATTGGCTGGATTAAAAAAACAGGGCGGGCGTTGAGGCCCGCCCTGTTTGCTTATTTGACCTCGATCTGCTCCATCAGGAAGGCCTCGATCACATCGCCCTCCTTGATATCCTGCCACTTCTCAAAGGTGATGCCGCACTCATAACCAGCGGCAACCTCCTTCACGCTGTCCTTGAAGCGCTGAAGGGAGGCAATGGCGCCGTCGTAGATGACGATGTTGTCCCGCAGCAGGCGCATCTGGGCGCCCCGCTGCATCCGGCCGTCGGTGACATAGCAGCCGGCCACCATGCCCACGCCGGTGATGCGGAACACGTTCCGCACCTCGGCCTGGCCCAGCTCCACTTCCTTGAACTTGGGAGTGAGCATCCCCTTCATGGCGGTCTCGATCTCCTGAATGGCGTCATAAATGACCCGGTACATCCGCATATCCACATGGTCCCGGGCGGCGGATTCCTTGGCGTTCTTATCAGGCCGCACGTTGAAGCCCACAATGATGGCGTTGGAGGTGGAGGCCAGCATCACATCGCTTTCGTTGATGGCGCCCACGGCGCAGTGGATGACCCGGACCCGGACCTCCTCGTTGGAGATTTTCTCCAAACTGGCCTTCACTGCCTCGGCGGAGCCTTGGACATCGGCCTTGACGATGACGTTCAGGTTTTTCATCTCTCCCTGTTGAATCTGGGAGAAAAGGTCCTCCAGAGTGACCTTGCCGGCGGGGGCGGCAGCGGCGGCCTTCTGGTCGGCCTTTCTCTGCTCGGCCAGCTCCCGGGCCATCCGCTCGTCGGCCACGGCGTGGAAGTCGTCGCCGGCGGCGGGTACTTCGGCCATGCCGATGATCTCCACGGGGACGGAGGGGCCGGCCTTCTCCAGCTTTCGGCCGGTGGCATCGGTCATGGCGCGGACACGGCCCACGGCGGTGCCGGCGATGATCACGTCGCCCTGATTCAATGTGCCGTTTTGGACCAGCAGGGTGGCCACTGGGCCACGGCCCTTGTCCAGCCGGGCTTCCACCACGGCGCCGTGGGCGGTGCGGTCGGGGTTGGCCATCAGCTCCTGCACGTCGGCGGTGAGGGTGACCATCTCCAACAGGTTGTCGATGCCGTCGCCGGTCTTGGCGGAGATGGGGCAGATAATGGTCTCACCGCCCCAATCTTCGGGCACCAGTTCATATTCGGTGAGTTGCTGCTTGATGCGCTCGGGGTTGGCCTCCGGCTTATCCATCTTGTTGATGGCCACGATGATGGGAATCTCGGCCGCCTTGGCGTGGTTGATGGACTCCACGGTCTGGGGCATGATGCCGTCGTCGGCGGCCACCACCAGAATGGCGATATCGGTGATCATGGCGCCCCGGGCCCGCATGGCGGTAAAGGCCTCGTGGCCGGGGGTGTCCAGGAAGGTGATGGGCTTGCCGTTTACCTCCACCTGATAGGCGCCGATGTGCTGGGTGATGCCGCCGGCCTCCCCCTCGGTGACACGGGTGTTGCGGATATAGTCCAGCAGGGAGGTCTTGCCGTGGTCCACGTGGCCCATGACCACCACCACGGGGGCACGGGGCTTCAGGTCCTCGGCCCGGTCCTCGGCGGTGTCGATGAGCCGCTCCTCAATGGTGACGATGACCTCCTTCTCCACCTTGCAGCCCATCTCTTCCGCAATGATGGCGGCAGTGTCGAAGTCGATGACGTCGCTCATGGAGGCCATGACCCCGTTTTTCATCAGGGTCTTGACCACCTCGGCACCGGTCTTTTTCATGCGGGAGGCCAGCTCGCTCACGGCGATCTCGTCGGGGATCTTCACGGTGACGGGGGCCTTCTTGGCGATCTCCAGCTGGAGTTTACGCATCTTCTCCTGCTCCTCCTGGCGGCGCTTATTGCCGCCGAAGGAAGCCCGGCGCTGCTGGCCCCGGTTGCGGAATTTCTCCCGGCCGGCGTCCATCTGCTGGGTCTTGGAGGAGGCGATGCGCTCCAGCTTCTCGTCGTACTTATCCAGGTTCACCCCGCCGCCCTTCCGGGTGTCCACCACCCGCTTCTCGGGGACCCGGGTAGTGGGCCGCTGGACGGTGGTGGCCTGCTGGGGCTTCTCGGCGGCCTTGGGGGCCGCCTGTGCCTGCTTGGCCTTGGGAGCCTCGGCAGCGGCGGGAGCCTTCTTGTCGGCCCTGGCGGGCTTCTCCTCGGCGGGCGCTTCTTCCTTGGCCTTGGGTGCCTCGGCGGCGGGGGCTTTGGGAGCCTCCGGCTCGTGGTACACATCGGCGAAGATGCTCTCGATGCTCTCCACCTGATTGTGCTGGGTCAGGTACTCGAAGATGATGGAAAGCTCCTTCTCATCCAGAGCCTGCATATGGTTCTTGGGGGCCGTGGCGTACTGGGTGAGGATGTCGACGATCTCCTTGGAGTTGCGGTCGAAATCCTTGGCCACTTCATGGACACGATACTTGATATTCAGCAAATGAGCCACCTCCTATTACGCCTGTGCCAAGCCGAAAAGGGGAGAGATTCTTCCTTTTTCGGCCGGGCACAGGTCCGGTCAAAAGGGTCTAAACAATCAAAAAAGGGCTTAAAACAGGACGAAAAGAGGGGAATACGCCTTACGTTTCTCTGCCGCCGGATGGCGCTGCCCAGGGTTTTCGTCCGGCGGCTTTGGAATCCTTCTCCCGCTGCCGGGTCTGGCGCCGGCGGCGGAGGGTCTTTTCCGCCTTGTAGTCCAGCCGCTGGGCGGCGGGGCCGTAAAGCGCCGGGTCCGCCGCCGCCAGCTTTTTCGCCGCTGCGGCGGCCATGCCGACGTCGGTAAAAGCCAGAATGGCACAGCTGCCCCGGCCCAGTGCGCCGCCCAGTTCCGCCTTGGTAAGCGGGAGGGGGAGGGCCGGGCAATTGCCCTGCTCACCCAGCCTTTCGCCGTGACGGCGGGTATGCTCTCCCGCATCGGAGGCCAGAAGGATGAGCCGGGCTTTGTGGGCTTTGGCGGCAATGGAAACGCTCTCCTCGCCCACCTCGGCCTTGCCCGCTTTGCGGGCCAGACCGATCAGACCGATGAGGCCGTTATCCATCCTCCTCACCCGCTTTCATCTGTTCCTCCAAAGCCGCCCAAACCGCGTCGGGGAGGGGGGCGGAGAAGGCCCGCTCCAAAGCCCGGGACTTTCTGGCCTTTTGCAGACAGGCCGGGTCAGGGCATACATATGCCCCCCGGCCGGGCTTTTTTCCTTTGAAGTCCAGAGAGACCTCCCCCTCGGGAGAGCGGACCACCCGGATCAGCTCCGGCTTGGGCTTATGCTCCCGGCAGCCAAGGCACTGGCGGACGGGAATTTTTTTCGGCACGGGGATCGCCTCCTTTCGGGACAGCGCAAAACCGTAAAATGGGTTAAGGGCGCACCGTGTGCTCCCTGGGGTCTTATTCTTCGATCAGGTCTTCGTCCTCGTCCGCCATGTCCGTATCCGCAAAGTCCTCTTCGGGGGCGGAGGCGGGCTTGATGTCGATTTTGAAGCCGGTGAGCTTGGCGGCCAGGCGGGCGTTCTGGCCCTCCTTTCCGATGGCCAGGCTCAACTGGTCATCGGGGACCACCACACGGCAGTTTTTCTCGTCAAACATGGTGACAGACACCACTTCCGCAGGGGCCAGAGCGGCCTGCACATACTCGCCGGGGTCTTCCGACCACTTGATGATGTCCACCTTCTCGCCCTTCAGTTCCTCCACGATGTTGTTCACCCGCTGGCCCTTGGGCCCTACGCAGGCGCCGATGGGGTCCACGTTGGGGTCGGCGGACCATACCGCCAGCTTGGTGCGGCTGCCCGCTTCCCGGGCGATGGACTTGACCTCTACGGTGCCGTCATAGATCTCGGGCACCTCCAGCTCAAACAGCCGCTTCACAAGGCCGGGGTGGGTCCGGGAGATCAGGACCTGAGGACCACGGGTGGAGCGGCGGACCTCCACCACATAGACCCGGATGCGCATCCCCTCCACATAGCTTTCGCCCTTCACCTGCTCGCCGGGGGCCAGATAGGCCTCGGTAAATTCGCTGCCCGAGGTGATGCGGAGAGAGGCGCCGCCGGTCCGGGGGTCGATGCGGGTCACAAGGCCGGTCAGGATCTCATGCTCCTTGGAGGAGAACTCGTCAAAAATCATGCCCCGCTCCGCTTCCCGCATTCCCTGAATGATGACCTGCCGGGCGGTCTGGGCGGCGATACGGCCAAAGTCCCGGGTCTTGATCTCGAAGGAGATCACGTCCCCCAGCATGGCCTGGGGCAGCTTGGACTGGGCTTCTTCCAGAGAGATCTCGGTGGCGGGATTATCCACCGTCTCCACCACGTCCTTTTTCAGATACATCCGGACGGTGCCCTTCTCCCGGTCGGCGTCCACCACCACATTGTCCCCCGCCTCGGGGTGGTCCTTCTTGTAGGCGGAGACCAGGGCCAGGGTGATTTTTTCCATCATATAGCCCTTGGGGATGCCCCGCTCCTCCTCGATGAGATCGATGGCGGTAAAGAACTCGGCCACATCCAGCTCGTTGGTCTGGGGGGCTTTCTGATTTTTTCTCGGCATAGTGCTCATTCTCCTTTTATATGACAGTGGTCTGTTATATACGAACATAAAGCCGGACCTGGGCCACGTCCTTCTTCTCGAAGGTGACCTCCCCGGCGGGGGCGGTAAGGGTCACATTGCCGCTTTCGTATCCGGCGAGGACGCCTACCCACTCCTTCCGGCCCTCCATGGCCCGGTAGAGTTTTACCTCTACCTCCTGCCCCATGCAGGCGGAAAAGTGTTCGGGCTTTTTCAAGGCACGGTCGGCCCCGGCGGAGGAGACTTCAAAAGTGTAGCTTCCCTCAATGGGGTCGGCCGCATCCAGCAGGTCGGACACGGGGCGGGAGACCGCCTCGCAGTCGTTGATGGAGACGCCGCCTTCCTTATCGATATAGAGCCGGAGATACCAGACCCCCGCCTCCTTCACATATTCCACATCCCAGAGGGTGCAGCCTTGCTCCTCCACAACGGGACGGGCCAGGGCTTCCACAGCGTCGGTCACTTTGGCCATCGGTCACTCGACCCCTTTCTCCATGAAAAAGAGTGAGGGGCAAACCTCACTCTCACCATACTGATTTTTACTTACTGTAGATAGTATACCACGGAAATCCTTCCAATGCAAGGGCTTTTTAGGAAAAAGAGGGGGAGGGCGCGGCAAAAAATTCTTGCGCGGTGAAAAGTGAAATGGTAAAATCGTTCTAACAAAGGGAAACGGGATGGGAACCCGGGACCCGATATTTATTTCAATTCTTTTGACGGCCTCGGATAGAGGAAGAGGCAATCGAGAGGGAGGGTAACAGAAGGATGAAAAAGGAAAGGTTGGCGGCGGTGCTTTTGGCCCTGGGACTCGTTGGAGCGGCGGTACCGGCGGAAGCGGCAGAGAGGAATTTTTCCGATACCTCGGGGCATTACGCCGGGGAGGTCATTGGTGTTTGGAGCGGATATGAGGTGCTGAGAGGATATCCTGACGGGACTTTCCGGCCCGACGGGGTCATTACCCGGGGGGAGCTGGCTGTGGTTTTGGACCGGGTCATGGGCTACCGGGCGGCGGCGGAGAACACCTTTTCCGACCTGCCCCAAGGGGAATGGTATACCGAAAGTATCCTCCGCCTGGCGGCGCAGGGGATCTTTGAGGGGGACGAGGAGGGACGGATGAGCCCTGACGCTCCCATCACCCGGCAGGAGGCTTTTTCCGCTCTGGCCCGTGTTTTGGGGTTGGAGGAGAGGAAAGAGGCCCCCGGCTTTGCCGATGACGGGGCGATCTCCGGATGGGCCAGGGGATATATTGCGGCCATGAGGGAAGCGGGGTATGTGCTTGGGGACAGGAATGGGAACCTTCGGCCCGGAGCTTCCATTACCCGGGCGGAGGTGATAGTCACCCTGGACCGGATGGCGGGATTTGTAAACCGGGATGGGATATACTCCGGGGACCATGAGGGAAATCTGATCGTCAACGCCCGGGATGTGACGTTGAAGGACATGACCGTTGGCGGGGATCTGATCGTGGCCGACGGGGTGGCAGAGGGGGATGTGTACCTGGAGGGGGTGACGGTGAAGGGGAGAATTATCCTCCGGGGCTGTGGGGAGGATTCCTTCCACATCCGGCCCGGCTGCCAGGTACGGAATGTGATCGTCACCAAGACCACGGGGGGACGGCTTCGTCTGGTGAACGAGTCGGGGGAGACCATCCCCATGATCTATATTGAAGATGGGGTGGGGGGCGTTACCCTGGATGGCTGGGAGCTGGGGGATGTGGTGGTGAACTGCGACACTCAGGTGACGGTCAGGGCGGAAAAGGTGAATACCCTGTCAGTGGTGGGAAACGCTCAGGTGACGGTGGAAAAAAATACCACGGTGGCCCGGGTGGAGGTGGGAAAGAGCGCCGGCGGCGCCGCCCTCACCGTAAAGGGGAAAGTGACGGCCCTGGTCAATGACGGCGGGGCGGCGGTGGAGAACAAGGGGACCATAGGGACTCCGGGTGGTTCCTCCGGAGGCTCTTCCGGGGGAGGAGGCGGCTCCGGTTCCGGCTCCGCCGGTGAGTCCAAAGTGATCTCTGAGGTGAGGCTCCAGCTTTTGCCCCCCCGGTTCGGGGAGGTTCCGGATACTGCCGACGTGCTGGGGGTGGGATATACCGCCCGAACCGAGTGGCAGAACGCCGACGGAAGTCCCGCCAGCTACCGCTGGAAGTCGGACGGCACTGGGGAGGACACCTTTACCGCCGATCAGGCGTATCAGGCCGTTATTACCCTGACGCCCATCAGCGGGTACCGCTTTGCCCAGGGGCTGAGGGTGAGGGTCACCGATGGGAAGGACGATCCCGCCAATGGTGTGCCGGCCCAGATCACAGCCAGCGGCGAGGAGCGGGTGGCGCGGATGGTTTATGAGAAGACCGAGCACCGGGACCCGGTGAGCGGGGTGAGCGTAGTGGCGCCGGCCACGGTGGAGCTGGGGGGGACGGAGAGGCTGCAGGTCTCCTACTGGAACAATCTTTTGGTAGATCCGGCAGTCTTTGCCTATCAATGGTACAGGTGTAAGAACGCAGCGGGGGAAGGAAAGACCCCCATCCCCGGGGCCACGGATAGGGAATATACCATTCCCGCCGGGGATACCCAGAGTGAGGGCGAACTCTGCTATTGCTGTGATATGATCATCCAGGGAAAGACATACCCCTCCGGTGTAAAGACGGTGGAGGTGCGGAAGGGGCAGGGGGAGGAGCTTTCCCTTCCTGCCATAGAGGGGGAACCCCGGGTGGAGGACGGCGGAAGATGGCTGACGGTGGAGCTGAGGGAGCTGGCCCGGGAAAAAGACGTGAGCTATGAGGTGAGCCTTACCGCCCAGGTCCGGAGAGAGGGCGGGGCAGTCCTTGGCGGCGGGGTGGATATGGCCGTCTTTGGCTGGGATGATATCCCGGAGGAGGGTGCCGTAAGCTGGCAGGTGGATCTGACGGAGGTCATGAGGGAATATATTTTTGCCATGCTGCGGGCAAAGCTGTCTTACGATCTGGAGTTGGGGGAGGTCACGGTGACGGTGACGCCGAAACGGAAGGACAGCGTGGTGTCTGACAGGGTCCTCACGAAAACCTTTGACATGACGGGGGAGGGGCAATTCCACATCTTTGCCTCTGCGGACGAGATAGACGATGAGCTTTGGCAGGGGCCGCCCCGGGCCCTTCAGCTTGTGATCCGCTCCTCCGGGGGGACTTTTGTGGACAAGAATGAGCCGGAGAGGAACCCGGTCCCCGTGGGAGAGTATGAGAGCGTGAAGGCGATCTTCCGCAAGGGGGGAGACTGGGTGGACGGAGCCATGGAGGGACACTGGGAGACCGACTGGAAGGGGACGCTATATATCCCAAGGCTCTGGCTGGATGGGTTTGGGACGGAGGGCTCCATACCCCAGGTCCTGTGTACCTTTTATGTCGGGGATACTTCCGGCAAAGGGATGAACGTCTATGAGGTGGAGATAAAGGTGGGGGATGTTATCTTTGAATTGGAGAATGAGTGAGGGGCCGGGAGGGACAGCTACCCCTTACGGCCCAGCAGGTAGTCCACAGTGACATGGTAAAAGTCGGCCAAGGTGATTAAATGATGGGCGGGGATCTCTTGTATACCTTTTCCATATTTATAGTATTGCTGTTGGGTGGTTCCCGAAAGTTTGCCGATCGCGGCTTGGGATAAATCGTGGTCTTCCCGCAGATCTCGAAGCCGAGGGTAATAATACATAGCGTTCACCTCAGAAAAAGCATAACATAAATCCTATCAGATGCATTGACATTTTAAACCTGATAAGGTTTAAAATGTAGTTAAGAAGGGATAGGAATGAAAAGATACAGGAAATCCAGTAACTATCCTGAGCTGTATCAGGGCAAGCAGGTTTGTTGTACCTGTACCCACTTTGTCCAGCACTACCGAAGCGATGAAGCCCGTGCCGCCTTTGTGGAGGTGGGATGTGGGCACTGCAGGTTTCCCCGGTTGAAGAGGTGCTCTCCAGAGCAGACCCGTGACAACTGGAGGTCCGCAGAGAAAGAGGAGCCGGTCAGCGAAAGCTGACCGGCTCCTCTTTGTTGATTTGGATGTGTTTATTCTGCTTCACCCATGGCTTTGGCCTCGGCGATGGCCTTTTCCTGAGCCTGAGGAGAGGCCTCCTCATAGCGGACGAAGTGGAAGGTGAAGCTGCCCCGGCTCTGGGTCATGCTCCGCAGGTCGATGGCATAGGTGCCCATCTCGGCCATGGGGACCTCGGCCTCCAGCACCTGGTTCCCGTCCCCGTCGGGGTTCATGCCCATGACCCGGCCACGGCGCTTGGTGATGTCGCCCATCACATCGCCCATGTAGCTGTCGGGGATGGTGACCTTCAGCTCACCCACCGGCTCCAGCAGGATGGGGTTGGCCTCGGGCATGGCGGCCTTATAGGCCAGCTGGGCGGCGGTTTTGAAGGCGATTTCCGAGGAATCCACCGGGTGGTAGCTTCCATCATAAAGGGTGGCCTTCAGATTCACCACGGGATAGCCCGCCAGAGGGCCGTGGAGCACAGACTCCCGCAGACCCTTCTCTACGGCGGGGAAAAAGTTCTTGGGCACGCTGCCGCCGAAGACCTCCTCGGCAAAGACCAGATCCTCCTCCTCGGGGTTGGGTTCAAAGCGGATCCACACGTCGCCGAATTGGCCGCTTCCGCCGGTCTGCTTCTTGTGCCGGCCCTGCTTCTCCACCTTTTTGCGGATCTTCTCCCGGTAGGGGACACGGGCGGGGGCGGTCTCCGCCTCCACATTGAAGCGGCTCTTCAGCTTGTTCACCAGCACGTCAATCTGAATGTCGCCGGCGGCGTAGACCACCATCTGATGGGTCTCGGCGTTGTTGACCCAGTAGAAGGAGGGGTCCTCTTCATTCATACGGTTTAGGCCCTGGGCAACCTTGTCCTCCTGCCCCCGGGTCTTGGGGGAAATGGCCACGGAGTAGCAGGCCTCGGCATAGGGGATGGCCTCCAGCTTGACCACCTTCCGGGGGTCGCAGAGGGTGTCGCCGGTCTTTACCTTCTCCATCTTGCCGACGGCGCCGATGTCGCCGCAGCCCAGCTCCTTTACTTCCTCGGCTTTCTTGCCCTTCATCTGGTAGAGCCGGCCCAGCTTCTCGGTCTCGCCGGTGCGGGCGTTGACGACGGACATATCGGGGGTGAGGGAGCCGGAGAGGACCTTTACGAAGGAATACTTGCCGTACTGGTCGGACACGGTCTTCCACACCAGAGCGGCGGGCAGGGCGCCGGGGGCGGCCACGAACTCGTCCACCTCACCCTCGGCATTTTCCCCCATCAGGGGCCGGGCTTCCAGGGGGTTGGGCAGCAGGTCCAGAATGTCGTCCAGCAGCATCCGGGTGCCCAGACCCTGCATGGCGGAGCCGCAGACCACCGGGAAGAGGGACAGCTCCCGCACGCCCTGGCGCAGACCCTGGACCATCTCGGCGTAGGTGAAATCCTCGCCGGAGAAGTACTTGTCCATAAACTCCTCGCTGGTCTCGGCCACCGATTCCTTCAAAGCGTTGTAAAGCTCATCCAACACCGGCAGCTTATCCTCGGCCACCTCCAGCTCCACACGCTCACCGTGGGGGCCGAACTCGTAGGCACGCTTATGGAGGACGTCGATGATGCCGATGACCTTCTTATCCTCATCCCAGATGGGGGCCACCATGGGGGCGATGTTTTTGCCGAACCGCTCCCGCAGCGTGGCGAAAGCGGCGTTATAGTCGGAGTTTTCCTCGTCGGTCTTGGAGATGTAAAGGATGCGGGGCAGCTTCCGCTGTTCGCAGTATTTCCATGCCTTTTCCGCACCCACGCTCATGCCCGACTTGGCGGAGCAGACGATGACGGCGGCATCGGCCACCTGCAGGGCCTCCACCACGGAGCCGGCGAAGTCGAAGCTGCCCGGAGTGTCCAGCACGTTTATTTTGCTGCCGTTGTACTCCACCGGGATGACGGAAGCGGAGATGGAGATCTGACGGCGGATCTCCTCGGGATCAAAATCGCTGGTGGAGTTGCCGTCGGGCACCTTGCCCAGCCGGTCCACCGCACCGGTCAGAAAGAGCATGCTTTCCGCCAGGGTGGTCTTACCGTTGCCGCCGTGCCCCAGCAGGCAGATGTTGCGAATGTTTTGTGCGGAATAGCTCATGTTGGTCCTCTCCTTACGTTTTGGGGTTTACAGTGGGTGGGGACTGTTCACTGTTCTTGTCCATTATAACGCAAAGAGAGACATATGACAATAAGAAATTTGAGAAAAACGCACAAAAGGCAGAAAAAGCGGCCCGATGAGAATCATCGGGCCGCTGGGGGATATGGGATAAAAGCATCAGTCGGTATCCATTGCGCCAACTTCGCCGGTGGTTTTCTCAACCAGATACAGGAAGGCACCGGCACCGTCCTCGCTGTCTTCCCAGGTGCAGTCAATGTAATATACATCCGGTTCATCTTCCTGCTCACAGTACTGAAGAAGTATATTATATTGGCTCTCACCCTCGGTCCAGCGCAGGGTGCAGGCGGGGGAGCCGTCCTCGCCCTCGGAATCTACCCGCTCCAGATTTTCTACGGTCTCTCTGTGTGCCAAAACACGCTCGGCGGCCAGCTCCAAAGCGTCCTGCGGGGTCAGGGAAAGGGGGATCTCCTCGGCTGTATCTGTCCGGGACGCCTCCTCCCGCTCCAGCTCTTCCTCTGTCGGCGCAGAGGAGGTCAAAAAAGCGTTGGGCACCGGGGAGGGTTCCTCTTCCGGCGCTTCCGTTGCCTCCGATGTTTCCGAAGGAAGGGGCAGGGAGGCCGCAAAGGGCTGGACAGCGGGGGTCTGCATGACATCGGCGTCTACCGTTTCCGCTACGGTATTCTCCGTCTCATTTATGCCGCTGTCCCCGGCGGGAATGGGCATGGAGCGGAGCATGGGACCCTGGACCGGGGCCGGGGTAGGGGTGGAGACCGCCGTGGCCATCCGGTCCTGGGGCTGGGAGAGTTCCGGAGCGTCCCCGGCGATGGACCGGACGACCGGTGTTTCCTCCTGTTTTACCTCCCCGGTTTCAGCCGGAGGGGCGACCCTGTTTTGAGGGGCGATCTGCGCTTCATCGAGCTGGGGGAGCTTATGTTCAGGTCCCTCTTCGGACAGGACGGGGATATCTGCCGCCCCCCGGGCGGTGACCACCTGTGTTTCGCTGTGCTGGGCGGGCGGCTGTCGGCCGGAGAAGCCCGCCCGGCCCGCCAGTACGACGGCAAGGACGGCGGCGGCCGCCATCCCCCTTTGCCAGTAACGGCGGTATTTGGTTTTGGCTTCCCGCGGGTCCGCCTGATGGTCGATGGCGGCCATCACCTGATCCATGCAGGCGAAAGCGGGAGGGACGGCCACGGGGGGGACGTCTCCCAAAGCGGAGTGGATGGCGGCAAAATCTTCATAAAGTGCCCTGCATTCGGGGCACCGGGCCAGATGCTCCTCCAGACGGGCGGTCTCCTCCTCGGAGAGCGCCCCGTCTATGGCGGCGCTGATCAGGTCCACATATTCATCGCAACAGGGCATGGGGCACACCTCCTTTTCCGGGGCGGGCAAACACCCGCCGGCACCCTTTGTTGACTATTTAGACGGCGGCGGAGCGGAAAAGTTCCCGCTTTTTATGAGAAAATCTCGCAAAGCCAGCCGGGCCCTTGCGATGCGGGACTTTACCGTCCCTTCCTCCAGATCCAGAAGCTGGCCGATCTCCTGATAGGAAAGCCCCTCCATCTCCCGCAGGACCAGTACCTGACGGTGTTCGGGGGAGAGGGCGGCCAGGGCGTCGGCCACCGCCTGCCGGGCCTCTTTCTGCTCCAAAAGCCGGTGAGGGGAGTAGCGCTCGTCGGGGACCTGAGCCTGCCGTTCCTCGCTGTCCTCCTCCATGGTCATGGACAGGACCTGCCGCCGCTTTTCCCGGCGGAGAAAGTCGATGGAGGCGTTGGTGGCCATGCGGTAGACCCAGGTGCCGAAGGAGCTTTGCTCCTGAAACCGGGACAGGGAGCGCCAAGCGGAGAGAAAGACCTCTTGGGTGAGGTCGGCGGCGTCCTCGGCGTTGCCCGTCATCCGGTAGCACAGGGTATAAATCTTGTCCTGATGGGCCTGCATCAGCTCGCCGAAGGCCATAGAGTCCCCCTTGCGGGCGGAATGGATCAGTTCCTGCTCTGTCACCGGCCTCACCTCCTTTCATCTTCTCTTATTGGACTGCGGCTATTTGACCGCCCGGATCATGGGCGTGTGGTCGTCTTCGGGCAGAAAGCCCACCAGCTCTACTCTGGAAAAGCCGGCCTGTTTCATGGCGTCCATCTCGTGCTCCAGGGTCAGAGGGGTGTCGAAGTGGACAAAGACATCGCCGGGGATGCCGTCCCGGCGGCGACGGCGGGCACATTCGGCGAAGACCAGGTCCTCAATGGCCTGGGTCCTTGCGATATAGTCACATTCCAGATAGACCCCGCCCGGCTTCAGGCTGCGGCAGAGCCGGGAAAAGAGGGATGTCTTTTTTTCGGACGTAAAATGGTGGAGGGTCTCGAAGGAGACGGCGGAATCAAATCGGCCCTCCCCAAAGTCATGGCAAAAGTAGTCCGCCTGCACCAGAGTAAGGGTCCGCTGCGGGTGTTTCCGCTTCAAAAGGGCCAGCATTTCTTCCGACAGGTCCACTCCGGTGACCCGCAGGTTCGGGAAGCGCCGGAAGATGGGGTCCAGCTCCAGCCCGCTTCCGCAGCCCAGATCCAGCAGCGTCTCTGCGTGGGAGGGGAGGAGCTGGGCCATCCACTCGTAGTGTTTTTGCCAAGGGGACATATGGTCCTCGTATTCACTGATGCGGGAGTCAAAGAAGGCCCCCATGGCCTCCAGAGGCTCATCACGGGTCTCCTCCAGCCAGGCCTTCAACTCCAGATAATCCCGGTCCATTTAATCTCCGTCCTTCAAATCCCGTTTGATGCCCTTGGCGATGACGTGGAGGCCTTCCAAGGTCTCCACATGGCTGATCTGCTCCTTATAATAGCCGGCGTAGGGGATGCCCTTCAGGTACCAGGCGAAGTGCTTTCTGGCCTCCAGACAGGCGATGCGCTCCCCCTTCTGCTCCGCTGCCATCTCGATCTGCCGCACCACCGTGTCTATCCGCTGCGCCAGAGGGGGACGGGGCGGGATGGGTTCTCCCCTGAGGGCGGCGGCACACTGCTGGAAGAGCCAGGGGTTGCCGAAGCAGCCCCGGCCGATCATGATGCCGTCGGCCCCCGTCCGCTTTTGAATATCCAGAGCATCTTTGGGAGAGAAGACATCGCCGTTGGCAATGACCGGGATGGAAAGGGCCTCCTTCACCTTACGGATGGCGTTCCAGTCGGCGGTGCCCGAGTACATTTGGACCTTGGTGCGGCCATGGACGGTGAGGGCGGAAATACCCGCCTCCTCCAGCCGTTTGGCAAGCTCCAGATAGTTCAGGTGGCCCCTGTCCCAGCCCAGGCGAATTTTGGCGGTCACCGGGCGGCCTCCCGCCCCGCGAATGACGGCGGCGGCCACTTTGGCGGCCTTTTCCGGCTCCCGGGCCAGACCGGAGCCTTCTCCGTTGTTGCACACCTTGGGCACTGGGCAGCCCATGTTGATGTCGATGATGTCCGCCCCGGAGTACTCGGCGGCTTTGGCGGCGGCCTTTTCCATGGCCTCCTCATCGCTGCCGAAAAGCTGGACGGCGGCGGGGTGCTCCCCCTCGCCCAGCTCCAGCAGGGGGAGGGTCTTTCTGTCCTGATAACAAAGGGCCTTGGCCGACACCATCTCGGTGACGGTATAGCCTGCCCCAAGCTCCCGGCAGATGGTGCGGAAGGCCAGGTCGGTGACCCCCGCCATGGGGGCCAGGACCAGAGGGGAGGGGAGGGTAACGGTTCCGATATTCACAAGGGTTCTCCTGTTCTGAAAAGGTGTTTGCGGGTATTTTACCACGAAATGTTTCGTTTGGCAATCGGCAAAGAGAAAAGCCGGGAGAACTTCTCCCGGCTTTTGCCATTACAGGATCATCATCAAATTATTATAGTTCAGTTCCCTGGTTTTCTTTTGAACGATAAACCAGTCCACAATGCTCATGTACGGGAAAGAAGCAAGCAACCGAAAACAAGAGATTGACCGCCGGCACCACACTATTCCGAACCAAAGAAGCGAAAGACCAAAAGACAAGCATTGTGGAAATGTGCATAAGACAGCCGGTTATACACATTACCAGCAATGCCGACTACTATGAAATCTCCCTGTCTTTTTATAAATTCTTAAATTTTCATTAGGGTATTGCATTATCACCTACAAAGTGTTAAGATGAATACATACCTACAAAATGTTAAGATAAAAGGAGGACAAAATGGCACAGCAAATTTCTGAATCTGAATTGGTACTAATGAAAATCATCTGGAAGAACGGAGGGGCGGCTTTATACTCCCTCATCATGGAGGAATTGGAAAAAGACAAAAACGAATGGAAAAACAACACCGTACTCACTCTGCTTTCCCGTCTGGGCGAAAAAAAATTCTTGAAAGTTAAAAAAATCGGCAGGAAGAATGAGTATGTGGCTACGGTAACAGAAGCAGAATACCAGACCATGCAGACCCACGGCTTTCTTGATAAAGTCTATGGCGGGAATGTGAAAAACTTAGTGTCGACCTTGTTGCGACAGGATATTCTTTCGGCAGACGAATTGAAAGAGATTGAAGCATTTTGGAGAAAAGAAAATGAATGAGTTTATAAAAATACTGTTGTCGTTGTCTGTTTCCGGCGCACTGTTACTGCTTCTCATTTTGGGATTGAAGCCGCTGTATAAAAATAAATTCAGCAAGCGTTGGCAGTATTATATCTGGATAGTTGTTGTCTTGCGGTTTCTGCTCCCCTTTACTCCCGACATTACGATTGTTGGAAGCCTGTTTGAAAAATTCGACACGGCAGCAATAATAAACGAAATCCCTATAAGCCCCAATGTACCCATTCCCGCAGATACGGGTAACAAACCAGAGCCGACACAGACAAACCGGGAAATAACCACCACTGCCATGCGTGAGCCATTTAACAAATACGTCTGCCTGTTTTTTATCTGGTCAGCATTGGCGCTGGTTTTATTTGTCCGTAAGATAACGGTTTATCAGGGATTTATCCAATACATCAAAGCAGGAAATAAAGAAGTGTCGGATATAAAAATCTTGAATCTGCTATCTGATTGTGAAGAAAAACTGAATATCAAGACAAGGGTAGAACTATCCTGTAATCCACTGATTGCTTCCCCTATGCTGATCGGTTTCTTTCGACCAAGAATCATTTTGCCTGCCCACGAACTGGAAGATAAAGCGTTGTCTTATATCTTTGTGCATGAGCTAACCCACTACAAGCAGAGGGATATGTTTTACAAATGGCTGATACAGATTGTTGTGTGCGTCCATTGGTTCAATCCTTTTGTATATCTGCTGGAAAAGGAAGTGAATAAATCCTGCGAATTGTCATGTGATGAAAAAGTCATAGCTGTACTTGATGACAAAGGAAAGCGGGAATATGGGGACACATTGGTTTCTTTTTTGAAGTCAACCGATCTCTACAAAAATTCTTTAGCTTCCGTCACTTTGACAGAGGGGGCAGAACAGTTAAAAGAAAGGTTGGGTGCTATTATGAATTTCAAGAGTAAGACGAAAACAATTCGGTTTTTGACTGTCGTATTAACTCTTTTTATTTTATCTGGTGCGGTTTTTATCGGTGGTTATCCCGTTTCTGCTGCTACCGATCCTAATGGAACAAGTAAATCGTCAATACCAGAAAAAAAGGCAATGGAAAAAAGCACGTACATTTATGATGAAAATTTAGGGTATGGCTGGTATTTAGACGATGAAAATTTAGATAATAATGATTTGGAAAATGCTAATTCCTACCAATATTTTTATACGCAAAATGGATATTATTGCAATTCTTATATTATTGAAATGGGTTGGAACTTATACGCTAAAAATCAAGATTATTATGGCGCAACAGAAATTGTCTTTGAGGACGAATCAAAAATGACAGTCTATTTTTCTGATTCGGTAAAAGATTATCTGAATGACAGAGAAGCTATTTCGGCAATAGAAGAATTGATTTATTCTCTGAAAAACACAGATATTACTCCTGCAATGGAAATGCCTTTGATTATAAGTATAACGCCTGTTGTGGCTGATGATATACCAGGTTTGACGGAACAATATTTTCAAAATGAGGACTTAATTAGATTTTCCGCACTCTTTTCAGTATTAGACGAAACAACCCAAAAAGATTACTACAAGAAAGTATATGACGCTGATAAAATTGCACTGTTTTCAACCATTATACAAGATATGGACACAGATTTGGTTTTACAGTATGTAGATCAATCAGAACAAGATAACAAAACAAACTTCTTTGCCGTGCTTTCAAATTATATGCCATTAAGTGACTTGAAACGCTATGTCGAAAAATACTATGAAAATAATAATATTGCCCGCTTTACAATTTTGCTTGATTACATGACAAAGGAAGAAAAGCAGGAATGGCTGAAAAGAGCGCAGACAGATAGGAAAACTAACTTTGTCGCTGTCTTATCTAATGAATTGCTTGATTAAATGGTCAAAATACCACACAGGCCAAGGGGAAGTAATGTTAAAATCCCCATTCCGATATCTCCCAGCATAAAGCGGTCAATACCGAGAGTTCCCAGGAAAATGGATACCAGCAGGATCGTGGTTGGGGCTTTGAACGCAACGGCGGAGACCAGATTGAATTTCTCCTCGTCCACGTTCAGCAGTTTTTGCTTTATGAAAACGATTTTTTCTGCTGGAAGATATTTTTGATTTGTCATCACAACAACATACATATCCACTGTTTCTTTTTTACTTACAGAACAAATACCGTGAAAAAAAGATGACCAGGCCCGGGTCGACCCACAGCCGGGGCAGGGAATGAGGAGGAGACGATCAAAAGGACATCCAAACAGATAAAGACAGGTAAGGATAGTAAGAAGGCTCATACAGCCATCGGTGGATATGCTGGTCAAAATCTCGAAGGTCTTTTCGGTCTCAACGGAGTATCTGCTTGGACTTACGCCGGGGGAATATGTTGATGTAAGCGGCCTTCCAAAACATATTGTTTTTCACAGTCAACAGGTGGCAGACGATTTTGGATCAAGCGGTAAATAAGAAAAATGGCGGGGTCACGGCCCCGCCATTTTTTCTGTTTGGACGGTTGAACGCAAATTCCACATTTCAACAAAAAATTTCCAAAAAATGGAATATACTGTCTCTACCACGGGGTGGACAAGCCCCTTTTACATAGGAGGAGACAGATATGTCGGTGGGGGAAAAGGTACATCAGGCAGTAGAGACCGCACCGGAGCAGGATACCGCTTTGGTCCTTCGTTCCCAGACCCTGGTCCGCATGGCCGAGCGGGGGATGCGGTTTCTGCTGGGGGCCGTGCTGGCAGGAGGGGAGATCTTTGGGGGCTTTGCCCCCTTTGGGGTGGGCTTTGTGGCCTGCTCCGGTTCGGGAGTGGACGGATTGTGCGCTCTCATGGGGGCGGTGGGGAGTTATCTGGTCCTCCGGGGGGTGGTGGAAGGGCTTCGCTACGCCGCCGCCTGTGTGCTGGTGTTTTCGGTGGCCTTTGCCTTCTATGACGCCCCCCTTTACCGAAAGGGCTGGTTTATGCCGCTGACGGCTGCCGCCATGGTTCTTGTCACCGGGGCGGTCTATCTTACCGACCAAAGCTGGAGTCCTGCCACGGTGGTCTTTTTCACCACCGAAGTCCTGCTGGCCGGCGGTTCCGCCCTTTTCTACCGCACCGCTTTGGAGCCGTGGCAGGCCAGACGGGAGAAGGCCTTTCTCACCACAAAGCAGACGATCAGCCTCTTTTTTCTGGTGGGGACGCTGCTGGTGGCCCTATCGGGTGTCACCGTTCTGGAAGGGCTGTCCCTTGGACGGGCGTTGGGGGTTCTCTGCGTGCTGGCGCTGGCCCATAGCGGAGGTTTGGGGCTGGGGGCCGCCGCCGGTGTGGCGGTGGGCCTTGGCATGGACCTGGCAGCGGGTGGCAGCGGCTTTTACACCATGGCCTACGGCTTTGCCGGTCTTCTCGCCGGAGCGGGATGGCGGCAGGGGCGGCTCTTCGGGGCCATCTCCTTCGCCGTGGCCCACGCCGTGGCCGTTCTCTGGAGCTGGGAGCTTGGCCCCTATATCTCCAGCCTTTATGAAGTGTTTCTGGCCTCGGTCCTGTTTTTGCTGCTTCCCCGCCGGTTCCTTACGGCACTCACGCCGCTGGTCCGCCCCGGCGGGGAGGAGGGGATGGCCGGGCTGGCCCGCTATGCCGGACAGCGGCTGGAGGCCACCGCCGGTGCCTTCCGCCGGGTCCGGGACAGCCTCCGCGCCGCCTTCCCGCCCCGGGAGCCTAATGACGAGGACCCCTCCACCATCTTTGACCGCACCGCAGAGCGGGTATGCGGCCGCTGCGCTTTGCGCAACACCTGTTGGGAGCATGACTATATCAGCACTTACAACGCTCTGAATGACGCCCTTCCCGCCATGATGGAGCGGGGGAAGGGGGAGGCGGGAGATTTCCCTGCCTGGTTTGCAAGCCGCTGTTTGATTTTTCCCTCCTTTCTCCAAACCGCCAATGAGGAGCTTTCCGCCCTGCGCTACCGCCGGCAGTATAAGGCCCGCCTTCGGGATAACCGGGGGGCGGTGTGCCGTCAGTACGAGACCCTGGCCGATATCCTTACCACGGCGGCGGCGGAGCTTAGTGTGGAGTTGACCCCTGACCCCCTGCGCCGGAGGCAGCTGAAGCAGCATCTGGCCGCCCAGGGGCTGGAGGCGGAGGGGACGGTCTATTATGATGCGGCGGGGCACCTTCGCTGTGAGGTCACGGGGGCGGGGGCCAAACGGCTGGCCCGGGAGGGGGAGGCCCGGCGCCTTGGCCAGCTGATGGGGGTCCCTCTGGTGTGCTGTGAGGAGACCTGCGACCGGGTGGTATTTCGGGAGCAGGAGGTCTTCAAGGCGGTGGCGGGGGTGGCCGCCCGCCGGCGGGAGGGCCAGACCGAGAGCGGGGATACGGGCACCTGGTTCAAAGGGGAGGACGGAAGCCTTTTTGTCCTGCTCTGTGACGGTATGGGGAGCGGCGGGGAGGCCCACCGGGAAAGCGCCCTGGCCGTGGAGCTGCTGGAAGGCTTTCTCCGCACCGGCATGGACCCGGCTGCCGCATTGCGGACGGTGAACGGGGCTTTGGCCCTGAAAAACGAGGAGACCGGTGCCTTTACCACGGTGGACCTTCTGCGGCTGGACCTTTTTACCGGAGCGGGGGAGGTGTGCAAGCTGGGGGCGGCCCCCACCTTTGTCCGGCGGGATGGAGTGGTCAGCCGCATCACCGGTGCCGCCCTCCCGGCGGGACTGACCGACGGGCAGGGGGTGGGACCTGACGTGACGGGGCTGGAGCTGAAGGCGGGGGACGTGGTATTGCTCCTCAGCGACGGGGTGGCCGACGCCGAGGAGGATGGCTGGGTTCGGGACCTGTTGGCCGCCTTTGAAGGGGACAGCCCCAGAGACCTTGCCCGGGCGGTGATGGAGGAGAGTGAGAAGCGGGTGGGCCCCGGCGATGACCGGACTGCGGTGGCGGTGGTCCTGCGGGAGAGAAAGGCAGAGGGATAAAAAAGGAAAAAAGGGGAGAAAACCGCAAGGTTTTCTCCCCTTTTATTCGTTTTCATTGAGATATTCCTCGATGGTGAGCAGGCAGGCGGCGCCGTACTGCCCGGCCTTTTTCTCCCCCACGCCGGACACCGTCAAAAGCTCCGCCATGGTGCGGGGCCGTTTGGCGGCCATATCGGTGAGGGTGGCGTTGGAAAAGACCATGAAGGGGGGCACTTTCTCCCGCTGGGCCAGCCGGGTACGGAGCTTTCGCAGGGCGTTGAAAAGTCCGTCGCTCTCTCTGCTTTCTGCCGGGGCTTTGGGAAGGGAAGGGCCTTCGGGCGGGGCGGTCTTCAAAGGGATCTCCACCCGCTCCCCATGAAAAAGGACATTTCCCGCCCGGGGTGAAAGGGTAAGTCCTCCGTGGGCCGGGTCATGAAGAAGGTAGCCCTTTTCCAGCAGATAGTCGATACGGGCTTCGACCTCGCTCTGGCTTTGCCCCGCCATCAGACCGTAGGTGGAAAGACTGTCCAGCCCCAGCCGGCGAAGCCGCTGGCCCTTACTGCCCCGAAGGGTCTGGGCAATGGCCCCCGCCCCCAGGGAGTAGCCCAGCTTATCCTCCACCCGCTTTACGCAGGAGAGGACCATCTGGGCCTGCCGGGTCATATCGGTAAGGGTGACCTCCCCGGTACAGCCGCCGCAGTTGCCGCAGCGGTCGGGGTGGGGCTGGCCGAAGTAGTCCAGCAGATACCCCCGCAGACAGCCGGTGGTCTTGCAGTAGCCCGTCATGGCCTCCAGCCGGGCGTAGTCCCGGGCCATAGCGGCCCGGCGTTCCGCCTCCTCCAACACCTCGTTATCGTGGCTGTGTTCGATGAGAAAGCGGGCGGTGGATACGTCCCCGCCGCCGTAGAGGAGGATACAGTGGGCCTTCTCACCGTCCCGGCCCGCACGGCCGGCCTCCTGATAATAGGCTTCTACGCTTTTGGGCATGTTGTAGTGGATGACATAGCCCACGTTGGACTTGTCGATGCCCATGCCGAAGGCGTTGGTGGCCACCATGACGGCGGCCCGGTCGAAGCGAAACTCGTCCTGATTTTGCCGCCGCTCCTCCTCGTCCAGTCCGGCGTGGTAGCGGGTGGCGGCCACGCCGGCGGAGCGGAGGGCTTCACAGACCTTTTCCACCCCCGTGCGGGTGGCGCAGTAGACAATGCCGCTTTTGTCCCGGCGTTGGGCCACAAGGGTGAGAAGGGCGGGCAGCTTCTTTTTGGGCTTCAGGACTTCAAAATACAGGTTGGGCCGGTCAAAGCCGGTGACCAGCTCCATGGGGTCCCGAAGGCCCAGCAGCCGGGTCATGTCGGAGCGGACCTCCCCCGTGGCGGTGGCGGTGAGGGCGGCCACCACCGGCCGCCTGGGCAGGGCGGCCACAAAGTCCCGGATCTGCAAATAGCTGGGGCGGAAGTCCTGCCCCCACTGGGAGACACAGTGGGCCTCGTCCACCGCCACCAGTGGGATGTCCAGACTTTGGGCCAGCTTGGAAAACCCTTCGGCAAAGAGCCGCTCGGGGGCCACATAGAGCAGCTTATATTCCCCCGCCCAGGCCCGGCGGTAGGTGTCCCGGATGTGGGCTTCGGACTGGGCGCTGTTGAGAAAGCCGGCGGAGACCCCCGCCTGCCGCAGCGCCATGACCTGGTCCGTCATCAGAGAGATGAGGGGGGAGATGACGATGGTCACCCCGGGCAGGAGCAGTGCGGGGATCTGGTAGCACATGGATTTGCCGCCTCCGGTGGGCATGACCCCCAGCACGTCACGGTGGGACAGAATGCTGTCGATAAGAGCCTCCTGCCCGGGGCGGAAGGTGTTATGGCCAAAGTAACGGCGAAGGGCTTCTGATTTGTCCGTGGGGGGCCCCCCTTTCCTGCTGAGATGGGTCAGGCGTGGTATTTGCCTGTGATGGCTTTGGGCGTTATCTTTACCACGGCGGTGCCGTTCACATTGGCGTCGGGCAAGGGCTTGTCCGCCCAGTGGGGGAGGTATTTTTCCACGATGGCGCCGAAAACGGCCCGCTTTTCCTCCGGGTCGGTGAGAAGGGCGGCCTCCCCTTTGATGACCACGCTTTCATAGGCGGTGTCCGCCTTGCAGGCTATGGGGATGCCCTCGGTGAGAAGGGCGGTCATTTCGCTGACCTCAAAGCAGACTTTGGGGCAGCGGGCAATATTGTCCAGTTTTTCACCCCGGGGAAGACCGTGGAAGTAGACGGCCGAGCCGTCCCAGCAGAAGTGGACGGCCACCGTATAGGGATAGCCGTCCGCCCCAATGGTGGAGATGCGGCCCACGGCGGCGCGCTTCAGGAGGGCGGTAACAGCTTCGGGCGTCATGGGGAAATCCTTCATTCTTTGCTGCATTTTTCTGTTCTCCTTTCAAAATCATGGGGTCCGGCCGCCTACGCTCCGCACTGCCCGCAGGAGACATATCCCGCATCGATCAGGCTCTGACGGGAGCCGGTATATTCCTGCCGGTTTTCCTCTTTTATGGCGGCCGCTCCTGCGCAGTGGGGCAGGTGAAACCGCTTGGAATTTTGGTTCAGAATGTAAAATGACGTATCTTCCGCTCCGCCGTTTTCGTGGGGGGTATCCCCCTCCGGGACATCGGCGGTAGGAGCCGCCGCCGTTTCCTCCTCGGGCAAAGGGGTAAAGCCTTCCTCCGCCCGGTTTTCCCCGGTGGCGTAATCAATGACCACCCCGGGCTGGACGTTGTAGGCGTAGATGTGGAAGCAGATGCCCGCCCCCTCGTCCTCCACCGACCAGCCCTCCAGCACCACCCCCCGGGCCACCAGGTCCGCCCCCTCAAACACGGGGGTGGAGCGGTAGAGCACATGGTTGCCCGTCTCTTTGATATAGGCGGCCACCTGATTTTCAAAGGGGAGCATCCCGGTGACGTTCAGGTACCGGGTGCCGGTAATCAGATTCAGTTCGTTGGCGTTCTCTGCGGTGAGCTGGTAGGCGATGAGGTGGCAGCGGTTATAGAGATATTTCCCGTCCACAAAGTCATATTTCGCCGTCTGCCAGCCCGAGGGCTTAACCTGCCCAATGGCCCCCCGTTCCTCGGTGGGCAGGGTCTCCGGCCCCACGTTGGCGTAGGCCGGTCCGCAGCGGCCGAAATAGTCCAGTTGGCTGTACCGCTCAAAGGAGACGGAGGTTTTGTCCTCTTGGGGAAAGTCGGGAATATTTTCATTTAAAATGACCCATGGCTCTCCGGTATAGGCGGGGACCTCCTCCAGCGTGTAGGAAACCGCCTCTTCCCACACACAGCCCGGGAGCGTTGTCATCAGCAGAAAAAGGGCAAGGAGCATCCCGGCCCGGCGGCGCAGCGGTTTCATAGGGCACCTCCCGCCACCGCCAGCAGACGGGCCAGAGACAGGTCCTTCCAGAAGGCGTTCTGGATGGCGGCCATGTTTTCCTCGCTGTGTTCCAGTTCCTCACAGAAAAGCCGGAACACTTCGCAAAAGCCTTCTTCCTCCAATGGCGCCAGCAGGGCGGATACCGCCGTCCCCAAAACGGCAAACTGCGCCCAGGAGAGCAGATCCCCGTCCCAGACCCCTCTCAGCCAGTGGCGGGAGAGGAAGTAGACGCATACCCGCTCCCCGGCCTCCTCCGGCAGAGAGAAGCGGCCCTTTTTCAAGGCCTCCCGGCCCCGCTCCAACAGCTCTCCCCACCGGGGCCAAAGCTGTTGAAGTCCTTCCAGTGTGTCCAGACAAAGACACAGGCTTTCGGTGGGGTCGGGCAGGGCCGCCGGCTCCACCAGGGGCAGGGTGGTCTCGTATATCTCCCGCAGACGGGGCAGGACCTCCGTTTGCTCCTCGTCCAGCAGCACCTGGACCTCGTTTGTGAAAAGCAGCATCCCCTGCATCCGTTGTCTTAGAGGGATGTCCCGGAAGGTCAGGATATTCAGGGCGGTCTCCCGTGCCGCCAGAAGGGGCTTCAGCAGCCGGGGCGCTGTTTCGGCCTCCTCCGGGACCTCTCTTTCCACCCACCGGGGAGGAGAAGCCAGGATCAGCCTTGTGGCCTCGGGGCAGGAGCCGCAAAGGCCCACCTCCCGCCAGGGGCCGAAATCGTAAGAATACCGGGGGTGGCTGCGGCAGATCTCTCCGATGCCTGCCTGGCCCCACTGGCGCTGCAATTCGCAAAGCCCTTCCCGGTCCAGGAAGGGGCAGACCGCCCCGTGAAGGTCCAGACAGGCTTCTCCCGCCGCATCCCGGCGCAGCACCCCACGCAGCCGCTCGCCCAGCGTTCCGGGCAGGGATTCATAGCGCAGGGCGGTCTCACGGTCCAGAGGGATCTCCCACCCGGCGGCGCAGCAGGTATGGGGGCAGGCACCCGCCAGACAGTGAAAGGCGGCGTAGTAAGAGGGAGAGCGTTCCTTCATGGCACATTCCTCCGGCAAAAAATGACATGCTTTCATTGTACCCTACACGCCTGAATTTCGCAATGCTGGATTTCATTACCAAATCATACCGCAAAAAAGAAAGGTATAGGGAAAAGGAACCTGTGGATACTAAGGATTGTCAAAAGGACGAAACAACCGCAGGAGGAGAGAGAAAATGAAAGCGACCGGAATCGTAAGGCGGATCGATGATCTTGGCCGGGTGGTCATCCCCAAGGAGATCCGCCGGACCATGCGTATCAGAGAGGGCGACCCGTCACAGACAGCATTGACACAGTGGGAACGATATTGCTTGGGGATGATGGATCTGTCCAGGCGGCAGGGGTGGGGGAGTACATAAGAAAACGCTGTAACCGTTTTCCTTGACGGTTACAGCGTTTTTGCAGTAATACCAGTGGGAGAGTACAAGGTAGATTTGCCTTATGCCAATTTCCTAAGCATTGGAATATCTTACCATAATATCTATATTTCCGCTTTGGCATTGTGTGCAATAGGGGTTATAAAATTATTCAAATCTGTTACATTTATTTCCCCTTTCCAATAACGGGTAAGTGCAGTTTCATAATCGGGCTGACTATATTTCGCTTTGATATGGCCCGCATAACCCAACTCCGAGCTAAAAAAATCAATCCCCTTATTGATTTGCTCTAAGCAATATGTTAAAAAACGAAAGAAAAGGGATTTATACTGCGCAGACCGATACAATAAGTAGCTTTCGCTCAAATGCTGATTGCTATAATTTCTTCCAAGCCAAAATATTTTTTTGGTAGATTTAAGCAACTCATAATCCATGCGTTTTTGGTGTTCCGTGAAATTGTAGATTCCATTTAAATTGGGATCGTTAATTAGCCCGGAGGTGACCGCTGAACCAAGGGAACCGAGACGATTCATTAATCTCCTGAAATACTTCCGGTGAAAACCAAGATCTTTCAAATCAAATATAATAAGATATTGCTTCTCAATGCTAAACTTTTCTTTTTTTCCTTCGTATGTTTTACCAGAGAAACGGCAGGTATTGTTTCCTACCCAATAGCATACTGAATGGATTGGAACAAATTCCATTCCCTGCACAACGTTTTGCTTATCGCGCCATAAGACAATTTCTACATAGGCTTTCCCATTTAATAGCAGTTCATGCATAACACTACTTAGTAATTCGTCAAAAGAATACCCTAATGCAGAATAGTCGCAAAATAGTAAAAGCCGTTTCAAATGATCGTCATGGGGGGACACATCATAAAAACGGTCATGGTCTCCGATAGGGGCAAGTTTGCTAGAAAAATGGTGGCAAAAATCCTCAAGAAACATACTCCCATACAGACTTTGCTTATACTTTCGAGTTTGAGAGCACCACATCCGTGGTGATTGCTGGGAAGAAGTATAATTATGGAGGTCATTCCTCATATAGCTGTTCCTCCCATTTTCCATCGCTCTGATACTTTTCTTCGATATACTGATTAACACAACAAATAAAGTAGATGTCTTCTACCTCGTTAGTGAATCCGAGATCAGCAAAATTTGATCCACAAAATGTTTTGAATAATTTACTTTCGGTTTTTATAATTTGTTGCCCAAATGGACCGTATTCAATCTCATAGAGTTCAGAACTTCGGATTGCATTTGCAATGCGAATTTTCCACCCGGTTTGTAAAATATCACGGTTGCCTATTCCGAAAAAAAGGTGCTGCCTTGCTTCGGCCATTTGTGAGATGTATTGTAGTTTTGCAACGCCATCAGGCATCTGCTTAACAAAACCAGTTAATTCATTCTGAACAAGTTCTTTCCAACAAGGCTTCTTGGAAAACTCTCCCCATAGAATAGCAAAGCCACTAATCATTGCGTATTCAACGATTGGAGCTGTAGCAACATGGAGAGTCGCTCGCTGAAGATGTGGCTCTTTGGTTTTGATTACATCAGTTCGTATATACTCATCATACAAAAGCATGGTTGTTAAAAATCCTGAGTAAAGACTCTTAAATGTTTCAAAATCATCGTTCTCAATTGCTTCAACCAAAGATTCACAAATATGATTATAGCAAAGTCCCAGAAGATCCGGATAATCGTTTCGATTTTCCCAGTGAGAGACTGAAAATATACTACTGCATTTTGCTAAATGCTGGGGGATCTCTTTATGCATATTTTTAAGACAATGCTTGGCATTTTCAACATTGCTTTCATCCCATAATATTGTCGGTTCAATATGGAACTCTTCTATGGTTGACCAATGCTGCTCTATTAGTGAGACCGCCACTTCACTTTTGTGCTCAAATTCTAGGGAATGCGCAAATACCACTCCGGCAGGGAAAAACTTTTTGCCTTTGAGCAAGTCTTTCCCTGTAGCCATGATATTATCGGAAAGTACAACAATCGTTTCTGACATATCATTCAAGAAAGAAACGACTGCTTTGGCAGCAATTTGTTTTATATACCAATCGGGGGTTAGCCTTCTTCTTTCTAAGCGTAGCTCAATTGCAATCTTATGGAACAAGTTATCCATATACTGATTGTTAATTAAGGGATTTGATGTAATTGCTGCCTTATTTGGGAATTGTAATTTAGTTGCTTGATCTAATAACGATGGAATATTCATGGATCTCAAATAGGAATTAATGGCAACAATAATGCTAATGTAGGCCCCGACAAATGAGTCAAAAACTGCAGCAGTCATTTCATCGCTATTTTCATTACTTGTTTGAATGTAACTGGATTTATACACTGATTGAAGCCTCTCCAGAGTATGAACCCATGAGAGAATATCCCCACATTCTAATGCATGAGTTGATAGGTTAATGATGTGATTGATGTATCCTAGGACTCGGTCTGCATCTCCATCTTTACATAGTTTTTCAAAACCAATTCTATTTACCTTTTCAATGTTATCTTCAAACCACCTGTAGTCCCGCGCTGTTTTAGTGTTGAGTGTGGTTCCTGTTTTAAGTGCAATTTCAATTTCGGTATCTGAAGCATAGTGCCATTGTGGATAGTTCACCTTGTCTTTGTACCAAAGCGAGTCGTAACGGATATGTCCCTTTTCTTGCCAATACAATTCCATTAGTAACAATGTATCTGACATAAATGATAGTGTAGCCGCATTTTGATTTGCGGGATTATCTGCATTGAACTGTGAAATGGCCAATAAATCATTGAGGCCCCGAAAACACACCTTTTGGAAGTGATATTGAAAACTTGGATTTTGTGAATAGAAACCGCTTCCAGAAACCCGTTTCATGGCAATTATCATTTCCGGGTAAAGATTCTGTGAGAGGTAATAGGTGTTAGAAAGTTGATTTGTTCGATTTCCAACAATGCTGAACATAATAATCGTGTAAACAGTCATAAGCAAAAAAACCAAGGTTGAAATATAGGAGATGTCTATCCCTACTACACATTCTCCAAGCAGAATGATGCAGAAAACAATATAGCTGATAATTTGGCGAACGCAACGGTTAGTAATAATATCACGCTGAAAGAGTTGCGATAAACGATTTGGAGCATTTGCATATTTAGCGGAAAATATTGACACTATGTTTGAACAATACAATCCTAAAATCACACCGGCAATTCCAAGACCGCCAAGGAAAATATCAACTGCTATTGTTTGATTCATTGTAACAGTATCACACCGAAGTATATGTGTATAGATAAATGGAAGTAGCCACTTATCTCCAATAAACAATATTCCGGCAAAAACCAAACTTTTTAAAGTTTGCCAAACCGTTGTGCGGATAATGAGGCTCTGAAAAGAAATTGCCTTTTTACCATTATCATATTTTTTTGTTATAGAATACCATACCTTCTGCATCCAAAATGCAATTTTGCTTACCTGGTGCCGAAGAATCCAAAATGCCTTATGATTCATAAACGCCTCCCGCCAACAGAAACTGTATCGGAAATACCGCTATGGTACGCTTTTATTTATTTTGGCTTAAAGCCTACTACTTTTTATTATACTACAGCTTTCGATCTATCTCAACGAGTTTTTATGCATTATTCTCTGCAAACTTGCATTTTGCATACCGATAAAAAGTGGACAACAAGAGAGAAGGCTCCTCCAATTTTGGAGGAGCCTTCTCGTTGTTTATTTCTGCAATAGATGGAATGTAGCTTCGTATATTTTTATATGTCCATCAATATTTTTGACTGATGGTATCCGAAAACTTGTTCGTCTTCTATTTCTATCAGTACGATGTCCGATGATATGCATCGCCGTTCAGGTAGAGCGTGTCAACACTTTCACCGTAAGTACCTGCAGGGACAAGTTCAAGAGTATATTCAGCCCCATCATATCCATAAGAGGTGGATCCGGTTTCTGTTATGATATGGATTATGTTGTTCTGGACATCTTCTGCGGAAACCCAAAAATCGAGAATCAGGATTCCGGATCTTGACCCCGCATTTATGAGCAGTCCATTATCTTTGGCCTCAATTGTTATACTGATGCCATTTATATACTCATCGGAGTAGTGCCCAACAAAATTGCGGATATTGGTGGGCAGGGCTGCCGAAGCACTGATCCGATACAACTGATCCATTTGATCAAAGATTTCCGAAAGAGGCTCTTCAATTCCAGATGAACCTTCAATGATTGCTGCCACCGTATCCCAAGCGGTTTCTCTATCAACTGGGAAGTTGTCGCCCCAGCGTATAGACCAGTGAAATTGTCCTGCAATATTGTTATACAAAACATGGATTAAGGCATCCGTGCTGCCCAACTCAAAATCATTCCACATAACATCTGGGATATCTTCCTCCTGCAGTGGACCCAGCCCACCGGGGTATTTTGTGCTGACGGCAATAATACTGCCATATTTTTCGTCCCACAGTTCATTGTAATATTTCAAGGTATCCAGTGTCCAGGAGTCAATAATATCTGCGCTGTCATTCACATAGTCCTCATAATTTTTGCTTGACCTTTGGGAGGTTTGAGTCGGAGTGACAGGCTCTGTGGTGTTAGTTCCTCCTGTCTTTCCTTGCAACACGCTCTCCGCAGCTGTTTTTCGTTGTGCGGTTCCCCATGCAATATTACTTTTTCGCCGGAATGTGAGTGTTTCTCCATCTTCTGTATTGAAAACCAACATTCCAGAATCCAACTGGCCGATCATTTTTTCTTCCGTATGATCCAACCAATAACTGAACTCCCCATTAGAGTATTTCCAAGTGGCAGTCACTTCGGTCCATAAGTTGGTTTCTGTATCAAACGCACCGATGACAACGGCATCCCCAGAGAAGACATCCATGCTGGTGGCTGCCAAAAGTCCAACTTCATCTGCCAGCCATGTATTTATGCCATCGGTCATACTGTAAAATTCCCAATGCCCGACAGCATCCCTGTCATCACCGTAGTACTTTCTGGAGTTCGTTGGGGCCGGATCATCCGAGAAAATATCATTGAAATACCAATCATTCGACCCAATCAGACCTTCGGCCGCAACCGCTCCAATGGCGCCGCCGACCAAAGACAGGCATAAGCCCAGCCCCAAAGCAAACAGGATAGCCTTGCCCATTGAGGTACCCTTTTTCTTCTCGCTGACATCTCCGCTTTCTGTCAGGAGAATACACCGCTTATAATACTCCGCATTGAAGCGCTTGCCCAGGCGGATGTTGCAAATAATCCCATAGATCCCTTGCAGCAGGGCCAGAGTAAGTATGACCCAAAGGCAAACGCTGATGTTGGTTTCAGGTTTAAAGAGCGAAGTCAGGGCAACGGACATACCTGCGATGGCCGCCACAGAGAGAAGCAGATAAGAGCGGTAGATCTGCCAGAATATTTTTCCGCTTTTGCGGTAGTAGCAGAACATTCCGGTGAAGAAAAAAGCGGCCCAGTTAAACTTGACCTTCTCTCCCCACTTTGCATTGGCAAACTGCTCCTGATAATAGCCAGTCTTTTTAACGATAAACTCGCTCAGGTCTCCGGTGTAGCTGCTGACAGCTTTCAGATTGACCCGGTCCTGCAAGTCCTTCCGCAGTGTCTCCATGACAGCTTTTTTCTGACCGGCAATATATTCTTGACTGCCATCTTTTTTTAAGATGATGATATTATAGCGAGAGCACATCCACCAAAAAAGAGCCGGAACTAAAATACATATCAACGCTTCTTGCAGTTCTATCGAAGATATGATTAAGCCTACAGCTACTATGATCGTCAATAACAGGCAGCAGATGAAAAAGAATGTTGACATGTACCACTTTAATTCTACGCAACGGATGTCAGCATAAGGGATCTCTTTGCCATTGAGAGGAATTGAACCATCCTCCTGATGATCACCGATGATTACTGTATCCTTTTGCAGAATGACATCATTTTTGATTCGACGAAGAGTGAGAAGATTGGGGTTTCGTGCGGTTAGTGCATAGCGCTTATCTTCTTCTGGCCCGCCCTCCTGTTCCTTAGGGAAAGTGTCTGCTGCAACAGTTTTTGGGCTCTCTTCTTTCATCCCTTCCGTTGCTGGAGTCGGTTCATAAATTGACTCAGGTTCAACCGTTCTCTTATGCTCTTCCCAAGTAGAAAACGGTTCTCCCTGTGGCTGGGGGGCTTCTGCCATGACAGTGACAGGCGGCTCCTCAATCAGCTTGGCTCCGCAGTACATACAGAAGTCCACCCCGAAGTCCACCTCCCTGCCGCAGACTGGACATTGGGGGATCTCGACCTTGGAGCCGCATTTGGGGCAGAAGCCTGCATGATCCGGCATTTCAGCTCCGCATGACATACAAAATTTACTCATATCCATACCTCTCTTTATTTCAGTATTTGAATTATTTTCGATGTGACCATTAGAATAAGCTGCCCTGCCGCAAAGCCGCAGATAAACCCTGTCAACAGCCGCCGCAGGTTGGTGGATGGTTTTATCCCAAGTGCCTGGATCCCCCAGTCCAAAAGCATGATGCCGCACATCAGGACAATACACCAAACGGGAAGGCGCACCCAGGCAAAGCTAAGCACTCCGACAGCCTCTCCCAAGAATACACCGGTGCATCTGGCGCAGACAGGGAATTGCTGTCCATGCCAGAAGAAGCTCCGTTCCGGCAGCTGATGGCAGCCTGACAGCCTGCCCAATGTCATGGCGGCCCTGTATGCCCGGCCTTTGCTCATGACGATAACCAGCTGTCTACAATGGAGCCACTGAACAGCAGCATCAGGACAACTACGACTGCCAGGCCAATGAGGACGGCTTTCTTCTGCTGCGGGTCAATAAGTTCCCCAAAGGGATAGCCCAACTCGTTGGAAAGGTCAACTTCGATCATCAGCCAAGCTCCCAACGGGATCCCGGCAAACAGCAAGACCCGTAGCAGGGTAAGGCTCCCATACAGGGCGCAGGCGGATAACAGCAATGAACCTATTAAAGTAAGTACAAATGCGGTCAGCGCCATCGCCAAAGCTTTCTCCTTGGCATCCTTCTGGGAAAGATGTTCCTTGCCGCAGTCCTGACAGATCCATGCAGTCTCGTTCTTTACATCGACTCTGGTGCCAGTCCCACAAAGGCCGCACAGCAATCCGAATGGCCCCATCAGGCATAGCCCGCAACAGCCGTTGGTCATGCTGTAGCTTGAGCCTTTGACCTTTGTAACATTTCTTGCCATCGGTTGGCAGTTGGAACTTCCGCAGTAGGGACAGGTGGTATCTGAATGGACACTCGGTTTAGGAACCGCCGATGGAGGTGATTCTTTTGCCTGTTCGGGGGGAGAAATCACTTTTGTTGGTACAGATTCCCGCAAAGCCACCCCACATTTATGGCAAAACTTAGCCGCATCCGGATTTTCTGATTTACAATTTGGGCATCTCACAGATATTGCCCCCTTCTTATAGATAACTATTTTCGGTATCTTATAACATATTTTACCACATCCTATTTCCGTTTACAATAACGAAAAAGGGGTGTTATAAAATAATGGAGAAAAATCAGCTTGTCGATATTGGCCAGCGGCTGCGCCAGCGCAGGACCGAGCTGGGCCTGACCCGGGAGAAAATGTCTGAGCTGGCGGACATTGGAACCGGTTATTATGGGCAGTTGGAGGTAGGAACCTCTCAGATGTCGATTGACACCCTCATTAAACTCTCCCGCTCCATGCACCTGCCTATGGAATACATCCTTTTTGGCGAGGGCTATGAGCCGGGGGATCCATCCGCTGTTATAGATCTGCTGAGCCGATGCACCCCCAGAGAATTGAAACTGGCAGAGGAAATGCTGAAGCTCTTCCTGATGAAACAGGACAGCACCTTATAATACCGTGAAATAAAAGCAGAAAGGTTAGCCACTGGCTAACCTTTCTGTGCTATAATAGGCTAAAATAGGAGGTGGGGTGATGGATATGAAAACCACCAACGAGTTGGTCAACGAGATCAAAGAGACCTCTGATATCCTGGACTATCTGGAGAAAAATAACAGAGAAATGCAGGTGGGCAGCCTGCCAGAGTATTTGAATAGTTGGCTGGAGAAAAAGGGCCGCTCAAAGGCCGATGTGATTCGGGGATCCAACCTGAACCGGGCCTATGTCTATCAAATCTTTTTGGGTTTGAAGTACCCCTCCAGAGATAAAATTATTGCTCTGGCCTTCGGCCTGGGATTGGATGCGGATGAAGTGCAGTCCTTACTCAAGCAGGCCGGTTACCGGGAGTTGTACCCCAGAGACCCCAGGGATGCTCTTCTCCTATACTCCTTCAGCCAAAGGAAAACGATTTTGGAGGCCAACGAACTGCTTTTTGACCATAATATCGAAGTTCTGGAATAGTAACTGCCGCCGGTCCGTAATGGATCGGCGGCAGTTTTTTAAAACAGGGGCGTATCAAAGATACTCATTTTATATACAGCTAAGATCGCCGGAGCGTACATACCCGGCTGGGCATCACATTCTTCTGGGGGGATCTCTTTCCAGGTTCCGTCTGCCCTGACCGCCCAAAGACCTTGAAATTGTCCATAGCTGTATCGGCTCCCTGTGTACTCCCACTCGAAAAGCGCAAACAGTGGCCGACCGCTTTCATCTGCGTATCCCGAAAATACCGCAATACTGTCCGGGTATGCTTCTTTGAGCTGTGCGGCATAGGGCGCACTGTTCCCCTTTACGGGCGTGACAACGCTTTCCGCCGGGTCAGCCTTCTTCAGGGCTTCAATGTCCACCGTGCCAAAGACATAGTGCCGGTTGGTGAATCCAACCGTGTCAATGACCTCCCGCACCTCATCGCTGTGATAGTAGGCAAAAACGCCCACTCCGATCCAAAAGACCACATACAACCCGGCCAGAGCCACCAGCGGCCGCAAAAGCCACCGCCGTACCCGGCCCAGGTAAACGGCCCGCTTGATTTGAGCGGTGGTATCATAACGGTCTTTAGGGTCCAGTGCGGTACACTTCCGCAAAATTCCTTTCCAGCGACTCCTTCGGGCCAACGGCCCCAACAATTGACGGAAAGTTACACCCAGTGCGTAGATATCCGCTCTCGCATCAGTCTGGGAGAAGCCATACTGCTCCGGGGGCGCATAGCCTCGGGTCCCCAGCAGGCGGGTATCCTTCCAGGCTTCCGGCTTCTCCTCCCGGGCAGCATCAAAGTCGATGAGTCGCAGGTGTCCGTCTGGGGCCAACATCAGATTGGAGGGCTTGATATCCCGGTGGAGGATGCCCTTGCTGTGGAGGAAGGACAGCACATCACACAGCTCCAGTAGCAGCCTTGTCAACTGCCGCTCGCTCAGGCTGACCGTTCCAAGGTCAGTCCCTTCGATATATTCCTCCAACACAACGGTTCGGTCGCCTTCCCATTCCGCCTTCCATATCCGGGGCAGATAGGGGTGATGCAACTCCCTAAGCTGTTCATAGATGGGGTTCCAGTCCGACATTTCCTTGCAAACAAAGCGCTCTCCACTTTCGGTATCCCGAAGCAAGGTTACTTGATTGCGCTCTGAGGAATGTAAAATTTCTATCGTTTCCAGCAAGACGGTCACCCCCTCTGCGCCCATTCTACCACACTTGCCGTCCAGAAAAAAGAGCGGAGGGTATCCGCTCGCCATTATTTTAGATTTGTGGTTTCCACCCCATAAGATCTGTCCGTTTCACCCTCCACTGTTTCCCAATCCGGAAGGCGGGGATTTTTCCTTCACTGGCAAGGACGTAGAATTGATTGCGACCGATAGCCAGCTCCTCCATGACCTCTTTTGGTGTCATAAACTCATATTCTCGCTGCTCCTCTTGTTCATCCTCGTTATAGGAATACATAGAAACACTCCTTTCCGGGTCTAATTAACCCTTACTAAAGTGTTTTGAGCTGGATAACAACTAAATAATAAAGTCAACGCATATACAAAAATTATCTCAAAGGAGGGGTTGAAATGAAGAATCAGCCTTTCAAAATCAATTATCTGGATTTCCTGATCCCTATGGGTTACGCACCTGGGCGTCAGACTGGAAGCAAAAAGTCAGATGCTTTGCCGGTAAAGGATAAGCTGGCAAAGGAAAAGAACCATAAATAAATCTTATGTACAGGAAGGGATACAGCAACACGCTGTGTCCCTTCTCTTTTATGTTTTGCGGCATTTCCCTATTGCTCCCGCTATGCGTTGGTTTGTCCCGGCAGAGGTGTGTATTATTTCCATGGAAGCGCTCAGCCCCGTCATTGTAGGCGAATACGGGACTGAGTGCCTTTTTATATTCTCTGAAAATCAGTCAAACGGGAGGTGAAATGTTATGTTGGAGGCGGTTTTGTTCGCAATTCGAGCCCGAATCAGTTATGCAATTGCCCAGTTCCTCAATCACGAATGGAAGGAGATGACCTGAATGTTTATCCGAACGCACCGCAAAATGCTCAATACCCTGTTAGCCGCCATCGTTGCCGCAGCTGCGGCCTTTCTCTGCTCTGCCATCGACTCTCTGACCGAGGAGGATCATCATGGAACCAATGATTACCCGGCTGATGAATTCTGAGTTTCCCTATGGTGACCCGGAGTTTACCGAGCTTCAGAGAGAAGCGGATGCCATTCAGAAGCAGCTGGAGCCTACTCTTGGCCCCAAAGAAAATGAACTTGTCCAGCAGTTGGCAGATATCCCCATCCGGCAGTTCGGCCCGGTGACCCGGGATGCCTTTATGGAGGGCTTCTGTGCCGCCTACACTCTGCTGGAGGAGATCAGATTCCACCAGGAAGGGAGCTGAATATTTCCCATGAGTAAGATTGAGATTCAAGGCGACCGCCGAAAGGCCCAGCGTTTCGGTGAGTGGCTGGTCATCTGGGAAGTCTACAAGTGGGACATCACCGAAGAAAATGAGGATGTCAAGGAGTGCGTTGCCCGGTTCTACGATGCCAGGGAAGCCATGGCATGGACTATCGCTACCTTTGGCGTTGTGGAAACCAGCGTGGAGGCCAGCATGACCAAAGCATTCTAAAAATTATCAAATCAAGGAGGAAATCTATTATGTCCGCCAATGTTGAAACCATGTTCTATGCCCGGGAAGCCCCCTGGCACGGTTTGGGGGTTCGGGTAGAGGATGCCCTCAGCTCCAAGGAGGCGCTGGAAAAGTCCGGCCTGAACTGGAGAGTCCTTCAAAAACCTATTACGACCAGCCCCTTTGGGTCGCCCATTCCCGGCTATAAGGCAAATGTCCGGGATACCGACAGCAAGGTTTTGGGCATCGTCACTGACCGCTATCAGGTGGTCCAGAATGAGGAGGCCTTTGCCTTCACTGACGCTTTGCTGGGTGAGGGGGTCAAGTATGAGACTGCCGGCAGCCTTGCCGGAGGAAAGCGTATCTGGATCCTGGCAAAGCTACCCGAAAAGTACATTATGAGCGGCGACGCCATCAGTCCCTACATGGTCGTTACCAGCTCCCATGATGGCAATGGCTCCATCAAGGTAGCCATGACACCCATTCGGGTGGTCTGTCAGAACACCCTCAATCTGGCTCTGTCCACAGCAAAAAGAAGCTGGGCCACGGTCCATGTGGGGGATCTGGCCGCCAAGATGGATGAAGCCCACAACACCCTGCTGCTGGCCGAGCAGTACATGAACAAGCTGGGCGGTGAATTCAACAGGCTTTCCAAAATCAAGCTCTCCGACCAGACAGTGCTGGACTTTATTGATCTGCTCCTACCTATGGAGAACGAGGAAAGCAGTATTCACCGTAATAATGTGCGCCGCTCCAGGGAAGACATGAAGAGCCGCTACTTTGACGCTCCGGATCTGAAAGGGCTGGACAAGAATGGATACCGCTTTATCAACGCCGTGTCCGACTTTGCCACCCATGCCCAGCCTGCCCGCACCACGGCCAACTATAAGGAGAATGTCTTTGCCAAAACTTTGGACGGACACCCCTTGATTGACAAGGCTCATGAGCTGATTCTGGCAGCATAAAGGAGGGGCATCATGGCAAATGTCCTTGTGTCCACCGAAAACTTGCCCTACGCCGACTGGCTGGAATGGCGAAAGAAAGGCATCGGCGGAAGTGACGCCTCGGTGGTTTGCGGCATCAACCGCTACAAGTCCCCGGTGGAACTGTGGATGGAGAAGACCGACCAGCTCCAGCCCCAGGAAGCCGGGGAATCTGCTTATTGGGGAACGATCCTGGAAGCTGTTGTCCGGGAGGAGTTCACCAAGCGCACAGGCTTAGAGGTTTGTCTGGTAAAACAGCTCCTCCAGAGTGAGGAACACCCCTTCATGTTGGCCAATCTGGACGGTGTTTGCGACCACCCGGACTATGGCACCTGTATCTTCGAGGCCAAAACCGCTACCGCCTATAAAGCAGGGGAATGGGAAGATTCCATCCCGGACGAGTACTACCTTCAGATCCAACACTACATGGCCGTGACGGGTTATCAGGGGGCCTATATCGCCGTTCTCATTGGGGGCAACACCTTCAAGTGGAGGTTCGTGGAACGGGATGAGGAATTGATCGCTACCCTTATCCGGTTGGAAGCCGACTTCTGGCATCATGTGGAGGATCTGACCCCACCGCCCCTGGACGGCTCCGATGCCTCGGCGAAATTCCTTGCCGAGCAGTTCCCCACCAGTGTCCCACAGAGCCATATTGATCTACCAGCCAATGCCGCCGATCTGTTCCGACAGTATGATGCTGCCTGTGAACAGTTGGAGACCGCCACCGAGCAAAAGCAGCAGGTGGAAAACCTGTTGAAGCAAATGATGGGAGACAATGAGGTGGGCGTTGCCGGAGAGCGGATCATCACCTGGAAGAGTGTGACCCAAGAGCGGTTGGATACCAAAACTCTGAAAAGTGAACACCCTACCCTATACCAGAAATACGCCAACAAAACATCGTACCGCCGCTTCTCCATTAAGGTGGCGGGATAAGGAGGTCAAAACATGAACACCGCAGCGCTGAAAACCAAGCTGGATACCAAAGCCCAGGCTATCGCTGAATCCGTGGAGGAAGAGACTGCCGCTGCCCTTGCCCCAGTTGATTCCAATTACCTGGCTCTGTCCGGTAATGCCATTGACATCATCCGGGCCAACCTGAAAAGCCAGCCTCTGACCATGCAATTCTTCGATGTGGTCAAGTCCCCCTCTGGAGGATCCACCGTATTCTCTGTTCCTGGCCTGGCTGGGGATGAGGCTGAGAAGGAGCTGACGGGCATTATTCTGGACTACACCACCCCTCGGGCCTACTGGGATACTCCTGACCCAGTGGAGGGTACGCCCCCGGTGTGCTACAGCCCGGACAGTCTTATTTCCGCTGATGGAAAGGCCTGCGCCCACTGCCCCTATAACACCTTTGGCTCCAAGGATGGGGAAAGTAACGCCAAGGCTTGCAAGGAGTCTGTAGCTCTGTTCCTGCTCAGGCCGGATAACATCATGCCCATCATCGTTCGGGTACCTGTGACAAGCAAACTGATCTTCCAACGGTACATGGCCCGGCTGATCGGCAAGATGATGCCCCTGTCTGGGGTGGTGACCAGAATCACTTTGGAAAAGGCCACCAGTAAGGGAGGCAAGCCCTACGCCCTGTATCACTTCGAGGCGGTCAGTGCCCTCAGCCCAGAAGAAGCTGCCAAGGCCAGAGAGTATGCCGGCCAGTTCATGGACATTATGGCTGCGGCCGAGCTGGAGCCAGAGTTGTCCGCTGCAAGCTAAAGTAATCCCGGTGCCTCCCTCTTTTGGGGGAGACACCGGGCTAATTATAAGAAGGAGTGAAATCATGACACCGATTCCCTATGAATCAAAACATATGGTCCCTGTAATCCTGACTGCCGAGGATGGCACAGAATACTGTGGGGAGTATGTGGATATGCGGATCGACCGTAAGACCATCCCGGAGGGTAAATATGCCTATTCCTGCCGCCATGATGATAGTGGAGACTGGGTCACCCCTGCAACCATTGAAAGATGGGCCTGGGTCAACTTCGCCGGAACCTTCGTTACCGAAACCCCTATTGACCTTTCTGACAAGAGACCCTTCATCTCGCTGAAGGAATGTTGCTTTGTGTGAAAGGCGGGCCGACTGGATACCATTTGAAAGAGAGGTGTCGACTTTTGCACCATTAGTACAAAAAACAAAAAGGAACGGTTAAACACAGTTCCTTTTTGTTTTGCAAATTTTAATTGATTTCCCACTTTGTTCGTGCTATATTGCGGACAAGAGAGTGTGTATGAAAACCTGCCGTACCAGAATGGCCGATGCAACCTCGTAGCGCAAGCTGACTGGAGGGAAAGAAAGCCGTCCTCATTGAAGAGCAGGTTGGAGTGGGGGTGATAAGGTTTTCCTTTTTTCTCATGGCCCTTACTGGGGAGAGGGGTTACACCTGCCACCGGAAGGATGAGGGACATAGGGTGCCGGGGAGACACCTGAAGAATTGGAGGAGGAGATTATGAGTGAAGACACGAAAGGAAAAAGTCTCTCTCGGGAAGATATAGAGCGTCCGCTGAGGGCAGATCACGGTCAACGTCATAAGTCAAGCAGGAAATTCCCGGGATTTGATGAGGTTCTGAACGAGGCTTTTTCGACTTATGATACCTTGCCGGATATTAAAGATTGGCAGGACCAATTTGAGGACTTCTTATATAAACTTGGGGTCGATTCTATGATTCTGCGAATCAAGCAAAAAAACGCTGAAGATACCTCCGGAAGAGGATTTGTATATGAATTTCCACCATCTGTAGCAGTATTGTTAAAAGACTTCATGCAAAATTCTAAGAGGCCATATAAGGGAAGGCGTCCATGCGACAACAAAAAGTATCAACTATATCATAATATAGCGCTTGGTCGCTTCTCAGTCACTTATTGTGACGATTATCGCATTATATTAAATCAGGTAATTGACGGTGTAAAGGAACTGCATACAGCTTATGGAATACCCCCTCGCAAAACCGAAAAGGTTGTTGATCAAACGGTCATTAACTTCTGGACCTCCATAGAACAGGGGACACAAGAGTATCGCAGAGAATATATCTCTCCGCTGGTTGAATACCTCTTGGGATTGCAAGCGGTCTTTCCCTTCAGGAAGTTGAAAATGGTTTCGCAATATGCATTTGAAAATGTGCTTTCACGAGAAATATTGATTCTGCTTGATTATGCCATAAGTCAAGACTTTTATACCTGTTTTCATATGGCCCTGACGACAAAAGTACAAGAAAAAGACATCGTGTTCAACAGACTCTGTGTATTTAGGAAAAAATGGGCACGAGTTGTCAAAAAGGTTTTTGTCATTCATCAACATGATAGAGATTATGCATTAGGTTTGCCGGATAACGTGTTGAAGAGTGATTACTATAGCTTAGCGGAAAAATTGGTACTCTATTCGGGGACAGCGTGTAGCCGAAGTGATAAGCGGTCTCATTTTCGTGAAAATGCGCCCAAAATACGAAAAGACCGGGATACATACCGAAAGATGTATAAAGCTTTGCTACGTGATGTAGAACTTATACCCGAAGATCCGATTAAAATGCAAGGGAAAAAAAGATTGCATCCATCGACATGGTTGTTTTTGGATATGGCGTCAAAAGAGCAAAAAAAACTTGTTCGAGCAAGGAAACGCCGCAATATCCGACGTTTCCGTTAAGAGCTTGGATAATCGTAGCAAGCATAGAAGGGCAAAACTTTATTGGGAAGGGAATTATCCTTTTATAATTTTTCTATTTACCCATAACTTTATCTTTTCACATAAGGCATAATGCAGGTGTTCCTCTCCAAAGAGGGACACCTGCTTTTTCGCAACTTGGTGGATCAAAGCGGTCTGCACCTTGAAAACAGAATATTCAGTCTACCGTTCTTTCAGAGCCTCCCCCAAATAAGGAGGTTTTGAAAATGAAGAAGGGTATTAAAAAAGTGGTTGGAATTGTAGCCATGGGAGCTGGGCTCTACCTTTTGTATCGGATTATTATTGGTAAGGGCGATAGGCAACTGGATCGCAGGGATAACCTGGTGCCATCCACTCCGATCCCCGAACTGTTAATGTCCTCAACCGAAGGTGGGGTGTGGTTCGGAATTACCCCTGCTTCCTGTGAAGGCAATAAGGGTTCCAATAAGGTTGTTAACAGAGCTTACGGCAAGCCGACAAGTAAAGATGGCAATGTCCTGATTATCGGCGGCCCGGGCTCTGGGAAAACCACCGGTCCCATCAACCATACCCTAAAAACATGGAATGGCAGCCTTGTAGCCTTCGACTGCAAGGGAGGTATGGAAAACCTTTGGTATGATCTCCACGCCGACGATGGGAAGGCTCCCATCGTTTTCGCTCCATGCCGCAAGCGAGGCGGCCCTTCCGCATATGATCCGTTTGCCATAATGCGGTTGGATCCAAACCATGCAAAGGAATATGCCTGTGATTTGGCAGACGCACTTATCCCCATCAGTGTGTCCGAGCGAGAACCGGTCTGGAAAGAAAATGCCCAAAATATCCTAACAGGAATGTTTCTGTATCATTTCGATGTTGGTAACACCTTTATGGATGCCATAAAGTCTATAGAGGTTTTGTCAATCCCGGATATGATAGAGGTTCTTGGGAACAGCGGAAATGAACGGGCGTGGGCGTTTGTCAGCAAATTGGCAGGGGCCTCGGTGAAAACATTGGCAAGTGTTGGAGCAGAACTCAGTCAAGTCTCACGGTTGCTTTTGACCGAGGAGATTGAGGCAGCTCTTACCCCTGTATTGGGCCAACCGCTTCTTGACTGGAGCGACCTAAATACCAGCCGCACCTCACATGGTGTCATCCTCGACATTCCTTTGGGAAAGTTGAGGCAATGTGCCCCGTTAGTCAGACTGGTTTTGTCCCAGCTATTGAAGACCCTTGCCTTACGGAGGGAAAAGACCTATTCCGGATGTGACTTGCCGGATGTGGCCCTCTTGTTAGATGAGGTGGCTCAGTTGGGACGCATGGAAGTCATCACAGATTCCCTTGCTACCTTACGCAGCAAAGGGGTCACTATGGTACTTGCCATACAGTCCCTTGCTCAGCTGGAAGAAAGCTACGGAAAGGCGGCAGCTCGTATCGTTGCCGATCTGTGCAGCTACAAGGTAGTGTTCAATGCGACTGATGTAGAAAGTCAGGTTTATCTGTCAGCGCTCATTGGGACCACTGATGTGCTTGCTGATACCGTCTCTTTCAACCCCAAAGGCCGCCACTTATTAAAACAAGTGGTGCCGGTGCCAAATGTGGGGGTAACGGCCGGGCGAACCAACCGGCCATTGATCTATCCGGAGACTCTGGCTTATTTGAGCCAGCCCATCGTGATTAGCCCCTTTGGGGTAAATACAGTGCAGAAAGCTCCCCTATACCTTCGGCAGGTCAAAGCAACCCCTCTTTCGCTATGTGTGGAGGGTCACGATGACTCTATCTATGAGATAAAAAAGCAACTCAACGAGATAGGAAAACAGTTTTTGGCTCTTACCCAGCCGGAGGCTTGTGATTGCCCTCGTAGTGGCGATTACAAACTGGCAGTGGATAATACAACGAAAGAGAGGTTGCCGGACAAGATATGTGACTTCTGCCAAACGGAGCCGCGAAGTGCCAGGGAGATCCGGGAGCAATTTGACATAGAGAAAACACTATGTCAAGAAGTGTATATCAAACCGCTACTCAATCAAGGGCGGTTAATGATGTTGTACCCAGACACTCCAAGGCATCCTCAGCAGAAATATTATTCATCCAACTCACCCGAACTTACTGAAAACTCCTTTGCGCAGTTAAACAAAACCAGCGGAAAGGAAGGGGAGGAAGGTGAGAATGATGATGATTAAGACGAACATCGTTCGTGCTGATGGTATTAGCCGTGGTGCGGGGCAGTCAGTGGCTGGGCATCTGGCCTACTGTACCGGGAGAGCTTACCGGGATTCATACTACGGCAAAAAGGCATATGGGGAAAAGCGGGCAGACCTCGTGTTTGACGAACTGCTTCTTCCGTCCCAGGCTCCTGCGGCACTTCGGGAGTATCAAGCGTTTTTGGATGCCTGGAATGCCAGTGAGAAGCATCCCAGGGCGCTTATGGCCCACAAGTACATTCTGGCTTTACCCAACGAACTGGATGCGGCGGAATGGATCGGGTTGGCCCGTTCCTATGCGCAAGAGATGTTTGTGAGCCGGGGCTTTCCCGTGTTCTACGCCATCCACCGTGGGCTTGCCAGTGAACATCCCAAGCCGGAAAGTATTCAGGCAGTAGGTACTCGGGAAGATAACCCCCATGTACACCTGCTTGCCGCATTCCGACAAGTGGGGGAAAATGGCTTTTTGGACACGAAATACGCCGGAAGGACCACATACGGAAAGGACTTTCTCCGACAGGTACGCCAAAACTGGTGTGCCTGTGTGAATCGTAGCTATGAGCGGCAGGGAGTCGATGTTCGGTTTGTGGAAGGGGCGTATCGAAACGGGTTGATGGCTGGACTGCCAACAAAGCACATTGGCCCTTATGCTATGCGGCTGGAAGCAGCCGGAATAAAAACCGAGGCGGGAGACCGCTACCGGTCGATCTTATCCCAAAACAGAGTCCGCAAGCAGGAATGTGATCATGAGTTCCTACTTGTGGACAGCCAAGACAAAGAACATGAATATTGCGCAGATCGTGAGGAATAACATTCAATCTGCAAGATGCTGGGAGGCTCTGCAAGAGCGGTAGAATCCTTATCCATGCTATCTGGGAACATGACCAAAGGAGGTAGATCATGAAAAAGTTGAAACGGCAAGAATCAATTCCGGGGCAGTTGACTCTGTCTGACTTACTCCCGAAAGAGATTCTTTATCCCTCAATCTGGAACAGTCAGCCGAAGGGAGCGGAGACCCATTGTGTATGCGGAAAGGAAGAGACGCAGAGCGTACAGTCGCAGGCGAAGAGTACCCTGAACCCATGAAGGAACCCGATGAGGCACCTTGCCCAGACGGAGGGGCTGTCTGGACAAGGTGCCCATTAATAAATCGGAAAGGAGGGGCATCGGCACTTTGATCGTCCTCAGCAGCGCTATTTCTGCCGTTTGTGTTGGTGAATTATTTGAAGGAAGAGATGCCACATAGCGCTCACCAGCGCAAAACTTTACGGAAGGAAGATCACTATGAGTACAATCAGCGCCGGAATGGGAGGACCAGGTGTGCGGAATGGGAAGGCTTTTTGTTGGCAAGAATAGGAAAAGGACGGTGAGTTCTTTGACTATGAATGTGAACGAAGAGAGCCATATCGTGGAAATATGGCTGACCAACGCAGAGAAAACGAGCGAGACTGTTTGTCAGCGCTTGAAGCCTATATTCTCTGTGTATAAGAAGCAGGGTTATCTGGTGGCGGTATTTGAATCAGGGGATCAAGACCTGGCAGGGCTCACCAGCGCTCTGCTGTGTGAAAATCGCACACGCCTGGCGTGAGAAGTGGAGCCACAGGGATTTCCCTGTGGCTCCATTTTCCTATTGTCATTTTTTGATTTTTCTGTTACAATGTTATCGGGAAATAATATGCCGGAGGGTAATCGTTATGGATAATAAAAATGACGAACTGATGAAGGCTGGCGAGGTGCTGCTGTACAGCGATAACAATGGCAAAGAGTTTGTGAGTGTGGTTTTTCAGGAGGAGAATTTCTGGCTGACACAGAGCGGGATGGCACAGCTCTTTGACTGTACCCCGGAAAATGTGCTTCAGCACTTGAAGAACATCTATGCCGAGGAGGAATTGGAACAAGAGGCAACTACTAAGAAATTCTTAGTAGTTCGTCAGGAGGGGTCCAGGCAGGTCCAGCGCAATCTGGACCACTATAACCTGGACGCCATCATTGCCGTGGGCTACCGAGTGAATTCCAAAAAAGCAACCCGGTTCCGCCAGTGGGCCACCAAAACCCTGAAGGAGTATATCCAAAAGGGTTTCGTCCTCAACGATGAACTGATGAAGAATGGCCGACCCTTCGGGAAGGACTACTTCGACGAGCTTCTGGAGCGCATCCGGGAGATCCGAGCCAGCGAGCGCCGGGCCTACCAGAAGATCGCCGACATCTTCGAGCAGTGCAGCTATGACTACGACAAAGACAGCGAGACAACCAAGGCATTCTATGCCTTTGTACAGAACAAGCTCCATTTCGCTGTCACCGGCAAGACGGCGGCAGAGCTGATCAGCGAGCGGGCCACCTTGGACAGCCCCACCATGGGCCTTACCACCTGGAAGGCAGGTCCCGGAGGGAAGATTTTGAAAAGTGATACCCTGGTGGCCAAGAATTACCTGAATGAGAAGGAGATCTCCCGCCTCAACCGTCTGGTCACCATGTTCATCGACTATGCCGAGCTGATGGCCGAGGATGAAGTGCCTATGTCCATGGAGGACTGGCTTGCAGAGACCGACCAGTTTCTGACCAACAATCGCCGAAAGGTGCTGGCCGGAAAGGGGAAGGTCTCCCGGGAAGAGGCAGAGAGAAAGGTCTCCGCCATTTATGAGGAGTTCCGCAAAAAGCAGGATGCCGCCTACATCTCGGAATTTGACCGCCAGACGGCGAAATACCTGAAGGGTGAAACCGATGATTGAAAAATTTGATATAGCAGGTTACTGCCGAATCTCGGTGGACGAGGAGCTGGACCGGGACAACACCTCCATCGAGAACCAGAAGGCCATCATCGAGGATTTTGTAAAGCACAGGTTCCCTGGATCAACTCTGACCTTCTACGAAGACCGGGACAAGTCGGGTTACACCTTTGACCAGCGGCCCGGCTATCAGGTCATGCGCCGGGAGCTGGTGACACATCAAAAGGACATCCTCATTGTTAAGGACTTTTCCCGGTTTTCACGGCGGAACAGTCGGGGACTGGTGGAACTGGAGGACCTGCGTGATGCCGGTGTCCGCATTATCTCCATCGGGGACAACATCGACTTTCCCAACGATGACGACTGGCTTAAAATTCAATTCCAGTTCCTTATCAACGAAATGCCCGTCACCGATGCCAGCAAGAAGGTCAAGTCAGTCATCCGCCGCCGACAGGAGGATGGCCGCTGGCTCTGTGCCGCCCCCTATGGATATATCATCAATTCCCGGCAGGAGTTTGAGGTGGTTCCCACCGAAGCCGACATTGTGCGGAAAATTTTTACCCGCTACATTGATGGATGGGGATATAAGAAAATTGCGGGCTACCTCACGGACCAGAACATTCCGACTCCCCGTATGTGTGAGGAGACCCGGAGAGAAGCGGCGGGGAAGGAGGTCAAGCGCCGGGCTAAAAGCGCATGGTCCATCGTATCCGTCCAGGGCATCATCGACAATGACTTTTATATCGGCACCTTCCGCCAGCGGAAATATACCCGTGTGAAGATCAATGGGAAAGACCGTAAGCTGGACGAGAGTGAGAATGTGGTCATTGAAAACCACCATCAGGCTATTCTCGACTACCGCACCTTCGCCACGGCCAAGGCCCTGCGGGAAAGCCGCTCTACCGCCAACTACCGGGGGGTAAAGAAGTACGACAATGTGTATTCCGGCTTTCTGGAGTGCGGCGACTGCGGCAGCCCCATGTTTGCCATGAGCCGGGCAGATCTGAAGCCGGCCTACCGCTGCGGGACTTATCATAATCGAGGGTTAAAGGGCTGCACCAGCCACCATATCCGGGTGGACAAGCTGGACGAGGTGCTGAAGGCCTACCTCCGCAAGGTGAGGGACAACTCGGCGGAGATGTTGGACCGGCTCAACGCCGACCTTGCCAGGGAGCAGGAGGACATTGGGGCGACACAGCAGGCCGCCGAGAATCTGGAGACTGTTCTTGCTGATTTGCAGGAGGAGTTGAAGGCCACCAAGCGCCAGCGTATCCGGGATGTGATGAAGCACCCGGAACAGGAGGAGACTCTGGAGGCCACCTACGACGAGCTGGAGAACGACCTCCTGCGTCGTATTGACGGCATTCAGAACCAGATTGCCATGACAAACGACCGTCGGAACACCATCATTCGGGTGAATCGGGCGGCCAAGACGGCTATGGAGGTTTTTGAGGACATTCTGAATAAGCCCAAGCTGGATCGAAACGACCTCCAGCTCATCATTGAAAAAATCAAGGTCTACGAGGATCATATCGAGGTGCAGCTGAAAGCTGATATTGACAGCATCCTCCGCAGCGGCGAATTGCCGGAGGATCTGACAGGGGAGAATGTAGGGGAGGATAGTGTCCACCCGGATTCAGTTGCCGCCATGGCTCCGGCCAACATTCCATTGGAGCGGCAGGCGGCTGACAGCCGTCCCTATGAGATTCAAATCATCCAAGAAAGTGATAAGCACAGCGATAAGGTTTTCTCTGTCAAAGTTATCAGTAACGGCGACCCGCTGGAAATTTATACGGATAAGGACGGGGAGGTCATTTTTAAGAAGTACTCCCTTATGGGGGGCCTCAGCGACTTTGCCGCCCAAATGTGCGAAACCCTGAACAAGACCACCGGGCGGGTTTGTGTTATCACCGACCGGGACAGCTGTATCGCCGTGTCCGGCGCGCCCCGCCGGGACCTGATGGAAAAGCGGCTCAGCGAGCGGCTGGAACGCATTCTGGAAGGCCGCAAGATCTACCAGTATCAGCCCGGGGAGGCCCCCATGCCCATCAGTGATGAGGCAAACCGCTTCTTTGTCATCTGCGCCGCTCCTATTCTGGCCGAGGGGGACGTGCTGGGAAGCGTCCTCATCGCCGGGGAAGAGGGGGAGCTGGGCAGCGGAGAGACCGAGTACAAGCTGTTACAGACCATGTCCGGCTTTCTGGGACGGCACATGGAGGGCTGAACCAAAAAACAACGGGACCCATCGGGGTCCCGTTGTTTTTTGCGTTTTTGATTATAGACCCGCCGATGGGGGGCGTGTTTGTGGTGTGGCTGGGTCTTTCTCTTGTCGGGGGAAGAAAAGGGACGTGGTACGGTGTACCACGCCCTTTTGTCTCCCTCGGCAGGTCAGTTTGTCAAGACAGAAGAACCGTCCCCCTGTCTTTTTTATTCCGATCTTAACCGGGCATCCCGCCACTTGAGGAGGGAACTATTCCTCCATCCGTAGGACATGAAATTCAGAAAAAGGCGATAATTGAGAACTTTTTCAAAAATTATCGAGACAGAAGAACCGTCCCCTTGTCTTCTGGCGGTTGGGATAAAAGGAATGGCCCCTGTCTTTTCAACTTTTTTTGATGGTATGATAAATATGCAGACCAGCAGAGAGAAAGATAATAACAAATACTCCCAAAATATAAAAGGAAACCACTTTTGAGAAGATTTGATGCAGTTCTTCACCATATTTGTCGACTATTTGTATAGCAATAAACAATACTACACCAAATAGCAGCCAAATATAGCGGACATACTTTAGAAGTTTCACTTTTATTTCCCCTGCACTCAAAAATTGATGTTAAGCATACATATAAGAATACGGGCCGTAGACATCACCTGTCGATGCCGTAAAGGTCCATACATAACGATATGTTGGCGGCATAGGAGGCACATGGAACATAGAAATTTCAAGATCAAGTGTACCCCCACTGGAGCTTGCGGCAAGAGTGGCCAACGCTCCCATTCCTATCGCTTCAGCAATTCCTACAGGGCCCAAACTGGGCAGAACAACTGCAAGTGCACCTAACACAGCTGCAGTACCGGTACCCTCAGCCCATGTGATTTTATGACTATCCGAACTTAATACTTCCCAGCCGTCATCCGCCTGAGAAGAGTAATATCCCACTGGTACGTTGATAGTAGAACTAACCGTTCCAATAATCTCCCCGTTCAAATATAGATAGGAGCTTCCCAAATCGTAAATGATTACATCAATATCACTATTCTTATCGTTCGAAATAGTGATTGTCCTTTTGTCACGGCTGTAATCATGCTCATACGTATAGTTCGTCCCATCAATGTACAGCGTATCAGCTGCCGTGTTGGAAGATTCCGTCTCAACAACCTCAGCGGCAAACGCCTGGCCGCTCAAGCCGAGCACCATGGCCAGAGCCAGAAACAGGGAGGTGAAGCGTTTCTTCAACATAAGTATACATCCTTTCTTTCTGAAATACAAGTGCTTTGTGCCCTTGGAGCAAGGGGCCGGCTCCCCTGCCCCGGCGGGCGGCGGGAGCCGGCCCCACCGTCCGCTTACCTATGGACAACTAAACAATAGCACAACTCCATTTTCTTGTCAATACAAAAATAAAAATAAAGAGAAAAGTTTTTTGAAGAAGAGACTTGCATTTTGGAAAAAAGTATAGTAAGATGGGACTACCCTATATAGGAAGGCCCGGGCACGGGCAGAGGAAATCAAATATGGCGACGCCGAAAAGCGGGTCTTCTCTCGGCATGGAGGAGAACCTGAAAAAAGCAGTGACGGAAATGCTGGTGCTGACCCTGCTGAGCAGGGAGGACATGCACGCCCCCCAGATCACCCAGGCGCTGGAGAAGGAATCGGGCGGGGCACTGAGTATCGTATTCCCCTACTCGGTGCTCTACCGGCTCATCAGCAACGGGTATATCATCGAGGGGTACAAAAAGCCCGCCCCCGACGGGCGGAGACGGCAGTACTATCAGATCACCCCGGAGGGACGGACCTATCAGGCCCAGCTGGAGGAATTGTACCGCCGCTTCAGCGGCGGGGTGGTACTTCTGCTGGACAAAAAGGAGGGAACTCCATGACCCAGGCGGTGAAGGAAGAATATCTGGCCGGGGTGGACCGGGCGCTGCTGTGTTATCTGCCCAACCGAAAAGAGCTGATGGCGGAGGCCCGGCGGATGGTGGACAGTTCGACGAGGAGAACCCGGAGGCCACCGGGGAGGACCTTCTGGCGGCCTTTGGCACCGGGGAGGAGTTTGCGCTGTCCATGCTCTCCACCGTGCCCAGAGAGCAGGTAGAGAAGGCGAAGCGGAAAACCGTTTTCCAGCGCAAGGCCCTACAGGTGGCTGTGGTGCTGGTTCTGGTGGTGACCGCCGTGTTTTTCTTCTGGCAGTGGCGGCAGACACAGGAAGTTGTCAAAGGGGATTTTAAGGTCATTATTGAACCGGTAGAAGAATTGACAGACGAAGAAATGGAGGAGTTTTTGAAGCAAACTCCCCCAGATGCTCAATCAGTTGATGGAGGTACATAAGGTATGAAAATCAAAAAACTTTCCGCCCTTTTGTGTGGGGCGGCTATGCTGGTGTCTCTGCTTACCCCCGCTATGGCAGCAGAGGCAAAAGAGGAAATCATTGATTTGGGCGATGGCTTTTACGCCGTGGTGACTGTGGACGAGGGTCCCATGACCCGGGCCGGCGGCACCAAGAACGGGTCTGTAAGTGCGAAGGTCTATAATGGTTCGACTGTTATTGGAACTGCCACTTTAGCCGCAACCTTTGACCTTTCCGGTGCAACTGCAAAGGCGACCGTGGCCGCAATCAACGGCACCGGCCAGAACGGTTGGAGCTATGACCACGGCACTACCCGGCTGTCGGGGAACAAGGCTTACGGCACCGCCTACTTCAAATCGGGAAGTACTACCAAGTCCCTCCCGCTGACCCTTACCTGCTCCCCGGATGGCACCATCTCTTGACATAGAAACAGCGGCCCGGAAGGAATGCCTTTCGAGCCGCTGTTTTTTGCTCTTTTCAGAGCCGGGCAGGGAGAAAGCGGGAGGGGCCTTTTCGGATGAAAGGTCCCTCCCGCTTTTTGGTGTGTTTCTTTATAAAAGCCCCTGCAGCAGCAGGATAATGAGGATATTTACCCCGAATACCGCCAGCATCTCCCAGGTTTTTGCCATGGACATCCCCCCGAGGGCTATCCTACGCATCCCGGGGACAAATATGCCTCTCTTGGGCGGTATATTTTCCCTTGTCCCGGCCATAATAGGGGGGAAACGACCAGAAGGAGGGAGCGGGATTGCTCAAGGGTATCAGCCGGCGGGTCATCGTGGTGAAATCGCCTGACCGCCGTTTTTTTGAGGAGGCCATTTTCATTGTAAAGGAAGGGGCCATCGGCACCGGCGGCGTTACCGCCGAGCAGGTGGTGGAGGAGGCGAGAAGGGTGGCAGACGGGTTTGTGAAGAAGAGGCAGAGGAAGTGGTTCCAGCATATTCCGGCTACGGGGTACATGATCTTGGGGGCGGTGATCGCTACCATCGTCTGCTGTCTGACCATGGCGGTGTAGGGGGCAGCCCGTTCCGGGGAAGCGGCGCAGGGCCGAAAGGGGGAGCTGAAAAGAAAACGGCGTGGAGAAGGCTCCACGCCGTCTTTTTTATCCTGTTCCAAGGCTGCCGCAGTACCAGTATCCGTCCTTCAGGTACATGGCGCCTATGAGCCAATGCTGAAAGGCGCCGGCGGGGACGCCGGGGTCGTCGCCTTCATACTCCGCCGTGTTGCCCGCCATCATGTAGTTTTGGGCGTCGGTGTTTTCGGGGACGAAGATGGTGGAGTAGGAGAAGCGGAAGTGGTCATAGGGCAGGATCTCCTCCGGGAACCAGCTTTCCGGGGTCTCGGCCGTCTCCTCGGCCTTTACCTGAATGTTCTTTATATAGGTGCAGGTGTAGTGTCCGCCGGGGGTGGTGCGGAGCTTTGCGCCCTCATAGGTATCCACCCAGGCCTGAGCGATGGCCTGACGGCTCTGGCCTTCGTCCGGGATGGCGATGCCGCCGGTCAGGGCAGTCCATTCCGCCTCGTCAAACCAGCCCCGCATGAAGTTGAAGATCAGGGGGCGGTAATAGAACACATCGTCGGGGGGCAGGGCGACGGACTCCGCCCGGTACCACACGGCCCCGGCGTTGCTCTCTTTTATCATCACAAGGTCGCTGTCCTCCCACAGCCGGATAAAGTAGTCCCAGGTGGGGTCGGTGATGGTGAGGAAGGTCCCTTCGGGATAGCCGGGGAAGCTGTCCACATAGCTCCAGCGGTATGCTTCCGGGTCGGTGAACCGCTGCTGGTAGTAGCGGCTGTTGCCGCTGTCGGGGGAGACGGTGCAGGCAGTGCCCTCCCCCTCCGGCGGGGTCAGCATCAGGGTGATCTGACCGCCCGAGTGGTCCATCATGTATTCCAGCTTGCGGGCGGCGTCCAAAGCGGCAAAGGACACGCTGCCGATGTCAAAATCCAGCTGGGCCAGACGCTGCTCCAGATACTGCCCGTAGGCCAGGGAGTAGGGGCCCATGTCGTTTATCATGTCATGCCACAGGAACACCAGACTTCCGTCGGCGGTCCGCTGGAAGAAGAGCCAGTCACAGCCGGGGTAGCCGGGGGAGACCCAGTTGTCCTCGGTGATATACCGGCCTCCAGCCAGTACCACGTTCTCCGGGGTGGTGGTGTGGCATTCGTAGTTGAAGGCCCAAGCCTCCACCGTCGCATCGCCCACATGGGTGGTGTAGGGGCCACGGAAATAATCGATCCTCCAGTCGTCCACTGCCCCCATACCCTCGGAGTCGTTCTGGGGCAAGACCCCCTGCACATACTCCCGGGCTTTGGCCACCACTTCAGCGGGGACCCCATCGTCCGCACCGTCCACCATGTGGTCGGTGGTGGGCTTTTCGTTTTTATAGACCAGCAGGTTTTCTCCGTCGAAGTAGAGGTACCGCTCCCACATGGCCTCTGCGGAGAGGCCGTTGACGTAGAGGCACTTGCCGTACCTGTCCCAGCTTTCATAGTCCCAGTAGGAAAGCTCCGGGCAGGCGGAGAGGAGCAGCTCGTCCAGCCGGGCTTCGTACACCACGCCCTCCCGCTGGAAGAAGAGCTGCCGGGGGGCGACAAGCTCATTGTGTCCGTCCCCGTCCAAGTCTATGATCCGGCTCTCCCCCTGACACCGGGCCAGCAGGGTCAGCACGCCGCTGCCGTCAAAATAGTAATAATCCCGGATGGTCCCGACGCCGTCTCTGTCCTCATAGGGGCCGAAGTAGTCCAGCCAGAAGCCGTCATGGCCCAGAAGGTCTTTGTAGAAAAATACGCAGTTGTGGTTTTCCGGCAGGCCGGACTGGAACACATGGTAGATATCGTTTTCCTCATAGGCGGCGTACACCACGCCGTCCGCCGCTTTGTAGACCTCGATGTGATGGTCGTCGATGTTCCAGTTGGCGTAGCTGGTCTCATAGTTGAAGGAATAATGGTTCGGGTAGTCGGTCACCGTCACCGCCGGGGCGGCATAGGGGGACAGGTCCCCCAGGGAGATGACCGCCTTCGGCTCCCAGGCAGGCAGGGGAGTGGGGATGGCGGGGGCTTGGCTTTCCTGATTGGAGACAAACCAGTAGCCGCCGTCCGGCTGGGCCTCCAGGGTGGTGCAGTACCACTCCGAGCCGCTGTTCCAGCCGTGGTGGTAGAGCCTGACGGTGCTTCCCTCCCGGGTGCCGCAGACGATCTCAATGTCCCCGGGGTAGTTGGTGTCCCCGTGCGTCCAGTAGTAGGCGTCGTTTTGATGGATGAAATTGTCCAGCCCGATCTGATCGGTCTGGGCCAGGGTCAGGCCGGTGTTCCGCTTCAGGATCTCGTCCATTTCTTCGGTGGTCAGCTTATAGGCCCCACAGGGCAGGTCGTTGGGATCACCGTCCCAGACGATGGGCACTTCCTCATCAGAGATAAAGCTGCCGTCGCAGTAGAACAGCTGGAATAGGTCGATGTCCTCCGGCTTCTCATAGAGGTTGAAGGCGGAGTTAAGGAACTGGTTGCGGATATTGTAGTATTCCTGATACCCGTCGCCCGAGACGGAATGGACTTGGTCTTTGCTGCTGCCGGAGGAGTTGAAAAACTCCTCATTGAACCACCGCAGCTCCTCCCCGGTAAGGGGACGGAGGGTGTTTTCGGTGGGACCCCGGGAGGGGATTGGCGTTCCCCCCGTGAAGGTGCAGGCGCTGACCACCCCCGCCAGCACCGCCACTGCCAGAGCCGCTGCCGCAAGCTGCCGGGGCCGTTTGGCGATGCGGGTGACCCGGTCCTTGAGCTGCTTTTTTCCGGAAGTCATGGTGGTGGCGGCCAGCACGGGGTTGGAGACCCGCTTCACCGGGATGAGGGAGAGAAGGGTCTGGCCGTAGGGGATGCGCTCGTTTTCCCCCAAGTCGTTCAGCACACTCTCGTCACAGGCCAGCTCACAGTCTGCTTTGGAGCAGGCGGCGGCCACCCAGACCAGGGGGTCGAACCAGTAGACGGTGAGGCACACGCAGCGAAGCAGGGACCAGAGGGAATCCAAATGCCTGGCGTGGGTCTCCTCGTGGGTGAGGACATGGCGGAGCCGGTGGGGGTCAGAGGCCACCGCCGGGGTGATATAGATGCTCCGCCCGAACAGGCAGGGGGAGGGGATGACCCCTTCGGGGACCAGATAGACCCTCCGGCTGCCGGGGGAGGCAAAGGGCTTTCGGTTTTTCCGGAGCCGTCCGTAGAAGGCCAGGTTGCTCAGCAGGAAAAATCCGCCCATGGCCGCCATGCCGATTAACCAAACCGTCTTCAAAACCTCCCCCACCGTTCTGGTGGAAGAGGGGTGGGAGACGGGGAGGGCAGAGGGTGGGACTTCCGACTCCGGTCCCACCTCGGGAACGGGCAGAGGCTGGACCGGCTGGGGGGTGGCGGGTTGGGCAGGCAGGGGGGCGATGGGCCGCTCCAGCCGGAGGGCCACCGCCGCCTGAACGGGCTGGGTGGCGGTGAGAATGGAAAAGTTCACGGCGGGCAGGCTGACGGGCACCAGCAGCCGCACCAGCACCAAAGCCCACAGTCCATACTGAAGCCGTCGGGACAAGACCCTTTTAAACAGCTGCCGAATGGCCAAAACGGCCAGGATCAGGACCGAGGAAGTAATGAGGATCTCTTTCATCATGTCAGTTCCCCTCCTTTGCTTTCTCCAAAATAGCGGCGAGTTCGTCAATGTCCTGCTGGGTCAGGGAGCGGCTGTCCACCATGGCGGACATCATCAGGCCCAGCCGGCCGCCGTAGACCTTGTCCAGAAAGCTGCGGGTCTCGGCCCGGGCGGCGTCTTCTTTGGCCAGAGTGGCCGAGTAATGCCTGGGGGTGCCGCCGTCGTGAGAGACGGCCCCCTTGCCCTCCAGCCGGTTGAGCATGGTGATGACGGTGTGCTTGCTCCAGCCGGTCTCGGGCTGCAAGGCGGCGGTGAGCTGGGCAATGGTGCGGGAGGGCTCCTCCCACAGCTTGTACATCAGCTTCCACTCGCCGTCGGACAAACTCACTTTCATATCCGGACCTCCTTTTTGGTAAGCATTTGTCTACCTTGTGCTTTTATCGTATCATAAAGGTAGACAAATGTCAACTCGAAAAAGGTTACAAAGCGGATACAAAAAAGGGCACAGTGCCGGAAAGCACTGTGCCCCTTGGGGAAGCCTTATTTTTCTCTTGCCACGATGACACGGATGCGGCCGCCGTCGCTGGCGGACTGGTCATAGTAACCTGTCAGGGTGTAGCCGGTGTGGACCCGTTCCAGACTGGAGAGGTGATAGACCCCGTTCTCCAGCTCATACACCGATGCGCCGTCGGCCATGGGGAAGCTCTCGTTGTTCTGGGTCACGGCAGTGAGGGCATCCACGCTGTCCAGCCTGACCGATTTCAGAGCGCTCATCCGGCTGGGCATTTGCAGAGGGCCTTCGATCTTCACCGGACCTTCGGGCACGTTGAAGATGCTGCCCTGAGTGGTGTGAACGTAGGAGGCGCCGCCCACATCATACTGATAGACGCCCATCAGAGCGGCCATGGAGGCGTCCACCTCCTGGGCATCGGTGAGGACGCCGTAGGAGTAGATATCGCCGGTGGCGTCATTCAGGATAAGGATGTCAATTTCGCCGGCTGTATTGCGGCGGTAGTATTTCACATCATCGCTGTCCAGACTCATCCCCGCCAGACGGCTGGGGTAGAGCCTGGCGCATAGCCCGTCGCCGTTGGTATCCAGGATCTCCAGGTCATCGGCCAGAGAGGTGTTGCCCAGCTTGGTGGCCGAGGCATTGACCTTGCCCGAGACCGAGGTCTGGCTCAGACGGCTCACCTGGGCGCTGCCGCTGCCGGAGAGGGTCACCTGCACCAGATTTCCCGCTTTGAAGGAGGCGTTGGCGGCCACGGGGTAGGAGTAGGTGTTGCCGTCGGTGGCGGTGAAGGCCACCGTTTTGGCGGTGTAGCTGCTGCCGTTTTCATCGGTATAACCTGCATCCATAACGGCGGTCACCACCCCGTAAAGGGTGCCCTGCACTGCGGAGGAGGCGGCTACGGCAGCCACGCCGCCGTTGCGGCCCAAGAGGAGGGTGACGGTATCTCCCTTTTTAAAGGCACCCAGGTTGGACAGGGAGTAGGCGGCGTCGGCGGTCTCGATGGCGTAGGTCTTGCCCGCCACCACCACCTGAGTGGGGTTGGAGGCGTTGGGCAGAACCTCCTGATAGAGACCGGTGACCTTGTTGGAATAGGCCCACAGGGTCCGCATGGACTTGGACCAGTAGATCACGTCGTTGGGCTGCAGGGCGTTCAGAGAGGAAGGGTTGCCGCCCCGGTAGACCGTGGCGGTGCTCACATCAAAGCCCACCCGGCTCTGCCAGTTCCCGGTCATGACCACCGGACCGTCCATGGCGGCGTTGATGAGGGCCACCCGGTCGATCTCCCCGGTGGGGGTGAGGGAGTGGCCCAGCATCAGCAGATAGGGCTGGCCCTGCTTGGTTTTGGCGGTGAGCAGGTTATAGAAGAGGTACATGGCGTCCTGCCGGGTCATATAGCCGTCGGGGCCGATGGCGATGCCCTCGTCCAGATCCAGGTTGCGATAGAGGGTCATCTGTCCGGAAGGCCAGGCCCCGGAGAAATCGGCGTCGGAATAGCCCAGCAGCCGCACCGCCATGGTGACGCCCATGGCAAGGGTGATGTTTTCATCAGGGTGGAAGGTGCCGTCCAGATAACCGTTGACATACCCGGCGGCCACGGCTGCCTCCACATAGGGGGCCGCCCAGTGGGTGTAGGGCACGTCAGGGTAGGGGGAGACGGTGGTGGTGGCCCCCACGTTCTCCCCCAGAGGGGAGGCGGCGATGACCAGCTTGGTGAACTCGGCCCGGGTCACCGGCCGGGTGAGCATCAGGTCTCCACTCTCATTGCCCGTCATAATGTCCAAAGCGGACAGCACCTGGGCCATGTCATTGACAGAGGCAGGGGCGGCCAGAGCGGAGGTCACGGGGAGGACCAGAGCAAGGGAGAGGAGAAGGGATAAGATTCTTTTTTTCATCTTGATTTCGCTCCTTATATGAGGATGGGGGAGAGACGGGACCCCTGGGGTGAAGGGGCAGGGACGGGATATCGCCCGGTCATTCCCCGTTAATCGTACCGCAGTGCGTCGATGGGGTTCAGCTTGGCGGCCTTGTTGGCGGGGAGGTAGCCGAAGAGGATACCGATGCCCACCGACACTCCGAAGGCCACGGCGATGCCGTTCAGGGTGGGCAGCGCCACAAAACCGTTGTTCTGGCCGCCCTGAATGATGTAGGCCATGATCACCGTAATGATCTGGGCCATGATAATGCCCAGGATGATGCCGATGGTGCCGCCGATGGCGGAGGTGGTGCCCGCCTCGATGATGAACTGGCCCCGGATGTCCCGGCCCTTGGCGCCCAGAGATTTACGGATGCCGATCTCTCTTGTCCGCTCGGTGACCGACACCAGCATAATGTTCATGATGCCGATACCGCCCACCAGCAGGGAGATGGCGGCGATGAGGGTCAGGATGGCCATAAGCAGGTTCACCATGGAGTCCATGGCGTCCATCATCTCCGCCGAGGTCATGACTATGTAATAGTCGGTGTCATGATAGGCCTTGAACAGACGGTTTTCCACAATGCCCTTGGCCGCCGCAGCGGTGGAGCGGTCGGTGGAGGTGAACATATAGAGGACATACCACTGAGAACTGCCCAGCCGGTTGGCCTGGGTGTAGGGGATATAGATACAGTCGTCGCTGCTGCCCTCAGAGTTGTCCCCGCTTTTTTCCAGCACCCCCACCACGGTGAAGGGTGCTCCGGAGATGGTGAGGGTCTTGCCCAGAGCGTCCCCGCCAAAGGCCTTCTGCTCCAGATAGGAGCCGATGACGCATACCGCCATCTCCCGCTCCACATCCACATAGGACAGGAACCGGCCTTTACCCAGGGCGGAGCCGGTCATGATGGTGTTCTTGTCGACATTGTAGAAGGTCTCGCCCACGCCGTAGACGCTGGAGCGCTTGAACTCATCGCTGCCCTGACGGACCACGCCCTGGACAGTGTTATAGGGAGTGACTCCGGAGAGGTATTGGGGATACTTTTCTACCAGGGCATACATATCGTCGGCTTTTACATCCAAAGAGGAGCCGGTAAGGTAGATCTGAGCCTGGACCAGATTGGAACCCATCTGCTCAAACTGGTCATTCATATAGTTCTGCATTCCGTTGCCCAAGCTGGTGATGATGATGACGGCGGCCACGCCGATGATGATGCCCAGCATGGTCAGCAGCGCCCGCATCTTACTGGTCATAAGGCTTTTGATGGCCAGCTTGAAGGATTGTCCGAAATTCATGCCTCCACCTCCCCGGTCAGAAGAGCGGTAAAGCCGTCCCCGGCATCGCCGTCATTGCCCTCCTCGGGCTGGACCACCGCCTGGGGGTCCTGGGAGTCGCCGTCATAGATGATCTTGCCGTCCTGAAGCCGTACGATGCGTTTGGCCTTGACGGCGATGGAGTTGTCGTGGGTGATGAGCACCACCGTGTCTCCTTCACCGTTCAGCTTCTGGAGGAAAGCCAGCACCTCCCGGCCGGTGCGGGAGTCCAGAGCGCCGGTGGGTTCGTCGGCCAGGATCACCGAGGGGTTGCCCGCCAGTGCCCGGGCGATGGAGACCCGCTGCTGCTGGCCGCCGGAGAGTTGGCTGGGCAGGTTTTTCTGCTTGTCGGCAAGGCCCACCCGCTCCAGAGACCGGATGGCACGCTGGTGCCGCTCCTCGGCGGAGACGCCGGCGTAGAGCAGGGGAAGCTCCACGTTTTCCAGCACATTCAGCTTGGGGATCAGATTATATTGCTGGAAGATGAAGCCCAGCATTTTATTCCGGATCTCGGCCTGCTGGTCGTCCTCCATGGTGGAGACATCGATGCCCCCCAGATGGTAGGTGCCACTGGTGGGTACATCCAGGCAGCCGATGATGTTCATGGCGGTGGATTTGCCCGAGCCGGACTGGCCCACGATGGCCACAAATTCACCCCTGTCGATGGTGAGGGAGACGCCGTCCAGAGCGTGGACAGTCTCTTCACCCATGTGGTAGATCTTATAGATGTCCTTTAATTCAATGAGGTGTTCCAAAGTCCCACCCCCGTTACATGAACATCTGAGACATGATGCTGGAGGCGGCGTTGGGGATAAAGACGGTCTCCCCCTCCTCCAGCCCGGAGAGGATCTCAATGAACTCATCGCTGTTGCGGCCCAGCTCCACGGTCCGCTGCTCCAGCTTGGTGAAGTCTACCAGATTGCCCTTGTCGTCCATGGCGCCTTCCCCGGCTACAAAGACATAGGGGGTCTCACTGCGCTGGACGGCGTCCACGGGGATGGCCAGTACATCGGCGATCTCCTCCACGATGATGGAAGCGGATACGCTCATGCCGGGGAGAAGCCCCTGGGCGGCCAGGTCGGAGCCGCTGCCGTCCACCACCACGGTGACGGGGTAGGAGGTGTTGCCGTTCTGAGTGGTGCCGTTGATATTCACCTTTTCCACCACGCCGGTGAACTCCTGTCCGTCCAGAGCGTCGGCGGTGAAGGTGACCTTCTGGCCCACCTCTACCCTCACCACATCCATCTCGGAGACGTTGATGTCGAAGGTGAGACGGCTCATGTCATAGATGACGGCCAGGAAAGCGTTGGCGCCGGTGGCAGTGGCGGTGGAGGGGTCAATGTTGTCCCCTGCTTTGTAGTTCTTCTCGATGACGGTACCGTCAATGGGGGAGGTGATGGTATAGTCCTCCAGCCGGTCTTTGGCATTTTGGAGAGAAAGCCGGGCATTTTGCAGCTGGATGGCGGCGGCGTCGATCTGGTCCTGCATCTTGGTCTCCTTAAACTCGCCCAGCAGCTGGCCGTCATAGACCTTGTCTCCCTCATTGAGATCCAGGGTCTGCAGCTCCCCGGAGTACTTGGCAATGAGCTGTTTGCTCTCGCCGTACTGGAACGTTCCGGAGGCGGAGGAGGAGACCTCCCCCACCATGGCGGAACCCATGGAGGTGTTGGAGAGGGCGCCGGGGTTCTGAACGGCGATGGTCACGTTCCGCACCAGAGTGCCGCCGGCTCCCACCGAGTCGGTGGCGGCGATCTCGGTGATGGTGCCGTAAAGGGTCTCTGCCGTGCCCGAGACGGTGACGGTGGCGCTCTGTCCCACATAGAAGGCAGTGGCGTTGACGCTGTGGAAGGGGACCTTCAGCTTCATGTTGTCCCGGTCCAGAATGTCGGCGATGGGAGTGCCGGCGGCCACGGTGTCGCCGGGGTCCACATAGACCTTGGTGACCACGCCGGAGGCGTTGGCCTTTACCTGCCGGTCCTGAGTGTTGTCGTTACGGGTACGGACCAGGCTGTCATAATTCAGCTGGGCCGACTGAACGGAAAGCTGGGCCTGCTGGATGGCGGTCTCCACATCGCTGGCGTCGATCACAAAGAGGGTGTCGTCCTTGTGGATCTCCTGCCCCTCCTCAAAGGGGGCGCTGAGGACTTCGCCCTTTACAAGAGCGGTGGCCCGATAGGTGTCGTTGGGCTTTACCGTGCCCGGACCGGTGACGGCAACGGTCAGGTCCTGCACGGCGGCGGTGGCGGGAAGATAGCTGCCGGAAGCGGTCTGTACCCCGCCCTTCATGCATTGGGTCAGGAATAGAGCCAGCAGTGCCACGATCACGGTCAGAGCAATGATACGCTTGAGCCACTTCTTTTTCTTTTTGGGCGCTTGGAACTGGGGGGCCTCCTTTGCGGAGGCGTTGGTCTGTTTAGCCATATGTAGGTCTCCTTCCAAATGAGATGGTTCTCTTGAAATCGTATTGCAGTATAGCACAGGAAAACGAAAAAATTATAAACAGCAGATTAAAATTCAATTAAGATGGTCCGCTTTGGGGAAAATGGGAGTCAAACAGGGAGAAAAACTCCTGGGCACGGCTTTTGGGCAAAAGGGCCAGGCCCCGCTCTCCATCGGCCAGCAGGAGAAGATTGTCCCCTGGCCGCAGGCCGAACAGCTCCCGGGCGTCCTTGGGAATAACGATCTGCCCCCGGGGACCCATGCGGACGGTGGTCATATATTTGCTCTGCTGTGGGGCTTCCGCTTCGGCTGGTTCAAGGGGCCGGAACTTACAGCTCATGGAAATCCTCCTTTTTGGAAAAATATGATTTTTCTTACTTTTGCGCTTTTGATAGTACCACCCCCACCTTGTAAAGTCAAGTGAACAATTTATGAATAGGGACAGGGTTTTCCCATTATAATTCTTAAAATATAAGAAGTCAATAAAGAAAATCTTAAATACAAAGAAAAACGACCAAAGAAAGGAGTCATTCGGTACAATAAGAAAAAAGAGGAAAAGGAGGGAAAGGGGTGGAAGAGCTTGGCTTTGCCCTGCGGTTAGCCCGGGAGCGGCGGGGATTGACCCAAAAGCAGGTGATGACCATGACGGGCATCAATAACAAAACCCTTTCCGGTTATGAAAACGGTGTGTCGGAGCCTGATTTGGCGACCCTTGGGGTATTGCTGAAGCTCTATGGGGTCCCTGCCGGCCGTTTTCTGGGGACGGACATGGGAAAAGAAGGGCTTTCTCCACAGGAGGAGCAGCTGATAAAGCTGTTTCGGACGCTGGAGGCGGGGGAGCAGGAGGAGTGGCTGCTGCTTTTGCGGACTTTGGTCCGTCACAGAGAAGGACGGGGATAAGAAAATTTCGGTCAAGCTGGTATAAAGCGCCTCGGCCCGGGCCACAATAGGCCTCGGAGGTGCAAAACCAATGAAAAAAACCATGTTTGACCGCGTCAGCGATTTTATGGCAGGAAAAGGCTTCTACATCGTGCTGCTTCTGTGCGTGACGGCGCTGGGCGCTTCGGGGTATTATCTGTTTTCGGGAATGTCGGCGCCCTCCCGGCCTGTGTCGGGAACGGTCACCGTTACGGTGACCCCGACCCCCACGCCCGCCGTTGTGCCGGCGCCCCCTGCCACAGCCACGCCCCGGCCCGCGGTCACGGCGCAGCCCCTTCCCACGGCCACACCCACTCCGGCGCCGGAGCCTTCCATGACGGCTACCGCCTCGGTCTTTACCTGGCCGGTGCGGGGGGAGGTACTGCGGCCCCATGCGGTGGAGACGCTGCGCTATGACCAGACCATGGGAGACTGGCGGGTCCACGACGGGGTGGACATCGCCGCCGATCTGGGGACCCAGGTCCGGGCCCCTGCCGGGGGGACGGTGAGTGATTTTTACACCGACGATTTGATGGGCACCACAGTGGTGATCCTCCACGCCGATGGGGTCATGTCCACCTGCTCCAATCTGGCCGCCCCGGTGGCGGTGGAGATCGGGGATACCGTGCTGACCGGGGATATCATCGGCACCGTGGGCCGGACCGCCATCGCCGAGAGCGAGGAGGCAAGCCACATCCACCTTTCCATGACCAAGGACGGAGTCAGTGTGGACCCTCTGGAGTATCTGCCCCAGAATTGAAAAATATCATTTAGATAATTATCTAAATGATATCATACCACGATTTTTCAAAAAGTCAAGAAAAAAGGGCCACGCTGTACAAAGTACAGCGTGGCCCAAATCGTTTTTGGTTCAGAGCCTTACACACCCAGCATGGTCAGGATGCCGTAGTAGCCAAAGGCCAGACAGGCAGCCACCACCACCAGAGGCATGGCCTTGACGATGAGGGAGCCAAGGGGGATCTTGTAGTCCTCGGCACACAAAGTCAGGCAGATGTGGGTGGGGCAGACCTGCATAATGACGTAGCTCATGGTCATGCACAGCAGGAAGGCGGGGAAGAAGGAGCCGATGGAAGGGTCGGCCAGGAGCATGGGTACGCCCAACACATAAGTGGTCATGCTGCCGCCGACCAGGGGGCCTACGGCGAAGATCAGGGCGTAGACCAGGAAGGAGGGGATGGGCAGCATGGACAGATACTTGGTCAGCACGTTCATGACCTGAGTGGTCTGGAGCAGCTGGCTGAAAATCATAACGGCCAGGGTGTTCAGCATCAGCTTGCCCTCAAAGGCGGTGCGGAAGAAGGGCAGGACCTCCTGAATGGTAAACTTCTGAACGAAGAACTCCAGCACGATGCAGAAAAGCACGGCCATCCAAACGGGAGTCTTGGCAATGAGCACGATGGCGATGGACAGGAAGATGGGCCAGATGCTCTTGACCAGCAGGCCGAAGTAGGCGCCCTTGGACTGGTCGGGAGTCATGCCGGTGTCCTTGGGGATCTTCCGCAGATAGACCACATAGCCGGCCAAAAACAGACACACCACCACGGGCAGCATACCGATGACGAAGGAGGCGGGGGTCACCCGGCCCTCGGTGAGACCGATGGCCACCAGAATGCCGCTGTAGGTGGGCATAAAAGCCTCGGAAATATGACGGAAATAGCTGGTGACAGCGGCGGTCTCGTCGGTCTTCAGGGAGTCACCCACGGCATCCCGGACAATGGGGCCGCAGAGGATAACGGTGGAAGCGGCGGGCAGGCAGCCCAGCATGAAGGGGGTCAGGGAAGCGTTGACCCGCCGGTTGTTGAACAGGCCGTTCATGGCCGTCTGGCAGCCGAAGAGCTGCTTGCGGGGTTCCATCATCCGCTGCAGGAAGGTGATGCAGTACAGCACCAATAGAGCGTTGAGAGTGTTGGTGCCCAGCACACCCCTCTGGATGGCGGGCAGGGCATCGGCCATGGGCATCTGATAAAGAACGATGACCACCACGGCGGCAATGGCCATCACCAGGTTCAGCGGGCGCTTGAAGGCCAGCAGGACGATGATGAAGGCAAAAACCACGGCCAGCTTGATCAGGGATACGACTTCTGGATTCAAGATGTAGTTCCTCCTTTTGCGATTTTCTCTCTTCCGTTTGAAACGTCTTATACATTATAAACCCAAAAAGTTGAGGATTGCAAGCCGGAAAGGAGGATGGAAATACCATATTATAAGTTGAAAGCCCTGCCCTTTTTGTGCGAATCATCCATACAGATGCAAAAGTCCGCTCCCACAGAAGGAGCGGACTTTTTTATACAATGCTTACAGCCCCAGGAACATGAGCAGGAAGTAGTAGCCAAAGGCCAGACAGGTGGCCACCACCACCAGGGGTATGGTCTTGGCGATCATGGAGCCAAGGGGGATCTTGTAGTCCTCGGCGCACAAAGTCAGGCAGATGTGGGTGGGGCAGACCTGCATGATGACGTACTGCATAGTCATACAAAGCAGGAACAGGGGGAAGAAGCCCACCCCGCCGGTGGTGTTGATCATCATGGGGATGCAGAGCATATACACCGCCATGGTGCCGCCCACCAGAGGCGCCACGGTGAAAATGAGGGCATAAATGAGGAACATGGGGATGGGAAGCATGGCAAAGTACTCGGGTAGCAGGTTGACAACGCCGGTGGCGCTGAGAAGCTGGCCGAAGATCATGACGGCCAGGGTGTTCAGCATCAGCTTGCCCTCAAAGGCGGAGCGGAAGAAGGGCAGGACCTCCTGCATGGAGAACTTGTTGACAAACAGCTCCAGAATGATACAGACGATGACGGCGGCCCACACGGGGACAGAGCCTACCACGGGGATCTCGATGGGCAGCAGCACCAGGGCGATGGACAGGAAGATGGGCCAGATGCTCTTGATGAGAAGGCCGAAGTAGGCGCCCTTGGACTGGTCGGGGGTCATACCGGTCTCCTTGGGGACCTTGCGGAGATAGACCAGATAGCCGGTGAGGAACAGGCACAGCACCACAGGCAGCATACCAATGACGAAGGAGGCGGGGGTCACCAGTCCGGCGGTAAGGCCCACGGCAATGAGCAGGTTGCTGTAGGTGGGCATAAAGGCCTCGGAAATATGGCGGAAATAGCTGGTGATGGCGGCGGTCTCCTCCACCTTCAGGGAGTCGCCCACGGCGTCCCGGACAATGGGGCCGCAGATGAGCACGGTGGAGGCGGCGGGGAGGCAGCCCAGCATGAAGGGGGTCAGGGCGGCGTTGATACGGCGGTTATTGAACAGGCCGTTCATGGCCGTCTGACAGCCCAAAAGCTGCTTGCGGGACTCCATCATCCGTTGGAGGAAAGTGATGCAGTAGAGCACCAGCAGAGCATTGATGGTGTTATAGCCCAAAACGCCCTTTTGCAAAGCAGGCAGAATGGCGTCCATGGGCAGACGGTAGAGGACGATGACTACCACCGAGGCGATAGCCATGACCAGGTTGATGGGCCGCTTGAATGCGATCAGGATCACGATGAGCGCAAAGACAACGGCCAGTTTGATCAATGATTCCATGTACTTGACTCCTTTTCCGATTTCTTTCTTCTCTGCTTCCCGACCCCTCAGCAGCGAGGGGCAGGACAACTTTGTCTATCATATCACAGAATATCCTACTATGGAAGTAGATTTTTTCGGAGAAAGAAGGAATTGTAAAATATAACAAATAGAACGGCGGGGGAGGGGGGAATTATTTGGGGAAAGCGACAGGAGGTGGAAAAGATTAAGATTTTCCTTTCTTCTTTCTTTTCTGACAGGAGTATGCTATAATGACTTCGACTGGTTCCCCACCCAGTCTAACGGTCGGAGAGAGTGCCGTCGGTCAGCTTTGCGCCGTGCTGATCGGGAAAGGGACCTCCGGCCCTGTATGCGGCGCACATACTGTAGAGGTCGAAAGACCTCTGAATCAAAAAATGGAGGTTTGTTTGTCATGCGTAAACTCAGTACCAAAGACCTGACCCTGGCGGCCATGGTGGCCGCCGTCTACACCGTGCTGACGGTGTTTCTGCCCATCCCCCAGTATGGGGAGGTGCAGTTTCGCATCGCCGAGTGTATGACCGTGCTGCCCTTCCTGTTTCCCTGGGCCACGCCGGGACTTATTGTGGGATGCTTCCTGGCCAATCTGCTGGGTTCCCCCTTTGTGCTGGACTGGGTGTTCGGCACCCTGGCCACCGCTCTGGCCTGTTTCATGACGGCCAGAATGCCCAACAAGTGGCTGGCCCCTCTGCCCCCGGTCCTCTGCAACGCCATCATCGTAGGGGCCGAGATCGCCTATTCCGCAGTGGGCGGCTTCGGCGGCGCCTTCTGGGCTGCGGTGGGACCCATTGCCCTGTCCGTGGGCCTTGGCGAGCTGGCGGTGTGCTATATCCTGGGCCTGCCCCTGCTGGCCCTGCTGCCCAAGGTGGAGGCCTTCCGCGGCCTTATCCCGGAAAAGCGTATTTCTACCCTGTAAAACACCGGAAAACCATATAGAAAACACCGGATACCGGTGCAACTGTCTGTATAAACGTAAGGAGGATGTCTTCAATGAAGGTCCGTAAAGCCGTCATCCCCGCCGCCGGGCTGGGGACCCGGATGCTGCCCGCTTCCAAATCGGTGCCCAAGGAGATGCTGCCCATGGTGGACAAACCGGTCCTCCAGTATATCGTGGAGGAGGCGGTAGCGGCCGGCATTGAGGATATCCTGATCATCACCAACCGGGGCAAGGGAGCCATGGACGACTACTTTGACTACGCTCCCGAGTTGGAGCGCCGGCTGGAGGCCTCGGGCAAGATGGCCGAGCTGGCGGCGGTGCGCCGGCCGGCCGAGCTGGCCAACCTGTATTTCATCCGCCAGAAGGAGACCAAAGGGCTGGGCCATGCCATCGGGCAGGCCAGACGTTTCGTGGGGGACGAACCCTTTGCCATCCTGCTGGGGGACGATATCATGCGGGCCGAAAGGCCGGTCATCGGCCAGCTGATCGAAGCGGCAGAAGCGTACGACGCCTCGGTCATCGGGGTCCAGCAGGTCCCCGATGAGATGGTGTCCAAGTATGGGGTCATCAAGGCCCAGCCGCTGGGGAACAAGGTATTTACCGTTACCGATATGCAGGAAAAACCCGCCTTGACGGAAAAGTTCTCCAACTACGCCGTTCTGGGCCGGTATGTGCTGAAACCGGAGATATTTGACCTTCTGGACCATCAGGCCCCCGGCGTGGGCGGGGAGATCCAGCTCACCGACTCCATCAAGACCCTCTGCGGCAAGAACAAGGTGCTGGCGGTGGATTTTGAGGGGCGGCGGTACGACACGGGCAACCTCCGGGGCTTTCTGGAGGCCACCATCGACTTCGCCCTGGACCACCCGGAGACGGGAGAGTGGCTGAAGGGCTTCCTGCGGGACAAGGCGAAAGAGGTGTAAGACATGGGTTCTGGTATGAGAAAGGCTTTGGCCGTAGGCCTTGGCGTGCTGGTGGCCATAGCGGGGATATTCCTTCTGGTGACGGCGGACCATGACAGGCTCTACGATGACCCGAAGGCCTTGGGAGGCAGTGCCAACAGCTACTCGGCCATTATGTTTGTGAACGGTCGGACGGATGAAGGCTGGTCGGGCAGTGTGGGAAAGCTGTCCGGAGTCCATGAGGTGGCCACCCTTCATCGAGGGGAGGAGGCCCCGGTGACCGTGACCTGCCATCTGGAGGTCACCTCCGGCAAGGCAAAGCTGGTGTGGGCAGACCCGGAAGGCAATGTGACCACTCTTTTGGAGGGCTGCGCCGGGGAAGAGGACACCCTCACCCTGACCCTTATCATGCCGGAGGGCGCCAACCGCTTCAAGGTGGCGGGGGCGGATAAGGCCGCCTGTGCCTGGCAGCTGGAGCTGGCCGGGGCGGCATAAGCGCCGAACCGTCTCTTGTAAAACGACTTCTGCAAATGTAGAAGTGTACATCACCATACAACAAAGAGAGCCGCCCGAAATCCGGGCGGCTCTCTTTGTTGTATGGTTTAGTCGTGATCCACATCCCAGTCCAGAATGACCCCGGTGACGGCATGAACGTCACATTCATATTCCGTTCTGTCCTTTATAAGCTCCACCTCGTAGACATACCGGCCGTCGTCCCAGTCCAGCTTGCATTTGACCACCCGGGCGCCCTGGGGGGCTTGCTTCAGGGCGATGGCCTGGGCTTCCTCTGCGGTGATGAGGTCGGCGGCGGAGGCGCCGCTGTCGGGATACCCGTTTTGATGATCCTTGTGATGGCTGCCCCGATGGGCGTAGTGGATGTCGTAGCAGTCCAGCTCATGGCCGAACTCCAGCACCTGCCCGGTGAGGGCATCCAGCTCGCAGTCATACTCGGTGTCGCCGCAGTAGAACTCCACCTCATAGACGCAGCGGCCATCCTCCCGGTCCAGTCTGGTTTTCAGAAAGACCGCCTCGGCGGCGTTGACCCGGGCATGAGCCAGGGCCAGCTCCCGGGCCTTTTCGGCGGTGATATAGCTTCCCGCGTTGGGGTCGGCGGCCAGAGCCATATCCTGAGTGGTGATGCGGGCAATGCCCCTGCCCGCGTCATAGTCCACCTCCAGCCCGGCGGCCTCACACAAGGCCCGGACGGGGGCGTAGGTGGTGCCGTCATAGGAGAAGAGAGGTACCTCCTCCCCCTTTGCGTTCCGGGGAGAGAATCTGGCGCCGTTGATGGTGACCACAATGCCGTCGTCGATGGTGATGGTCCGCCCGGTGGCCAGAACGGTCCCCACGGTGGCCAGAGCCAGTACGGTGGCCAGGACTCCGGCGGCAAACCCCTGTAAACGTGCCGTGTTCATTGCATACACTCCTTTATATATTGCGAATATTGCGAAATAATATCCCACTGCTTTTATATGCCTTATTGTACCAAAGAGAGGGAGAGGCAGTCAAGTAGAATTTTACTTGACATTCCGGAAATTTCCGTTATAATGATATAGCCTGTCTTTGTGAAACCGCAAAGGCAGAGCTCCTTGCTCCCGGCGGAGACCGGGGGCCACACGACCATAAGGAGGTGCAAGAAAAATGGCAAAACTGAGCGCAAACTACGAGGCGATGTTTATCATCGACCCCCGCAAGAACGAGGAGGAGACCGCCGCTTTGGTGGAGCGGTTCAAGACCTTGGCCGAGGGCAACGCCACTCAGGTGGAGGTTGACGAGTGGGGCAAGCGCCGCCTGGCTTATCCCATTGAGGATCAGACCGACGGCCACTATGTGCGGATGACCTTTACCGCCGCTCCCGCTTTCCCCGCTGAGCTGGACCGTATCTTCCGGATCACTGACGGCATCATGCGTTCCATCATCGTCTGTCTGGACGAGGCGTAAGGGGGAGGCAGAAATGCTCAATCACATCACCATCATGGGCCGGCTGGTTGCCGACCCGGAGCTGCGGACCACCCCCCAGGGGGTGACGGTGGCCACCATGCGGCTGGCCGTTGACCGTGACTTCAAAAATAAACAGACCGGCGAGCGGGAGACCGATTTTATCAATGTGGTCGCCTGGCGTCAGACCGCTGAATTTGTCAGCCGCTTCTTTACCAAGGGCCGCATGGCCGTGGTGGAGGGCCGGCTTCAGATCCGCCCCTATACCGACCGGGACGGAAACAAGCGCACCGCCGCTGAAGTGGTGGCGGAGAATATCTATTTCGGCGATTCCCGGCGGGACGGAGAGAGCGGAAGCTATGCGCCCCCCGCTTCTTACGGAGCGCCGGCCCAGCCCTCTATGGGCTATTCCGCCCCTCCCATGGGCGGGGACCAGTTCGCCGAGCTGGCCGATGATGACGGCGATCTGCCGTTCTAAACCGGCAACCATATTATAAAAGAAGGAGGTCCATCCTCATGCCTATGGAGAATAGAGAGCAGCGTCCCCGCGGCCGGAAGCGCCGCAAGGTCTGTACCTTCTGCGCCGACAAGGTGGAGCACATCGATTACAAGGATGCCGCCAAGCTCAAGCGGTTCCTCTCCGAGCGGAGCAAGATCCTGCCCCGCCGGACCACCGGCACCTGCGCCATGCATCAGCGTCAGCTGACCGTGGCCGTCAAGCGGGCCCGTCAGATCGCCCTGCTGCCCTATGTGACCGACTAAAAAGAGCAATTAAAACACCGTGGACGAAAGTCCACGGTGTTTTTTTGTGGAAAAAGGGGGGATGGGGCGGGGGTGGGGTGTTTGCAGGGGCAAAGGGGAGACGTTTCCGGGGCGGGCGGCGTTTGGATGGTGGGTGCGTGGGAAGCCTATGGGTGCGTGGACGTGGGGGGCCATTCTTTGACGGGCCAAAGAATGGCTCTCAGGACGCTTAACCTTGCAAAATCAAGTATTATCTCGCATTTCTCAGCGACCCAACATCCAAATTACTACAAATTTACTACGAATGGATGAGACTTGATACGACAAAACGCAGGGAAATGCAAAGATACGGTTTTGAGTTACTTACCGAAAGATTACCATGAAATCAGAATACAGTCAATCAAAATGAGTCGTCTTTCCAAATAGGAGAGGCGGCTTTTTCATGCCCGTACATAGCCGCCCATCTCGCCGTGGGCGGCTAAATCTATAAAGAAGGAGGAACCCACAAATGGCGAAAGCAAAGGTAATTGCCGTAGCAAACCAAAAGGGAGGTGTAGGAAAAAGCACTACCGTTTACAATCTGGGTGCTGGCCTTGCGATGGAGGGGAAGAAAGTCTTGCTCTTGGATGTAGACCCCCAGGGTGATCTCACAAAAATGCTGGGTCAGCGTAAGCCCCATGACCTTCGGCTAACTTTGGGCACGGCCCTCAATGAGATCGTGGCGGGGCTCGAATGGGATGGCCATGAGGAAATCATGCACCATCCAGAGGGCTTTGACTTCGTGCCTGGAAATCGGACTCTGACCGCTGTTGAGGTGGGGCTGGTGAATGTAATGAGCCGGGAGACCGTCTTAAAACGCTATGTAGACAGCGTAAAGCAGGATTATGACTATGTACTGCTGGATTGCCGTCCCTCTCTGGGTATGCTGGTCATCAACGCTCTATCCGCCTCCGATTACGTTCTGATCCCTGTCCAGGCGGACTATCTGGCCGCCGAGGATATGACAGAGCTGGTGGGGACGGTCCAGAATATCAAGCGGCAGATCAACCCGAATCTCCAAATCGGCGGAGTATTCCTGACGATGGCAAATGAGACGAAGTTCCGCAAGGACATTGTTTCTGCTGTCAAGGAGAACTGCGGGGACCGCCTGCCGGTCCTGCGTTCCATTATCCCTGCTACAGTGCGGTTGGCGGAGGTCAGCACAGCGGACAAGAGTATTTTCCAGCACGACCCAAGGGGAAAGGCAGCGGAAGCGTATCGGGGGTTGGTAAAGGAGGTGATGGCGATTGGCGCAAAGCAGCGCAACAAATCTGCTGACCTCAGTAGATAGCCTTTTTACCACGCAGAAGGAACGGGACACAGCAAACCAGGAGCGGATAGTTGAACTCCCTCTACCTCAGATTGCCGATTTCCCAAACCACCCCTTCAAAGTGCGGATGGATGCAGCTATGGTGGAGCTGACAGAAAGTGTGCAGCTTAACGGCGTTCTTCTTCCTGCCTTGGTACGTCCCATGCCAGATGGCACTTATCAAATGGTATCTGGTCATCGGCGTAAATACGCAACGGAGTTGGCGGAGCGGCCAACCCTTCCCTGCATTATCCGGGAGATGTCCGATGATGATGCTATTATCGTGATGGTTAGCTCTAATGTCCAGCGGTTAAAACCACTCCCCTCGGAGAGAGCCTTTGCCTACAAGATGAGGTTGGATGCCATGAAACGACAGGGCTACCGCACCGATTTAACTTCTGCAAACGATTTGCAGAAGTTAATACAGGGTCAAACCAGCCGGGACAGTATTGCGAAGGAGGCAGGGAAAAGCCATGAAACCATAAGACTGTATATCTGTTTGACCAACCTTATCCCTGAAATTCTGGAGATGGTAGACAATTCAGTACTGAAGGTACCGGGCAAGTTGCAGATGGCTCTCCGTCCCGCTGTAGAGCTTTCCTACCTCACCGAACCCGAGCAGAAGGAACTTTTGACCACCATGCAGGCTGAGGAATGTACCCCTTCCCATGCCCAAGCCATTGAGTTGCGGGGCCATTCGGAAAAGGGGGAACTGACCGCAGCCCTTATTCTCTCCATCATGGAACAGGAAAAACCCAACCAAGTGGAACAGTTCAGGATTCCCAAAGAACGGATCGCCAAATTCTTTGCGCCGGGGACGCCCACGCAAACTATGGAAGATACTATTGTGAAGGCTTTGGAACTGTACCGTAAACGTCAAAGAAAACAGACACGATGATCTTCCACCAGGGGGAAAGTATGTCCTTTTGCAGAATGTTAGGGCCGCTTTTTCCTCCCCCTCTCCACACCTCACCCCCTGTTTACCTGCTGTACCTGCCGAAAAAGAAGAACCATCCACTCTCTGCGGTATAAACCGCAGTTTTTTATGCCCCAAACCAAAAACATGGAGGTATCAACAATGAAACACAAATTCGCAAGCAGGCGTATCATGCCCCTTATGGCCTTTGCCCTCCTGCTGACCACCACGGTTCCTACCGCCTTTGCCGCCAACCCTGATAGTTCTGCCCAGGCAACGGCGGTCTGCTATCCCACCGCCGTTACTCAGAGTGATGACAGAGGAGAGATCCGCAAGATGTATAACCTTTCCCCGGAGGATGAGCCCGCAGGGATTCCCCGCTCTGATTTTGATAAGGACGGCTATCACTATGAGCTGACTGACCTGCTGAAGCAGGAACTCCCGGAGTATGAGAGCCGCCAGCATACGGAGACAGTCACCATTTCCAGCAAGTCCAAGGACATGGCTACAGTGCTGTCCCTGCTTCCCCAAGAGCGGGAGTTTATCACAGATGATGGGCTTTCGGGTGTTCTTTCCCTTTGCCTGGATACAGTCAAGGTGAGCGTAGCGGGATACGGGAGCAGCACAAAGGAACTTACTGCCAACCGCACCTATCCCGGCCTGTCCAATCAAGACACCAGCCCCATCCCCAAAAGCATTGAAGAAAACGGCCACACGCTTACCCTAACCACAGTTGACTGGCAGAGGGCCGGAGAGGTTGGGGCCGATGGCTCGGAACGATATACCGCCATTGCCGCCTATACTGGTTCCACGACCAACAGCTATATCAAAGGCTACACCGTGACCGCCGAATACACCGGCACGGTGAGCCGGATCAACCTCAACCGAGTTCGTTATGTGGCCATCTTTGAAGGGAAAGCCCTTCCGAATGAGGACGGGAAAACCCCAGCCCTTCCCAATGCTGGCAATACTATCCCCATGGAGGATACCCAACTTAACACCCCGCTGATTGTTGGGGCTTCTGCCCTCGCCGGGCTTTGCCTCATGGCATGGCTGATCCGCAAACACCGTAAGGCTTGAGGAGGAATAGAAAAATGAAAAAGCTGTATATGCTGGCTTCCATGCTCTGTATGCTTCTTTGCCTCTCTGTGCCTGCCAATGCTCTGGAAACCACCATTTTGCCCCTGGATGGCCCTGAGTATGCCAACGCCACCTCGGTGGAGCCGGTGTTCACCGCCGACCAGGGGGAGAGGGTCAATCTGGATCTGAGCAAAAACGCCGCCCTTATTCCTCCCGCCTTCGGTAGTCCCACCAGCAACCTTCCGGGAAGCGGAGAGCCGTTGACCCCCAACCTGACGGAAGCAGGATCGGCGGCAGCAGGCAGTTTTCCCTACGGTGGGACACCCTTTGTGACGGTTCCTGGGTCTACGGGGTCCCAACCCAGTGGTTCGGCGGCGGTCACACCCTCCACGCCGTCTCCCGCTCCCACGCCCGTTCCTGCCCCCGTTACCCGCTATACTGCTGTTACCAATGACCTCTACTACAAGAATGGCTATCTGGGAACCCTGAAAATCCCCTCTCTTGATGTGAGCGTTAGGGTCTATCAGGGAACCGGGACTTCGGTGTTGGCGAAGGGAGCAGGGCATTTTGAAGGCACCAGCATTTGGGACGGCAATGTGGCTATCGCTGGACACAATCGGGGCGCAAATTGCTACTTTGGGGAGATCCACACTCTGGGCTTGGGAGACAAAATCACCCTGACTACCAAGCTGGGGACCCGGACCTATGCAGTTACCAGCGTATCCAAGATCAGTGAGACAGACCGCTCCATGCTGGTTCCTACGGTGGAAAACTGCATTACCCTTTACACCTGTGTGAAGAATCAGTCCAGCTATCGTTGGTGCGTCCGGGCAGTAGAAATTAAGTAATTCGACACTTTTTGCACCCTCGACTTTGTCCCTTCCTTTTGGTAGAATATCCTTGCAGGCAGGAAACTACACATATGGGGAGGACATAACTATGAGCCGAAAAAGAGATTTTGCTTTGTTAACCGCTGGTATTTTGGTAGGGGCAGCCCTTGCGCCTACTGCCGCCCATGCGGTATCGGAAGTTTTGGCAGCTACACGCAGTTACCAGCCCGTTTATGTAGATGGGCGACAAGTGCAGATGGAAGCCTACGCCATCAACGGCCACAACTATATGCAGCTTCGGGAAGTGGGACAGGCCGTGGGCTTTGAGGTCTACTGGGATGGAGAGGCGGTCCAAATCGTCAGCGACAAGCCCTATACCGGACTCCCCCCCGTACAACCCTCTGCACCTGCTGCCAAAGATTACAGCACCCAGGCCAACCCTCTTACTTTTACTGACGAACTGACCCCGGCCATCTATAACGCTGTCCGGGACACCGTGGTCAATCGGGAAAGCATTATGGAAGGCCAGGAGCCAGTCAGTATGGGAACCGATGTGACCCGCAATTCTTCTCTGGACAATGCTTTAGCCGGAATGGGGCATTACCCCATCTATGAACTGCTTTACCGTGACAATGGCTATGTATGCAACGTCCGTTATCCGGAAGCATATCACGAGGCAGCGGCACACACCCAGAGCTTTGTGGACAGCCTAAGCGGGCTGACCGACAGAGAAAAGGTGGAAGCGATTTGCTGGTATGTAGCAGACCGAATCACCTATGAAACCGTTTATGCTGGGCCTAACAAAGTCCTGGTTCAAGACGGCAAGGTCCCCGGAAGCTGCATGGCTTACTCAGCCAGCTTCCAGTTTCTCTGCAATCGTGCCAATATTCCCTGTATCCTGCTGAGCAGCCAAACCCACCAATGGACGATGGTCTATGTAGACGGACAGTGGTGGGATGTGGACGTAACAGCGGAATATTTTACCCCACCAGAGGATCGTCCCTCCGCCCATGTAATGACTGACCCGGCAGAACGCTATGGTTCCGATTTCACCGACCAAGACCCGGCGGCTACCCTGTTTGCACAAGAAGCCCTTGTCCCTGGTTCTACCAAATAAAGACCCTAAAAATCTTTTAGGACTGTATGTGAAAGCATACAGTCCTATTTTTTATCCATGAAGGAGAACACTATGAAACATGGTTTGAAACAACGCTTGATAGCGGCAGTTCTGGCGGTCTGCACCGTGCTGGGCATGGGTATCCCTGCCAATGCCGCATCCATCGCTGACGGAAGCAAAACCTGTACCGTTGCCCTTGCTCCCGTCCACACCTATCTCCAAACCACAGCCGGAACTTGGCTCCGAGCTTGTGGTTACGATTACACCACCAATGACGGCCTCACCGGGCCAGCCTACTGTATCGACCACGGACTTGCCTACACGGGCAAAGTCCTCCCCATCACGGGGAAGTATGAGGCCAGCGCAAAAACTGCGGGAGCTTTTGCGAACGGGTACCCCCAGCACTCTTTGGATACCTTTTTGGGCCTTCACCTGGCAGGAAATCCCGTCTTGGCTGGGCTGACCGAGTATGAGTACCGTTATGCAACCCAGGTGGCAGTCTGGGCTACCCTTGGCCAGCTTGCGGTAGACGGCACCCAGTTTACCGATGGCCGAGAGCGTTTGTCCCAACCCAGTGGGGATCTTCAGCAGGAACGAGTTTTCCGGGCGGTTCAGGTCATCCTTGATTTTGCGAAGAATTGGGATCGCATTTACAAAACGGGAATGTATATCCGCACACAGGAAAACGCCTTGGGCGGCAATACAGCGCTCCCATCCAACATGACATTGGAAGCAATAGCAAATAGAAATATCGAAGGAATCAGGATGGAAACCATCGCTGGTGTCACCTACTACACCAAGACCTACTATGTGGCCTCTGCCACCTCCACCTACTCCCAAGGCTATACCATTGACCTGTGGACAACCGGCGCACCCGCCGGAACAAAGTTTGTTGATATGAGGAATGTGGAGTTGACCCGCAGCCGATGGCATGAAACCGATACTTGGAAGCTCCCTGTTTCGGTCAGGGACACCAACCTCAACTACAATGACTTCGAGTACAGTGGGCAAGTCAAGCTATGCATCCCTGTGGATAATGCTCCCCCCAGAGGGGAAATCATCATTCACAGCGCAGCCCAGATACTCCAGTATGAAATCTATCTGGCCAACAATGATACTGCCAGTGAGCAGTCCTATATCATTGCAGATCCGGCAAAGGGAGCGATTGATGCAGAGGCTGTACTTTCCTGGGGCAGTGAGGAAACAACCTTTGGCAAGCTGAAAATCACCAAGGTGGGCGGCGGTGGTTCCCCGCTGGAGGGGGCCGTTTTCGTACTGACTGGCACGGACGGAAGCCGCCGCACCGGAAAGAGTGATAAGAAAGGCGAGATCCTCTGGGAGAAACTCAGCCCCACCACGACCTATACCTTGTCTGAACAGACCCCGCCCTCTGGATATGCCCCCATTGATCCTATCAATGTAACCGTCAAGGCAGGGCAAACGACCTACCTGACAATCAAGAACGACCCCCAGCATACCCTGACCGTCCACAAGCAGGACTACCAAAACGGATACTCCCTCCGGGGAGCGGTGTTCCGCTTTGAGCAGATAGACGGCTCCTTTACTACCACGGCTACCACCGATCATGCAGGTAACATCCAGTTTAACGCAGACCAGCTACCCATTGGCAGCTATCGAATTTTTGAGGAGGCAGCCCCGGATGGATTCGAGGTCGACCCCACGCCACAGACGGTTCATTGGGACGGAAAATCAGATGTGACCCTGACCTTCCGCAACGTAAGAAAACCCACCCTTGTCATTTCCAAACAGGACAGCCGTACCCACTACAATCTGCCTGACGCCGTGTTTGAAATATACCGGGACGGAACCTATGTGACCACGGTTACTGCGAACGATGCGGGCCTTGCTTATGTGCCTGGGGTGGTCAGTGGGTCGTATTATTCGGTTGTGGAGAAATCTGCACCGCTCAACCACCTGCTGGATGAAACAGTCCACGGCATCTATATTAACGCCTATGACCCCTCTACCACAGAGGACCCCAGAATCGTGGTTGAAAATGACCCCCTGCCCAGTCTGCGTATCGTCAAGTATGACCACGCCAGTCACCAAGGGATGGAAGCCGTCACCTTCGAGGTGTTCAAGGACACCGTTTCCTTGGGTAAGTACCAGACGGATAAGAGCGGAGAGATCCTGCTCCAGTATGTGGAACCTGGCACTTACCGGGCCGTAGAGGTGGATACTGGGGATGATGGGCATATCCTTGATACCACCCCCCAGGAAATCGAATTGAAGGCCGGGGATGATGTACGGGAGCTTATCTTTTTCAATGATAGGCTGCCCGGTATTCACTTGGTGAAGGTGGACAGCGCAGACCTTTCTAAGCCCGTTCCCAATGCCCGATTCCGGTTTGAAAAGGTAGGTGGTGGCTACGGCCCGGTGGAATACACCACTTTGGCAGACGGAACCATTGACCTTTCCAAGCTGCCCACAGGCAGTTATGTAGTAACAGAACTGGAGTGTGCTGGATATGTGGTCGATGACGCACAGAGGATCATCCATCTGGACGGGAACGAACAGGCCCAGTTTATCTTCACAAACTCTGCTTTACCCGGATTGCACCTGACAAAGTACAGCTCGGACGGAACACCGCTGGCCGGGGTCAGCTACCGACTCACCAGAGTTGAGGATGGGAGCCATTACCTTGACCGTACCACCTCCGAGACCGGCGAAATCACTTGGGATGGGCTGGAGCCGGGGGTGTATTCCCTGCTGGAGACCTCCACATTGGAAACTCACATTCTGGACGAAACCGAATATCATGTAGAGTTGTTCCCCGGCAAAACTTCTGAAATCGTGTTGACCAACGATAGGCGCCCCAGTCTGACCATCCACAAGGTAGATGCAAGTGATGGGGTTACCCCGATTCCTGACACGGTTTTCTTGGTTCGTGAGGTGGATAGTTCCACTGTCACAGAGGTCAAGACCGGCCCGGATGGAACTGTCACTCTGGAGAACCTCTTGCCCACGGTCTATGAAGTCTCTGAAAAGTCCGTCCCTTCACCCTATTTGCTGGATGCTCCCAGCCAGAGGATCACCCTCCATCCCAACCGGGACAGCGACATCTATTTTGCAAATCACAAAGCCCCGGCCATTGAGGTTGTGAAAGTGGACAAGGTGACCGGCAAGGCCATCCCCGGAGTAAAGTTCCGTGTATGGTATGCGAGCGGCAGCACGGCCACCGGAGAATTGAACGACCTTGGCATTTTCACCACCGACCAGCATGGCCGCATCCAGCTTTCCGGCCCAGTCAACGGGCTGCGGGATGGCTGGTTCCGGGTGCAGGAGGTGGAGGCAGCTCCCGGCTATGTTATTGCTGACCCTGACACACAGGAAGCCTTTGTACCCGCCGGGAAAGGCCATACCTTCCGCTTTGAAAACACCCCTCTGGGCGGACTGGAAATCATCAAGGTAAATGCATCTGACCGCAGTGAGCGTATTCCCAATGTGACCTATGAGATCCGCCGTGCTTCTGATGGCGGCTTGGTTGATACCATCATGACCGGCAAAAACGGAAGGGTCTACACTGCACTGGACAGTGGGGACTATTATGCCGTAGAGGTGGACTGCCCCAGCACATTCAAGCTGGATTCCACCCCCCACTACTTCGAGGTGAAGGATGGAAAAACGACCACTTTGACTCTGACGAACCAGCCCTTCTCCGGCATCCTCATTCACAAAACGGATTCTACTACAGGCAAAGGGATTCCCAATGTGAGCTTTATCTTATACGATAGCAAGCAGAACCCTATTGGAGAATACACCAGCGACCAGCGGGGCTATGTCTATATCGACGACTTGGCCCAGAGTGGACGCTATTACCTGCGGGAGTTGTCCCATACTGGCTATATCCCGGATGAGAACCTGAAAACGGTCTATGTAAAGGCAGGAGAGACTACGGAGGTTGAGTGGAAAAATACACCCATCACGGGTCAGATCCAAGTCACTAAGACATCCGCAGACTACAACTCCGTCAATGGCTGGCCTGCCGGGACTCCCATCCCCGGCACGGAGTTTGAAATCTACAACTGGGCCGGGGTGCTGGTGGACACAATCAGGACAGATAAAAACGGCGTGGCCGTCAGTAAGCCCCTCCCCCTGAACCGCTACCGGATCATCGAAAGCAAAGCGGCAGACTTTTACCTGCTGGATAAGACACCTATTGATGTAGAGATCCAGTTTGCCGGCCAGATCGTCCGGGCGGCTATGACCAACAAGAGCGTCCAGGTTGGGGTCAGCATTTCCAAAACTGGCTATGCCGAAGTGATGCCCGGTCAGCAGCTCCGCTATACCTTCAGTAAAATCGGCAACACCTCTAATGTGCCGCTGATTAACTTCTACTGGAGGGATACGCTGCCGGTCAATGAAGTGCGGCTGTCCAGCATCACCACCGGGACTTACAATGTCCAAGGGAGCTATAAGCTGGTCTACCGGACCAATTTGAGCGGCAGCGAGTACCGCACCTTGGCCGACAATCTCTCTACCCAGCGGGACTATGTACTGGACGCTTCCCCTACGACTTTGCGGCTGGCCTCCAACGAGTATGTCACGGAGGTCATGGCAGTATTTGGCGTTGTCCCGGCTGGTTTTGCCCAGGTTGAAGCTCCCAAAATCGACTGTACCACATTGCCCGGTTTGGGAAATGCTTCTCAAATCGTGAATCAGGCCGATGTAGGTGGGACCTATAACAGCCAATGGATCATGGCAAACTCCAGATGGACTACCAAGGTCTACGCTCCTGTCACACCTTTGCCTCGCACTGGCTATTGAACGCCGTGGCCCGCTCTGCGGGCCACTACATAGAGAACATGATGATATGAAAAAACTCTCCAGCCGGTTGGTTGGAGAGTTTTTTCATGTCACCATATTCAACTGACGCCTTCCGGCAAAATTGCCGATGGCTCGCTGAGTCCCAGCATGAGGAATCGGAACGCACTTTGATACCCGATAAGAAAAGCATAGTTTAATGCCTCTCCGTTCCTGCTCCCCAGCAAGTCAACATAGCGATCCAGTAACACCTGTTCTTCCGGGGCGATTTTTGATTCAACGAGTTCTTTGTATGCCTGCAATTCTTTGTTTAGCTTGTTTTGCTTCCGATTGCCCACATACGAGATTTCGTCAAACGGCTCCCAAAAGCCACTCAGGAAATCTTGAAAGAAGTCTTTACTGTTGCAATACGCCTGGTCCTTTCCGAGTGCATTTGCCAGTTGTTGGAGTGCTTGAATCAAGTCCTGTTGATGTTCTATGTACTGCTCCTTTCCCAAGTTAGGTCTGAATTCATCGCAAAGCATTGTATTATCCTCCGTTCCGTTTTAGATTTGGCCTATTCACCATAGCACATCTGCATTTTTCCATCAAAGGTGCGAATCCCGGATACATAGCTCCTTCGCACAGAGGGAGCTAATTTTCTGAGGAGGTGCGCTATGGCACGAGAACGATTTGAGCAACGGCTTTTTCGTATTTTTTCCCAAGCTGGATATTCACCTGTCCAAATCCTTACCGTAACACCAGAGGAGATGGTGGAGATTCCTGACATCACTGTCCCCAACATCCGGGCGGTGTTGTATGTCCAAAACAAAATACTGGCAGAACCGTACAATAACCACCAGAAAAGGCTCCTTTCTGAATTGCTGAGGGCTGCCGCCGAAAGCGGGGGCTGACACTATGGTCAATGCAGATACCTGTTTTCATGCTGTTTCCCTCTCGGGAGGTAAGGATAGTACCGCCATGCTGCTTCTGATGATAGAGCGAGATATGCCTATTGATTCCGTACTATGGGCGGATACGGGTATGGAGTTTCCTGAAATGTATGAGCATATTTCCAGGGTGGATGATTTTCTATACCGGGAGCGGGGCTTGCACATCACCACTCTCCGGCACCCCAAAGGCTTCGAACATCTTATGTTTGATGAGCCGAAACAGAAAAAATCCAGCATTGAGAATCGTCAAAGGCTGGGAGTATCCCTCTGCGGAAACGGCTGGCCCGGAGTTAAAGTGAGGTGGTGTACCGGGCAACTGAAAACCCACCTTATCAGCAAAGAGGTAAACCGAATCAAGGGGGAACACAATGCTCGGCATTATGTGGGGATTGCCGCCGATGAACCAGCCAGAATCAAGAACGAACAATATCTGTTGGTAGACTGGGGTATCACCGAAAAAGAAGCTCTGCAAATTTGCTATGGCCGGGGCTATGATTGGGGCGGGCTATATGAAATCTATCGGCGGTGCTCCTGCTGGTGCTGCCCCCTCCAGCGAATCGACGAATTGAGAAAGCTGCGTCATCATCACCCGGAGCTGTGGGAACGGCTTATGGCCTTGGACAGACGGGCCATAGCACAGTTTGGGCTTAATCCTCTGGGGCAATTCAAGAAAAATTGGACAGTAGAAAAGCTGGAACGGCGGTTTGCCGAGGAAGATCGGCTGGCCGCTGTTTCCTTTTTTGAGGGGGAATAACGTGTGAGCGATAAGCGAGTGGCTGGCAACTATGAAATCTTTGTTTCTATGAGTATCGGTGGTAAAGAAATCGTTTTGGGGGAGGACCCGAAGGCCAAGGCAGGGGCCAGATATATATGTGCCTACTGCGAAAGCAACGAGTTGTTTGAGAGATACAGTGATGTCATGAGTAGTGATGACTATGTGGATTTGCTTCAATTATATTGTGACCGGCTCCACGAGGCAGCGGTTGAGTTACAAGAGGAAATAAAGTGGGAAAAAGCGGTGGCTTCAACCATTGTCCCAGCTTCCGCCTACACCCCTCTTGGCGATGGCGAAAACCTAAAAGGAAAAGTTGTTGTCATTATGCCGCAGGCATTCAAACGGGAGTACCAGCGGGCAACCCACCAATATCAGTATGTTACAGGCGGCTTTGGGGCTTCCCCTAACAGCCGTGGGAACGCCTGTTTTTGTGTGAACCTTTTTGACGGGGAGAAAAGCAGATTTGATCGCTGTCAGGTGCTTGGTATAGCTGACCCGAATCAGCTTCCCCCCTGGGCAAAGGCAGGGCTTGACAGTGCAAAAGCAGAAATTATGAAAGATAAGGAGCGTGAGCGATAATGGATATGGAAATTCGAGTGGCTACCTTGGCCGAGCGGCGTTACAGCTACTCTCAAAGCGGACAAATCGAGGGGCAGACCGGATGTATCGGTCACCTTCGTGGCGATATGGGCAGCAACGGCACAGGGTTTTATCTCTCATGGGAGGACCATCGTGGCGACCTGAAAACGCAGGAATTCAAAGATGAATTTGATGAAGTTGTAAACGCCCTACGTTTCAATGAGGAGTATAGCGGAGTTTTTAAGAACCGTCAGTCCCTTTCCGACTTTTGCCATGCCCATCCCGAAAGCAGTATTGCCCCTGAACGGCGGGAGTTTTGCTTCCGGGTGAATACGGCTAAATACGCCTATCTCATGCGGCTCAACCCCAACCAAGGAGATTACAATCTCTACATCTATTGTTATCTCCAGGAGTATCTGGATCAGCATATGGAACAAGCCAGGAAAGGCATCCGCTTTATTACTCCAGATTACCAAGAGCGTTTCCGCATCCCAGATGGCGATATGATTCGCATTATCCAGCCTGACGGACAATACTCCGACCGGGTATGCCGCTATATTGACGAGGCCCACTTTGAGCTTGATGGGGACGGCTGGAACAACCTGCTTCATATTTGCCAGTTTGCCGAGCAGATGGAGCGGTGTTTGAATACTGTTATTCCCCTCCGCTCCTCTTTGCCGGAGCAGTGCTATGGCACTCTGACCGATACAGGTGCGGTGGTTATCCTAAAACGGGGTGAAACCGGTTATTACAAGACGGACATTCCCTTTACCAGCAGAGAAGAAGCCCATGCTCTGGCAAACGAATATAACGAGAAGCTGGGGGTGACAAAGGCTCAGGCCGAGGCCATGAAGTCGGGCTCTATGTTCGGTTGGGCCTGCCCTGCTGCAGATCCTCAGAATTACAATGAACAGGGTCAACCCATTAAGCCCAAGCATAATGACCGAGGTGATTCCCGGTGACGGAGGGACACCTTATCTGGAGCAACTACGATCTGGACTACGAGGTCTGGAGGGAGGATATGGAGGCGGATTATCCCGACCTAACTGAAGAACAGCGGATCGATCTGATGTATGAGATGAACAGCGACCAGCTTAATGATGAGCGGACAAATCTGAATATCCAGCTTCCCTGTCCTATCCTGGTTATTGCTAACCTTGGCCTTTGGTATGGACGGCGTATAGGCTGCAAAGAGATAAAGAGCGGCAATATCCGGGACTGTCTCTATTCGGAGAGGGATATTGCCTATTCTACTTGGTATGTTGATAAGCTGGGAGACCTCCGCTGCGATGCTATCCACCACGATGGAACCAACCACCTGTTATACCGGGTCTACAAAGAGGGTGTACGGGAATCCCAGATTGACCTGCTGAAAGAAAAACTCTACCGTGGGATCGCCACCCGTGCAGACATTACCAGAGTGACCCGGAGGCTTGGGGATGAGGTTGGTAAGGTCTATGGCTGGGATTTCCCGCCCCACCGAAAAGCGGTAAATATGGAGCGTTAGGAGGTGTGCTGAATGGCAAAGAAGTATGAACTGATTACCGAGCTATACCATCACACGGTGGCGGATCTTATGGCTCCCCAGGCATGGCAACAGTTTTTGACCACGGCCTGCCGCAATTTCAGGCTGTCCTTTGATGAACAGGTCCTCCTTTTTGCCCAGCGCCCGGAGGCCACCGCCGTCCTTGAAATCAGTGGTAAAAACGGATGGAACCAGCGGTTTGGACGATGGGTAAATCTTGGGGCCACAGGAATCGCCGTTTTTGACGGGGAGTATCAGGGCCGTGCAAGGCTGAAATACTACTTTGACATAGCGGATACCCATGAGGGCAATTTTGCACGGCCTGTTCCCATCTGGACAGTGAGATCGGAATTTGAGGATGCTATCATAGAAACACTGGAGAACAGCTTTGGTGAACTGGATGATACAAGCGATTTGGCAGCGGCCCTGCTGTCCGCCACCAAGAACGCCGTGGAGGACAATCTGCCCGACTATCTTGACCAACTTCACTACTACAAAGAGAACAGTTCTCTGGAGGAGCTGGACGCCTTCAACATTGAGGTTCTCTACCGCAGAACCGTAGAAGCCAGCGTGGGTTATATGTTGTTGACCCGATGTGGAATTGCCCCGGAGCTGTATTTTTCGGATGATGATTTCCGTTGTGTGGCAGAGTTTAATACCCCGAACACCTTGAACACCCTGGGCCTTGCTACCGGCGACATCGCTCAAATGTGCCTTACGGAGATCTCCCGGACTGTGCTTCCCCTCCAGCGGCAGATGGAAAAGGAAAATCGCACATTTGCACACCAGCCGGAAAGGGAGTATTCTGTCACTGAAGGACGCCACCACATAACCGAAAGGAGAGACAACCATGAGCAACCTGACCTACACGATGAAGGGCGGCTACCGTCTGCCGGACCTTCTGCCGCCCCAAGAGCCGGAGGGTTTAGTCCTTGGGAAGTACGCCCTGCTCCACCGGAAATTCCTGAAAGAACACCGTCGAGTGACCTACACGAACCTGCTGACCTCCGGGAAGCTGAACAACTACTTGATGGAGGTGGAGCGGCAGGCCACCGAGAGGATGGAACGCCTGACAGTGGAGATGGCGAAGGCCCAGGGCGTGACGGAGGACTTGAAGGCCCAGGATCAGATGAAGTGGGTGGGCCTGATGAACAACATCCGGGCCTCGGCGGAGGAATCCGTGCTGGCGGAGCTGATCTACACCTAACAACCGAAGAAGAAACAGAGAGCGCAGGAGGTGATGAACTTCCTGCGCTTCTTGATGAAAAGCTGATTATTGCCATTATCTCCAACAAGGATGATGACCTACGGTTTAAGAAATCGCAGATAGAATTATTCTTCTCTTTGCACCCGGATGTGGTAGAGCGGGGCGAATATCTGAAATCGGCTTATCAAGACCGCTACACCGAACTCCTGGTAGACGACATTCGGGTGGGCTACAAGCCCCAAGAGAATGGCCTTCTGATATGGGAGGGCGCATACCTGACCCGCTCCAAAGAATCGGTGCTGTCCTGGGGGCTTGTGGCGGAGTTGGTGGCACAGCAGATAGAGAAACGGGAATATTATATCAATACCGCAATTAAACCTCTGCCTTCTCAGGACCTCCAACAGTTATCCCTCTTTGACTTGAGTGGCATGGAGCAGCTTCCTGAAGGAGTGACGGAGTCAACTCCGCTGCTTCCGCTCCCCCGGTTTCCACAGCAGGTCATTGATGAAGCTCTGTGCATTGGAGCAAATCACCTGCACAGCCGCCTTATCATCTGCGCCTACTTCATGAAAGACCACCCGGCAGAGGAAAATGCCAGATTCCTGGCCCAGCACTATGGTCAGGATGGAGCAGGGTTTTATCTGGATGATAGCCAGTATTCCATCTGGTCCAGTGATGAAGGCATCCGGATCTCCGGAGGAAATCGTGCCAACCGCCCTGATGCCATGCTCCTTACCTGGGAGCAAGCCGCCCAACGTATCCGGGAACTTCTGGACCTGGGACGGTATATGCCCAAGAATGAGTTGGTGCGAGCACCCCTGTATGAGCGGGAACAACTTTCGGACTTACTGCTGTATATATACCGGGATGTGGATAGTGCCTATCAGGAGCAGCTTTTACCTTCCTTGAAAGTCGTATATGACACCAGAGGTGGCTTTCCTGAAATGGTGGCCATATTGCAGGAACAACTCACTCGCCCGGAAATCTTGCGGCAAATCACAGAGGAGTACCGGAACTTCCTTACTGCGCTGGAAGAAAATCCAGACATCTTACGTTTCCGCCATCATTATAAAAACAAAGTGCTGAAGTCTCTGGAAGATTTACAGCGAGAACCTGTGGTCTTTACCGCTGCAGAGGACTACGACCCTCAGCAGCGTGTTTTTATCTCCGATGATGAAATAGATGTAATCATCTGCCAAGGTCCAGTGGAGTATCGCCTGAACGTGTACTCTCAATACTGCCGTTCCCCGGATAAAAAAGAGTTTATGACCTATCTAAAGCGGTATCATGGGGAGTACAGCGGTTCCCACTGGGATGGAAAAGGGCTGACTTACACTTACAAAAGCCTTTCTTTCAGCCGGGGGAGTATTTCTGCACCTTATGCCCAAGTGGATCTAACCTGGAACGATGTGGCGAAACGAATTACGTCTTTGATCCAACAGGGGAAATTTCTTTCGGATGAAGATCAGGCTGCAATTCCCGCCTTTGAGCGCAACCAGATAGCAAGGGCAGTCTACACTTTCTTTTCTCATGTCTCAGAGGATACTCCATGCCCATACCCCAGAAGTTTTGAATTTTGGGATGGCGTAAAGTATCTGGAACAGCAGCTTACCGACCCAACTAAAGTGGAAGAGATCTATCAGGCCATGCTCCCAGTGTGGGAGGCAACTCCTCTGGACGACAGCTATATCTCTCAGCAAAGGAAAAGAGGATTGGAATATCTCACGGCCTTCCGGGATGGGACATTCTCTCTGTTTGGAGAGAAAAAAGAACCGAAGCCTCTACCCTTGGCTGACCATCCTTCCCATGAGGTTCCCCCTGTCTCCAACAGCGGAGCCACAGACCGTAAAGAAGCACCGGAAGAAGAAAAGGCCACTACCCAAGTTTCCTCTCCCTGGAATGACTACCGCAATGTTCAAGATTCTCTCCCGGATTCCATCGTCCTTTACCAAATGGGGGATTTTTTTGAGGTCATGGGGAGCAATACCATGGTGGTGGCAGAGATTTTGGGCCTCACCCCTACCACCCGGACCACCGGGGAGGGGCATCGTATTGCCATGTGTGGAGTACCGGCCCACGCCTTGAAGCAGTATGTGGATCGTCTGCGTGGTGAGGGCTTTGATGTGGCGGTTGTCCGCATAAAGGGAAATGAGCGCACGCTTTCTTCTTTCCCTGCCCCGGATATGGCAAAGGCTCAACGGCTTATCAATGATTTTTGTGAAAGAGAATATGATAACCCGGCAGATTTTCAAGACCTGCAAAACATCGGAATCGCCTATTCCACCGTTACAGATGCCGAGCTGGAGATCCAGGTCACCGCCGATCTGGTGGACTTCTCCATTGACCGCTATGTCTTTGGCAATCTGATTGAGCGAAGACAATATGGCTCTCTATCTGAACTGATAGACGGTGAACTGACCAACCTGGACTCGGATGAGTTGGTGAGCCTGTCCACAAGTGAACTGGAGAAGGTCAATGAAAACCGTTTTTCCGTGGTGGAAACAGACAATGGCTATGCGGTATGGGATGAGACCACAGATGGGGTTTATGTGGATGAGGTCGGGGTAAGCGAGGAATTTACGAGCCAGTGGCAGGCTGAGGACTACCGAAAAGAGGTCATAAAGACTACCATTGGCAAAGAGTATGTCCCGATGCCGCTTCCGGAGGATATTCTTCCCCCTGCCCTTGATACGGAAGTATCCCCAGCACCCGCAATGATAGAGAGCGAGGAAGAGAAACCTGCTGAAAAGGAAGAGCCTGCGGCTCTTACGCCACCCAAACCCAAACGGGAGCGGGTGGCTTTTTCTTCCCTCCATCCGGAGATCCCCGCCGAGCAGCGGCATGATTTCCAAATTACAGACCCTCTGCTGGGACATGGCACTCCCTCGGAAAAGTTTGCCGCTAACATTGCGGCTATCCGCTGCCTGAAGCATATTGAGAAAGAGGACAGGTTGGCTACCCCGGAAGAACAGGCCATCCTCTCCCGGTATGTGGGCTGGGGCGGTCTTGCAGACTGCTTTGACGAGAGGCACAGCCACTATCAGGAATTGAAGTCTCTGTTGGATTCAGAGGAGTATTCCGCTGCCAGGGCCAGCACTCTGACCGCCTTCTACACTTCCCCCGTTATCATCCAGGCCATATACCAAGCCCTATCACAGATGGGCCTCCAGCGAGGAAACATTCTGGAGCCTGCCTGCGGCATAGGTAACTTTATCGGTATGCGCCCGGAAAGTATGGCAGAGAGCAAAATGTACGGCGTGGAGTTGGACTCCATTTCCGGGCGCATTGCCCAACAGCTCTATCAGAACAGCAGCATTGCCGTGGAGGGTTTTGAGCGAGTGCAGATGCCGGACAGCTTCTTTGATGTGGCTATTGGCAACGTCCCTTTTGGGGATTTCAAGGTGCGGGACAAGCGGTATGACAAAAACAACTGGCTGATTCACGACTACTTTTTCGGCAAGACTCTGGACAAGGTGCGGCCCGGAGGGATCATTGCCTTTATCACCAGCAAAGGTACACTGGATAAGGAGAACTCTGCTGTTCGCAAATATCTGGCACAGCGGGCTGACCTGATAGGGGCAATTCGCCTGCCGGAGACAGCTTTTAAGCAGAACGCCGGAACCGAAGTGACCAGCGACATCATCTTCCTTCAGAAGCGGGACCGCATGACCGATATCGTGCCGGATTGGGTTCATCTGGACACCGATGAAAACGGAATCCGCATGAACAGCTACTTTGTCCAACACCCGGAAATGATCATGGGCGAGATGGTAATGGAATCCACCCGGTTCGGGATGGACAGCGTGTGTAAGCCCTATGAGGATATGGACCTGTCCCAGCAGCTCCAGGAGGCCGTTCAAAACCTTCATGCCGAGATCTCCGAGTATCAGGTGGAGGAACTGGATGAGGAGGACAATTCCATCCCTGCCGATCCCGCCGTCAGAAATTTCAGCTACACGATTGTGGACGGCAAGATCTACTACCGGGAAAATTCGCTGATGTACCCGGTGGAGGTATCCGTCACGGCAGAAAACCGAATCCGGGGCATGATCGCCCTGCGGGATTGCACACGGCGGCTCATTGAGTACCAGACTGAGGGCTACCCGGATGACAACATAGAGAAAGAACAGGCCCAGCTCAATTCCCTTTATGACAGCTATACCAGGAAATACGGCCTACTCTCCAGTCGAGGGAACAGTCTTGCCTTTGGAGAGGATTCCAGCTACTTCCTCCTCTGTTCTTTGGAGGTTTTGGACGAGGAAGGCAACCTGAAGCGTAAAGCGGATATGTTCACCAAGCGTACCATCCGCCCCCACGAGGCTGTTACCAGCGTGGATACTGCCAGTGAAGCCCTGGCCGTGTCCATTTCCGAGAAGGCCAAGGTGGACATGGAGTATATGGCGGAACTGACCGGCAAGAGCCAGGAAGAGTTGGCCACTGAACTGGAAGGGGTCATTTTTCGGGATATTTTCTGCTCCGAAAAGCCAGAAGATATTCCTGCTTTGGCCCATACCAATATAACAGCCTATCCCTTTGTCTCTGCTGATGAATACCTCTCCGGCAACGTCCGCCGTAAGCTGCGTATGGCAAAGACGCTCTATGAGGCTTTACCTGCCGAAAAGAAAGGTCTGATTGCCAAGAACGTGGAGGCACTGGAAGCGGTACAGCCGGTGGACCTGACCGCCGCCGAGATCGGTGTGCGGATCGGGGCCAACTGGGTGCCGGTGGAGGTCTACCAGCAGTTTATGGAGGAATTGTTTGGCACCAGCCCCTATGCCCGAAACCGAATCAAGATCCTACGGTCCCAGGCTTCCGGACAGTGGGCAATCACGGACAAAAATGCCGACCGGGGCAATATCAAGGTCACCACCACCTATGGCTCCCAGCGCATGACTGCCTATCACATTCTGGAGCAGACCCTTAATCAGAAGGATGTGCGGGTATTTGACTATGTGGAGGATGAACATGGCAACAAAACACCGGTTCTGAACAAGCAGGAGACCGCTATCGCCCAGGACCGGCAGGAGCTTATTAAGTCAAAATTTGCCGAGTGGCTGTGGAAGGATATTGACCGGCGGGAAAAGCTGTGCGCCATCTACAACGAGACCTTCAACTCCGTCCGTCCCCGTGAGTACGATGGCCAGCATATCACTTTTGGCGGAATGAACCCGGAAATTACTCTGCGAAAGCACCAGATCGATGCCATTGCCCACATCATGTACGGTGGAAATACCCTGCTTGCCCATGAGGTTGGTGCGGGTAAGACCTTTGAAATGGTAGCGGCGGCAATGGAGATGAAGCGACTGGGCCTGTGTACCAAGTCTCTTGTAGTGGTGCCGAACCATATCACGGAGCAGTGGGCGGCGGAGTGGCTTCAGCTCTATCCCTCCGCCAATATCTTGGTGGCGACCAAAAAGGACTTTGAAACCAAGAACCGCAAGAAATTCTGTGGACGAATCGCCACCGGAGATTATGACGCCATCATTATAGGCCATAGCCAATTCGAGAAAATCCCCATGTCTGCGGAACGGCAGCGGGCCATTCTGGAAAGCCAAATTGACCAGATTATGGACAGCATCGAGGAAGCCAAAGCCGCCAAAGCCGAGCGATATACGGTCAAGCAGCTTGAACGTACAAGGAAGTCCCTGGAGGGCAGACTGGACAGGCTAAACGACCAGAGCCGTAAAGATGACCTTGTGACCTTTGAGGAACTGGGCGTTGACCGCATTTTCATTGATGAAAGTCACTATTTCAAAAACCTTTTCCTTGCCACCAAGATGCGGAATGTGGGTGGTATCGCCCAGACCGAAGCCCAGAAGTCCAGCGACCTTTTTATGAAGTGCCGCTACCTGGATGAAATCACCGGGGGGCGAGGCGTGATTTTTGCCACCGGTACTCCCATCTCCAACAGCATGGTGGAGCTTTATACTATCCAGCGGTATTTGCAATATAGCACTCTGGAGGAAATGAACCTGACCTTCTTTGACGACTGGGCCTCCGACTTTGGAGAAACCATCACTGCTATTGAACTTTCCCCGGAAGGAACTGGCTACCGGGCCAAGACTCGCTTTGCCAAGTTCTTCAATCTCCCGGAGTTGATGTCCGCATTCAAACAGATAGCGGACATTCAGACTGCTGATATGCTGCAACTCCCCGTTCCTAAGGCCAACTTCCACACGGAGGTTATCAAGCCTTCTGAACTTCAGCAGGAAATGATAAAGGGCCTTGCGGAGCGTGCCGAGAAGATACGAAATCGTGAGGTTGACCCCAGCATAGATAATATGCTGAAAATCACCAACGATGGGCGCAAGCTGGCCTTGGATATGCGGCTTATAAACCCGCTCGCCGCTAATGACTCCAATGGGAAAGTGGCTTTGTGCGCCCAGAATGTCTACCAGATATGGGAAAGGACTAAGGAGCGGCGAAGCACCCAGCTTGTCTTTTGTGACCTTTCCACCCCCAAAGGAGACGGTAGCTTCAATGTCTACGACGATCTGAAAAAGAAACTCATGGAGGCCGGTATCCCGGAGGAGGAAATCTCTTTTATCCACGAAGCTAACACTGAGGTGCGGAAAAAGGAACTCTTTGCCCGTGTTCGTTCCGGGCAGGTACGGGTCCTGATGGGCAGCACCCAGAAGATGGGGGCCGGAACCAATGTCCAGGATCGGCTGGTGGCCCTCCATGATCTGGACTGCCCCTGGCGGCCCTCTGACCTTGCCCAACGCCTTGGCCGTATCGTGCGGCAGGGCAACGAAAACCCAGAGGTGGACATCTACCGCTATGTGACCGAGGGAACCTTTGACGCCTATCTTTATCAGCTTGTGGAGAACAAGCAGAAGTTTATCGCCCAGATCATGACCAGCAAAGCCCCAGTACGAATTGCGGACGATGTGGACGAGACTGCCCTTTCCTACTCTGAGATCAAGGCACTGGCTACCGGCAACCCCCTTATCATTGAAAAGTGCAATTTGGATATGGAAGTGGGTAAGCTCAATATACTGAAAGCCAACTACCTCAGCCAGAAATACGGGTTGGAGGAAATGGTACTGCGGAAGTACCCTGCGGAGATCCAGCGACTGACAGAGCGAATTGCAGGCTATGAACAGGATATTGTTTTGGCTGCGGCCCATCCAAAGCCACAGGAGGGCTTTGTTGGGATAGAAATAAGCGGCACAGCCTACACCGACAAGGAGGCCGCAGGCAAAGCCATTCTGGATGCCTGCACTAAAATGACCGGCTCCGATGCCGTCCCTCTGGGGCAGTACCGGGGTTTTTCTCTTATTCTGGCTTATGATGCGGTGCAGAACGAGTACAGGGTAACTCTGAAGGGCGCTCTTTCCCACACGGCGGTGCTGGGGGCTGACATGTTAGGCAACCTAACCCGTATAGACAACAGTCTGAGTAATCTGGAGGATAAACTAAAGCACGCCCAGTTTGAACTGGCCGAAAATAGGACCCAGCTTGAAAATGCCAAGCAGGAACTGGCAACCCCCTTTGCCAAGGAGAGCGAACTGGCCGAAAAGGAAGCACGGCTGAAGGAGTTAAACATCCTGCTCAACATGGATCAGAAGGACCACACTCTGCTGGATGGCCCAGATGAAGAGGCTATGGAACCGGAAAAAGTTGTTTCTTTCCGAGAGCGATGACCTATGGCAGCACAAGGTTGTGTCGTCAAAATAGTATCTCAAGAAAGCGGTCATCCTCTGTAACGAAGGGTGGCGTTGGTAGCCAGCCAGCGCCACCCACTACATAACCGAGAACAAAAAATCCTCTATGCCCCCTTCTGATGGTCATTTACAAAAAGAGTTTGACAGAGAGGGGATTTAGTGGTATATTACTTGCGTAAATAATATTTTATCGCAGGAGGAGCTATCAATGCTTGTGTCTAAAATGGTACAAATCGAGTTTGCAAATCCGAAAATGAAGGCCATAGATGCTATCCAGGACCTTCGTAAAGGTGCTAAAGCCGCCAGCTTAAATCTTTATGCGAGGCACGATGTTCAGCTTCAACAGCCAATTCCATTTGGTGATGACAAAGTGGTACTTGAGGTGAAAATTCCAGAAGATAGGGTAGGATCTTTCTCGCTCGGAAACCATCTCCGGGGAATTTCCGCTTATTTGTTAAAATATTGTGGCGGAAAATATGACGAGTATGTTGTGGGCAAGAGGCTTCTTAACTATGTTGAGCTATCTGGAGCAGAGATGGGCCACGATAGTCCATCTCTGGCTGTACGAATGGAAATGATTGCAGATTTTTCAAGACTTCTTAAAAGATCCGACCCTGAAGCAATAGAGAAGATCAATCAAATTCGTTCCATATTAGAAGACGGAACTCAGTGATACTTGAACTTTTGAAAGGAGAATATGACAATTATGGAAAACTACATTGAAAATACAGCTCTGGGCATCCCAGAGCTTGCAAGGAATACAGAAATCAGCTTTCATCTTGAGGGTTGGCCTGCAACAGTGGCGTTTATATCAATCCCCGTTGCTGTAGTTGCCGTCTATGCTATTGGAAAACTGAACGCATAATCTTTATACATAGCCGGGGAGATTCTATTAAGTCTCCCCGGCTATTACTATCTCAAAAAGGAGTTGATGTACCATGGCAGACAAGAAACTGCAAAGCAAGCTGAGCAACCAGCAGCAATACTGGCCTTGGCCTCCGGGTCAGCGGGAGGTATGGTAGATGGGCTATGTCTCACAGGAACAGATTGCCAAAGCAAAACAGATGGACCTCCTGACCTATCTTCAGCACTACGAACCAAACGAGTTGGTGAAGGTTGGCGGAAACACTTACTGTACCCGTACCCACGACAGCCTAAAAATCTCCAACGGTAAATGGTGTTGGTTCTCCCGTGGTATCGGCGGCAAATCGGCGTTGGACTATCTCATTAAGGTGCAGGGGCTTTCCTTCACGGCAGCAGTAGAGCAAATCATGGGACAGGCGGCAGTGCAGCCGCCTATTTTTATGTCCGAACCCAAAAAGTCCCCGCCCAAGACATTGCTTTTGCCTCCGGCCAGCCGATTCGCTACCCATGCTACCAATTATCTGACCGGACGCGGGATCGACCCGGATATTATTGACTTCTGTATCCGGACAGGGCGGCTCTACGAGAGTACGCCTCACCACAATGTGGTGTTTCTTGGGTTGGACAAATACGGCAAAGCCCGATATGCCAACCTGCGGGGTATCGTTTCCGGTTTTAAGGGTGAGGCCACTGGCAGCGACAAACGGTTTTCTTTTAGTGTCCCCGCCAAGACCAGCCATATCCTTCACCTATTTGAGAGTGCCGTTGACCTCCTTTCCTACGCCACAATGGAAAAGCAGGATGGCCGGGACTGGCGGAGAGACCACCTGCTGTCCCTTGCCGGGGTCTACTCCCCCAAAAAGGAGATTCAGGAAAGCAGTATGCCCCTGGCTCTGAACCAGTACCTTGCCGATCATCCGGAAATTACAACCATCGTCCTCCGGCTGGACAATGACTATGCCGGACGCCTGGCAGCAGCAACACTCAAAGCTATTTTACCGGAGAAGTACACGGTGACAGTGGAATTAGCCCCCCAGGGCAAGGACTACAATGACACCCTCAAAATGTGGCTGGGGATTTATCAAAGAAAGGCGGTGTATGTACGCTGAGCAAAGAGGTCGATCTATCTTATCAGATGATGAGACGCTATTTCTATGCAGCGGAACGAGTCGGCCAGCACCTGACCGGTTATATCGTGTTCTCCCAGACCAGCTTTGACAAAGAGTATTCGTTGGAAAGCCGAACCTATGTGGTCACAAGCGATAACAAAGCCTATCGGCCAAATATGGGCGGCTACTCCATCTTCGCCTCTGCCCTTGACGGTTCTGACCCTTGCGTAAGGCTGGACCTCTATATGGCCGATGAGCACGGGGGCGCTGACGGTTGGAAAATTGAGCGGTGCTATATGACGGTTGACGAGGTAGAAAAAGCCAAAGCACTTTTGAACCAGGAGAAGGTACGAGAGCGTTAAAAGCACTGAAGGACTAAAATTTCTTTCCGCAAGAGAGCGATCCTGTGGTATAATACCCCTATCAAGGACAGGAGGGGTCCCATGAGCAACTATGAGAAGGCTGTTATGCTGTGGAAACACAAGAACGTACAGACGGACGCAGAGCTGGCCGAAGCTCTGAACGGCCACAGCATTGCTTTTGCCTACCACTCCGGAAAAATCGAAAACGAAAAGGTCACCTACCACGACACCAGAGAGGTCTTTGAGCATGACGGTGTTACTTCTTACACCGGCGATTTGCGGACTCTTTTTGAAATCCGCAACGCTAAAGAGGCCAATGAACTGTTCCTTCTCGCCTTTCAGGATAAACGTCCTTTGGATGATGCCCTGATCCGGGAATTTCAGCTTCAACTGACCCACGGCACCTATGACACCCGCCGCTGGCAGCTTGGAGAACGCCCCGGCGAATACAAGCATCATGACTATGTGACAGGGAAAGAGGAAGTGGGTGCCGCCCCGGAAGATGTGGCGGAGGAAATGGCAGAGCTGTTGGAGGAGTTGCGGGACATTGCCCCGGAGGATATCCTGACAGCGGCGGCTTACTTTCACGCCAAATTTGAGAACATCCACCCCTTTGCGGACGGAAACGGCAGAGTGGGCAGACTGGCCATGAACTATCTGCTGGTTCTTCACGGCCATCCTCCCATCATTATCCACGAGGAGGACCGTCGGGATTACTATGAGGCACTGGAGGCTTGGGACAGTCGGCAGGAACTGGCCCCGTTGCGGACGTTCCTTCAGGCGCAAACGGAAAAGACCTGGGCCAAACAAATTGAACGAGCAGAAAAGCAAAAGGACAAAGGCATACGATAAGGAAAGAGCCGACTGACGAAAGTTCAGTTGGCTCTTTCTTTTTCGGCTGGTGGCCCTTTCTGTTTGCCCACAAGGGCAAACTGTATGCATGATACCAGCAAGCATCGCCGTTTGGGGACAAACGGCAGCTTGACAGGGGGCATGGCCCCCTGTAACCCCTAATGAATGGAGGAATCCAATGGATAAGAGAACCATTGAAATCAAGGTGCGGCTGAACCGCAAAGAAGCGGAATCTCTCAACAAGCGGGTGAAGAAAAGCCGCTTGTCCAGAGAGTGCTATCTGCGCCATCTCATTGGCGGCAGTATCCCCCGTGAGGCCCCGCCCCCGGACTACTTCAATATGATGAGAGAGCTGTACCACATCGGCAACAGTCTGAACCAGGTGGCCCAGAAAGCCCATGTGCTGAATGTCATTGATGTCCAGCGGTATGACGGGGCCGTGCGGGAGTTTGAGGCGGCGGTGAAGAAAATCACCGAGGCGGTGGTCCTGCCCCAGCCCATGACAAAGTAACGCTATGGCTACCACTTCTATCTGGCGGGTAAAGGGCTGGCTGGGCAAGGTGGTCATCTATGTGGAGAACCCGGACAAAACAACCAACCCCGCATTTTTTGAAAAGGAGGGCATGACCAGCCAACAGGCCCAGAGCCTTGATGATGTCATTGAGTATGCCGTCAATGAGGAAAAGACCCAAGTGACGGGCAATGAGCAAGCGGCTGTTGTCCACAGCTTTGTCTCCGGAGTCAACTGTCACCCCAGTACCGCCAGAGCGGAAATGATGGCGGTCAAAAAGCGGTTTGGGAAAGAAAAAGGAACCGTAGCCTACCATGGCTATCAGTCCTTCGCTCCTGGGGAAGCCACTCCAGAGCTGGCCCATAAAATTGGGGTCAAGCTGGCAGAGCAGCTATGGGGAGATAGCTACCAAGTTTTGGTGGCGACCCATCTGGACAAGGAAAGCCATCTGCACAACCACTTTGTCCTGAATACTGTGTCCTTCGTGGACGGTATCAAGTACCACCGGACCAAAAAGGACTACTCCGAAATGCGGAAGATCTCGGACGCCCTCTGCCGGGAGTATGGCCTGTCTGTGATTCCGTCTCCCCAACGGGGGACAGGTAAAGACTACGGCGAGTGGAGGGCAGACCAAGAAGGCCGACCCACCTGGAAAGGGCTTGTCCGCTCTGATGTGGATGAAGCCATCCGCCAGTCCATGACTGAGCGGCAGTTTTTTGACGCTCTGAGGGAAAAGGGCTATGCCGTCAAGATAGGCAAGGACATCTCCGTCCGCCCTCCCGGTAAGGAACGGTTTGTCCGGTTGATGCGGAACTTTGGTGAGGACTATTCTTTGGATGGGATTCGTCGCCGCATTTTGGAGCAGAGCAAGACCCAACGCCCCATGCTGGAATCCAAATCCCCCTCCCGGAAATATCAAGTATATGGCAGTATGAAACCAACCCGGAAAGCCACTGGCTTCCGGGCGCTTTATTTCCACTATTGCTACCTTCTGGGGATCTTCCCCAAGGACAGACCACCCAGCCGAAAAAGGCTCCATTTCCTGCTACGGGAAGATTTACTGAAGCTGGACAACATCACGCAGGAAACCCGCCTGCTGGTGAGCCACCACATTGATACCGCCCAAGACCTTTTGGCGTATCGGGCTGGGGTGGACAAAGAGGCCCAGACCGTCGCCGCCAGCCGAAAGCAGCTCTACAAGCTCCAGCGCACGGTGGCAGTGAAATCCGACGAAGGCAAGACCGCTGAAGTCAAAGCGGAAATCTCTGTCCTCTCCAAAAGGCTGTATGCCCTGAAAAGGGAGATAGCCCTATGTGACGATATAGCCCAACGCTCCGGCATTATGCTGGAGAAGCTGAAAGCCGTCCGCAAGGACGAGAACGTAAGAAAGGAGAACAGCCAAGATGAACAGTTCAGGCGACGCAGCGGAGCAGGTCGTGCGGTTGAGCCTTGAAGGAACGGAAGTGGCCCTGAAACTCACCGGAGCGGCAGCAAAGAATATTGCCGCCGCCCTCTACGCTATGTTTAAGAACCGGGATCATTCCAAGACCAAAGGCCACCAGCGGCTTTCCGCCATGCTGAAAAGCGGCAAGGAGCTGAAGGTCTTTACCATCAGTGAAGAACACCTGCGGCAGTTTGCGAAGGAGGCCAAACGGTATGGCGTGGTCTACTGCGCCCTCCGGGGCAAGGGCCGCTCTGACGATGGCATGGTGGATTTGATGGTGCGGGCCGAGGACGCATCCAAAATCAATCGGATCGTGGAGCGGTTCAAGCTGGCCACGGTTGACGCCGCCTCTATCAAGAGCGAGATCGAAAAGACCAAAGCGGCTACCAAGACCGAGCAGGAGCAGGACGCTCCTGATACCGGTGACGACGAAAAACTGCTGGACGAAATGTTGGGCATCCCTGCCCAAGAGGAGGAACCCAGCGAAAACCCCAAGGAGGCTCAGGCGGAAAAATCCCCTCCGTCCGAGCCTACCTCCGAGCCGCTCAGCAAAGCCGACAAGGGTATTGAGGGCGTTGAACAGCGTCCCTCCGTCCGTCAGGAATTGCGGGAAATCCAAGCGCAGCAGAAGGCGAAAGAGACTGCCCAGCAGGAGCCGGAACCGCCCAAGAAGAAAGCCGCCAAGTCTCCCCAGTACCAGCAGCCCAAGAAAAAGGGCAAAAAGAAAACTGTAAAGGAGAAGTAATTCATGAGTGATTTTGACAATTTGTTTGAAGCCCAAGCCCCCCAGCAGACAGCCGTGGGAAAGCCTTTTGATAAGGAAGCGTGGGGCAAAATGAAGCAGGAGGAGCGGCAGGAGGTTTACTCCTGGGCCGATGCCACCGCCCAGCAGGTGGCCGATGACCCCGGCAAGTTTCAGGCGTATCTGGATGTGCAGTCCCGCTTTGACCGCTACTCTGCCACCAACGCCCTCCTGATCATGTACCAAATGCCCAACGCCACCAGAATCATGGATTTTGATTCTTGGAAGGAGCGTGGTGCTCATATCAAGCGGGACTCCGAGGGCATCTGCATCCTGGAACCCGGCGGGGCTTATGAGCGGGATGACAGCTCCATCGCCACCTCCTGGAACGTGAAAAAGGTCTTTGACATTTCCCAGACCACCGCAAGGGCCAAGCGCAACGACGCTCCCAAGGTGGATGACCGACTTTTGCTGAAGGCCCTTATCAACAACCCGCCCGTACCCATCCGGTTGGTGGATGAGCTGGCGGGGAACGCTGTCGCCACCTACGACCACCAGCAGCAGACCATCTTTGTGCGGCGGAACACGGCGGCTCCCGACCTGTTCCGCTTCGTGTCTGTGGCTCTGGCCCGTGCGGAGATCGCCGCCGCCAATAAGAACTACGACCCGGACCGGGCGGCGTTCACTTCCTACTGCGTTTCCTATCTTCTGGGGAAGAAGTATGGCATGGATGTGAGTAACTACAACTTCACCAAGGCCCCTGCCGAGTTCAGCGATATGGATGCCAGGGGTATCCGAGCTGTACTGAGCGAGATCCGTGACACCGCCCATGAGATTTCCTCCCGGATGTACCGGGTGCTGGAACAGGCCAGAGAGCAGGAGGCCAAAACCAAGGAACAGGAGCGATAATCAATGGAAAAGCAGGAACGGCGTGTTTTGGAACTGGACAAATACGAACATGGGGTGTTGGTCAATGCCCTCAATGGTATGCGGAATGATTTGATAGAGGAAGACCGCCCCACAGACATTGTGGATGAAGTTTTGCTAAAAACCATTGACGCCCCCACCAGGAAAGTACGGTGCCGGGATGAGACAAGATAAAAACACCTGTATTCTTCTCTGCCTGCTGGGGGCCATCCCTGCGGCATGGCTGGGGCTTCTCATAGCCCCGGCTGTGCCGGGGGGCCTCCCCCGGATCATCATGGCCTTTCCCGCCGCCATGAATCACCCCTTTCACATCACGCTTTGCGAGGGCAGCTTAAAAACTGTCCTCCTTTTTTTATGCGCTTATGGGCTGGGCCTTGGGGTCTACTTTTCTTCTCGGCGCAACTATCGCCGTGGCGAGGAACACGGCTCCGCCAGATGGGGCGACGCCAGAGCGATATGCCGAAAGTACCGAAGCAAGAACCCGGAGGAAAACAGGCTGTTCACCCAGAATGTCCGTATGGGGCTGGAGACCAGAAAGCACCGGCGCAATCTCAACACCGTGGTTATTGGAGGAAGTGGAGCCGGAAAAACCCGGTTCTATGCAAAACCAAACCTCATGCAATCCTCCAGTGTATCTCTGGTTTCGCTTGATCCCAAAGGAGAATTGCTGCGGGACACCGGCTATTTACTGGAGCAAAAGGGCTATGATGTGCGGGTCCTGGACCTTCTCAATATGGAAAAGAGTTTTTGCTATAACCCCTTCGTGTACCTGCGGGATGACAACGATGTGCAGAGGTTGGTGACAAATCTCTTTAAGGCCACCACACCCAAGGGCAGTCAGGCCCAAGACCCCTTCTGGGACACGGCGGCAAGTATGCTCCTGATGGCGCTGATATTTTACCTCTACCACGAAGCTCCTATGGAGGAGCAAAACTTTCCCATGGTGATGGAAATGCTGCGCTATGGCGAGGTGCGGGAGGACGATGACAGTTATCAATCTCCACTGGACGAACTGTTTGAGCGGCTGGAAATGCGGGATGCAGACCATATTGCCGTGAAGTATTACCGGAACTATCACTCCGGCAGTGCAAAGACCCTGAAATCCATCCAAGTCACCTTGGCGGCAAGACTGGAGAAATTCAATCTGCCCTCTCTGTCAGCCCTGACCGCTACCGATGAGCTGGACTTGTCCAGCATGGGGGAAAAGAAAGTGGCCCTCTTTGCCCTGATCCCCGATAACGACACCAGTTTCAATTTTCTGGTGTCCATCCTCTATACCCAGCTTTTCCAACAGCTTTTCTCCCTTGCCGACCACAAGTATGGTGGCAGTCTTCCCGTGGCAGTCCATTTCTTAATGGACGAGTTTGCCAACGTGAGTCTCCCGGATGACTTTGATAAAATACTGGCCACCATGCGCTCCCGGAATATCAGTGTGTCTATCATCCTCCAGAATATTGCCCAGCTCAAAACCCTGTTTGAAAAGCAGTGGGAAAGTATCTTGGGCAACTGTGATGAACTGCTCTACCTGGGCGGCAACGAGACCAGCACCCACAAGCTGATCTCAGAATCCTATCTGGGCAAAGCCACTATTGACACCAACACCTACGGCAAGTCCACCGGGCGCAGCGGCAGTTATTCCACCAACTACCAGATCACGGGGCGGGAATTGCTGACCCCAGACGAGGTGCGGATGCTGGACAACCGCTTTGCCCTCCTCTTTATCCGGGGGGAGCGTCCCATTATGGATGAGAAGTATGACATATTGAAACATCCCAATGTGGCTCTGACCACGGATGGGAAAGCCAAACCCTATGAGCATGGCAAAACCGACCACGCCAGCGCCACCATTTCTTTTGGCGATGTACTCCCGGCCCAACAACCGGAGTTGGACGCCGCCGAACTCAACACCTTTGAGCTTCTATCCAACGACGAGATAGAGGCTCTTTTTCATTTAGACTGAAGGAGGACTTTTCTATGAAGAACGAAAAGAACACGGCCAAGCTGCCTGTACCGGGAAAGGTCAAGCGTGGCTTCCGTCGCTACTGCACTATCGTTATGGCGCTGACCCTGCTGGGCTGCTGTTCCATGACGGCCTTTGCCGCTGGTGATCCTTTGCAGGTAATCAACAATCTGTCCGATTTCATTTTTGGGCTGATTCGTGCGGTCGGCCTTATCCTTTTGGGCTGGGGGATCGTCCAAGTAGGTCTCTCCCTCCAAAGCCACGACCCCAGCCAGCGGAGCAACGGCTTCCTCACCTTGGCGGGCGGTATCATTATCACCTTCACCAAGGAGATTCTGACCCTTATCACCGGCTGACCCTTCCCGTTATCCGAACAAAACAGGGGCAGGCCCGTCTTTACGAGCCTGTCCCTAAAAGGAGGTGCTTTGTATGTCGGATAACTGGGTTGTGCAAAACCTTGAAAATGCTCTTGACACATGGAATAGCAAACTCGCAGAAATATGGCAGCTCATTTCTCAAAGCCCAGAGGACTTCAAGGGCGGGTCTATCTGGAGCGTCATTACCACCATCCACGGGGCATTACAGGCCGTTGGCTTTGCCCTGTTAGTTCTTTTCTTTGTGGTGGGTGTTATGCGCACCTGTGGCTCCCTGGCAGAAACCAAACGCCCAGAAACCGCTCTGAAACTCTTTGTCCGCTTTGTTCTTGCCAAAGGAGCCGTGACCTATGGATTAGACTTGATGATGGCCCTGTTTAATATCATCCAAGGAACAATCTCCACCATTATGGCCTCCGCCGGTTTCGGGGCGGCTCAACAAATGGTACTGCCCTCGGAGATCGTCACCGCCGTAGAAAGCTGTGGCTTCTTTGAGAGTGTCCCGCTGTGGGCCGTCACCCTGATTGGCGGCCTTCTGATTACGGTACTGTCCTTTGTGATGATAATGACCGTGTATGGACGCTTTTTCAAGCTGTATCTCTACACGGCCATTGCGCCCATCACCCTGGCCTCCTTTGCCGGGGAGCCCAGCCAGAATGTAGGCAAGAGTTTTATCAAGTCCTACGCTGCCGTCTGTTTAGAGGGGGCCATTATCGTGCTGGGCTGTATTATTTTCTCTCTCTTTGCCGCATCGCCGCCCATCGTTGACCCCAACGCTGCAGCGGTCACGATGGTCTGGAGCTATATCGGGGAGTTGGTGTTCAATATGCTGGTCCTCGTCGGTACGGTCAAGATGGCAGACCGGGTGGTGCGGGAAATGATGGGACTATAAGGGAGGCAAAGTGAAATGCATCGTTTTTATGTTTTTAGGAATGGCAAACAGGAGGGTAGCACCGCCACAAGGGATAATGCTATTGATATGATTCGTCAATATCAAAAGCTGGAAACACACCCATTCTTACGATCAGAGTTCAGCCTAATTGAAGGCGAGGAAGAATTTATCCCCTACCTTTCCCAGCAAAAGCTCCCCAGGGAAAAGAGCGGGATGGAACGATAGGAGGTTTGCTTTATGAGCTTTGAAAACAAATACCGGGAGTTAATGGCAAAGCCCATCGATGAGATCAGGAGGGATATTTTCTTTCGTCCTGACAATTTCCACGATGAACCGTGGTACGGTGATTTCCAGATATTTATGACGATTGGTGTCTGCCAACCTCAGGAGGAATACACTCTGCAAGTCCGTAAAGCCCTAAAAATTATGGGTTACGATACCCACATTACTATCCGGGACGGCAAAGCTTATATTCTCCCTGGCGAAGTGCGGCAGGTCACACGAGAACCGAAAAAACATGACGACTGGGAGAGATGATATGGATGTAATGACACCGCATGATAAGTTCACTTTCAGGAAGGAACCGCCCAAAAGTCAGGAGTGGGAAAAGGAGGTGCCTTGATTGGAAGTAAAAATCAATCGGGAGATCCGCAACTACGCAGAATCCATGTTTTTCGGACTGTCTATGAGACAGTCCGTTTTCGCTTTGTTGGCCATTGCGGTAGCCGTGGGGCTGTACTTTATCCTAAAGCCGTATGTAGGTACAGAAACCGTATCGTGGATGTGTATTCTGGGGGCCGCTCCTTTTGCGGCGCTGGGTTTTATCAGCTACCACGGTATGACCGCCGAGAAATTCCTGTGGGTATGGCTTCGCTCGGAACTGTTGGAGCCCCGCCAGCTTAAATGCGTCCCCACCAACATCTACTATGAGGCCCTGAAAGACTCCATCGCCGCCCATGAAAAGGAGGGATTAAAAGCCCATGATTAAGACCTTGAAAACCGTGGTGAAGCAGGATGAGGAACGGTACACCGTCCCTCACAAGGTGCAGGATATTATTCCCATTCGCCGGATTTGGCCGGACGGCATTTTTCAGGTGGGTGCCAAGTTTTCCCGCACCTACAAATTCAGTGATATCAATTATCTGGTGGCCTCCCGTGAGGATAAGGAGGCTATGTTCCTGGCCTACTCCGAGCTGTTGAACAGTCTGGACAGCGGGGCTACTACCAAGCTGACTATCAACAATCGGCGGCTCAATAAGGCCAACTTTGAACAGTCCATCCTCATGCCCATGCGGGGCGACCAGCGGGATGTGTACCGCAAGGAGTACAATCAAATGCTGCTGGACAAGGCCACCGGTGCCAATGGGATCATGCAGGAGAAGTATGTCACCATCACCGTGGCAAAGAAGGACATTGAGGAGGCCCGCTCCTACTTCTTCCGTGTAGGTGCAGACCTGACGGCCCGTTTTGCCACCCTCGGCTCTAAGTGTGTGGAGTTGGACGCTGCCGAGCGTTTGCGGGTACTCCATGACTTCTACCGCCAAGGCGAGGAGGGGAACTTCCACTTTGACCCCCATGACATGATGCAAAAGGGCCACGATGTCCGGGACTACATTTGCCCGGACAGTATGGAGAAATTCAGCGACCATCTGAAGCTGGGCGAGAAGTTCTGCCGGGTGCTGTTTCTCAAAGACTACGCCTCTTATATCAAGGATAGCATGGTAACTGAGTTGACCGACCTCAACCGCAATATGATGTTGTCCATTGATGTGATCCCCATTCCCACCGATGAAGCGGTACGGGAGGTTGAGAATCGTTTGCTGGGGGTGGAGACCAATATCACCAACTGGCAGCGCCGCCAGAACGCCAACAACAACTTTTCTGCCATCGTCCCCTATGACATGGAATTGCAACGCAAAGAGAGCAAGGAGTTTCTGGAGGATCTAACCACCCGTGACCAGCGGATGATGTTTGCTGTCCTCACTCTGGTTCTGACTGCGGATAGCTGGAAACAGCTCCAGAGCGATACCGAGGTGATACAGGCCATAGCCCGGAAAAATATGTGCCAGCTTGCCACATTGAAATTTCAGCAGCTTGACGGCCTCAATACCGTTCTTCCCATCGGCACTCGGAAGATTGATGCCTTCCGTACCCTCACCACCGAATCTCTGGCTGTGTTTATGCCCTTCAAAGTGCAGGAAATACAGGATCAGGGAGGTATCTACTTCGGGGAAAACGCCATCTCCCACAATCTCATTATGTGCAATAAGGAAAACCTGTTGAATCAGTCGGCCTTCCTTCTTGGTGTCCCCGGCTCCGGGAAATCCTTTTCCGCAAAGGAGCTTATCGCTTTTCTTATGTTGAACACAGATGATGACATCCTGATTTGCGATCCCGAAAATGAATTTACCCCCTTGGTTGAGGCAATGGGAAGCGACTTAGGGGCAGTTATCAATGTGTCTGCTGGAGGTAAAGACCGGCTCAATGCTATGTATATGGTGGAGGGTTACGGCGAAAACAACCCCATCGTGGAAAAGTCCCAGTTTATCATGTCTCTGGTGGAGCAGATCGACAAGAACGGCGTGGGGCCGCAGCACAAGTCCATCATTGACCGGTGTACGGGGATGGTGTATCAGGAAGCGGCCCAGAATGGCTCTGTACCCACCCTCTGCACCCTACGGGAAAAGTTGCTGGAGCAGCCGGAACCCCAAGCAAAGGAGATCGCCCTTGCCTTGGAGCTATATACCACCGGCTCTTTGGATGTGTTTGGTCATGCCAGCACGGTGGATCTGGACAAGCGGGTGGTGGTGTTCAATATCCACTCTTTGGGGGAGCAGTTGAAGCCTGCCGGTCTGCTGGTCATCACCGACACCATGCTCAACCGTGTCACATTGAATTGGAAGAAGGGCAAGCGCACCCATGTCTTTATTGACGAGTTCCATGTGGTGTTTGAGCATGAGAACAGCGGCAACTTCTTCAATTCTTCGTGGCGGCAGTTCCGCAAACGCAATGCCTTCCCCACGGCCATTACCCAGAATGTGGAGTATCTTCTGGACTCCGTGCAGGCCAGCACCATGCTTTCCAACTCGGAGTTTGTTGTCATGCTCAATCAGGCAGCCAGAGACCGGGAGAAGCTGGCCCGACTCTTGAATATCTCCAGAGAGCAGATGAGCTATATCACCAACGCTGACGCTGGGTGCGGCCTTATCAAGTATGGCAGTACCCTGGTGCCTTTTATCAACCGCTTCCCGAAGGATACCCAGCTTTATAAGCTGATGACCACCAAGCCCGGTGAGGGCGTGTTTGGAGGTGAACCGGGTGGCGAGGATCAAGACAAGAGATACCGCAAAAAGGAGCGGTAATGCCGTCAATAATGTCCTCTCCGCCGGGGAGCGTATGCGGCGGGCATACCTTCACACCAAGTCCAAAGCCCAGCGTGGCAGTCGGGCCAATGAGGATACCCCGGAAGAATACGCTGCCGATCAGGTAAGCCAAGGTGCAGAGGGTATTGCCCAAGAAGGAATGACCCAGACTACACGCCAGATGAAGCGTGGTCTTCACTCTGCAAAGGAGCGGGTGGTAAGCCTCCTTCCCCGGCCCGACACTGATGGCCCCACTTATCCGTCCTCCCCTCTTCCGAGTGGTGGAAGTTCTCAGACTGGGCGGACCGGCTCGTCCAAGCCGTCTCAACCTTTCTCATCCAGAACCCAAGCTCCGTCCGCAACCACCAAGCAGGTCCGACAATGGAACATAAAAAAAGCGGCGGGCCGCTCTCACTGCTCCACAGAGGATATTCACCACAGTATCAAGACCGTTGACCATGCCCACCAAGGGATCAAGACCATAGACCGAGAAAGGCAAGGTATCAAAGCCCCCAAAAAAACGGTCAAGACTGCCCAACACACGGCAAAGACTGCAATCAAGACCACGGAGCGGTCTGTAAAAGCCACGGGAAAATCTGTTCAGGCTTCGACAAAAGCGGCAAGGGCAGCGGCCCAGACAGCCAAAGCCTCTGCAAAAACTACAGCATGGGGAGTAAAGGCGGCGGCTTCAGCAATCAAAGGGATAATTGCCGCCGCTCAAACCCTTGCTTCTGCCATAATCGCCGGTGGCTGGGTCGCCGTTTTCGTCCTTGTCTTTGTTTGCCTGATTGGACTTATCGCAGCTTCCCCCTTTGGGATTTTCTTCTCCAGGGAGGACAGTGGAAGTGGGCAGACCATGCAGACGGCGGTACAAGAGATCAATGAGGACTATCAGGCCCGAATTGATACCATTAAGGTCAGCACCTCCTATGACGCATTGGAAATGTCCGGTTCCCGTACTGTGTGGAAAGAGGTGTTGGCTGTCTATGCCGTAAAGACCGCCACGGACCCGGACAACGCCCAGGAGGTAGCCTCTATGGATGATTCCAGAAAAGCACTTCTCCGGGACATATTCTGGCAAATGAATACCATCTCCTCATGGACAGAAACGGACAGCAGTACGGATACTGTGCTGCGGGATGATGGACATGGGAACATGGTGGAAGTGGAGGTCACTACCACCTTCACTACCCTTTATATCACCCTCAGCCATAAGACCGCCGATGAAATGGCTGGGCAGCTCCATTTCAACTCGGAGCAGCTTGCCCAGCTTTCGGAGCTACTGTCTGAAGAAAACAACGGACTTTGGGCCGCCGTGCTTTATGGGGGTGGTCCCGGAGATTGTGACATGGTATCCGTGGCCCTGTCCCAGCTTGGGAATGTGGGCGGCAACCCTTACTGGAGCTGGTACGGCTTCGATTCCCATGTGGATTGGTGCGCCTGTTTTGTCAGCTGGTGCGCCAACGAGTGCGGATATATCAACGCCGGAGTGATTCCCAAATTCGCAAGCTGTTCTGATGGAGTGGCATGGTTCCAAGGGCGGGGCCTATGGCAAGACAACTCCTATGAGCCACGTCCCGGCGATATCATTTTCTTTGACTGGGATGATGAGAGTGAGGGGCAGGACAACAGCCCAGATCACGTTGGAGTTGTGGAGAAGGTAGAAGGGACCACCATTTATACCATAGAGGGAAACTCGGGGGATAGCTGCCGAGAGAACAGCTACCCCATCGGGCACTATGAAATATATGGTTATGGAATTTCTGGCTGTAGATAGGCCAGATAAGTCCAACAACAAATATATTAAATTTAACAGCGTATCTTGTTTAACGAATAGGTTTTCAAAAAATTCTTCTAAAAAGTTGCTGGAAGTCCCATTGAGGACTTCCAGCAACTTTATTTGCACTCTATTTCATTGCAAATCAGGGTTGAAAGCGCAAATGCCAGCAATCCGCAAATATTCTTCTTCGTTTTTATCATCCTTTCTTTTGCCCATTATATCTGGTGAATGTTTTGGTACATAAGTGTTCTATTTGGAGGCCGCAACAAGGCGGTATACCAGCGCAATGGCCTGCTCTGTGGAGCAATAGGATTTTGGAGAGATTCGCGTAGCTGAGACTCCATTTATTACTTTTTTGCCGATCAACGCAGAGACTGCTTCCTTTGCCCAATCAGAAATAGTGTCAAAATCCTCATAGCCATCCGGTACCAAAACGGTGTCTGCCCAGCCGGGATTTATTTTAGTAATTGTACGGTAAAGCATCGTGGCAAGTTGCTCGCGGGTGACAACTTTGTCCGGCGCAAAAATCCCATCACCCAAACCTTGAACAATGCCCTCCGCATAAGCCTTTTCTATATAGGTATCGCTTGTATCCGTGAAGGGATGTTCTGTCGGAAGCAGCAATTCATGTCCCTGCACTAACTCACAATATTGTACCAACAGCGCCGCCATCTGCGATCTTGTGATCTCAAATGTGTAATATCCAGCGCAACGAGATGGTATAAGCCCCATTGTGGCCGCAGCAGCTACTTCCTTTTTTGCCCAATCGCTCGTTACCTCTGCCATGAGTGGGTTTTTCAACAGGCCACAGCGCCCCTCTTTGTTAACACGTGTGTAGTTGTGTCCACTAAAAGGCATGGCGTCATCAAATTGATAGTCGACCAGGAGATTCCCTTTATCATCCTCAAAGCCGTACAAAAGCCCTGTTTCACTGGAGTCAGGAGCCTCGATATATACAATGTTGGGTTCCGGGGAATATGAAGGATCGGTGCCCAACGTGGAATCAATATTGACTTGTTCCCAAGCCTCTTTTTCCGTATTGTATATCGCTGGAACAGCAATATTTCCGAAACGGTCAAGGAGACCAAATTTATCAGCCTGCCGGGTCAGGATGTAGTCCCCAAAGAAATATTCAGCCAACCAAGGTGCCTCATCGGTTGGGAAAATGATCTCGCTATTAAGATTGATAATAGTTACATGAGTTCCTTTTAATCCGTTTTTGGCAGTTAACCTATACTGTTTTCCCGCATAAACCACACCATTGCCCATATATTTAGCGATTTCATAATCCCCATCTAACCAATAGACTGCGGGTGGAATATCTGAAGAAATATCTGTGGCAAGAGCAACTTTTGAAATGTTGGGTAATGCAGTTGTCAATGCGGCAACAAGAGCAACCATGCGCCCTAATTTTGACCTCATATAGATTCCTCCAACTCAAATGAAAAATCGAAAATACATCTGGGGCTTACGCCCCCAGATGTACCCCAAAGCTTATTCCTTTACAAATTTACGGTATTCATCCAAAGAGTAGAAAGATTTGGACGAAGCACCATCAAACCAAGACTTCAATAACAACTGAACATATCCACTCATGGTAGATGTTTTATCACCAGCATAGACCATAAAGGGTTTATTTTTATAATTTCCAAAGTAGTATGTGTATAAGTAGTATCTGTCATTACATTCCTGCGTAGAAACAGCAGCGTCAAGCTCCATTTCATAGGAAACCGTCGCACCACCAGCAATCTTCGTCGATCCATAGAGAGTCGTGGTACCAGGTTTGCAAACGGCATTTTTCTTAATACAGTTTACGATGCTACTAAGATTTGCAGATCTGTCGGGATCAAAATAGTAACCAGGCTGAAGCATAGCATAGTCGAAAATGGTGGTTCTATTAACCGTATACCCCATACGCTGAAGGGTTTCAGGAGCCTTGTCGGCATAGTAAGGGATCCAAAGCATCTGTTTCCCAGCTTGGGTCACCTTTGTATCCATAGACATCATTGCCTTAACCATAGGGTTGTTGAAGCCGGTGGATGCCTGGTTATAATTGAAGGGCATATAGTACTGCTGAACTGCCTCCGTGGTCCAATAAAATCCACGAATATTATTGTTCCAAATGTTTCTACTGAGCTTGGTCTTAAGGTTGTTCATGTATGTAGTAAAAGGTGCAACATACTTTTCGCTGAAAGATGGAAATTCAATTAGAGGAAATGGCAACCAAATAACGGCATTCGAATTTACGGAAACAATTTTCTCTACCAAGGCTACCACATCATCCGCCAAGGAATCCAATGTAAGATCTTTAGAAATCGGAGGTCTGGTCACTGTGGCCGCAGGGGAAACCCCTTTATCCTTATACAGATTCGGATCCAAATGGGTATCAATCTCACTAATGTACGGAGACAGGCCAATCTGGTCACCATCCTCTGTCATTACAGAGAGGTTACTTGCCGTCTGAATTGTACCTCCATTAAGAAGGAATAGATAGTCTTCTTTGATTTGCGCCAAATCACCAGCATTGTTTATCAGACTGGTACTCAAATTGTTAATATCAGTCTCAGAAACAATTTGAGTTTTCGATGTGCCGTAAGTATTATAGGGTGTGTTTCCGGACAGAAGCACAAACTCGTTTGTATACTTTGAAAGTGCAGTGAGATCATCGATGGTGTAGTCTGGATATGAGGTAGACGCATTAATGGAATCATAGCCGACAAAAAGGAGCAACCCTTGAGGCGGGTCAGAGAATGAAACCGCCGTAGTAGAAATGTCAGTTTCCGAAATCGAAACGGCAAAACTCGGAACCAACATGCTGAAAATAAGTGCCAATGCCAGAAATACAGAAATTTTCTTCTTCATTTTACTTCCCCCACTTTAACAGTATTTGTGTTGATGTGTAGTCTCCTCAACTTCTCTGTGTGTAGCCCCAATAATTTTATTTACCACATTGGAATCACCTTCGTCCTTTATTGGCAAGAGAAATGAATCCTCTCAGTATGATAGAAAAGCACTTTTCTAGTTCACTTCATATAACGAATTTTGGCAAGAAAATGCAACAGATTTTCAAAAATATTACAAAAAATAGCCGGAAGCTCTAATTGAGCTTCCGGCTCCGGTTTATACTTTTTATTGTTTGACAGCCTGGGCGCTACCAATTTCCACATCAATGGATATATGATAGATTCCTGCCTCATGCGCCAACGCCATGGAATCCGTCCCGATACCGGTATAGATCGGTTGATTGAGCTCCACGGTACAGGAAAGGGTTTTGCCGTCTTGGGAAAATTGAAAATCTCTAATTTCAGTTCCGGTGCTCAGTCTGCCAATTCCCGTATAGCTGCACAAGCCAAGATCAACACTTTTTATGCCACCGTCCTTATAGTAAAGGGAAAAACTATAAGTTGCCCTCATAGCTGCTTGAGCTGGCCTTGTCTGAGACAGGGTGGCAATGGGGCCTTCCAACCGGTAGATTTCCGCACCGCTTTCTGCGTTGGCGTTTGCGATAGCGATGCACTGCTCATAGCTAAACATGGGTTGGAAGTCACTTGGCTTTTCAAATAAAATTACTGGAGTCCTATTAAGTACCTCCAGCAATTTCATATCCCATATCCTTTTGTAGCAGTTCAAAGGCTTTCTTTCTCGCTCTTGTCAAATACATTCGCACACTATCGGATTTGATCCCAAGTTCTTGCCCCAGTTCTGCAATCGACTTATCCAAAAAGTAATAGCCCTCCAACAAGCATTGTGTACGAAAATCCATTTGTGGTAGCACACGGCGAAGTGCGTCCAACTCCTCTCCTTTAATAATTCTTAATTCGATTTCACGGCCTCCATTTTCACTGTCCGGAAGTTCCAAACAATCGTCAAAAGAGGTTCCCTGACGATTTTCATTATCCCGAATATGATTCAAGGCGGCGAACTTGCAGGCAGAAATAATATAGTTAACCAACTGGTCGCGAGTTCGACTCCGTAGGAGTGAAATTTTGTCAATTAACTTTTCAATCACATCCTGCATAAGATCCTCTGCGTCATCTTTGCTTTTTACTATCTCATGTATTGTGGAATACATAAGATTTTTATAATTGATATATAGGGAGGCCATAAACTCTCGATCATCATCATCCTCAATAACTAAAATACAATACGGTATCATGGGGTCTCCTTTATATGCTGCCGAACGGTCAAACGGAACTCCGCGTCTCCAAGAAATACGTCCAGCGCATTTTTGTTTTCTGAGGGAAGTTGCCGCAAAAGCTTTAGAATTTCTCCCGCCGTTCTATCCTTTGTAATTTGCTCCGCAAATACATCGGGAGAAATTCTGGATTCACAACGTCCAAGCAGATAATCGGTAGTTACTTCAAAATAATCGGCTAACTCTATCAGCTTCTCTACATCAGGAAAGTGAACATCATTTTCATAATTGGAAATCGTTCCGACTGTAACATGGAGAATATGTGCCAAATCTCTTTGCGTCAATTTTCTATCCAACCGCAGCTCAGCCAACAATTCTCCAAATTTTGACATATAATCGCTCCTATCGAAGAAATATTTTTAATTATATGTTAATCTTGCCTTGTGTGGGGAGACACGCAAAACGTAATTGAAGAATCTTGAAAGACACGGTTTTATCTGCAATTAAACGATGTTTAAATGGGAATAACTGAAAGCAAATCGAATAAGTATGCACAGCGGCCACCTCCTTCATTTATGGAGATGG
>CAJUKH010000042.1 GCA_910587345.1 uncultured Oscillospiraceae bacterium | reverse complement strand
GCCAAAAAACTGCGTAAAGACCAGCCGCATGACCAAAAGGGTCAGCAGCGGGGACAACACGCTCCAGGCCATGCCCAGCACGGTGCGTTTATACTTTTTCTTAAAATCTCGCTTGACCAGTTCCTCAAAGAGAAATTGGTGGCGTTTTAAAATTATGAACTTTTTATAGACCCATGAATTTAGATGGCATGTCAAAAGCCAAACGGCCAGTGAGATGATTAAGCCGATACAGGCCACTGCTGTGCCCCAACGTGATAGTTTATCGCATTCCTGAGTGCGCAGATCTTTTATGTCACGAATCAGACCTATGCCCCGGGTTCCGTCCAAGCTGTAAGCACTGTAAAGGAGATTATAGCCGTCGCTGTCTTTGAGGAAAGTAGTGCGGTAAATGCCCATCGCATCCCAGTCCTCTGCATTATCACCGGGAGACAAAATGGGCCGGGCTGGAGTATCCCAGCTGGTTTCGTCGGGGGATTGCGCATAGTAGAGACTCATGCCATGATGGTTTTTCGCATTATTTTTGTAGTTAACTGAGAGCATCTCGTAGCCCAAGTCAGTGGCAATTACGTCAATGTGCCAGATTTTAGTGCCGTCCGCCACTGGAATAGCACAGTCTATCGGTTCGGTCCAAACCTGTAGATTAGTGGACTCTGTGTAGTACACTGTACGATGAACCACATACCAAAGCTTATAGACTCCGTTTTCATAGATTACAGAAGGGCTGACCCAGTCGGATAGACTTTGCTTGCGGTCATTGGCATGAAAGACAATTTCTTTCTCTGTCCAATGGAGGCCGTCGATAGTGGTAACACGGTAGATAGTAGAGGTTTCAGTCTCTGCCTCGTCGTCCACATACCGCCACCAACACTCCAAACAATTTTGATCGTTGTTATAGACCAAGTGGGCGTCAGAATTATAGCCACGTCCATTGTCCCGACGGGAGAGAGGATTGATAAGTCCTGAGGGGGTAACCCAAGTCTCCAGGTCATTGCTGCAGGCGATGCAGGGATCTTCTTTAGTATCGTCTGCATGGGGATATGGGGTGTAGGACAGCCAATAGGTATAGCCATTCCAGCCATTTTCAAAGTAGAGCACCTTGGGGTGATAGGCCTCGTTATCGCCATAGGGGCCAATAATGGACAATTTACTCGATGCATTTTCTATCGTATGTCCCGGATTAAACAGGCACGCCATTAGAAAGACTGCAAAGCAGGATACAATGAATCCAAAGGCTACGTTTCGCTTTGTCATGACCGTATCACGTTTCCTTTCGCTTTGCATTACAACAGCTGCTCAAATTCTTTTACAACACTTTGATTGTAAGCTTGATAATCCACCGACATGGGCTGTACCTCTCCACAGGCAAGCATTTGTAAACCATGTTCCAGACCCTTTTGAGAGTTTTCCACCAAAATTCCGCCGTGGGCCAGCATAAAGTCCCGGGGGCCAGGGATATCTGTCGATACTACGGGTTTTCCAAGAATATCAGCCTCAACCAGCACCAGGCCGAACCCCTCATAAAACGAACTCAGGATAGAATAATCACAGGCCTTTATGATGGGATATGGATTGGAAACACGGCGCAGAAGGACTACGCTTTTTTCAAGTCCAAGGCTTAAAATGTATTCCTGCAGTTCATCATAGGTGCTTCCGTAAGAGCTGCCACCCATAATGATTAGCTTTGCATCTGGCATATTTGCCAGTTGATTGTGGAATGCGTCCACCAAACGTCGATGACCCTTTTCAGGGGAGAACCTGCCCACACAAATAAATTTGGGGCAGGGGGTGCCCATAAGCTCAAAAAATTCTTCTCGCTCAAGAGAGCACCTGGTAAAATCGTCCAGCGTGATCTCTTCCTGCGCACGCTCCAAAATCGACTGATATTGGATCGCATTTTTCACGATGCAGATATTGTCTTTCCTCCCCGCAATCTTATAGGTTGGCGTCAAAATCCCCTCCGTAACTGCCGCAACCTTATCATAGTGTCGGTATGCGTAACGCAAGACGTCCCTGCGCTGGTTCTTTCTGATTTTGATTTCAGCAAGCATATCACTATGCACAAATATGACTTTCCTGCATGGAGCAGCACTCAAGCGCAGAATGACCTCCTGCTCATACCCATTAAACTGAATAACCGTATCAAATTTTGCGCAGCCAAAATTTCGTTCATAATCCTGTCTAATCCGCTTCCCCAGAAGTTTGACATAGAGGGGGGCAGGAATAACCTTCCATTTAAATAATTTGCGAACAACACGGTTGGCAATCGTTAAATTCAAATCTCCAGTTGTGGGGTAAAAGGATACTTCCTTGGGGAGCGCAAACAAGGTTTTGTAATACGGTTGGACTGTCTCCGTAATAAACGTAATGTAGTAATTGCGCTTTCCCAAATCAATGGTATCAAAGAGGGCGCGCACAGACGCAGTTATCCCGTTTCCAGCCAGATTTCCCACATAGAGAAGAACATTTTCTTTCCCGTTGTTTGGCATCTCCTCCACTTTCAGACCTGTATCCTCTCCCAAAATAGTGTAGTCGCATAGTCTCTGCGTCGCACCAAGCCCTTCGTATGGCGCAAACTTCTGGATAAACTCCCGATCATCATAAATTTTTTCTGACCGGAGTTCCTGCAATAGCTCCCTCTCGCTTCGCACCTGAGGAAAAGGCAACTCATCCATGGAGAAATACATTCCCCGGTCCGCAAGGTATTCCTCCTTATCATAAGGGAATAAGATGATTTTGCGGCCCGTTCCAGCAAAATCGAAAAAGACGCTGGAATAATCGGTGACCAACACATCTGCAACGTTTAAAAACTCATACGTCTCATAATTCTCTGGGAATTTGCGGATATGCTGGAATTGGCGAAAGTCAATTCCGCTTTTTATAACAATGGGGTGAAGATTTACATACAACACTTCGTTGTCCGCAAGCTGTTTGTCCAACTCACACAAATAATATGTCATATATGCATCACTCTTTTGCGTCGTCCCTGTACGGACCCCACCCCGAAAAGTAGGCATATACGCATAGATTCTCTTGCCCGTAAGCTCCAAATCTTCCCGGATTTGCATGCGGCGTTTATCGTCAAAAAAAACCTCATTTCTGGGATAGCCCGATAAAACGCACCTGCTTTTGCTAATATTTGCCAGCATATAGTCTTCAATAATATGGTCCCTTGTGTATTCATTGGGGAATAAAAGAAAGTCGCTACATACAAAATTCCGCTGTCCGTTCCCTATACCATGGGGACCTGTCTGAATGTTTTTCCCCAGCGATTTCAATGGTGTCCCATGCCAAGTGTTTAGGTAAATCTGCCCTTCTTTCTTCACAAAAAAGGGCAGAAACGACGTATCTGTAATCAAATATTTTGCAGAGGCAAGAACACGAAAATATTGGTCTGAAGAAAGAGAAACCACTTCGACGTTTTCCACATTGTTGAAAGCCAACACTTTTTGAAAGCGCTTTACATTGCCTCCTCTTGCCGATAAATACAATTTGAAGTGCTCATATTTCGGAGTTTGCGCCAAATACTTGGCTATATAATATATGTTGCCATTTATCGTTCTTCCCTGCTCAGCCTCCATCAAAATCATCCGATCATCAATGGGCAAGGAATCGTAAAACCTAATATATCTACACTTTGCACGCCAGTATTTGTTTTTGAGCTTATCCCAGATTTTTTTCCAATGGTCCTTTATTTTTGTCACCGTCTTCTGTATCACTTCCCCAGCTCCTCCTTGATTTGCGTTGTGGAGATCTCCGGTGTTCTCGGCAGGTAGACTACCTCGCACTGGTCCTTCAGGAAGTCAAACCTTCCCTCCCAGTCGTCACCCATCACAAAGGTGTCCACATGGTAAAGCTCCACATCCTTTGCCTTCTGCTCCCAGTTTTCCTCCGGGATGACCAGGTCCACATACCGGATGGCCTCCAGTAGCTGTTTGCGCTTTTCATAGCTGAAATAGCACTTTTTCTGCTTGCTGTTCCAGTTGAACTCGTCTGTGGACAAGGCCACGATGAGATAATCGCCCAATGCCTTTGCCCGTTTCAGCAGGTTGATGTGCCCATAGTGGAGCAAGTCAAAGGTCCCGTAGGTAATGACCCGTTTCATCCCGTTCTCTCCTTCTTTGATTATTCCGTAAAATGTCCCTGCCGGTCCTCTTCGGGCGGTGGGGTCATATAGTCTCCGTACATATTCTCCAGCAGCTTCTCCCATCCGCCGGGAGCCGGAAAGCGCCGCCCTTCAAATTCCAGCTCCACGGTCTGGGCAAACCAGGCCGGCTGATAGGTCTCCCTGGGGTAGCCGTGGTGACCTCCCACGGTGCAGAGCCGGTCCCCGCCCATGCCAAGCAGTTTCCTTACGCTCTCCCGCAAAGCAAACAACCACCGGTTCGGCAGGTGCCGCAGTGTGCCCCAGAGAAGGCGCATATAAGGTTTTTGGTATCCGCATACAAACTCAGAACTGACCCGGGCCAGCACTGCACAGTCCAGCAGTTCGATCCCTTTAAACAGCAAGGCGGCCCGTTTGTCCCCGTCCGGACAGCGGTCCAGAGGGAAAATGTCAATATAATATCCCTGCTCCATCTGAACGGCCCGCAGGATGGGTTCTTCCGCCCGTGTGCCCCGCTTGCGGAGTTTGGCGAAATAGTAAGGGAAGTTGGGTTCCGTGCGGTATTCCTGATAGACATATTGGGGGTTAAAACGTGTGGTGCCCTCCCGAACCAGCCGGTCATAGTCCTCCCGGGGCATAGCAACGTCAATATCGTCATCCCATGGGATAAAGCCCTTGTGGCGGACCGCCCCCAGCAGGGTGCCGGCGGTCAGGTAATATTTCAGCCCCAGTTTTGTGCAGACCCGCTGAAATTCAAGTAAGATCTCCAACTCCGCAAACTGAAGCGCCCGAAGCTCACCTGTCGTTTCCACGTTCCGTGCTTCCTTTCCACCATTTATAGCCCCTCAAAATGCTGGCAAACACCGGCCAGGGGGCATATTGGGCCAGCAGGTATTTCCGATAGGTAAAGCCGTTCTCGTAGTAACTTCGAGGGTGGGAATCAAATCTCATGGCTGGAAGCCATGTCCGTTTCAATTTATAAAAATACTGTCGTTGGGCCTTTCGGTCCCCCATATTGGCCACATTCCACACCAGAAACTCCATGGCCCAGTTGAGAAACGCAGGCTCATATTGACGATATATTCCCCGCTCCTCCAAGGTCTGCCGCAGCAGAGCCAGTGCCTCATAGGGAACCTCCGGGTCCCTGTGGCGTGAGTTGGACACCGAATTCATGCGGTTTGCTCGATGGTGGACCAGCACATTCGGAAGAATGGAGATGCGGCTTGCCGCTGTTAAACTCTGAAACACGAACACCAGGTCCTCTGAATTGGGCAGAGGTGGGTAAAAAAGCCCTGCCTGCCGCACCATCTCCGCACGGTAAAGCTTGTCCCATGGCCAGCCGTAGGTAAACTGAAAAATGTGCTCCGCCATCTCTTCTGGGGCAAAGGTTTCCTTGGGTAAATACCGCTCTTTCAGCATCCACTCAGAGGGCAATTCCGCCCCAGTGTCCGTATCAAATTCCACCGTCCGGCAGATGGTCACATCCGCCCCGGTCTCCTTCGCTTTGGCAACCATTCGCTCCAGAAAATCCGGCTCAAACCAGTCGTCGGAATCCAGAAAAATCAGGTATTCCCCCGTGGCCCGGTCCATGCCGGTGTTTCTTGCAACGCCGGGGCCGGTGTTGGGTTGGGTGATGATTTGAAAACGACCATCCCGCTGCGCATAGTCCACCAGAATTTCAGGGCTGCCGTCGGTGGAGCCGTCATCCACGCAGATGATCTCCAACTCCGTCAGCGTTTGCCCTGTTACGCTGTCCAGGCATTGCCGCAGATGCCGCTCGATGTTATAGACCGGAATGATGACCGACACCTGCGTCAAACCTCTCACCTCTTCAAGCGCTTTATCCTGCTCCGCCGCAGGCTTCCCGGCGGCAGCAGAAAATTGACGATTTTCTTTTTTCGCCGCTCCTTTGCGTCCCCGATAAAGTGCACCCGGGGAAGCTCCAGCTGCCGCAAGTCCCTATGGGCGGTGACCCAGATGCCCAGCAGGCGCTCGGCCAGATAGCCGTCCACCCGCTGTTCCTGAGGGCCGTAGCCCGTCAGGTCCGCCCAGCGGTCAAATTCCTCCAAAAGAGGAAACAGCCAGCTGCAGTAATCAAAAAACACCGCCCGCCGGGCGATAAAAATATTGCCGAAATAACATCTGGATCCGGCCAAATATGTCTCCGCCGCTGCCCGGTATTCCGGGTGGGCATCCAGAAGGAGTTCCACCGCCAGTTTCAAATCCTTCTCGTGGTGGTGCGGGGCCTGTGCATAATGCTCCCATACGGGAATATGCATATCCTCCCCCCTGGGAAGGAGCAGATCATATTGCGGAATGAGTTCCGGGAAGTCTCCGTACCCCAACCGTTCCAGCACCTCCGGGGCGGCGGCCCGCTCGATTCGGTAGGGACGTTTTGCCCTCCGGTCCGGGTAGAGATATCGCCGATAGTGGAAAAACCCATAGTGATCTGCCGTCAGGTTCTTCCACGCCCAATACTGGGCGGTAAGCTCGCAATAGGAACGGTTTTTGTGTGAAATGTTCTCCCCGGTATCGTCCTGCAGGAATCCGGGAAAGGGTTCCGAAGACAGCGCCGCCCCCACCTGAATGGGCCGCAGAAGGGGCAGTGGGGGGACCTCCTCCATTTGATGGCAGCTCACCATCAGCCTGATTTCCGCCATGAGGCCGCCCCCTTTCCCAGACTTCTTCCGCCTCCGCAAAGCGGATGTTCCCCGGCCCGGCTTTCCCGGGAAATGATATCTGTGATACACTGGATTCGCTCCCCTGACCCTACCCTGTAAGGAGGCTGAATCATGAAACGGAACCACACCATCCGGGAGGAGGATCTCTGCCGGTTTTCCCGGCATCTTCATGACCTGGAGTACGCCCCCGGAAGCATCGAGAAATACCTGCGGGATCTGACGGCCTTTCAACACTGGCTGGCCGGCCGAACTGTGACCCAGAGGGAGATCGCCGCCTGGAAAGAATATCTGCACAGCCTGGGCTGCCGCTCCGAGACCGTAAACACCAAGCTCTCCGCCCTGAACCGCTTCTTCGCCTTTCAGGGGTGGAGCGGGCTTCGTGCCCGGTATTACCGCATCCAGCGGCGGTTTTTCCGTAGCACCGAGCGGGAGATGACCCGGGAGGACTACGGCCGCCTGCTCTCCACGGCGGAGGGGATGGGGAAAACCCGTCTGGCCCTGCTGATGGAGACCATCTGCGCCACGGGCATCCGGGTATCGGAGGTGAAATACATTACGCTGGAGGCCCTGCGGGCCGGCCGGGCGGAGATCTCCCTCAAGGGGAAGGTCCGCACTATCCTCATCCCCGGCAAGCTGTGCCGCAAGCTGGAGCGGTATGCAAAGAAGCAGAACATCGCCACAGGAGAGATTTTCCTCACCCGGAGGGGGAAAGGACTTTCCCGCCGGCAGATCTGGGCGGAGATGAAAGCCCTCTGCGCCCGGGCCGGAGTGGCCGCCAGCAAGGTCTTCCCCCACAATCTGCGCCATCTGTTTGCCCGCACCTTTTACCGTGCCAGCCGGGACGTGGCCCAGCTGGCCGACGTGCTGGGCCATTCCAGCATCGAGACCACCCGGATCTATCTGCTCTCCACCGGAGCCAACCACACCCGGCAGCTGGAACGGCTGGGGCTGATTTCATAGCGGGGTTTATCACAAAATATAAAACTTGTCCGCCGATATTTTGGGCGGCAAAAACACACGCAAGCAAATCCTGCGCTTTCCTGTCAATATTACCATAGAGACGCTGAAATCGCAAGTTTTTTTGCGTGTTAAATCATACCGGGTAAGGAAACCGTTTACCCGGTATGATGGTTTGCGCTCATAATTAAATTGGAAGGGGCCTGTTACCGGCCCTTTTCATACGTCCCCTGCCCGGATTTCCCCGGGCAGGGGACGTAATTTATATTTTGTGATAAATCACCTGTTGCACAGGGAAGCGGCGGAGGGAAACGATGGCACGGATCTGTGTATTCTGCGAGACCTGGGAATCCGGCGGCATTGAGGCCTTTCTCTGCAATGCGATCTGCCATATGGACCTTGCCGGCCTGGAAATCGACATCGTGGCCGCCCGGCTGAGGGAGAGCATCTTCACCCCCGCCCTGAAAGAACGTGGCGTCCGCTTCCTCCCGCTGTCGGGCAGCACCCGGAAGCTGGCGGAAAACCACCGCCGTTTTTCCGCCCTGCTGGCGCAGCGGCAATACGATGTGGTCCATCTCAACGCCTACCAGGCCCTCTCCCTGTGCTATCTGGCGCTGGCCCAAAAGGCCGGGGTGCCGGTGCGCATCGCCCACAGCCACAACACCGAGTTGCGGAAAAGCCCGGGCCGCCCCCTGAAGTTGGCCCTCCACCGCTGGGCCAGGAGGGCCTATGGGGATGTGATGACCCACCGTTGGGCCTGTTCCGCTTCGGCGGCCCGGTTCCTGTTTGGGGATATCCCGGAGTGGACCTTCATCCCCAACGGCATTGATGTGGAGCGGTTTCGCTTTGACCCCGCCGCCCGTGCCCGGGTCCGGGGGGAACTGGGGCTGGAGGGGAAGCTGGTCATTGGCAATGTGGGCCGGCTGTGCTACCAAAAGAACCAAACCTTCCTGCTGGATGTCTTGAAAGCAGTTCAGCAACGATGCCCCGAAAGTGCCCTCCTCCTTGTGGGGGAGGGGGAGGACCGGCCGGCTCTGCGGGAGAAGGCGAAGAAACTGGGGCTGGAGAAAGCGGCCATTTTCTACGGCCTGTCCGACCATGTGGAAGAGCTGTTCTGGGCCATGGACGTATTTGTGATGCCCAGCCGGTTTGAGGGGCTTCCGGTGACGGCGGTGGAGGCCCAGTGCGCAGGCCTGCCGTGCCTGTTTGCCGATACGCTCACCCGGGAAGTGCGGCTGGGGGAGGCAGTGCGCTATCTGCCGCTGACCGCCCCGGCCGGCGAGTGGGCCGAAGCCCTCCTGACCGCAGAAGTCCGCAGGGACAGGGCCACGGGGGCAGAGGCCGTGAGGGAGGCGGGCTTTGATATCAGCGGCGTATCCCGCCGAATCGAGGAATTTTACTTAAAGGGCGGAGAAGGATGAAGGAACCAAAAATTTCGGTTATCGTCCCGGTTTACAAGGTGGAGCCATATCTCCGCAAGTGTCTGGACAGCATTGTGAATCAGACCTATCGGAATCTGGAGATCATTCTTGTGGACGACGGCTCCCCGGACAACTGCGGGGCCATTTGTGACGAGTACGCCGCCGGGGATGGCCGGATCAGGGTCATCCATCAGGAGAACGGAGGGGTATCCTCCGCCCGCAATGCCGGGCTGTCCGCCGTGACGGGCGAGTGGGTCGGCTGGGTGGACTCGGATGACTGGATAGAGCCGGATATGTATGAATATCTGCTGAAAAATGCGCTGGAACAGAATGCGAATATTGCGGTGTGCAGCAGGGCGGAACGATATCGGGCACAGACCGTATTTCGCGCTTGGGAATGTGTAACGGTTTTGGAGCCGGAGCAGGCACTAAAGGCGCTGCTGGAAAACGATATGATGCAGAATTATCTTTGGGACAAATTATGGCGCCGGGAATTGTTTCAAACCGTATGTTTCCCAGAGGGAAGGACCTTTGAAGACATCGCCGTCATGGATAAGCTGTTTCTGGAAGCGGGGCGAGTGGTTTGCCTGCCGGGGGTGAAATACCACTATGTGCAGCGCTCCGGCAGTATCGTGGCCGATATCAGCTTGACCAACCGCCGGGACCACTACACAGCGGCCAGGAACCGGTATGACACTATGAAAGATGAATGGCCGCAATTTCGCCAACTGCTGGAAGCGCAATGCGTGGCCTCTGCCGTGGGGATTTGGACGGGCTATTATTCCAATCCGAAGGAAGAGCGGAGAAAATATCAGGAAGAACTGAAAGAGGTTGCGGCCTTTGGCAAAGCACATTACCGGGATGCGTTACAGTACATGAATTTGGGTCTGGCAGGCCGGATGGTGTTGCATCTGATCCCATACGCAACATGGTGGCCTTTGGGCTGGCCGGACTTGTGGGCTGGGGATATAAAGTGAAGCACGGACGGGCATTGTGATAGGCATACAAAAGGAGCGGAAGGGTATGGAAGAAAAGAAAAAGTATCCGTTTGAATTCTCTGTTGTGATGGCGGTTTATAATGTCGAACCTTTTTTGCGGGAGGCCGTTGAAAGCCTGATTGCCCAAGACTTCGGATTTGAGAAAATACAGCTTATCATGGTAGATGATGGCTCCACTGACGGCAGTGGGGCTATTTGTGATGAGTATGCTGCCCAGTACCCCGAAAATGTGCTGGTGATTCATAAAGAAAACGGAGGCGTGTCCTCCGCTCGTAATGAAGGGCTAAAACATATTCAAGGCCGATATATCAATTTTTTGGATTCTGATGATAAACTAAGTGAAAATACAATGTCGGCCATATTTGCCTTCTTCGATAGCTATAAAGGCGAAACGGATGTTGTTGTACTTCCAATTGTTTATTTTGATGGTGAAGAGGGTGAACACCCTCTAAATAAAGCCAAGTTCCAAAAGGGAAGCCGCATTATTGACTTATACCAAGAATATACATTAGTTCATTATTCTGCCGCTTCTGCATTCATAGACAGCAACGCATTAAAAATGGTTCGGTTCAAAGACGGGTTGGCCTATGCGGAGGATACAAATTTTCTATTACATATTTTAGTCAACAAACTCACTTTAGGCGTAGAAAGTAATGCCGCCTATCTTTATAGAATTCGGACCACAGGCGAATTATCTGCAATACAAAAATCCGGAAAAGGCAAAAATTATTATCTTCCATTTGTATATGCATATTTAGATTCACTTCAATATTGTGAAACAGTATGCGGATATATTCCAAAATTTGTTCAATACACGATTTTGCGTGATATTCATTGGCGGTTTAGGCAAAATCTGATTCCTGATGGTTTGCTGTCGGACTCTGAGATCACAGAATATCGTCAATGTTTGCAGGATATTCTGCGGTATATAGATGATGATATAATAATAAAACAGGGCCAAATTTGGCCAGAATATAAATGCTATATGTTAAGCCAAAAATACGGTTGTCTCCCAGATTTACATATTAGGACTAATGATATCGTTACTCATTTTAATAATACTATACTTTCAATGGTAAGCCAGAATAGTTGTAGCATAGAACTTCTTTATGTAAAAAATAATGTTCTTTTCGTTGAGGGGTATGTGAAAGCTCTTGGCATTACAGCTAATGAGTCCCTTGAGATATTTTTAAAAATTCAAGATAGACAGATTTTATGTGAGCCGATAGAACGACCAAATTTAGATTTATATGTTTTTGACGATTTTGTTTGCCGGGGAGTAGCCTTTAAAGGGCAACTCGAGCTTGAGCCAACTGTAAATCAATATCAACTGCAACTCGTTTTACGCTGTCGAGGAATAGATATTATAAAATCAGACCTTCAGTTTGGGAAATTTTCCCCATTAAGCAGGGTATATCAAAACGCATATTATTTTTCGGAAAATTGGGCCATAACAACTACTCACAACTCTATCTATATTACCCGTTGCGGCCGTTTGGGTCATATTTGTCATGAGTTTCATTTTCTCCGAGAGATTTGGAGAAAAAATAAACTTGGCGGGCGAAAAGCAGTTTTTGCCCGGCTATGCACTTATATTATCAGGCAATTAAAACGGAAAGAAATTTGGCTGATATGTGATAAAGCAAATCGAGCAGATGATAATGGTGAAGCATTTTTTACATATTTGCAAAGGCAAAAGCCTCCTCATGTTAAACCATATTTTTTGATATCAAAGGAATCAAGCGACTTCGAAAGACTTTCCAAGATCGGAACTGTGTTGCCATACATGGGATGGAAACATAAACTGTTATACTTATCTGCAAACTATATTATATCTGCGTATAGCCATAATGAAATAAATAATCCCTTTATTGGATATGACCATGCATATAGAGATTTAATGCAAAAGTGTAAATATATTTTTATTCAGCATGGAATTATACACAATGATGTATCGAAAGGACTGAATCGGTACGCTAAAAACATCACAGGATTTGTTACATCTGCCTTACGAGAGCAACAATATATTATTAATACGCCATCATACGGCTATAGTTCTAAAGACATCTGGTTAACAGGGCTTCCCAGACATGACCGTTTATACCATGCAGAACGACGAGAAATTGTTCTGATGCCAACTTGGCGAAGCCATTTAATGGGGCAATATCATCCGAAAGATAGTTCTTGGGATTTAAATACTGGTTTTCAAGAAAGCTCATATTACCAATTTTACTATGCTTTACTTCATAACGAACGATTGCTAACCAAGGCGAAAGAATTAGACTATAAAATAAACTTTGTCCCACATCCGGTTCTGTTTCCTTATATCGATTTGTTTTCTGTTCCTAAAGCGGTTAATTTACAGGGGACCGATGTAACATATCGAGATATGTTTGCTAGAAACAAGCTGTTGATTACAGACTTTTCTTCCGTTGCTTTTGATTTTGCTTACTTAAGAAAACCCGTTATATATTGCCAGTTTGATGCAGATAACTTTTTTAACGGCGGTCATGACTACAAAAGAGGCTATTTCGACTACGAGCGTGACGGATTCGGCGAAGTGGAATATGACCTCGAAAGCACGGTGGACCGCATTATTGAGTATATGGAAAACGACTGCAAATTGAAGGATAAGTATCGAGAGCGTATCGACAAATTTTTCGCCTTCAACGACCAAAACAACTGTCAGCGAGTGTACGAAGAAATCATAAAATTGGACAAGCAGGATTGATTATGCTACAAAAACTAAAGGCGCACCAATTTCTCTTTGAGGAACTGGTCAAGCGAGATTTTAAGAAAAAGTATAAACGCACCGTGCTGGGCATGGCCTGGAGCGTGTTGTCCCCGCTGCTGACCCTTTTGGTCATGCGGCTGGTCTTTACGCAGTTTTTTGGC
>CAJUKH010000041.1 GCA_910587345.1 uncultured Oscillospiraceae bacterium | reverse complement strand
TGTCTTGACCTGAGACTTTTCTTGGAGAGCGCGAGAGGCTATTCTTTTCCTCGGGAAAAGAATAGTCTTTCGCATCCACGCACCCATAGGGTTGTCACGCAACCCCTAACCAAATGGAACCCGCCCCTACGGGGGGATGGTTTTTGATGGGTGGAACCACCCTTCAAGCTGTGTAGACAGAGGCGGGTCAATTTCAACGTGATTTCTTCAGTGTTCCACCAACGTACGCACGGGTGCGGGGCAAGTGGAACCATGGGGGCGTAAAGACGGGTCGAGCCGACTCAAAAACACCTTGTCTTGACCTTGGGGCTTTCATGCTTACTCCCGCTTGATGAGCGAAGCGAGTTTAGCGGGAGTTAGTGCCGTGAAACGGCTGGGGGTGTGGGGGGCCATTCTTTGGCCCGTCAAAGAATAGTCCCCCACGTCCACGCACCCATAGGGTTCCCCCACACCCCTATCCAAACGCACCTTGTCTTGACCTGAGGGCTTTCATGCTAACTCCTGCTTCATGAACGAAGCGAGTTTAGCGGGAGTTCGTGCCGTGAGACGGCTGGGGGTGTGAGGGGCCGGCCTTTGGGCCGTCAAAGCATGGTCCCTCACGTTCGCGCAGTTTAAGGGTTGGCGGACAACGACCGGTCCAACGCATCGGTTTAAGGGGTTGCGTACAACTGCCGGCCAAATGGGAAAGGCCAGCGCTTATTTGGCCCAGTGAAGGCTTCTGCCCACCGCCTTGTGCCACTGGGTGGTGAGGCGGTCCCGCTCCTCCTTGTCCATTTGGGGGGAGAAGGTCTTGCCGGGTTTCCAGAGGGTGGAGAGTTCTTCGGTGTCCCGCCACACGCCGGTGGCAAGGCCGGCCAGATAGGCGGCGCCCAGGGCGGTGGTCTCCCGAATGGCGGGGCGGGAGACGGGGCGGTCAATGATGTCGGACTGGAACTGCATGAGAAAGCCGTCCCGGCTGGCGCCGCCGTCGGCCTTCAGCTCGGTGAGGGGGACGCCGGTGTCGGATTCCATGGCCCGAACAAGGTCCAGGACCTGATAGGCGATGGATTCCTGGGCGGCCCGGATGATGTGCTCCCGCCGGGTGCCCCGGGTGAGGCCCACGATGGCGCCCCGGGCGTACATATCCCAGTGGGGGGCGCCCAGTCCGGTGAAGGCGGGGACCAGATAGACCCCGCCGTTGTCGCTTACCTTTTGGGCGTAATATTCGGCGTCCTGACTTTCCGAGAAAAACCGCAGCTCGTCCCGGAGCCACTGGATGACGGCGCCGCCCACAAAGACGCTGCCCTCCAGGGCGTAGCAGGTCCGGCCGGAGGGGGCGGCGGCAATGGTGGTCACAAGGCCGTTTTTGCTCTCCACCGGGGTATCGCCGGTGTTCATCAGCAGGAAACAGCCGGTGCCGTAGGTGTTTTTGGCCTGACCGGGGGCAAAGCAGGTCTGGCCGAAGAGGGCGGATTGCTGGTCGCCGGCCATACCGGCGATGGGGACCTTGTGGCCCTGAATGTCGGTGTGGCCGTAAACCTCGCTGGAGGAGAGGACAGCCGGCAGGATGGCCTTCGGGATGTCCAGCGCATCCAGAAGGGCATTGTCCCAGCAAAGGGTATGGATATCGTAGAGCATGGTGCGGGAGGCGTTGGTGGGGTCGGTGGCGTGGACGGCGCCGCCGGTGAGCTTCCAGAGAAGCCAGGTGTCCACTGTGCCGAAGAGAAGTTCCCCCCGTCGGGCTTTGTCCCGGGCACCCTCCACATGGTCCAGAAGCCATTTGATCTTGGTGGCGGAGAAGTAGGCGTCGGGAAGGAGGCCGGTGGTTTTTTTGATGTGGTCGGTAAGGCCCTGAGAGACCAGGTCGTCCACGATATCCGCCGTGCGGCGGCACTGCCAGACGATGGCGTTGTGGATGGGCCGGCCGGTGGCCTTGTCCCAGAGGATGGTGGTCTCCCGCTGGTTGGTGATGCCGATGGCGGTGATGTCCCCCGGGGCTACGCCGGTTTTGGCGATGACCTCCATCATCACGGCGTACTGGGAGGACCAGATCTCCATGGCGTCCTGCTCCACCCAGCCCTCTTGGGGGTAGAGCTGGGTAAGCTCCTTCTGGCTGGAGCCTATGATGTTCTGCGTCTCGTCAAAAAGAATGGCCCGGGAGCTGGTGGTGCCCTGATCCAGAGCCAGAAGATACCTGCCCATGGGGATGCCTCCTTATGTCCCTTTGGAAAAGGGAAGATTTTCTTTATTGTACCATGGTATGGACGGTTTGACCATCCCCAAAACGGAAATCACCGCCCGGCGTGACACCGGGCGGTGATTTTTCAGCTTCGTTCTTCCACGGGGTCCCTCTCCCGGAAGAGAAGGGAGATACACCAGATGGCGCTGAGGCCCACAATGGTGTAGACCACACGACTCATGGCGCTGGCGGAGCCGCCGAAGAGAAAGGCCACGATGTCGAAGCCGAAGATGCCGATGCTGCCCCAGTTGAGCCCGCCGATGATGGCAAGGGCCAGGGCGATCCGGTCCATGATCATGTGCAGAAAACCTCCTCAATGGATTCTCGGCCATAGTATGGGCGGGAAAAAGGGGGATTATACGGTATCTTCGGAAAAATTTTCTGTTTGGATGGATGGTGTGCCGGCCATGGACCGGCGGACCACCGCCACCAGCGGCAGGCTGGCGGCAAAACCCAGAAAAAAGACGGACCAGGGAGGCAGGTGCGCCACCAAGATGCCGTAAAGGCCCTGCCCCAAAGGCATGGCGCAGGTGGCGACCATGGTGGTAAAGCCGCTGACTTTGCCCAGAAGGTTGGGCGGGGTCATCTGCTGGAAGAAGGAGAGGGTAAGGATACTGAGAAGGGCGGCAAAGAGGCAGCCGGTCAGACAGGAGAGAAGGATGAGGACCCAGGCCGCCATGGGGAAGGGGACGAAGGCCATGGTCAGGGCCATGGCGGCAAGAGAGGTCACGCTGCAAAGGAGATACCGCCAGGTGCGGGTGTAAGACAGGCGGCTTCCCAGAATACCCACCAGAAGGGCGCCGGTGATGTTACCAAGAGCCATGGCGCCCTCCACCAGACTGTAAAGCTGGCTGGAAAGGCCGAGGGTTATCTTTACATAGTAGGGCACCGCCACGTTGTAGCAGGAGGAGAGGAAGAGATTGCCCCCGGCGAAGGAGAGGAGAAGGGGAAAAAGGCCCGAGCGGGAGAGGAAGGAGCCGGCCTCCCGCAAATCGGAGAGGACCGCCCCGGCCCCGCCCTTGCTTTTTTGGGGGACGAAGGGGATGCGGAGGAAACATTCCATCACGGCCGAGGCCAGAAAGCAGGCGGCGCTGATGAGGCAGATGGTGCCCATGCCCCAGAAGCCGTAGACCATGCCGCCCAGAATGGGGCCAAGAAGACCGGAGAGGGCCTGAACCTGACTGACCAGCCCGTTGGCCCGGGTGAGCTGAGACTCCTCCACCAGAAGGGGCACGGCAGAGGCCACCGAGGGGTGGTAACAGGCCGAGATGGCGGAGAGAGCCAGCAGCAGGGCGGCAGGGGGGAGGACCGAGCCGTTTCGGCCAAAGAGGGCGAAGTTCCAGACGGCGATGGCGGTGATGAAGTCCAGTACATACATGATCTTCTGCCGGGGGATGCGGTCGGCCAGAACGCCGCCCAGAGGGGAGAGGAGCACGGTGGGGACCATGGCGGCGGCCAAAACACCACCGAAGAGGGTGGCCGAGCCGCTGATGTCCAGCACATAGAGGGAGAGGGCAAAGCGGAGGATGGCGGTTCCAAAAAGAGAGATGATCTGGCCCAGGACCATGAGGGAAAAGTTCCTGCCCAGAGATGCTTTGGAAGGTTTCATTTGAATGACCTCGGTTTCTGAAAAGATTTTTATACATACCGACTGGCGGTATGTATATGTGGAGAAAAAACCGCCCCAAGGGGGTGGGGCGGGGGGTGCTTAGAAGAGGGAGTCCAGCCGGTCACCCAGGTGGTCCAGGCGGTCGCCCAACTGGCTCAACTGGGCATCCAGCCGGTCGGTCAGGTGGTCCAGTTGGGCGGAGAGATGCCCGGTCTGGGCGGAAGGGCGGTGGAACTTGGCAGAGATATGGTCGTAGTATCTGTCGATCTCCGCCATCAGCGACGCGTCAAAGACGGGAACGCCCATGGAATCGGTCATGTCCTTGAGATAGCGGAGCTTGCGGTAAAAGTCCTCCCGGTCGGAGGAAAAGACGCCCACCCACAGGTTGAAGAGGATCAAAAGGCTCTCCGCCATTTCTTTGGGGTAGGCGGTGGTGACCGAGCCGTCGGCAATACCCTCTTCCAGCATGGCTTGAAGGATGGGGGCGCCCTCCTTCACAGAGGAGGTGAGCAGCAGATGGAGAATTTTGGGGTTTTTCTCATAGGAGATCTGCAGATTGTCCACATCCAGCTTGCCCGGGTCGGTAAACTGGCGGCGGAACAGCTCCCGTATTTTTTCCAGCCCGGTGAGGGAGGCGGCATCCAAATCCCGGAAGAGGCCGGAGTCGGTGTAGGCTCGGTCGTAGAGCCGGTCCAGGATCTCCTCCTTGCTCTTGAAATGGTGATATACGGCCCCCTTGCTCATGCCGAGGCCGTTGACGATGTCCTGAATGGTGGTGTGGTCGTAGCCCTTCTCCTGAAAAAGACGGAAGGATACTTCCAGTATTTTGCGTTCGGTCTCTTCGGGGAATTTGTTTCTGGCCATGAAACGTCCCTTCTTTCATACATACCGGCGGTATGTAAATAAAATAGCACGGTTTCTGCCCTCTGTCAAGCCTTTAATGGAATATGCGGGAGAAAAGGCCCTTTCGCAGCGCCACGGCCTGATGAGGACAAAGCTCGTGGCAGCAGTAACAGCGGATACAGGCGGCGGGGGCGACTTTGGCCTTGCCGTTGCTTAGGGTGATGGCCCCCTGGGGGCAGGACCGCTGGCAGATGCCGCAGCCGATACAGGACTTTTTTATTTGGGGGGCGGGGGGCAAAAGGCGTTGCCCCAGCCGGGCGGCAAGGCCGGAGAGAGGACCTGCCACGTCCATCAGGTTGGTATGGACGTGGGCAGGGAAACGGTAATCGGGGATGCGGAGGTCTTCTATGCCGGCTCCGACCAGTTCGATTTCATCCATTGATACGGGGTGAAGCGCCCGCTGGCGGGCGGCCTGAAGGATGGGGTTTTCGGCGGTGGGAAGGCCCATGATCTCGGCGGCCACCACGTCCAGCGCCAGTGGGCTTTCGGCGGCCAGAAGAAGGCCCACGGGCCGGGGGGTGCCGGCGGCGCCGGGGCCGTCCCCCTCCATGGCCAGTACGGCATCCATGATGGACAGCCGGGAAGCGGCCCAACCGGCCAGATCCAGAAGCATATGGGCAAACCGGGGCTTTTCGGGAAGGGTGGCGTGGAAGCCCACCTTGGCCTTGCCGGGGATGAGGCCGAAGTGGTTTTTCACTGCCCCGGTCATGGACATAAACATATGGGTCTTCATCTTACAGAGGTTTATCATGCCGTCGCACTCTGCTGCCGGTGTAATGACCTCCATCTGCCTGAGGACACGGCCTTCCGGATAGGAGACACGGCGGGCGGAGACGTCGAAATTCAGTGCTGCCCCGGAGCGGTCGGCGGCCCGGGTCATGCCGCACTTGTCATAGACGCCCCGCAGGCCGCCCTCCGTGTAAGAGCCGCTGGGGCCGGGGCTGTCGGCAATGAGAGGGGCGGCCCCGGATCGGGAGACCTGTTTTGCCACGGCCTCCACCACGGCGGGATGGACGGTGACCGCCTGTTCGGGGCGGCTGCCGGAGAGGAGGTTGACTTTCAGCAGCAGGGTTTCCCCCGGGTGGGCGAAGGAGGACATACCGCCCATCTCTTCCAGCAGGCGGGCGATGGCGGCGGGGGCGTGGTCGTAGTCGGGGCAGGAAACGGCATAGACTTTGTATTTCATATGGACCTCCGGGAAAGATAGGGGATGGAAGGAAGGGCGGAGAGGAAAAACAGGACCCCGTGGAGGCACGAGGTCCTGTATCCATTACCAGCTGACCCCCAGATCGGGGCGGACGGAAAGGTCGATGATCTCTTTGGCGTCGTAGAACTGAAGGTATCTGGACCGGGACCTCCGCAGAGTGGTGCCGTCGGGGTGGAGCCGGTCACAGATGACCGCCGAGATGGTGGATTTTACCTGAGAATAGGAGCTGGTGCCCACGCTGGCAAAGATGCGGAAGCCCTGGCTTTGAAGCCATTTGAACTGCTCGCCGTAGGTCTCTCCCTGATCGTGGTCCCCATCGGGGCGGGCACCGTGGGGGTAAAAGAGGATGCTGGTGGGGCCTACCAGACTGCCCACCTCCTCGGCCCAACGGCGGGTGTCGCGCTGGATCTGTTCCATGGAACGGGTAGACAGGCGGATATGTCCCCAGGTGTGGGAGCCGAAGTACCAGCCGGTCTCTTTCAGCCGCTGGATGATGGGCTTGACCGCCTCGATCTCGGCCTGACGGTTGGCGTCAAAGGCGGGACGGCGGGGGTCATTGGCGGCGATGTCGATGTCGTTTTGGGTGCGGTAGCCCAGAATGCCCTGATAGCCGGTGAGGGAAAGGCAGCCCTTGACCCCGTTGAGGGAGAAATCGGGATGCTCCTCCACAAATTTGTCCAGAATGGTGATGGCGTCCAAATCCCGGGTCAAAAAGGTCTCCTGGGTATAGGGGTCGGTACACTCGGCCCAGATGTTGCCGTCGTCGGCCAGCACCAGTTTGGAGGTGAAGCCCTCCTCCAGCATATAGTCGTAATAATTGGTGTCGTCAAAGGAGATGATGAGGGGCTTTTTGCCCTCGGGGATCATCAGGGTGTTGCGCTGCATCCGGGGACCGTTGGGGGTGTCCACCTCGCTCCACACGTCGTTCATGCTGACGATGATATAGTCCTTATCATAGAGGTTTTGCAGAATTTTATTATATTCGTCCACCGTTACCATCCAGTCGTCCAGACCGTAGCGCTGCTCCTGCGAGGCGGGGCAGTCGTGGAAGGCCCACTGGGGATAGGCGATGACCGGGTGGAAGAAGATATGCTCCACCACCTGGTTTGCCCCCCAGGCCACCAGGGGAACGGGGGGGGTGGTGGGTTCCGGCGTGGGGGTGGGTTCGGCGGAGACTTCAGGGGTCTCGCTTTCGGGGGGCGGGGTCTCGGCGGCGGTTTTTTTACAGCCGCCCAGAGCGGCAAGAAGGGTAAGGGCTAGCGTCAGGCAGGTGAGGCGTTTCATAAAAGTGGACATACGGCAAAAATCTCCCTTTTTTCGAGTTCTTGACCTTATTATACCAATTAAGGGCGGAAAAACAACTACAAAATGCTTACAAAGCGGTTACGATTTGGTAAAAGGCATGAAAGGAAGCGGAAAAATGACGGGCGGGAGGGAAAGAGGTTTTGCAGCAGGGTGAAAGAGGAGGGCCATTTTCGGGTATGATGAAAAAGGGACGGAGAGAGTTGCTTTTTTCTGTTGCAAAAGCTCGATTTTTCTGATAGAATAGTAAAGACGATTTTTTGCCTTCTGAATGGAAGGTTTTGCAGGAGATGTGCAAATGGACAACAACGTAAAGAAAAAGAAGGCGGCCAGAGCCAAGGCTGAGGAAGAAGCCCTCAACCGTATTCTGTCCTGGATCGCAGGCGGCTCGGTGCTGGAATTTTTGTTGATGCTTTTGAATAAGTACTGGAACCACTACACTGCCGCTCAAATCGAGCTGCGGGTGGCGCTGGGGACCGCCGTAAAGTTTCTGGCGGTGGCCGGGCTGCTGTGCGCTGCGGCAGGCGCTTTCTGGTGGAACAACGCCCGCAGGAACGGGAATAAAACGGGTCTTCCCGCCATGCTGGGGCTTTTCATGGCGGGGGTGTCCGCCAGCTGTTTCGGGGCATGGTTTTTCTCCGGTATTGGGACTACGCTGGCCTGCATTGCCGTCCCTGCCGTGATGCTGCTGGCGGTGGTCCATGAACTGTATCCTGCCGAGTTTTTCCTGGTGGGGTGTGATGGAGCGCTGGGGCTTCTGGGCGTCTGGGTCTGCGACAGGGGCCTGGGCGGACAGTACACCATGCTGTGCTATGCCTATGTGGCTGTGGCTGTGGTTTTGATGGCGGCGGCGGCGCTGCTGAGTTATAAGGCCCAGCGTCAGGACGGTGAGCTGATCCTGGGGGGAAAGAGCCTTCGGGTCTTTGCCAAAGGCGCCAACTGCACGCCTGTTTATCTGGGGACTTTGGTGGCGCTGGCGGTGCTGGCGGCCGCTGTGCTGGGGATTCGGGCCGCCGCCCTTTATGCTGTGTCGGTGGCCTGGCTGCTGGTGATGGCGGTCTATTACACGGTGAAGATCATCTGATAGGGTATTTTGCGGCCCCATGACAAGGTCATGGGGCCTTTTTTGGAAAAAGGGAGGTAGACTTATGCCATTGCCTGATCATGTGCCCATGTCCTGCCGCTTTACCCTCTCACCCATGTCGGACCGGTTTGTGGACATTATTCTGGGGGCCATTGAGAAGGTGGATACCCATATGGTCCGGAGCAAAACGGGGAAGCTGTCCACCATGTATGAAGGGCTTCGGCCCTATGTGGAGGACGGGGTAAAGGCCTGTTTTATCCACGCCTATCGGCCCGGGGTCCATATGACCATGGAGGCGGTCTATTCCAAAGGCTGGCCGGGGGAGAAGCCGGAGGGGCCGGAGGCGGAGGAGGGGGAAGCCCCCAATGCCGGAGCGGTGGGGCAGGTCCATTTCCCCATGGCGGCCAAGATGAGCCTGTATGTAATGGACGGCGGAGAATGGGCAAAGGGCCGGGAGACACTGGAGGGATTGGCCCGGGAACTTGGCGTGCTGGAGGGGGAGGAGCCTGACTGTCTGGTGCTGAATGGGGACGTGCAGCAGGTCTTTGACTGTGTGGAGGCGGCAAACCGCTGGTGTGCCCAAGTTTTTGGATGGTATGCTCTGGCGGCGACCTTCTCGGTGAACAGCCCCACAGCCTGATGGGAAAAAGAGAAAAAAGAGCGCCCGGCCCTGTTTGGGGGCGGGCGTTTTTGCGTGAAATTGGGTATGTTTTTTCCTGTTTTGGTCAAACTATGGCCGAAAGGGAGGGCAAAATCATGGATATGACCAATACGGAATATGGGAAATATGTCAACAGCAAGTCCCAGCCTTCTCCCACGGGGAAAAACTGCCTCTGGGCCTTTGGGGTGGGAGGGCTGATCTGCACATTGGGGCAGGGATTGCTGAACTTTTACAAAAATGCCGGACTGGAGGCCGACGACGCAGCGGCGGCCGTGTCGGTGTCTCTGATCTGCCTGTCGGCGGTGCTGACGGGGCTGGGGGTCTTTGATAAGATCGCCAAGCGGGCCGGGGCGGGGACATTGGTGCCCATCACCGGCTTTGCCAATGCGGTGGTATCCCCCGCACTGGAATTCAAAAGCGAGGGCCTTGTGATGGGCGTGGCGGCCAAGATGTTTGTCATTGCCGGGCCGGTGCTGGTATTCGGCATCTCGGCCAGCGTTCTCTATGGCCTGATCCTTCTGTTGTTGGGACTAAACTGAAAAAAATAGGAAAAAAGTCTTGACAAAAGAGAGAAGAGCTGGTATTCTATAAAAGTGGTTAGCGAAAGCTAACCTGTAGAGCTGAGGCAGCAGCTCGCCAATTTGAACTCCTTTCTCTAAAACTCACTTGAATGGGAAAGAGCGGACGTCTTTGGGCGTCCGCTCTTTTCGTGGGAAGAAAGATGGGGGATAAACTCCAAAAATTGGATATCGCCCCATTTACGGCAAAATACTGTTGCGATAAAATGACAATTATGATATGATAGGGGCCTGAAAGGAAAATCCTTTCAGCCGCCTGATGGAAAGAGGGGCGGAATATTTTGCAAGGAGGAAAGCAGGAAATGAAAAAGAAGCTACTCAGCACCATCCTCGCCTGCGCCATGGTCCTGACCATGGCGGGATGCCAGAAAAAGGCCGAGGGGATCTACACTGCGGGGACCTACACCGCTTCGGCCGAGGGTATGAACGGCCCGGTGAAGGTGTCGGTCACCGTCAGCGAAAGCGAGATCACCGACATTCAGGTGGTGGAGCACAGCGAGACCGCCGGTCTCTCCGACCCCGCTGTGGAGAATATGCCCGGCAAGATCAAAGAGGCCCAGTCCACCGAGGTGGACGCCGAGGCGGGCTGTACCATCACCTCCGACGCCATCAAGGCCGCTGTGGCCGCTGCTTTGGCTCAGGCCAAGGGCGAGGCCCCTGTGGGCGGCGATGAGGAGGACGGGACTTTGGACCTGCCCTTTGATCAGGCTGATGTGATCATCGTGGGCGCCGGTTTTGCCGGCCTCAACGCTTCTCTGGCCGCTGTGGAGGCCGGAGCCAAGGTCATTTTGATCGACAAGAACTCCACCACCGGCGGCTCCATCCGGTATGCCGGCGGCACCCTCAGCGGCGCAGGCACCAAGATGCAGGCCGAGGCCAATGTGGTGGACACCCCCGAGGATTTCTACAATGATATCATCCGTATGGGCGGCGGTATCAATGTGGAGGAGCTGACCCGGAAGCATGTTGCCGTGGCGGCTGACGCCATTGACTGGATGGACTCCATCGGCGCCGACTTCGGTGACCGTCAGCCCACCCAGCCCTCCACCTATGACGCTTTTGACATTCCCAGAGAGCACCGGGTCAAGGGCGGCGGCAAGGCCATGGCCGAGCTGGTGGGCGGCCTTGTGAATGAGCAGGTGGAGGCCGGGAAGATGGCTCTGCTGCTCAACACCGAGGTGGCCGACATCATCATGGACGGCGAAGCTGTTGTGGGCGTGGAGCTGACCAACGGCACCAAGCTGATGGCCAAGTCCATCATCCTGGCCACCGGCGGCTACGGCCACAACGAGGAGTGGCTCCACGAGTACAACTTTGAGAATGTGCTGACCGACGCGCCCGAGTTCGTGACCGGTGACGGCTACAACTTTGCCAAGAAGGCCGGGGCCGTGTTTAGCAACATGGACTATCTGCCTGCCTACGCCGGCGGCGTGCCCGTCAGCGATACCGGCTTTGCCCACAGCGTCACGGCCCGGAACACTGCCTATCCCAGCACCATCTGGGTGAACACCAACGGCGAGCGGACCATGAACGAGTTTGAGAATCTGGACAGCGAGAAGAAGGCCTTCTGGGGCACCACCGACCACAATCTGGTCTATGTGCTGCTGACCCAGGAGATGCGGGACACCCAGATCCCCCTGTTCACCGTCAACAGCAAGGAAGACGAGAACTGGGCCCGCTTTGACGAGGAAGTGACCAAGGGCGAGGTGGTCTTTAAGGCCGACACCATTGAGGAGTTGGCCGCTTTGATCGGGGTTCCCGCTGACAAGCTGACCGCCACCGTCAATGCTTACAACAATGGCATCACCAACGGCAACGATCCTTTTGGGCGGACCGATGAGCGGCTGAGCTTTGCCAAGGGTCCCTTCTACGCCGTCAAGACCTGCCCCTATGTCATGCTGACCAAGGGCGGCCCGCTGATGAACGACCAGGCTCAGGTGCTGAACGCCGAAGGCCAGCCCATCCCCGGTCTGTTCCAGTGCGGCGAGCTGGAGGGCGGCGCCAACATCGGCGGCGGCGCCAATATCGGCGGCCTTGCCAACACCAGCTGTATCGTCTGGGGCAAGATCGCCGGCCAGTCTGCGGCGGAGTATGCCACGAAGTAAGATATTTATTTGCAAATGGAAAGGGAGGACGCCCAGAGGCGCCCTCCCTTTTTTGCGAAATTTTGAAAAAATTTGGAAAGGTGTATGGAAACGTCCCACTTTTTCCCGTTGGGAGGAAGAAGTGAAAGAGGAAAACGGGCCGGTGGGGGTGGTCCGTTGGACGGAAGAGGCCTTGTGCCGGGCGTGGGGATGGTCCCTATGCCGGGCACAAGGCCCCGGAAAGGTGTTTTTGGGGGAGGGATGAGCGTTTGAGGCCGGCGGGGAGCCGGCATATAAGGCTTTTGGGAAAGGGGGATAAAAAAGAGGCCGGACAATTTTGTCCGGCCTCTGGAGAGAACTGGAAAAAAGGGCTTAACCGTCGGTGCGGTAACGCTTCTGCTCTTTGTAGGTGCAGTGGAGAAGCTCGTGGGCTTTGTGGCCGCCGGGTTCGCCCAGATACTCGGCGTAGACCTTTTTCACGATGGGGCTTTCGTGGCTCTTGCGGTAGGTCATGGCCTGGTCCTGGTCGTAGAGAGCCTTGGCCCGCAGGGAGCGGAGGTCGGTGAAGGAGAGGACGTCGGCGGAGTGGAGGGGCTGGCCGCCACCGTTGATACAGCCACCGGGGCAGGCCATGAACTCGATGAAGTCGTAGTGGAGTTCGCCGGCGGTGATGCCGTCCAGAACGGCCTTTACGTTGGTCAGGCCGGAGGCGGCGCAGACCCGGACGGTGCGGCCGGCCACTTCGTAGCTGGCCTCCTTCACGCCCTTCATACCCCGGACCTCGGTGAACTCCAGCTTCTTCAGCTCTTCGCCGGTGAGGGTCTCTACCACGGTACGCAGAGCGGCCTCCATCACGCCGCCGGTGACGCCGAAAATGGTGGCGGCGCCGGTGGAGATGCCCAGCATGGGGTCAAACTCCCCATCGGGCAGATGGTCGAACATCATGCCCGCCTGGGTGATCATCCGGGCCAACTCCCGGGTGGTGAGGGACACATCCACCGGCATACAGCCGTTGGCCATCCGCTGCTCCTCCCGCTGGACCTCGTACTTCTTGGCGGTACAGGGCATGATGGACACCACGAAAATGTCCTTGGGGTCAATGCCCGCCTGCTCGGCGTAATAGCTCTTCACCAGAGCGCCGAACATCTGCTGGGGGGACTTGCAAGAGGACAGGTTGGGCAGGAACTGGGGGGCGTGTTGCTCGCAGTACCGAATCCAGCCGGGGGAGCAGGAGGTGATGAGGGGCAGGGGGCCATCGCCGTTCAGGCGCTTGATGAACTCGGTGCCCTCCTCCATGATGGTGAAGTCGGCGGCGGTGTCCACATCAAAGACCTTGTCAAAGCCCAGCCGCTTCAGGGCGGTGACCATCTTGCCCTCCACATTGGTGCCCACGGGCATCCCGAAGGACTCGCCCAGGGTGGCACGGATGGAGGGGGCGGGAGCCACCACAACGTGCTTGCTGGGGTCCTGGATGGCCTGCATGACGGTGTAGGTATCGTCCTTCTCGGTCAGAGCGCCAGTGGGACAGGCCACGATACACTGGCCGCAGGAGATGCAGTCCACCTCCACCAAGTCCCGGTCAAAGGCGGGACCCACATGGGTGGCAAAGCCCCGGTCGTTGCAGCCGATGACACCCACCTGCTGGACCTTGCTGCACATGGCGGTGCAGCGGCGGCAGAGGATGCACTTGGAGTTGTCCCGGACCAGGTGGAGAGCGGTGGTCTCCAGCTGGGGAGGGAGCTGGTCGTTGGCGTAGCGGACGGCATCGATGCCCAGGTCGGAGGCCAGCTGGCGCAGCTCGCAGTGGGCGTTGCGGGCGCAGGTCAGGCAGTCCATGCGGTGGTTGGAGAGGATCAGTTCCAGCGTGAGCTGGCGGGAGTGGCGGACCTTGGGGGTGTTGGTGAATACCTCCATGCCCTCGGCCACGGGGTAGACGCAGGAAGCCATCAGGCTCCGTGCCCCTTTGACCTCCACCACGCACATACGGCAGGCGCCGATCTCGTTGATGTCCTTGAGATAGCACAGGGTGGGGATCTTGATGCCGGCGTTCCGGGCAGCCTCCAGTACGGTGGTGCCTTCGGGAACGGAGACGGGGACATTATCAATAGTGAGATTGATCATTTTCTGTTCCATGGTATTCGGTCCCCCTTAACCTTTCGAGATGGCATCGAAGTGGCAGTTGCTCATACACACGCCGCACTTGATGCACTTGCTGGTGTCAATGGTATGAGGCGCACGGATGGCGCCGGTGATGGCGTTGGCGGGGCAGTTCTTGGCGCAGAGGGTACAGCCCTTGCACTTGTCCGGGTCGATGTGGAAGGACACCAGATTCTTACACACACCGGCGGGGCAGCGCTTGTCCACGACATGGGCGATGTACTCGTCCCGGAAGTATTTCAGGGTAGACAGCACCGGGTTGGGGGCCGACTGACCCAGGGCGCAGAGGGCGGACTCCTTCAGGTGGTAGCACAGCTCCTCGATGGTGTCGATGTCCTCCAAAGTGCCGTTGCCGTCGGTGATCTTGCACAGCAGGTCGTAGAGCCGCTTGGTGCCGATCCGGCAGGGGGCGCACTTGCCGCAGGATTCGTCCACGCAGAACTCCAGGAAGAACTTGGCGATGTCCACCATACAGTTGTCCTCGTCCATGACGATGAGGCCGCCGGAACCCATCATGGAGCCGATGGCGGTGAGGGATTCATAGTCGATGGGAGTGTCGATGAGTTCGGCGGGGATACAGCCGCCGGAGGGGCCGCCGGTCTGGGCCGCCTTGAACTTCTTGCCGCCGGGCACGCCGCCGCCGATATCCTCCACCACGGTGCGGAGGGTGGTACCCATGGGGATCTCCACCAGTCCGGTGTTGGTGATCTTGCCGCCCAGGGCGAAGACCTTGGTGCCCTTGCTCTTCTCGGTGCCGATGGCGGCGAACTTCTCCCAACCGTTGTTGAGAATCCAGGTGATGTTGGCATAGGTCTCCACGTTGTTGAGCAGGGTGGGACGCTGCCACAGGCCCTTGGAGGCGGGGAAGGGAGGACGGGGACGGGGTTCGCCCCGGTGGCCCTCGATGCTTGTCATCAGAGCGGTCTCTTCGCCGCAGACGAAGGCGCCGGCGCCCAGACGCAGCTCGATATCAAAGGAGAAGTCGGTGCCCAGGATGTTCTTGCCCAGCAGGCCGTATTCACGGGCCTGCTTGATGGCGATCTCCAAACGGTTGATGGCGATGGGGTACTCGGCCCGGACATAGATGTAGCCCTGAGTGCCGCCCACGGCGTAGGCGGCGATGGTCATGGCCTCCAGCACGGAGAAGGGGTCGCCTTCCAGCACGGAGCGGTCCATGAAGGCGCCGGGGTCACCCTCGTCGGCGTTACAGGCCACATACTTGATGCCGTCGGGGCTGACGGCGTCCCTGGTGAACTGCCACTTCAGGCCGGTGGAGAAGCCGGCGCCGCCCCGGCCGCGGAGGCCGGAATTCTTGATGGCGTCGATGACCTCCTGGGGGTCCACCTTGTTTTCCAGGATGTTGCCCAGGGCCATATAGCCGTCGGAGCCGATGTACTCGTCAATGGACTCGGGGTCGATGACGCCGCAGTTACGCAGGGCGATACGGGTCTGGTGCTTATAGAACTGGGTCTCACTGAGGGAGGTGACGGTGTCACCCCCGTCGCCCTCCATGTGGAGCAGGCGCTCTACCACACGGCCTTTGATGAGATGCTCCTGCACGATGTCGGTAACGTCCGCAGGGGTCACCCGGCTGTAACAGGTGCCGTCAGGGAAGACCATGACGATGGGGCCGGCGGCGCAGAGGCCGAAGCAGCCGGTACGGACCAGCTTGATCTCCTCGCTGAGACCGGCGGCTGCCAGCTGCTCTTCAAAGGCGGCGGCGATCTTGGGGCTTTCAGAGGAGGTACAGCCGGTGCCGCAGCAGACCATAATATGGGAACGGATCACGCTCATTGTGTTCTCCCTCCTTATTCAGCGGCACCGATGGTGAATCCGGTCACCACCTGGTGCTTCATGAGATGCTGCTCTACGATGGTGGGCACCATCTCGGGATTGACCTTGACATAGGTGACCTTCTCCTCGCCGGGAGCGAAGACCTCTACCACAGGCTCCAGCCGGCAGACGCCGATACAGCCGGTCTGGGTGACGGTAACGCCGTGAAGGTCACGTTTTTGGATCTCGTCCAGGAAGGCGGCCAGGACAGGCTTGGCACCGGCGGCGATGCCGCAGGTGGCCATGCCGACGGCCACACGGATGTTGCTGTCCGACTGGTCACGGACATCCATCTGCTTCTTCATCTGCTCACGGATGGCTTTCAGTTCTTCCAGGCTTTTCAAAATATGTCCACTCCTTCTTCAAAGCGTCCCATGGGACGCTTTGATATTCGATTCTTGTTCCTTCAGGTACTCGGTCAGCCAGAGAAAGACCTCGGGGGCGTCCAGAGGGACATCCCCGCCCAGCAGCTCCCGCATCTCCCGGGTGTCCAGCGTGTAGGACCCGGTGGGGAGGGTGTGGGTGAAGAGGAAGTCGGCCTTGGGACTGCCCTGGATCAGCATGGCCATGACCCCGGGCAGGTCGCCCAAAGGAGGGCAGTCCAGATGCTCCCGGTGAAACACCGCCGTGACGGTGGTGCCCACGCCCTGGGTACTCTCCAGCGTTAGGCCTCCCCCAGTCTGTTCCGCCGTCAGGCGGTAGAGGGGGATGCCCATGCCCACCTTTCGGGTGGTACGGGTGGTGGTAAAGGGGTCGGACACCGCCGCCAGAAAGTCGGGGGACATTCCCCGGCCATTGTCACGGATGACGATGGTGAGGGTCTGCGCCTCGTCTTCGGTCAGGCACACCTCCACCAGAGTGGCCCCGGCAGCGGTGGAGTTTTTCACGATGTCCAACAGATGGAGGGCCAGCTCCTTCATTACTGATAGGAGTCCAGGATGCCCGCCACCTGATCGGGGGTCAGCCGGCCATAAACATCGTCATTGATCATCATGACGGGAGCCAGACCGCAGGCGCCGATGCACCGGCAGGCATCCAGGGAGAACTTTCCGTCGGGGGTGATGCCGCCGGAAGTGATGCCCAGCTTCTTCTCCACGGCCTGGAGAATATCGCCGGCACCCTTGACATAGCAGGCGGTGCCCAGGCAGACGGAGATCTGATAGGTTCCCTTGGGATTCAAAGCGAACTGAGCGTAGAAGGACACCACACCATAGACCTCGGAAAGAGGGATATCCAGCCCCTCGGCGATCATGATCTGAACCTCCTCGGGCAGATAGCCGAAAATCTCCTGCGCGGCCTGAAGCACGGGCATGGTGGCGCCCGGCTGGCCCTTGTGGGCCGCGATGACCTCACGGAGTCTGGCTTCCTGCTCCGGTGTGCCCCGGTAGGGGACAGCAGTTTTCAAGTTGGGCATTTTCAGTCATTCCTCCTCACGGTAAAGTGGGTTACGATATATGTGCTGCACGAAAACGCATATATTGTCATTATATGATAAAACTTGCGATTAGACAAGGCTAACCGGACAAAGAAACAGGAAAAATGTCAAATTTATCACAAAAAAGGCGTTTATAATTCTTGCGGGGAACCGGGTCCGCCCCTGCGGAGCCAGTCCAGAACGGCTTCGGGGGTGGGTTCGGCGACCTCCATAAATTGGTGGGCATCGGGGATCTGGTCCAGGTAGTGGGCATCGCAGGCGGTGATGGAAGGGACCCCCTTCAGGTCGGGGCGGTCAAAAAGATCGGGAGGGCAATGGGGGGTGACCTCCGCCAGAGGGAAGCCCATGGCCGGGTCCCACAGGCCAAGACTGCCCAAAAGGGAAAAGGCGGGGCGGTCAATGTGGGCGGGGTAGGCAAGGCCGCTGAAGGAGGCCGCGAGGGAGGAGACATCATAGATGCCGATATCGGCGGCACCGGCCAGAAAGGCGGATTCCTCACCCAGAGGGCGGTCCTGCGCATCCATAAAGACCTGCGTTCCGAAGCGGAACGGGTCGTTTGGAATGGGGGGCAGCTTGCTTCGGACATATTGGCTGAAGGCCAGGGCTTTGTCGATATCGGGAAAAAGGCAGACCACATGGGCTTCTTCCCGGGTGGTCAGTTCCATGCCGGGGAGAGACAGCAGACCATAGGCCTTCGCCGCAGAGCAGAAGGCGGCGCAGTTGCCGGAGGTGTTGTGGTCGGTGAGGGCTACCACCTGAAGGCCCGCCAGGGCACACATCCCGGCCAGATTGGCGGGAGTGTTGTCGTCCCCGCCGCAGGGGGAGAGGCAGGAGTGCATATGAAGGTCGAAGGAGAGCTTCATAGGGCAGTCCCCAAAAGAGCGGCCAGTTGGATGGCTATCTCATAACTGCCGGCGCCGCTGCCCAAAAGATTGATGTCATGGGCCTGGGCTTTTGCCAGCAGATCTGGCTCCGGCTGGACGCCTTCGGCCAGAATAATGCAGGCCACATCGGTGAGAGAGGCCACCGCCGCCACATTGGCGTTGGACATGATGGTCATCCAGGCAGCACCTGCCGGCGCCCGGCCCATGACCCAACTGAGAAGATCGCCGCAGTAACCGCCGGTGATCTCCTCCTGGGGGCGGGCCAGATGGAAAGGTTGGAGGGACAGGGCGTCGATCAATGCTTGTACCTTCATGGAAAGGACCTCCTTGATGTATCATATGGGATCGTTGAAGCCATCATACCACAGTTTTGCGGCAAAGAAAAGATGGGGAGGAGAGGAAAGAAGAAATTTTTCGGAAAAATCTTATAAAAACTATTGACAAAAGATCGGGGGTGTTGTACAATGTAGCCAGAAGGAAAGGGGTGAGTCCAATGGGCTAAGAAGTCTGGGAACCAATTTCTTTCAAAGGGACGCAAAGAGTTCCGGCAAAGCGGGATCAAGACCGACGATTCAAGCAGGACGTAGTTCCAAACCGGCTCACGAGTGTGAGAAAAGAGCACAGGCGGATCATCGGAAGCCATGGATGCCATGTGAGAAGCTACGAAAGAGACGCAGTGTGCGGAAGAAGAGTTTCAGGTAATCTACGCGGCAGGAAGAAGAGGTCGAGATCAGCGAAGCGAAGATTCTGCAGAAAGTGAGGAAGAAAACTGAATGGAACCCGCTTGTAGTTGACCCCCGGTCTGAAAAGGCAGGCCGGGGGTTGAATTATATTCGGAGTCCGGGAGACTTTTCTGCCGAACGGGGCAAAGGGGAGAAAGGGTGTGGGGGATGCGGCGCCTTTTGACAGAAGATTTCCTTCCTTATATATACATGGACTTAAAAAAGCATCTTTTTCAAAAAAGATAAAAAAACTTGAAAAAAAGCCTTGACAAATCCGGCCAGGAGTGGTAATCTATCAAAGTTCGCTGCAGACGGCGGCAATCACCGGACAGAGCGAGCGGCGTGTACCTTGTAAATTAAACAACGTGAAGACAAGAAAAACACCAGACGAGGACGGAAGTCCTTTTGGCAAGTGAAAGCTTGTTGGAAGGTCTCCGAAATAAATTTCTTTGAAGCAAGTATTAAGCTTCAATAATTTGATTTAAGCAGACTTTGGTTTGTTTAGATACCATATTATTGAGAGTTTGATCCTGGCTCAGGATGAACGCTGGCGGCGTGCTTAACACATGCAAGTCGAACGGGGTACCCTTGACAGAGGCTTCGGCCAATTGATAGGAATACCTAGTGGCGGACGG
>CAJUKH010000040.1 GCA_910587345.1 uncultured Oscillospiraceae bacterium | reverse complement strand
CCGTCCGCCACTAGGTATTCCTATCAATTGGCCGAAGCCTCTGTCAAGGGTACCCCGTTCGACTTGCATGTGTTAAGCACGCCGCCAGCGTTCATCCTGAGCCAGGATCAAACTCTCAATAATATGGTATCTAAACAAACCGAAGTCTGCTTAAATCAAATTATTGAAGCTTAATACTTGCTTCAAAGAAATTTATTTCGGAGACCTTCCAACAAGCTTTCACTTGCCAAAAGGACTTCCGTCCTCATCTGGTGTTTTTCTTGTCTTCACGTTGTTTAATTTACAAGGTACACGCCGCACATTCAAGGCCTTTGAAATCTTGTAACCCTTCTCCTCCAACGAGTTCCGAGTTCTTGATTTTGTCGGTTCCCCGAAGCGCTTTATTATAATACCAAATCCGGAACAGGATGTCAACACTTTTTTTCATTTTCTTATCAACTTTTTTCAATTTTCTTTTTGGCCCCAACATCTGTGTGTCCGCCCTGCTCTTCGCCACAAAATGTGGCAATCTCTTCCAGCCCCTTTCTCCCTCCTTTTGTGAAAAAGGCCAGGACCGGGATCAAGATCCCCGCCATTAAATTCCCCCAAAGGAGCATTGTGTGCTCCCCCGTCCATTCCATTTCAGAGAAAAGGAATGCCCCCGCCACAAAAAGCACGGCGCCCCCCCTCGCCTGTTCCGGCATCAGTCTCCCCCACAGGCTTCTGCACCCATGGGCCAGCAGCCCGAAAAGAACGATATCTCCAAAAATCAGTACCGCCGCCAGTACCGCCTCCCCCCGCCGGAAGGCTCCCGGCACCTCCACGCCTTCTAGCAGGGACAAAAAGGGTTCTTCCAGTTCTGCCGTCAACACCGGTCCAAAGGCCCCTACCGTCACAAACAGCACGGTGGCCAAACTGCAGCACCCCAGCAGGACCCAGGGCCACCCTTTCGTTTTTCCCTCCTCCCGAAGCGACAGGCACAGGGCATAGACCCCATACCCCGCCAATTCCAGACACCAAAGCCCACCGGCGGGAATCCCCCGCCAGTCCCGGGCCTCCGGCGGCCACAGATACCGCCAATCCACCCCGGGCAGAGCCAAAAGCAGGGCCCCGCCCAGCGTCACCATCAAAAACAGAAAAAACAGCCGCCCGCTGCGGGCAAACGCCTCTCCCCCGCTCCGGCTCAGCCAGAGGCACAGCCCAAACGCCGCCGTCAGCAGCATCCACCGGGGCATCTCCCGAAAGGTCACCGAAAGCCGGTCCACATATCGCCGGGCGCTCATTGCCAACAGCAGCAGCCCCCACAAAAAATACCCCCACTCCAGCGCCCGACCCGGCCACCGGCCAAAGGCCCTCTCCAGACCCCGGCCCAGATCGGGCGTCCCCAGCGCCGCCCAGCACCGGCAAAGCCAAAGCCCCAACGGCAGCGCCAAAAACGGAGCCGTCCAGCCCAGCCGCCCGGCCGCCCTCGCCAGAGGCCCCACCAGAGCCAACACGCCGGGCACCAGGGCCGCCGCCGTCAGCTCCAGCCGCTCCCGCCGGGATACACCCCCCATTTTTCCGCCATTCATCCCTCTCTCAGCCTTCCCTTCCCCTCGATCCTCAATTTTGATACGTCAAGGCCCCTCCGGGCTTCCCATTGCCACGGCTCCAAAGCCGCTCCCAGCCGGTCCAATCCCCAGCAGTCCTTCCCTTCTGCCAGGGCCGCCGCCAGTTTTTCTTCTCCCCAAGCCCCCAGCGCTTCCGCGGAGGGCGTCCCCTGAAGCACCCGCCCCTCCAGCCGGCAGCGCAGCTTTTCTCCCTGTACCCGGAGTGTTACCCCGGTCAGCTCCACCGTGCCCCCTTCTATCGTTATCGTTTTCCCCGTCTCCAGCCCCAATAACAGCTGCGCTCCCACGGCAGCATCCTCCTCCAGCCAGCCGGCCACCCCCTCCCGCCCCAGGACCGCCCAGCCGCCGGGGACCAGTCCTCCGTCCTCCCCCGGCTTCAAGGCGGGCGCCAGGGCATACTCCCCCTCTGCCAGCCGGGGCAGGATCTCTCCCACCGTTCGGCCCCGAAAATCCTGTCCCCCGGTCTCCGCCGCCATCCGGCCCGCCGAACCGGCCAGCCCTTCTCCGGCATTCCCTCTTACTATATATAATAGTGTATCCAGCCGTAACTCTCTGTGCCGGGCCACCAGTTCCATGGCCTGAAGGGGGTCCATTCCCTCCCCCAGCAGAAGCTGCTCGGTCTGCCCCAAATAGGCCCGTCTGGCCGAACTCTCCCGCAATGCGGCGCAGGCCTGCGCCATGGTCTCTCCCGCCCCTGTCAGCAGTTCCGGCTCCTCATCCTCCGACGCCCGGACCCCCGTCACCGCCGTGGCCCTTATTTCCTCTCCCCCGTCCAGCGCCAGAGCGGTCACCAGCCGCAGCTCCTCCATCTCCCGGGCGCGGGGACCTACCCCGCCCAGAAGCAGCACTCCGGCCAAAACCGCCAACCATCTGCCTTTTCCCACGCCTTCTCCCCCGCTTCTCTTTACATTATATAAATAAGGTGTCTCCCTTTTCCTTCCCGGGCCGCCTACCTTTGTTTTCTCTTGTTCCCCGTATTCAGATGGGCCGGACGCAGCTTATCCTCCCGCAAGGGCTGCCCCAGCACCTGACCCTTCACCTGATCTCCGGGATTGGCGGCAAAGGGGGTAAGATAGGCCGCCCCAAAGCTCTCCAGCCCCGCCAGATGCCCCACCAGGAAAGCCGTTCCCATCACCACGCCAAACAGTCCGGCCACCCCCGCCAGTACCGCCAGCACCAGCCGCCACAACCGCAGGGCCGCCGCCAGCTCCTGGGAGGGCACCGTGTACCCCGCAATCCCCGCCGTGGCCACCACCACCAGCACCGCTGGGGAGATGAGCCGGGCTTCCACCGCCGCCGAACCTACCACCAGCCCGCCCAAAATGGACACGGTCTGTCCAATGGACTGGGGCAGCCGCAGCCCCGCCTCCTGAAGCACCTCAAAGGCCACCAGCAGAAGCAAGGTCTCAAATAACGCCGAAAAGGGCACATCCACCCGGGCCGCCATAATAGAGAGGGCCAGCCGCAGGGGGATCATCTCCGGGTGGAAATTCACCATGGCCACATAGACACCCGGCAAAAACAGCGTCACCAGCAGGCAGACCCACCGCAGCACCTCCAGAGAGGCGGCCACCATCCAGTTCTCCGACCGGTCCTGGGGCGCCCGCAAAAAATCCCCAATGACCCCCGGCACCAGATACCCCAGGGGCAGCCCCTCCGCCAAAAGCCCCACCTTTCCCTGACTCAAGCCATAGCAAAACCGGTCGGGCCGCTCGGTGTAAAACACCAGCGGAAAAGGGGTATCCATTTCGTCTGCGATATACTCCTCGATATTCCCCGTGGCCAACAGCGCATCAATGTCGATATCCTCCACCCTGTGGGACAGCTCTTCCACCGTAGCCGGGTCAGCGATCCCATCCAGCCACACAAGGTCCACCGGCGTCAACGACTGCCGCCCCACCACCTGCTCGGTGATTTTCAGCTCGGGGGCCTTCAGATGCCGCCGCACCAGAGAGGTGTTGGTCCGCAGGTTCTCCACAAAGGAGTCCCGGGGACCTTTTACCGAGATCTCGTTCTCCGGCTCCCCCACCCCCCGCTTCTCCTCGGTGCCCGTGTTAAAGGAGAGAGCCCTTTCCTGCCCGGAAAAGAACAGCAGGCAATTCCCTTCGATCAGGTCGGCCGCCGCCTCATCCAGCGTGGTCCGCTCTGTGACCGACAGGCTGTACAGCGCCCCGGACCGCATTTTCTCCCAGGCCACCGCCGCCCCCAGCTTACCAAGGGCCTCATCCTGGGCCAGAGGCCGCAGCACATAGTCGCTGACCCGCTCCATCCGCACCATCCCCGCCAAAAAGACAAGCTCGCACCGCATGGCCTCATTGCCCCCCACGGCAATACTCCGGCGGTTATAGTCCACACAGTCCCGAAAAACCTCTCCCAGCCGCTCCGGGGTCAGCGGCCCCTCCAGCCTGGGCTCCCGCCGGGGGTGGGGCGGGTCCTCCACCGGCCTGCGTCCAAAAATACCCACTGTCCCACTCTCCCTTCTCTCCGCCCAGTTTTCCCACCCCGTGGGCTTTTATGTAAAAAAGGGCAAAGGAACTTTCTTTTGGAGAAAAAGGAAAATTTTTGTGCGGTTTTTGTTGCGTCCGCATCTCCGAATGGGTATAATAACTACAAGCAAGGCGCCCACCCCCGGCCCCGGCGCTTTACGCCTTTACAGGAAAGGATGTCCTCATTATGGATTTTGTTGCCAACGAGGGGAAAAATGTTATCATTGAAGCCAACGGCAAACGGTATGCCCGCCATGCCATCTCCACCCACTTTGTCCAGGTGGGAGAAAGCTACATCGACCTGATGACCAAATATGTCCTGCCTCATTACCAGCCAGGGGACATCGTCTCCTCCAGCGAAAAAGTCCTTGCTCTCTGTCAGGGCCGGGTGGTTACCGAGGACGAGGTCAAGCCCGGTTTCTGGGCCACCTTCCTCTCCCGCTTCGTCCATCAGACCGAGGCCGGCCCCGGCATGGGCCTGCCCATCAAGATGCAGTTCGCCATCAACGTCTGTGGTCTGCCCCGGGTCTTGTGGGCCGCTGTCTGCGCCGCCTTTGACAAACTCCGGGGTATCCACGGCACCTTCTATAAAATGCTGGGGGAAGAGGTCCGTGGCCTGGACGGCTTCTACGGCCGGGACATCCCTTATTATGAGCATATGGGCGTCCGGGTCCCCAGCGAACCCGACAAGGTCTGTGACGAGGTTTTTGAAAAAACCGGCATCGTCCTTATGGTGGTGGACGCCAACGATCTGGATCAGGAGCTGCTGGGCAAAAGCGCCCAGCTGAAGGACTGGACCCGGGAGGAACTGCTGGCTCTTATTCAGGACAATCCCGCCGGTCAGGATCTGGAGCTGACCCCCTTTATCCTGATCCGGGAACTCCGGGAGGGGGAGGAACCCCCTGCCCGGACCGCCTCCGGCGAAGAGGCCTCCGAAGCCTGACAACAAGCAAAACGGCCCGGTGCAAATTTGCACCGGGCTGTTTTTACTTTCCTCGCCGCAAAAATCCCCCGTCAAAATCACGATTTTGACGAAAAACGGGCCATTTTGAAATTATAGTTGATACAAATGAAATTATAAATTATTTTAATATCTGATAATTGTGGCAATCTATATCTATCATTTCAACGATAGGAGGCTGCCATAATGAAACAACAAGAACCCAAGCCCCGTGACCCGGAACTGATCGCCATCGGCGAACGGGCCCGCCTTGCCCGGGAGGCACAGGGCCTGTCCCGGGAGAAGCTGGCCGAAGCGGCCGATACCTCTCCCCAGTTTCTGGCCCAGATGGAAAAAGGAGAACAAAGCATGACCTCTTTAAAGCTCAAGCGTCTCGCCACCGCCCTCCACGTCTCCAGCGATTACCTTCTCTACGGTCAGCCGCCCTTTACCGGCTCAGCCGAGCTGGCGGTGGAACTGCTGGCCCAGATGTCCCCCGTGGACCGGAATTTCCTCTCCGATATGCTTCTGCGTCTCAACCGCCTATTGCGGGAGAGCGACCCCAACCATGAGTGAGTCCCTCTCCGTCCTTTTGGTGGAGGATGACCCCATTCAGCGCTCCCTGGCCCACCGCATCCTCTCGCTGGAGGCCCGGCTGTCGGTCTTCACGGCGGCAGACGGGCTGGAGGGGCTGGCTTTTGCCCTTCAGCACCACCCGCAGGTGATTTTACTGGACCTGATCCTCCCCGGCATCAGCGGTCTGGAATTGCTGCGCCGCTATCGGGACCAGGGCGGGACGGCCAAGGTCCTGGCTCTCTCCCAGGCGCCGGGGCAGTGGGTCTGCGATGCCGCATTGGCCGCCGGGGCGGACTTTTTCTTCCCCAAGCCCGTTCACTGGGGCGAGGTGCTGCGGCTTCTCCTTTTCCTCTGCGATGACCTGACCTCCCGCTGCCGCACCCTTCTTCTCAAGCTGGGCGCTCCCGCCGACTGGGCCGGCTTTTCCCAAACCGCGCTGGCTGCCGGTCTTCTGGCCGGCCGCCGCTGCCAGCTGATGAAGGAGGTCTACATTGAAACCGCCCGCCAATTCCAAACCTCCCCCGCCGGCGTGGAGGTCAACATCCGCCGTCTGATTTCCCATCTCTACCGAAAGGGCGGCCCGCCCCTGCCGGAGCCTTTCCCTCCGCCGGGCCGTCCGCCCTCCAACAAAGACTTTTTGCGGATAATGGTCCAAGCCGTCACGTTTCCCTTGTAATCGGACAAGTTCTTTCTCTATCATGGTGTCACCGGATGTGAAACAGAAAGGACTGACACTATGAACGCCTGGCACGACAAAAGTTTGGGAGAGACCCTCTCCCAGCTCGGGACCCACCGTCATCGGGGCCTTTCCGATGGGGAGGCCAAGACCCGTCTGGACCGGTACGGTCCCAACGAGCTGAAGGGCAAACCACCCCGAAGCCTTGCCCTTCGCCTTCTGGACCAGCTGAAGGACCCCATGATCCTGGTCCTGCTGGCGGCGGCAGGCCTCTCCTTCCTCTCCAGCGGCGGAGCCGACTGGCTGGACGGCGCCATTATCCTCCTCATTGTGGTGGTCAACGCCGCCATCTCCATCTCTCAGGAAAACAGCGCACAAGAAGCGTTGGAGGCTCTGCAGCGAATGTCCGCCCCCAAAGCCCGGGTGATCCGGGGCGGAACAGAATCCTCCCTCCCCGCCAGCCAACTGGTCCCCGGAGACCTGATCCGGCTGGAAGCCGGGGATCTGGTCCCTGCCGACGCCCGGCTTCTGGAAAGCGCCGGGCTGAAAGCCGACGAGGCCGCCATGACCGGGGAATCCCTCCCCGTGGAAAAGCAGGCCGGGGAGGCCCTGCCCTCCGATACCCCTCTGGCCGACCGCCGCAACATGGTCATCGGCTCCACCGTCATCACCGCCGGCCGGGCCACAGCGGTGGTCACCGCCACCGGCATGGACAGCGAGGTGGGCCGGGTGGCCGGCCTTCTGCTGGAGCAGGAGGACAGCGACACCCCCCTCCAGCGGCGGATGGGGGAGATCTCCAAAACCCTCTCCTTCCTCTGCCTCTGCGTCTGCGCCGTCATGTTTGGGGTGGGGCTGCTCCAACGGCGGGCCATGCTGGATATGTTCATGACCGCCGTCTCCCTGGCGGTGGCCGCCATCCCCGAGGGGCTTCCCGCCATTGTCACCATCGTGTTGGCCCTTGGGGTCCAGCGGATGGCCGCCCGGGGGGCCATTGTAAAAAAGCTCCCTGCCGTGGAAACGCTGGGCTGTGCCGGGGTCATCTGCTCCGACAAGACGGGCACCCTGACCCAGAACAAAATGACGGTCCGCAGGCTTTGGACCCTCCCCGGCGGCAAAGAGGACCCCCTTCTCACCGCCGCCGTTCTCTGCTGCGACGCCACCCTCTCCGCCGGCGACCCCACCGAGATCGCTCTGGTGGAGGCCGCCGCCCGGGCCGGACTGGACAAGGCCGGACTGGACCACGCCTTTCCCCGCCGGGGGGAAGTCCCCTTCGACTCCGACCGCAAACTCATGTCCACGGTGCAGCCTCTGCCCGGCGGCGGATTTCAGGTCTGTGTCAAGGGAGCGCCCGATGTCCTTCTCTCCCGCTGTGACCTCTCCCCCGCCCAAAAGCAGGCCGTCCTGGCCGCCAACGACGCCATGGCCGGGCAGGCTCTTCGGGTCCTTGCGGTGGCCCGGCGGGAGCTGTCCGCCCTCCCCTCCTCCCTCAGCAGCGACACGCTGGAACACCATCTGACCTTTCTGGGCCTTCTGGGGATGATGGACCCGCCCCGGGAGGAGGTAAAGGCGGCGGTGGCCCAGTGCCGCTCGGCGGGGATCAAGCCGGTGATGATCACCGGGGACCACAAGCTCACCGCCGTGGCCATCGCCAAAGAGCTGGGCATCTGCGGCCCCCGGGACCTGGCCATCACCGGAGCCGATTTGGACTTCATGCCCCAGGAGCTTCTGGAGCGGGATGTGGACCAGTTTGCCGTCTACGCCCGGGTCTCCCCCGAGCATAAGACCCGCATCGTCAACGCCTGGCGGAAAAAGGGTCAGGTGGTGGCCATGACGGGGGACGGGGTCAACGACGCCCCCGCCCTGAAGGCCGCCCACATCGGCTGTGCCATGGGCATTACCGGCACCGACGTGGCCAAGGAGGCCGCCGACATGATCCTCACCGACGACAACTTCGCCACCATCGTCTCCGCCGTGGCGGAGGGCCGGGGCATCTACGCCAACATCAAAAAGGCCATCCACTACTTACTTTCCTGCAACATCGGGGAGATATTGACCATCTTTCTGGCCACCCTGTTCAACTTCCACCAGATGCCCCTGATGCCGGTACAGCTGCTCTGGCTCAATCTGGTCACCGACTCCCTGCCCGCCCTGGCCCTCGGGGTGGAGCCGGTGGAGGAGGGGGTCATGGACCAGAAACCCCGGCCGGCAGAGGAAAACCTGTTCTCCCCCGCCTTCTCTCTGCGCCTGACCCTTCAGGGGGCCATGGTGGGCCTGCTTACTCTGGGGGCCTATTTCCTGGGGGAGTATGTGCTGTCGGACCCGGGGGAGGCCTATCAGGCCGCCAACACCATGGCCTTTGCCACCTTGACCCTCTGCCAGCTCTTCCACGCCTTTGACGTGCGGAGCGAAAGTCAATCCCTGTTTCATATCGGGGTTTTTTCCAACCCGGCCATGAACAAGGCCTTCCTTGTGGGCCTTGGCCTTCAGCTGTCCGTCCTCTGCTTCCCTCCCTTCCAGGCGGTGTTTCAGACGGTGCCGCTGAACCCGCTGGAGTGGGCGGTGGTATTGACCCTTTCCGTCACCCCCGTGGTGGTCTGCGAGCTGGCAAAGGCCCTGCGGCGGAGAACAGAGGGCCAAAAGCAGGACGTCAAAAAAGGGCAAAAACGGGTCAAACCGGTATAAAAACAGCGCAAAAACACACAAAAAAGGGCGGCTGCGAAGTTTTTCGCAGCCGCCCTTTTTATAAAATTCACCATACGCCGCCCATCCGCTGTGTTTTGGTGCCATTTCCGCCAACGGCCGGACCATACGGAAAACCGGGGAGCACCCGCACAGCCCGGTCCCCGTCAGAAATTAAAGTACGGCAGGCCAATATATTCTTGCGGAAGATTATCTTGATCGTACACATCAGTCAACGTTGCTATCAATGCGGACGGCTCATCACAGACATATTGATTGAGATAATCTATAAAATCTTTTTCATGAAAACGCACAACCACCATACCGCCCATTTTTGTGCGGTATTTTTCTGCATCAGGGCTTTTGTGCAGCCAGTTGCGGCAAAACTCTAAACAGTATTTTTCAAGATGGTCGGCCACCGGGTCCGGAACAGCGAACACACTGATTTCGCTGTCCGCGCTCAACAATACATTTTTCATAAAATCACCCCAGACAGTGGTATCCGTCGGGGAGTCTGATATAGGCCCGGATATGCCCGTCCCGGGGGCGGCGGACCAGAGCGGAACGGTTGGTGTCGTCCACATTCCCCTCCGCTGCCACAATGGCATCCGCCTCCACCTCCACCACAACACCGATGTGGTCATGCTCCCTGTCGCAAAAGACATGGTCATAGAGGACGATATCCCCCGGCGCCGGGGTGAAATCCTCCTCCGGTCTGTAGTACTGGATGCGGGGGTCGGCCATAGCGTACTCCTCCCAGCCGCCGCAGCCGGCCAGAGAACAGGTGACGCATTCGGCCGGGCTGCAGGGAATGTCAAACCCGGCCTCCCGGCAGCAGTGGAGAACAAAGGCGGCGCACCAGAGCCTGTCGGCCTCGGCCACGCTCCACTTGGGGAATGGGGCCACCAGAGGGGCGATGTTGCCCCCCTCCCCGCCCCGAAAGGGCAGCAGGGCTTTTTCCCGGGCCACGGCGGCCAGCGCCCGGCGGGTGCCCGCCTTTCCCGCCTCACCGGCCATTATTGGCCCTCTGTGGGAACGGAACTCTCCTCCGGCGCCCCGCTCTCCGCGGGGGCTGTACTCTCCGCAGGGGCGGCGCTTTCAGCAGCCGCAGCGGCGGCACGGGCCTCGGTCTGGGCGGTAAGATTCTGGTAGAAGAGCTTCACATCCAGCTCGTCATAGGCCTGGGTGGTCTCCACCACCGCCTCATCCATCCACTGCTGGGTCAGCTGCTGGAGCTTATAATCGGCGGTGCAGTCAGCCTTGACCTGCTCCCGGTCCACGGGGATGCGAAGGATAATGTGATAACCATAGTCGGTCTGAATGGGGTCACTGATCTGGCCAAGCTCCAAAGCCAAAGCCCCCTCCTCAAACTCGGGCACCATGGCCGTCTGGCCATAGCCGGTCACCTTCTCCGCCGAGAACACATAGGTGTAGCCCTGCGGATAGTAGAGGTCGCCGTTTTCGTCCCGGCCGTCCTCGCTGTACTGGTTCATCAGGGTATCGAACAGCTCTTCGCTGTCATCGGCCTCGGCCAGCTGCCGGCGGAGGTCTCTTGCCTTTTCGGCGGCCTGGGCCTTCTCCTCCTCGGTGTATTCCTCGTAGGAATAGCCCTCCCCCGCCCGGCGGGTGGCGATGAGGATATGCTTGGCGGCATAGATGCCATTTTCCTGGATATAGGTATCCACGTCGGCCTCGGTCACGTCCAGAAGGCCGTCGGCGGCCAGCTTGGCCCGCAGCGCCTCGTTGAGATAATAGACCCGGTTCAGCGCCTGAAAGCCCTCGTTGCTGATACATTGCTGGGCCAGCATCTCCTGAAAGGCCTCCTCCCCACCCAATGCGGCGGTGTTTTCCGCCATATCGGTCTGGATGCGGCTCTCCTCCTCTTGGGACAGGGTGACCCCCAGCTCTGCGGCTTTCTGGGTGATGACCTCATAGAGAAGGGTGGTCTGAAGGGCGTCGGCCTTCAGACCCTCGGCAATGGTGGAAACGCCGTCAGAGGCGGGGGCGTTCCAGTCGCTTTCGTCGGTAAGGCCGTAATAGCGCATGGTCTCCACGGCGTTGGATAGCCAGAAAAGATACTTCTCCGCCGGTACCGCCCGGCCGTTCACCGTCAAAAGGGCGCTGTCCCGCTGGATGCCGGTGGTCAGATAGGCCAGATCGTCACCGGCAGGTTTGCCGGTACAGCCGCTCAGCAAGGTCAGGGCCAAAGCGCCGGCCAGCCATTTGGTTTTCGTTTTATACATAGGATGGGGCCTCCTTCATATTCACACTTCGGCCCTTCCCGGGCCGTATCTTCATTATTTTACCACGGCTTGTCTGTCAAAACAATGGACGAAATGTAAATTAAACGTGGGTGGTTCTCTGTCCTGACAGGTTCCGGTTGGGAGTGTGCCGACTGGGCGGGGTATTTTCATGGAGGGAAATCCGGATGGGGCGTATCCCTTGCCGGGGGAATCTGCCTTTTCTTTTGTGGGAAAGCGAGATGTTTTTACTTTGCGTTGGTTTTTGCCTGCCCGACAGGGGCTGTTTATCCGCTTGCCCGGCGGGGTCCACCGCCCGGGCGTTGGGGGCAGGCTGTCTCTTGGCGGCTATGCCGCTTAGAGACAGCTCGTACCCTGTGGGTGCTGTGCCGCCTTACGGATGGGGCGTAGCCCTTGCAGGTAAACGCTTTTCTGCTAACCACCGTACTTTTGCGGGGGCAGATATCTTATCCGCCCGGCAGAGGAACTTTACAAATCTGCTTTTTCCTTCGGCGAAAAGGGGCCCCTTCCCTGTTTTGTTGGTTGCGGCTTGCCCAGCTGGGGACTGTTTTTTCGCTTGCCCAGCAGGGGCCAAAACCACTTTTTCTTTTGCACTGCAAAAGAAAAAGCGGTTCTGGACTCCGAAAAAGAAAAGGGTGGACCAGTGGAAATCTTGGGGTGGTGCGGTACAACAGGATAGATTACCTATGCTGAGATGTTGTTCCTCGGGTGAAAGACTTTGGGCTATCCTTCTATCTTCGGCGGCGTGGGTTTGAGCGACCCGTGGTCCCTTTTGCGCCACTGCCGTTAAGGGGGTGGAATACCACTCCTTGTTCGTTGGTATCCACGCCGCCTGAGCGGGTGGTTTTCGGGAGAGAGGCAAGCCGGGCAGGTGGGGACACCCGCCCTACGGGGTAGGATGGTTTTTGATGAGGGGAACCGCCCCTCAAGCTGTGTAGACAGAGGCGGGTCAATTTCAACGGCATCATTTTAGTGTTTCACCAACGTACGCATGGGTGCGGGGCAAGGGGGACCATAGGGGCGTAAAGACGTTTTGAGCCGATTCTAAAACACATGGTCTTGACCTTGGGGCTTTCTTGGGGAGTGTGAGGGGCCATTCTTTGGCCCGTCAAAGAATGGTCCCTCACAACCACGCACCCATAGGGTTGCCACACACCCACCAACCAAACGGAACCTGCCCCTACGGGGTAGGATGGTTTTTGATGAGAGGAACCGCCCCTCAAGCTGTGTAGGCCGAGGTGGGTCTATTCCAACGGCATCTCTTCAGTGTTCCACCAACGGACGCACGGGTGCGGGGCAAGGGGGACCATGGGAGCGTAAAGACGATACGAGCCGATTCTAACCCACCTTGTCTTGACCTTAGGGCTTTCTTGGGGGGTGTGGGGGGCCATTCTTTGGCCCTGCAAAGAATGGCCCCCCACGGCTACGCACACATAGGATTGGTGTACAACCACCGGCCAAACGGCACCCGTTCAAGGGTTGGGATGCAGCCACCAACCAAACGCAACCAGCCCCAGTATCGGCCAAACCAATAATCAGTTCCCAACCGTATCATATCCACCTCTCAAGCGTCAAAACGGCCCCGGCGGGTGATCCTCGCCGGAGCCGTTAGTCCCTTATATCTTACTGCTCGAAGAAGCGGAAAGCCCCCCTTCCCCGCCGTCAGGCCGCCAGAAGGGTGCGCAGCTTCAGGTGCCGCCAGAGCTGGAGCACTTCCACCGTGGCGCAAAGCTTATCGGCAAGGCTTACCGTCCAAGCCTCCCGGCTTTGGGGCATATGGAGGGCCAGGGGCCACATATGGGCCAGAATGATATTCCGCTCCAAATCACTCAAACGGGTCAGGGCGCTGGCGTTACGCAGGGCAAAGACCGGATGGTCCAGACACTGATTCCCCGGGTGGGCGCTCTTGTCCCGGGAATTATATAAGTAAAGATCGTGAAGCAGTCCGCCCCGGGCGCAGGCCCGCTCGTCCAGATTCCAGCGGCAGCCCAGACGAAAGGCCACATAGGCCACGAATACGGAATGCTCGTAGCAGTTGACCCGGGGGTGGTGGGGCAGGGTCCGCATGGACTGGACCTGCTCGGTCTCCAGCAAATCACCGATGCAGGCCAGAAAATCATTCCAGCTGGATGGGTCGAAAAACCGCATTGGTTCCTCCTCCTTCAAGCAAAAGGGCCGGGCGGCCCCAGCGTTCTTTCGATTCCATATTATAACGTCTCTTTTGTCGTTTGTCACTGGAAATAATCGTTTCCTTTTAAAATCGTAAGATTATCGTAAGGTTTACCCCCTTGTTTTCCGCTTCGGGACCTGCTATCCTGACTGTACCAAGGGACATGGTACACCATGTCGGAAGGGAGTGAGGCCATGATACGCCTCAATTATCGGGACGCCCGCCCCATCTATGAACAGGTGCGGGATGGGCTGCGGCATCTGGTGGTCACCGGCGCCATCAGTCAGGGGGAGGCCTTCCCCTCGGTGCGGGCCATGGCGGCCAGCCTGGCCATCAATCCCAACACCATCCAGCGGGCCTATGCCGCGCTGGAGGACGAGGGCTATCTGGTCACAAGGCCCGGCGTGGGCGCCTTCGCCGCCAAGGGTGCGGGGGAGCGTCCCCGGCAGGAGGCGCTGCTGAAGCAGTTTGATTCCACCGCCCGGGAACTGCTGTTTCTGGGCCTTACCCCCGAAGAACTGGCCGGCCGGGTCACCCGGGCGGTCCGGAGAGAGGAGGACGCTCTATGATAGAAGTGCAGTCGGTCAACAAATCCTTTGACGGATTTCAGGCTCTGGACAATCTGTCCATGACGGTCCCCGCCGGGTCCATCTACGGTCTGGTGGGACCCAACGGCGCAGGCAAGTCCACCATCCTGCGGCACATCACCGGCATCTACCAGCCGGACAGCGGGCTGATTTTGGTGGGGGGAGAGCGGGTCTATGAGAACCCGGCAGTCAAGGCCCGCATCGCCGACATTCCCGACGACCTGTACCGCTTCGGCTCGGCCTCCACGGCGGATATGGCCCGGTTTTACAGGGGCTTCTACCCCAGGTTTGACATGACCCGGTACGACACGCTGAAGGAGATCTTTCACACGGTGGACGAAAAGCGGCCCATCCGGCGGCTTTCCAAGGGAATGCAGAAGCAGTCCGCCTTCTGGCTGGCCCTTTGCTGCCGGCCGGAGGTGCTGGTGCTGGACGAGCCGGTGGACGGGCTGGACCCGGTGATGCGCCGGCAGGTCTGGTCCCTCCTCATGTCCGACGTGGTCCAGGAGGGGGTGACGGTGCTGGTGTCCTCCCACAACCTCAGAGAGCTGGAGGACGTATGCGACCATGTGGGCATCCTCTCCAAAGGCAGGGTCCTCCTTGAGCGGAGCCTTTCCGAGCTTCAGGCCAATGTGGTAAAGATGCAGGTGGTCTTTCAGGAGAAGGAACTGCCCCAGCTTCCCGACGATATGGAGGTGCTGAACGTCCAGCAGGTGGGGCGTATCCACACCCTCATCGTCCGGGGCACCGCCGAGGAGATCACCAATCGTCTGGCGGTCTACTCCCCCATTCTGATGGACGCCCTGCCCCTGACGCTGGAGGAGATCTTTATTTATGAGCTGGGAGGTGAGGACTATGCCGTCCGTGACATCATCCTGTAAGGGCTGGTTCAACTCCACCCTCTTTTGGAAAAACATGACCCGGTTCTGGCCCATCTGGGCTTTTTACGGGGCCATCCAGTTTTTTCTCCTGCCCATTGAGCTGTTTAACATGACGCCGGGGGCGGAGCGGCTGACTTCTTTGGTGCCCAACGTCTTTCACACCGCCACCTGGATGGGTGTCCCCCTGACGCTGGTCTTTGGGTGCCTTATCGCCATGGCCCTGTTCTCCTATTTGATGAATCCCCGCGCGGTGTCCATGTACCACACCCTGCCCATCCGGCGGGAGGGACTTTTTATCACCAACTATGTCTCCGCCTTCTGCTTCTACCTGCTGCCCAGCGTCGTGGTGGGCCTGCTGGCCCTGCTGGCCGAGGTGCGGCTGGGGGTGTTCTGCGCCGGCGGGGTGCTCCGCTGGCTGATGGTCCAGATGTTTGTGGGGATGTTCTTTTTCTCCTTCGCCGTGTGCTGCGCCATGTTTACCGGCCATATTCTGGCCCTGCCGGTCTTCTACGGTGTTTTGAATGCGCTGGTCCTTGGCGTGTCCACGATGACCGATATCTCCATGACCTCCCTGCTCATCGGATACAGCACCCGCTCGGCCCTCAGCAGCTCCGTGGCGGTGCGGTGGCTCACCCCGGCGTACCACCTGGGGCAGATGCTGTCAGGGGGCGGCAAGGACGGCGTCCTTTCCTTTGACAATTATGTGGGGGCCATCTGCTACAGTCTGGTGGGCTTTACCCTCTTCACCTGCATCGCCCTTCTCACTTACCAGCACCGGCAGCTGGAGCGGGCCGGGGACGTGGTGAGCGTGGGCTGGGCCAGACCCCTTTTCCAGTGGGGGGTCGCCGTCTGCGCCGGACTGGCCGGGGGCGTGGTCCTCTATCAGAACTTCTTCCCCCGCTCTTCCGGGCCATGGCTCTTTGTGGCTCTGGCCACCGCCTCCGCTCTGGTGGGGGCCTTCACCGCCCGGGCGCTGCTGAAAAAGTCCCTGCGGGTGCTGGCGGAGGGGTGGAAGGGTATTCTGGCCCCCGCTCTGGTCATGCTGGTGCTGATGGGCGGCGCCCACGCCGACCTGTTCGGCTATCAGAAATGGGTCCCCAAAGCCGAGAATGTGGCGGCGGTGCAGGTCTACGGCGTAAACTCCACCCCCTATGACGACGGGCAGTACTTCTTCCAGTATCTCACCGACCCGGCCCATATCCGGGCGGTGGTGGACATCCACGCCGCTTTGGTGGAGGAGCTGGACGAACTGTGGGCGGCCCAGAAAGACCCCTCCTCCCAAATATGGGAGGAGGACGAAAGCGGAAGCGAAGTACAGCTGAAAAACACCACCGCCCTGTATCTTTACTATACCCTCACCGACGGCAGCACGGTGGGGCGGGCCTATGACTATGTGCCCGTCACCGCCCAGGACCTGACCCGGGAGGACAGCTATGCCGCCAGGCTTCAGGCCCTCCTCAACCGGCCGGAGCTGGTGGAGGCGGAGTATGTGCCCCAGCCCGGGGAGGGGGATGGGGTCCGGTTCCGGCAGATGGAGGCCACCGGAGCCAGCTTTACCCGGGGAACAGCCTCTGAAGACAATATCCTCCCCTATGAGGAGGCCAACCGGCTTTGGGAGGCAGTTCTGCAGGATATACAGGCGGGACGGTTCCACCGGTATCTGCTGGCGGATGAGGAGCGGATGGAAAACTGCTATTACACCGACCTGCAATTCTTCCTCAGCTGGCAGTGCCTGTATCCCGGTCAGAGCGGGTGGGACAGCCAGTCCACTGTTGTGACCATCACCCCCCAGAAGTCGGCCACTGCGCTGATGAAGGCCCTGGAGGAGCTGGGCCTGACCGACCGGCTTCAGGCCCGGCGGGAGAGTCCGGAGACCGAGGAGGCCCTGCCCGCCTCTCAGGCCGTCCCCGCCGATGCGGACCCCGATGACTCCTCCCATTTCTACCCCAACGACACCTCCGTGACCATCATCACCACCGAACATTAAAAAACGCCCCGGTACTTCTCTGGAAGTGCCGGGGCGTTCCGCAGGCCCCCTCTTTGCTCCGCTCCCGCTTATCTCGGCGCCTCTTCCGTCAAAATCCCTAAATTTTGCAGGAAAATCCCCTTACTTTTTCACTTGTTTTCCGTCCGATTCTTTTGCAATTCCCCGTCTGCTTTGCTATAATGGGTGTAGTATCAAATGATTGGAGGGTCTTTCATGGAGGCTTTGGGTGCCATTATATTCCTCCCTGCCGACGAGCAGGCTTCCCCCCTGTTTCTGCAAAAGATCCTCTTTGACCCCGCCGCCCTCTGGCTGGCCCACGCTTTGAAAGCCGAAGGGGTAGAGCGGTTTTTGGTGGTCTGTGACAACGCTCACCGGGATCTTGCCGGGGACTGCTTCCCGGCGGATACCCTCTTTGTCACCACCGGCTCCACCGACGCTCCCGCCCGGCTGGCGGAGTTTCTGGCCTCGGTGCCCGGTCAGGTGACCGTGGTGACCCGGCCGGTGCTGCTGGCCCCTCAGGGGACCCAGTTTGACCTGCCCCCCCGGGAGGTGGGCAAGAGCGTCTTTACCCTGAAGGGGTCCGCTTTGGCCGCCGCTTTGCAGGATGGCCGCAGCTTTGACGAGGCTCTGTCCGCTCTGGGGGATACAAAGCCCTTCCAGAGCCGCATCCTTCCCCTGAAGTCCGATTTGGCCTACCGGGCCTCCACGGTGGAACCGCTGGCCCGAAGCCTCAGCCTGGAGCGGCTCTTTGCCGCGGGGGTGCGGGTGATGGACCCGGCCTCCACCTTTGTGGGGCCTGCCGTCACGGTGGGAGCGGGTTCGGTGCTGCTGCCCGGCACCATCCTGCGGGGAAAAACCGTTATCGGAAAAGACTGCGAGATCGGACCCAATGCCATGATCCGGGACTGTATCATCGGGGACCGGGTGGTGGTGAATGCCTCCCAGCTCAATGAATCCACCGTGGACGACGACACCGCCGTCGGCCCCTTCGCCTACGTCCGCCCCCACTGCCGCATCGGTAAGGGGGTCAAGGTGGGGGATTTTGTGGAGCTGAAAAACTCCACCGTAGGGGACGGTACCAAGATCAGCCACCTGACCTATGTGGGCGATACCGATGCCGGGGCGGGGATCAACTTCGGCTGCGGCACCGTCACGGTGAACTACGATGGGGAAAAGAAATTCCGCACCACCATCGGGGACCACGCCTTTATCGGCTGCAATACCAATCTGGTGGCCCCCGTCTCGGTGGGAGAGGGGGCCTATACCGCCGCCGGAAGCACCATCACCGAGGATGTGCCCCCCGATTCCCTGGCCATCGCCAGAGACCGCCAGGTAGTAAAGAAAAACTGGGCCAAGCGCCGCCGGGACCGTTAACGGCCCGGTCCGGCGGCGCTTTCCTGCCGTGCCGGACCGGCATGACCTCGTTCCCCTTCCCCGCAGAGCGGGGATGGAAATATAGAATAAAATGGATTGAGAGGATGTAGCACATGATTGCGCACGGTAAGGACATCAAGATCTTCTGCGGCAGCTCCAACCGCCCTCTGGCCGAGGACATCTGCCAAAAGCTGGGCACCCAGCTGGGGGACGCCGAGACCGGCCGGTTCTCCGACGGGGAGAACTTCGCCTCCATCTACGAGACCGTCCGCGGTTCCGACGTGTTCGTGGTCCAGTCCACCTGCTCGCCGGTAAACGACAACCTGATGGAGCTGCTCATCATGATCGACGCCTTCCGCCGGGCCTCCGCCGGCCGGATCACTGCCGTGGTCCCCTATTTCGGCTACGCCCGTCAGGACCGGAAGACCAAGCCCCGGGACCCCATCTCCGCCAAGCTGGTGGCCAACATGATCACCACCGCCGGCGCCGACCGGGTCCTGACCATGGACCTGCACGCCTCTCAGATCCAGGGCTTTTTTGACATTCCCGTGGACAATCTGCCCGGCAACACCATTTTCGCCCACCACTTTCATGACCGCTTTGCCGGTCAGGAGGACAACACCGTTGTAGTCTCCCCCGACGTGGGCAGCGTGGCCCGGGCCAGAGCCTTCGCTCAGAAGCTGGGGATGCCTTTGGCCATCGTGGACAAGCGGCGGCAGAAAGCCAATTCCTCCGAGGTCATGAACATCATCGGCGACGTGCAGGGCAAGCAGGTCATCCTGCTGGACGACATGGTGGATACCGCCGGTAGCCTGTGCCACGCCGCCCAGGCTCTGGTGGACATCGGCGGAGCCACCGACGTGTACGCCTGCGCCAGCCACGGCGTCCTCTCCGGCCCGGCCTATGACCGCATTGAGGCCAGCCCCATCAAGGAGCTGGTGCTGCTGGACACCATCCCCGCCGGCTCCAACAGCTGCAGCAAGATCAAATACCTCTCGGTGGCCGATATGTTCGCCGAAGCCATTGAGCGCATTTATCAGGAAGTGTCGGTATCCAAGCTGTTCAACTGAGCCATTCAGAAGCGACATTCCTTTTACCCTCTACATAGACCGGGGCGGGCAGCTGCCCGCCCCGGTGTTTTATGGAGGGCAGGATGGCGGTACTTTGATATTCTGCCCGGTGATGTTTGAGTGGTGTTGGTATTCCGATATTTTGACCGGTGCTGTTTGGTCGGTGGGTGCGTGGAGCGTGGGGGCGGTTTCACCCATCAGAAACCATCCCACCCTGTAGGGGCGGGTTCCGTTTGGATGATAGTTGCGAGGGAAACCTATGGGTGCGTAATTGCGAAAGACTATTCTTTTCCCGAGGAAAAGAATAGCCTCTCGCGCTCTCCAAGAAAAGTCTCAGGTCAAGACCAAGTGTTTTAGAATCGGCTCGACACGTCTTTACGCCCCATGGTCCTACTTGCCCCGCACCCGTGCGTCCGTTGGTGGAACACTAAAATGATGCCGTTGAAATTGACCCGCCTCGGCCTACACAGCTTGAAGTGTGGTTCCTCTCATCAAAAACCATCCCACCCCGTAGGGGCGGGTTCCGTTTGGGTGGTGGGTGCGTGGGAAGCCTATGGGTGCGTGGACGTGGGGGACCATTCTTTGACGGGCCAAAGAATGGCCCCCCACACCCCCCAAGAAAGCCCTAAGGTCAAGACAAGGTGGGTTAGAATCGGCTCGTAT
>CAJUKH010000039.1 GCA_910587345.1 uncultured Oscillospiraceae bacterium | reverse complement strand
TCAGCTCGATGACGCTCTCCGGGTCAGCATCGGGCTGAAGGCATAAAAAGAGCAGCCCCGCCTCCCGAAGGAGCCGAAGCCGCTACATGATCTGCAACTTCATTGTAGCATAATTCCTTGAGAAGTCAAGAGGAGGCAAGGGCATGAAGAAACAATCTGGTAGCACCACACTCACCGCTGAACAGCGCCGGGAAATCATCGGTATGGCTTCTCAGGTCGCCATAGAGCAGTACCAAAAGGCAGCCGAGCGAGCGAAGCAGACTGCCAGGGACAAGCGCCTCCACAACACGAAGCTGTTGATGGAGAAGTACCGGAGCTTTGTCATCCACAGCAAGACCGCCGTCCACGAAGCGTCCCAGGTCGAAGACGACTTTGATCTGGACGACCTGCTGGAGCTCATGGACTGCGGAACCGGGGACAAGGAGCTGGCCGTCACCAGCGTCCGGGAGAGCGCAGCCCGCACCCGCATCCTGGTCCACCACATCGACCGGATGCTGGATTACTTCAAGTACCGCTGCGACCACTCCTCGAAGCCGGAGGACGCCAGGAGATACCGCATCGTCTACTACTCCTACCTCGCAGAGGAAGCGGAGCAGAAGACGTTTCAGGAGCTCGCAGAAGACGAGAACGTGGACATCAGCACCATCTACCGGGACCACAAATCCGCTCTCCGTCAGTTGAGCGCCCTGATTTTTGGATACTTCGAGTAGTCCTGCGAAAATCGTGCCATTGACACGCAAAACTACGATATGGTAGGCTGTAAAGCGAAAAAGACCGCAGAGGCGTAACGGCCCCTGCGGTCTCCCTTTACCTCCTTATTTGTGCATTTCGTCAAAAGTGCTAAATTCGGGGGGGGGGGGTAACTTCTTGTTGTATATTATATACAATACCCTCTCTTTGCCTCTCAGCGGCAGCCTCGGCCAGCTTTCGGATGGCCGACTGGAAGGAAGCCATGTCCTTATCTCCGGCAAGGGCTCGAAGGTCTATGTAGAGATACTGCGGCGAGTCCCAGATGAGCTTCTGGGCATAGTGCTGGGCCCGGCCCGGCATATCCGTCAGCAGCTCACGGATGGCGGCCTCGGTCCAGCTCCCGCCCAGGTAGTTTGCCACGTCCGGTACGCACACATCGAAAGTGCATAGCGGGCGATCCGACTTCCGCCAGAAGCTCACAGTGAATAGCCTTACCTCGCCGGCCCTGGCAAAGAACGTGGGGAATTTGGTCCCCCGCCTGTGTTCGCACACCAGACCAATGCTGGTGGCATAGGACTTTAGAGTATCGGCCACCGGTATGGCGTCCTGCCGCCCCTCGGCAAGCAAGAAGGCCGAGAAGTTGGCAGCGTTCCACTCCACATTCCGGGCAGGTGTTCGCTTTGTCTTCAGCGGGGTCTCGCCCACCACGCTGGAGGTCAGCATCGTCGCCTCCTCGGTTTTGTACTGCCGCAGCTCCACGCCGTACACCTCGATGCCCTCCATGTTCCGGTCCATGAACTCGATTAGGGTCTTCAGGGTGGAGGGGATACGATCCGCAGCAAAGACCAGTTTCACCCTCTCAGCCTTCAGGCAGTTTGCCACCTGCATCCAGAACTCGTCCGTGTCGTATGCCTCGAGGGTCCCCGGCTCATCGTTGTTCTGGCGGAACAGCTCCCTTAGCTCGTCAGCGTCCCAGGCCGACACCCTGGAGGCGTAGTCAAGCATCTGGGCCACCACCTCACGGCGGGTCCTGGTGTCGGTGCTCCGCTTCACCTCGACCAGCACCGGGACCCCGCTCTGGTCCACAAGCAGATGGTCCAGGAAGTAGGCGTTGGAGCTGTCGTCGCCCTCGGATACCTCAAACTCCCTCGCTACCAGCATCAGCCGGGAAGCGTCCGAGTCCGCATCCCTCAGCAGTAGGCCGGGGTTGTCGGCGATGATCTTCTGGAGGATGTCCTCGGAGTCGTAGCGGTGTTCGCTCATCCCCACCGCCCGGTCCCCGGACATGAAATACAGATTTGCGCCCATGGCAGGTCTCCTTTCGTAAACAATCTGTTAATGCGGCTAAACTCGATTGACGCTGGCGGAACCCTTGTGGGACAATGGATTTAAGGAGGTAAAAGGAACCGGCCACCGCTGCTGGAACAGCGACGACCGGCGGGGCCCGATAATCGAGCTCAGTCACAGTTTGATTATAACACCAGCGGGCTCCTTGTCAATCGGAGAAAACGTAAGAAAGGAGCTTGGAAATGAGCGTATCGCAGATATTGCAGGTCATCGTCATCGTGACCGATACCCTGTCGGACGCCACCGTTGGCCCCCTCGACAAAGAGAAGGTCGCCGGCGCCGTTGGCATCCTGGGTATGCTGGAAGATACCCTGATGGCCCAAGCGAACGGAGGGATGGAAAATGCGTGACGTATCCATCCGGGAGCTGGGGCACTCCCAGTACCTCGTGTCCTACGGCGGTAAGTTTTCCTTGCGGCGGTCGAGAACGGGGTGAGCTACGTTGGCCTGTCCGATCTGGCCGGGTGCTGCGGTTACACCTCCGGGACGAAGATGGCCCAGCGCACCAATGTCCCCAAGGTCAAGATTGATGTCAGGCACCGGGACGGCCGCAAGGTGGGCAAGACATCGCCCATGTGGTTCCTGACGGTAGACGATGCCGTTCAGTTCGTCCAGGAACGAGCCGTAGACGATGGCTTCAGGAGATGGTTCACCGGCTACGCCGACACGCTGCGGAAGCTGCCTACATCCGTCCAGAACGATACCGCCCCCGCATCCACCTGCCCGGCGCAGGGTAAGACCAAGGTGCCGGAAGCGAAGCCGAACACCGGCGTGAATATCTCCCCGGAGCTGATAGACCGCATCATCGTCGATCTGCTGGCTCTGAAGCAGGGGATGACATCAGCGTAACACCTACCCCCAGGGGGCCGGCCGTAAGGCCGGCTCTCTCACGTTTTATAGGAGGAAGCACAATGGAGAAGCGTATTGAACGCTGCACGATGAGGGCCGGGGACATCAAGACCGGGTTCGGGAACCCCCGGAAAATCATCCGCAACAAGATGGATGAGCTGGAGCAGAGCTTTGAGATGTTCGGTGACTTCGGCATCTACCTCATCGACGAGCAGGACAACATCATCGCCGGCAACCAGCGGCTCAAGGTCGTCCTGCGGAAGTATGGCCCGGACGTGGAGCTGGACTGCAAGCGGCTCATCGGCTACACCGAAGCGGAGCTGCGGGCCATCAACATCAAGGACAATACCCACGCCGGCGAGTGGGACCTGGACCTACTGGCAGACTGGACGGCTGACCTGACCCTGAACCTGGGCATCGACCCGAAGGAGGCCAAGAAGAACCCGGAAGAGATGACCGTCAAGGACATGGAGCTCATCCACTATGAGAAGTACGACTACGTTCTCATCGTCTGCCGGAACGAAATTGACTACAAGAACCTCCAACGGGCCCTCGGCCTGGAGAAGCGGAAGATGATTGTCTCGCAGAAGCGCAAAATCCAGGCAAGGGCCGTCTGGTTCGATGACATCAGGGCCCAAATCGTTTCAAAGGACGAAATACAGGAAAGCGAGGATGTATAAGTATGAAAGTGGTCATTACCGGCTGCGGCCGACACAGCAAGAGCTTAGTCCAGTCCCTCAAGAACAATGTGGACGGCAGGGAGGTTGAGGTCATCGGCATCAACAACAGCCCCGCCAACATCCTGCGGTCCGATGTGGATGAGGCTATCATCGCCCCGTCCATCACGGACCCGGACTACATCGACTGGCTCCTGGACCTCTGCACCAGGGAGAAGGTCGATGTCATCCTTCCGTACATCACGGCGGAGCTACCCATCCTGGCGGCCAACCGGGAGAGGCTGGAGTCCGAGGGCACTAAGGTATCCGTGGCCTCAGAGCGAACCCTCATGGTGGCGAACGACAAGGTGGAGCTGGCCCGTATGTTCCCAAAGGTCATGCCCAGGCAGACGGTGGTCCGGTCGTCTGCCGAAGTCCGCAGCTTCGCCCGTAGCATCGGATATTACACTGGTATGCCGCTCTGCTGCAAGCTGGCCGATAAGTGTGGTGGCACCGGTTTTGCCATCCTGGACGAGAAGAAGTACCTGGACATCGGCTCCTTCAACAAGATGGGCGTGAGCCGCTACATCAGCATTGACCAGCTCTGCGAGATCGCCGACAAGGTGGATGTTGACATCATTCTCCAGGAATATGTGGCCGGCACCGATTACAGCGTATGTATCCTGGCAAACAAAGGCAGGGTGGAGCTCGAATGTGGTTTTGCCGGATATGCCATGGAGTACGGCGCTGTAACCCAGGGGGAAATCGTGAAGAACGAAATGGCCTATGATTTTTGCAGAGCCATCACGAAGGTTCTGGAACTTGATGGTAATGCCTGTTTCGACTTCATACTCCGAACGAAAGATAACACTCCCCTTGAGGTATGCAGCCCTGTCCTGCTGGAGTGCAACCCTCGCATCAGCGCCACCATCCCCTTCATCGCCAAGGCCGGCGCCGATCTGGTCTACCTGCGCTGTAAGCAGCTCCTCGGCGAACCTATCGACACGAACGTCTCCTTTGACTACGGACTGAAGATGGTGAAATACTATGACGCCCACTACTACCGCTGAGAAGCCGGAGAACTTCGGCATCTACTGTATGTCCATGAGCCGGTGGGATGCCATCATGACCAAGAACCTGTTTGAATACTGCACCTATGTCGTCAGGGAGGAACAGGCCGAGAAGTACCGGGCCGCCGGGGTAGAGGACCTGCTCATCATCCCGGCGGGTGCTGTCCACGATTTCATGACCACCTTCTACTGGATTATCGAGAACACGCCGGAGGATGTCATCTGCATCGTGGATGACGACGTGAAGGTCATGTGCTACCGGAACGATAAGCGGTATCCCATCGTGGACAGCGACGGGAACCCGGACGTGGAGACGGCCACCATGGAGTGCGAGCGCATCGGGCAGCTCCTCTCGGACCTGGGCCTGGGGCTCGCCTTCGACAACCCCAACTACGCATCCTACATCTACGACCGGGAGTTTGGCTTCAAGGGTATGCCGGGACACATCCGATGGGTGAACAAGGCCGGCTTCAAGGCCAAGCTGAATGAGGAGGACCCGGCCACCAGCGATATTGACATGGCTATGCAGGAGCTCCTCCTGAACCGTATCATCCTGCTGCCGAAGTATTACTGTACCACGGCCCTGATGGACACCAACGCCGGGTCCGCCGAGGCCAGACGAGAGCACATCGACATGACGATTGCCATGCACAATAAATGGGGAGTGTATTATGAGTACGACTATCGAAAAAATATTGCACGAATTGGAGTCAAGAGGTAGGGTTCCGTTCACGCCTCTTTACATCGTCAGCGAGGAAATCCTCAAGGATAACATCGACGCCATGAACCGGGCCTTCTTCAGCCGGTTCGACAGGTTCATCCTGGGATACTCCTACAAGACCAACTACGCCAAAGATGTCCTCCGTATGGTCCACCAGGAGGGCGGCTATGCGGAGGTCGTTTCGCCCATGGAGCTGGCCCACGCCCGCACGTTCGTGGATGACAGCAAAATCATCTACAACGGCGTCATCCGGGATGTCGTGGGCAAGGTGGAGCTGGCCGCCCACGGGGGCATCGTGAACGTGGAGAACCTGACGGAGCTCCGAGACCTGGATGCCCACGCCGACCTCATGGGCCTGGACATCCAGGTGGGCATCCGGGTCAATCTCCGGCTGTCTGGGGCCGAGTTCTCCCGCTTCGGGATCGAGGTCAATACAAATACCCTGGAGGAGTTGTCCTCGCTCAAACACATCGAAATCACGGGCATCCACTGTCACATCACGAAGAGCCGGGCCCTGAGCTTGTGGAGGGAGAAGGCTGAGAAGATGGCCCGGATCGCCAAGCAGCTCGGAGCTAAGTACATCGACTTCGGCGGGAATATGTACGGCCCGATGAACCCGGCCCTGGCCGCACAGTTCAATGGTTACATCCCCAGCTTCCAGGACTATGCCGACTGTCTGTACGATGAGCTGTCGCAGCTCTTCTCCGACGAGGATATGCCTACCGTCATTGTCGAGCCTGGTACGCCGATCATCTCCAACGCCCAGTCCTACCTCACGACCGTCACCGACATCAAGACCGTGGCCGGGAAGACCGTCTGTACCCTGGACGGCAAGAGCCTGGATGTCACGATGATAGGTGACTCCGGCAAGCAGTTCCCGTTCTACGTCATCAGCAGCGGGGAAGGCCATGTGGAGGACGCCGCCATGTATGGCTGTACCTGCCTGGAGCCCGACAAGTTTGCCGACGGGTACTCCGGCCCCCTGAGCGTCGGGGATTACGTCCTGTTTGACAACATCGGCTCCTACTCCAACACGTTGGCCCCCCGGTTCATCCAGGGAGTCCCTGCCATGGCAAGGTTCAGCCGGAACGGTAAGCTCAGATTCACGAAGCTGATGGACTCCAGCAGTACCGTATTCGGAGAGTACCTGTGAGCCCGTGAACAAATTGTTAAATGGTCACAATTCGATTGACGTTCGGCCGCCTCATGTGGGACAATAAAGTTACGGAAAATCCCACAAATCCGTATGAAACCAAAGAAATGGAGGCCGAAGATATGGAATTGACCACGACGCATGGATACAATCTGTACGACATCTCATCGATGTTGCAGAAGGCGATCCGGCGGGCGGATGTGTACCACGCAGCATATGCCGCAGCGGAGATGCACCCGAAGTTCCGCACCTACCTGTGGAAGCGGCTGCTCACCGTGTCCGCCGAGGATTGCTACGGCATCATCACCAAGGAAATCATCGCCCTGCAACAGGCGGACGAGTTCGTGAACGGCAAGAAGGGCGACAACTGGCTCTTCATCGCCAAGGCCGTCACGCTCCTCTGCATGGCCCGGAAGAACCGGGACGCCGACTACGTTACTTGCAACTTCATGTGCCCGGACCGGAACCTCAGCCCCGAGGAAATCAAGGAGTTCGACTTCAACGAGCTCCACGCCACCTGCCAGCTCCCCGATTGGGTGTACGACGTTCACACCCGCACGGGGAAGATGATGGGCAAGACCAAGATCGACATGATAAGGGACGAGCAAGCTGCCCTCACTCCCCACCAAACCAGCCTGTTTGATGATGGGGACTGGGGGCAGTTTGTGGAGTCTGAGCGGGCGGAGGGTCACATGAGCCGGCGAGAAGAGGCCCAGTACAAACCCTTCGCCGCCGGCAAGAAGCGGTACTACTGAGGGGAGGGGCCAACGTGGCAGAGCCGATTAAGAAGACCGACATCGTTCGGGGACTGGTGTCCGATGGGGATATGAAGAAGGCCCTGTCCATCGCCAAGGACTTCCGCCTGGGCATCACGAAGGCTCAGCGCAGCGCCATGACCAAAGCCTACGAGTGCATGGTACACCCGGCGTTCTATATCTCCATTGGAACCGACATCCCCACGGCCATTCAGGAGGGCGTTACGGTTCTCACTGAGCTGTATGGATA
>CAJUKH010000038.1 GCA_910587345.1 uncultured Oscillospiraceae bacterium | reverse complement strand
TCACGGCGCTTATCGCGCCGCCCCATCTGCGATGGGGCCAAGGAGATGAAGTCGGCCTATTTCCCTCTTAATTCGATGATTCTGTCCCGCAGCACGGCGGCGTACTCGAACTCCAACCGCTTGCTGGCCTCCTTCATCTCCTTTTCCAGCTTCTCGATGGCCTTCTCCAGCTCGCTGCGGGTCATCTTGTGCTTGCTCCGCACCGCGCGGTCGGCCTCCTCCTCGGCCTCGGCCAGATTCACCACATCCCGGACGCTCTTGATGATGGTCTTGGGCACGATGCCGTTGGCCTTGTTGTACTCGTCCTGCTTCTTCCGCCGGCGCTGGGTCTCCCCGATGGCCGCCATCATGGAGGGGGTCATCTTGTCGGCGTACATAATGACCAGACCGTCTGCGTTTCTCGCCGCCCGGCCGATGGTCTGGATAAGGGAGGTCTCGCTGCGCAAAAAGCCCTCCTTGTCCGCATCCAGAATGGCCACCAGAGACACTTCGGGCAGGTCCAGACCCTCCCGCAGCAGATTGATGCCTACCAGCACATCATAGGTGCCCAGCCGCAGGTCCCGGATGATCTCCTGCCGCTCGATGGTGTCGATATCATGGTGCATATACTGGACCTTGATCCCCACGTTTTTCAGGTAGGCGGTCAGGTCCTCGGCCATCTTTTTGGTCAGGGTGGTCACCAGCACCCGCTCTCCCCGGGCCACCCGGGTATTCACTTCCCCGATCAGGTCGTCGATCTGCCCCTCCACCGGGCGCACGTCCACATTGGGGTCCAAAAGCCCCGTGGGCCGGATGACCTGCTCGGCCACCTGTCCCGACCGGGTCCGTTCATACTCCCCGGGGGTGGCGGAGACGTAAATGACCTGATTGAGCCGCTCTTCAAATTCCTCGAATTTCAAAGGACGGTTGTCAAAGGCGCAGGGCAGGCGGAAGCCGTAGTCCACCAGCGTGGTTTTCCGGGCCTTGTCCCCGTTATACATGGCGTGGACCTGGGGCAAGGTCACATGGCTTTCGTCTATGAACATAAGGAAATCTTTGGGGAAATAATCCAGCAGCGTCATGGGGGCAGACCCCACCGGGCGGCCGGCGATGACCCGGGAATAGTTCTCAATGCCGGAGCAGTGGCCCAGCTCCTGCAGCATCTCAATGTCGTACATGGTCCGCTGCTTGATGCGCTGGGCTTCCACCAGCATATTGTTGCTCTCAAAGAAGGCCACCCGCTCCTCCAGCTCCCGGTAAAGCTCCTGAATGGCCGCCCCCATCTTCTCTCTGGGGGTGATATAGTGGCTGGCGGGGTAGATGGGAATATGCTCCAGCCGGCGGATGGGCGCCCCTGTGACCACGTTGATCTCAGAGATACGGTCCACTTCATCCCCGAAAAACTCCACCCGGATGGCGGTGTCCCGCCAGTAGGCGGGCCACACCTCAATGGTGTCCCCCCGCACCCGGAACATATTCCGCTCCCACGCAATGTCGTTTCTCTCATACCGGTCCTCGATGAGCCGGCGCATAAAGTCCTCCCGCTTGAACTCCTCCCCCACCCGAACGGTGATCATCATATGGGCATAGTCGTCAGGCTCGCCCAGACCGTAAATGCAGGAGACGGAGGACACCACAATGACATCCCGCCGCTCGATGAGGGAGGCGGTGGCGGAAAGCCGCAGCCGGTCTATCTCATCGTTGATGGCGGAGTCCTTCTCGATGAAGGTATCGGTATGGGGGATATAGGCTTCGGGCTGGTAGTAGTCGTAGTAGGACACGAAATATTCCACTGCGTTGTTGGGGAAAAACTCCTTAAACTCGGCGCAAAGCTGGGCGGCCAGCGTCTTGTTGTGAGCCAGTACCAGGGTGGGCCGCTGGACCTTCTCAATGACCTTAGCCATGGTGAAGGTCTTGCCCGAGCCGGTGACCCCCAAAAGGGTCTGCTCGGAAAGGCCGTTCTCCACTCCCGCCGCCAGAGCCTCAATGGCCTGGGGCTGGTCCCCCGAGGGCTGGAAAGGGCTTACCACTTGAAATTCCGGCATCGCTCCACCTCCTTATCTGGATATCAGCATCCTCATTGTACCAAAACATTTGTTCTATTGCAAGAGAAATTTGCGGCCTTTCCCCCGGGCGCCTCAAGGTCCCCGGAAGGAAAAGCCGCTGTCTTTCAGCGAAACCATATCATCGTCCACAAAAATCAGGTGGTCAGCCAGCTCCACCCCCACGGCGGCCAGCACTCTGGCCAGATAGCGGGTGGTGGCCTTGTCCTCTGCCGAGGGCAGAGCCAGACCGGAAACATGGTTGTGGGCCAGTATCACCTGAGCGGCGTTGAGGGAAAGGGCGGCCTCCACCACGCCCCGGGTGGTGACCTCGGCGGCGTTGACGCTGCCCTCGGCAATTTCCCGCACCCCCAGCACCTTCCCCTTTCCATCCAGACATAACAAACACACCCGCTCGCCCCGGGCGCCGAAAAAGTACGGCCGCAGTATGGGGTAGGCGTCGGCGCTGCCGTTGATGATCTCCTCCAGACTGGTGCGGCCGGCCAGATACCGGCCCGACGCCTCCTTCACCGCCTTTAGAAGCGTAACGGCGTGGCTCCCGATCCCCGGCACCTTCTCCAGCTCTTCGGGCAGGGCGTCCAGCACCCCGGCCAGAGAACCGAACCGCTCCATCAACGCATGGGCGGCGGGGTTTGTGTCGCCCCGGGGATTGACATAGAACAGCAGCACTTCCAACAGCTTATGGTCGGGGAAGGTCTGGGGTCGGGCCAGAAACTCCGCCTTCATCCGCTGCCGATGTCCGTCATGGATAGACACTGCCCTCCCCCTCCTTTCCCGGCTGTTTGAGTGAAAGTGGGCTTATTTCCCGCCGTACTGCTCCAGATAGGCCTCCATCTTGCCCTTCACCTCGTCGTCGATGTAGACCTTACCGTCGATCTCCCGGTTGTGGAGGAAGTCAATGACCTGCCGGACGGTGACAATGGGGTGGACGGCAATGCCGTACTGCTCCCGCAGCTCGTTGATGGTGGTCTTCTCCCCGGTGCCCTTCTCCATCCGGTCCACCGAGACGATGAGAGAGGCAAACTTCACATCGGCGATATGCTTAAACAGCTCAATGGTCTCCCGCACGGCGGTGCCGGCAGTGACCACATCCTCCACGATGACCACCCGGTCCCCGTCCTTGGGCTGGTAGCCGATCATGGTGCCCCCCTCGCCGTGGTCCTTGGCCTCCTTGCGGTTGAAGCAATAGGGCAGGTCCCGGTCGTAGTTCCGGTACAGGCTGGAAGCGGCGGCCACCGTCAGGGGGATGCCTTTATAGGCCGGGCCGAAAAGGCAATCCACCCCGTCGGGCAGATTCTCCTGAATGCAGGCGGCATAATAATCCCCCAGCTTGGCGGCCTGGGCGCCGGTCTTATAGTTGCCGGTATTCACGAAATAGGGGGTCTTGCGGCCCGACTTGGTGGTGAAGTCCCCAAAGGTCAGCACTCCGGAGCGAACCATGAAGGTGATAAACTCTTCCTGATAGGTCATGGCAAACATCCTCCTTTTTGTTGAAAATGGTCAGGATATTATATCATTTTTCCCCACAGGATACAACCCCTGTTTTCCCCAAAAACATTCCCTTTCTGCCCTGAAAAGCGGCGGGCGATTCCCGCCCGCCGCTTTTCAGGGAAAGGGCCGCAGCCCGCCCATTATTTCTCCTCTTTCAGTCTGGCATAGATATAAGTATCCTTCCAGATGGGCCTTCCCCTCTCATCCTTCCAGAAATACACATCCTGTTTCAGATGGGCCTCCCGGCGAAAACCCAGCCGCTCCAGCAGCTTCCACGACCTTTCGTTCAAAGGGTCACATTCCGCATAAATACGATGAACACCGTCCGCAAAGGCCTTTCGCACCATCGCTTCACAGCTTTCCACGGCATATCCCATGCCCCAGCAGTCCCGCCGAAAGATATAGCCCAACTCCAGCGCCTCGAACTTTCGCTTTCCCAGATACACGTTTCCAATCATTTTATGGGTGTCTTTACGCTCCACGGCAATCATCTCATCCGTCCCCAAACGCCACGCAAGGTCCTTTTTCGCCTCCTCCGGCGTCATGGGCCTGTAAGGCTCGTACTTCACCACTTCCCCGTCGGACAGATATTCCAGCAGGTCCTCCAGATCTTCTTCCACATACCTTCTCAAAATCAGCCGTTCTGTCTCTTCAAGGATCTCTCTGTGTTTCATTTTTCTCTCCTTCCTTTTCGCTTCTTTATGGTTCTTTCTTCTCCTTCTCCTCCTTGGCCCACAGCTCCGGGAAATGCTTGACGCTGAGAGCCGCCAGTTCCTTCAGGGTATGCCCCAGGAATTTTCTGGTATCCGGGTCCATCTGAGAGGCCGCCTTCATGGTGTCCGACAGGTTTTTCTGCCATTGGTCCTGCCACTGGGCGAAGGTGGTGACCTCATTGACGTTCAGTATCCCATAGAGGGCGTCCACAAACCGCTCCCGCTCCTCCTGCGCAAGACCCCGGACCCAGTCATTCAGCGTCTTGTCCAGATAATGGGCGTCGGCGGTAAGATGATCTGCCGGGCAGAAGCGATCCCCCTCCACCTGCCAGGAGAAGGGGTCATGCTGCCAGAAGCTGACCCGGCCGCTTTTCACCAGCTGAAAGCTCTCTTGATCCTCCAGCAGCATCCCCACCACCGAGGACTGGGGCAGGGTCTTCTCCACCCGGTCGGCAATGGCCTGAAAGCCCGGACTTGTCAGCATCTCCGCCAGAAAACCGGGGCCGTCGTGGGAATAGATACGCAGGATGCGGCCCTGGACCGCCTCATCACAGCAGGCGGCGGCATACACCGCCAGATTGCCTCCCTTGGAATGTCCCCCTGTCATCAGCCGGCCGGGACAGTAGAGGGCCGCCCGGGCCAGGTAGGCCACCGCCGTCTCCTGAGAGGGGACGGTCTGAAAGGCCATGTTGAAATCCTCCTTCCAGCCCACGAAGGAGGCATCGGTACCCCGAAAGGCCACATAGCTCAATTCCTCCGTCAAGCGGAAGGTGACGGCGGAGAACTGCTTCTCCGCCTCCGGGTCCATCTGCTCGGTATAGCCCATGACACGGAGGTTCCGAAACCGGGGACTGGCCGCCAGAGCCGTAAGGAGTCTGCGGCTGCTCTCCGGGTCCCACACCCCCAGAAACAGCTTGTCAAACCACTCCGCCCGGTAAAGGGAGGACAGGGGCAGGCCCTCCCAGTCACGAAACTCCGGTGCGTCCCCCGGGATGCGAAGGTAGGACAGCCAGGAGAGGATCAGGCTGTCCACCGGGCAAAAGGCCCGCTGGGCAAAGGTGTCCATGTTCTCCTCGGCATAGTTGACAATATTATATTCCATCAAAATACCCCCCTGTAAACAGGTCCTGTTTTATTATAGGCACACTCTTTTTCTTCGTCAAGAGCCGCTCCCACACCCTTTCCCATCCGTTTGCGTAGAATGATTTGAAGCGGGCGGAAAGGAGGGCTGGATATGGCGGAAGAAACCCCTGGCCCGGCTGATTTGGAACTGGTCAACTGCTCTGTCACATTCCTGCTTCTCATCATTCTGGCCGTTCTCTTGTCCCTGGCAGGCCTTTTGCGGCAGCGGCAGCTCCTCCGGGCCATTCTGGCGGGAGAAGCCACGGACCGCTGCCCCGATCCTTATCCTCTTCAGCGGGCAGCGGGAGCCATCTCCGTGGGAGCGCTGGGCTTCTTTTTCACCCTGGCCCTGCGGGGTTGGAATACCGCCCGGGCAGGAGATTCCCCCTGGGCGCTTCACCTGTCCCATGTCAATCTGTGGGCTTCCCTGCTGGTTCTGGCCGCCGCCATACTGCGGCTTTGGGCTCTGGATGCCGCCCGGAACACGGAGGAACCCTCCGAAGAGGCAGAGCTGCCCGCATAAGGAAGGAGTGAAACAATGGCATATTCCGACTTGGAGCTTCTGGCGCGCATCATCAAGTGCGAGGCCGGAGGGGAAGGGGAAAACGGGATGAAGGCGGTAGCCAGCGTGGTAATGAACCGTGTCAATGTTACATACGGCGAATATTCCCGCTATAAGACCGTCCGGGAGGTGGTTTTCCAGCCCCGGCAGTTTGTCTGTGCCATGGAGACTGTAGGGGGAGAATACAACGCTCAGAACATTTACAATATGTCTCTGGAGCAGATCCACTGGGACATTGCCCAGTGGGCCATGGCAGGCAACCGGCTGACCAACCTGGGCACCGCGCTGTGGTTCTTCAACCCATACAGCCCCGACTGCCGTCCCTACTTCCCTACTCAGGTGGGCGTCTTTGTGATCCGCATCGGCGACCACTGCTTCTATAATCCCACAGAAGCATACGCAGATACCTGAACCCACACTATTTTTTCAGGAGGCGAGCATATGGCAAGACTTTATTCCGATCAACCTCAGTTCGACAGCATCAATATTCCCCCCGAACAGAATTTCAATACCGCCGCCATGAACGGTTCCCTTCAGCAGTTTCTGGCCGACAACCTGGGCGAGTATGTCATCGTGGAGTTTCTGGTGGGCACCCAGACCATGACCCAAAAGGCCGGCGTTCTCTACGCCGTGGGTTCCAGCGTACTCACTCTCTACGAGGAGGTCAGCCAGACCTTTATCACCTGTGACATCTTCTCGGTAAAGTTCGTCACCTTCTTCCTCCCCGGTCACCGCCCCTGGCAGGCCAACCACCCCATGTTCCCCACCAACGGGATGCAGGGCATTTCTGCCATGGGCCGCCCGGTCACTCTCCCCGGCCCCGCTGCCACCCGGCCCTGCACCAACTGCACCCAGCAGTCCGGCCAGGCCGTGGGATAAAATAACATGAACATGAAAGGCTGTGAGCAATGTATGCTCACAGCCTTTCATGTTTCCCCGGTCATTGGGATCTCCAGGAAGCAAAGAAGCCCCGGCCTCCCGCCTTTTCAACAGCGGCGGTAGATACCCGTCTCCCGCCGCAGCCTTTGGGCCAGTTCTTCTGTAAACACCCCCGGCATAGCCCTCCACTGCCAGTTTCCCCCCAAGGTGGAAGGGGTATTCATCCTGGCCCCACTCCCCAAACCCAGCAGGTCCTGGGCGGTGACCACCGCCAGCCGGGCCGCAGAGGCCCATGCCCCCCGCATCAGCCCCCAGTGGTATCCCTCCGCCCCGGTCAGCTTCAGATAGTCCATGGCATACCGCCTGTCCTCGGGAGATACGGTGTCCAGCCAACCCAGGGCCGTGTCATTGTCATGGGTCCCCACATACACCACACAGTTTTTGTCGTAATTATGGGGAAGATAGTCGCTCTCCTCCCGGCTGTCGAAGGCAAACTGGAGGACTTTCATACCGGGAAACCCGGACTCGGCCAGCATTTGGCGGACTTCCGGCGTCAGATAACCCAGATCCTCCGCAATGATGTCCTTTTGCCCCAGTGCGGCCTCCACCGCCCGAAACAGCTTCATCCCCGGCCCCGGCCGCCAGCGGCCGTTTCGGGCGGTCTCCTCCCCAAAGGGGATGGCATAATAGCTCTCAAATCCCCGGAAATGGTCGATGCGAAGCATATCGTAAAGCCGCAGCTGATGGGCGATCCGACCGATCCACCAGGCATACCCGTCGGCCTCCATCCTCTCCCAGTCAAAGAGAGGGTTGCCCCAAAGCTGGCCGTCGACGGCAAAGGCATCGGGCGGGCAGCCCGCCACCTCGGTGGGCACCAGCTCCCTGTCCAGCTGAAACAGCTCCGGCCCGGCCCACACATCGGCGGAATCCAGTGCCACATAGATGGGCAGGTCCCCGATCAGGCCGATACCCCGGCCATTGACATACTCTTTCAGTTTTTGCCATTGCCGGAAGAAAAGATACTGCACTCCCCGCCAAAAGTCCGTCTCCTCCCGCAGCTCCTCCCCGGTCCGGGCCAGAGCGTGCGGCTCCCGGCGGCGAAGCTCTTCGGGCCACTGCCACCAAGGCGCACCGCCGCCCGCATCCTTCAGGGCCATGAAAAGGGCGTAATCGGGCAGCCAGTGTGCGTTTTCCGCCAAAAACGTCTCATATTCCGGCTCTTTTCGCTCCAAAAGCCGCCTTACCGCTTTTTTCAGCACGGGGTAACGCTTTCGGTAGAGAAGGCCGAAATCCACCCGCTGCGGGTCCTCTCCCCAGTCCTCCCCGGCATACTCCGGCTCCGTCAGAAGTCCCTCTTCCGCCAGGGTATCCAAGTCGATCAAATAGGGATTGCCCGCAAAGGTGGAGAAGCTCTGATAGGGAGAGTCCCCGTAGCCGGTAGGTCCCAACGGCAGCAACTGCCAGTATCGCTGCCCTCCGGCAGCCAGAAAGTCGGCAAAGGCTCTGGCCTCCTTTCCCATGGTCCCTATCCCATGAGGCGAGGAAAGGCTTGTCAGATGCATCAGTACCCCGCTGGCTCTCATATCCATCCATCCCATCCGTCAAAGTTCCGGCCGCCGGGCCAGATAGAGGTCTATGGTGTCGTAAATGCGGATCTCTCCGCCTATCTTATCCAGTTCCCGGGCCATTTCCGCCTCAAAGGCCCGCCGCATCTCCTCAGGCATGGCCCGATGGTCGGAGTAGGTCCTCAAAAGACCGATATACTGCTGTGTGGTCAACTGCCGCACCCGGTGAAACAGCCGGGCCTCCACATCCTGAAACCCCGCCGCCTTCAACGCCTCCAGCATAGGCCGGCAGTCGTCTGCGGAAAACTCCGGCGGACAGATATCCCGGGGGCGGTATTTTTGATAGACCCGCTCGTTGACCCGGTTGCTCTCATCCTCCATTCGGGCGGGATAGGGATGGTTGCGGAAGATGGCCGCCGCCCCACCGGGGCGCAGGATCTCAAAAACCTTCCGGTAACTCTCCGGTGCCGGCAGCCAGTGAAAGGCGGTAGCGGAATAGACAAGGTCGGCAGGCTCCTCTGCCGTCCATTCCATAAAATCTCCCTGCACCACCCGAAGCCGGTCCGTGGGGTATTTCTCCCCCAGAAAAGCGGCCAGCCGGTCCCCCAACTCCACCGCCGTCACCCGGCAGCCCATGGCCAGCATCGGCCCCGTGGCCTGACCGGTCCCCGGACCGATCTCCACCGCAACACCGTCCTGTCCCACCCCGGTATAATCCCGAATGGCGGTAAAAACCTCCGCCGGATAGCCGGGGCGGTAGCGGTCATAATCCGCCTCGTCCCGGTTAAAAATCTCCCGCAGTTCCATGACCCACCTCCTCCAGCCTGTTTCCCATTGCCTTGATTTTACCATGGCAGGCCCAGAAGTTCAACCAAACTCTTCTCTTTTTTGGGCATTGACGAAGGAGTGGAAATGTGCTATACTTTCTAATCGCAACACCGATCCCGCCGCGGCGTTGCTGATGCGGCTCAATGGCAGAGCAGCTCATTTGTAATGAGAAGTCAGTGGCTGTCCGTGAGGGGACATTTCTCCCCACCCTGCAAAGTCCGTACAATTTCACATTTGCTACTGTGGCTCAGTTGGTAGAGCAGCTGATTCGTAATCAGCAGGTCGCCGGTTCAAGTCCGGCCAGTAGCTCCAAAAACCCCCAGAAATCCTTTGATTTCTGGGGGTTTTATATAGGCATTGCCCTCTTATTCAAATACCGCCTGAGAGATGTCGATGCTCTGGCCGCTGCGGTTGTCGATGTCGGCGCCATTGTGGGCAAAGACGCTCTCCGGGAAGCTGATGGCTATATCCACTGGCGTTCCCTCCCAGAGAATGGCGGTGCCGTTTTCCGTGAAGCGGTTGCCGTCAAACTGGGAGTGGGTCACATTGCTCTGGCTGGCGTTGAAGTGGAAACCCACCTCGTTGTCCATAAACGCGCAATAACGGAAATTCAGCCAGGAATAGCCGTGGGGCAGCACAGCGGTCCTCCAGCCGGTAAAGGTGCAGCCCATCAGGTGGACCCGGGCGGCGGCGGTAATCCCCACATTCTCTCTGCCGCTGCCCACAAAGTCAATGTCGCTGATCTCATTGATCCTGCCGTTGGCCCCGGTGGTGATGCGCAGCGTGCCGGTGAAAACGGTCCGTTCTTCCCCCTCAGTGCTGCCCAGTAGGTTCACCGGCCGCTTGCCGATGGTGAGTTCCCCCTCGTAGGTTACTGCTGGAAGATGGATATTCACCACCGCAGAGGGGTCCGCCGTCTCGCCAATCTCGTCGATAAGGGCCTGCAGCTCCCCGGCAGTCCCCATGGCATAGTCCTCCGGGTAGTAATCCAGCGTCCTGATGAGGTGGACCTCCAGCGTCTGGTGCAGCCGGATCACATCCCCGTTTTTCATGGTGATGGTCCATGTGCCCTGGGCTTGGTTGTCCCGGCCCAGAAAGTCGACAAAACTGACCATGGCCGCCTCCGGGCAGTATCCATGGGGCGCAGGGTCGGTGTAGGTGATGTACCCATCCTCGTCCTCAGGGAGACCAAATTGGGCGGTGACGCTCTCCACCTTACCGAGAAAGGTGTTGGCGGCATTGGCGTCATTTTCGGTGTAGTTGATAAACAGACAGATGGGGAAACGGTACTCCCCGTTTTCTTCGGCGTTCTGATGGAGCGTAGGGGCCGGGGTAAAGCGGGTATTGCTCCAGCTCAGCAAAAGCTGATAGCTGCCGTCCCTGTCCGTATAGGTCACCGTGGCCGTGCCGCCGTCATCGTAGATTCTGGGCCGGGTGGCAAGATACCGGCCCAGCAGAAGGCCCAGAATGACCAGCACAGGCAGGCCGAAATGCAGCGCCTTCCGCCATGGAAAAGGCACAGGGACCTTCGCCTGGACCCGCCGGTTGACGCTTTGGGCGCAGTGGGGGCAGAAAGCGGCCTCCTGGGGTAAGGGTGCGCCGCAGTGGGGGCATCGTTTCTCCATCTCAAAGCTCCTCCATCAGCCGAAGCACATTTTTATACCGCTTTTCCGGGTTCACATGGGTACACCGCTCCACCACCCGGCCCAGCTTACCCTCCGCCTGCTTTTTGGAGGGGTGCTCCCCGGTGAGCATCACGTTGATGAGGATACCCAGGGAGTATATATCAGTCCGCAGGTCAGACTGGGAAAGGCCGTATTGCTCCGGCGCGGCAAAGCCCGTGGTCCCCAGGATCTGGGTGTCGGTATCATGGGTCTCCTTGTGGAGCCGGGCAGCGTCGAAGTCGATGAGGATGGCGTCCGAGCCCCGGAGGATCACATTTTCCGGCTTGATGTCCCGGTGGACAGCGGTCAGAGAATGGAGGACCCACAGCCCCCGGCAGAGCTGCTTTACGATCCGCCGGGTCTCCTCGGGGGTAAACAGGCTTTCCCCCAAAAGAAAGCCCAGGGTATCCCCCTGGATAAACTCCTCCAGCACCAGATTGTCCGTCTCCCCCACCGCCACCTCATACACCGCGGGCAGGTTGGGGCAGGAGACCTCCAGCAGCTTTTGATAGACCTCCGGGTTCCCAGCGAACCGCCGGAGGATGAACTGCCGCCCGGTGGCCTTATGGCGGATGGAGCGCACGCTCCCCCGGGGGCTCTCCTTGAGCAAGGCAATTTCCTCGTATTCCGCCTGAATCGTCTGTGAAAGCCAGGTATAAATGGGGATCACCTCAAAAAAACGCTTTACTATGCAGCCAGCATATTGTTTTATCATTAAAAATCCTGTAAATTATTATAGAAGATTCCAAATAAAAAGTAAAGTGGAGGTGATGTAAATGAAGGAAAAAACCACCGATGATCTGAAGCGGGAGCTGATGAGCGAGGCCGATCTGGACGCCTACATCAAGGAAAATGAGGCTCTTTTTGTAGATAAAACCGTCATTGAGCTGTTGGGAGAGCTTTATGAACGCAAGTCGCTCTCCAAGGCGGCCCTTGCCAAGCAGGCAGGCATGAGCGAGGTCTATGTCCATCAGGTCTTTTCCGGCCGCCGCACCCCCAGCCGGGACCGGCTTTTGTGCCTGTGTATCGGGCTGGAGGCCACTTTGGAGGAGACCCAGCGGCTTTTGAAGCAGGCCATCTATGCCCAGCTCTATCCCGCCAACAAGCGGGACGCCATCATCATCCACGGCATTATCCACCACACCAGCCTGTCCCAAATCAATGACAAGCTCTTCACCGAGGGCGAAAAAACTTTATTTTAAACAGGAGGAAACCCAACATGAAAAAAGCCCTTTCTCTCACCCTTGCGCTCGCATTGAGCCTTTCCCTGCTGACCGTACCCGCCGGAGCTGCCGAAGGGGGCACCGCTTATGCGTCCACCCAGGCTGTCCTGGTGAACGGCAGCACGGTCACCTTTCAGGCGTATGCCTTGAAGGACGCCAATGGAAATGACACCAACTATGTGAAGCTCCGGGATGTGGCCCAGGTCCTGCAGGGGACCGCCGTCCAGTTTGAGGTGGGTTGGAACGGCGCGGTGAACATTGAGACCGGGAAAAGCTACACTTCTAATGGCTCGGAGATGAAAACGCCCTTCTCTGGCAACCGGGCCTATTCCCCCGCCACTGCCCCTACCAACATCAACGGCGCCCCGGCCGCTCTGGAGGCCATCGTCCTTCTGGATGACGACGGAGGGGCCTACACCTACTACAAGCTGCGGGATCTGGGGACCGCCCTGGGCTTCCGGGTAGACTGGTCCGCCGAGAAGGGTATCTTCATCGAGACCGGCTCCAGCCAGACTCCTGTGCCCACCCCTGAGCCTACTCCCGAGCCCACTCTCGTCACCGTTCCCGAAAATGAGATCAGCCGGATGCTGAAAAATCCCAACTACTATGTGGGCCAGTATGTAGATAAGATGCCCGCCAAGATCTTCAACATTCCTCAGGGGGGAATGTACCTTCAGGTCAACGCCGGCCCTGACGAGGTCAACACCTACATCACCCTGAACGCCCAAACCAATCTGGCCGAGGATGATTACGTCCTGATCAGCGGCACCGTCATCGGCCCTTACTCCTACAAGACCATCAGCAACCAGACCCACACCGTGGCCAATATCCGGGCCAGCAGTGTGGAGCTGACCACCAAGGCCGCCGTTGACGCCGCCAAGCAGGCCCAGACTCTGGCCACCCACGGCGTCACCATCAATCTGCCCTCCACCCCCATTACAGTGCAGGAGCACGACTGGGACGACAAGCTGGTGGCCACCTATCAGATCACTGCCATTGATGTGAAGCAGGAATACTACGAATACAGCAACGAGGTCACCGTGACTCTGTCCTTCACCGGCGAATGCACGGGCCGCTATACCAACACCGACACCAACTGCGAGGTCATCTGGACGCTGACGGACGACGAGGGGTACAAGATCGACAGCGGCTCCGCCTACTCTCCCATCCTCTCTGCCGGGGATAAGTTCCGCAATGTGGAGGCCCTTATCTTTGATCTGGAACCCGGCCAGACCTACAATCTGGACATCGGCACCTCTATTAAATAAGAGATCGAAACCCCCGTCCGGACAGAGGATTTCCGACGGCGCAGCAGAAAGGAGAGCACTACCATGAAAAAACGTATTCTATCCATCTTTCTGGCCCTGACCCTGTGTCTTGGCCTGCTGCCCGTTTCCGCTCTGGCGGCGGGGAACCGCTATGGCCCGGACGACGACGGCTGGGGTTACACTACCAGCGAGAAAGTCATTGACCTGGGAGATATCTCCTATGACGGGACGGAAAAGGTCAAGTGCGGCAGTTTTGTCATCTCCATTGAGAACACCGGTTCCCAGGCCTTGACCTCCGAAGCCGGGGAGGGCATAGGCAACGGCCTTCGCTACTATCAGCCGGCCATCTCCATCCAGCCTGGGGACAGCGCCGACGTGACCATTCAGTACACCGTCCCCGAAGGTATGGACTGTAAGGCATACGAGGATTTCTTCTATATCCTTTTTGACGATGCACCTGTGGAAAGTATGATCCAGTTCCTGCCCCAATTCACCCTGGTGGAGTCCAAGTCCTCCTCCGGCTCCGGCAACTACGGCGACAATTTGTTTGTGGACGAGTGGGGCAACCGCTATCAAGGCGTCCAGACCCAGCCCGGCGGCACCTCCTCCGGCAGCGACGCCAGCGACGACGCCGGTACCCTCTCCCCCAGCGAGGCCAAAAGCCAGTATGGCATTTCCATCAGCCCCAGCTATGTGGACTTTGGCTCCTGCTTTGTGGGAGACAAGGTGGACCCCATCACCATCACCATTACCAACAACGGCAGCCACTCCGTGGACCTCGACTACCGGGGCGGGCTTAAATGCGACGACAAAGTGCTGCATGTCTACGACTACGGCAGTAAGGATCTGGCCCCCGGAGAGTCCAGAGACCTCAAGGTGCGCCTTGATACATGGGACGCGGCCTCCGGCACCGCCCATATGGAGGCCAGACTCCTGCTGGACGGCCGCGCCTGGGCCGGCACAGTGGGCGGCGGCTTTGGCGTGGGCAAGTCCGGCACCTCCCTGAACATTTCGGACTTTCTCACTGTGGATTACGAGGTCAAAGATCTGTCCGATGCGGAGGAGGGGGACATCGACTGGACCATCAGCGCCGGCTCCATAGATTTCGGCGTCTCGGATGTTCCCTTTGAGGGTGCGGGCTTTCACAAAGCAGAGAAAGAGACCATCACCATTACCAACCAGGGCAGCTTTCCCTTCCGGCTGGAGGCGGAGGTGGACACCTCCGCCTCCAGCCGGAAGGACAAAGACAGGATCTTTAAGACTACTATCGGCTCTGACTACAGAATGGTGAAGGCTGGCGAATCCACCGAGGTGATCGTATGGGCGGACTCCGGAAGCTGGAGTCCCGGCGTGGTGGAGGGTGTGCTGAAGTTCACCGCCTATTACCCGGACTCCAAAGAGCGGAATACCATCACCGCCGACATCCCCCTGTCCATCAAATATCTCTACGATGGGGGCTATGAAATCGCAAACATGAGCGACAATAGCTACGGCACCGTAAAGACCTCCGACGGGATCAGCCGGGACCCTTACAGCGGCAACAGCCGCTTCACGGCCAAGGAGGGCAGCAGCGTCACCTTTGTCATGACCCCCTACGACTCCACCGCCTACCATGTCTCCGACATCAAGATCAACGGCAAGAGCGTGGGGACAAGCGGCCTTGTGAACAACACCTACACCATCTCCAACATCCGGGACAACTATGAGTTTGAAGCCGTCTATGCCCCCGGCGCGGCCCCCATCCCCCAGCAGCCCGCCACAGGGGCCGCTGAGCCTGCCGGTTGGGCCAAGGTTTTTGTGGACCGGGCCATTGCGGAAGGGCTTCTGCCCGCCGAGCTGCAAAGCGCCTACGACCAGCCCATCACCCGCCGGGAGTTCTGCCTGCTCTCCGATGCCCTCTATACCAAGGTGAAGGGCGGCGCGGCTCCGATAGACGCCACCGTCACCTTCACCGACACCACCGACCCCGCCATTCTCCGTATGGCCTCGGCCAAAGTGGTCAATGGTGTGGGAAATGAGTTGTTTGATCCCAACGGTCAGCTGACCCGGGAGCAGGCCGCCACCATGCTCTCCCGGCTGGCGGCAGCCCTGGGGAAACCCCTGACGGATAGCGCTCCCACCTTTGACGACAACGGCTCCGTGGCCGGTTGGGCGAGCGCCGCCGTGGGACAGATGCAGCTCAGCGGTATCATGAGCGGCACAGGCAACAACCAGTTCTCCCCCCAGCAGTCCTACACCCGGGAGCAGTCCGTTGTCACCATCGTTCGGATGTGCGAACTGTTGAAGTGAGCTGAACCCGGCCCCTGCCGTCCGTGGAAGCAGGGCCATCCTTCCGGTCCGGCTGCCGGGGCTGCGAGTCCTTCCCACCGCGCAGTACAAAACCGCTCTTCCCTGTGGGAAGAGCGGTTTTGTACTTACTTGATTTTTGGTGATATGGACGTCCTTCCGGGGGCTTTGTCTCGCCCTGCTGTCCACCGCGGCCCTGACGGCGGTTCTCTTCCTCTGTCTGCGGCAGAGCCTTCCCCCCCGCCGCATCCTGATACGGCCCTGATTTCATTCAGGCGGACGCCGTTTATAACGATGTCCGTGCTTTTTATGGATAATTTACTCCCTCTCTGCCCCATATTTTTGTATGGTTTTGCTCTTGTCTCACCGGGGGCCTTTGGGAGTATCATTATAAATGATATTATATTGGTCCTTCGGTCTTTGTTTGGGCCATTCCGGGAAAGGAGTTTTCAGTTTCATGCCAAAAGACGAAAAAAAGATACAGCTTTTTGAATCCACCCCCATCCCCAACGCCATTTTGACTCTGGCGGTGCCCACCGTCCTCAGCTCTCTGGTGATGGTGATCTACAACCTGGCAGACACTTACTTTGTCAGTATTTTGGGCGACCCGCTCCAAAGTGCCGCCGTCACCCTGGCCGCCCCGGTGCTGCTGGCCTTCAATGCCATCAACAACCTCTTCGGGGTGGGCGGCTCCAGCATGATGAGCCGGGCCATGGGCCGGGGAGACTACGATACCGTCTCCCGCAGCTCCGCTTTCAGCTTCTATGCCTCGGTGTTCAGCGGGCTTCTCTTCTCCCTTCTTTGCACCGTCTTTGCCGCTCCTCTTTTGACCCTGCTGGGAGCCGATGCTTCCACCGCCGCCGCCACCGAGGCCTATATGTACTGGACCGTGACCTGGGGCGCTGCCCCCGCCATCCTCAACGTGGTAATGGCCCAGCTGGTCCGGGCGGAGGGCAGTTCCCTCCACGCCAGCATCGGCACCATGAGCGGCTGTTTCCTCAACATTATTCTGGACCCCATCTTCATCCTCCCCTGGGGCCTGAATATGGGCGCTGCCGGGGCGGGGCTGGCCACCTTCCTCTCCAACTGTGTGGCCTGCATCTACTTTTTTATTCTCCTCTTTGTCCGGCGGGGCAAGACCTTTGTCTGTATCAACCCCAGGCTGTTCTCCTTCAAGCGCTCCGTTGTTCTTGGAGTCCTGGGCGTGGGCCTGCCCGCCTCCATCCAGAACCTTCTAAACGTCACGGGCATGACCATTCTCAACAACTTCACCGCCTCCTTCGGCGCCGACGCCGTGGCCGCCATGGGCATCACCAAGAAGGTGGATATGGTGCCCATGAACGTGGCTATGGGCCTGTCCCAAGGCATTATGCCGCTTGTCAGCTATAACTACTCCAGCGGCAACATCAAACGGTGTAGGGACACCATCACCATGGCAGCCAAGGGCACGCTTATTTTCCTTTCGGCCATCGCCCTGGGCTACTATTTCGGCGCCGCCGGAGTGGTGGGACTCTTTATGAAAAACGAGTCCATCGTGGCATACGGCACCAAATTCCTGCGAGCCATGTGTATCGGCCTTCCCTTCCTCAGCATGGACTTTATGGCCGTGGGCGTCTTCCAGGCCGTGGGCATGGGCAAGGAAGCCCTTTTCTTTGCCATTACCCGAAAGCTGCTGCTGGAGATCCCCCTGCTGTACCTGCTGAACTGGCTGATGCCCCTCTACGGCCTCCCTCTGGCTCAAACCATCTCCGAGGTGGTCATGGCCACCATGGCGGTGATTTTCCTGGTACGGCTGTTCAAACGGCTGGAACGGGACTTCACGCATCCCAAATATCAAACCGAAAGCCCAACCGAGTAAGACAAAGCCGGCCCCGTGGAATCCACGGGGCCGTTTACTATGCCGCAGCCACCCTTCCAATCTGCCGGTTTTTCTCTTAACAATCTCTGGGTTTTATGGTATAATCGGGTCATAAAACACGCAGAAAGGAGTCCTTCCCATGAACGATTCACCCCTCTATCTGGCCAAACCCGACCTTGTTCACTACGAGGCATACAGAGCCATGCGGGAGGAATGGCTGGCCGACGGCAGCCAGCTCTCTCCCTGGTTTCTGAATCTTCCGGTGAACTCCATCGAGGATTTTGCACGGCTGGTAAAACAGCTCAATGACGCCCAGTTCGCCAACGCCGACCCGGGGTACTGCACCACCACCTCCCATCTGGTCTTTGACCGGGCGGGAACGCTGGTGGGGGCCTCCTCCCTGCGGCACTATCTGACGCTGGAGGGCATCCGCTACTTCGGCCACATCGGCTACGGCATCCGGCCCGGCCAGCGGCGGAAGGGCTACGCCAAAGAGGTCCTCCGGCTCATGCTGGCAGAGGCCAAGCGCATGAAACTCTACCGGGTCCTTCTGGGTGCCCACGACACCAACGTGGGGTCCTGTAAAACCATTGAGGCCTGCGGCGGGGTACTGGAAAACATCGTCCCTGACCCCGAGGACGAAAGCCAGCTGGTCAAACGCTACTGGATCGACATCCAGCCCGACTGAAAGGGAGGTCATACCATGAGGCCCAACATCATACAAATGGATGCCCAAACCTGGATCTTTGACGAGGGGGGCGTCCGCTTCTTTCTGTTGACAGGCGACAAAGAGGCCCTGCTCATCGACAGCGGTATGGAGACCCAAAACGCCAGAGAACTGGCCCAAAGCCTCACCAAGTTGCCCATTCGCCTTCTCAACACCCACGCCGACATCGACCATGTGGGAAGCAACCACCAGTTTGAAGCCCCCTATATGCACCCCGCCGAATGCTCCAATTACTACCACGGCCGCCCCGGTCAGCCCGCCCCGGAGCGGGGCGCCATCACCCCGGTGTGGGACGGTCAGGTCATAGACCTTGGGGAGCGGCCTCTGGAAATCATCGCCCTCCCCGGCCACACCCCGGGAAGTGTTGCCGTACTGGATGTGAAAAACCGTATCCTCATCAGCGGCGACCCCATTCAGGATGGGGGCATCTATATGTTCGGCATTCAGCGGGAGGCCCACGCCTACCGCCACAGCCTGAAGCGGCTGATGGAACGGCATCTGGACCGCTTCGATGCCATCTGGCCCTCCCACGGCACCCTGCCCGTGGCCCCCTCTCTCATCGAAGCGTTATACAGTGCCATGGACCGCATCCTGGCCGGGGAGGCGGCGTATAAACTCACCCAGGTCCACGGCATGACCGTCCGGTGGTATGATATGGGGGTGGCCGGCTTCCTCATGGACGAGAAGCAGAAAGGGTGTGACCTGCTTTGAATCGAAACGCCAAACGCCTTTTCTCCCTTTGCATCCTGCTTCTGCTGGCAACAGGCTTTGGATATACTGCCTATACCAAAATGGCCCGTATTAGTGGCTCCGCCAGAGCAGATCTGGAGGAGCAGCTCACCGATCTGCAGGGCCACCAGTACACTGCCGGAGTTCTGGGGGAATTCTTCACCGAGGAGGGCACAGTAACTCTTCTGGAAGATTTGACCTTCCCTCCCATTACACAGTCCAGGATAGCCCGGTGGAATGACACCTTCCCCGAGGCCGACCCGGCAGGGACTCCCCTTGTAAAAGGCGGATTTTACACCGTTATCACCGTTCAGGCGCAGCGGCGATGGTACTTTGCATTGGACGGAGAGCCTCTTCCCGATGTTCAGTGGTCCTACCTCATTTCCTATACGGCTTACGACGACAATGACATAAATTCCAAAGTCAGAGCCGTTTTGGACCCGGAAAGCAAAACCCTGACCGCCGATACCCCTTCGGAAGCCTTCCTTGATTTTCTCTCTTTGACTGTTGCCGAATCCCCCCAGCTAAATGCACTTCTTACCCATGCCCGGTCTTTTGTGAAAGAATAAGGAGGCTGATCTATGCCCATCCCCGGTATCCAACAGCCGGATATTCTGGACATCGGTCCCGGCCTGCGACTGCGGGCCTACGACGGCGTGTTCCACTTCGCCATTCCCTGGTATCAGGACCCCCAGCTTCAGCGGCTGGTGGACGGGGTCCAAAAACCCTATCCGCCGGAGCGGGTAAAGGCCATGTACGAATATTTGAACGCCTGCGGGGAACTCTATTTTATCGAGGTTTTGGAGGAGGACACCTTCACCCCCGTGGGAGATGTGACCTTCTCCCGGGAGGACCTTTCCATGGTCCTGGGCCCTGCCCCTCTTCGGGGGAAACACATCGGCCGCCGGGTCCTTACCGCCCTCATCGACAGGGCCAGGACCCTGGGCTATGATAGTCTCACCGTCCGGGACATCTTTGACTTCAACACCGCCTCCCGATCCTGCTACCAGTCCGTGGGCTTCCGGCCCACAAAGCAGACAAAGCTGGGACACAGCTACCGGCTGGATCTTTCCCTCTGACTAACCCCATTTCTTTGCAGGAGATACTATGGCACAGGAATATTTCTTTGATGCGATCCTCCACGAGATCCCCGAAAACGGCGGCGCTTATGTGGTCTTCCCCCGGGACATTCGCAAACTCTTCGGCAAAGGCCGGGTCAAGGTCCATGCCACTTTTGACGGCATTCCCTATGACGGCAGTATCGTGAATATGGGACTGAAGGACCCCCAGGGAAACATCCGCTATACCATTGGCGTCTTAAACTCCATCCGCAGACAGCTGGGCAAGGCAGAGGGCGACAGTATCCACGTCACGCTCTCCGAGCGATGACTCTTGACTGCCAAAACAAAGAACAGACAGGCCGGAAAACCTGTCTGGTCCTTTTATTGTTCCTCTCTTTCCACTTTGAGCCCCTGCCCCAACTTCACCCCGCCGTACTCCTCCAGCGCCAGTCCCTCCACCTGAAATTGCACCCGAACGCCGGGGATGACCCCCTCCAGAGTCTGTACCACCGCCCACAGCCGAAGAGGGGCTTCCTCCCCCTCCAAAAAGCGGGCGCTGAGGTTCACCACAGCCCGGTCCCCGTCCAGAGACAGGCTCCGCAATACCGTCCCCTCGGGACAGGCCCGGTCCAGTTCCCCGCTCTCCGGACCGGAGAGGAGTTCCTGAAGTAAGGCCACTTCTATCCGGTCCCCCGCCGCCAGGCGGAGGGTCCTCTCCTCCCGGCCCAGCTCCTCCCCGGCGGGGAACCACAGAGCGGCCTCCACCTCCCGCTCCCCCGGCTCTCCCTCTTCCAAAAGGAAGTCCGCCGGGGTCAGCACCTGGTCCCGAAAGGGCCGGGGCCGGCCGTCCACGGTGAGATAGACCGCCTCCACATCCTCTAACCGGCAGAGGGTAAGGACGATACAGGCATCCGCCAGCGTCAATTCCACTCCGGAAAGGCCGCCGTAAGCCTCGGACAAGTCCAGCGTCACCACCCCGTTCTCCTGCCGCCAGCCCCTCAGGCTGGTACCCCGGGGGAAGGGAGACGCAAGCCCCTCCCCCTCCGGCCCGGCCAGCAAAGTTCGGATCAGCCCGTCCAAGGCCCTCTGGCCCGGAGGCAGGGCATGGTACTCCCAGTCCACCACGGACTTGGAGGCAATCCCTCCGTCTCCCCCTTCCGCCGTCTCCTCCCGGGTAACAAAGCAGACCGGGTACTCCTCGGTTTCGACCTCCCCATGCCCTCTCTCCCCGCAGCCGGCGCAGAGAAGGGCCAGGGCCAGCATCAGTATCATCAGCCGCTTCATTGCCCTTCCTCCTTTTGGATGGGGAGCCGCACCGTAAAACAGGTGCCCTTTCCCTCCCGCCGATGGGCGGTCACATCCCCGCCATGGCGGCGGGCGGTGTCCCGGACGATAGAGAGGCCCAATCCGGTGCCTCCCGCCGCCCGGGAACGGGCCTTGTCCACCCGGTAGAACCGGTCAAAAATACGGTCAATGTCCTCCTCGGGGATGCCCACGCCGGTGTCCTCCACCGTTAGCACTGCCCACGCTTCCTCCCCTTTGCCCGCAAGGGTGATCTCTCCCCCGGGAAGGTTATATTTCACGGCATTTTCCATCAGATTGAACAGGATCTGATAAAGGTCATCCCGGGTGGCCCGGACCGTCAGCCCCTCTTCCAGCTTCACCCGAAGGTCCACCTCCACCGCCCGGGCCAGAGGCCGCAGCATATGGGTTACCCGCTGAGCCACCTCCTCCACAGGAACCGCCTCGGCTTCCACCGGGGTCCCGGCATCCAGCCGGGTCAGTGTCAGCAGCTTTTCGGTGATGCGCTGGAGCCGTTCCGCCTCCTCCCCGATGTCCCCCACAAACTCCCGGACCGTGTCCGGGTCCACCGCCTCATTTTGCAAAATGGAATCGGTCAGCAGCCGGATGGAGGCCAGGGGGGTCTTCAGCTCGTGGGAGGCATCGGACACAAACCGCCGCCGTACCTCCTCGGTGGTTTGAAGCCGACCGGTAAGGGCGTTAAATTCCTGGGCCATCTGGCTCATCTCATCCCGGCCGGAAACCTCCACCCGGTGGCTGTATTCTCCCTCCCGCACAATGCGGATGGCCCCCAAAAGCTCGGTGATCCGCCCCGTCAGGGCCTTGGAGAAAAAAAGGGAAAGGGTCATGGCCACAAAGACAATGATAAGAGAGATGGTCCGCAAGGTCTGCTGAACGCCCAAAAGGAAGCTGCCCTGCTCGGCGTCGTACTCATCCACATAGACCGCACCCAAGGTCATGCCCCGGTAGGTCACCGGCACCGCCGCCCGGCTGCGGAACGCCCCGGCCGCAAAGTCCACCCGGAACACATCGTTCCCTTTCAGCGCGGACACCACCTCCCCCAGCATGGCATATCTTCCCATGGCCCCCGAGGCAGAGGCCGTGTCATACACCACCATCCCGGAGGAATCGGCCACCAGCACCCGGCTCAGCCCGGTATCGCCCAGCACCTCCATCACCCGGCTCACACCCTCCTGGCTCAATGCGTCCGGCCCCGCCAAAGCGGAGGCCACCACGGCGGCCTGACTTTGGAGAGAGGTCTGCTTTGACTGGAACACCATCTTCTGGGACACCAGCACCGGGTAGGTGTTCAGCAGCGCCAGCACAGCGGCTATGACCACCAGATAGGTCAGGGCGTATTTTGTCTGAAGACTCCGCCAAAAAGGCACTTTTTCTGCTGTGGTCCCCATCTGACGGACCTCCTTTCAAAATGAATTGACCATCCTTCTCCATGCCCCAGGCTGGTTTTCTTTTCTTACCGTTCTTTCTTATTTTTCAGGTAGTATCCTACGCCCCATTTGGTCAGGATAAACTCCGGGTTGGCCGGGTCCAGTTCCAGCTTCTCCCGCAGCCGCCGGACATGGACATCCACCGTCCGGTAATCCCCGGCATACTCGTACCCCCAGACGATGTTCAAAAGATTCTCCCGGGAATAGACCCGCCCGGGGTTGCGGATAAGCAGCTCCATCAGGTCAAACTCCTTGGCGGTAAGCTCCACCGCCGTCTCCCCCTTCCAGGCCGAACGCTGGTCGGTGTCCAGAACGATATGCCCCACGGCGATCCTGCCGCCCCCCGCCTCCTGCTGGGTCATGCCCGCCCGGCGGAGAAGGGCCCGAATACGGGCCTTCAATTCCAGAATGTTGAATGGCTTGGTGATATAGTCATCCGCCCCGCACTCAAATCCCATCAGCTTGTCGGCATCCTCCCCCCTGGCAGTGAGGATGATAATGGGCACGGCGGAAAATTCCCGAATGCGCATACAGGCCTGAAGCCCGTCCAGCCCCGGCATCATCAGATCCAGCAGGATCAGGTCAAAGGCCCCCTCTCGGGCCAGGTCCACGGCGGTCTGGCCGTCATAGCCCACCTCCACCTGATAGCCCTCGTTTTCCAGATTGAACTTGATGCCCTTCACCAGTACCTTCTCGTCGTCCACCACCAGTATCTTCATGGCTCCTCCTCCACCGTTACATAATCGATCAGTTCCGCCAAAGTCTCCTCCCCGATACCCTTCACCCGGGTGATCTCCTCCACAAAGCGGAACGGTCCGTTTTCTTCCCGGTCTGCGATGATATCCGCCGCCCGCTTCTCTCCGATACCGGGAAGGGTCATCAGCTCCTCCACCCCGGCGGTATTCAGGTTGACCGGTTCCCGCTCCTCCTTCGCTTCGGGGGCAGGCAGAGCGGTCACCGTCACCTCCAGCTGCCGCTGGCTCTCCACCCGCAGAGGCTCTGTTCCCTCTCCCCGCAGGACCCAGCCCGCGCTGAAGGAAAGAAAGACCGCCGTCAGAAGCAGGATACCGCTCTCCCACTTGGAAAAGTTCATAAAATCGTAAGCCCCCTCCCCGTTGCGCCTTCCTGATTTCTCTGCTATAATAGGTTCATTATATCATACATAGCAGGAGTTTCCTATGAAAAAATTTACTTCTCCCCTCTCTTTTTTCCTGAGCCTGTTCCTTCTGGCGGGGCTGGTCAGCCCCGCCGCCCTGGCCGACGGCCAGGAGATCCCCTTTTCGGTAGAGGCTGCCGCCGCCATCCTCATTGACGCCGATACCGGGGAGGTCCTCTATGAGCAGGCCCCCGATGAGCGGCGTTTTCCCGCCTCCATCACCAAGGTGATGACCGGCCTTCTCACCGTGGAGGCGGTGGAGCGGGGAGAACTGACTCTGGAGACGACCGTCACCCTCTCCGATACCCTCTATACCGGCATCGGCTGGGGCGGCTCCACCCAGAATCTGGAGCCGGGGGAGGTCCTCACCATTCGGGACCTTCTCAACTGTGCCCTTATCCCTTCGGCCAACGAGGCCTGCAACGCCCTGGCCGAAGCCATATCCGGCAGTATCCCCGCCTTTGTGGAACTGATGAACCAACGGGCCCAGGAACTGGGTATGACCTCCACCCATTTCATGAACACCCACGGCTATCACGATGATAACCATTACACCACCGCCCGGGACATCGCCAAAATGTGCCAGACCGCCATGGCTCTGCCCGTGTTTCGGGAGATCGTCTCCCGGGGGACCTATACCGTTCCCGCCACCAACCTTCACGACGCCCGGGTCCTTCAGGACACCAACGCTCTGGTCTCCGGCGCCAAGGTCAGCGGCTTTCGCTATCAATACGCCATCGGCATCAAAACCGGCTCCACCCCGGAAGCCGGCTATTGTCTGGCCTCCGCCGCCGAAAAAGACCACCGCACCCTCATCGCCGTACTGTTGGGAGGAAAAAACTGGATCTCCAACGATCAGGTGGTCAGCGGCAACTATTTCACCGAAAGCCGCCGTCTGCTGGAATACGGCTTCAACTCCTTCTCCCGCAAGACCGTTCTGGACACCATCGAACCTGTGGGCACCGTCCCCGTCACCCTCTGCGCCCAGCAGGACTATGTGACCGTCCTGCCGGCCCAGTCCATTACCGCCACCCTCCCCAACGATTTGGACCCGGCCGTTTTTGACCGGTCGGTAGCCCTGCCCGATACCCTTCGTGCCCCCATCGAAAAGGGGCAGGTCCTGGGCACCATTACCATCTCTTATGAGGGAAAGGATTATGGCACGGTGGACCTGGTGGCGGATACCACTTTGGCGTTTTCCCGCCGGCTGGCTGTCATCGAATTTTTCAAAAGCCTTTTCCGGCCCTTGTGGGTCAAAATACTTTTGCTGGTTTTGACTTTGTTTGTCCTCCTCATCGTCCTGCGGCGGATGGTCTTCGGCCCGCCCCGCCGCCGTCCCTACCGCTCCTCCCAGCCCCGCACGCACGCCTCCTCCTACCGTGGCCGAAAGCGGTAAGAAATTTTTTCTTGACCTCCACCTTACTTCAAGTGGTATCATGAGAACAGTCAGTCAAATAAAAGGAGCGTGACACCATGAAAACCATCACCCTTGGCTCCACCGGCATCGCCACCCCTCAAAACGCCTTTGGCGCTCTGCCCATCCAGCGGGCCGACATGGATACCGCCGTCACCATCCTCCACAGGGCTTTGGAGGGGGGCTTCACTTTCTATGATACTGCCCGTGCCTACTCGGACAGCGAGGAAAAGCTGGGCCGGGCCTTTGAAGGCAAGCGGGAGCAGATTTTCCTGGCCACCAAGACCATGGCCACCACCCCGGAGAAATTCTGGGAGGACCTTCACGCCTCTCTGGCCGCTCTCCGGACCGATCACATCGACATCTACCAGTTCCACTGCGTCAATCAGTGCTACCGCCCCGGCGACGGCACCGGTATGTATGAAGCCATGCTGGAAGCCAAAAAGAAGGGGCTGATCCGCCACATCGGCGTCACTGCCCATAAAATCGGCATCGCCGAGGAGCTGGTGGACAGCGGCCTGTACGAGACTCTCCAATTCCCCTTCAGCTATCTGGCCTCCGACCGGGATATCGCCTTGGTGGAGCGGTGCCGGGAGAAGAACATGGGCTTTATTGCCATGAAGGGCCTCTCCGGCGGACTGCTCAATAACTCCAAAGCCTGTATGGCCTTCATGGCCCAATATGACAATGTTCTCCCCATCTGGGGCATCCAGCGGGAAGCCGAGCTGGAGGAATGGCTGGCCTATTTTGAGGAGACCCCCGCCCTGACCGAAGAACTGCAGTCCGTCATCAACAGGGACCGGGGGGAGCTGCTGGGAGAGTTCTGCCGGGGCTGCGGCTACTGTGCCCCTTGCACCGTGGGCATCGTTATCAACCAGTGTGCCCGGATGTCCCAGATGGTCCGCCGTGCCCCCTCGGACAACTGGCTCTCCCCCCATTGGCAAGCCGAAATGGCCAAAATCGACCAGTGCGTGGACTGCGGCGCCTGTATGACCCGGTGTCCCTACGAGCTGAACATTCCCCAGCTTCTGCGGAAAAACTGGGCCGATTATCAGGATATCCTTGCCGGTAAAACATCTGTCAATTAAATTCAAAAGCAGCCCCCGTCCTGCTTTGTGTATTCGGGTGAACGGTTATTTGGATTTAGGGAACTCTATTTGACAACGCCATTTTTTACCCGGGAACACAGAAATGAATTGCGAGAAACAAAAAAGGACGCCGCAATCTGCGGTGTCCTTTCTGTTTTGTCGCTCACAGGTTTTCCGGCGAGAAGTCTGCTCCCGGCAGCCATCCCAGGCCGGAAAATATGTCCGCACTCTCCTTACTGCTGCTTTCTCTGCAGCTGCAGCCTGTCTGCAATCATGGCAATGAACTCACTGTTAGTAGGCTTTCCCTTGGCGTTGGAAACTGTGTACCCGAAATACTTCTGAAGTGTCTCCAGATCGCCCCGGTCCCAGGCCACCTCGATGGCGTGGCGGATGGCCCGCTCCACCCGGCTTGCCGTGGTGCCGAAGCGTTTCGCCACCTCGGGATAGAGGACCTTGGTCACCGCATTGATGACATCCATATCCTCCACCGTGATCATAATGGCTTCCCGCAGGTACTGATAGCCCTTAATGTGGGCAGGGACACCAATTTCATGGATGATGGCGGTGACCGTACTCTCCAGCCCCTGTCCCCGGGTATCCTCCTCCGCCGGACGGGCGCCGGTCACCATCTGCCGCACCCGCTCCACCACTGCGGAGGTCCTGCAGGGCTTCATCATAAAGTAATCCGCACCCTTGGCGGCCGCCAGATCGGCCACACTGCCGCTGGCAAAGCTGGAAATGACCAGCACTTTGGGCTTGGGCGTCATGGCGCTTACCTTGCTCAGCACCTCTACCCCATCCAGAGACGCCAGTATCATGTCCATCACCAGCACATCGCACTGCCGTTGACGGCACAGCTCCACCGCCGCCTCTCCGTCCCCAGTTTCTCCCACTACGGACAAATCACCTTCTCCCCGCAGTGTTTCCACCAAAAGGCGGCGAAATTCCTCACTGGCATCCGCCACTATTACCTTCTTCTTTTCCATATTTGACAACCCCAATCTTCTGCCTGGCCAATGCATTATTACCGGTTGCAACTAATTTACCATAAATAGACAGCATACGCAATCCCTTTTTGCCATTTTTTGGATAATAATCGTTCGACACTTATCGACAGTAGAAGGGTATTTTTCAGGCGATATCAGCGGAAAACAGAGGAACCATGAGGTTTTTTCACCCCACGGCCCCTCCGTTTCCCCACGTTGCTCCCTTTTACTCCTACGCTTCCCCTGTCTCCATCATCCGCTGGGCCAAAATACCGTAGCCCTGGGTGCTGTCACCCACCAGAACATGGGTCACAGCACCCACCAGCCGGCCATCCTGAAGGATGGGCGAGCCGCTCATACCCTGCACGATGCCGCCCGTGGCCTCCAAAAGAGCGGGGTCGGTGACCTTCACCATCATATCCCTGCCATCCTCGGCATGGGGGAAGAGTTTTGTAATTTCCACCTCATAGGCCCGGACCTCCTCCCCCGACACATTGGAGTAGATAATGGCCTTCCCCGTTTTCACCTGTTCCGCTTCGGCAACCTCCACCGGTTCCATGGCGGCCAGCTCTCCAGTGGTCAACGTACCAAAAATGCCGTGGCTCGTGTTGGCCGTCAGGGTACCGATATCCTCCCCTTCCGTGTCAAAAACACCGTGAAGCTCCCCCGGCTCCCCCTTTTTGCCCTTTTTCACATCGGTGACACTGGCGGACAGAACGCCGCCCCGCTCCAAAGGCATCAACTGGGCCGTGTCGATATCGTTGACCCCGTGGCCCAACGCCCCAAAGGCCCCTGTATCCGGGTCGTAGTAGGTCACCGTACCAATGCCCGCCATGGAATCCCGCAGCCATGCTCCCAGTTTATAGGTGCCATCGGTGGAACACTTTACCGCCTGGGCGGTGACCTGCACCGTCTTTCCGTCCCGCATGGCCCGGATGGACATCTCCTCCCCGCCGATCTCCGCCAGCTGCTCCTGGACCTCCTCCACCGTGTCCACCTCGGCGGCGTTGATGTGGGTGATGATGTCCCCTTCCTTCAATCCGCACTGCCGGGCAGGGACCACAGAACCCTCCGCCGCCGGGATTTGGGAAAAGCCCACCACCAGCACCCCATCGGAGAAAAGTTTGATGCCCACCGCCTTTCCCACCGGGACCACCTTTCTTACCTCAGCCGGCCCCATCACCGGCACCTCCGCCGCCAGGGCCGGCCCTGCCCCCAGACAGCCCAGCAGCAGCCCTGCCGCCGCCAGTGCCCGAAAGCACAAAAGCCGCTCTCCCTGTGCCCTTCCATTCCTCTTCCGTTCCAACTGACCACCCCCATAAGATTTGCCTTCTTACGCCCAAGGGGTCATTTCGACAAAAAAAATCGAGATGACGCCGTGGGCGCCATCTCTAATATGGGCAGAACGGAAGGTGGGCACGCTGGAAATGAACAGCGGCTTTGGCTTGGAGGATTTTCCCACCCGCCAAGCGCCGCCCTGCCCACATTTTATGCGGGGGTTTTGTGGCTTTTTCTCTCTTTTTTCCAGCCCTGTTTCTCTTTTGGACCGGACAAAGGTAGTGTTCCCATGGAATCCAACTTCAAGCGTACAAAAAACTGGGAGTTTTTTCTTTTTTTGAAAAAAGAAAAGCCGGCAAAACAGCCGGCTTTTCCTGTCAGTTGGCCAGCAGGGCCGACCGGGCATTGCCGTCGGCCAGATTGAAGGGGACCGCATTGCCCAGCATAATGTTGTCGCAAAAAGTCTCGATATCCCGGTCCTTTTTGGTCCGGAACAGCCGAAACAGCCCCAAAAGGGCCCCGATGGCACTCACCGCCAAAGCGATCAGAAACACTGCATTCCACACCGACGCCGGCAGACCCAGTGCATCGGTGGGCGTGGAGGTGGTAATGGTCAGCAGAAAAGTCAGCGCCAGGCTGGCGCAGGCCGAAACGGTGGATTTGATCTCCTGCGCCGCCTGAAACCGCTGCAGGGAAAGCTGCAGCTTATCCTTGGTGGTGCAGATGATGTCCTGATGGAGATTGATGAAAAGCTGAGACTGATTCCCCATCTCCGACCTGGGGTCAAAGCCAGCTAAAGTATTGCCGTTTTCCATCCTATCCATCCTCTCTGTCTCTCTTTCCTCTGCCGGGACCTCTTTTCTGTCGGTTTTGTAGTATAGCACAAAAGATACCAAAAATCTACCTTTTCCCCAACAATTCCCGATAAAACCCCCGATTTTTTACTTTCGGTTCCGCTGCCGGGCAAAGAGCCGCAGCAGGTAGAGAAACAGGTTCACAAAATCCAGGTAAAGCCCCAGGGCAGAATAGATGGACGCCCGGTTCAGCATATCGGGGTCATCTTGATATATCTCGTAAAATTCCCGCACCCGCTGGGCATCATAGGCGGTGTAACCCAAAAACACCACAATGCCGATGCTGCACATCACCTGTTCCCATATCTGAAGCCCCGGGAGCAGCATCATCAGCACATTGGCCAGAATTAGAAATCCCAGCCCTCCCAGCAGCAGATTGCGCCGCCGGGTCAAATCGACCCAGGTAAAATGCCCAAAGGCCGCCATACCGCCAAAATAGAGGGCGGTGCCGCCAAACACCAGGATCATGCTCTCAAGATCATAAAGAAGAAAATAGACCGTAAAGGTCAGCCCCGTCAGCGCCGCATACAGCACAAAACAGGCCACCGCCGCCCCCACCGACATCTTGTGGAGGAAGGATGTCATGGCGAGGACCAGCGCCAGTTCCGCCACCAGAAGGATGATATGAAGGAAAGACACATGATAAAAGCTATATGCCAAAGCATAAACGCCATAATAGGTCTGGGAGAAAAACCAGGCCACGGCAAAGGTAATAAGAAGCCCCAGCCCCATCAGCAGATAGGTCCGGGCGGTATAGCTTTTCAGGCTCTCCTGTGTACCGCCCAGTTCCCGCTGCCGCTCTTGCAGGTAAAAGTCTTTTTCCATGTAAAACACTCCTTTTTCGCAAAACAGTGCATATTTAAGTGAAATTTGCCCGGTTCAGGGTTCTCCCCTCCCGCCGGCTTTCAGCCAGCGCAGATATCGAAGCATCCCCTCCTCCTCATCCTTCCGGTAGAGGTATCCCAGCCTTTCCGCCGTCTGGGGCGCCAGGCCGGCAAAAAGCCGGCACATTTCCTCCATGGCTTTCCACCCTTCTTCAAAGCCGGGGCCGGAGAAGGTCTTTTCATATTGTATGTAGTATTCCTCAGGCAAATGGCTTTGATAAAACTTTCCCCACTTCCCCGGGGAAACCCGGAAATCTGCCCCGGTACCAATGTACCAGTTCAACAGCCGGTGAAGCTCCTCCCGCACCACGGTATGGTACATGGTCATGGCATAGGCAAGCTCCCCTCGGACCAACCCTTTCGCCACGTTCTGGATACACCACCAGAAATTATTGCAGCAGGAGGAAAATTCCAGTTCCGAGGGCCGCTTCACCCAGTAATCCCGGTCGCTGTTTTCGGGGAAGGCGGGAAGAATGCCGTCCTTGTCCAGCAGCGGCACCGTCAGGCTGTCCTCTCCCAAAAGCCCCGGCTTTTCCGCCGGAACAAGGGTCAGGTCGATGCGGTTACCGTCCGCCAGCAAAATGAGATAGGTAAACCGCCCATCCCCCAACGGGTCCCGCATGGTCTCCGGCATCTGGAGCATCAGCCGCTCCCCAAACACATCGATCCAGCTGTGGTCGGCCAGAAAGGAATCCATCGCCTTCACCAGATAGACAATGTCATAATCCTGCCACCGGTCTTTGGGCACGTTTGGGTTGGCCCGGGAGCCGTTGAGCCATGCTCCCCGGACCCGCTCGTCCCCCTTTGCCACATGGAGGATCAGGTCAAACATCTCCCGTTCATTTCTCATTGCTCATTGCCTCCTCCGGGGTCTGTCCCCTTCTCTCTTCCTTTTTCAGCCGTTTCCATAGCCGCCGGCCCTTCTGGAAAAACGCCAGCACCCCACGCATCAGCGTGAACGACATGATGAGGAAAACCGTCAGTATCAAGGTCTCCTGAAGGTTCAGCCGGGTCAGGGAAAAGAGGGTCTTCAGCTCCTCCACCGTCACGCAAAGGACCATGGCCCCCGTCATGCTCCCCCACAAAAGCCGCCGCTTCCAGTCAAAGGGCCTGCACACATGGAACAGGACCAGAAGGCCGATAAAGGCCACACAGAGGGCGGACAGAGTGGACAAAGAGGCGGTGGGAAACGCAAAGGCGTAGGCAAACACCTGAAGCCCCAGCACAATGATAAGGTCGGTAAGCCCTCCCGGCAAAGCCTCCCGCAAGACGTTGGACATAAACCTGCCCCGGACCCGGCTTTTGTTGGGTTCCAGCGCCAAAAAGAAGGAGGGTATCCCGATGGTGAGCGCGGAGATCAGAGACAACTGGATGGGCACCAGCGGATAGGGCATATCCACCACAATGGTGAGCAGGGCCAGGAAGAAGGAAAAGATATTCTTCACCAGATACAAAGCCGCCGACCGCTGGATATTGTTGATGACCCGCCTTCCCTCGGCCACCACCTGGGGCAGACAGGCAAAGTTGGAGTCCAGCAGCACCAGCTGGGCGGCATGACAGGCGGCGTCAGAGCCGGAGGCCATGGCAATGCCGCAGTCGGCGTCTTTCAGCGCCAGTACGTCGTTGACGCCGTCTCCCGTCATGGCCACGGTGTGGCCCTGCTTTTGCAGGGCCTTCACCAGCTTCCGCTTCTGCCCCGGCGTCACCCGCCCAAAGACGGTGTACTCCGCCGCCGCGGCGTAGATGTCCTGATCGCTTTGCAGTGTGGCGGCATCCACCCACTTTTCCGCCTTCTCCACCCCCGCCTGCCGGGCCACCTCGGCCACGGTAAGGGGGTTGTCGCCGGAGATGACCTTCACCGCCACCCCCTGCCGGGCAAAGTAGGCAAAGGTCTCGGGAGCCTCCTCCCGAATGCGGTTGGAGAGAAGGGCCAGAGCCATGGGCTTCACCTTTCTTCCCTCCAGCGGAGTCCTTCCGTCAAAATCCCCATCATACTCTGCCAGCAGCAGTACCCGGTAGCCTCTGGTCTGGTAAGGCTCCACCATCTCCTGCAAGTCGGCATACCGCTCCCCCATCACAAACTCGGGAGCACCGGCCACAAAGGCCCCATGGCCGGGAAACAGGGCGGCGGAATATTTGTTTTGAGAGGTAAAGGGCACCGTAGCCGATGCCTGCCACTCCACCGGCAGGGCAAAATGCTCCGCCATGGCCCGGCCGGTGTCGTTGTCCGCCCCCAGCGCCTGATAAAAGGCGCTGAACGCCTCCTCCACCGCCCCGGGAGGGTAGACCTCCTCATCCAGCGGGACCACCTCCCGCACCGCCATCTGTGGCTCTGTGATGGTGCCCGTCTTATCCACACAAAGCACGTCCACCCGGGCCAGGGTCTCGATACAGTTCATGTCCTGGGCCAGCGTCTTTTTCTGTGCCAAACGTATCATACTCACTGCCAAGGCCACGCTGGTGAGAAGATACAGCCCCTCGGGGATCATGCCGATGAGGGCGGCCACCGTGGCGGTCACCGACTGGCGAAGCCCCAGCTCCAGTACAAAATACTGCTTCCAGAAAAGGATACCCCCCACAGGGATAAGGGCAAAGCCGATGAACCGGATGAGTCGGGTGAGGGAAGCCATCATCTCCGACTGGCCTGCCTTCACGTCCTTTTTGGCCTCCAGCGTCAGCCGGGCGGCGTAGGAATCCGCCCCCACATGGGTCAGCTGGGCCCGGCAGGAGCCGGACACCACGAAGGAGCCGGAGCGCAGTCTGTCCCCCTCATTCTTTTCCAGCGGGTCTGCCTCTCCGGTGATCATGGCCTCGTTCACCTGGACCGAGCCGCTGCGGACCACGGCATCGGCAGTGATCTGCTCCCCGGCGGAAAACACCACGATATCGTCCCGGACCATGTGGTCGGTGGGGACGCTCACCTCCGCCCCCTCCCGGACGACGGTGCCCCGGGCGGCGGCCAGCAGTGTCAGCTTGTCCACCGTCCGTTTGGAGCGTATCTCCTGCACGATGCCGATGGCGGTGTTGGCAACGGCAATGAACAGGAAGGTGGCATCCTTATAGGCTCCCACAAAAAGCAGTGCCGCCGCCAGCACCACAAAAATCAGATTGAAGAAGGTGAAAACGTGCTCTTTGATGATTTCTCCTTCCGTCTTGGTCGGGCTGTCCACGGGCAGGTTGGCCCATCCCCCCTTCTGGCGCAGGGCGGCCTGTTCTCGGTCCAGCCCCACTTGAGGATCGGGTGAAAAAACGGGGATATCCTGCCTCGGCAGGGCCTCTGTCTTGGGTTTTACGGCTTGGGCCATGGATTCACCTTCTATCCGTAAGATTCATACACTATACTGCTATAACAGTAAGGAGGCGGTGACCTTGAAATTGGATTCCATAGGGCAGGATACCCTCACCCGGCTGGGGGTATGTGTGGTGGTATCGGTGGCGCTCCTCTACGGGGCGGAGGCCCTTCTGGACGGCAAAAGCATCCCTCTCTGGGAAAAATACGGCCCCTGGCTGAAAGATAACAAGGTCCAGGCCATCGCCATTTTGGCCGCCGTTCTCTACGGCGCCTGGACCGCTCTGGCCGAACACAGTGACCACCCCCACGGTGAGCCGGAGGGTCCCACCTTCTCCCGGGTCGAACCTCTTTGAGCCTTAACGGTACTCCCCCAGCAAAGCGGCGCCGATGATACCGGCGTCATTGCCCAGCCGGGCGGTACGGACCTGGGTCCGGCGGGGGCTGGAGCGGGTGAACTCCTCCCGGTCCAAAATGGTCCGAACGGGGGCCAGCAGAGCCTCCCCCTGGGCGGAGACCCCGCCCCCGATACAGAGGACCTCGGGCTGAAAGAGATTGATGAGGTTGGCAAGGCCGCAGGCCAGGTCGGTAATGTAGTTCTCCACCACCTCCCGGGCGGTGGGGTCTCCGGTCTGGGCGGCGTCAAAGGCGGTCCTGCCGCTGACCCGGTCGGAGGCGGGCGCCAACTGCCACAGCGCACTCTCCGGGTGAAGGGCCATGGCCTCCCGGGTGGAGAGGATCAGACCGGTGGCCGAGGCATAGGTCTCCCAGCAGCCCTTTCTGCCGCAGTTGCACTGCCGCCCGCCCCGGCGGATGACGGTGTGGCCGGCCTCCATGCCGGCATAGTTGAAGCCGGTGAAGAGTTTACCGTCCAGCACTGCCCCCGCCCCCACGCCAGTGCCCAGAGTGACGGCCACCAGAGACTTGTGACCCCAGCCTGCCCCCGCCACATACTCCCCCAGCGCGGCGGCGTTGGCGTCGTTTTCCAGCAGGGCGGGCAGGTCCAGCCGCCGGCTTACCATGTCGCATAAAGGCACATTTTCCAGGTCCATATTGACCACCCGCAGCGCCACCCCGGTCTCCGGGTCGATGGAGCCGGGGGCGGTAAGGCCGATGGCCTTGATGCCGGACAGCGGCACGCCGGTGGCCCCGGCGGCCTGCCGGGCGGCCAGTGCGATGGCGTCGGCCACCGCCTCCGCCCCCCGGGGAGTGGGGACGCTTGCCTTGCCCAGAAGCTCCCCCTTTTCCGTGACCACGCCGGCGGCCACATTGGTGCCGCCCAGGTCTATCCCGATGTAATTCATATTTCGCCCCTCCCCATTTTTTCTGTTTGATTTCTATTATAATCGAAAAGCGCCCTTCTGTGTAGCAGAATGGGCGCTTTTTTCCCATTTCTTAAAAATTTTTCTCACAGACAGCCCCCCGCCACCCCTCTCCGGCCAGAGCGGCAAAGCGGAATCCCCCCAGTTCTCCCACCTCTCCCGGGGCCAGAAGAGGGACCTCTATGTTCCGTACCGTGGCTGGGGACAGCCCTTCCCCGGTGCATTTCACCCGGGCCTCTTTCAAGGTCCAAAGGGTGTAAAAATCCTCCCACCGGCTCCCCCGCATCTCATACCAGACATGCTCCCGGCCACTGAGGGCATACCGGGGCAGGCCGGCGGACCGGGGGCGAACCACCTCGATATCGGCCCCCAACGCCTTCTCCCCCAGCGCGCAAAGCGCCAGATCCCCGGAATGGCTCAGGCTGAAATGGAGGCGGGGATGGCCGGGAAACCACGGCTTGCCCCTCTCCCGCCGGGCAATAAGGGGCAACGGGGAGATGCCCTCCTCCCGGGCCAGAAGGTCGGACAAAAGGGCATAGGGGTCTCCCCCCGCCACCTGCCAGCGCATATTTCTCCCTCCCTGTTCAAGTTTTTTCTTTATAATACTACATTTTGCCTCCTGATTGTGGTAAAATCAGTTCACCTTTTTGAGAATTTCAAAATATCTTAAAACTTTTCCGCTTTCCCTCTTAAACTTTCTTCGATATACTATCTTCACGAGGTGATCGCCATGTATAACATTCTTATCTGTGACGACGACAGGGACATCGTCTCCGCTCTGGACATCTATCTCTCCAGTGAAGGCTACCACACCATCGCCGCCTACGACGGCCAGCAGGCCCTGAAAGCGGTGGAGGAAAATGAGGTCCATCTCATCCTCATGGACGTGATGATGCCCAATCTGGACGGCATTCGGGCCACCGCCCGGCTGCGGGAGGTATGCAATGTGCCCATCATCCTCCTGACCGCCAAATCGGAGGACGCCGACAAGGTGCTGGGGCTGAACATCGGGGCGGATGACTATGTGACCAAGCCCTTCAATCCCATGGAGGTCATGGCCCGGGTCAAAAGCCAGCTGCGGCGGTACACCCTTTTGGGCGGCCGGGACAGCGGCGGGGCCACTGACGACGGGCTTTTGAAAAACGGCGGCATTGTCATGGACGACGCCGCCAAATCGGTGACGGTGGACGGAGAGCCGGTAAGCCTGACCCCGCTGGAGTTCAACATTCTCCGCCTTCTCCTCCAGCATCCGGGACAGGTCTATTCCACCATCCAGATCTATGAGAAGGTGTGGAACGACCCGGCCTACGGCTCGGAAAACACGGTGGCGGTCCACATTCGGCATCTGCGGGAAAAAATCGAGATCGACCCCGCCAACCCCCGGTATATCAAGGTTGTCTGGGGCCTTGGCTATAAAATGGAGAAGGTATAGGGCGCGGCGCAGCCCTCCGGCAGCAAGATAAGGCCCGGAGCGAACAAACGAACCGCAGGCCCCAAGGCGCCGCCGGCTTGTGAAGTTGGAGGGCCTTATATCCATTGACCGAGAGAACATTGCAGCGCCCAACCGGGTTTTCTGCCTGGTTCCTCATATTTTTGGGAGATGATATGACCATGAGACAGGATTTTCGCTCCTACGCCCTGGTGAAAGCCATAGCCCTGCTCCTCACCCTTGCCTGCGCCGTAGCGGCCGCCTTCGGCTGGGTCTACTGCGGCTTTTACTGGGATACCCTCTTTGAATCGGGGGACTACACCTACTCTGTGGGCTGGAATCAGGCCATGAACGGCAAGTACAGCCAGCTGATGGAGGTTTTGGACGACTACGACACCCAGCGTCGGGACCACCCGCTGGGCTATCTGAAGGGGCAGTTTTATCAGGAGGCTCTGGAGGCTCTGAGTCCGGAGCGCACCAACTTCCGCTTTATCATCCGGGACAACGACACCGGGGAGATCCTCCTCAGCTCCTCCGGGGAGGACAGCCTGGCCCATGTTTCCACCGATGACCTTTACCGCCATATCCGGTCCATCACGCCCTCCCGGGTGGACTACAGCTACCGGGAGTACGATGATAAAGCCAATCTCACCATCTTCTTTGGGGCGGAGGATGAGATCATCGGTGAAGTCACCGGCAACACCAAATCTCTCTACCAGGACGGGCCAACCTATCAGTATGCTCTGGAATACGGCGTGGACGAGCGCTACCCTGTGCAGGACGAGTTTCGGAATTTGAAGGATTCTTTCACCCGGGGAGACATCCGTATCCTTTGGTGGACAGCGGCCCTGACCCTTGCCGCTTTGGCGGGCACGGTCCTTCTCATGTGCTGCGCCGGACGACGGCGTGGGGCGGAAACCTTTACCCTCAACTGGACCGACAAAATTCCCTATGACCTCTATCTCTTTGCCATGACTTGGGCCGGGATGATGTGCTTCGCTCTTGGCTGCAACGCCATAACCGAGGCCTACCTCTACCACCTGAACAACTCTTCCTTCTACGCCATGATCGGGGTGGCCGGGGCCTCCTTCACCGCCGGCTTTGCCCTGATCGAAGCGGGACTCATGTCCACCGCCACCCGGTTTAAGACTCACACTCTTTTCCGCAATACCGTCATCTGGATCGTTTTGAAATGGTGCGGCCGGCTTTTCCTGAAGCTGGGCAGCTGGTGGAGTGTCACCTTCGGCAACTGGAACATGACCCAGCGGACCATCTGCCTTTTTCTGGCCTATCTCATCGGTACCGCCCTCACCGGCGCCACCGTCATCCTGATCCCCTTCTATCAGGGGGCTGTTCTATTCCTTATCTGCCAGTGGGTAGAGCAGTGGCACAAGCTCCGCCGGGGCACCGAGGCCATTGTGGGCGGCGCGCCGGAGACCGTGATCGACACCTCCGGCATGAAACGCTTTGCCGACCTTCGCACCCACGCCGAGCAGCTCAACGACCTGGGCAGCGCCATCAACACCGCCGTGGACGAGCGCATTAAGTCCGAGCGGATGAAGGCTGAGCTGATCACCAACGTCTCCCACGACCTGAAAACCCCTCTCACCTCCATCATCAACTATGTGGACCTTTTGAAGAAAGAGGACATTCAGGGGGAAAAGGCCCGGGAATATATCGAGGTACTGGACCGGAAGAGCCAGCGGCTGAAAAAGCTCACCGAGGACTTGGTGGAGGCCTCCAAGGCCTCCACGGGCACCCTGCCGGTAAACACCGAGCGGCTGGGGGTGGTCCAGCTGATCAACCAGGCCATCGGAGAGTACAGCGAGAAGCTGGAATCCGCCCAGCTCCAACTGGTCACCTCCATGACCGAGGAGGAGGTCTATGTCTCCGCCGATGGCCGCCATTTCTGGCGCATTCTGGACAATCTCATGGGCAACTGCGTGAAATACGCCATGCCCGCCACCCGGGTCTATCTGGATCTGGTGGCCTGGGACGGCTGGGTGACCCTGTCGCTGAAAAACATCTCCGCCTCCCAGCTGAACATCCCCGCCGAACAGCTGATGGAGCGGTTTGTACGGGGAGATGAGAGCCGCACCAGCGAGGGCAGCGGTCTGGGCCTTTCCATCGCCCGGAGTCTGACGGAATTGCAGGGCGGCGTCTTCCGTCTGGAGGTGGACGGGGACCTGTTTAAAGCGGTGGTTTCCTTCCCCCAGGCAAAATAAAAGATGCGGTTTATAAACCGCGTCTTGATACAAAAAGGGAGGCATTGCGCGTTGCCGCAAGGCCTCCCTTTTTTCGTCTTTAATCCAAAAACTGAATGGCCGCCCCCAGAACCCCCTTGCCGATATACACACTGAGGGTCCCGTCAATATGGGAGTCCCAGATGTGCCGGCAGCCGGGGATAGCCTCCATCAGATCCGCCTTCAGCTGCTTCATCTCCTCCTCGGCGCCGCCGTTGGCCACCAGAAGGTTAAAAGCCTTGTGGTCCCCCACCTGTTCCTTCACCAGCTCGATGAGCTTGCCCTGGACCTGCTTGCGGCCCCGGACCTTGGCCACGTTCACCAGCTGGCCGTCCTCGGCAAAGGTGAGGATGGGCTTGATGTTCAGTACCGTCCCCGCCAAAGCGGTGATTTTTCCGATACGCCCGCCCTTTTGCAGATATTCCAGCGTATCCACCGAAAAGAAGGCGTGGGTATTCCGCAGCAGATGCTCCACCCGCTGGCCCACCAGCTGTTCCCACTTCATCCCCCTCTGGATGTCCTCCCACAGCTGAAGGACCACCCCGCCGATGGGGATGGCGCCGCTGTATGTCTGGAACACGGCGGTCTCCAGATCCTCCCGCTCCTCACAGGCCAGGCGAAACATATTGTGGGTACCGGAAAGGCCGGAAGACAGGGGCAGGACGATAACCTTCTCGTAGCCGTCCTTCTTGATGTTCTCCAAGGTCCTGTCCACCCGCATCATGTCAGGCAGGGAGGTTTTGGGCAGCTCTCCCTTTTCCAGCCGCTTATAGATATCCTTGGCTGAAATATCCTCCCCATCATTGTAATCCTTATCCTTACAGGCGATGCGCAGGGGCACCACATAGACCGGCAGTCCCTTCCGGTGCCGAGGCTCCATCTCTGCGCAGGAGTCTACCAGAAAGGCGATTTTTTCAGGATTGATACTCAAGAACACTCCTCCAATGCTTGACACACAAGGCCTGTCCAGTTATAATGGCCTTGTTGGATAACAAAGTTATGTGACTATTATAGTCACTCCAAACCCGACTGTCAAGGAGAGATTTTCATGGATTATCAAAGCCGCCGGCAGGTTCAGGGCGAGGCCACCCGGCTGGCCATTTTGGACGCCGCCATCCGATTGACCCGGCAGGTCGGCTTTGACAAAATGACCATCCGGGATATCTGCACCGCCGCCGGGGTCACAACGGGGGCCTTCTACCATCATTTCTCCTCCAAAGAAGATTTGGTGGCCCACGCCTTTTCCTCCCTGGACGGCTATATGGAAAAAGCCCTGGCCTCCTACCGGTCAGAGCCTGCTGCCCAGCAGCTGGACCGGCTGCTGCGCCTTTACGCCAGATATATGGAGGATATGGGGTGGCAAACCATGGCCTTCTACTATATCCGCCGCCTCTCCGATCCCCAGACCAACGTGGTCTCCCCCAACCGCTACACCCTTCGTACCATGGAGCACTGTTTGGAGGATCTTCACCGAGAAGGGGCCATAGCGCCCTCTCTGGACCCGCGGCAGACCGCCGACTTCTTTTACCGCCATTTCCGGGGTGTTGTCATCGACTGGGTCCTTCACCGCGGGGAATACTCCCTGTGGGACAAACTGGAGCAGGATTATCATCTGTTCCAGCACACCTTCCGAAGCTGAAAAGCCCTCTCCTCCGGCGGGGGTATTCCTCTGCCCCCTTTCAGGTATCCCTTCCGTATATTTTACCATTTGCCGCCCCTTTCCCTTCTATTTTCCGCCCCCGCCGCATACTCTTTCCGGCGGGGGTGATTATTTTGTTTCGATTGCTGCGGCGGCCTTGGCTGCGGGATATGCTGGTTAGCGGAGGGCTTCTGTGCTGCACCGCCGGGCTGATCCTTTGGCCCCGGGAGGTGGGCGGGGCCGTCCGGGAAGGACTGGGACTTTGCTATAACGTGATCCTGCCCTCTCTCTTCCCTTTCTTCATTCTGACCTCTCTGGTCATTTCTCTGGGGCTGGCGGGATATCTGGGCCGGCTTTTGGAGCCTGTCATGCGTCCTTTATTCCACTTGAACGGCTCCTGTGCCGCTCCGCTGGCCCTTGGCTTTGTGGGCGGGTATCCCGTGGGTGCCCGGGCCGCTTTGACCCTCTATGAAAACGGCCAATGCACCAAGACGGAGTGTGAGCGGCTGCTGGCCTTCTGCAACAATTCCGGCCCTGCCTTTATCCTGGGTGTGGTGGGGGCCGGCATCTTTGCCGACAGCCGGGTAGGGCTACTGTTGTGCCTGATCCACGCCACAGCCTCTCTCTGTGTGGGGCTGGTCTTTCGCTTCTACCGCCGAAGGGAGACGGAGAGCCGGGGGCAAAGAGCCTCCTCCCCCATTGCCGCCAAGCGGTTCACCACCGCCTTCACCGATGCGGTGAAAGGCGCTGTCACATCCTCGCTGAACATCTGCGCCTTTGTGGTCTGTTTTACAGTGATCCTCCGGCTTTGCACCCTCTCAGGGCTTCTTCCCGCCTTTGCAGGCGTTTTAGAGCGGCTCTTCGCCCCGCTGGGCCTCACCCGGCTCTGGGCACAGCGGCTCCTGACCGGGCTTCTGGAGCTGTCCTCCGGTGTGTGGAGCCTGGCGGGAGACGGTTCCTTCCACGGCAAGGTGGCCATGGCCGCCTTTTTGCTGGGCTGGGCGGGGGTCTCGGTCCACTGTCAAGTCCTCTCCTTTCTGGGGGAAAGCGGCCTTACCGTATGGACCTACATCGGCGGCAAGCTGCTCCACGGCTGTTTTTCCGCCCTTCTGACAGGAGTGGCCCTCCGTCTCTTCCCGCTGGAAGAAAGCGTATCCAGCTACCTTGCCCAACAGGTGGAGGGCATTGCCGGCACCGATTTCTATACCGCCCTCACCATCTCCACCGCCGCGGCCTGGATGGTCTTCCTTGCCTTTTTTCTCATGGCGGCCCTTGGGATACAGATGGGGCAAAAAACCTGTGGAAAAAGGAAGAAAAGTGTGATATGATGGGTGAAAAGTCTCCAACACACAAAGGAGAGTGCCCTCATGTTTGACAAAAAGCTGTTTCAGGAGAAAATCGAACCCCGCTGTGCTTACTGCACCAAGGGCGCTACACTGGAGGAGGGGCGTATCCTCTGCCCCAAAAAGGGGGTCATGCCCGCCGGCGGGCGGTGCTCCGCCTTTCAGTACGACCCTCTGAAGCGGGTCCCTCCCAAGCCCGCCGCTCTGGATACCAGCAGACTGGACACGGCGGATTTTCGACTGGACTGAAGAGTGCGCTTCCCTTATCCTCATATTCCCGCATAAAAAAGCCACGCAGTACAATGTACTGCGTGGCTCTGTTTTTTCTTTTATTTCTTGACAGACTCCTGCTCTTCCGCCTCCACGGCGCCCAGAATAGTACGCTCGCCGGCTTCCTTGGCGTGTTTTTCCACGTCCGCCTGATTCCGGGGGGAGCGGATCAGTACTGCGGGACCCTGCACACAGCCGCCCTCACAGGCCATGCCCTCCAGAAAGTTGACCCCGCCGATGCCCTTGGCGAACTTCATCAGCTCCACCTTACACTGGGCAAGGCCGCTGCAGGCCACCGAATGGAGCTTAAACTGCTCCTCGGTGATGCCCCGCTCCTTCATGCCCTGGGCCACGGCAGCCGCCACGCCGCCGGAGTGGGCGAAATTCCGGCCAAAGCCGCTGGCCTCGTCCAGCTGGGCGGCTTCCAGCTTCTCCACATCGATATCCTTGGACTCGAAGAGAGCAGCCAACTCCTCAAAGGTAAGGGAGCAGTCGATGGCGCCCATGGTCTTGCCCAGCTGGAACTCCTTCTTCTTGGCCACACAGGGGCCGATGAAGATGACCCGGGCCTTGGGGTCCTTCTCCTTGATCCGCTTGCCGATCATCACCATGGGGGACGGGGTGTGAGAGATGTACTGGGCCAGATCGGGGTAATTCTTCTCCACAAAGTCCACAAAGGCGGGGCAGCAGGAGGACAGCAGCTTCCCCTTCTCCAGCAGCTCCTCGCTTTCGGCCTTGGCGGTCATGTCGGCGCCCAGAGCCACCTCCTGCACGTCATGGAAGCCCAACTGCTTCAGTCCGGTGACCACCTGGCCGTAGCTGGCGGGGGCAAACTGCCCGGCGATGGAGGGGGCCAACACGGCGTAGACCCGGAAATCCCACCGCTCTGCGCCCTTCAGCAGCTTCACGGCATCGGTGATGTAAGATTTATCCATGATGGCGCCGAAGGGGCACTGGAAGGTACAAACGCCACAGGAGACGCACTTGTTCACGTCGATGGAGGCCTTCTTGTTCTCCCCCATGGAGATGGCGCCGGGGATACAGTTGCGCTCACAGGGCCGCTGCTTCTTCTCGATGGCGCCGTAGGGGCACACAGAGATACACTTGCCGCAGGCGATACATTTGGAGTGGTCGATGGTGGCCTTGTGGTTGACGATGGTAATAGCCTCCTTGGGGCAGGTGTGGACGCACCGGGTGGCAATACAGCCCCGGCAGGCGGGGCCTACCTCGATCTGGGTCACCGGACACTCGTCACAGGCGATCTCCAGCACCTCGGTCATACCGGGGTAGGCGCTGTCCCCTCCCAAAGCCATCTTCACCCGCTGGGAGACAATGGCCCGCTCCTTATAAATGCAGCAGCGCATCTTGGCCTCGGGGCCGGGGATGATCTGCTCTGGCACATCCAGGATACCGGTGGTAAGGCGGTCCTCCCAGGCCAGTTCGGCCACAGACCGCAGTACATCGTTCTTCAGTTCCTGGACCGATGTTTCAAACTTTCTCATACCGATCGCTCCTTCGGGAAAGAGTTGTTTATTTTTTCACAATCAACTTATTTTACCCAGTGAAGGCCCATTTGTCAACAGGTGAATTTTCCCGATTTCCCGGGAAAAATGGGCCTTTTCCCTGTCGATTTTTCACACTTTGAGGCAGCTTGTCCCCAATGGGCGGAAAAAAGGACGGTTTGCGGCCTTTATTGTATGATAGATATCCCTCCCTGTCAAGTGGGGAGCGCTGGAAATGGGGGTCTCGGGGCGAGTTCCATAGAAAAACGCTGCTTTTTCAGCCCTTTTATTGTATTTTTGATCTGAGAAGTTTTATAAGGTCCTGCTAAAATACGGCAAGGCCCGGGAGAGGGCGCCGCCCCTTCCAACAGCCCTCCCCCCATCCCCTGGCTTCACGCTCCGCCCTTCACTCTTTTTCTTCCCCCTGCATAGCTTGAAGTGAGCCAATTTAGGAACGGAGGGTCATTTCTATGGAACAAAAGGTCACATTTTTCCTGGGGGCCAACACGCCCTCAGGGTTCTATTCCCTATACGACCAGATGCTGGACCCCGCCGAGGCACGGCGGGTCTTTCTCCTGAAAGGGGGCGCCGGCTGCGGCAAGTCCTCCCTGATGAAGCGGGTGGCCGCCAGTCTGGAGGAGGCGGGCCAGAGCGTGGAATACATACGCTGTTCCGGAGACCCAGACAGTCTGGATGCCGTCATCTTCCCCCAGCTGAAAGCCGCCATTGTTGACGCTACCGCCCCTCACGTTCAGGAACCCCGTCTTCCCGGTGTGGTGGAGAGCTATGTTGATCTGGGCCGGTTCTATGACCATCCCGCTCTGGCGGAAAAGCGGGAGGAGATCGAAAAGGCCACCCTGGGTTACAAGAGCCACTACACCCGGGCCTACCGCTGCCTCACGGCGGCGGCCCAGCTGCTGGAGGATAACCGGGCTTTGCTCCTCACCCCCCAGTTGGAGGCCAAAATGGCCAAACGGGCCAGGGGTATCCTCTCCCGGGAGGTAAAGAAGACCGGCCGGCAAAGCGGCAGGGCCACTCAGCGTTTTCTGGGGGCGGTGTCCTGTCAGGGCCACTCCTGCCGCTTCGAGACGGTGGATGCCCTCTGCCGCAAGGTCTACGAGCTGTCCGACACCTATGGCCTTGGGGCGGGGATGCTCACCACGCTGGCCGCCGGGGCCATGGCGGCGGGGTATGATGTCATCCTCTGCCCCTCCCCCCTCTTCCCCGACCGGGCCGAGCACCTTCTCATCCCCGAGTTGTCTCTGGCCTTCGTCACCTCCACCCCCACCCTCACCTATCCCGGCCGGCCCTACCGCCGCATCCGGCTGGACGCCATGGTGGAGGGGGAGGTCATGCGCCAGTTCAAGTCCCGGCTCAAATTTGCCCGGAAGGTCCACGCCGCCCTTCTGGCCGAAGCCGTAGACGCTCTGGCCCAGGCCAAGGCGGAGCATGACGTTCTGGAGGGCCTTTACAACCCCCATGTGGACTTTGACGGAGTCTATCAGGAGGCGCAGGCCATTACCGAGGCGCTTCTCTCCCTCGCCTGAACCCAAACGCAAAAAAGGACCGCCGGCCAGTGGGCCGGCGGTCCTTTTTATCCTTTTCAGATACTCCCCTGTTCCTTCTCGGCCAGCAGCTCCCGCCCCCACTGGGCGATGGCGGTGATGGCGGGCTGAAGGGTGGCGCTTTTCTCGGTAAGGGAGTACTCCACCCGCACCGGCATCTCATTGTACTGCTTCCGCACCACCATCCCCACCTCCTCCATCTCCTTCAAAGAGGCGGAAAGCATGGTATTGGTGATGCCGCCGATCTTTCGCTTCAGGTCGTTGTAGCGGGTGGGGCCGTCCTTTTTCAGCGCGCACCAGATGGACATTTTCCACTTGCCTCCCAGAAAGCTCAAGGCGTAGGTGATGGGGCATTCGCTCATACAGGGGCACAAGGCCTTGTCACATTTTTCTTCCCTGGTCATCTTTTTCTCCCCTAAACAGTTTTATATGCGCTATTGCATTTCTTTTCCTGCTGTATTATAATCATATCAGGTTCTGAAAAAATAGCAAGTATTTTTTCCATACCACATTACGTAAGGAGGACCCAAACCATGAAAATGTCCGTCGTTTACTTCTCCGCCTCCGGCAACACCCAAAAAATGGCCGAGTGCATCGCCGCCGGCGCCAACTCCGTTGAGGGCGTGGAGGCCAAGGCCTTCCCCATCGACGCCATTGATGAGGCCTTCGGCAAGGAGAGCAAGTGCATTATCCTGGGCTGCCCCACCTATGCCGCCGACACCCCCGCCGACTTCCATGTCTGGCTGGAGAAGGGCTTCCGCGCTCTGGAGCCTGCCGGCAAGCTGGGCGGCGCCTTCTCCACCGCCCAGTTCACCCACGGCGGTGACGAGCTGGTGATCCAGACCATTATGGCCCATATGCTGGTCTCCGGCATGATGGTCTACGCCTCCGGCGGCGCCAAGGGCCGCCCCGTCATCCATCTGGGGCCTGTGGCCATCGCCACCGCCGGCAACGACGAGATGCTGGAGCCTTATAAGGAGACCTTCACCATCTACGGCCAGCGCATGGCCGAGCAGGCTGTGGCCACCTTTGGGGCCTGAGAGGCAATTTCATACGGAGGGGGCGTGGTGCAAAGCACCACGCCCCTTTTTTACATGTTTGGGAAGTTGTACGAAAATTGGAAATTTTAAAAAGGGCAAAAACAGGGTGATTTTTGAAAAAAAGGGTGTGATTTTGCAAAAAAACGGGTGATTTTTGAAAGGCGGGTTGTACGCCGACGTACAATTAGGGAAAAAAGGGGCCTATGTGTACGGAAAGGTACCACTTTGTTGCATTTGGTTGTATGAAAATTCCCAATTTTGTTCGGGATGGAAGGAAATTCCCGTTTGGAGCGGATGGGAGAGAGAAAAATGAAGGCGGGGCAGGTTCGGGGGCAAAAACGGGGCGTGGTATAGTATACCACGCCCCATTTTGTCAAGACAGAAGAACAACCATGACGGTGTCCGTCACACAGGAACAAATGCGGCAAAATGTATTTCACCATACGCTAACTGTCCCTCTGTCGCTCTTGCTTTATTCGCAGGTTAGGCTCTAAAATACGGGCAGCCATAGTGGCAGCTTCAGCACGACTTAGGGTTCCGTTGGGGTTAAAGTTCCCCAAATCGTCAATACCAGTTAGAATTCCTGCGTTATAAAGGTCAAGGACATAGTATTGATTGCAATCGGGAACATTTGCAAATGTGTTGATTGCTTCCAAATTCAGATTGGCCACTGACCACATTTTGAAGGCATACTCAGTGCGAATGGCGGTCCCCCATCGGGTTAACACAGATAAGGGCACACTATTCATGCAGGCGTAGTACCAAGCGTCTCTATACCAAACCTCTGGCTCTACTCCGTAGCCCCAAATGGATTCCAGTGTCGGACAAAAGTCACCAGGAGAATCCGGCTCGAAATATACTCGAAAGCCGCTTGCATTGGATAAAATGCTATCTCGCATTCGACCAGTATAAGTTATCCCACCAATGGTTAATTCGGCGGTGCAATCTCGCAAATCATATCCACTGGAAGTATTCGGGTCTCCGAAGGGGAATTCCATGCTGATTGCCTTTTCTGCCTCAAACCCTCTACGATTCGTTTTGGCAAGTGACCACGTTATCTCAGAGGAATACCCATTTACAGGGCTACCGTCGTAAGCAATACCAGTCAAAGTCATACTCTCACCGATTTTCAACTCGATTATCCCCCAGCCATCAGGAGCCTTCTCGAACACACTGGTTCCTCCATGTTCCAGATCATAAACTCGCAATGCTAAGACAGAGCATTCTTCTCGCGACAGATTCTGCTCTGGGGAGAAACATTTGTCCCCGGTTCCAAGCATAATTCCGCGGTCAAAACAAATACCAACGGAGGCTTCATACCAGGAGTTCGCTGGAATATCAACAAAATATCCTTGTTCATAGCCGCAGCAATAGGGCGAAGAAATGCAAGTACACAACGAAACTATCATCAATATAACATTTCTCATGATCTGCCTATTCTGCATAGAAACCAACCTCCAACGGAATGTAACTCATACCGTTTATTATTCAGCGTAAAAGCCAAGTTCCAATGGCATATTGCTCATGCCGCTTACGACAACATACAAATCGAAAGGTTTATTTTTGTCAATAGACCAATTGACAGTTTTTTCCGGAGCATAATCGGTTGAAGTCCCGCCCACAATCGCATTATATGGCGAGGATGAGAAAGTTGGGCAATATAAAGTCACATATGTTACTCCGGTGGGATCTCGGAAGACAAGGGGACGGTTCTTTTGTCTTTGGAAGACAAGGGGACGGTTCTTTTGTCTTTGGAAGTGTTGCGCTTATTTGCAGAGATAGCTAAACTGCCTATTATCATTATAGTGGATATACTCCAAGCGGTCAAGGACGCCCCAAAAGGAAGGCGGGGTGCGTATTCCACCCCGCCCTCGGTAGGTCAATTTTTCAGGACAGAAGAACCGTCCCCTTGTCTTCCCCTTGTCTTCAAGTAAAAGTGTTTTCAATCGGGTCGGCAATTTCCCAACTGATAATTTTTATTCCATACTTAGCAAGCAAAGGAGAATCAAAGATGGCGGAACCAGAAACACTTTCTCTAAAACCATCGCCCTTTTCATTTTTCACATTGCAAAATATATAGGGGTAGTTAAAATTTTCTCCATCCCCCATATAATAGCTGGGTAACCCAGGATAAAGATTGATTTCAATTTTGTAGTCCCCATCTTCAAATAATTCACCATCTTCGTTGTAAACTTTAGCTATACCCTCGTCAACAAAAAGAATAATTTCGTCATTGCCACTGCCATACTTATAACTCCATTTCCTATGCTTTTGATTTGTACCAGCAGAAATACCGGCATATCTACATATTAAAGTATCTTCAATAACCAACGGTTCACCTTCATTGATTTGATACTCAAGCCTAAAAGGAAATTCAGCTTTCCTTATTTCTGGCTTATCAGGGTTTGGGGATAGAAACCATGTTCCAACAGCAAGATACACCCAAGGAAAAACAAATATCATCAAGAAAATAATGATAAAAGGAACATAAGAAGCTATTGAAAAATTTCCCCCTCTTCTCTTTGGTGCTTTTTGAAAAATCATTTAATCATACCCCATCAACCTTAAAGCAGAAATAACCGCTTTTATACTGTGATTATCAAAATCCTTTTGCATATGTTCAATTGGATTCCAGTTGTTTACCGGATTAGGCTCTGGCAAATAAACATACTCTACTGGTGAAGGCATCGTTCCCAATGTACCAGTTAGAACTTCATTTTCAATTGCGTATGCTGTTATATTTTGGGTGAATTTTCCAATCGGCGCTAAAAAGAAATTTGCATTCGCAGGGTTAAATATAATAGCATTTTTATTTGTATAAACAGCATTCAGTGTTGCTTCAGCCCCACCTTTAGAATGTCCGACAAAAGTAATTTCGGAAGACAGGGGGACGGTTCTTTTGTCTTGCGGAAGACAGGGGGACGGTTCTTTTGTCTTGACTTTCTACCCCACCACAAGTAAGTGTAACATTTCTAAAGACAAACGAACCGTCCCTTCTCTTCCCCTTGTCTTCACCTCTGTCTCTTGTGTCCTCCGTAGCCCAGGCCAGCAAGAAAGCCCAGTGGTAGGAAAACCCAATTGCAATATGGCATGGCCAAGTCATTGACCAACATAGTAATGTTCTGTGGAGCCGCATCTGCTATGACAGCGGCAACGGCGAGAATATACGCCAGAGTGAAGATAAGGCACAGCGGCAAAAGCCAGGCCAGCCATCTGGGGAGATGGATTCGGTCAGCTGCAAAGCCGCCCACCAGGCCGGCCAAGGCAAACCGAAGTGCAGGATTCCCCAGGTAGATATAAATACGGGCCATCGGGGGATAGGCATATGTGAAAGCAATCACTTTCCGAAGGACCAGACGGTAATACAGGCCAAAAAGGAGCGCCGCCGCCAGGATCACGGCACAGATGATATACCAAAGGAACATGGGGCGTTTCTTCATCACGAAAACCTCATTTTTAAGAAATTAGAGATGACCTATATTATTGAAGAGCGTATTGGGGAGCGAAAAAGACCATTTTCTGGAGGAACCCATCTGATAATTGACGGTTAAATTAGCACCCATTACACCATATTCCTGCCGAACATAAGTTGTAAAATCAGTATCCACACTAAAATGGTTATTTACAGAAATTGGAAATGCATACGTTGATTGGGTAATGCCAGGATCAGAACAGCCGTAATACAAAGATGCGCTGGGGGTGAAAACCTGAGGGTCATCTACGACCCAATATCCCGAAACCGACGTTAAAAGATACATATCCCCCTTGACGCTATCCGTATAATAGTTGTAATTGATAGTGAGATAAACCGTAGAGACAAGCATCTTGTCGGTATCGTGGACAGTGTTGCTACCGCCCGCTCGATGAGAAAGCGAAGACAAATCATACATATATGTCTGTGAGATACCCTCATTGCTTTCGTTGGACATAACGGCACAGGGAGCGTTTACCAATTTCCCCTCAATTTCATATACAACCCCGTCATCGGAAACCAAGTACCCAATTTGGAGTAGTGGGGGTAATAGTTTTTTCCTCCACAGGTTCCAGCGCACATACCGGAACTGATATGATCATGCTGACAACAAGAAATAAGCTAACCATTTTTCATAGAATACTTACCTCCCTAAAATTCTGTTCGAAGCTTTAGCGTTACACCTATAGCCTTATCAATGCTTTGGACGGGGGGATGCCCCATCTGCCCGAAGCCATCCCTCGCTGTCCTCGTATGCCGCTGACTTTTACTTACCGAACTCGCTGATCTGGCAGTTGTCGAAGAGTTCCTGCTGCATATCGTCCAGATGCTCTTTGGTCCAGACGGCGGTGGCGCCGCCGGTGTGGAGGAAGATGACGTCGCCGTCGATGATCCCCTTTTCCACCATGTCCAAAAAGCCACGGAAGGCCTTGCCGGTGTAGGTGGGGTCCAGAATGATGCCCTCGGCCCGGGCGATCTCAAACATATACTTCCGGGTGATGGGGTCGGGCTTGTTGTACTCCTCGCCGGAGTAAGGGGCGTCGGCGGGGCCGTTGTTGATGAGAAGGTCGGCGGCTTCGGTATGGATGCCCATGCCGTAGAAGTCGCTGACCTCGTTCATGAATTTGGCCACCTGCTCCGCCTTGTCCGCCGGCGGAGGGGAGACGGGGACGCCCACGACCTTAAAGGGGGCGTTAAAATACTTCACGCCCAGATTCAGTCCGCCGTAGGTGCCCATGGAGCCAAGGGCGCAGACCAGATATTTGGGGTGGATGTTCTGCTCTTCCAGCTGCTTCATGATCTCGGGCACGGCCATGATATAGCCCGCCACGCCGGTCATGGCGGTGCCGCCGGCGGGGAGGTTATAGACCTTGTCCCCCTGCTTCTCGTACCGCTCTATGGTGGCCTTCACCGCCCCGGGCATATCGTCCCCGGCAAAGACGATGTCGGCCCCCATCATGGCGTCCAGGGTCAGGTTGCCCGACAGGTAGTCGGGGGCCTTGCCCCCCAGCACCAAAATGGGCTTCAGCCCCAGCTTGACCGCTGCGGCCACGGTGGTCTTGCCGTGGTTGGTCTGAGGTCCGCCCACGGTGAGCATGGCGGTGTAGCCCTCCTCCACGGCCTCCTGCATGATGTACTCCAGCTTTCGGGTCTTGTTGCCGCCGAAGGCGGGGCCGGCGATGTCATCCCGCTTGATATACAGCTTGCCCTTGCCGTACTTCTTCGTCAGGTTGCCCATGTACTCCAGGGGGGTGGGATATTCGCCCAGATGGAGTTTTTTCCGCTCTTCTACCTTCATGTCGGAGCACCTCTTTCTAAAGTTATTGGGTGGATCTTCCAAATCCATCATAGTTCATTTCATTATTTTTGTCAAGAAATCCCGTTCTCGTTTTCTGATTTTTAGTCATATTACCCATTTCTTGACAGAGCCGCTCCGGCGGGGGTATAATGCCCTCATCTTACCAAAGGAGGGGTCTGCCATGGGCCTTACCGCCGCCCCCATGACCGACGCCGCCGTCCGGGAGCTGTCCCGCTGGCAATACGATGGGGAATACGCCGTCTATGACGAAAGCCCCTATGAGGAAAAGCGGGCCAAGGGTTCTCCCCTGCTGGACCCTGACCACCGGGGACGGTACACCTGTTTTTATGACGGAGATACTTTGATGGGGTATATCAATCTGGCCCGGATGGAGGGTGCGGTCTACTTCGGCATTGCTCTGGCCCCTGACTACTGCGGCAGAGGCTACGGCCCTGTCGTCACCCGCAAGGCCATGGCCATGGCAAGGGAGAAATGGCCCAGCCTGCCCCTGCGGCTGGTGGTGCGTATCTGGAATGCCCGGGCCATCCGATGCTATGAGAAGGCGGGGTTTCGTCCGGCGGGGCGGGTCACCCGGGTGACCCCTACGGGGCCGGCGGAATTTCTGGTGATGAAGGCAAAATAAAGAGACTGCGGAGGGATTCCGCAGTCTCTTTTTCCTTTTTTGGGGGATGTTTTACCCCTGGCGCCACCGCTTGAGGGTGGGATACCAGCTTCGCATCATCTGCTCCGCCTCCGCCCGGGTGCCCATGGGGCGGCCGTTCTCCTCATTGAATTTCAGGTTGAGGGCGATCATATCCTCCAGCGTGGCCTCCGGGGCGGTAAAGGCTCCGGCCTGATAGCAGTAGCGGCAGTACTCCCCGCTGGGGGCGCCGCCGGCCTCGGTACCCATGTCTTCGGCCCTGTCCAGGGGCATACCGCAGCTTTGACAAAACAGTCTCTCTTTCATAAAAAGGACCTCCTTATGTGGTGGGCGGGCTGTTTGCCGCCTCTGTCATAAGGATACCCCACAAACCTTGACATGGTGTGTCATGGTTTTGATGTTTCTTCCCCTTTTTCGGTTTGGGCCAGAATGGCGGCGGTGAGGAAGGCGGCGGCGCCGGGGGCGGCTTTGTCGTAGTAGGCGGAAAACCGCTCATCGGCGGTGTAGAGCCGGGCCAAACCGGCCCGCATTTCGGGGGTGTAGTCCCCCACGAAGGCAAGCCATTGGGCGTGGAGGGCGGCGACGGCCTCCCCCTCCGGCCCGGCGGGGTCCTCCCCTGCCGCCACTGCGGCGGCCAGACGGGTCAATATCTCCTCCTCCATGGCTTTCCATTGGGTGTGGACTTCCCCGCTCATGTTCAGCAGGCGGGCGTTAGCGGCGTCCACCGGGGCGTCGCCGTAGCGGGTGCGGGCCTCTTTACCGTGGGTCTTTTCGTTTTCCGCCACCAGTTGGGCCTTCAGGCCCTCAAATTTCTGTTCGTCTTTCATGGGTGTTCTCCTCTCTTTGGCGGCCAGGGTGGCCTCCACCGTGTGGATGAGGGCCGCCAGCCGCTTTTGCTCGCCTTGCAGGGCCAACAAGTGGCTTTGCAGGGCTGCGGTCTCGTCGAAGGCAGGGTCGTCCAGAAGGGCCTTGATCTCCCCCAGCTCCACCCCCAGAGCCCGGTAGAAGAGGACCTGCTGCAGTCGGTCCACCTCTTTTGGGCCATAGAGCCGGTAGCCGTTCTCCCCCCGGCGTCCCGGGGCAAGAAGGCCGATGTGGTCGTACCAGCGCAGAGTGCGGGGGGATACCCCCGCCAGCTTTGCCAGGGCCTGTACCGTGTATTCCATGGGCGCTCCCTCCTTCTCCCATAGCATACCCCCTGCCGTAACGGCAATGTCAAGGGGTTTTTGAAAAAAAAAACGCCTCCCCGTTTGGGAAGGCGGTTTGGGTCTTAAAAAAGACCTGCGGCCACTGTGGCCACCCAGTTTGCCAGAGGTACATAGGCGATGGGAAGGAAGATGGCGGGGAGCATATTGCTCACCCGGATGCCCTCTTTGGAGGCCCCCAGCAGGTTCAGGCCGATGCCCACGATGATGGCCCCGCCCACGGCGCTCATCTCGGTGATGACCGCCGCCGAGAGGTAGGGACCCACCACCCCGGCCAAAAGGGTCAGCCCCCCCTCATAGAGAAGGATGGGGATGACGGCAAAGGGGACCCCGATGCCCATGGCGGCGGCGAAGGTGATGGAGCTGACCATATCCATGACGCTTTTGGAGATGAGGATGGAGTAGTCGGCATTGATGCCGGCGGCGATGGCCCCGTTGATGGACATGGCCCCCACGCAGTAGAGGACGGTGGCGTTGACAAAGCCCTCCACAAAGCGGCTGTTGCCCTCGCCCCGGATGAGTGTTTTCCGCAGCAGCTCCCCTAAATCGTCCATCCCTTTTTCGATATTGAGCCACTCCCCGAGGATGGTGCCCAGAGCCACGCAGATGATGGTGCAGAGGGTGTCCTTCCCTCCCAGCAGGCTGGACATTCCGATGCCCACGGTGCAAAGGCCCAGCCCCTTCATCACCGCCTGACCCATGCGCTCGGAAAAGCGGTTTTTCAGAAGAAGGCCCACGGCGCTGCCCACCAGCACCAGAGCCATATTCACAAAGACGGCAAACATAGTGACACTTCCTTTTTCTCTCATTTCTCTGTCTTATTGTATCTTTTTGGGCGGGTTCTGTCAATGAACATCCCGTTTGCCAGCCTCCATTGTTTGAATGGACAAAAACTTTTTATATGTTATACTGCTATTGTAAGTTCTGCCCAATATTCTTGAAGGAGTGATTTCCATGACAAAGCGTGAGCGGTTCATGAACTTCCTGTCCAACAAGCCGGTGGACAGGGTGCCCGTGGCCTTCTTCCACCATTTTACCGCCTCCGACGAGTGGGGAAAGGGGCTGGTGGATGAGGATATCTTCCGGCGGAACATCGAGGGCCACCGGACGGCCCTGGAACGCTTTGACCCTGATGTGATCAAGATCATGAATGATTCCCTGATGATCATGCCTCTGGACACCTCCTTTGTGAAGACCGCCGCCGACCTCAGAAACATCCAGCCCCCCACCCCGGACTCCCCCTATGGCCGGAAGACCCGGGAATTGACCGAGCGGTCCATGGCCATCTACGCCGGCAACGAGGCCTTTATCTATGCCACCGGCTTTTCCCCTTTGATGGTGCTGAAAACCAGTCTGGACCCCGGGGACCAGCCCGACCCCCGGCTGCCCCGGTTTTTGCAGGAGGACCCGGAGTCGGTGATGGCGGCGCTGGATATTCTGGCCAAGGCCATTATGGATCTCAACGAAATGCTCATCAAGGAGTGCGGGGTGGACGGCATCTACTTCAGCGTCAACAACCAAAACCACTATATCCCCGATGACCTCTTTACCAAATACATGGCTCCGGTGGAGATTCGGGTGATGGAGCACGCCAACGGCCTCAGCCCCATCAATCTGCTTCACATCTGCGGCTACCATGGCCGGGGGAACAATCTGGAGCTGTTCAAAAACCACCCCGCCGCGGCCTACAACATCGCCGTCTACGCCGAGGGGGTCTCCCTCAGCGAAGGGCGGAAGCTCTTTGGGGGCAAGCCGGTCTTCGGCGGCTTTGCCCAGGATACCGTCATCTACACCGGCACCCGGGAGGAGGTCAAAAAGGCCACCTGGGACATTCTGGACGAGTGCGGTCAGGTGGGGGTCATGGTGGGAGCCGACTGCACCGTGCCCATGGATATCAACGACGACCGGTTCAACTGGGTCCGTAAGGCCGCCGAGGAGTATGCCGCCAGCCACTGACCGCCCGTTTATCCTGCCGGTTTTTCTTGTCAAAGCCGGCTCTTCTGTGATAAGATAGCCTTATCATTGGAAAGAGAGGGACCAGCCATGGAAAATCAGGAGCGGCTGCCCCGGGGGTACGAAAAGCGGTTTGTCATTGACCCTCGCAAAAACAGGAAGCAGGCGTTGGCGGTATGGGGCGTTTCCCTGCTGATCGCGCTGGTCCTCTTCGGTGTTGCCCAGGCCATCTGGCAGGGGCAAGCTCTGCTGCTGTTTACCCACCGGGTCACCTTCTATGTCACATGGGTCATCCTGATTTTCGGGTTTCTCATCTACGCCGTGCTTCACGAGGTCATCCGGGGGCTTTGCGTGCGGCTGGTCACCGGACGGCGGCCCCAGCACTATGACAACACCCTTCCCGGCGTCTATATGAACAGCGCAAGCCCGGTCTTTCTCTCCAAAAGGGCCTTTGCCGCCATTGCTCTGGCCCCGGTGGCCATTCTGGGGGCGGTTCTGGTCCTGCTCAACCTTTCCGGCGGCTTTGTATGGTTTTGGCCCATCTACTTCATTCAGTGGTTCAACCTGTCCAAAGCAGTCACCGACTGCTGGGGGTTGTGGAAGCTGCGCTCCTTGCCCGATGACGCGCTGGTATGGGAAAGCGGCATCTCGGTCACCGGGTATGCCCCGGAAAAATGAATCGAATAGCGGACGTGCCCCCCTTCATAGGCTTATCCTTGAAGGGGGGCTTTTTTGTGAAACCCATGTCCGCTTTGAAAAGCACATTGCTCCTCACCGCCGTCAGCCTGTTTGGCCAGGGGGTGGGGTTTGTCTACCGGGTCTTTCTCTCCCGGATGGTGGGGGCCGAGGTGATGGGCCTTTATCAGCTGGTGATGCCCGTTTTCTCGGTCCTCATGTCCCTGACCGCCATCGGCTTTACTGTGGCCTGCTCCAACCTGTCGGCCCGGTATCAGGCTTTGGGCAACCATGCGGCGGCGGCCCAGACGGTGCGAAGCTGCATTGCTGGCTTTCTCACCGCCTTCGCCGTGGTGGCGCTGGTGGTGGCCCCTCTCTCCGACCCCATCTCGGCGGGGCTTTTGGGGGACGCACGGGCCCAGCTGGGACTGCTGCTTCTGCTGCCCTGTGTGCTGCTCACCGGCCTTGAGAACATCCACAAGCACTCTTTTTACGGTCTGGGGCGGGTGGCGCCCCCCGCCTTTACCGAGATTTTGGAGCAACTCATCCGCACCGGGGCGGTACTGGGGCTTTTGTGGTATTTCCTGCCCCAGAACCCGGAGCGGACGGTGGGGCTTATCGTCTGCGGCATGATATTGTGCGAGGTCTTTTCCGCCGTGACCCTCTCTGTTCTCTACCGTCGGGCCTTTGGCCGGAACCCCAAAGGGGAGCGGGTGGACGGCAAGGTCCTGGGAAAAAATATCCGCTCCATCGCCCTGCCCATCGGCTGGACCGCTTTGCTGGGCAATCTGATGGGAGCGGCCACCTCGGTCCTCATTCCCCAGCGGCTGGTGCGGGCGGGGGCCGACGTGTCCTCGGCCATGAGCGCCTTCGGGGTCATGTGCGGCATGACCCTTCCCATGCTCACCCTCCCCACCGCCTTCATCTCCGCCATGTCTCTGGTGCTGCTGCCCAAGCTGTCTCAGGCCCGGGCGCTGGGCCGGACCGACCTGATCCGCCGCAGGGCGGGAAAGGCCATTACCGCCACGGCCTGGCTCATCCTCCCCACCTCCGCCCTTCTGGCCGTGGTGGGACCTCCTCTGGGCCGGGCCTTGTTCCGGGAGCCTTCCGTGGGGCTTTTTGCCGCCCCGTTGGCCCTTGGGGTGGTACTGACCTGCTTTGAGTCGGTGCTGGCCGGATGCCTCAACGGCCTTGGGAAGCAAACTCTGGCCGCCCGGAACGGCCTGATCTGCGGGGCCATTCAGCTTCTTCTCACCTGGTGGCGGATGGGCCTTCCCGGGGTGGGGCTGCGGGGGTATGTGGAAGCGCTGCTGGTCAGCACCCTTCTGGGGGTTTGGCTCAACGGCCGGGCGCTCCACCGGGCCATCAACCTACCCTGCCAGTGGTTCCACTGGCTTGTGGCCCCGGGTCTTTCCGCTTTATTGGCCGGGCTTTGCGCCAATTTGCTCTTCCCCATCCTCACCCGCTCGGGACTGGGGGAAGGGGCTGGGGCGGCGGTCTGTCTGGGCTTTGGCGCCCTCCTCTACCTATCCGCCATGGCCGCCCAGGGAGAGCTGCGCCGCAGGGAGGCAGGGACGGGACTTTCCCGCTGAAAATACTTGACACCCAAAGAAAGATATGCTATTCTTTTCCTACACTTCTGTGAGGGAGTAGCAAGCATGGACCTGCCTGTCCGTGCAGCAAGTCAACATCCTCGGCTTTCCGGCCTGGCTTGCTTTAAATTGCGAGACTCATGTATGCCTGCCCGGGCTATACGTGCGGTCTCTTTCTTTTTTTGGAATAAGGCTCAGGTATAGTCGAATAACTATACTTGAGTCTTTTTTGTGCAAAGGGGAGGAAGTTCAAATGGAGCAGAGTTGGATGCTGCTGTTTCAAAGCGCCCTTTTGGGGGTGGGACTGGCCATGGACGCCTTTTCGGTCTCTCTGGCCAACGGCCTGCAGGAGCCGAAGATGCCCAAGGGCCGGATGGCACGGATCGCCGGCGTTTTTGCCGGGTTTCAGGCGGCCATGCCGCTGGCGGGCTGGTTCTGTGTCCGGACGGTGGCCCAGAAGTTCACGGCCTTTCAGCGGTTCATTCCCTGGATCGCCCTTGCGCTGCTGGCTTACATAGGGGGTAAAATGCTGATCGAAGGCCTCACCTCCCACGGGGAGGCAGAGGCGGCCGCTGCCGGCCTGGGGTCCGGGGAACTGCTGGTCCAGGGGGTGGCCACCTCCATCGACGCTTTGTCGGTGGGCTTCACCATCGCCCACTATGACCTGCTCCGTGCCCTTACCAGCGCCGGCGTCATCGCCGCTGTCACCTTTGTCATCTGCACGGCGGGGCTGGCTTTGGGAAAACGGTTTGGCACCCGGCTGGCGGGAAGAGCCAACCTTTTGGGAGGGGGCATCCTCATCGCCATCGGTCTGGAGATTTTCTTCAGCGGTGTTTTGGGCTGAAAAGGCCCATTTCAATATACAAAAGGAGAGAAAAAGACAATGTTCATTCCTGTTTTGCTGTTCGGTCTGGGTCTGCTGCTCCTGATCAAAGGCGGCGACTGGTTTGTGGAGGGCGCCACCGGCATCGCCCACCGGTTCGGCGTGCCCGAGCTGCTCATCGGCGCTACGGTGGTCTCCATCGGCACCACCCTTCCCGAAGTGATGGTGTCGGCCACCTCGGCCGTGGGCGGCCACGGGGAGCTGGCCTATGGCAACGCCATCGGCTCCATCATCTGCAACACCGCCCTTATCGCCGCACTGACCATCGCTATCCGCCCTTCCAAGGTGGACAGAAAGAGTCTTAGCACCCCGGTGGTCTTTTTCTTCCTCGCCGCCGCCGTCTACCTTTACCGGGCCTATGTCTCCGGCAGCTTCAGCCGGGCGGTTGGTCTGGAGCTGCTGGGCATCTTTGCGGTTTATATGATCCTCACCATCCGCCAGGCCTTCCGCAACCCCGCTCCGGTCACCCGGGAGGCGGAACTGGGGAACGGACCCACCTGGAAGTCCCTTCTGCTGCTGGCGGTGGGAGCCATTCTCATCGCTATCGGCGCCGACCTGCTGGTGGACAATGGCACCCTGATCGCCCAGGCCATGGGAGTGCCCGAGTCGGTCATCGCCCTCACCTTTGTGGCGTTGGGCACCTCCCTTCCCGAGCTGGTCACCGCCATCACCTCTCTGGCCAAGGGCCACGGCGCTTTGTCTCTGGGCAACATCGTGGGGGCAAACCTCTTTAATCTGGTGCTGGTCAGCGGCATTTCCGTGACCCTGGCCCCCTTCGACCTCCCCGCCAGCAAAACCATCGGCGGGTATAATGCCTCGCTGGTGGTGGACCTGCCCGTGATGATGCTGGTCATGTCTTTGCTCACCCTTCCCGCTCTTGTCAAAGGGAAGCTCACAAGGGGCCAGGGGGTGCTGCTCCTCTGTATCTACGGGGCCTTCTGCGTGTTCCAATTTTTTCTGTAAGCAAGTTTTTTCCGGGAGGGCGGCTTGGCCGTCCTCCCCTTTTCTTTATCTGGCCCCTGAAAAATAAGCAAAACTGGCCCTTTCCCACCGTCCACCGCCATGGTATGATAATTTCAATCTATTTCGGGAGGGAATTTCCATGTCTTCCTCACGGGAGAAAAACCAAGTCAAAACCATTGTGATGACCGCCTTTTTCGCCGCCATGATCTATCTGGGCATCCAATCCTTCCGCATCCCCCTGCCGGCGGCGGTGGGAACCCCCTTTGTCCACTTCGGCCACATTTTCATTATGCTGTCGGTGGTGCTGCTGGGCACCCGAGGTTCTATGATGGCAGGGGTCATGGGGCTGCTGCTCTTCGATGTGCTCAACAGCTACACCCACGCCATCCCCAATGTGTTTGTCAGCACCCTGCTCAACTGCTTTTTCGCCGGCACAGCCTTCTCTCTGCTGACCAAAAAGGCAAATGGGGACGGCAGGAAGGAGTTTACCGCCGCCGTGGTCACCGCCGTGGTCTACGGCATTTCCAATGTGGTCATCGACTTTCTCTGGTCCACCTGCGAGCTGGTGATTTTGGGCAGCGCCCTCCCCGCCGCCCTCACCGCCGAACTGACCGCCATTCCCGCCACCATTATCAACGCCGTCTTCACCGTTATCGGCATCGCCGTCCTCTATATACCGGTGAAGGGGGCCTACCGCCGGGTGATGAAATGATGGATGTGACAAAAATTCAGGGTCTGTTGCAGGCCCAAGGCCTGGACGGCTGGCTTTTCCATGATTTCCACGGCCGGGACCCCATCACCCGCGATATTCTGGGGCTGGACGGGAAGAGCCATCCCTCCCGGCGGCTTTTTTACTTTATCCCCGCCGGCGGGGAGCCGGTGAAGGTCCTCTCCGCCATCGAGCCTTTGCTGCTGGACGGCCTGCCCGGCCGGAAGGTCCTCTACAAAGGGAAGGCGGGGCAGGACGAGGCTCTGCGCCGGCTTTTGCGGCCCGGGATGAAGGTGGCCTGCCAGTATTCCCCCATGGGCAATGTGCCCACCGCCTCCACCATGGACGGGGGACTTTTGGAATACCTGCGGACCTTTGGGCCGGAGCTTGTGTCCTCGGCCGACCTTTTGCAGCATTTTGGGGCGGTCCTCACCCCGGAGCAGGTGGAAAGCCACCGGCAGGCGGGGGTCATTGTCCACAAAATCATGGACGAGACCTTCCGCTGGGTTCGGCAGTCTTTGGAGGAAGGGCTCTCCATCAATGAGTGGGATATGCTGAAGAAGATGAAGGCCCTCATTGACCGGGAGGGCGTCATTTTGGATGGTCCCCCCTTCTTCGGGGTAGACGACCACGCCTCCGACCCCGGCTATGAGCCGAAGGCCCAAGGCTCCTACCCCATCCGGGAGGGAAGCCGGCTCATCCTGGATTTCGCCGCCCGGCTGCCCGGGGAGGACAGTGTCTACTACGATGTGACCTGGTGCATCCAGGTGGGTCAAGCCGTTGACCCGGAATATCAGCGGCTTTTTGATATCGTATGGGAGGCCCGGCAGAGCGTGGTGGACCTGCTGGAATCCCGGCTGGCGGCGGGCAAGGTGGTCTATGGCTATGAGGCCGACCGGCAGACCCGGGCGGTCTTTGAAAAGTACGGCCTTTCTCAGTTCATCATGCACCGCACCGGCCACAGCATCGGCCATGCGTGCCACAGCGTGGGGGCCAACCTGGACGATTACGAGACCCACGACGACCGCCAGCTGCTGCCGGGCACCATGTTCTCGGTGGAGCCGGGGCTTTACACCGGCAAGTACGGTGTCCGGCTGGAGTTTGACGTTCACATCACCCCCGAGCGAAAGGTCCGGATCTACGGCCCCATCCAAAGAGAAATTCTCTGCATATAAAATGAAAAAGGCCGGCCCGGTGATATCACCGGGCCGGCCTTTTCGTTTTTCTTATCCGCACATCCCGCAGGCGGCGCAGGCCGAGGGGGTGACGGCACAGCCCCCCTGGGCAGTCTCCCGCAAACTGGCGGGAAGGCCCCTGCCAACGGTATACATGGTCTCCAGCATCTCGTCAAAGGGGATGAGCTGGGGCACCCCGGCCAGAGACATTTCGGCGGCAATAAGGGCGTTGGCCACTCCGGCGGCGTTCCGGTTCTGGCAGGGATACTCCACCAGCCCGCCCACCGGGTCACAGACAAGGCCCAGCATATTCATCAGCACGGTGGAGCCGGCCCCCAGACACTGCCGGGGGCTTCCCCCCATCAGCTCCACTGCGGCCGAGGCCGCCATGGCGGCGGCCACCCCCACCTCGGCCTGACAGCCGCCCACTGCCCCCGCCACGGTGGCGTTGCGCATGGCCAGATAGCCCACCGCCCCGGCGTTAAAGAGGGCGGAGATGACATCCTCGTCGGTTTTTTGATAAGCCTCCTGCAAGGCCAGCAGCAATCCGGGCACCACCCCGGCCGAGCCGGCGGTGGGGGCGGCCACGATGAGGCCCATGGAGGAGTTGACCTCCAGCACCGCCATGGCGTAAGTCATGGCCACACCCAGCACATCGCCGCAAAGGCCCTTCCCGGCCGCCTGATGGTCGGCAAGTTTTTTGGCCTCCCCGCCGATCAGGCCCCCCATGGACTTGCCGGGGGTAGTGAGGGGCGTTTTGGCCGACTCTTTCATGATTTCCCAGGCCCGGGCCATCCGGTGGTCAATGTCCGTCCGGGCCGCCCCGGTCTCGGACATTTCCCGACGCCGCATGACCTGGGATATGGGCAGGTTTTCCTCTTCGCACAGCTTCAAAAGCTCGGCAGCTGACTTGAAATCCATCTCTCTTCCCTCCTCAATCCTGCACGACCATCACGTCGTGGACGTTGGGATTCTCCCGAATCCGGTCCTGAATGCCGGCGGGCAGCTTGTCATCCGATTCTACGATGGTGTAGGCGATGCCCCCCTTGGCGTCCCGGAAAAGGCGCATGAAGGCGATGTTCACCCCGGCCTCGCTGATGGCCTTGGTAATGTGGGCCACCACACCGGGCCGGTCCTGCTGGACCACGATGAGGGCGCTGTACTCCCCGGTAAAGTCCACCTGGACCCCGTTGATGCCCACGATGCGGACTTTGCCCCCGCCCAGAGATTCCCCCCGGACGGTCATGGTCTGCCCGGCCCCGTTTACCATTTTCACATCCACCGTATTGGGGTGGATGTCGGTCTCGGTCTCGTTGGGGGTAAAACGGTAGGCGATCCCCCTCTCTTCAGCGATGGCGAAGGAGTCCCGAATGCGGGTGTCGTCGGTGGCAAAGCCCATGACCCCGCCCAGCAGCGCCCGGTCGGTGCCGTGACCCTTATAGGTCTTGGCAAAGGAGCCGTAGAGAATGAACTCCACCTCCTTCAGCGGCGGGGAGATCATCTTCTGGGCGATGAGAGCGATGGCCACCGCCCCTGCGGTGTGGGAGCTGGAGGGGCCGATCATATTAGGCCCCAGCACATCAAACACGCTGATAAATGACATGGCACTGCCTTCCTTTCCCTTTGGTTTTTATGGGGGACAGGCCCCCTACAGCAAGCCCATCATAGCAAATAAAGCCGTAAAAGTAAAGGGACGGGCGATAAAATCACCCGTCCCTTTCCCTTATCCCGCCATCAGCACCTTTTCCAGCAGGCCTTTGAAGATCCCAGGGACGGTGAGCCGTTCCACTCCCCGGTCAGAGACGATATCCACCACCTGCCGGACCTGACCGTCCACGGTGACGGTCAGCTCTCCCAGCTTCTGCCCCTGGGCCACCGGGGCCTCCACATCGGCGCAGAGGGTAACGGCGGTGTCCACCGAGTTGATTTGGGCCTTCTCCACCAAGATCCGCCCGCCGCCGGACAATACGGGCTGGACAAAATCCTCCTCCCCCAGCAGCACTTCCACCGGGGCAAGGGCCTGGGCGGGCTTTACGTCCAGCACGGTATAGTTGGCAAAGCCGAAATCCAGCATGGACTTTGCCGTCTCGTTCCGGGTGTCCCGGGTGGCCGACTTCATCACCACGGCGATAAGCTCCATGCCGTCCCGCTCGGCGGTGGCCGACATACAGTACCCCGCCGAGGCGGTAAAGCCGGTTTTCAGCCCGGTGCAACCCTCATAAAACCGGACCAGCCGGTTGGTGTTGGAAAGCTGGAAGGACCCGTCCCGCAGGGAGTCCATCCAGATGGTGGTAAATTCCCGGATGGCGGGGTGGTTCAAAATCAGCTCCCGGCTCATCAGGGCGATATCATGGGCCGAGGTCAGGTGCCCCGGGGCGGGCAGGCCGGTACAGTTTTGAAAGACGGTATCGGCCATGCCCAGCTGGGCCGCCCGCTGGTTCATCCGCTCCACAAAGGCGCTTTCACTGCCCGCAACGTGTTCGGCCAGAGCCACGGCGGCATCGTTGCCCGAGGCCACCGCCACCGCTTTGAGGAGGTCGTGGACCGACATGGTCTCCCCCTCCTTCAGATAGACCTGACTTCCCCCCATGGAGGCCGCCCGGGTGGAGACCTGCACCGTATCCTCATAGGACAGGGCGCCGCCGTCGATGGCCTCCATCACCAGAAGAAGGGTCATTATCTTGGTGACACTGGCCGGCTCCAGTTTGTCGTGGGACGCTTTCTCATAAAGGATGGCCCCAGTCTCCTTCTCCATCAGCACCGCCGCCTGGGCGTCCACATCGGGCGCGCCGGTGACCGCCGCCTGGGCGGGTAGGGTCAATAAACCGATGGCCAACAGAACTGCCACATATTTTTTCATCATGGTTCCTCCTTTTTCAATGCTGAAAATGTATCTTTAAGATATGGATTTTTCCCCGTTCTATTCCAGGCGAATTTTTCAAAAAAAGCACGCCGGCGGGCCGCGGCCCTCTGCCGCCCCGCCGGTGTGCTTTTTAAGTGGACCCCTTTTGTTTTTTATTCCATAATAAGATACAGCATCCGGGCCAGTTCCGCCCGGTTCAGCTCCTCCGCAAAATCCGCGGCGTATCCCTCATCCCCGGTGTACCGCTTCAGCATCATGGCCATCTGCCCGGCAGTGACGGTCTCGTCAGGCAGGAAGCGGCCCTGACCGTCCCCCTCCACGATGCCCTTATCCACCGCCCAGGCCACATACCCGGCATACCAGGCCTTCGGCTCCACATCGGAGAAGGCTGCCGTCTCCCTTTCTTCCGCCCCGGCCAGACGGGCCAGAGCGGTCACCGCCTGGGCACGGGTGACGGTCATTTCAGGGGAGAAGGTGTTCTCCCCGGTGCCCGTCATGACCCCCGCCCGGTACAGCGCCTCAATGGCGGCATAGCCGCTGTCAAAGCTCCGCACATCCACAAAGGGCAGGGCACCTACGGTGAAGGAAAACTGGGTGGCCCCGGTATAGCCCTCCACCCCGCTGACCACCGCCACGGTGAGAATGTAGGTCCCGTCCTCCCGGGGCAGAAGTGCGTTCACGGCCTCCAGCCCTTCGGAGAGCAGGCAGGAAGCGGAATAGTTCTCCGAGGGGTCGTCTGTGACGGTGATTTGGACCAGCGCCGGGTCCAAATCCACACTGGGCGTAATGGCGGTAACGCTCTCAATAACGGTGTTCCGACCGCTGCGGACGGCCCCTTCCACCCCAAAGGACACCCGGGCCTTGCCCGAGGCGTCGGAGTCGCACACCCCGGAGAAGGACCTGGTGGTCTCGGTCAGCACAAAGTCGGTGGAGCCGCTGCCGTGGGCCTGTTCCTGACCGCCGAAAGGGGCAAGGCCATCAGGCCGCCGGCCGGGGGCAAAGCCGCCGGAAGGCTTCGTCCCAGGCTCCTCCATATCCTCGCCGGGTTTGCCCATGGGGCCGGGCCGCTCCTGACGGTCCATCTCCTCGGGAATGTCAGCACCAATCTCGGGGCGGAAATCGGGCTGCCGGTCCGGCGCGACGCCTTCGGGAAGCTCCATCCCCCCGGGACGGTCGCCGCCCATGCCGCTGTGACCGCCCATCATGCCGAAGCCGTTGCCGTTCCAGCACTGAAGGACATCATCCACATAAACATGATAGACCGTATCCAACGCAAAGGCCCCGGCCTCCTCCAGAGACAGGGTCATGGACTGGCAGGCCCTGTCCAGAGAAAAGGCCGTCTTCTCATTCCCTTCCCCATCGGTGATGCGGATCTGACTCCCCGCAGGCAGTGTGGAGGCAAAGGACAGCTCCATATACGCCTGCGCCGAAGTGCTGTCAGCCGCGTCGTTGCGGGAGCCGAAGGCATACACGCTGCCCCCGTTGAGCAGGATGGGGCTGTCGGCGTCAATGCCGCCGTCCCCGGTCTGGGGATTGGCGCTGGTCCAGACCGTGCCGCCGTTGATGACCAGATAGCCGTTGGAGTCGATGCCGTCCCCCTCAGCGCCCAGGCCGGCCGCTATATGAAGTTCACCGCCGTTGACGGTGGTCACCGACACAAAGTCCTCGTTAGTATTGATGCCGTCATCCTGAGACCGGATGTTGATGGTGCCGCCGTTGATGGTCAGATGCAGCTCGGAATCCAGGCCCTCGTTGTCGGCAATGATGTTCAGCACGCCGCTGTTATCTCCCTTATCTCCGAAAATGTTCATGGACATTTTGGAATAAAAGGCCCCGTCGTACTTGTGGAGCTTCTTGGTGCTGCCCTCTTTGTAGATACGGGCCACATGGGAACCGGTGAAGGTGTTCTCACTGCCGGCGGCAATGACCACATTGGCCCCGGCGGCGGTGGTATCCACTATGGCGGAGGACTGATACGCCGGATCTTCCTCATTGTCATAGGCCACAAACGCCCGGTCGCACTCATAGACGTTATGGAAGATAAGGGCGGGGGCCACGGTACAGGTCACGTCCACATTGTCCAGAATGAGGGTAACCACCGCCCCGGGGTCATCCCCGGCCTCTTTCCCCAGATCGACGGCGACCTGCCCGGCGGAAAGGCTGCCGCTCAAACGGTAGGTCCCCGGCCGGGTGATGGTGACCACGGTGTGGCCCTCCGCCTCGGCGGCGGTGTGCCGCTCCGCCCCGGTGCCCTCGCCGTAGGCTGCGCCGCTTTCGTAGCTCTCCAGGTCCTCGTAATAGACGATATCCGCTCCCACATAGACAGCGGCTGTTGGATCGGTCGCAGCCGCCTTTCCGTCCACGGTGACGGCGGTGTCCGACAGTCGGATCACGGTCTCTTTTTCCTCTGCCGCAAAGGCCGGCGTGGAAAGGAGCAGTGCTCCGGCCAGGGCCAGAGCGGTCAGGCCACGTTTCTTCATTTGGGTTCTCCTTTGCTTCCTTATTTTGGACTTTGGCAGTATAACAGACCTTTTTCCTCCTGAAAAGAGCATTTTGGAAAAGTTCAAAAAAGGTTCACACTGCGGCCGGAGTTCGTTCATATTTCCCCAAAACGGCAAAAAAAGATGCCTCAGACAGTCCTGAAGCATCTTTCCCTTACTGCAAAAACAGTTCTTTCAGCAAATCCTCAAACTGGACCCCCTGGGGCACCGGGGTGCCCAATTCACCGGTGTGGCGGGCGCAGAGGGCTACGAAATCCACCGCCCGGCCCGTCGCTTTTGCCAGGTCCTCCCCCCGCAGCAGAAATCCAAGGGCCACACTGGAGAAAAGGTCCCCCGTTCCGGGGAAGGCGCCCGCTTCCTTTTGGGTCACGGCCTGGGTGTATGCCCCCTTCTCCCGGTCAAAGCAGGCCGCCCCCACCATGCCCTTCTCCGGCTCTATGCCGGTGAGGATCACCGACCGGCTGCCGTTCAGGCTCAGCCGTTCCACCCACTCCCGCCAGCCCTGCTCGCTGTCGGGGGCCTTGTCGTACGGCTCATGCAGCAATATGGCCGCCTCGGTCATGTTGGGGGTGATAATATCGGCCGTCCGGGCCAGCGCCTCCATCTCCCGGCACATTTCGGGGGTATAGGTCCGGTAAGTCTTCCCGTGGTCCCCCATCACCGGGTCCACCATCACAAGGGTCCTCTCCCCGCGAAACCCCTTCACGAAATCCTGCACCACTCCCAGCTGCCGCAGGGAGCCTACAAAACCGCTGTAAACGGCGTCAAAGCGGATATCAAGCTCCCCCCAATGGGCGGCGGAGCCTTCCATCTCGCCGGTCAGGTCCCGAAAGACAAAATGGTCCGAGGGGGGATAGATGGTGCTGGCCGACAGGTAGGCCGTGGGCAGGGGGGCGCACTGGCACCCCATGGCCGACAGCACCGGCAGCACAATGGTCAAGGCGCACCGCCCCACCCCGGACAGGTCGTGGATGGCGGCCACATATGGCACTTGTCTGTTCATTGGCTTTCCTTCCCTTCTTCCGCAAGCCCCAGCATCCGATAGAGGGTGGGGTCAAAATGGAACTCCTGCATCAGCGCCCGCACCTCCGCCAGCGCCCGCTTTTTCACCTCTTTGGGGGTGGTGGGCCGCTTCACCGCCCGAATGAGGATATTTTTAGGGGTGTGGGCAAAGTCGATAAACTCCAAAAGCTGGGTCTTATAGCCGCAGTATTCCAGCAGATCGCCCCGGATGGCATCGGTGGCGATGGCGGAAAACCGCTCCTTCAAAATACCGTACCGGGTCAGAATGGCCAGATTTTCACTCTCTATCTGCCCGTTCAGCTCATGCTGACAGCAGGGCACCGAGAAGATAAGCCCGGCCCCCCACCGGATGGCATTATAGAGGGCAAAATCGGTGGCCGTGTCACAGGCATGGAGGGTGATGACCATATCCACCGGGAACGGAGCCTGATAGCCGTTGATGTCCCCCAGCTCAAACCGAAGGCCCTCATAGCCGTACTTTCGGGCGGCCTCGCCGCATTTTTCTATCACATCGGCCTTCAAATCAAGGCCGATGATATTGGCCTTCATCCCCCTCACGGCGGTGAGGTAGTGATAGACCACAAAGGTGAGGTAGGACTTGCCGCAGCCGAAGTCAATGACATTGATGCTCTCCCGGCCCAGCTTGCCGATCTCATCGTCCAGCACCTCCAGAAAGCGGTTTATCTGGCGGTATTTGTCGTACATGGACCGGACCACCTTCCCCTCCCGGGTGAAGATGCCCATGTCCACCAGCGGCGGCACGTCGGCCCCCTCGGGGATCAGATAATTCTTCTTCCGGTTGTGGCCGCTGTCGGCGGGGGCCGGGCAAACGCCGGCGCCGCACCCTCCGGCGGCGGGCAGCCGCTTACGTTTATAGGTACACTTCCCCTTTTTGGAGAGAAGCAGCATATGCTCCCACCCCTCGGACCAGCCGTTGACCTGAAGGAAATGCCCCTGTACCAGCTCGGCGCACCGCCGGGCCAGGTCTTCCAACGGCAGGTTTTCATGGAACACCTGCTTGTCGGTGTAGCTGGAGATCTGCCACTCCTGCCCAATAGGCTCCACCGTCAGCTTTTGATACGGCTCGCTTTTGGCCGCCGGCTTGCTGATAATAAGCCGCTTCAGCCCCGGGGCGGTCATCTGCTCTATGTATTCCAATAACTCTATATACTCCATGCCGTCCCCCCCCTTTGACAAAGTTCTTCCCGCCGCCTTTATCCTACCACAATTTAGGGGAAATAACAATAAAGAAAACAGCTGTAAAACCCCTTAAACCTGTATATTATCTGCCATCCCTGCCCCAAGTGATGACCTCTGAGGACTTTGTCATTCCAATCCGGAAATAAAATTCCTGATTGGACAATACGATCGCCCTTTTTGCCCCCCGCTCTCTTGCGCGGCCCATGGCCTCATAGACCACCGCCCTCCCAAGCCCCTTGCCCCGGTGTTCGGGGAGGGTCACAACGGGTTCTATATAGGCCGTCTCTCCTCCACGGTACCACATTCCGCAGTGGGCAGCATATTCCTCCCCCTTCATGGCAAAAACCTTGATATACTCCGGAATTTCCAGATGCTTTGCGGCTTTCTCCACCGCTTCACTCCATTCTTCCGGAAGACCCTCCTGGTCAAAGCCCCGGTGTATGACCAGCCGCCACTGCCGGTTATTGAGTTCCAAGTCCGGGGCATTCAGCGCAAAGCCCCGGGGCAGCCGGACAGGCAGAGCTTGTGACAGCTCCATTTGCAGGACGCTTCCCGCCCCCCGCCTTTCAAAGCCCTCCCTTTCAAGCAGTCCGCACAGCATCGTGTCGGTGTGGTTTGCTTTTATGGTTACCGGGCCGTTCTCACTGTTCACCGTATATTCGAGCATCTGCCGCAAGAGGGCTTCGTCAGAAACGGCGTGGAGAAGATACCATCTGTCCTGAAACTCGGTATCGTACGTTGCCACTCCCGCAAGCTCTCCCTTTTCATCGTGAAACAAAGCGATCCTTGTCAGCCGCTCTGTATCCAGATAGGAATGGGCCATCATCCAATCCAGCCGCCCCCAGTGAAAATGCTCATTGCAGCCGCCGTCTGCGACGGCTTGCAGGAAATTATGGAACTCCCCGTATTGCTCATGAAAGCGTATGTTGTCCTTGTACCGGCTCATTGTGTACATTGTTATCTCCATTCCCCGCGGGGACTATTTACAGGAATTTCCCCGTCACACTCTTCGGGTTTGTCTTCACTTCCTCCACCGTCCCCATGGCCACGATCTCTCCCCCCTGCTCCCCACCGCCGGGTCCCATGTCCACAATATAATCGGCGCTGCGGATCACGTCCAGGTCGTGTTCGATGACGATAACGGTGGCTCCGTGGTCTATCAGGCTTTGGAACACCCCCAAAAGGGTCTTCACATCCAGCGGATGAAGGCCGATGGTAGGCTCGTCAAAGACAAACACCGAGTCACTCTGCCCCTTCCCCATCTCACTGGCCAGCTTCAACCGCTGGGCCTCTCCGCCGGAAAGGCTTGGTGTCTCCTCCCCCAAGGTCAGATAGCCAAGACCCATATCCTGCAGCACCTGAAGCCGGTTTTTCACCGCCGGCAGGTCACTGCACAAAGGCAGGGCCTCCTCCACACTCATGGCCATCAGTTCGGGCAGTGAACAAGCCCTGCCCTCCTTCCCCTGCCGCACCACCCCAAAGGCGTCCTTCCCATACCGTGCGCCCCGGCAGTCGGGGCAGGGAATGTCCACATCGGGAAGGAACTGGACATCCAGGCTGATGCTCCCCGTCCCGTCACAGGTGGGACAGCGGAGCTTGCCCGTATTGTAAGAGAAATCCCCCGCCTTATAGCCCTTCTCCTTTGCGCTCGGGGTTTTGGCATAGATTTTCCGCAGTTCATCGTGGACATTGGCGTAAGTGGCCACGGTGGAACGAACATTGATACCGATGGGGGTGGCGTCGATGAGCTTTACCTGACGGATATCCCCCGCCCTCACCCACTTCACATGGTCGGGCAGCTTCTCCCCGGCGATGGCGGCTGACAGGCCGGGGAGAAGGCTTTCCAGCACCATGGTGGTCTTGCCCGAACCGGAGACCCCGGTGACCACGCTGAGCCTTCCCTTTGGGAAACAGACCTCCAGCGGCTTCACCGTATGGAGCTGCCGGGTGGCCATGGCCACATCCCCCAGGGCGAACAGCTCCTCCTTTTTCATCCTGGTCCGCAGGCGCCCGGCCCCGCCGGTCAGGTAAGGTCCGATGAGAGAGGCGGGGTTTTGGGTCAGCTCCTCCACCGTGCCCTGGGCCAGAATGGTGCCGCCCCCGGCTCCCGCCCCGGGACCCAGCTCCACCAGCCAGTCGGCCCCGGACAGCACCTGGGTGTCGTGGTCCACCAGCACCACCGAGTTGCCGTCGGCGATCAGGTCCTCCATCACCCCGGTCAGCCCCTGCAGGTTGGAGGGGTGCAGGCCGATGGAAGGCTCGTCCAGCACATAGAGGACTCCGGTGGTCCTGTTCCGCACCGCCCGGGCCAGCTGGGCCCTCTGCCGCTCTCCGGTGGAGAGGGTGGCCGCCGCCCGGTCCAGAGTGAGATACCCCAGCCCCAGGTCCAAAAGCCGCCCGGCGGCGCTTAAAAAGGCGTCACAGATGCTTTTTGCCATGGGGGCCATCTCTTCGGGCAGGGTCTCCGGCACGCCCCCGACCCATTCCACAAGCCCCGTCAGCGGCATCCGGCAGGCCTCCTCCAGCCCGATACCCCGGATCTTTGGGGTCCGGGCCTTCTCCGACAGCCGTGTCCCCCCGCAGTGGGGGCAGGGGCCTTGAGTCAGGAATTTCTCCACCCGCTTCATGCCCTTCTCATCCTTTACTTTGGAAAGGGCGTTCTCCACGGTATAGACGGCGTTGAAATAGGTAAAATCCAGCTCGGCAAAGTCGTTGGAATCGGACTTTTTCGGGCGGTACAAAATGTGCTTTTTCTCCGCCGGGCCGTGATAGACGATGTCCCTCTCCTCCGCCGTCAGCTCCCGGAAGGGCACATCGGTGCGGACCCCCATGGCCCGGCACACATCGGTCATCAAAGACCACATGAGGGAATTCCAGGGGGCCACCGCCCCTTCATCGATGGTGAGGGACTCATCGGGCACCAGACTGGCCTCGTCCACCTGACGGACCACGCCGGTGCCGTCACAATGCTCACAGGCGCCGCCGCTGTTGAAGGCCAGTTCCTCCGCCGAGGGGGCAAAAAACCGCTCCCCGCAGACGGGGCAGACAAGCTCCCGCTCGGCGGCCACGTCCATGGTGGGCTTCAGATAGTGGCCGTTGGGGCAGCGGTGGCTGGCCAGCCGGGAGTACATAAGCCGCAGGCTGTTCAAAAGCTCTGTGGAGGTGCCGAAGGTGGAGCGGATGCCGGGCACCCCCGGCCGCTGGTGAAGGGCCAAAGCGGCGGGGACATAGCGTACCTCCTCCACCTGGGCTTTGGCGGCCTGGGTCATCCGCCGGCGGGTGTAGGTGGAAAGGGCCTCCAGATACCGGCGGGAGCCTTCGGCGTACAGTACGCCCAGCGCCAGAGAGGACTTCCCCGACCCGGACACCCCGGCAATGCCCACGATCTTGTTCAAGGGGATATCCACATCAATATGTTTCAGGTTATGGACCCTCGCCCCCCGGACCTCAATATGGTCCGGGGCCTTACAATCCTGTTCCATCATATCTTATTCCTCCTTCCCAATCTGGAGCAAAAAAGTCCTTCTCCGGAACGAAACAGGCACCGTTTCGCTTCGGAAAGGGAAGAAATTCCTACCAGAGTGCAGTTTTCGCCGCAAGGCGGAAACGGAACGGTGGCGGGAATTTCTGAGCTGGAGCGGGCAGTGGGTGTCGGCTCCGCCGATATCAACCGGCCCTAACCGGCAAAGCCGCCAAGGGCCGGTAGACCGAACCCCTGGTTTTCCTCCAACCACCCAACCACAATACCAAAAAGCAAAGCCGCCTGCGGCGGCTCTCCTTTTTGGAGTAAGGGGTTAAAATCGATTTTCTTTCGAGAGCGCGCCCAAAACCAAATCGAAGCCCAGCGAAGCGGGTTCGATTTGGAAAGGAGGAGCAGCGCAACGAGCGCACTCTGCCTTTGGAAAAAGTCGGAGCAAGCGATATGCAGCTTGCTCCGACGTGGTGCGGGCAGTGGGACTCGAACCCACACGGATCGCTCCACAGGAACCTAAATCCTGCACGTCTACCAATTCCATCATGCCCGCAAATGCCCTGATAGTATAACACAGAACCCCGGGGCCGTCAATGTCCTATCCCCGGAGTTCCTTTCAAAATAACTCTTGCCGGATATAACCCCCGGCAGCTTCACAAAAGGCCTCAACGGCTATACTGATCATCGTAAAATCAGGGCGAAATCAACTCCGGCTCGAGCCTTATCCTTGCAGCAGGCAAGAAAATGTCATATTGCGGAAAAAGATGCAGGTGTTTCAAAATTGCTCTGTTTTTGCTGCCGAGAGTTGCGCAAATGTTCAGTGGACTATATAGAGTTCAATCGAGGATCGTGGTATTATTTTCGTATCATAACAAGGAGGGGATAAGACCTATGAATTTTTCAGAAAAGCTTTTGACCTTGCGAAAAGCGAAAGGCATGACGCAGGAGCAGTTGGCCGAAAAACTTGATGTTTCAAGGCAATCTATTTCCAAATGGGAAAGCGGACAGGCCGTTCCTGAATTGGAAAAAATCGTAGCGTTGAGTGCAATTTTTGATGTTACGACCGATTATCTGCTGAAGTCATCTGAGATCGATGATTTATCCGTGAAAACTGAAATGCTGGAAAAGCAGCAACAGCAGATGCTTTTCCGTGAACAACGGCAACACCGGATTTGGGCTTGTATTCTATCCTCAATCGCTGTGTACCTGGTATTCTTTGCCCTATGCTTTGTGGAGCATGACTTCTTCCTTTTTCACGAAACGGGCATAGCGGGAAAACCGGTCATATTCGCAGAATTTTTCATTGCAACCGCTGCCGTTATCGCTATTTGGGTTCGGGATCTTGGAAAAGGACAATAACATAAAGGGGAAAAATATAGTGGCCTTCGGTTTGAAGGCCACTATGTTTATACACGGGGGGTTGTCACTTTGACGAAAGATTCAGAACATAGAGCCGCGGCTCCAAGTTGAAAAGGGAGAGCCGAAGTTCCTTTTCTCTTTCTGCTTGGCAACGGAGGAGGACGCCGCAAGAGAAGGGTCATGATACAGGCTCGACGGGAAAAAACAACCTGCTTTTTCCCGTTGCCGGCTCGGTATGGTCGCACACCGCTCCCACAAGTTTCATTTCTGTTGCAGGTATGGTAATATGGAGCATCTCGTCAAATATTTCGCCGTATCTGCCTGGCACAACGTCTGCAACAATATATTTTCGTGCCGGCAGGACCCATTTCGTCCATCCTTCGGGCGCAGCCGCTTCCGCATCCGTTTCAACGCCCGCCAGGTACAGCCCTCTTGTAAACCGGTGTGTCCACGGGCGAAAAGACCTGCTCTCATCACTCATTGCGCCCCAGAATCCAACATAGGTCCCATCCGGACTCTTCTTTCCAAGGGCGGCCACCTCATGAAAATGAGAGTCGGCTTCCTGCCACAGCTGCTGCGCAATATTTTTATCCGCCGTACATAGCCCCTCTTTACCGATAACAGTGATTGCCGGCAGATCAATGATTTCTATTTCCATATGCGATCCCCTGTCTCCGTCTATTCGTTTCATTTCCCTTTGCCCCACCGGTCCCGTCGTGAGCCGGTTTCGGCTTTCGACTGTAATTTGCCGGAGTTTCCGGCAATCGGCATAAAAGCGAAAGGGGACGCCGGGGTCATTCCCGCTCCCCCGTTACGGCCTCCGGAGGGAGAAGCGGCTCTTCCGGGGCGGCGTCTCCCGAGGCGGTGGGAAGCGCTTCCGTTTCCTGAAGCGGAGGGGGGGCGGCCTGCGTCGGCTGGGGTGCCTCCGTGGGCTGGACCACCGGTTCAGATTGGGGAACCTCACTGTTTTGAACCTCCGGCCGGTCCGCCGGGTCCGCCGCTGCCGGCTCCTCTCCGGCGGCCATGCCGGTCTCCCCCTGGGGAAGTTCTTCTGCGGGCGCAGGGGTCTCCACAGGGGCCGGGGTCTCCTCCGCCGGCCGCTCTCCCCGGCACACGGCCTGGACCACCCAGCGGGTGGCGTGGCCGTTGCCCGTACAGGTGGAGAGGGTCAGGATACGGTCATAGACCGTGGGCACCACGCCGGTCTCTATCACCGAGGAGGTGGTGCAGTGCTCCAAAAAGCTCTCCTTGCCGATCTGGGTGGAAAATCCCAGACGGTAGGTGGGGGTGGTGACCCCCGCCTCGTAGGCGGCGAATATCTCATATTTTCGGCTGCCGCTGTCGTCGGTGATGTAGACATAGGGGTGGGCCTGCCAGTAGCTTAGATCCTGATAGGACGCCAGAGAGTGGAACATGGAACCGTTATTCATCCTGTGTCCGTAAATAATGGTGTGGAAATCGCTGAGATCAGCGCTGTTTTGAGCCTCCACAAAGATGGCGCCCACGGCGCTGCGGCTGCCCCGCCAGGTGTGGTTCAGATAGTACTCGTCATCCGCTCCCTGCACCAGAGGATAGGAAATTCTGGTCCCGGGGATCAATATCCAGCCCAGCACCTCGGGATTGACTTCCCGCAGGGCGGCAAAATCCATATTTTTCAAAGCCTCCGCATAGGGGTCCACATACACCGCCGGGGTCTCGCCCGGGGCAGCGGCCTCCCCTTCCGCCGCCGGGGCGGTGGGAACGGGGGTGGGGTCAGGCAGGCCGGGCAGAGCCTCCAGCCCCGCCAGAGCCTCGGCCTCGGCATAGTCCTGGTCCCCCCGCCGGTAATCCAATCCTCCCCGAACCAGCCGGAAGGCGCTGAAAGCCAGTATCAGCGCCAGCACCAGCATCAGGGGCTTTCGCATCTCTTTCACGCTTTGCCTCTCCTCTCTTTCGGGTCCTCGACCCTTGAACAGTCGAAATAAAAAGCCCGAACCTCCGGTCCGGGCCCCTGTCGGCTCTGTCTTGGTTTCAGTTTTGGGCGGTCTTCAGCGCACTATCCATCAAAAGCACCAGCTCCAATGCGCTGCGGAAGCTCTCCTCCCGCTTCTCCTCCAGCCAGATCACCGACCCCTGCCAGCTGGCGTTCTGGCGAAACAGAATACGCACCGCAAAGGTACACAACGCCCCTTCCCGGCCGGGCGTTTGCGCCGGAGCACGGGTCCCCTTACTGGCGGGTGGGTCGGAAAAGGCTCTCACCGCCGTAAAGGACTGGGGCAGCTGTATCCCGTCAAACAGCTCCTCCATCTGCAGCAGGAACTGGCTCAAACTGTCAAACTGCTGCCCCTCCGGGCAGGAAGGGTTGAAAAAACGTCCGGCCAAAACGCCCCGGTCGTAGGAATCCACGCAGACCACTGTGGTCCTGAATTCGTTGCCCCGCAGTCTTTCCTGCATCCCGTTCATCTCCTTCCCGTCTCTGTTTTGGGACCATTATATCACATATCGGTTACAAATTGGGTTACATTTTCATTATTTTCTTTCAAAATTCTTCGTCATTTTCCATAATTTTTTGGGGCTGTTTTTGTATATTAAGTACAAAAGCAGCGGGCTAATTGGGTAGAAAAAGAGAAAAACAGGCCGTTTCCCATGGGAAACGGCCTGTTTTAGCCGGCGCGTTTACGGAACCGCCCCGAAAATCTTTCCGTTTTACCCCATCCGGCGGCGGAGCTGGTCGGGGTTGTCGGCGTACTGGACAGCGGTGTCCGCCGTGATGCGCCCGGCGCGGTAAAGCTCCAGAATGGACTGGTCCATGCTCATCATTCCCTCGGCAGCGCCGGCGGTGACGGCGGAGTCGATTTGGTGGGTCTTGCTGTCCCGGATGAGACTGCGGATGGCGCTGTTCATGTGCATCACCTCGAAAGCGGGGACCAGATCGCCGTCCACCCCGGGGAGAAGCTGTTGGGAGACCACGGTACGCAGGACCATGCTCAGCTGGACCCGGACCTGATCCTGCTGGCCGGCGGGGAAGGAATCCACGATACGGTCAATGGTGTTTACCGCCCCCTTGGTATGGAGAGTGGCGATGAGAAGGTGCCCCGTCTCGGCGGCGGTCATGGCGGTGCGGATGGTCTCGTGGTCCCGCATCTCCCCCAGCAGGATCACGTCGGGGGCCTGCCGCAGACAGGAGCGAAGGGCGGAGAGATAATCGGCGGTGTCAATGGCGATCTCCCGCTGGGAGACGATGCTCCGCTGGTTGCGGTGGAGGTACTCGATGGGGTCTTCCAGCGTGATGATATGGGCCTGTCGGGTATGGTTGATGCGGTCAATGATACAGGCCTGGGTGGTGGACTTGCCGCTGCCGGCGGTGCCGGTGACCAGGATCATGCCGTGCTGGACATCGGCCAGATCCATGACCTGATTGGGGATGCCAAGCTCCAGATAGCTGGGAATGTCAAAGGCCACGATCCGCACCACGGCGGCCAGAGAACCCCGCTGCTTATACGCATTGACCCGGAACCGGGCCAGACCGGGCAGGGAGAAGGAAAAATCGTCATCTCCCCGGTTCAGAAAGCTCTCCATGGACCGGCCTGCCTGGGCGTAAAGTTCCGCCATGAGCTGGGCGGTCTCCTTGGGAAAAAGCTTCTCCTCGCTGATGGCTACCATCCGCTTATCCAACTTTTCGCTGACCGGGCCGCCGGCCACGATAAACAGGTCGGAGGCGCCGTCGTCCACCGCCCGCTTCAAATGATCCAGTAATTGTGCCATGTTGGGTCTCTCCTTCTCTGTATTTGGGATATCGAGCGCACCATTTTACCGCTGGAGTGGACCCCCTCGGCTTTGTCCGTCAAACGCAGGGTCAGAAGGGCATACCGTCCCAAAGGTCCAGCTCCCCTTCCACTTCCTCCCAGTCACCCAGGGAAACCGCCTGCCATTTCAAAACGGTATAGATACTCCCCTCCACCCGAAGTTCCACCTGAAGCTCCTGATTCTCCGAGATGGGGACGGCGTAGGAATAGATCCCGCCGTCGATGGTGACATCCAGAGGGACCTCCCCCGCCCGTAGCCGGGCCAGAATCTCCTGTGCCCCATTGTCTGCGGCATAGTAATCCCGCACCGCCTGTGCGGAGGCCAGACTGAGCCGTTCATCGGCCCGGACGGTGGAAAGGCTCAAAAGAGCAAAAACGGTAAGAGCCAGAACGGCGAAGACCGTCAGCAGGGAGATGCCACCGGTGGCGGGGGCGGAAAGATGGTCCCTTTGCCGGGGTTTAGCCATGGACGGTCACCTCCTTCTGCCAGGAGATAGTAAGGTCGAAAAGGGGTTCGCCGGCGGCGGTCTCCACCACCTCTACCCGTGCCTGTCCCAAGCCGGGAAGACCACTGTCCACTTCCTCCGCCCGGAGGCAATACGCATACTCCCGGGTATCGGAAAGCCCCCAATCCTCGGTATAATGGACCTCAAAGGGAAGGCCCTCGGCGGCATAGGCACCGTAAGGGACTGCAAGCTGGGCGGCTGCCGCCTCCAAATTTCCGCCGTTGTGCCGGATGGTCTCAGCCACCGACTGACAGAGGACGGCGGCGTGGTCCCGTGCCTCGCTCTCCCGGGAGAGCCGGTCGGACTGGACAAAGGCCTGCAGGCACAAAGCGGCAGCCAGAGCGAAGACCAGCAGCATCACCATCTGCTCCATCAGGGCCAGAGGGGCTTTGCTTTTCATGCCGCTCCCCCCTCTCCGCTGCGAAGGCTCAGACACAGGGTGCTGACCTCCCCCCGGGTATCCAGCACCTGAATGGTCAAAAGGTCGTTGGAAAGTCCCATCTCCAGCCAGTCCAGGTCCATGATGGCCTCCCCGGCGGCGGGGGTCAGGGCGTCCTCCCGGGTGGAATACAGCTCCATCAGCTTTCCCTGGTAACAGTAGACCCGGGTCACATACTCTCCATCCCCCAGCACAAGGGCGTCCACCCCGTCAAAATCCTCCACGGTGACGCTGTCCAGGCTGTCATTCTGGCGGACCCGGGTGGCCACATACTGGGTACAGGTGCGGCTGTCAAAGGCCAGACGGTCCCGCTGGGTCAGGCGGCGGTATGCATCGGCGCCGGTCAGAAGAACGGCCAGAACGCACACCGAAAAAAGCCCGAAAAGAAGCAGTGCCAACAGGGTATCCATATGATGTTGTGTCCGTTGTTGTTTCATGGCATTTGTTCCAATACAGTGATTTCCGGCATCAGGTTAGAGGCAAAGAGGTCGTAATAGACCACATACTGCGTCTCGTCCACCTGTATGCCGTAATGTTCCTTCAGATAATCCAAGTCAGCGGGATAGCTGCCCTCGGCGGCGTAGCAGGCCACGCACCCCCGGCGCAGGGCCTGCTCCAGCTGGCGCATACTCTCCTCACTCTGGGCCGAATCCAGATTGCCCAGCGCCGTGGTAAAGCACAGAAGGACGGCCAAAACGACCAGCGGCAGCAATATGACCTGAACGGCCCGCAGCAGCGGGCTTCCTCTCCTTTTTCCCATGGCGTCACCCGATGGCGGCCATGATGTGCATCAGCGGCAGCATCACAGAGAGCAGAATGAGACCCACCAGCACCGAGCAGACCAGCACCAGCGCCGGCTCCATCCGGCTCACCGCCTCCTCCAGCGCATACTCGCTCTCTTCGGAAAGGTCGGCGGCGATCTTCTCCATGGCGCTGTCCCCGGCGCCGCTTCTCTGAGCCAGCTCCAACAGCCGGCACTGGGCAGCGGGCATGACCTGACTGCCCTTGAGGGCTTCGGCAAGACTGGAACCCCGCTCCAGCCGGCTCAGGCAATCCTCACACCGGGCCTTGGCCGCAGGCGCGTCGCTCATCAGCCCGGCAGCCAGAGAAAGGGATTCTTCGGTGGGAAGGCCGCTGGCCATGCCCATGGCCAAGGCCTGGGCCAGACGGGCATTGTTGAGCTTTCGGGCAATGCCCCTGTCTCCCCGGCTCTTCTGCCAACGGGCAAGGATCTTATCCCGAAAGGACTCCACGGCGGCAAAGGCCGCCAGCAGGACCACCGCCAAAGCCAGCAGGACCCACAAAACGGGCATAGCTTTGTCCAAAAGCCGGCCCAGGGCCAGCAGTCCCCCGGCCACACCGGTAAGCCGCCCTCCCAGCGAAGCATAGACCTCGTCAAAGATGGGCAGGACCTTCACCAGCAGCACCCCGATGACCACCAGCATCAGCACCAGCATGACGGCGGGATACAGCAGGGCGCTTCGCAGCTTCCGGCCCATGCGGGAGCGGCCCTCATAGTACTCTGAAAGGGCCCGCAGGGCCTCCTCGGTACGGCCGGAGCGCTCCCCCACCTCCACAAGCCCGCAGACGTAGACCGGAAAGGCCCCCGACTGCCGCAGCGCTTGAGAAAGGGAAGCCCCGTCGTCCACCGCCTGGGCCATGGGGTCCAGAAGGTCGTGGTAGTCGGGGCCGCTCTCATCGGCCAGCAGGGCCAGAGCGTCCCCCACCGTCACACCGGCGTGGAGCAGCAGGGAAAGCTCCAGAGAGAAGGAGGAGATCTCCTCATGGGTTAGTTTCTGTTTCATATCAGACCTCACAACGCATAAAAAATGGACTTGCGGTATTCGCAAGCCCATTTTAACCCAATTTATGGTGATTTGTAAAGGGGGTAAATGCAAGATGTTGTCTTTCCTTCGGGTGCGGAGGATCAAAAACCGTTTTTCACGGCCTTTCATTAAGAAAGCCACGGGGCGGACGGCCCCGTGGCTTTCCTATTTCAAATACACTTAATAAAAGTACTTTGCCGTATAGTTGCTGCCGTCACCGATGTACTGAAGGATGGCCTGGCTGCTGTTGGAGCCGGAGGCAAAGGTGGGGTCCATTCGCTGCCAGGTGGTGCCGTCAAAGTAGATGACCCCATCGATCCAACCGTCCTCGGCAGTCCAGACGCTGACCCAGGCGTGATACTGGGTACCGGCATAGCCCACCACCAGCTTACAGGGGACATTCTGACTGCGGAGCATCCCCACCATCAAAGCGGCGTAATCAAAGCAGATGCCCTTGCCGGTGGCCAGCACCGTGTCCAGTACCGGAAGATAGCCCGACTGAACGCTGGCCGCCTTCTCGGTATCATAGGTCACGTTCTTCACCACAAAGTCATAGACCAGCTGGACTTTCTTCAATGTATCGGTCTCGCTGCCCACCAGCTCCTTGGCCTTGGCCAGTGTGTTGGCGGCGGGGGCGTAATCCACATACTGGTTGGGCCGGAGGAAGGGAGCAAACTCGTCCTTCAGCGTGACCTGGAAGGTCACAGAAGCCACCACGGCGTAGCGGCCCTCTTTGTCGGTGCTCTCCAGCACCGAGACCTTATATTCCCCGTTGCCGTCGGACAAAGGGAAGGTGGTCCAGGTATTGGGGGTCAGGTTATACTGATAATACTCGTTGGCCGACGAGGGACTCACCAGCTTTACTTTCAGCCGCTTATCGGTGGCGGCGGTATAGTTGACCATCACATATCCATCGGTAATATTGGAGTAATCGATGGTGACCTTGGCGTTTTTCTCCACCTTGGTACCGCTGGCCACCGGAGTCAGCAGGGTCGACAGCGCGGGGGCGGCGGCCAGCGCCACGGCCTCGGCTTCAATCTCCACCTCCTCCAGACAGAACTGGTCGATAAAGATGTTCTCCTCCCGGCCGGCTGTTTGACTGCATCCGGCCAAAAGCGCCGCAGCCAGCGTCAGGGGAAGGAGTCTCTTCCAAAGTTTCATCCTCGGGCACCTCTTCTTTCATTGATAACTGCACCTGAAACGACCCATTCCGGGTCTTCCTTACCTTACCAGTATAGCATACTCAGAAGAAAAAGAAAAGTATTTTTTTGAATATTTTTTCTTTTTTAGCGTTTGTTTGTAACATTCATATTTTTGCCTGTTTTTTGGGATTTAGAATTGCAAAAACAGGAGTTTTGTGGTATTTTAAATGTGATATATTTTACTTTCCCTTGCCTATCTGGGAGTAAGGAGTTACAGAACGGGCGAAAGAGGTGATATTTTTGGCACAGGAACCCATCAAAGTGTGTATGTTGGGAGAATTTTCCCTCCAAAACGGCTCCGTGGGGGTCAATGACGGAGATAATCGGACCAAAAAGGTCTGGCTTTTGCTGGCTTACATGATCTACTGCCGGGGCCGCACCACCACCCCCGATGAACTGGTAGAACTGCTGTGGGGCAGTGAGGGAGGCAGCATCAATCCCCTCAACGCCCTGAAGACCATGTTCCATCGGGTCCGGGCTACCCTGGACCCCCTGGGAGAGCGGGCGGGGCATACCCTGATCCTCCGCCGGGAGGGTTCCTATGTCTGGAATAGCGACATCCCCGTAGAGCTGGACATTGACGAGTTCGACCGTCTGTGCAAGGCCGGTGCCAACGCCCGCAGCGAGGAGAAGCGTATCGAGAAATGGATGGAGGCCGCCGCCCTCTACCGCGGCGACTTTCTTGCCAAGCTGTCCAACGAGATATGGGTGGTGCCCATCGCCGCCTACTATCATAACCTCTATGTGGACACTGTGCTGTCCACCCTGCCCCTGCTGGAAGCCCGGCGCCGCTGGGAGGATATGGAAGCCCTGTGCCGTGCCGCTTTGGTCCACGAGCCTTATTCCGAGGAATTTTACCGCTATCTGATGGTCTCCCTCATCTGGCAGGACAGACAGCGCAGCGCCGCCGAGGTCTATGAGCAGATGAGCGAGCTGCTGCTGGCCCGGTTCGGCATCATGCCCTCCGACACCATGCGTGCCCTCTATCGGGAGGCTCTGCGCTCCAGAAACGACAACACCGTAGCCCCGGGGGTCATTCTGGAGCAGCTGCGGGAGGAAGAGAACGGCGCCGGCGCCCTCTTCTGCGACTACGATATTTTCAAATCCATCTATCACTCCTTCGCCCGGGCGGTGGCCCGCAGCGGCGACGCAGTCCATCTGGCCCTGATCTCCATCGAGTGTCAGGGCGGGGGGGACCTGCCCCGGCGAAGCCTGGACCGTGTGGTGGACAACCTGAAGGAACTGATCCAGAAAAACCTGCGGCGGGGGGATATCGCCGCCCGATGCAGCGTGTCTCAGTTCATCCTGTTGCTGCCCCAGGCCAACTATGAAAACAGCTGCATGGTCTGCGAGCGGATCATCAAGACCTTTAACCGCCAGTATCCCCACTCCCCCGCCACCCTTCGCTCCTCGGTCCACCCGCTGGAACCCAATCCGTAAGCCTTTCATCCCCGTGTCCCTCACTCTTTTTACATAAAGGAATGACCGCCGTGGAAAAACCGGAAACCATCCGCTCCAAGATCCTGATCGTGGACGACTCGGAAATGAACCGGGCCATCCTGGCCAATATGCTGGAGGATGAATACGACATCGTTGAAGCGGAAAACGGACTGGAGGCAGTGTCCATCATCCAGGCCCAGGGCAGTGAGCTGTCCCTGCTTCTGCTGGATATCGTCATGCCCGGGCTGGACGGCTTCGGGGTCCTGGCCGAGATGAGCCGCAACCACTGGCTGGAGGACATCCCGGTCATCATGATCTCCTCGGAAAGCGGCGCCGAGCAGGTGGAGCGGGCCTACGGCCTGGGCGCCACCGACTTCATCACCCGCCCCTTTGATGCCCTCATCGTCCACAAGCGGGTGGTGAACACCATCCTGCTCTACGCCAAGCAAAAGCGGCTGGTGGAACTGGTGGCTGACCAGATGTACAAGTCGGAGCAGCAAAGCAACCTGATGATCGATATCCTGAGCCATATCGTGGAGTTCAGAAACGGAGAAAGCGGCCTTCACGTCCGCCACGTCCACACCCTCACCGCCCTGCTGCTGGACCAGCTCAACCACAAGGACGAGCGCTACCACTTCTCCCAGTTGGACATCTCCACCATCTCCACCGCTTCCGCTTTGCACGACATCGGCAAGATCGCCATCCCCGAAGAGATCCTCAACAAACCCAGCAAGCTCACCGACGAAGAGTTTGAGATCATGAAGACCCACACCACCATCGGCGCGGATATGCTGGAGAATCTCCCCATCCACCGGGACAAGCCGCTGGTAAAGGTCTCCTACGAGATCTGCCGCTGGCACCACGAGCGGTATGACGGCAAGGGCTATCCCGACGGGCTGACGGGGGACGAGATCCCCATCTCCGCTCAGGTGGTCTCTCTGGCCGATGTCTATGACGCTTTGACCAGCAAGCGGGTCTATAAAGGCCCCTACGGCCACCAGAAGGCCGTTGAAATGATACTGAACGGAGAGTGCGGCGTTTTCAACCCCATGCTTCTGGAATGCCTGACAGAACTCAGCGACGCCATCCGTGAGCGGCTGGACCGGGAGGACAACAGCATCCTGGACAGCCGTCAAAATCTGGTGGGCCTCACCGAAGAAATGCTGCAGCACGAGGACGTGACGGTCTCCAAGCGGACCTTACAGCTTTTGGAGCACGAGCGCATCAAGCACGACTTCTTCGCCGCCCTCACCGACGAGATCCAGTTTGAGTTCACCATGAACCCCCTTCAGGTGACCCTCTCCCCCTTCGGCGCCAAGCGGATGGGCTTTCCCGAGGTCATCAAGGACCCGCTTCACGATGCCCAAACGCTGGCCATGTCCGGCCCGGAGACGGCCTACGCCCTGTCCGACCTGCTGCGCTCCACCTCCCCCGGCCAGCCGACGATCACCTATGACTGCCTTTTAAATGTGGGCGGAGAGGAACGGTGGCACCGTATTGTGGCCCGGGCCACCTGGTCCACCGACGAGCCGCCCCGCTATATGGGCGCCATTGGCAAGGCCACCGACATCCACGATACCCGGGTCCGCTTGGACGACTTGGAGCGGCAGGCCGCCAGCGACTCCCTCACCGGACTTTTGAACCATACCAGCGCCAAAAAGCAGATCGAGATCCGGCTGAATGAGCGGCCCCACGGCAAATTCGCCCTGGTCATTTTCGATCTAGACCTCTTTAAATCCGCCAACGATACCTACGGCCACCTGTTTGGTGACGAGCTTTTAAAGCATCTGGCCGACAAACTCCGCAAGAGCATCCGGGGCGGCGACATCGTGGCCCGGGTGGGAGGCGACGAGTTTCTGATCTTCATGGAGTACAAAGACCCGCTGGAACCCATCATCCGCCGGGTCTATCACTTCCTCTGCGGCCCTTTCGGGGACTTCAACATCTCCCTGAGCATGGGCGTGGCCCAAACCGACCTGGTGGGCACGGCCTACAGCGACCTGTTCCGGGCGGCCGACCGGGCCCTTTACACCATCAAGCGGGGCCAGCGGGGCAAGGGCGCCAAATATGTGTTCTACGATGAATCCATGCGCAAGGACGAGGCCGCTTCGGCCATCTCCCCCATCGACAACGGGGAGAAAAACGAGGCAGAAGGAGGAGAAACGCCATGACATTGGAAGAATGCTATACCGCCTTGGGCGGCGACTACCAGGACGTTTTGGGCCGGCTTCGCAGTGAGAAACTGGTCAGCAAATTCCTTTTGAAATTCCTGGATGACGGCAGCTATGACCTTCTGGTGACCTCCATGGATAAGGGCGACTGGTCCGAAGCCTTCCGGGCGGCCCACACCATTAAGGGAGTCTGCCAGAACCTGAGCTTCACCCGGCTTTTCACCTCTGCCTCCCAGCTGTGCGAGGCTCTGCGGCCGGGTGGCCCCCCCCAGTCCCCCGACCTTTTTACACAGGTAAAGACTGATTATGAAGCCACCCTGTCCGCCATCCGGACCTATCAGGCCGGTCTGCCTGCCTAATCAAAACCCCGGAGGGGATCTACTTCCATGAATGTATTTAAAAACAAAACCACACGATTTCTCACCACAAGCCTGATCGCCGTAGTGTTGCTGTGCGTCTGTGTCTTCTCTTTCCTGACCGTTCACATGAACTACGAAAGCACCCAGACCATCAATCAGGTGGGCACCCTTTACATGTCCAACATGAGCCAGCAGATCTCCATGCACTTCGCCACCACCATCTCTCTGCGGCTGGACCAACTGGACGCCATGACCACCACCCTCCCTTCCGAAAGCGTTCAGGACCATGACCGTCTGCGGCAGGAGCTGTCCTATCAGGCCAGCGTACGAAACTTCGACTATCTGGGCCTTTATTCCGATGACGGCTCCTTTGAAATGCTCTACGGAGAGCAATTGGCCGTCACCGACCCGGCCCCCTTTCTGGAATCATTGAGCAAGGGAGAAAAGAAGGTCGCCATCGGCACCAACCCCGCCGGAGATAAGGTGATCCTTCTGGGTATTTCCGCCTCATATACCATGGAAAACGGCCGGTCCAGCATCGCTTTGGTGGCCGGCCTGCCCGCCTCCTACCTCAGCGACACCCTCTCTTTGGAGGAGGACGATGACCATGTCTACTCCTTCATCCTCCGCCGGGACGGCTCCTTTGTCATCCGCAACGCCAACGCATACCGCAACGGCTATTTTGAGCGGGTGCGCACGCTCTACAGCGACATCAACGGCATGGACCCGGAGCGCTATTTGGAGGAATTGCAGCAGGCCATGGACGCCCACGAGGACTACTCCACCGAATGCATCATCGGCGGGGATCGGCGCCATGTCTACCTCACCGCCCTTCCCTACTCCGAGTGGTATCTGCTCACCACCATGCCCTATTCCACCATGGACTCCATCGTCAGCGGCCTAAGCCAGCAGTGGGCCCGTACGGCGGTGCTGGGCGGCGCCGTGCTGCTGGCCGCCCTCCTCGTGGTTTTTGCCCAGTATTTCAAGCTGACCCGCCAGCAGCTGGAGGCGCTGGAAAAGGCCCGTGAGGAGGCCGAGGAGGCCACCCGGGCCAAGAGCGAGTTCCTCTCCAATATGTCCCACGACATCCGCACCCCCATGAACGCCATCGTGGGTATGACGGCCATCGCCACGGCCAATCTGGACGACAAGGATCAGGTGCAGAACTGCCTGAAGAAGATCACGCTCTCCTCCAAGCACCTGCTGGGCCTGATCAACGATGTGCTGGATATGTCCAAGATCGAAAGCGGCAAAATGACCCTCAGCGTGGAACTGGTCTCTCTGCGGGAGGTGCTGGACAGCATCGTCAGCATTGTCCAGCCCCAGATGCACATGAAAAACCAGCAGTTCAATGTCTCCATCCACGATATCGCCACCGAAAATGTCTATTGCGACAGCGTTCGTATTAACCAGGTACTGCTGAACCTTCTCTCCAACGCCATCAAATTCACCGGCGACGGCGGCAGCATCGGGGTCGCTTTGTACGAGGAGGATTCCCCCCTGGGTGAAAACTATATCCGCACCCACATTCTGGTCAGCGATACCGGCATCGGCATGACCGATGAGTTCCAGGCCAAAATCTTCGACTCCTTCACCCGGGAGGATTCCACCCGGGTCCGCAAGACCGAGGGCACCGGCCTGGGCATGGCCATCACCAAGTACATCGTGGACGCCATGGGCGGCGCCATCTCCGTCCGGAGCGAGCTGGGCAAAGGCTCCGAATTCCATGTGGTCCTGGATCTGGAAAAAGCCGACACCCCCGAGTCCGAGATGATCCTTCCCGAGTGGCATATGCTTGTGGTGGACGACGACCAGCAGCTCTGCGAAAGCGCCGTATCCTCCCTGCGGTCCATCGGCATCCGGGCCGACTGGATCTTGGACGGAGAGGGGGCCGTGGAAAAGGCAGAGGAGCATTACAAAGCCCATGACCCTTATCAGATCATCCTTCTGGACTGGAAGCTCCCCGGCATTGACGGCATCGAGACCGCCCGCCGCATCCGCCACCGGCTGGGGGACGACGTACCCATCCTTCTCATCTCCGCCTATGACTGGAGCGAGATCGAGCATGAGGCCAGAGAGGCCGGCATCACCGGCTTCATCTCCAAGCCCCTGTTCAAATCCACCCTGTATCACGGTCTCAAGCCCTTTGTCGAACAGGGAGAGACCCCCCTTGAGACCGAGGAGCAGTTTGACCTTCTCAAAGGCAAGCGGGTCCTTCTGGCAGAGGACAACGACCTGAACTGGGAGATCGCCAGCGAGCTTTTGACCGCCGAACTGGGTCTGGAGCTGGACTGGGCGGAGAACGGCCAGATCTGTGTGGAAAAATTCCAGCAGTCCGCCCCCGGCTATTACGATGCCATCCTGATGGATATCCGGATGCCCGTCATGACCGGCTATCAGGCCACCGAAGCCATCCGGGCGCTGGACCGCAGCGACAAAGACCTGCCCATCATCGCCATGACCGCCGATGCCTTTGCCGAGGACGTGAAGAAGTGCCTCAACTGTGGTATGAACGCCCATGTCGCCAAGCCCATCGACACCCGCGAAGTGGCCCGGCTGCTGAAAAAATTCATTCCGGAGCGCTGATGGTACAGAGCATTTGCAGGGAAGAAACCAACTTCTAAGAGGATGGGGGACCTGCTCATGCCGAACGGTATGCAATATCAGCAGTCAGGAATTTACGCCGACCCCCTTATCGAATCTACCCAAACCCCCGTGGCCGCCGCCCAGGGAAAATCACTCACCCACCGGAACCCAACGCACCATATATGATACCAGCAAGCATCGCTGTTTGGGACGAGCGGCAGCTTGACGGGGGCATGGCCCTCTGTCAAGCTGCCGCTCGTTCGTACAACGGGACCCACACCATATCCGGCTCTTCCGACCCTGTCATGAGCCTTCCGCTCAATGGGACTCTTCATAAATTCCCCCAGTAACTATGCAGCCGGCATATTGTTTTCAAAGGGGGTTTCCAATATAATCAAAAGGAACCTATCCCTTCTTATTCTGCATGGAGGAAACTTCAGAAAGTAAGGAGTAAAGTATTATGAAAAAGAAAATCACATCCCTTCTGCTGGCCCTCGCTCTTTGCCCGGGCCTGCTGTCCGCCGTGGCTTTGGCGGAGGAGGACTGCACACCCAACATCGTGATCGGCGGCTCCCATGGGGAGCGTCCCCCTACGGACCCCTATAAGGACCACATTGACGATCTGGCCGAGGCCGCTGAAAAGGGATATGTGCTCTCCTTCAGCGACGGGGAGGACGGCCCTATTGACCTGGGCAGCGCCGAGTACGGCTACACCACTCCTCCGGCCAAGACCATCACCATGACCAACAAGGGAGACAAAAGCCTCTACCTCATCAGCACCGGGGTCTACGCCGTGAATGTCACAATCGAGGGAGACGAGTACAAAAAGCAGAGCAACCTGAACTTCGATATACCCGTCTACGAGCTGGAGCCGGGCCACACCTACCACCTAAATATCGAGGCCCTGCCCAATATGGACGCCAAGACCCACCGGGCCTCCTTCGGCCTGGACTTCTCCTACACCTACCCGGCCAACCATTCCGCCCTGAAGGCCTGGGATCTGAGCTGCGATTTTGAAGTGACCTATACCATCACCTATGACGGAGACATGGGCGGCGATGTGCCCATCACCGTGAGCCGGGAATCTCTGGATTTCACGGCGGTGGAATGCGGCACCACCCAGGAGCAGACCTTCACCGTCACCAACACCTCCGACTGGAAGGTGGATCTGCGGGGCTATGGGCTGGCCTCCTTTCTCCGCATCAACGGCCAAAAAACCCTGCCCACCACCACTTTGGCCCCCGGTGAGAGTGTGACCCTTACCATTGCCGCTACCCCGAAGGAAGCCTGGTCTTATTCTCACAACGAGGAATTGGAACTGGAGTGGCTCTACAGGGTGGAGGGCGGCGGCAACTGGCAGAGCCACAATGGGAAGATCAAAATTCCCATCCATGTCCAGACCACCAAGGACGGTAAGATATCCGTGAGTCTGGGGCTGGAATCCCCCGCAGGTCCCTCCGGGTACTTTACCTCCATGGACGGCGCCGCTACCTACTGGGGCAACGAGCGCTTCGACATTCCTGTCGGGGAGAGCCTCAGCTTGAAGGCAGTGCCCTTTGACAAGGAGCACGGCTATGTGCTGGCAGTGGCCAGTCGCCGGGGGAGCAGTGACGCCGATGGCTACGATTATATCGGGCATGACGATGTCATCACCTTTGAAAATGTGTCCGGGGAGCAGCGGATCAAGGTGGCCATCGCCTCCGGCCAAAAGCCTCCCGCCGACTGGGCACGGGACGCCATTGGCCGGGCCTACACCCTGGACCTGTTCCACCCCAATGGGATGCCCGGCTTCCACGGCGGCGGCGGGGCGGACACCGAACTGCCCGGCAGCAACTTTGACGACCCCATCAGCCGGGCGGATTTCTGCAAACTGGCGGCACAGCTCTATAAAACGGTGGTGGACTACCACGAAAACCCATTCTCCGGGGCAAATGCTCCCTCCCCCGAGCTGCCCACCTTCACCGATACCAGCAGCCACGAGGTGCGGGAAATGGCCTACCTGGGGGTGGTCACCGGCGTGGGGGCAGGGGCTTTTGACCCTGACGGTCAGCTGACAAGAGAGCAGGCCTCCGCCATCCTCTCCCGACTGGCGGAGGTGCTGGGCGTGAGGCTTGACAAGGTAGCCCCCACCTTTGACGACAATGGCTCCATCGCCTCCTGGGCCAGCGAGGCCGTGGGAGAGATGCAGGCCGCCGGTATTATGGGCGGCCTGGGCAATAACCAGTTCGGCCCCCAGGGGACTTACAGCTGGGAGCAGTCCATCGCCACCCTCATGCGGATCTACGATATGACGCTCTAAGCTCCGCCGGAGCATTTTAGCCATATCCTAATTGGAGCAAAGAAAGGATGGGCGTCCCATCTCTCGCCTTTCCCGCTTTCCATACCACCGTCGCAGATAAAATGATAGAAAGATACGCTGAGATATGCGATGAGGTCATCTGCCGAACAAACAGCGGCAACACCTGAAAATACGGATGTTGCCGCTATTTATAAAGTAAAGCTGAAAAGGGGGACATTCTTTACGTTAAAGAATGTCCCCCCAGCCGTCTCATGACCCCAACTCCCGCTAAATTCGCTTCGCTCATTAAGTGGAAATAAGCATGAAGGCCCTCAGCCCAAAACCGTATGTTTTGAAGTCGACTCAACACGTCCTTACACCCATGCTTCCACCCGCCCCGGCCCCGTGCGTACGTTAGCGGAGCTGAAATGATGCCGTTGAAGTTGACCCGCCTCTGTTTACACAGCTTGACGGGTGGTCCCACCATCAAAAGCCGTCCCATCTCCGTAAGGGCGGGTGGCGTTTGGCCGGTGGGTGCGTGGCAAGCCTATGGGTGCGTGGATGCGAAAGACTATTCTTTTCCCGAGGAAAAGAATAGCCTCTCGCGCTCTCCAAGAAAAGTCTCAGGTCAAGACAAGGTGCGTTAGAGTCGGCTCAACACGTCTTTACGCTCCCATGGTTCCTCTTGCCCCGCACCCGTGCGTCCGTTGGTGGAACACTAAAGATATCACTTTGAAATTGACCCGCCTCGGCCTACACAGCTTGAAGGGTAGTTCGCCTACCGACTGCTACCACCCCCCAGGCGGTGTGGATACCAGTGAACAGGTAACAGTATTCCGCCCACTCAACGGCAGTGGCGCAAAAGGGACCACGGGTCGCTCAAATGCAAGCCGCCGGAAATAAGAGGGATACCCTAAAGGATTTTACCCAAGGGATAACCAAGCAGGGTTGGGGTTGTGTTCGGTTGTACCGTAGCCCGTAATCATTTCCATTGGTCTACCTTTTCTTTTTCGGAGTCCAGAACCACTTTTTCTTTTGCGGTGCAAAAGAAAAAGTGGTTTTGGCCCCAGCCGGGCAGGCAAAAAACCAACCGCAAGATAAAAACATCCCACTTTTCCCGCAAAAGAAAAGGCAGTTTTACCCCCGAGGGTTACCCCCCAGCCGTAAGACGGCAAAGCCGGACAACATCCACCCACCCTTTCCGAAAACCGCCCACCCAGGCGGCGTAAATACCAACGAACGTGTTACAGTATTCCACCCCCTCAACGGCAGTGGCGCAAAAGGACCCACGGGTCGTTCAAACACAGGCCGCCGGAAACAAAAGGGATACCCCAAAGTCCCTCACCCAAGGGATACCATAACGGCATAACACCAACGCCCGGTTGTACCGCACCTCGCCAAGATTTCCACCGGTCTACCTTTTCTTTTTCGGAGTCCAGAACCGCTTTTTCTTTTGCGCTGCAAAAGAAAAAGTGGTTTTACCCGCAAGGGGTACGCCCCATCCGTAAGGCGGCAAAGCCGCCAACGGCTGGGCTGTGGCCCCCCTGGGCAAGCAAAAAAACAACCACAAAGGAAAAACACCCTACCCTCATTAAACAGGCCCCTCCCCCTCAATCACCAAATTATCCAGTCCTGTAATATGCTTTCTCACCATAGACCCGAATCAGCGGAAACGCCCCTTTTAGAACACACATCCCCTGCCACCTTCTATCCAGACACATCCTCCAAAATAAATCACCCCTCCCCCCTCACGGCCATATACTGAGATGACCGGGCTTCTACCCGTTCACCTGTTTTCAATCTGACCGCAAAGGGTGTTTTCATATGAATGAACCACACTATTTAAGCGACCTGGCCCCCGGGCAGCGGGGGACCGTCCGGGCACTGGGCGCCACCGGAGCCATGCGGCGGCGGATGCTGGACATCGGCCTGGCCCCCGGCACGGAGGTGGAGTGCCTGGGGCGCAGCCCCGCCGGGGACCCCTCCGCCTATCTCATCCGGGGAGCCGTCATCGCCATCCGCGCTTCGGACGGCCATGACGTGCTCCTTCGAAGCCGGTGAACCGCCATGGGACTGACACATACCTCCACCGGTCTGGGGGCGGTGGACGGCGGCCTTACTGTCATGCGCCGCTCCCCCTCCGACCGGGTCATTGCCCTGGCGGGCAACCCTAATGTGGGAAAATCCACCCTCTTCAACGCCCTCACCGGCCTTCACCAGCATACAGGCAACTGGCCGGGCAAAACGGTGGCCAACGCCCAGGGCTACTGCGAGAGAAAGGGGCAGGGCTATGTTCTGGTGGACCTCCCCGGTACTTACTCTCTTCTGGCCCACTCCGCCGAGGAGGAGGTGGCCCGGGACTTCCTCTGCTTCGGCGGCGCCGATGCCGTGGCGGTGGTCTGTGACGCCACCTGTCTGGAACGGAATCTGAATCTGGTCCTCCAAACTCTGGAACTGAACCCCCGGGTGGTGGTCTGCGTCAACCTGATGGACGAGGCCCGCCGCAAGGGCATCCACATCGACCTCTCCCTTCTCTCCCAACGCCTTGGTGTGCCAGTCATTGGAACGGTGGGCCGAAAAAAGCGGTCCCTCCACACCCTTTTGGATGCGCTGGATCAGGTGGCTGAGGGGACCACCCCCACCCCGCCGCCCCTTCGCTACCCCAAGCGGATGGAGACCGCCATCGCCGCTTTGGAGCCTCTTCTGGCCCCCCATTGCGCCGGCCGCCTCTCCCCCCGCTGGCTGGCCCTAAAACTGCTGGAGGGGGACGAGAGCCTGGCCGCCTCAGCCTCGGCCTTTCTGGGGGTGGAACTCATGGAGGAGCAGGCCCTTGCCGCCTGTCTCTCCGCCCAGCGCAGTGAGTTGGCCTCCTGGGGCTTTGACGCCGACCGCATCCGGGACTTCATGGTCTCCGCCCTCCTCTCCGCCGCCCGGCGGCTGTGCTGCGGGGTGGTGACCTTCGACCGGGAAGCCTATGACCACACCGACCGGGCGCTGGACCGCCTTCTCACCAGCCGGGCCACCGGCTACCCCATCATGGTCGCCCTGCTGGCGGGGATCTTCTGGCTCACCATCGTAGGGGCCAACTACCCTTCCCAGTTGCTTTCCCAGGCCCTTTTCTGGTTTCAGGACCGCCTTACCGAGCTCTTTACGGCCCTCCATGCTCCCGATTGGCTCCACGGGGCTTTGGTGCTGGGTGTCTACCGGGTGCTGGCCTGGGTGGTCAGCGTCATGCTGCCCCCCATGGCCATCTTCTTCCCTCTCTTCACTCTATTGGAGGATGTGGGCTATCTCCCCCGTATCGCCTATGACCTGGATAAGTCCTTCCGCTCCTGCGGCGCCTGCGGAAAGCAGGCTCTCACCACCGCCATGGGCTTTGGCTGCAACGCCGCCGGAGTGGTGGGCTGCCGCATCATCGACTCCCCCCGGGAGCGGCTGCTGGCCGTGCTTACCAACAGCTTTGTCCCCTGCAACGGCCGCTTCCCCACCCTTATCGCCATCCTCACCATGTTCTTTGTGGGCACCGCCGGCGGGCTGGGGGCCTCGGTCCGCTCCGCCTTGCTGCTGACCGGGGTGATCCTGCTGGGGGTCGGCCTTACCTTCATCGCCACCCGCCTTTTGTCTGCCACGGTGCTGAAGGGAATGCCATCCTCCTTCACGCTGGAACTGCCCCCCTACCGCAAGCCCCAGGTGGGCAAGGTCATTGTCCGCTCCATCTTCGACCGGACCCTCTTCGTTCTGGGCCGGGCGGCAGCGGTGGCCGCCCCGGCGGGGCTTCTCATCTGGGTCATGGCCAATGTGACGGTGGGGGAGGCCACCCTTCTGGCCCACTGCGCCGGGGCGCTGGACCCCTTCGCCCGCCTTTTGGGGCTGGATGGAGTCATCCTCATGGCTTTCATCCTGGGCTTTCCCGCCAACGAGATCGTCATCCCCATCATCCTCATGGCCTATCTGGCCCAGGGGAGCCTTTTGGAGCTGGGCAGTCTGGAATCCATGCGGCAGCTCTTTCTGGCCAACGGATGGACCACCCTCACCGCCGTCAATGTGATGCTTTTCTCCCTCCTCCACTGGCCCTGCTCCACCACCCTGCTTACCATCCATAAGGAGACGGGAAGCTGGAAATGGACCGCCTTGGCCGCCGCCCTCCCAACCGCCTTCGGGGTGGTCCTGTGTGCCCTCACCACCGCTCTCGCAGGAGCGTGGGGACTGTAAAGACTTGCCTTTTCCCCCCTTTTGTGATAGACTGAATAGAAGAAAGGGGGCGGTCATGTGAGGATACAGGAATCCGCCGAGGACTATCTGGAGGCCATTTTGGTACTGAAACAGCAAAAGGGCGTTGTCCACTCTATCGACGTGGCCCGGCATCTCAATTTTTCCAAGCCCAGCGTCAGCCGGGCGGTGAAGCTGCTGCGGGAAGATGAGAAGCTGACCATGAGCGCCGATGGCGCATTGGAACTGACCGAAAAGGGCCTCGAGATCGCCGCGCGCATCTACGAGCGCCACCAGCTCCTTACCCGCTGGTTTGTAGAGCTGGGGGTCAGCGAAGCCCAGGCCGCCGAGGATGCCTGCCGGGTGGAACATGACATCAGCGCCGAGACCTTCCAGAAGCTGAAGGAACATTTCGGGGCAATATAAAATCAGGCGGTCCGGCAACTTCCCTCTGCCGGACCGCTTTTCTTCCGAAAAGAGACACAAAAATTTCGGCGCAGATTTTCCCTAAAAGCGGAAAAATGGCTGTTGACAAACCCCTTTGAATATGGTATAGTATCATTCGTGCCGAACAAGGCCACTTTGCACGAGTGGTGGAATTGGTAGACTCGCCGGCTTCAGGTGCCGGTGTTCGCAAGGACGTGTGGGTTCGAGTCCCACCTCGTGCACCAAAACAAACGGGTCACCCTTTGGGTGGCCCGTTTGTTTTGGTCTGCGAACCGGAAGCCGCCGAACCCCTCTGGGTTCGACTTCCTCTCCCCTGATGGCTTTACCACTCAGGGAGCATAAGCGCCGTCGGCTGTCCCGCCCTCTCTCGTCACGTTCCAAAATGCCAACTGAAATGCTGACTGCATTTTTGAAAAAAGGAGGTCCCCATGCACAACGCCCTGACCAAAAAAGACATTGAACTGATGCAAAAAGAGCTGGACGAGCGGCGCATCGTCCTGCGGCCCAAGCTGCTGGAGGCGGTAAAGGTAGCCCGGGCTTTCGGTGACTTAAGCGAAAATTTCGAGTACAAAGCCGCCAAGCAGGAAAAGAACAAAAACGAGAGCCGCATCCGCTTTCTGGAGAACATGATCCGCACCGCCCGGGTCATCGACGAGGGGGGCAAAAACGGCGGTGTGGCCCTCTATGACAGGGTGACGGTCTACCTTCCCGAAGACGGTGAGACCGAGGTCCTACAGGTGGTCACCACCATGCGGAAGGACCCTTTAAAGGGTATCATCAGCCGGGAATCCCCGGTGGGCCGGGCCTTGCTGGGTAAAAAACTGGGGGATATCGTCCACATCCAGGTGGACGAGCATTACGGCTACGACATGGTCATCCGGGCCATCGAAAAGGGCCAGGACGACGGCTCCATCCCCATCAACAGCTATTAAAAAGGCAGAGGATACTGTGTGTATCCTCTGCCTTTTTGTTACGGCATCCCGCAGCCTACGCCCACGATGATATCCTCGGTGGGAGAGATGATAGAGGCGGTGATCTTGATGAGCTCCTCCAGCTCCAGCCGCTGGGTCGCCACCTCGTACTCCACCCCGTCCAGGGTAAAGGCGGCCACATAGACATCATAGTAACCGGCGGGCTTGTTATAGAGGCCGCTGGGGTCCTTCTGGGTGGGGTCGAAGGGGCCATAGGGCAGGCTGGCGTGGGTGATGGTCACATCGGTGCGGTCAAACTGGGTGATGCGCTCCTCCTCCACGGGGAGAAGGCCGCAGTGGAGAATGCCCAGCCTGGAGGCGGTGACGGTAAATCCCTTTGGGATCACAATGTCGTCGTCCGACTTGGGGCTGCCGTCTTCCCAGAAATCCACCCAGAAGCCCCGGCCCGCCTGGTCCTCGAGCAGTTCCCCGGTGGCCTTATCCCGGTAGATGGTAAGGCCCACCCCCTGGCCGCCTCCGGTGAGGCCCTCGGGGATATAGGCGGGGGCCAACTCCCAGCCGAAGTATTCCCGCACCTGGTCCATGTCCCAGTGCTCTGCCTCATAAAGAGCCGGGTCCATGTAGAGCCGGGTGGCGTCGGCGCTCAGCCCCGCCGATTCGTTCACCACCACGTCCCGCCAACGGATGGTGACCTGCCGGTCATCAGGGCTTTGAGTCTCTGTGCCGGCATGGACTTCTCCAGGCACCTCGCTTTCCACCGGCACCACCGCCGGCCCCATCGGAGGCTTGGGACCCAATGCCCCGGGCAGCCCCGCCCGCAAGGCTCCCAACAGGGCAAGGCAGAGACAGGCCGCAGCGGCAAAGTATCTCATCCGCGGCCCCGTCCTTTCCTTCCCGGTCTCCTTCGCCTCCTGAATGTAGGCGGCTCTCACCCCGTTCATGGCGCGCAAAAGCATCATCCCATTCTGATTCATAGAAAAATACCCTCCTGTTCCAAATGTTCCTTCAGTTTCTTCCGCAGGCGGAAGAGGGTGGTTTTCACCCGGCTTTCCCCCATCCCCATCCTGTGGGCGATCTCCCGGACGGGGTCGCCATACCAGTAACGGCGCAGGAATATGACCCGCTTTTCCCTGTCCAGAGCGGCCAAAAAGCCGTTGATGGCCTCCGTGACCTCTCCCTCCTCCATTCGCCGCTCCGCCGCCGGGTCGGGCAGGCACTGCTCCAGCTCCCCGCTCAGCTCCACCACCGTGGCCGAACGCTTTTGTGCGGTGAGCCGATCCACCTGCCCCAAGGCGGCAAAGCGGCAGAGCCGGGCCAGATAGGCAAAGAGATGCTCCGGCCGCTGGGGCGGGATGGTATTCCATGCCGCCAGCCAGGTGTCGTTCACCGCCTCCTCCACGTCCTCCCGGCTTTTGAGGAACCGCCCCGCCAGCCGGAGAAGCCCGGGGCCGTATTTCCCCTCCAGCTCCTCCAACGCCCCCTCATCCCGGCGGTACAGCAACTCTACAATGGTCTCGTCCTCCATTTGCCCACGCCTCCCCGTTCCTGTCTCAAAAGGCCTTTCACCCTTAAAGTGGGATTTCGGTCCTGTTTCGTTACACCTTTAGACGAAAAATTTTCCTTCCCGTTCCCTTTTTCCCCTTTTTATGATATACTGGCTAAAACACCCGAAAGGAGTCCTTTTATGGCCGAATTCTTTCTGCCGGTCCTCTCCCATTTCCAGAACAGGAACGCCTGGCTTTCCAGTGCCGGGCGGCTGCGTTACCGCATCGTACCCACCCTCACCGATGAGGAGGGAAACGGCATCCTGACCGCCGAGGGCTGGGAAGGCCCCTGGGCCTATGAGTTCTCCCAGGTGGAGGAGACGGCCCAATTCCCCCTGACTCCGGAGGGACTGGAGGCTCTGGCGGAGTGGATCACCATCCAAAGTCAGGCGGTCAACAGCCGCCCGGAGCGTTCTTTGGAGGAAAACCTGGCCCGGCGAAAGGACCCGGAGCAGGCAACGGAAAAGACGTAAAAACAGCCCGTTTTTCCACAAAACGGGGCTGTTTTTACGTCTTTTTCCTTTTGATTGCTGTATTCTTACATTGGCAATTTCACTGATCGGGGATTGACCTGCAGAATGTTCCATGATACAAATAGAGTTGGAATTGACGGAGGCGATGGCGAAATGATTTTATATAGGCCCGTCGGCACAAAAGAATTAAAACTCATAGAGGAAAGTAATTATAGCAAGTTCCCGCCCAGATTACCTGAACAACCCATTTTTTATCCCGTTCTCACTGAGGAATACGCAGTAGAAATTGCATCAGGCTGGAATGCAAAATATAACGATGACCACAAAGGTTATGTGACAAAGTTTGAAATTGATGATACTTATTGTGGGCAATTTGAAATTCATCAGGTCGGAGAGGTGCATCATAAAGAGTTATGGATCCCGGCAGAAAGATTAGAAGAATTCAATCTGCATATCCTTGGGAAAATATGTATTCTCCACGAGTTTTCAACCCGTTAACAAACTCCTTTTATCGGACAGTTATCCATCATGGATGACTGTCCGCATTGTTATTTTGACGAAGGAGCAAGAATGACACGCTCAACAACACAAAAATGAAAAAGGCTATTTTTGTGCCATTCTCACCTTCCGCCGGAAGGCGGCAACAAAAAAATGAGGGCCTGACCATTCTGTCCTTGACCTTTCCCCCGTTTGGTTGTATAATTTATACAAATCACCTAAAGTTTTCCCTTCTTTTTGTGTATGTTTTATAGTTCCTTTTTTCTTCCTTTCTTTAATTTGTTATTTTTTACCAATTTCCATGGAGGTCATCTCATGCCAACCAAAAAAATCTCCCCCGCCCCGTCTCCTCTGGATGCCTTTACCGCAGGCCGCGCCACCCATCTCCATGACTTTCTGGGCTGCCACCCGGCGACCCAGGGCGGCCGGGAGGGCTATGTTTTCCGGGTCTGGGCTCCCCATGCCGGGGCGGTCCACATCATGGGGGACTTCAACGGCTGGGCGGAGGCGGCCTGTCCCATGGCTCCCATCGGCGCCGGTGTCTGGGAGGGCTTCGTGCCCGGGCTGGATCGCTATGCCGCATATAAGTACGCCGTCCACACCGCCGACGGCCGGGTGCTGGCCAAGGCCGACCCCTTTGCCTTCCACGCCGAGACCCGGCCTGGAAACGCCTCCAAGGTCTACGACCTGAGCGGCTACGGCTGGGGCGATGAAAAATGGCTGGAATGGCGGAAGGCCAACCCGGTCTACACCTCCCCCCTCAATATTTACGAGGTCCATCTGGGTTCCTGGCGGCGTACCGGAGCGGATGAATTTCTCTCCTACCGGGACATGGCGGAGTATCTGGTACCCTATGTGAAAGAGATGGGCTTCACCCATGTGGAGCTGATGCCCGTCACCGAGCACCCGCTGGATATGTCCTGGGGCTATCAGTGTACCGGCTACTTTGCCGCCACCAGCCGTTTCGGCACCCCCCACGACTTTATGTATCTGGTGGACCAGCTGCATCAGGCCGGCATTGGGGTGATTTTGGACTGGGTGCCCTCCCACTTCCCCAAGGACGGCTTTGGTCTTTATCAATTTGACGGCCAGCCCTGCTACGAGTACGCCGACCCCCGGAAAGGGGAGCATAAAGAGTGGGGCACCATGGTCTTTGACTATGGGAAAAATGAGGTCCGCTCCTTCCTCCTCTCCTCCGCTCTGTTCTGGCTGGAGCAGTATCATATTGACGGCCTGCGGGTGGACGCGGTGGCCTCCATGCTCTATCTGGACTACAACCGTCAGGAGGGTGAATGGGTCCCCAACGTCTTTGGCGGCCACGAAAATCTGGAGGCGGTCAGCTTTCTTCAGGAATTGAACACCGCCGTCTTCGCCGCCCACCCGGATACGCTGATGATCGCCGAGGAGTCCACCGCCTGGCCCAACGTGACCAAGCCTGTGGGCAAGGGCGGTCTGGACGGCGGTCTGGGCTTCAACCTGAAGTGGAACATGGGCTGGATGAACGACGTGACCCACTACATCAAGCTGGACCCCTACTTCCGGCAATACAACCACCGGGACCTGACCTTCTCCTTCATGTACGCCTTTTCGGAGAACTTCGTCCTCCCCATGAGCCATGACGAGGTGGTCCACATGAAAGGCTCCCTCCTCAACAAGATCCCCGGAGAATACACCGGAAAATTTGCCGGCGTCCGGGCCTTTTACACCTATATGCTCACCCATCCGGGCAAAAAGCTGATGATGATGGGCAGCGAATTCGGCCAGTGGAACGAGTGGCATTACGAACACTCTCTGGACTGGCACCTGCTGGAGCAAAATCAGGAAAACCGGGATATGAAGGCCTTCTTCTCCGCCGCCAACAACCTCTATCTGGCCCGCAGGGAGCTGTGGGAGGAGGACTTTGACTGGCAGGGCTTCCAGTGGCTGGAAGCCGATGACGCCGGGGCCAATACCCTTTCCTTCCTCCGCCGGGACAAGGCCGGGAACTTTCTGGTGGTCCTCATCAACTTCTCCCCCGTCCACCGGAACGGCTACCGGGTGGGGGTCCCTGCGGGGGGAAAGTATCAGGTGCTCCTCAACTCCGATGACGCCGCCTTCGGCGGCAGCGGCCTTGGAAACAAAGGGCTGATCGCCAGCGAACCGGTCCCCTGCCATGACCAGGAGCAGTCCATTCAGGTGGACCTGCCCCCCATGGCGGGCGTCATCCTGCGCTGCGCCAGAAAGAACCCCACCCGCAAGCCCAGGGCCGCCGGGGAGGAGAAGAAGAAAGCCCCGGCAAAGAAGGCCGTAGGAAAAGGGACAAAAAAGTAAGCCGTCTTTTGTCGGAAGGCGGAGCGCACATACCACTCTCCCGCCTCCCCCCATGAAGCAATCCAGACACCTGTCTGCTTGTTATCGTTGTTTCCCCGCTCTTATCAATCATCGAGGTGATCGAAACGTGAAAAAGGAATGTGTTGCCATGCTGCTGGCCGGCGGCCAGGGCAGCCGGTTGAAGGCCCTGACCAGTAAGGTGGCCAAACCGGCCGTCCCCTTTGGGGGCAAATACCGCATCATCGACTTCCCCCTTTCCAACTGCGTCAACTCGGGCATTGACACCGTGGGCGTACTGACCCAGTACAAACCCCAGGAGCTGAACGCATACATAGGCTCCGGCCTGCCCTGGGACCTGGACGTGTCCGACGGCGGGGTCCATGTGCTCCCCCCCTATGTTCAGGAGGACGAGAAGGGCAGCTGGTACAAGGGCACCGCCAACGCCATCTATCAGAATCTGGACTTTCTGGAGCAGTACGACCCTGAATACGTCCTGATTTTGTCGGGGGACCATATCTACAAAATGGACTATTCCCAGATGCTGGCCCGCCATAAGGCGGCGGGGGCGGCCTGCACCATCTCGGTGATGGAGGTCCCCTTGGAGGAGGCCTCCCGCTTCGGTATCATGAACGTGGATGAAAACGACAACGTCTATGAGTTTGAAGAGAAGCCCAAAAAGCCCAAGAGCAATCTGGCCTCCATGGGCATCTATATCTTCACCTGGAGCAAGCTGCGGGACTATCTGATCGCAGACGAGAAGGACGAAAAGAGCAGCAACGACTTCGGCAAAAACGTCATTCCCGCCATGCTGGCCGCCGGGGAGGTCATGACCGCCTACCGCTTCCGGGGCTACTGGAAGGACGTGGGCACCATCGACTCGCTGTGGAACGCCAACATGGATATGCTGGCCCCCAACGGCTCTTTGGATATCGATGACCCCGACTGGCCCATCTACGCCCGGGTCTCGGCCCGGCCGCCCCATTTCACCGGCGGAAAAGCGGAGATCACCCACTCCCTGGTCACCAGCGGCGATGAGATCTACGGAACGGTGGACCACTCCGTCCTTTTCCACTCTGTGACCGTGGAGGAGGGCGCCACCGTCCGTTACTCCATCCTCATGCCCGGCGCAGTGGTAAAGAAAGGCGCCGTGGTGGAATACGCCATCGTGGCCGAGCGCTCCGTCATCGGGGAGGATGCCCATGTGGGCGGCGACAGGACCGATGAGGAGGACTGGGGCATCGCCGTGGTGGCCCAGGACCTGAAGGTGGGCGACGGCGCCCAGGTGGCAAGCGGCGCCATGATCACGAGAAATGTGAAGGGGGTGATGGCATGAACGACCTTCACGGCATCATTTTCGCCTATCGGGAAAGTCCCGAACTGCGGGAGCTGACCCGTATCCGCAACGCCTGCTCGGTGCCCTACGGCGGCCGGTACAGGCTCATCGATTTTGCCCTTTCCAACCTGGTCAATGCCGGCGTCAGCGATGTGGGCATCATCGTCTATAACTCCTACCAGTCCCTGCTGGACCATGTGGGCTCCGGAAAGGACTGGGATCTAAGCCGCAAACGGGGCGGACTGCGCATCCTGCCCCCCTTCAGCTTCTCGGGCAAGCATCACGGCAACCGTTATCAGGGCCGGATGGACGCTCTTGCCGGAGTCTACTCCTACCTTCAGGACATCCGGCAGGACTATGTGATCCTCTCCTCCGGCGATTTGGCAGCCAACCTGCCCATTGCCGAGGCCTTTGAACGCCACCTTGCCACCCACGCCGACATCACCGCCGTTACCGCTTCCAAAACCACGGCGGACCCCCGGCTGACCACCTTCTTCACCACCGATGCCGAAGGGCGGGTCACCGACGTGGAGGTAGGCCCCGCCGCCCCCACAGGGCAGGCCGGTCTGGAGACCTATATCCTCTCCAAGTCCCTGCTGCTGACGCTGGTGGACCAGTGCGCCTCCCACGACGTGCCCTCCTTCAGTCAGGGGGTGCTGCAAAACAATACCCGGCTGGATATGCGCACCTTCCTCTTTGACGGCTACGCCGCCCAGATCCAGACCGTGGTGGGCTATTACGCCCGGAGCATGGAGCTGCTGGACCCCGCCGTCCGCTCCTCCCTCTTCCGCACCGACCGGCCCATCCGCACCAAGGACCAGGCCAACCCCTCGGTGTACTACGGACCGGAGGCCCGCTCGATGAACTCTCTGGTATCCGACGGCAGCATCGTGGAGGGTACCGTCATCAACTCCATCCTCTCCCGAGGCGTCCGGGTGGAAAAGGGAGCGGTGGTGGAAAACTGTATCCTGATGCAGCGCACCGCCGTCCAGCCCGGCGCCACACTGCGCCATGTCATCGCCGATAAGAACGTCCGGATCAATCCGGGCCGGATGCTGATGGGCCACGAGACCTATCCTCTGGTGATCCCCAAAAACGAGATCGTATAAGCAAAGACTGTGGGGTGCACCCTGCGGCACGCCCCACAGCCTTTTTATCCAACCCAGGCAAAAGGAGAAATTTACCGTGAAATTTCATGAGATGCCCTACCAGCGCCCCGACCCGGAGGTGCTGAAAAGCCAGTTGACCGCCCTTACCGAACGGCTGAAGGAGTCCGACAGCTATGAAGCGGCCAAAACCGTCTTTCTGGAGATGGAAACGCTGCAAAAGCACATTGAGACCATGCAGACACTGTCCTCCATCCGCCATTCCATCGACACCCGGGACGCTTTTTACGACGGGGAGGAAAAATTCTGGAACGAGGCCGGGCCGGAGCTGGAGGCCTACCTTCAGGACTGGACAAAGGCCATGCTGGACTCCCCCTTCCGCCCCCGGTTCGCCGGGGAATACGGCGAGGTGATGTTCCTCAACGCCGAGATCGCCCTGAAAACCTTCTCCCCGGAGATCATTCCGGAGCTGCAGCAGGAGAATGATCTGACCCAGGAATATGAAAAACTGCTGGCCTCCGCCCAGATCCCCTTTGAAGGGCAGAGCTACACCCTCTCCCAGCTGACCCCCTTCAAATCCGACCCCGATGACGCCCGCCGTCTGGCTGCCTGGAAGGCGGAGGGACAGTGGTATAAGGACAATCAGCCCCGGCTGGACCACATCTACGACCGGCTGGTAAAGCTGCGGGACGCCATGGGCAAAAAGCTGGGCTACGAGGGCTATACCGCTCTGGGCTATTACCGGATGGGCCGCAACTGCTACACCAAGGAGGACGTGGAGAAATTCCGCTCCGCCGTGGTCCAATATCTGGTCCCCGTGGCCGACAGCATTTACAAAGCCCAGGCCCGGCGGCTGGGCAAGGAATACCCCATGAGCTTTGCCGACAACGCTTTGGAGTTCCGCTCGGGCAACCCCAGGCCCGTTGGCACGGCGGAGGACATTCTGGCCCAGGGCCGGAAGTTTTACGATGAACTGTCTCCCGAGACCAGCCTCTTCTTCCGCACCATGCTGGAAGGGGAGCTTCTGGACGTGCTCTCCACGCCGGGCAAGGCCGGCGGCGGCTACTGCACCTTCCTCCCCGACCATCGGGCGCCCTTTATCTTCGCCAACTTCAACGGCACTCAGGGGGATGTGGAGGTGGTCACCCACGAGGCCGGCCACGCCTTTGACTGCTGGCTGAACCGGGACCGGGTGCCCACAAGCTATGTCTGGCCCACCATGGAGGCCTGCGAGGTACACTCCATGTCCATGGAGTTTATCGCCTGGCCCTGGGCAGAGGGCTTCTTCGGCCCCGATGCCCGGAAGTTCCGGTACAGCCATCTGGCCGCCGCCCTCACCTTCATCCCCTACGGCACGCTGGTGGACCATTTCCAGCATGAGGTCTATGCCCGTCCCGATATGACCCCCGCCCAGCGCCACGGGGTCTGGAAGGAACTTTTGGGGGTGTATATGCCCTGGATGAAGCTGGACGGGGACATCCCCTTCTACGCCGAGGGGCAGGGCTGGCAGCGGCAGCACCATATCTACTCCAGCCCCTTTTACTACATTGACTACTGTCTGGCCCAGACGGTGGCGCTGCAATTCTGGGCCATGCTTCAGGAGGACCGGCCTGCCGCTTGGGAGAAATACCTGGCCTACACCCGTCAGGGGGGCAGCGAGACCTTCATCCGTCTTCTGGAAAACGCCGGGCTGGAAAGCCCCTTTGAGCCTCATTGCCTTCAGGCCGTCTGCGAAAAGGCCGGCCGGTGGCTGGCGGCCTATGACCTGACCGGCATCCTGTAACCCCCTTTCCACCCACTTTCATGTATCCGGGAGGTCACCATGAACATCCTCTTTGCCTCATCCGAAGTCGCTCCCTTTATCAAGTCCGGCGGGCTGGCCGACGTGGCCGGCTCTCTCCCTCAGGCTCTGGCCCGGCTGGGTCATGACGTGCGGGTCATGCTCCCTCTCTACGAGGGCATCGGAAAAGACTGGCGGGCACAGATGACCTATCTGCAAAATTTCAGCGTCCATCTGGCCTGGCGGACTCCCTACTGCGGCATCTTTGAACTGAAACGGGACGGGGTCACCTACTACTTCGTGGACAACGAATACTATTTCAAGCGAAGCGGCATTTACGGCCACTATGACGATGCCGAGCGGTTCGCCTTTTTCTCCCGTGCGGTCATCGAATCCCCCGGCCATCTGGGCTTCTCCCCCGACGTCATCCACTGCAACGACTGGCAGACCGCCCTTGTGCCCATCTATCTTCTGGAAGAGCGGCAGCGGGTGCCCGAGCTGATGGGAGCCAGAAGCGTTTTCACCATCCATAACATCGAATATCAGGGCCGCTACGGCCGGGACCTTCTGACCGACCTCTTTGGCCTGCCGGGCGGCTATTTCCACGAGAGGATGCTCTCCTACTATGGGGATATCAACCTGATGAAAGGCGGCATCTACGCCGCCGACTATGTGACCACCGTCTCCCCCACCTATGCTCAGGAGATCCGTTACGATTTCTATGCTCACGGTCTGGCCGGGGTCATCGCCGACAACGCCCACAAGCTGCGGGGCATCCTCAACGGCATCGATGTGGGGCGTTACGACCCCTGGCGGGACCAGCGGCTGCCCCGGCTCTTCAACGCCAGACAGCTCAAGGGGAAAAAGGACTGCAAAGCCGCTTTGCAGGCGCTGGCGGGGCTGACTATGGACCCCAACGTCCCCGTCATCGGCTGCGTCTCCCGTCTGGTCCCCCACAAGGGCTTTGATCTGGTGGTGGACGCCCTGCCTGAGCTTATGGCCACCGGAGCCCAGATGGTGGTCCTCGGCACCGGAGAGTGGCGGTATGAGGAGGCCTTCCGTGCCGCCGCATGGCAGTATCCGGGCCGGTTCTCCGCCCAGATCATGTACTCCGACGCCGTCTCCACCGCCATCTACGGCGGCGCCGATTTGTTCCTCATGCCCTCGGTATCTGAACCCTGCGGCCTTTCCCAGATGATCGCCATGCGCTACGGCACACTGCCCATCGTCCGGGAGACTGGCGGGCTGAAGGACTCTGTACAGCCCTGGAACAAGTTTACCGGGGAGGGCACCGGCTTTACTTTTACAAATGTAGATAAAGGTGACATGGTCTGGGTCACCCGTCAGGCGGTGGAGCTGTACCACGCCGACCCCAAGGCCTGGAAACAGCTCCAGCAAAACGCCATGACCGCCGACTTTTCCTGGGATGCCTCGGCAAAGCAGTATGAGGAGGTCTACGGCTGGGTCTCCGGGACATAGCAGACATAAAAATGCCGGGCAAAAGCCTGTTTTTTGCAAGGAGATCCCTCCAAAACAGCATCTTTTGCCCGGCTTTTTGACCCGTTTCCGGCCCTCTTCCGGCTGAAGCAGGCGTTTGTTTTTACCCCCTTCGGCCGGATACCGCATCATAGAGCCGCTCCATGACACGCTCCCAGGTCTCCCCCAGCGCAAGGGAAAATTCATCACATAAAAGCCGCTCCGCCAGCTTATAGTATGTCACATCGGCCTGGGTCAGTCGCTTTCTGCCCTCTCCGGTCCCCTGTTCCTTCCGGTACAGCTCCCTAAACAGCTTCAATTCCTCCCTGATATCACAGGAGGAAAGCATCTCTTTGTAACGCTCCAGCGGCATCCGGGGATTTTCCGCTCCCGGCCCCTCCCCTGCCTCCTCCAGACAGCACAGGGCCTCCAGTGCCTCCCGCCCGGTCACGATCCGCCGGATGGGCAGGGCGGTATCCACCGGCACATAGATCTTCTCCTCGCTGCTGGTAAAGGGAGGGCACAGGATGTAGTATTCTCCCCCGCCGCACTCTTTGAACCGCAGCGGCCCTATGGCCTCCACCCTGCAAACGGCCCTGCTGCCGCAGACCACATACTCCCCGACCTGAAACATCACCGCACACCTCCCATCATATATCTTATTTTATCATACATCCCCAGAAGGCTTCAAAGGGACTTTTCCACAAAAATGCCTTCATCCCAGCGGGCAAAATGCCCATATCCCGCCGCAGGACAAACCTCTCCGGGATGCTCTGATTTGACAGTCAAGGCCCGCTGTGTTAAGATGAAACGGCCCTTTCTTTTGCTGATTTTACCGAAATGGAGTGACTCTTCTTGCATAAGTACACCAAACAGGAACTGACCGGGCTGATCACCGGAAAGCTCCGCCGCAACTATGGCCGGGACGTGTCCGAGGCCACCGCCGAGCAGATGTTCCAATCCTGCGCCCTGGTGGTCCGGGACATCATTGCCGAGCGGCACATCAAAACCGCCGAGCAGGTCCGAAGCGCCCACGGCCGGCGGGTCCATTACCTGTCCATGGAGTTTCTCATGGGTCGTTCCCTGCGGAAAAACGCCTATAACCTGGACCTGATCCAGCCCTTGACCGAGGCGGTGGAGGCCCTTGGCTTCCAGGCCGCCGATCTTTTTGAGGAGGAGCCGGACGCCGGCTTCGGCAACGGCGGTCTGGGCCGGCTGGCCGCCTGCTATCTGGATGCCGCCACCACCCTGAACATCCCCATCACCGGCTACTCCATCTGCTACGAGCTGGGCTTCTTCAAACAGAAGATCATCGACGGCAGGCAGGAGGAGCTGCCCGACAACTGGATGAAACTTGGTTCCACCTGGCTCATCACCCACATGGATAAGGCCGAGCAGGTCCGCTTCGGCGGCAAGGTGGAGGATGTGTGGAATCCCGACGGCTCCCACTCCATCCAGCACACCGGCTATACCACCGTGCTGGCGGTGCCCCGGGATATGCAAATTGCCGGCTACGGTACCGAGCAGGGCAACGTTCTGCGGCTGTGGGAGGCCCAGAGCGCTGAGCCGGTGGACCTGAACTTCTTCAACCGGGGGGAATACCTCAAGGCCATGGAGCGGCAGGCCAACGCCGAGATCATCTCCAAACAGCTCTACCCCGCTGACAACCACCGGGAGGGCAAGTCCCTGCGGCTCAAGCAGCAGTACTTCTTCTCCTCCGCCACGGTCCAGTCCATCTGCCGCAAGCATAAAAGCGAGTACGGCACCCTTCGCAACTTCCACGAAAAACATATTCTGCAGATCAACGACACCCACCCCACTCTGGCCATCCCGGAGCTGATGCGCATCCTTCTGGATGAGGAGGGGTACAGCTGGGACGACGCCTGGTTCATCACCAGCCGCAGCTTTGCCTACACCAACCACACCGTTCTGGCCGAAGCGCTGGAGCGGTGGCCCCAGGACCTGATAGAAGAACTGCTGCCCCGTATCTGGCAAATCATTCTGGAGATCTCCGGCCGGTATCAGAACCAGCTGATGGAAGCCACCCACGGGGATATGGGCCGGGTGGAGAAGATGGCCATCCTCTGGGGCGGCCAGTGCCGCATGGCCAATCTGTGTATCTGCGCCTGCTCCGCCGTCAACGGAGTCTCCGCCCTTCACAGTGAGATACTGAAAAACGATGTGTTCCATGACGCCTACCAGCTCTTCCCTCAGAAGTTCCAGAATGTGACCAACGGCGTGGACCACCGCCGCTGGCTCAGCGAGGTGAATCCCCAGCTGGACGCCCTCATCCGGGACTGCTGCGGCGGGGACAAGTACCTTCTTCAGCCCCAGGCCCTGAAAACGCTGGAAAAATACGCCGATGACGCCGCCGTGCTGGAGCGGCTGGCCGCCATCAAAAAGGCCAACAAAGAGAAGTTCGCCGCCTGGGCCAAGCGGGAAAGCGGCATCGTTCTGAACACCGACGCCATCTTTGACGTGCAGGCCAAGCGGCTCCACGAGTACAAGCGGCAGCTTCTCAACGTGCTGCACATCATCTATCTCCGTCAAAAACTCCACGAAGACCCCGATTTCCTCCCCACCCCCAAGACCTACCTCTTCGGGGCCAAGGCCGCGCCCGGCTACGCCATGGCCAAGGAGATCATCCACCTGATCAATTCTCTGGCCCACACGGTAAACAACGACCCGGCCTGTAAAGATAAGCTCCAGGTCTTTTTCCTGGAAAATTACCGGGTCTCCATGGCCGAGCTGTTGATGCCCGCCAGCGAAATTTCCGAGCAGATCTCCACCGCCGGCAAGGAGGCCAGCGGCACGGGCAACATGAAGTTCATGATGAACGGCGCCCTCACCATCGGCACTCTGGACGGCGCCAATGTGGAGATGCATCAGGTGCTGGGGAACGAAAACATCTTCCTTTTCGGCCTCAAGGCCGACGAGGTGGAAGAGATGCGCCGCCGGGGGTACAGCCCCTACGAGTACTACATGCAAAACCCCGCCCTCAAGTCGGTCATCGACCAGCTCTCCGCCGGCTTTGACGACCATGTCAGCTACTCCGATCTGGCCCGGAGCCTGCTCTCCGGTCAGGGCAGCCCCGCCGACCCCTACTTCCTGTTGGCCGACTTTGAAAGCTACCGCTCGGCTCAGGCTCTGGCGGGCCGGACCTATCTGGACAAAAAACTCTGGAACAGAATGAGCCTTCTCAACATCGCCCGCTCGGGCATCTTCGCCGCCGACCGCTCGGTGGCGGAATACGCCGACCATATCTGGAAGGTCAGCCACCGGTAAGAAACCAAAACACCCTTCGGGCATCCCGCCCGGGGGGTGTTTTTCTACAAATGTAGATGTAAAATATGCTTGACATCATATGTAAAGCGTGCTATACTCCATATTGTAAAGCGAACTTTACTTCAAAGGAGGTCCTGCCATGGAAAATCGAATCGCCCAGCTGCGGAAGGAGCGGCGGATGTCACAGGCAGAACTGGCCGAGGCGGTGGAGGTCACCCGACAGACCATCATCTCTCTGGAGAGCGGCCGCTATAACGCCTCCCTTCTGCTGGCCCATAAGATCGCCCGGTATTTCGGGCTTACCATCGAGGATGTTTTTCTGTTTGAGGAGGATGGGAAATGAAAGACTGTCATTTTCAGAAAAACCCGGCCCATACGGCGGGGGTTCTCCTGCTTTGTCTGGGGGGATTGGCGCAAAACATGCCAGAGGTTCAGGGAGGCCTGCTTCCGTGGGTCCACCTGCTCTGCGGATTTGGGACAGGGCTGTCCTTTGTGGGACTGCTCTACGGCTCGCCCCGCTTCCGGCCCTTGTTTGACCGGTGCCGGACCCATAAGCTGCGGCGCTTGGGCCGCTGAAAGGGAGTATTCTTATGTTGGCAAAACTGCTTTTCTGTGACGGCGGGGACTTTGAGCGTTCCCTCCGCCGGCGGCAGGGGGCGGCGCTGGCCCTGCTGGCGGTGGGGCTGGTGGGCCTTGCCTGCTATTTTCTTTTGGTGCCAAACAGTTCTCTGCCCGACTTTGCCCAGGGGTTCTATCTGGGCGCGGCCGGCGGCATTTCCGCCGGGGCGGTCATTCTCCTTTGCCGCACCCGGTATCTGCTCACCCACCCTGCGGCCCGAAAAAAGGTCCGCATCAAAGAGACCGATGAGCGGGAACGGACCATCCTCCACGCCGCCTTTGAGTGGGCCGGCATTCTCACCTTTTTCCTTGTGGCCGCCGCCCTTTTTGTGGTCCTTCCCCTGAATCCAGCCGCCTTCCAGGCCCTTTTCGCCGTTTTGCTCCTCTATGTTCTGGCCTTCGCCGCCGCCAACCTGTATTTCAGCAAAAAACTGTAAAGCTCCTTCAAAAAAAGGCCTTGAGGCAGGGTTTTCCCGGTTGTATTTCGCTCTTTCCGGCTGTATAATGGTATCAGAAAACGGCGGATACGCCGACCATTCAGGAGGAACCCCTATGAAAGTTTTGATGTTGAACGGCAGCGCCAAGCCCCAGGGGAATACTTACCTCTCTCTGCTGGAAGTGGGAAAGGAACTGGAAAAGCTGGGCATTGAGTACGAGATTTTCCAGCTCGGCGGCGGCCCCATCCGGGACTGTATCGGCTGCGGCCAGTGCCGTGAGAAGGGCGCCGGCTGTATTTTCACCGACGACACGGTCCACGAATTTGTGGAGAAGGCCAGACAGGCCGACGGCTTTGTCTTTGGCACCCCGGTATATTACGCCCACCCCAGCGGGCGGGTCCTCTCCTTCCTGGACCGGGTCTTTTACGGCAGCGGCAGCGTTTTCGCCTACAAGCCCGGCGCCTCCGTGGCGGTGGCCCGGCGGGGCGGCACCTCGGCCAGCTTTGACGTGATGAATAAGTACTTTGGTATCTCCCAAATGCCGGTGGTTAGTTCCACCTACTGGAACATGACCCACGGCACCGCCCCCGGCGAGGTGCTGGAGGACGCCGAGGGGCTTCAGACCATGCGGAATCTGGCCCGGAACATGGTCTGGCTGCTGCGGTGCATGGAAAGCGGCAGGGCCGCCGGGGTCCCCCTCCCCGCCGCCGAGCGGGGCAATCAGACCAATTTTATCCGCTGACCCAAAAGAAACACCGCCCCGGAGGAAGGTTCCTCCGGGGCGGTGTTGTTGTTTTCAGGGGAATTTCAGATTTTACTCCATGGGGTCCAGCTGGGGCAGATCGAGGGCAAACACATCCCGCAGCTCCTCCAGCAGTCCGGGATACTCCTCGTCAAAGGCCTCGGGGTGGTAAACGATGCGGGCAGAGAGATAATTGCCCTCCCCCCGGGTATCGGCGTAGAGGACCGCCACCCGGACCCGGGTGCGGTTTTCCTCAAACCAGGTCACCTGCCTGTAGGCAATGTCATAGTCCTCCAGATAATAGGTCTCGGAAACCCCGTCGGCGTAGAGGTCCACCTCCCCGGCCAGAGCGGCATAGTCCTCCTCCACCACCTCTTTGGCGGTGGAGGCCGTGGCCATGGTCTGGGTCACCGTCATGCCGTGGGCGAAGGCGGTGACCACCGTGCCGTCGGTGTTGTAGGTCAGCTCCCCGCCGTAGGGCAGGTAGGCGTCCCGGAAGCCCAGACCATCGGCGGTGCGGTAGTAGGCGATGCCCATGTAGTCATAGCCGGGAGCGGGCTGGAAGAGGCTCTGGTAATTGTCCCCGGTCAGGGTGACCTCCACGCTTTGGAGGATGTAGAGGATATCCCCCTTCACATCCTTTTTTTGCCGGTCCTGCACATTGTCGCTGGCCACCAGCACTGCCGTTCCATCCGGTGCCAGAACGATACCCTGATACAGCCGGTAAGGCTTATTATCAACGGAAAATTCACGGGAAAGCATGTTGTAATAACAGCCCTGTCCCCCCTCGGCCAGAGGGACCAGCACCCCTTCCCCCCCGTCCCATTCCAAATAACTGCCCAAGGCCTTCCGGGCATCGGCGGTGGACCCCCCTGTCAAAAGGTCCCAGGCCCCTTGCATATCCATGCCGTGGTAGACGGTGACCATGAGCCGAATGTCATCCTTGCCTGTGCCGTCTATGTAAAAACCCTCATCGGTGGATTCATACCTGCTGTCCACCTGATAGCGCACCCCGTCATGCTCATAGGCGGTGCTGGATTCGGGAATGCGGACGGCAGTGACCTCCTGCCGCCGGGAGGGGGCAGGGTCATCCCAGCGCCGCCCCACGGCCCAGCCGCCCAGAGCAAAGGCAAAGGTCACGGCAAGGGCCACGACCACCATCCCCCAGCGGTAAGGCATGGCCCCCTGGGGCGCCTGATCCCCCTCCACCGGGGTGAAGCCGGGATAGGTCTTGGGAATGGTCATGCGGCGGGTCTTTCCCGCACCGTCTCGATAGCTTACCTTCCAGCACCAGCGGGTCTCTTTGCGTAGGGTCACGTCCTCCATGGGGATCACCACCCGGCTCAGAAGGCTGCCGGGGAAGATCCGCCCGCCGGCAAGGTCCTCCGCCGCCCGAAGGGCCGAGGCGCGAAACAGCTCCCGCTCCCCCTCATCCAGCTTCTCCCAGGTCATACCGGTCCAGAAGGCATTCTTCCGGGAGAAGCGATAGGTATCCATGGTATTGAACCGGGCCAGCATCACCCGCCACAGCCGGCCGTCGGCGGTGCGGAAAAACAGGTATTGAAGTCCCTGAAGTTGGCTCATCAGGGGAAACATCATCACAAACATCACGGCAAACAGACCGATACAGGCCCCCAGAGAGGCCATGGTCCAGGCCATGGAGTTGGTGGGCATGGCATAGAGAAGAAGGGCCAGCATTATCCCCAGTTCGGGAAACATGGAAAGCATCATACTCACCCGAAGGGGAGTGGTCCACCGCTTGTCACAGGGGTAGAAGGCCGCCTGCTGCGCCCTCTCCTCCCCATTGTCCTCCCGGACTCGCCGGGTCAACGCCTCCATCAGCCCCGGCTCGGTGTAGAGCTTCAGACTCTGGCGGCAGCCGAAGGAGCCGATGACGCTGAAAATAATGGGGATGAGGAAAAAGCCCAGGCCGGCCTCCAGCGGGCTGTAAGGCCAGATGAGCCAGCAGCACACCCCCACCGCCGTCAATGCGGACAGCACCAGTATCAGCGCAAAGGCAAAGCCGGTCTTTCTGGGACCGTGAAACATCTGATAGCCCTTTCTCGCCCCGAAGGGGATGAGCAGCGCCAGCCATCCGGACACAAACCCGAAAAGCCCGGTGAGCAGGGTGGGCAGCGCCCCCACAACAGCCCCGAGGAAGGCTCCCAAGGCCCCCACAACATAGTTTGCCGCCCCCTCGGCGAAGGGACCGCCGGAAGGCGTTCCCGGGCCTTTTGACGCCCCGGCGGGGCGTCCCCCCGGCGGCGGGGTGCGCCGCTTCTCCGGGGTCTCCCAAGGCTCCTCCTTGTGGGGTCTGTTTTCCAAATCGGTCATGACGGTTCCTCCTCTATGTAACAGCTTCTTCTCAAAAACGCAAATTTATAAAATAATTATATTCCCATCTCCGAAGGAATGCAATATGGAACGTGAAAAAACGACCGACGGTCCTGACCCCGGCCGGACAGACCGCCTCCCAAAGCGGGAAGCCGCCTCCCCTTATAGCTCCTGCACCCCCGCCTGACGGAGCCAGTCCTGAAGCTTTTTGGCGGAAAAACCGGTGAAAGCGTAGCTTTCCCCTTCCCGGCCGTAGATGGTCACCGTGGTGATCATCATGGCCTTTTTCACCCCAAAGCCCTTCACCTGCTCCAAAGGCAGGTCCATCTCCAGATCCTTCATCATCCGGATCTGGAAACAGGCCCGGCGGTCGGTGACATAGATGGTGCCGTCAAAGGACCGGGTGTTGAGAAACTGCTTTTGGTGCAGGGCCATTGTGCCGCTGCCGATGAGGGTCTCGCCCGCTTCGGGCTTGAATTTTGCCATGGTACATTTCTCCTTTTCTGTAATGCTCTTTGTCTCCCCGACGGGGAGACAAACGGGATATCCCGTTGCGTTTTTGATTGTAGCACAAATATTCATGGGGAGCAAGAAAAAACTTCCTCCTCAAGCGCAAAGCCACCCCTATCCCGGGGTGGCTTGCACTAAAGAAGAGTATCTGTTTGGCAGAAACAGCGGCTCTAACGAGGTGGATTTTGTCCTGTTTCTGCAAGAAAAGGTCTGCTTTCCTGAATTTGTGAAAGTTTTTGAGTATCAGGAGCCTCTGCTCTTCGTTGCCTCCACCCGGCCCCGGAACACGCATGAAAAAACCGCCCTGTCCTTTCCCGGACAGGGCGGTTTTTCAAGACCTCTGCGGGCCTTTTGATGGATCCTTATACCTCCATGATCACGGGCAAGATCATGGGGTTGCGGTGGGTCTTTTTGAAGAGATAGCCGCTCAGCTCGTCCCGGATGTCGCCCTTGATGGCGTTCCAGTCCCAGTGGTTGGCCCGCTGGCTCTTCTCCAGCGCCTCCATGGCCACGGTGCGCAGCTCCTCCATCAGCCCCTCGGACTCCTTCACATAGATGAAGCCCCGGGTGATAATGTCCGGCCCCGAGAGGATGCCGCCGTCGTCGGCGGAGACCGAGATGACCACCACGATCATGCCGTCCTCGGCCAGATGCTTCCGGTCCCGGAGGACCACAGCCCCCACATCTCCCACGCCGTAGCCGTCCACAAAGACCCGGCCGGCGGGGACGGTGCCGTTGACCTTCACCCCGTTATGGCCCAGTTCAATGACCTTACCGATCTCGGTGATAACGATGTTTCTCGGGTCCATGCCCATGTCCTGGGCCAGTTTGGCGTGGATCTTCAGATGCCGCTGCTCGCCGTGGACGGGGATGAAATACTTGGGCTTGATGAGGGCGTGGATGATCTTCAGCTCATCGGCGCAGGCGTGGCCGGAGACGTGCAGTTCCCCCTGCCGCTCATCCACCACCTCGGCCCCCTTGCGGTAAAGCTCGTTGACCACGTTGCCGATGGCGTTCTCGTTCCCCGGCACCGCCGAGGCCGAGAAGATGACCCGGTCCCCCGCCTGTATCTCGATCTGCTTGTGGGTGTTAAAGGCCATGCGGGTCATGGCGGACATGGTCTCTCCCTGGCTGCCGGTGGTGATGACGCACACCTTGTTCTTGGGCAGGCCCTTGATCTGACTGATATCCACCAGCACCCCGTCGGGGACGCTCATATAGCCCAACTCGGTGGAGACCTTCAGCACATTCTCCATGCTGCGGCCGGTGATGGCCACCTTCCGGCCATACCGGGCAGCCACCGAGATGATCTGCTGGATGCGGTCCACATTGGAGGCGAAGGTGGCCACAATGATCCGCTCATCACAGTTTTGGAACAGGGCATTGAAGGAGTTGCCCACGCTCCGCTCCGACTTGGTATAGCCCGGCCGCTCCACATTGGTGGAGTCGCAGAGCAGGGCCAGTACCCCCTGCCGCCCCAGCTCTCCCAGCCGGGCCAGGTCGATCATGCCGCCGGAGATGGGGGTGGGGTCGATCTTAAAGTCGCCGGTGTGGATGCACACCCCGGCGGGGGTGTGGATGGCGAAGGCCACCGCATCGGCGATGGAGTGGTTCACATGGATGAACTCCACGCTGAACCGCCCCGCCTTCACTGTATCCCCCGCCTGACACACCACCAGCTTGGTCTTGCCCAGCAGGTGATGCTCCTCCAGCTTCAGCCGGATAAGGCCGGCGGACATACCGGTGGCGTACACCGGCACATTCAGTTCCCGCAGGAGGTAGGGCAAAGAGCCGATATGGTCCTCGTGGCCGTGGGTAATGAAGATGCCCCGGATGCGGTTTCGGTTTTTCAGCAGGTAGGTGAAATCGGGAATGACCACGTCGATGCCGTACATATCGTCATCGGGGAAGCCCATGCCGGCGTCCACCACCACCATGTCGTTGCCGTACTCATATACGGTCATGTTCTTGCCGATCTCGTTGAGACCGCCAAGGGGGATGATTTTCAGTTTTTCTGCCATTGGTAAATGATACACTCCTTTTCTGATTACAGGTTTTTGTTTCTATGTAGGATAAGGAGCGTGCGCCAACATCAGGCCAGAGACCGCCTCCGGTCCTGCCCGGCCCTGTATCGCCGTTCAGGAGAGGCCTCCCCTCGCCAAATCCGTCCCTATCCGATTGCCTTATCTAAAGCGCTTCAAAGCGCATAAAGCCATGTGAAGAAGAACATGGTGATAGTATAGTATAGCACAGTTTTTCTAAAATGTACACCCTAAAATAGTATTCCATCCCGAAAACCATCTATACCCATTCCGGCAAAGCAGGTCTCAATTAGCGTTTAGCCGGTAGTTGCGCAGCAATCCTACGGCACTAACTCCCGCTAAACTCGCTTCGCTCATGAAGCGGGAGTAAGCATGAAAAGTCCCAGGTCAAGACCAAGTGCGTTAGAATCGGCTCGTATCGTCTTTACGCCCCCACGGTTCCTCTTGCCCCGCACCCGTGCGTCCGTTGGTGGAACACTAAAGAAATCACGTTGAAATTGACCCGCCTCGGCCTACACAGCTTGAGGGGTAGCTCCCCTCATCAAAAAACCATCCCACCCCCATAGGGGCGGATGGCGTTTGGTTGGTGAGTGTACGCCAAACCTTCAACTGCGTGGTTGTGAGGGACCATTCTTTGACGGGCCAAAGAATGGCCCCTCACACTCCCCAAGAAAGCCCCAAGGTCAAGACCAAGTGTGTTAGAATCGGCTCGACACGTCTTTACGCTCCCATGGTCCCTCTTGCCCCGCACCCGTGCGTCCGTTAGAGGAACACTAAAGAAATCACGTTGAAATTGCCCCGCCTCTGCCTACACAGCTTGAGGGGCGGTTCCTCTCATCAAAAACCATCCTACCCCGTAGGGCAGATGTCCTCACCCGCCCGGCCACCTCTCACCCCACCCAGGCGGTGTGGATACCAACGGACGTGGTACAGTATTCCACCCCCTCAACGGCAGTGGCGCAAGGGGGGACCACGGGTCGCTCAAACGCAAGCCGCCGAAGATAGAAGGATAGCCCAAAGTCTTTCACCCGAGGAACAACATCTCAGCATAGGTAATCTATCCTGTTGTACCGCACCACCCCAAGATTTCCACTGGTCTACCTTTTCTTTTTCGGAGTCCAGAACCGCTTTTTCTTTTGAATCAAAAGAAAAAGCGGTTTTACCCGCAGGGGGTACGCCCCATCCGTAAGGCGGCGAAGCCGCCAACGGCTGGGCTGTGGCCCCCGCCGGGCAGGCGGATAAACAGCCCCTGCCGGGCAGGCAAAAAACCAACTGTAAGGTAAACACATCCCGCTTTCCCACAAAAGAAAAAGCGATTTCCCCCGCAAGGGACACGCCCCATCCATAAGGCGGCACAGCACCCACAGGGTATGAACTGTCTCTAAGCGGCATAGCCGCCAAGAGACAGCCTGCCCCCAGCGGCCGGGCCGTGGCCCCGCCGGGCAGGCCAAAATCAACAAAACAAACAAGTGAAAGCTCCCGGCAGGGGGCTGCCGTGATCATGCGGAAAGCAGCTGCACTTCCCGGCGCAGCGGCACCACCCAATATCTCCTATCTCCTATCTCCATTCTCCTCATCCCACCGCCGCAGCCTCTCCTCATAAAAATGGCAAAGTTCCTCCGCCGTCTCCATGTCGGCGGCCTCGGCGATGATGCGCAGGGCGCTGCGGCGGCTGGCGGGGACCAGATAGATCCAGCCATCCCCGGCGGGGATACGGACCCCCTCTCCCTCCCGGCGAACACGGGGACTGTCGGCCAGGGCGGCCCCCATGACCCGCCCCCGGCCGGAGCGAAGGGGCACCTCCCGCCGGGCGGTGGCAAAACGGGGAATGCCGCTGTCCAGATGGGCAAGACTCTCCCCGGTCAGCCCCATGCGGGCGCACAGCCGGCAGGCGGCGGCAATGCCGTCCCACATCCAGACCTGCTTTTCCCAGAACGTCCGGGCCTCCGCCCCGTCTCGGCCCAGCCGGAGCAGTCTTCCCCCCAGCCCCTCCGCCACCGTCTCGGCGGCAGTGGGGGCCCAGGCGGGCAGAACGGCGGTCTTTTCCCCGTTTTCCATCTCAATGCGGGTGAGCAGCACCAGCAGCCGGTCAGGCCCGATCCGCCGCCCCTCCTCGTCCCACACGGTCAGGCGGAACCCGCCCCAGTCGGCGGAAAAGGTGGGTTTCCCCCGGCCGCTGCCCCGGCTCACCTGGCACCCCAGAGCGGTGAGGGCGGCGGTCAGGATATCGTTGGCCCCCTCCCCCTTCTCCACCTGAACCGCCAGGGGCCGCAGAGGCATGGAGGACAGGCGGCTGACTCGGGCGGTCTCCCCGGCGCAGCCGGGGCCTGCCCCGTTGATCTGCTGGAACCGACCCACCCGGCTGGCGGGGACCCGGGTGGCCTCCCCCCGGAGCAGAGCCCCCTCCAGCTTCCGCTGGCGGGACCGGGACAGGGGAAGGCCCTTCTCATCAAAAAGCCGTACTTCGGCGATGTCCCCGTCCTGCTGGACGAAAAGGGTGACGGGAAGGCCGTAAAACCGGCCCAGCCAGGCCCCGGCTGAGGCGCAGGGAGCGTCGCAGAGAATGGCCTCCCCCCCTGCGGCAGTGACCCCACAGGCGGCGGAGCGGCCCAGAAGGGCAGCCGCCTCCCCGCCGGCCCAGCCCAGGGCCACCCGGCCCTCTTCCCCCAAAAGGGCGCCCAGAGACAGCATGACCTCGGCGGTCAATTCCTCCCCCGCCGTGCCCCGCAGGGCGCCCCCGGCGGAAAAGCGGAGGGGGACCCCCTGCCCCGCCGCCACAAGGGAGGCGGTGGCCTTGGCCCCCTCGGCCACCCGGCGGCCGGGCCACAGCTTTACCCCGGGGGCCACAATGGCCTCATCCTCGGCCACCGCCTCCTCCCCCAGCACCGCCCCGGTGCCCACCATGGCCCGGCGGCGGACCACTGCGCCCTTGCAGAGAATGGCCCCGGTGACCTCGGCTCCCTCCCCCACATGGGCGCCCAAAAGCACCGACCGCTGCACCACCGCCCCGGTCTCCACCGTAGTGCCCTCCCCCAGCACCGCATAGGGACCCACAATGGACCCGGGCGCCAGGGACACCCGCCGCCCCACCCAGCAGGGCCGGCGCAGCTCCACCCCGGCGGGGACCTTCCCAGCGCCGGCGGTCAGGTCCAGTTCCACCTTGCCCTCCAAAGCGTCTATGGCGGAGTCCAGATAGGCCCCGCAGTCCCCCATATCCTGCCAGTAGCCGGGGATCTCCCAGCCGCAAAGGGTCTCTCCCCCCGCCAGCAGGCGGGGAAACAGGTCCTTGCCGAAGTCAAACTCCTCCCCCTCGGGCACATGGTCCATGGCCCGTCTGGAAAGGATATAGATGCCTGTGTTCACAAGCTCGGTATCCACCTGCCCCCACCCCGGTTTTTCCACAAAGCCGGTGATGCGGCTTGCGTCATCGGTGCGGACAAGGCCGTATTCCAGCGGCTCAGCCCGGCGGCACAGGGCCAGGGAGGCCACCCCCCGCCGGCTTTGGTGCAAAGCCATGAAGGCGGTCAGGTCCAGGTCACACACGGCGTCCCCGCTGATGACCAGAAAGTCCTCCTCCCCCAGAAAATCCATGCACCGTTTCACCCCGCCCGCGGTCCCCAAAGGCACGTCCTCGGTGAAATAGGTCAGCCGCACCCCCGCCTCTCTCCCGTCTCCGAAATAGTCGGTCACCACCGCCGGGAGATATCGAAGGGTAACGGCAATGTCGGTGATGCCGTGGCGGCGCAGCAGGTCCAGAATATGCCCCAACACCGGCTTTCCGAAGAGAGGGGTCATGGGCTTGGGCCGCCCCAGGGTCAAAGGCCGCAGGCGGCTTCCCTCTCCCCCGGCCAGTATCACAGCTTTCATAAGGACACATCCTTTTCTGCAAAGATATGCCCTATTTTCTCCCGAAAAAAGCCAAAATAACCATGTTGTTTCCCATGGCGAAATGTGGTAAAATAGGCAAAAAGAAAGGGGGGCCAGACAATGGAAGAGTTAAAGCCCGGCCGTTACCGCCATTTCAAGGGTAAGGAGTACCGCCTTCTGGCCCTGGCAAAGCATTCCGAGACCCTGGAATCCATGGTGGTCTACCAGGCCCTCTACGGCGAAAAGGGCCTCTGGGTCCGCCCTGCGGCAATGTGGAGCGAAACCGTGAAGCGGGAGGGCTATTCCGGCCCCCGCTTCACCTATATAGGAGAGTAAACCATGAATATTCAGATTTTCGGCAAAAGCAAGTGCTTCGACACCAAAAAGGCGGAGCGGTATTTCAAGGAGCGGCGGGTGAAGTTTCAGGGGGTGGACATCCTCAGATACGGCATGAGCCAGAAGGAGCTGCAAAGCGTGGTCCGTGCCGTGGGACTGGAGGAGCTGGTGGACTGGAAAAACCCCGACGCCGCCCTTCTCCGCTATCTGGCCCATGACGAGGCCAAGCTGGAAAAGCTCTTTGAAGACCCCCGGCTCATCCGCACCCCGGTGGTGCGAAACGGTAAACAGGCCACCGTGGGCTATCAGCCCGAGGTATGGAAAACCTGGGAATAACACAAAGAAACACCCCGGAAGCCATGGCTTTCGGGGTGTTTCTTTGTGTTACATAGCCAATAAATAGCCTTTAATTTCTCTACTTTTTATTGACGATAAACAAAACCAGTGATAGGATATGGATAGAACATAAAAAGAAAGTGGTGAGTCCCATGCAGAAAAAAGTAGTCTGTCCGATTTGACCCCATTAAAACTCCAACAGTAAACAACATGGCCTAATGCTCCCTTTATCTGTCAAGATAAAACTTTCTTTCTGTATAGTTTTCACCCTTCTTCCAAAGCATTAAGTTACTAACCTTCAAAAGAAAGGACGTGCGATCATATTAAAAAAACGACTTATAACTTATACAACCGGCGGAGTTACTTTTACATTTGCACGATGAAGAGTATAAAATTACGTAGAAGAGTTATCGTTTGTGGAGCAATCATTATTCTTCTTTATTGCTATTTTACTCCAAAATATTTCTTTAACCCAAATGATATTTCAGTGCATCACATTGAATTCTCTGGAGAAACAATACATACTTTCGACGAAGCGAAAGTAAAAATTATATTATCAAAAATACAGGGTCAACGCACTTTCAGAAATATAGATCCTTATATTGGAATAATTGAAATTAATTGTTTATGGAAAAATAAGCCCCTACATATTGTTTTGGGAAATACAAATTTTTGCTATCAATCTGCTTCCGACATTCAGCATATAGTAATTCTTAACGGGCCAGAGATCATGCAAGAGATAATGGAAACTTTGATAAAATAGGACAACAATATTTGTCGAGAATTTTATCGCAGCCATGGTAGTTCTTATGCACTGATAAAAAGGGCGTGGTGTTTTACACCACGCCCTTTCCCCCTCTGTCAACGAATCTCACAGCCCCTCCCCCGCCTTCTCCAGCATTCCCCGATACTCCTCCACCGCCCACTCCGGAGCGGTGAGGGTCACCTGGGGGGTCAAACCAAACAGCCAACCGTAAAACTGGGGGGAGACCACCGCCTCCACCGTCAGGGCAAAGTGGTCCTCCCCGTCGGGGATCAGCATGACCTCCTGCCCGAACCGGTCCAAAATCACGTTGACCATGGCGTTGTGGCAGCGAAGCCGCACCCCCGTCTCCCTGCCGGAGAACATATGAAAGTGCTTGCGGCCATACTCCGCCAGATCAAAGTTTTTACAGCTTTCATCCCCCTGCCGGGCCATGCCGGTTATAGTAAGGCCCTCCATCTTGTCCACCCGGTAATGGCGCAGTTCGCTCCCCCCATGCTCCCAGCCCACCAGATAATAGTTTTCATCGCTCCAGATCAGGCCGTAGGGGGAGATGAGATACCGCTTCCCCTCCCGGCGGAAGACCCGCTCTTTTTTGGTGTCATAGTCGAAATAGCGGAAGGTCACCGCCTTTCCCCCGGCGATGGCGGCGTGGAGCTTGTCAATGGCGTAATAGACGCTTTCGTTGTCGGTCTTTACCCGGCCGTCCACATAGACCTGCCGCCGGAGCTGCCGGGCCTGATACCGGCTGGTCAGCCCCTCCAGCTTGCGGATGAGGGCCTGACTCTTTTTCCGGGTGATAAACCGTGAGGACTGGACGGCGTCCACCAGCAGCTTCAGCTCGGCCAGCTCAAACTCCCGCTGCCCGATGAACCAACCCGATGGCTTCCCCTTCTTGAACTGCACATCCACCCCAAAGTCCTGCAAGGCCTCCATATCCCGGTAGATACTCTTCCGCTCGGCGGGAATGTCCCGGGCGGCCAGGGCCTCGATAAGCTCCGGGGTGGAGATGGGATTGTCCTCGTCCCCCCGCTCCAAAAGGAGCTTATAGAGGAAAAGCAGCTTGGTTTTTTGTCCGTTTTGTCTTGCCATTGGGAAATTCCTCCTTTCCGAAAACAGGATAGCAAAATATAAGTCCCATTAAAAGGACTATACCATACTTCCCTCCTGTTGGCAAGGGCCGCCGTGGCCTCCTGCCGTCCCTCCCTTCACTTTTTCCTGCTCCCGCTGCCTTTTTTCTTGACAAGGGCAGTGGAGCGTGGTAGTATTTTCTTTAAAGATACTCGATAGAGGTGCGAAGCCCATCAGTATCCTTCCGCAAGGTCAGGCAAAGCTGTGGAAGGGGAAAGGGAGCTTCGCCGAGGGGAGGCGCAGGGCCTGCTGCGTTTCGCCCGGGCCGTCGGGGAATACCCGCCGGACTGTCACAGTTTCTGTGGAGGGCTATTGAGGTCTGTGGCAGGGGTACCATAGTATTCTCCCACGGGCTTTTTCCACGGAAAAAGCCCGTGTTTTTTTGTGAATAGACAGCCTTTTCGGCGCATTTCTTGTATGTGGGAGGTGTTTTTCTTGCGTATTACGGATATTCAGGTAGGGCGGTTGTCCCTGCCGCTGGCCCACCCTTTTAAAACTGCCCTTCGCACCGTAGAGCGGCTGGAGGACGTGGTAGTCCGGGTGGTGGGGGAAAACGGCCTTGTGGGCTACGGTGAGGCCCCTCCCACCGCCGTCATCACAGGGGACACCATTCCCTCCATTCTCTGTGCCATTGAGGAGTACATCAAGCCCGCCATCGCCGGCATGGATCTGATGGACCTGGACGCCGTCATGGAGCGGCTGGACGGCTCCATGGTCCACAACACCTCCCCTAAAGCGGCGGTGGACATGGCTCTGTACGACCTGTGGGGCCGGACGCTGGGAAAGCCCCTCTATCAGCTTTTGGGCGGGGCTAAAACCGCTTTTGAGACCGACCTGACCATCTCGGTCAACCCGGTGGATGAGATGGTCAGAGACGCTCTGGAGGCCCGAGGAAGGGGCTTCTCCATTTTGAAGATCAAAGTGGGCAAGGACCCCGCTTTGGATGTGGAGCGTATTGCCGCCATCCGCAAAGCGGTGGGTCCCGCCGTCAAGCTCCGGGTGGACGCCAACCAGGGCTGGACGGCGGCGGAATCGGTGTCCATCATCAAAGCCATGGAGGACAAGGGCCTGAACATCGAGCTGGTGGAGCAGCCCGTAGCCGCCCGGGACTTTGAGGGACTGAAAGCCGTCACCGCTCAGGTGGACACCCCCATTCTGGCCGACGAAGCGGTCTTCTCCCCCGCCGATGCCCTACATATCATAGAGACCCACGCCGCCGACTATCTCAACATCAAACTGATGAAGACCGGGGGCATCCATAACGCATTAAAAATCTGTGAAGCGGCAAAGAAAAACGGGGTAAAATGCCTCATCGGCTGTATGCTGGAAAGCCAGATCGCCGTGGCTGCCGCCGCCCACCTCTGCGCCGGGCAGGGCATCATCACCATGGCCGACCTGGACGGTCCCAGCCTGTGTGCCTCCCCCCTGATGCCCGGCGGTCCGGTCTTTGACGGGGCCATGATCACCATGAGCGGGGACCCCGGCATCGGGATCGAAGCGGTAGAAGGCGCACAGTGGCAGTGCTGAATTCGTATCATTCCGCCCTGGTTCGGCGGTGTTGATAAAGGCCGTCATACAGCGGCCGCCATTCCATAGGAAAGAAGGAACTGTTTATGAGCAAGACCAAGAGATTTGCGGCACTGTCTCTGGCCGCCGCCCTGACATTGGGACTGGCCGGCTGCAGCAAGGACGGCAAGGACCCCTCCGGCTCGAACGCCGGAGACGGCAAAGCGGTCTACCGTACCCTCTACGCCAGCGAAGTGACCACCCTGAACTATCTGGTCACCAGTAACGCCAACGAGACCGCCGTCACCTACAATGTGGTGGACTGTCTGGTGGAGTATGACCCCTACGGCAATGTGGAGCCTGCTCTGGCCGCCTCCTGGGAACCCAACGAGGACGCCAGCGTCTGGACCTTCCATATCCGGGAGGGTGTCAAGTGGGTGGACAAGGACGGCAACGAAGTGGCCGATGTCACCGCCAATGACTGGGTGACCTCCGCCCGCTACGTCTGCGATGCCCGCAACGGTTCCAACAACTTCAGCACCTACCGGGGCATTGTGGCCGGGGCCAAGGAGTACTATAATTATACCGCCTACCTGCTGGCTCTGGAGACTGCCGTGGACGGCACCGACGAGCAGGGCAACCCCGCCAAGTTCACCGTGGACAAGGACGGCAACCAGACCCTTCTGGAGCCTGTGGCCGAGGCCAGTCTGGAGGACATCGGGGTAAAGGCCATTGACGACCACACCCTGGAGTACACCCTCACCGGCCCCACCCCCTACTTTGTGTCTATGGTGTCCTTCGGCTCCTATATGCCCACCTATGAGAGCTTCCTTACCGAGAAGGGGGACAAATTCGGCACCAGCAACGATAACCTGCTCTACTGCGGCGCCTACATCCTCTCTGACTTCCAGCCCCAGCAGCAGCGGGTGATGACCAAGAACCCCAAGTACTGGGAGCCGGAGCAGGTCTTTATCGAGGAGATCCGCCAGACCTATAACGCCGAGGCCTCTTCCATCGAGGCCACCATGTACCAAAGCAGCGACATCGACTCCGCCGACGTGTCTCCCGACCTTTTGAGCGCCATGCTGGCCGACCCCAAGACCGCCGACCATATCCATCCCACCCGGGCGGACACCTCCTATTCCTACTGGTATCTTTTCAACTTCGACGCCAATTTTGACGCCGAGTATGAGCCGGAGAACTGGACCATCGCCGTGAACAATGAGAATTTCCGCAAGTCCATCGTCCACGCCTTCAACCGGGTGCCCGCTCTGGCCACCGGTGACGCCATCAACCCCACGGGCAACATCAGCAACACCATCACCCCCGTGTCCTTCGCCGTCAACGAGGGCAAGGATTACACCACCTACGGCATCCTGCCCCAGTATGTGGACGGGGACAACTATGACGAGGCCAAGGCTTTGGACTACAAGCAGAAGGCCATGGCGGAGCTAACCGCCGCCGGGGCTCACTTCCCCGTCAAGATGCTGGTGTGCTATAACCCCACTTCCACCAGCTGGGCCAACGAGTGCCAGGTGGTGGAGCAGAACCTGGAGAAGCTGCTGGGCAGCGACTACATCGACATCATCGTGAAGGCAGGCCCCTCCGACGGCTTCCTGGGGGCCGTCCGCCGCAGCGGCAATTACGCCTTCATGAAGTGCAACTGGGGCGCCGACTACGCCGACCCCCAGACCTGGACCGACCCCTTCACTCTGGGCAACAGCTACAACTTTGTGGAAAAGAGCACCAGCCCCGAGACTGCGGCCCTCTATAGCGAGTACCTCTCCCTGGTGGATGCCGCCAAGGCCATCACCACCGATATCGACGCCCGGTATGAGGCCTTTGCCAAGGCGGAAGCCTTCTATCTGGACCATGGCTTTGCCATCCCCTACTCCATCAGCGCCAGCGGCTATGTCATGAGCCGGCTGAATGTCTTTGAGGGCCAGTACGCCCCCTTTGGCGGCGCCCGGCAGCGGTATAAGGACCAGCACATCATGGAGAAGTCCATGAACATGGATGAGTATAACGCCGCCTACACCGCCTGGCTGGACCAAATCGGGTAAGTCCATTTTCTCCAACCCATAGAAATACCACGTTGAGGAGGGGAGACCGCTTCGCGTTTCCCCTCCTCAGCTTATACGGGCTTTTCGGAGCCCGTACCCTTGGGGCCTTGGGAAAGGCCGTGAGGGTATCGGCTTCGGGTCCCATCACACCACAGAAAGGGGAATGACTCATGGGGAAATATATCTGCAAGCGGGTCCTGCGGGCTTTTTTCACATTGTTCATCATCATCACCATCCTCTTCTCCCTCCTGCGCTTTATGCCGGAAGAGGGCTATTTTGAAAACTATGATAAGCTCTCCGACATTGAGATCCAGGTAAAGCTCAATTCCCTGGGCCTCAATGACCCCCTGCCCAAACAGCTGACCCGGTTCTACGGCCAGCTGGCCCGGGGGGACCTGGGCACCTCCAATGTATACCGCCGGGGGGTGTCCATCAACGAGATCATCGCAGAAAAGATACCCATCTCCATCCGTCTGGGCCTGGTCTCTTTTGTTCTGTCTTTGGTGATGGGCCTGTCTCTGGGCATCTGGATGGCCCGGTCCACCCGCTCGGTGTGGAAGATCGGGGATAAGCTGGGTACCGTATTCATCGTCATCATCCAGGCGGTGCCTTCAGCGGTGTACCATATCGTCATCCAGTTCGTGGGGTCCCAGTACGGGACCCTGCCCATGCTCTTTGACGCCGCAAAGCCCGTCAGTTACATCCTGCCCATCCTCTCCCTGTCCATCGGCTCCACCGCCTATTACGCCATGTGGCTTCGCCGGTACATGGTGGACGAGAGCAACAAGGACTATGTGCAGCTGGCCCGGGCCAAGGGGGTGCCGGGGGGCGACATCTCCCGCAGGCACATTTTCCGCAACGCCATGATCCCTCTGGTCCAGTACATACCCGGGTCCATCCTGTCCACCCTCATGGGTTCTCTCTATGTGGAAAGCCTTTACTCCATCCCCGGTATGGGCGGGCTGCTCATCACCGCCATCAAGCGGCAGGACAACACACTGGTCCAGGCGCTGGTGCTCATCTACGCCGTCATCTCCATTCTGGGGCTTCTCTTCGGCGATATCCTCATGGCCATCGTAGACCCCCGTATCAGTCTGAACAGGAAGGAAGGTGCCCGCTGATGAAATCCTATCGCCGCAAGGCGTCCGACCGGCTGGGAGACAAGCTGAACGACCAGCTGAAAAAGGACCTCCGGGCCAATATGAGCGAGGCCGAGCTTTTCTCCTTTGCCCCCTTCGACGCCGGCCGGGCCGAACGGGGCGGTTACTCCAACTACTCCTACTGGCAGGCCACCTTCCGGGCCTTTTTCAAAAACAAGGCGGCGGTCTTCTTCCTCTGCCTGATGGCGGCTACCCTGCTTTTCACCTTTGTCCAGCCCTATCTCCCCGGCCAGAAGGACCCTCTTTTCATCCACAACAACGACTACGGTCTGCCTTTGAACAATATCCCCCCCGGACAGATGGGCTTTCTTCTGGGTACCAACTCCATCGGTCAGGACCTGTGGTCCCGGATCTGGGCGGGGACCCGCACCTCCCTCTTCATCGGTTTCACCGTTGCGGTGGTGGAGGCGGCGGTGGGTATCCTGGTGGGAGTTTTGTGGGGCTATGTGCGAAAGCTGGACTTCTTCTTTACCGAGCTTTACAACATTCTGGACAATATTCCCCAGACCCTTCTTCTGCTGCTGATCTCCTATGTGATGAAGCCGGGGGTATCTACCATCATCTTCGCTTTGTCTCTCACCGGCTGGCTGGGCATGGCCCGGTTCATCCGCAATCAGATCATTATCATCCGGGACCGGGATTACAATCTGGCCTCCCGCTGTCTGGGGGCCACCACCGCCCAGATCATGTTTAAAAACCTGCTGCCCTATCTGGTCAGCGTCATCACCATGCGGATGGCCCTTGCCATCCCCGGGGCCATTGGCAGCGAGGTTTTTGTCACCTATATCGGCATCGGCCTGCCCGTCTCCATCCCCTCTCTGGGCAACCTCATCCAGACCGGCCGGCAGGTGATGCAGGCCCCGGTGCTGCGCTACCAGCTCATATTCCCGGTGCTGATACTGGCGGTCATCACCATCTCTTTCTACATCATCGGCAACTCCTTCGCCGACGCCGCCGATCCGAAGAACCACGTCAATTAGAAGTGCGGAGACGCGGTCTGCAAAAGGGCTAAGACCCGAGCGGAGCGGACGGACCGCAGGCCGCAGAGGCCGAGGACCGGCGCGCGCAGTCGCAGGGGCTTAGAGCTTTTGCGTCCAGACCACTTCGCAGCATGACAGCCCAACATAGGAGGCCTTATTATGACAAATGAAAACGTGGCCCTCTCCTTTGAGGACCTGCACATTCAATTCACCCTTCGGGGGCAGGTATTAAAAGCCATCCGGGGCATCTCTCTGGACGTTTACAAGGGAGAATCTCTGGCCATCGTGGGCGAGTCCGGCTCGGGCAAGAGCGTGTTCACCAAGTCGGCCATGGGCCTTCTGGACGCCAACGGCACCATTGCCGGAGGGCATATCTGGTACGACGGCAGGGACCTTGCCCAGTTTAAAACCGAAAAAGAATGGCTTTCCGTCCGGGGCAAGGAGATCGCCATGGTCATGCAGGACCCCATGACCTCTCTGAATCCCCTGAAGTCGGTGGGTGACCAGATTTTAGAGGCCGTGGTCCTCCATCAAGGTCTGAAAGGTGCGGCGGCCAAAGCCGCCGCTGTCGACGCCCTGCGGGCCGTGGGCATCGACCAGCCGGAGCGGCGGTACAAGCAGTATCCCCACGAGTTCTCCGGCGGGATGCGCCAGCGGGTGGTCATTGCCATCGCCGTGGCCTGCCGGCCCAAGATCCTCATCTGCGACGAGCCTACCACCGCCCTGGACGTGACCATTCAGGCCCAGATCCTGGACCTTATCAAAAACCTGCAAAAGCAGCTGGACCTGACCACCATCTATATCACCCACGACCTTGGGGTGGTGGCCAACGTGGCCGACCGTATCGCCGTCATGTACGCCGGGGACATCGTGGAGGTGGGCCGGTGCGATGAGGTTTTCTATGACCCCAAGCACCCCTACACCTGGGCGCTTCTCTCCTCCCTGCCCCAGCTTGGGGTGAAGGGGCAGGCCCTCTACTCCATCCAGGGCACGCCCCCCAATCTTTTTCAGGAGGTACAGGGAGACGCCTTTGCCCCCCGAAATCCCCAAGCCCTCAACATCGACTTTGTGGAGCGTCCCCCCTACTTTGAGGTAAGCCCCACCCACAAGGCCCGGACCTGGCTTCTGGACCCCCGGGCGCCCAAAGTAGAACCTCCCGAGCATATCAGGCTTTTGAAGGAGAGAGGGGGTCTGTCCCGTGGCTGAGGCAAGAGAAAAGCTGCTGGAGGTGGAGGACCTGACCGTCACCTTCGGTTCCCGCCGCCATCCCTTTACCGCCGTCAACAAAGTCTCTTTCGACATCTACAAGGGGGAGACCTTCGGTCTGGTGGGAGAATCCGGCTCGGGCAAGACCACCATCGGCCGGGCCGTCATTCGGGTCAATCCCGTATCGGGGGGCCGGGTGCGGTATAAGGGGGAGGTCATCTCGGGCAAGGTGAGCCGGGAGACCGACCGCCGGGTCATTGACCAAATTCAAATGATCTTTCAAGACCCCATGGCCTCCCTCAATGAGCGGGCCAAGGTGGACTATATCGTCTCCGAGGGCCTGCGGCCCCGCCATGTCAGCGAGGAAGAGCGGCAGGAGCGGGTGGCCAAGGCCCTCACCGACGTGGGGCTTCTGCCCGAGTTTGCCTCCCGGTTCCCCCACGAGTTCTCCGGCGGCCAGCGCCAGCGCATCGGCATCGCCCGGGCCCTCATCATGGAACCGGAATTCATCATCGCAGACGAGCCCATCTCGGCTTTGGACGTGTCCATCCGGGCACAGGTGCTGAACCTCATGTCCTCCCTTCAGGCTGAACGGGGACTGACCTACCTCTTCATCGCCCACGATTTGAGCGTGGTCCGGTTCATCTCCGACCGCATCGGGGTCATCTACCACGGCCAGCTCATGGAGCTTGCCGAGAGCGAGGAGCTTTTCGCCCATCCCCTGCACCCCTATACCCGGGCGCTGCTGTCGGCCATCCCCATGCCCGACCCGGTGGCGGAGCGAAACAAAAAACTGGTGGTCTACGACCCCACCCAGCATGGTTATACTGAAGCGGACCCCCCTCTATGGACCGAACTCACCCCCGGCCACTTCGTCCGGGGCAGCCAACGGGAGCTGGAGGAATACCGGAAAATGCTGTAAGCAGGCTGATGACCAACCATTTATCCTTTGGCCGGTAGTTGCACAGGAAACCCGAAACTATGCGGACATGGGTAACCATTATTGTTTGATGTATTTTAATAATCAGGTTGGTAAACGCCTGTCGGCAAGGCCCAAAGCCCCGCCGGGCAGGCAAATGAAAAGGTGGTTTTCCCGCAAGAGGTACACCCCATCCGGGCAGGCAAAAAACCAACTGTAAGGTAAACACCTCCCGCTTCCCCACAAAAGAAAAATAGGTTTCCCCCTCAAGGGACACGCCCCATCCGAGGCGGCACAGCACCCACAGGGTACGAGCTGTCTCTAAGCGGCATAGCCGCCAAGAGACAGCCAGCCGCCAACAACCGGGCCGTGACCCCGGCCGGGCAGGCCAAAACCACCAAAACAGAAAAGAAGAAGGCCCCCAGCAGAGGACTTCCGCAATTTCATAAAAAATTGCCGTCTCTTCCGATGAAACGAAATGGCCCAATATCCCCTGTCTCCACTCTGAGTTCTAAACTCTCTCATTCCAAAACGAGGTGATTTTTATGCCAACCCCCAATTCTCTCTATCCCGGCGCCCGGGTGGCGCTGCTTTGCGCCTCCTCCACCGTGCCGGAAAACCGGCTGGAGCCTTCCATTGCCGCCGTCAAGGCCTTGGGACTGGAGCCGGTGGTCTATCCCACCTGCTGCCACGCCAACCGCTACGGCAACTTTGCCGCCGATGACGCCCAGCGGGCCAAGGACCTTCAGGACGCCTTCGCCGACCCCTCCATTCAGGGCATCCTCTGTATCCGGGGCGGTTACGGCGCCCACCGGCTCATGCCCTTCCTCAACTGGCGGGACATTGCCCGGCATCCCAAGGTCTTCTGCGGTTACTCCGATGTCACCGCCCTCCATATTGCGCTCAATCAGGACTGCCGCATGGTGACCTACCACACCCCCATGCCCTCCACCGAATACTACGAGCCTTTAGACGACTTCACCATGCACTACCTCCGCCGGGCCCTCTTCGGCGCTCTCTCCGGCCCCATGCCCCTTGGTGAGACAGTAACGGCCCTGTGTCCCGGCACGGCCCGCGGCCCCCTCTGCGGCGGCAATCTGTCCCTGATCTGCGACAGCCTGGGCACCCCCTGGGAGATCGATACCCGGGGCAAGCTCCTTTTCCTTGAGGACGTGGGGGAAAAGCCCTACCGCATCGACGCCATGCTGACCCAGTTGCGCAACGCCGGAAAGCTGGACGACTGCGCCGGCATCCTTTTGGGCTACTGGACCGACTGTGTTCCCGGCGAGGGGGAGCTTTCCCTCACCCTGGACCAGATCGTGGAGGACCTGATCCTCCCCGCAGGCAAACCCACTCTGGCAGGGGTCCCCTGCGGCCACTCCCTGCCCACCATGTCCCTGCCTCTGGGGGCCACGGCCATTTTGGACGCCGGAGCAGGCACGCTGGAGGTGGAGCCATGACCGCTTTCGAGCTGGATGCCCTTCTTCGGCAGGAAGCCGATGCCTTCTCCGGCCAATGCGCCTATCTGGTGGCCGACGCCAGGGAGCCGGCTCCCCTCCATGCCCGGCTGGAAAACGAGGTGTTCCCCGCCGCCTCCACCATCAAGACCCCTATCCTCCTCGCCGCCTTGGAGCAGGTTCGTCAGGGAAGGCTGACTCTGAAGGACCACCTTCCCGTCCCCCAAAGCTCCATCCTTCCGGACACCCAGGTCTTTGACCGGGGCCAGAGCGAGTACACGCTGGAGGAGCTTCTCTACTGGATGGTGACCCTCAGCGACAACACCGCCACCAACGTGATCCTGGACACGCTGGGGCTGGATGCGGTAAATGAGTACTGCGCCGTCAATCTGGGCCTTTCTGGCACGGTATGCCAGCGGAAAATGCTGGACTTGGCTGCCGCCGGGGCAGGGAAGGACAATCTCACCACTGCCGCCGACCAGCGAAAACTCTTCTGCCTCCTCCATTCCAGCGCCATCCTGAACCCCGACCTTCGCCGGGTGGCCCTCTCCATCCTCAGCCGCCAGCGCCATCAGGATACTCTCCTGCGCTATATCCCCGACGAGGTGGTCTTCGCCCACAAGACCGGCGGGCTGGACGGGGTGGCCCACGACTGCGGGCTGTTCCTCTCTCTGAAACGGCCCCTTTTCGTGGGCGTCTTCACCTGGAACGGTCCCAGTCCCGACGGCGACCCGGGCCAGCGAAAGTTCATCGGCCGGCTGGGCAAGGCCATATTTGACTATTACAAGGAGATGTGAGCCATGAAAGCCGTTGTACAAGCCCCCATCTGCCCTTTGATGAGCCAGCCCCGCCCCGACTGCGAACTGGCCGACGAGGCCCTCTTCGGCATGGTGGTGGAGGTGCTGGAGCAGACTACCTCCGGCTACTGGAAGGTCCGCACCCACTACCGCTACGAGGGCTACGCCCCCGTAACCTGTCTGGCCATCGGGGACGAGGCCGCTCAGGCCTGGGCATCCCTTCCCAAAAAGGTGGTCCTCCACAAAAACACCTGCGATGTGATGTGCCACCCCAAGGTCCAATCCTGGCCCCTCACCACCCTCCCCATGGGGGCGGTGGTGGCGGTGACCGAGGCACCGGAGGTGAACCCGGAGTCCGGGGAACCCAACGGCTGGCAGTGTATCTCCCTCCCCGACGGGGCGAAGGGCTATGTCCGCGCAAGCTGGCTGGATACCTATTACGAGACCCCCATCGACCTGCCCGAAGGGGAGCTGCGCCGGCGGCTGGTGGATACGGCAATGCTCTACGCCCGCACCCACTACCGCTGGGGCGGCAAGACCCCTCTGGGCATTGACTGCTCCGGCCTTGTGTCCATGAGCTATCTCTTAAACGGCATCACCATCTACCGGGATGCCAAGGTGGTGGAGGGCTTTCCCATCCACCCCATCGACTGTAAGGATGCCAAACCGGCCGACCTGCTCTTCTTCCCCGGCCATGTGGCCATGTACATGGGGGAGGGCCGCTACATCCACTCCACCGGCAAGGCAGGAAGCGACGGCGTGGTCATCAATTCCCTGAACCCCGGCGACCCGGACTACCGCCCCGACCTGCCCGAAAAAATGACCGGTGCGGGAAGCTATTTTTGATTTGTAAAGGATAATACCATGAAACATAAGACATACAGCACCCTCCCTCCGGAGGCCATCCTCATCCGCCGTGAGGTTTTTATGGAGGAGCAGGGCTTCCAAAACGAATTTGACGACATCGACTCCATGGCTACTCATCTGGTCCTCTTTGACGGAGACACCCCGGCGGCCGTCTGCCGGTTCTTCCCCGGGGAAGAACCGGGCGTCTATATTTTTGGCCGTCTGGCGGTGCGAAAGGACTACCGGGGCCGGCATCTGGGCAGCATCGTTCTGAAGGCGGCCGAGGATGCCGTTCTGGCGGCCGGCGGCAGCGCCATCCATCTCCACGCTCAGGTCCAGGCCAGCCCCTTCTATCAAAAGCAGGGATACGCAGAGTATGGCCCCATGGACTATGACGAGCATACCCCTCACATCTGGATGTCCAAACATCTGACCCATTAAAAGGAAGCGTCACCATGAATGATGGTGACGCTTCCTTTTTGCCATCGCAAGGCCTTCGTTCCCCTCCGAATCTTTATTGTTGACAACTCAACGATATAATGGTAAAATGAGCCTGCCCATCAAACAAGGAGGCCTTCCCATGGAAAAAAGTCGTTTTATCCAATTCAGCAGTCTTGTCGGCAGCGTCACCAAATCCATCCAGAGCATGAAGATGGAAAAAATGGCGCACTACGGCCTGTCCGCCGCCCACACCAACCTTCTCTGCCACCTGGCCGAAAGCGGCGAAGAGGGCATGACGCAGGGGGAACTGGCCCAGGCCGAGCTGATGGATAAAGCGCAGGTCTCCCGGGTCCTGCAAAATCTGGAAGAAAAGGGCTATGTCAGGCAAAGGCCCGGCAAAGGCCTCTATAAACGCCGCTACACCATGACCGCCGAAGGCCGGGCTGTCACGGATGAGATGGAAACCATCCTTCTGGCCATGAACCGGTTCGTCAGCCGGGACATTCCCGATGCTGACCTTGTAGTGTTTTACCGCACCTTCGGCATCATTGCCCAAAACCTGAGCCGCCTGGAAGCCTCGGTGGCCGAAAGAAAGGAAGATACTTTATATGAGTAAAGGAAAGAAACGGCTCCTCTCTCTTGCGGGAGGACTGCTGGCCCTGCTGCTGGCCGCTCTCATTGCGCTGGGGCTTCTGTTCCACCGGGAGTTTTCCACCCTGACCTCCATTCGGAAGCTGGATGACGCCCCCTTTTATGTCATGGACTACACCGCTGACTACGGTCTGGAAGAGTTTCTGGCGCAAGGCGCCTCCAGCGATCAGGAACTCAGCGCCTTTGTGATCCAAAAGCTGATGAAGGGGCTGCCTGTGACCATTACCCTTCCGGACCTCAGCTGTTCCACCTTCAATGCCCGGCTGGAAAACGGAGACGCCGTCTTTGGCCGCAATTTTGACAATCCGATCAAGCCCTGTATGCTGGTCCACACAGCCCCGGAAGACGGATATGAATCCATCTCCATGGTAAATCTGGGTTATGTGGGCTACGGCGGGGACTACGTCCCCGAAGGCTTCCCTGCCAGCCTGCTGTCCCTGGCCGCTCCCTATATCCCTCTGGACGGAGTGAATGAGAAGGGCCTCTCCATCGGGGTCCTCCAGCTCGATGTGGAACCCACGCATCAGGATAACGGCCATACCGACATTACCACCTCCTCCGCCATCCGGCTCATACTGGACCGGGCCGCCACGGTGGATGAGGCCGTAGAATTGCTGCGCCGGTATGATATGCACTCCTCGGCCAACGCCTGTTTCCACTTCCAGATCGCCGACGCTCACGGCAGCAGTGTAGTGGCCGAGTATGTGGACGGCCAGTTGTCTCTGATCCGGCCGGAAGAAAACTATCAGTGGTGTACCAACTTCTTTCTCTCTCCCGGAGAACTGTACAACGTGGGCAGAGGACAGGACCGGTACGAAACCCTGAAGCAGCTTCTGGCGCAGTCCAACGGCCTTCTTCCCGATGAAAACGCCGCCATGGACTGTTTAGAAGCCGTGGCGCAGGACTCCACCTTCTGGTCCGCCGTTTACAACAACACAAACGCCACCGTGGAGCTGACGCTCCACGGCAATTACGAAAAAAGCTATCGCTTCGATTTGGAGCAATGGTAAAACACAAAGGGCGGACCCTGCAAAATCGCAGGGCCCGCCCTTTCTTTATCCGGCCGCCTGTTCTTTTCACTTCATCGCCTTCCAGTACAGCCGGTTTCTCTCAAATACCGCCTCCACCTCTCCTTTATCCTTCAGCCAGGAGAGATAGGAGCGCACCGTGCTCCCCACCAGCACATACTGCTCATGGGTCATGGTCAGGCCGTAATAGTCAAAAAGCCGGGCCAGCAGTTCCTCAAACCCCGTGCCCTCCCCACAGAAGGTACGGATGGTCCCGGCAATATCCTCCACCGCCCCTTTGTTTCTTCGGGCCAGAGGCCGGATGTCCGCCGTGGCCGGGGCATGGGCGGGAACGAAAAGACGCCCCTCCATCTCCCCCACCTTATCCAGCGTCTCCAGATAGGCCTCCACATCATAGAGAAAGGAAATGCCGTGCTTTTCCAGTGTGCCCTCCCCGGACAGACAATCGGCCAGAAACACCGTGCCGTCCGGCGTCTTATAGCCCACCATGTCAAAGAAGTGGCCGGGCAGAGGAATGACCTCCACCTCCCGCGGAAAATCCGGGTGGTCAAACCCCACCGTCTCACACCCCTCGGCCATCAGAAACTTATGCCGCAGGTCCCTGTGGGGATAGCCCCCGTAGAGAAAGGCAGGCTCCAGCACCGGCCAGCGGGTGAAGGCCCCCTCTATACCTCCGGCAAACACCGGACAGCCATACTGATTTTGAAGATACCTGCACCCGCCGATATGGTCGGCGTTGGAGTGTGTCACCATGATCCCCTTCAGGCTCCACCCCCGCTCCTCCAGCAGCTTCCGCACCCTCCGGCCGGCGTCCTTGTCTCCGCCGCTGTCGACCAGATAGACCTCTCCCGGCCGAGGCTGATAAATACCGATTTTGGCGGGACACTCCAGATAAAAGGTCTCCTCTCCCGCCTGCCGCAATTCATACATAGCCTGTTCCTCCCCTCCAGGGCCTCTTACCTTTTTTCATAGACAAGCTCCATAATACCGTTTTCACTCCTACTCCCCACAAGCCGCAGGGGCCGGGGCGAAAACCCTCCTTCAAACAGCCGCACTCCGCCGCCCAGCAGGACCGGTATCACCGAAATAACATACTCATCGATCAGGTCGGCCTCCATCAGCTGCCTCACCACCTGAGCGCCGCCGCAGATCCAGATCCCCTTCCCCGGCCGGGCCTGCAGCCGCTCAAGCAGCTGCTCCGGCGCTTCCCCGGTAAACGTGATCCCCTTTTGCGGCGGCAGGTCCCTGTGGGTCAGAATATAGCTTTCCAGCCCCTCATACACCCACGCATCGGGGGACAGCTCGGTAACCACCTGATGATAGGTGTTCCACCCCATGATGACCGTATCGATTCCTTCGACAAAACGAGAATAACCATCTCCATCCCCCGCCGCCGGGTCCTGTCCCGCCAGCCAGTCCACGCCGCCTTTTTCGTCTGCGATATAACCGTCCAAACTCATGGCGATAAACAATGTCACCTTCCGCATAAACCCGTCCCCTTACAGGTATTTGTCCAGCGCCTCTTCCACTTCCGGCATCTTCTTCACCTTCGGCTCCCGCACCAGCTGCCCCCGGGCCATGACCATCTTGGGATAGCGAAGGGCCAGCAGGCTTTCCAGCGGATTGCCCACCGTGAACAGCAAATCGGCCTCCTTCCCCGCCTCCACCGTACCCACCTTGTCGCTGATGCCGGCAATGCGGGCGTTGACCTCGGTGGCGGTGTGGAGGGCAAAGGCGTTGGACACACCGCAGTACTTGCGGAAATAGTTCAGTTCCCGCCACATATCGTAGTGGGTGATGTAGGGACAGCCCGTGTCGGTGCCCAGTCCCACGGGCACCCCCGCCTCCAGACAGGCCTTGGCGCAGGCAACGATCCCTTCGAAAACCACGGAGCCGTTATACTGCTCCATCTCGGAGATATGGCTTACCTCCCGGTCAAAAAGGGCATAGGGCAGAGCGGGAGACAGGGTGGCCACATGGGCGGCCCCCCGGGTCTTAAACAGCTCCAGAATTTCCCCGTCGGGCAGGGCGCCGTGCTCAATGGTGTCCACCCCGTTCTGAAGGGCCACCTTCACCCCCTCGGGACTCTCCACATGGGCGGCCACGGGATACCCCAGCCGGTGGGCCTCGTCACAGGCGGCCTTCACCAGCTCCGGGGGCATTTTCAGCACCCCCGGCTCCCCCTTCACCGTGGCGTCCAGCACCCCGCCGGTGATCATCAGCTTGATGACGTCCGGCCTGTCCAGTGCGATGCGGCGGACATACTCCGCCGCATCCTCCGCCGTGTGGGCGATGTAAGCCAGAGAGCCGGCCATGTGGCCCCCCTCCACCGACACCGCCATATTCCCCGCCAGAATGCGAGGCCCCTGAAGGGTCCCCTTCTCGATTTTGTCCCGAATGACGGTATCCAGATTGGCCACGCCCCCCATGGTGCGGATGGTGGTGACCCCACTCATCAGCTGGGTCCTGGCCGCCTCGGCACAGATCTTCTCCGCCACCTTCATCAAAAGGCCGTTGCTGGTCATCAGCTTCACCGCCTTCTTGGGGTCGCTCTGCTTCTTCTTGGGCTTCCCCGAGGAGGGCAGGTGGACATGAAGGTTGATAAGCCCGGGCATCACATAGGCTCCCTTCAGATCCACCGTCTCATAGCCGGGGAACTCCTCCGCCATGGGACAGACCGCCTCAATGACCTCCCCGTTGATAAGGACCGCCATCCCCTCCCGGGGCGCCATGTCCTCCCTGCCGTCAAGAATGATCCCGTTGATCAGTGCGTATTTCATCCAAAATTCCTCCCTTTTCGCAAAAATTCGCCTGGTTTTCTATTTTAATTGAAGATATCTCCATCCTCCGCAAACAGCCGCTTCACCCTGCCCATGACCACCCGGTTTTCCGGCTCTGCCAGGCCCGGGTCCGCCTCCAGCAGCTTTTCCGCCGCCTCCTGCGCCTCCTTCAATACCCGGGTATCCCCTGCCAGGTCGGCGGCCCGAAGCACCGGCAACCCGTGCTGTCGCTGCCCGAAGAAATCTCCCGGCCCCCGCAGCTCCAGATCCTTTTCAGCGATTTTGAACCCATCGGTGGTCTGGGTAAAGTAGCGAAGCCGCTCCCGGGTCTCCGAACTGTGGTTCCCGCTGACCAGCACGCAGTAAGACTGCCACTGCCCCCGGCCCACCCGGCCCCGCAGCTGGTGAAGCTGGGAAAGGCCGAACCGTTCGGCGTTCTCAATGACCATCAAGCTGGCGTTTGGCACATCCACCCCCACCTCCACCACGGTGGTGGACACCAATATATCAATATCCCCACCGGCAAATGCCGCCATCACCGCCTCCTTGTCCCTGCTTTTCAGCTTCCCGTGGACAAAGGCCACCCGCAATTCGGGAAAGACCACTTCGGCCAACTCCTTGGCAAAGGCGGTGACCGCCTTCAGGTCGGAGTCCTCCCCCTCCTCCACGGCGGGGCAGATGATATATACCTGCCGCCCCTCGGCCACCTGCTTTCGCACAAAGCCGTACATCCGCTGCCGCTTGTCCTCCCCCACCAGAAAGGTCTCCACCGGCGTCCGTCCGGGGGGCAGCTCATCGATAACGGTCACATCCAGATCCCCGTAGATCAGCAACGCCAGAGTCCGGGGAATGGGGGTGGCCGACATGACCAGTACATGGGGAGGCACCGCCGCCTTGGCGCTCAAAGCGGAGCGCTGCCCCACCCCGAACCGGTGCTGTTCATCGGTGATGGCAAGTCCCAGATTGGCGTACTCCACCCCCTCGGAGAGCAATGCGTGGGTCCCCACCACAAGGTCCACCTCCCCCGCCGCCAAAGCGGCGTGGAGGGCCTTTTTCTCTGTGGCTTTCATACTTCCCAGCAACAGCCCCACCCGGACCCCCGCCGGGGCCAGGAGCCGGCTCAGGGTCTCGTAGTGCTGCCGGGCCAAAATTTCCGTGGGGGCCATCATGGCGGTCTGATACCCGCCCTCAAAGGCCAGCCAGGCGGCATAGGCCGCCACCGCCGTCTTGCCGGAACCCACATCCCCCTGAATGAGCCGGTTCATGGGCTTTCCTCCGGTCAGATCGGTCAGCAGCTCCCCCATGGCCCGCCGCTGTGCCCCTGTGGGGGCAAAGGGCAGCAGAGGCAGGAACTCTTCCACCTCCCGCCGGGGAAAAACCTGCCCCGCCGCCCCGCTCCGCCGGGAGCGGAGGAAGGCCATGCCGCAGGACAGGGTAAACAGCTCCTCAAATACCAGCCGCCGCCGGGCCACCGCCAGAGCCTCCTGATCGGCGGGGAAATGGACATTGGCGCAGGCATATCCCGCGGCGCAAAGCCCATGCTCCCACCGCAGCGCTGCCGGCAGCCCCTCCTCCACCATGGCAGCGCAGTTCTCCACGCTGGGCAGGGCCAGCCCCGCCAGCAGGTTGTTGCTCACCCCGGCGGTCAATGGATATACCGGCATGATCCGCCCGGTGAACCGGGTCTTCCCCTCCCGCTCGAATACCGGGTTGGTCATCTGCCGGTGCCGTCCCGACACCTCCATCTTTCCATAAAAAATATAGCTCTCTCCCGCCACCAGAGCGTGGCGCACATAATCCTGATTGAAGAAGGTGACCTGTGCCGAACCGGTGCCGTCCACGATTTTACACTTGGTCAGATTCAGCCCCTTCCGGATACGGGACAGCCGGGCCGGCTCCGCCACCAGGGCCGAGACGCATACCGCCTCCTCCGTAGGTGCGTCGGCAATGGAATGGACCTTTGTCCTGTCCTCATAGGCACGGGGATAGTAGGAAAGCAGGTCTCCCACCGTCTCCAGCCCCAATCTGGCCAAAGCCTTCCCCCGGGCCGGCCCCACCCCGGCAAAGCTGTCCAGCCGTGTTGTCAGATCCATCCCATCACCTCCCGCAAACAGCCTTATTGTTATGATTTTACCACACTTCCTCCCGACTGGCAAACCAAAAGCCCAAAAAATCCCCCCGCCGGCAGCCGTGCGGAACGGTCCCCTGCCTTGCCACCCCCCGCCCGGGTCCTCTCCGACACCTCAGCCCGGAACCCCCACGAGCCGAAAAACCCATCGCTTCAACCAAAAACAGGAAGGGGACGCTCCTCCAAGAGCGTCCCCTTCCTGTTTTCACCCCCACCCCAACGTAAAACCGCCCGGGTTTTGTCCTCTTTCGCTACCGCACCATCTTTTCGATCTCCTCCCAGTTCCAGTCCCCTTCCCCCAAGGTCTCCCAGGTACCGAATTTCTCCTCCACCATCCCCCAGGTGATGTACCAGTACACATACTCCACCTGCAAATGGCAGGGCAGGATCTCCTCAACGATCTTCCGCAGCTGTTCAAATCCCTCGGGGATACCGGGCACATCAGGGAAGCGGACCTCCACCACCCCCACCCGGCCGGTCTCACTGACGGCGGCATTGATGCCGCAGCCCCGCAGGTTATCGTTGATGGCCGCCAGAGTGAAGCTGTCCCCTCCGATGCGGAGCAGGGCGGACAGGGCCGCCCGCCGGGCCGCCGGAGTCCCGGCCACCGGCCGGTGGGCCAACAGACTTTCATAGGCCTCCAGCCCCTCTCCCTCCGCCGTATCCAGCATGACCTCCCGCTCCAGCTCCGCCAGCGCGTCCCCCACGCCGTCCAAAGCCTCCCCCTCCGCCCCAAGCTCTCCGGCGGTATAAACCCCCTGCCGCCGGTAGGGTCCCAAAGGAAGCAGCAGTTCCCATATTCTTCGGGCGTGATTCATGCCGTCACCTCCACCGTCAGGGCGCCCAGCCGGGGCAGCTCCCCGGCTCTCACCGCCACATCGGCGGCAGGGGCCGTGATTTTACAGTTCTCCACCCCGTCCTGCCCCAGCACCAGCTGATAGAGCCGCGCCACCAGCACATTCCGGCTCAGCCGCTCCCCGGAAAAATATTCCCGCAGCGCCTTCTCCACCTTCTCCTTCACCCCGGCGGCGTCAGCCCCCTCGTGGGGAGTGACCTTCACCGACACATTCACGCTCTTCACGCCGGGCGCCTTCACCTGCACATCCACGGCGATCTCCCGCCGGGCCGCAAAGTAGCCTTCCAGTTCCTCCAGCAGCGCCCCATCCGGTATCCCTTCCGGGGTAGCCACCACCACATCCACCGTCCCCACCCCTCTTTGCCGGGGCAGAACGGTGCAGGCCGCCACCTTCTCAAAGGACAGTGCCCCCTGCTCATAAAAGGCGGCATTTGCCCCGTTTGGCATCCGCCTGTAGGTCTCCAGCACCCGCTTGCGCAACTCCTCATCCCCCTCTGCGTCCACTCCGCCGGAGAAGGGGGCAGGATTGATGCACCCGCTCACCCCCACCGGCGGCACCGCCATGGCCAGAATGGTCCCGGCGGCCACATTCCCCTCCGTCCCGGCTTTCACCGCCCGGGCAGGGACCTCCACCGCCGTCTTTCCCGCCTGCAATATCCCCTCCCCGACGGTCTCAAAGCGGACCTGCCCTGCCGTGGCACATATCGTCCCGGCGGGAATGGTCAGGTCCGTCGCCGCCGGAGCCTCCAGCGAAAACCGAATGACCCCGCCGGCAGCCACCGCTCCCCGCCGTTCCAGCCCCCGTATCGCAGCGTGCCGGTCCAGATACTCCCCCCGGGCCGTCTGGGGAAAACACTGCCGTGCCAGCCATTCCGCCTGGGCGTACAAGCCATAGATCTGGGCCGCCACGGCATAGAGCTTCACCGAAAGATCGCTCGCCGCCGTCCCCTCCGCCCCGGTCTCCCGGCGAAAAACCGCCATCATCTCCTCATAGATCTCCTCTACCGTCTTCATTCCGTCCCTCCTACCGTCACCGCCGCCGTCATCTCCTGTCCCTGCCACAACAGATGGACCAGAAGGCGTCCTTCCCCCTCCCGGTCCAGTTCCACCCCGGTCACCGCCACATCCTCATCCGCCAGGGCCTCGGCCACATACTGCCCCGCCAGGGCCTCCCTCTGCCTTGTCGAAGCCCGCCCCAGCAGATGCAGCCTGCTCCCCAGCTCCGGCAAAAAGGGAAAACTCCCCCGCCGCACCGTCAGCTTCCACAAAACCCGTTCCAGGACCTCCTGCCCGCCTTCTGCCGACCGGAAACCGCCCCGGCCATCGGGGACATAGTCCCCCTCCCGCAGCACCAGCGCCATCATCCGTCCTCCTCATCATCCCGCTTTGGCAGCGGCCCCACCACCGTACCGTTCACCCGAAAAGTGCCCGTCACGTCAATGCAGCCGTCCAGCCCCAGCCTGATCTCCGCCTTTCCCGTGCTGATCAGCACCTCTCCGGGCCGCAGCCCCCGCTCCTCCGGGACCCGCCCCATCACGCATGGCTCCTCCCCGCTCTCTCCCGCCTTCAGCACCAACACCCGCTCCCCACGGGCCGGGACCCAGTGATACCCTCCGGGGGCGTACACCGCCGCCCCCCGGCGTTCCCCCTCCATCCAAACGCCGCCGGGCACCGTCACCTCTCCCGTCATTGCGGCCGCACCCCGCCGGCCGTCCTCCCCTCGTCTTGCCAAAAACATCCCTTCTCCTCCTCTTTTCCTCTCATCCCAGAGTCACCTTCACCCGGCATCCCTTCCCGTCCATCACAGTCTGGGTCTCCAGCACCTCCCAGGTCCCCTGCATTGCCGGCCGTGTCAGACATACCGAAAGCCGGTCCCCCGGCTCGCAGAAATAGCTTCCCGGCACCGTCAGCTCCACCCGCTGCCGCTCCTCCGCCGACCGGTCCAGCTGAAACTGCCCCGAGTACCGGGCGGCCTCAAAGCCCCCCTTCCCCGGCAGCACCATCACCTTCCGCCGGCGTCCTCCCTGCCGGGCAAACCCGTCGTTCACCACCCGGTGGGAGACCCCCGCCTTCCTGTCCCACAGCAGTATCTCAGAACAGACCCCATACCGCCTGTCCCTCCATACCACCTCCGTGACCCCCGTCCGGTCATCCACCGTCAAAAGCCGCCCCGCCGCCCCCGGGTCGATGGTCAGGCTTCCCCAGGCGTCAAACCGAGGCCGTACCCCGGCATGGTAGTGGGCAAAACTGTTCACCACCTGCCACTCGCTGGCCCCGCTGGCCACCGAAAACCCAGGCACGGCGGGCAAACTCCCCGCTCTCCCGACGGGTATGCCGTAAGGCTCCACATGGTCTCGCAGAATATCCGCCAAAGTGGCCACCTGATAATCCTGCCCCACCGCCTCATTGTCCAGCAGCAGCGCCGCCAGCCCCCGGCCCGACAGGGTGAGCCTTCCTCCCTTCTCTCCCCAGGAAAGCTCATACTCATCCAGCACCCCGGTAAACCGCCGTGCGCCCTCCTCCTCCAAAATTACCCGGCTGGCCTGGGCCAGCAGCGGCTCCACGCCCCCCTCCCACGGACAACTCCCCTCAAAGCTGTCACAGGGCACGCCCCCCGTCCGCCGCAGCTCCCAGGCAGAAAAAGGGGGCAGCTCCACCCGCCGCCCATCCGCCGTCAGTAAGTACCCCGTCATCATTTCACCCGCACCCTCTCTCCCGGATAGATAAGGCTGGGATTTTTCAGCTGGGGGTTCAGTCCGATCACCCTTTCCGGCGCCTCTCCGTACGCCCTGGCGATCTGCCACAGGTTCTCCCCCTTCACCACCGTGTGCCACACCGCTTCCGTTTCCCCGGAACGGTCCGCAGGCCGGGCCGCCCCTGTCTCCATCTGTCTTGCATAGGCCTGATACCCGTCATACCCCTCCCAGAAAGTAAAGGTGTACCGCACATACTCCCGCCTCGGCTCCTGGGCCAGAGCCAACTCCACAAAATAGACATTGGCCGCCTGCCACACCGGATGGATCAGCACCCCCGGCCCATCGGCGTAAAACACGCTTGCCAACTCCTTGAACTGCTCATAGGCCTTCGGCCCCACAAACTCCCCTTCCCCCTTCATCACCCGCTTGCAAGGCCCCAGATCCTGCAAGTGGTACCGGCCAAAGGGCACCTTGTGCTCCCCCATGGCCCGCCGGTATTCGATGGTATAGGTCCTGGGGTTGTGGGGCCATACAAAATCCTTATACCGCATGGGCGCCAGCTCCATATGGCTCCCTCCTTCCTCAATACAGGGAAAATCCCCCGTCGTACCGCCGGGCGTCCCGCTCCACCGCCCGGTCCATTCCCTCTATGGTAAGCCCGCCGGCCTCTCTTTCCCCCGCCTCCGGCAAGGTCACCCTGAAAGCCCGCTGCCGACTTTGCACAAAGGAGGCCCCCTCCTCCGCCCGCCGCACCGCAGCCAGCAAGGGCATCTCTATCCCAACCGTTCTAAGCCCCTGACCCCGCCCTTCGGCCCCCGGGTCCGGGTCCTGCCTTTTCAAATCGGTCTCCATGCCGCCCCCGCTCGGCGCAGCAAAGTGACCTATTGGGGCAGATAACCTGTCTACGGGAATACCCGGACCAGGGTCCAAGTCAGCAGGGACCGCCGTCCCCCTCCCCCGGTGGTTGAAGGGGGAATGCCGAAGGGGGAGCGGATCGACCCCCTCCCCCTCCGGTGCTTCCCGGGGAAGCCGGGGGGCCTCTTTTCCGGAGAAACGGTCCCCCAGTGCCATCTTTCCCTTCCCAACACCTTCAGAAAAAGGAAGTTCCCCCTCCATTTCCTCCGTCCTGTCCCGGGCCTCCTCCTGCTCCATGGCCCGTGCCAAATAATCGATCACGACCCCTCACCCCCCAAGGCTAAAAACCGCTCCATATCGAACCCCTCATTGACCCCCCGGTCCTCCACCGCCCCACCGCAGACGGGGCACCGCCCCGACTCGGCCTCCGCCCGGCAGGCAGGACACAGCCGGCTCAATTCCTCCTCCCCGTCCAGCACCAGATTCACGGCACACCACAGGTAATCCCGATGGGTCATGGCCTTCGCCCTCTCCTCCGTCGGAAGAGCGCCAAAACTTTTGAGCACACGCCACTGAAGGCGCTCATAAGGCGTGCGCTCCAGCCTTTTTTTGCCTCGTCCACCGCCTTCTCCTCCCAGGGACCCGGGTCACATTCCCGGTCAAACTCCCCCCACTGCCCGGCCAGACGGGCGATCTGTCCCGCCGTCAGCCTCTCCAGCACCTCACGACCGGAGCCAAACACGGCCTTTCCCCGCCGCCGAAGGGCCCGGGCCACCAGACAGGCATTTGCGCAAAGGGCCTCCTGGCCCTCCCCCTCCTCCGCCGCCAGCTCCAGCCCTTCCCGCCTGCACTCCATCTCCTCCCGGGCGGTCAGAAGCCGCAGGCTCCATCCCTCTCCCAACCCTCTCTCCCGGGGCAATTCCAGCAGCCCGCCCATCATGTCAGGGCGGTCTCCACCCGCCGTGCCGCCACAATGGTCACTTTCTCCAACACCATATCTCCCAGCTTCCCCGTCTCACTCAGGCTCTCCCACTGACACCCGGAATAAATGACCCGCCGGTCCGGCTTACAGATGACCAGATTAAAATCCTCCAAATCGTGGAAGTTCATCCCCTCCCGGGCCGCCTCCTGAGTGGCGTAAAGCCGCGTCAGCACCAGCGTGTGCTGCTTTGGCCCGGGGATGGTGGCCACCGGCTCACTCTCTCCAAAGGCCTCCACCACCGAGCTTGTCTTGGTGGTCTGGGCCGAATAGCCCTGTACCACCGCCAGCTTCTTTCCGTTCAGCTCCAAATAGATATCCGCACTGGTCGGAAACTGTGCTGCGATCATATTTCTCCCTCCTCAAATCTCATGCCCCGGCGTCAAAACCGCCCGGACCTTCTCTCTCGTCCCCACCCTTTTCTCTCATACGGTGATATCCGCCACCAGCCAGATCTGGTTCAGCCCGTGGGCCACACTGAAGCGAAACTCCACCAGACACACCGTGGGATTGTCCTCCAGCTCCCGTACCGCCACATTGTCATACCCTGTAATGATTTCCAGACTTTTCTCCCGCTCCAGCTCCACGATCACCTGACTGCGGATGGCCTCCCGGCCCTGAGGGGTGTTCTTCGCCCGGCTGAATCTGGCCCGCAAAGCGTCCCGCAGGTCGGGGATCACCCGGTCCACCACCCGGATGGCGCTCAGCTCCCGCCACGTCCCGTCGGGGGCGGACCCCGTAGTGGTCCGGGTTGTCACCCCCCGCACCACGCTCACCGTCCCCGCCAGGGTCTCCAGCGGGGTCACTCCCCCCAGGATCAGGGTGTCCATCTCCCCGTCGCTCCACTGCCCCTCCACCGGGGGCACTCCCGTAAGGGAAGCGCCTCCCAGGGGCACCGCCGGGTCACTCTCCCCGGCCAGCACCCCCGCCACCGCCGCCGCGGCTTCGGCCCCGCCGGGACCCACCAGCACCACCCGCTCGCTGTTCAGACCCGCAGCCCGCTCCACCAGTGCCTGCGCGGTTTCCCCCTCTCCGCCGAATACCACCGCCAGCCGCTCCCTGCGGCTCTCCGATGCCCTCTTCACACTGTCCCGAAGCCCCTGCTGTACCGTCAGCGTGTCACTGTCGCATACCACCACGGCCACATCCTCCACCGTCTCCAGCGCCTGAAAGCCGGCGGCGTATCCCTCCGGGTCCGCCACCGCCACGGCGTGGACCCGTATCGCCCCATTTTCCAGCAGCAGCCCCACCAGTGCGGCCATCTTCCCCTCTGTCCCAAAGGTCTCCGCCGCCTGTTCCCGGCTGCTCACCGTCACCACCTTACCGGCGGCGCCCTTGCCATTCACCGCCACCACACCGGCCCCTCTTCCCCCGCTTCGTCCGCTCACCAGGTTAGAGGCCTCATAGACCGAGTAAACTCCCGGCCGCTGATGCTCCGTTACTTTCATATCTCCCTCTCTCCTCTCACTTCAAATCCCAGGAAGGAGGCCTCGGTCTCCTCCCCCGTCCATACCAACCATGCCGGGAACCGCCCTTCCACCGGGCAGACATACCCCCGGTCCTTCTCCTCATAGTCAAGCTCCCCCACGGTAAGCTCCACCGGCCCCATTCCCACCGGCCCGCTCTCTCCCAGGATCAGGCTCATCCTGTCAAGGCCCTCCCGGGCCTTCCGGGCGCTGACAGCGTGGATATCCAGTCCAAAAACCAGCTCCACCCGTTTCCCATACCGCTCCACCCAGCGCCCCTTCTCCTTGTCGTACCACTCTCCCAGATAATCCTGAAACCCCGGCGGCCCGCTCTTCATCCCCCGCAGCGACACCGCCGCCACCGCCTCCTCCGGCGCCGTCCTCCGCTCCGGGGTCCAGGCTGTCACCGCCTGCAGCCCTCTCTCCTTCAGATGCGCCGCCAAAGTCTCTCCCAACTCACAAACTCCCTGCACCCTCTCACCTCATTTCCCCGTTCTCCAACGCAGGGCACCCCGCCCTTTTCCTACCTCTCCGCAAAAAGCCCCCACCGGTAGACCATCCGGTCCCCCAGCTCCATCTCCCTTTGCCTTAGGGGCACAAAGGCCCGCCCCTTCCAATGCAGTTCCTCCACCCCCTCCAGCGTCTCCTCCGCCGGTCCCAGATAGAGATACTTCCCCCGGGGGGCCACCCCCAAAGGGGTAGGCTCGGCCCCGGGCCGCTTCTCCTCCACAGGCTGGAAAAAGGCCTTCACCGTATGCCTTTCCTCCCCCCGCCCCAGCTCCACCGTCTGCCCATACCGCTCCAAAACCGTCTGCCAGGCCCTCTCCATCATCAGCCCCGCACCCCCCGAAACAGAAAACACTCATCCTTCAGCCAGGGCTTCATCACCTGCTTCGCCTGCATCCGCAGCGCCCTCCGCCGGGCCGCCCCATCCCCCTGCCGAATGGTCACCGCCCCGGCGGTAAAGCTCTCCACGTCCTCCTCGCCGGCCGCCAACCCGGCCAACGCCATCCAGGCCGCCGCCAGACAGAACCCCTCTCCGCACTCCTCCGGTGTCACCCCCGGCCGCAGCATCCCGGTCAGTTCCTCCACGGCCGCCCCGCAAAGCAGAGAAAGCTCCTCACTCTCCTCCACCTTCCCCAGTGCCGCCGCCAACCGTAAAACCTCATCCCGCATCCGCACTCCTCCCATCTCTCATCTCCGCACCTTCCAAAAGGCCTCGCCGCCCGTCAGCAGACAACGGCCCCGACAAAGCCCCGGCCAAAGGCCGGGGTGGGCCCCGTCAAACCGGCCCCACCCCAAAGCCCCCCGCCGCACCTGCAGCGCCTTCCTTCGCTCGGGGAGCGGGCGGCCCTTTCTGTCAGGCTGCGAGGCGGGCAGACCCCTCAGTCGCTTTCCCTCCGCCTCCGGCAAAATGCGGCGGCTCTGCCGCCTTCCTCATTTTGCCTCCGCTCCGGTCCAAGCGCCCTCACTGCCCGCCTCTCCGCCCTTCCTTCTTACACCGTCAACACCTTACTGGCCTCCCGGAACACCTTGGCAAATCCGGCCACCGACGTAATGGCCACCCGCTCCATCTGCCGGTCGATGAGTTTGTCATACTCCACCAGCACATCCCCGGCCTTCACCATCTCCAGCGCATACCGCTTGTCCAGCCCGATCAGCTTCCCCGTCCCCAGTGCCGAGGTCCGCAGCAGCGTGGCCCCCAGCGGTGTGGTCAGCCTGCCGGTGCCCTGAAAGTTCAGCCCCGTCAGAGGATTCTGCAACTCCTCCATCTTCAGCAGCTTCAGCAGCACATCCCCGCTCACCAGCAGGGTATTCATCTCATAAGGCTCAAACTGGGCCCAGAAATCCACCAGCTCGCTGTAAGTAAGGCTCCCCGCCGTCCCGCCGATGGGGGCGGTCCCCACCGCCAGCTTCCCTGCGGCGTTGCCGTTGCCGTCCCCGTTCTCCAGCACCTCAATGGCGTCCTCCAGCAGCTGCCGGCTGATGTGGGCGCCGATCTGCCGCAGTGCCACGGAAAACAGATCCAGCTTCTGGTGCCGGATGGCCTCATAAGAGGCCGCCAGCATCCGTCCCCGCTTGTGGAGCTTCACCAGATTCTCCTGGGTCCGGATCTGGGTCTGGGGGATGTTGGCCCCCTCCTCCACCCGCCTGAGTTCCTTCCGGCTCTTATCGGGGACCGAGGTGATGGACCGGTAATCCATCCCCTCAATGCTGGTCACCGCCGCCGTGATGGCAGGCAGCAGGTCGGCCTCCTCCATGCCCTGCCGCACCGTCCGGGCCACATACTCGGGAAAGAGGACCGCCGACTGGGCCGACTGGAAGAACTTGTCCACCACATCGCTCCCCGCCCCCTTGACCTTGATGTCAAACCGCTTCAGCTGCCGCTGATAGGCGTCCAGCCCCTCCAGCGCCGTTCCCTTGTACCGCTCCGAAGGGTCCTCCTTCTCCAAAAGGCCGGTAAAGCTCTGCCCGGCCACCGAGTACATTCCCTTGTCCAGCTTCAGATTGTCAAACTGATACCCCATCATTCCATTCCTCCCTTTCTCACATCCGCACGGTGGCATAGCCGTCGTCCACGCTCACCACCAGATACTCCTGCCCCTGGTCCCCGGCCCCCGCCTTCTTCACGCCGCCGTTGCCGTCGGCCGTCAGCGTCACATACCCCGCCGCCACAGCGCCGTCGCCGCACTTCACCTGGGCAAACCCGGCCACCTGCACCCCGGCGTAGCCGGCGGACCCGCTTACCGCCAAACCGCAGAACCGCTCCCCCGCGCCGCAGGGAATCACCTCGCCGTCTCCGCCCAGCTTCACCACCTGTCCACCTTTCACCCCTTCTCCGGCGTAGAAGGTGGCCATCACCTCACCGATCCCCTCAAACGAAACTCTGTCCTTCATTTCCATTCCTCCTTTTTCTTTTTTCATCCGTCTCCCATCCCTCGTCTCACACCATGAAAGCCCTGTCCTCCCCTCTCTCTCCGCATCCCGCCTCCGGGTAAGTCAGCTGGACGCCGCCGCTCCACTTCTCTTCGCTCCGCCGCTCCAGCATGGTTTTCAATGCCGTCAATTCCTCTTCCTCCAGCCGCTGAGCCATGGACCGGACCACGCCCACCTCCAAAGAAGGCTCGCTCACCGCCGCCAGCCGCACCACCTGAAGCCGCAGCTCCTCCAGATACCGCCGGCCTACCATGGCCTCCTTCTCCAGCCGCTCCAGCTCCTCCCGGGCCTTCTCCTGCCCCCGGACCAGTTCCTTCAGCGTGGGTCCCATCCCCTTGATGACCCCCGCCTCCCTCTGGGCGGGCACCGCCACAAAGGACCATTCATAGGCGTCCTTCGCCCCCGTCAGCTCCCCATAGCACAGCTTCCCATTGTAGCTCCGCCCCTTCACATGGCGGCAGGTCCCCACCGTCTCCCCGCACACCGAGCAGACCTCCCGCTCCACCGAACAGCCCACGCTGACCTCCTTCTTGATGCCCCCCTCGATCTGGGCAATCAGCTCGGCGTTGGCCTTCGTCCGCAGCATATAGGCCCAGCCCTTCAGATAACACCCCGGCTCCCCGGCCTTCGTCACCTTCCCCGGCTCCTCCACCACCTCTGTCTTATAGATCCGTGCCGCCTGCCCCGCCGCCGACCAGTTGTGGTCAAAAATACCGCTCTTTCCCACAAACAGCCCCGCCAGCTCCTCCAGCGTCGCCCGGGGAAACCGCTCCCACTCCCGGTCCACCTCATTGTCACACAGCCGCACCGCAAAGGTATAAACCTCCTCCGCCTTCAGCGCCCGCCGGGCCAGCCCATTGATCAGCCCCATCTCCTCCGGGCCGACCCCGCCCATCAGATCCACTCCCGCTTCCTTCATGATCTCCATACACATTCTCCTCTCAAAATCTCTTCTCCCACCGGCGTCTGCCGTTTATCTGTCAGTTGCGCAACAACCCTATGGGTGCATATAAACGCAGAGCCATTCTCTCCCGGCCCAAAGAACAGCCCCCACCGAGATCACCCCGCCTCCAGAGGGAGCCTGCCGACACCAATGCCTGAACGGGTTCCGTTTGGATGGTGGGTGCGTGGGAAGCCTATGGGTGCGTGGACGTGGGGGACCATTCTTTGCCGGGCCAAAGAATGGCCCCCCACACCCCCAGCCGTTTCACGGCACTAACTCCCGCTAAACTCGCTTCGCTCATTAAGCGGGAGTAAGCATGAAAGCCCTCAGATCAGAACCAAGTGTTTTAGAGTCGGCTCGATACGTCTTTACGCCCCCATGGTCCCCCTTGCCCCGCACCCGTGCGTACGTTGGTGGAACACTAAAAAGACACCGTTGAAATTGACCCGCCTTGACCTACACAGCTTGAGGGGTGGTTCCTCCCACTAGAAACCATCCCATCTCCGTAAGGGCGGGTTCCGTTTGGATGGTGGGTGTACGCCAATCCTTCAACTGCGTAGTTGTGAGGGACCATTCTTTGACGGGCCAAAGAATGGCCCCTCACACTCCCCAAGAAAGCCCCAAGGTCAAGACCAAGTGCGTTAGAAGCGGCTCGTGTCGTCTTTACGCTCTCATGGTCCTACTTGCCCCGCACCCGTGCGTCCGTTAGCGGAACACTAAAGAAATCACGTTGAAATTGACCCGCCTCGGCCTACACAGCTTGAAAGGTGGTTCTCCCACCGACTGCTACCGCCCACCCAGGCGGCGTAGATACCAACGAACAAGGAGCAGTATTCCACCCCCTCAACGGCAGTGGCGCAAAAGGAACCACGGGTCGCTCAAACGCTGGCCGCCGGAAACAAGAGGGATACCCCAAAGTCCCTCACCCGAGGGATACCATAGCAGTACAAATCCAACGCCCGGTTGTACCGCACCTCCCCAAGATTTCCACCGGTCTGCCTTTTCTTTTTCGGAGTCCAGAACCGCTTTTTCTTTTGCCAGACAAAAGAAAAAGCGGTTTTGGCCCCAGCCGGGTAGGCAAAAAACCAACTGCAAGATAAAAACATCCCGATTTCCCGCAAGAGAAAAAGCAGTTTCACCCGCAAGATACACACCCCATCCATAAGGTGGCCCAGCCGGGCAACATCAGCCCACCCCTTCCGAAAACCACCCACCAAGGCGGCGTGAATACCAACGAACGTGTTACAGTATTCCACCCACTCAACGGCAGTGGCGCAAAAGGGACCACGGGTCGCTCAAACGCAAGTCGCCGGAAACAAGAGGGATACCCGAAAGTCTTTTACCCGAGGGATAATCAAGCAGGGTTGGGGCTTTGTACGGTTGTACCGCACCTCCCCAAGATTTCCACCGGTCTACCTTTTCTTTTTCGGAGTCCAGAACCGCTTTTTCTTTTGCGGTGCAAAAGAAAAAGCGGTTTTACCCGCAGGGGGTACGTCCCATCCGTAAGGCGGCACAGCCGCCAACGGCTGGGCTGTGGCCCCTGCCGGGCAGGCAAAAACCAACCGCAAGATAAAAACACCCCGCTCTCCTGTAAAAGAAAAAGTGGTTTTACCCGCAGAAGGTACGCCCCATCCGTAAGGCGGCACAGCACCCACAAGGCACGAGCTGTCTCTAAGCGGCATAGCCGCCAAGAGACAGCCTGCCCCCCACGGCCGGGCAAAAACAAAAAACATCCATACCCCGCCTCATTTCTCCCGCTCCATCCGCATCGTCTCCGCCTGCTCCCGATACAACTCCGCCCTCGCTTCTTCAACAAGGTCCTGCAAGTTGATGTCCTCCCACTCCACCGCCGGTCTCCCGGCGTATCCGTGCAGCCGCAGCCACATCTCACATATCCGCTCCACCACCGGCGTCAGGCTCCGCCGCAGCGCCGTGATCTCGCTGGTCATCATATCGGCCTGCTGTGCGCTCATCCGCTCGGTGGCCGACCAGGAAAGCCCCAGCAAAAAGGGCGGTATTCCCGTCTTGGCCACCAGCTGCTCCAGGATCTGCCGCACCGGCACCTGACTGTCCAGCACCTGATTGTCCGCCCCAATGACCTTGATGTCCACATCCCCCACGGCCACAAAATCCCGGATATTGCCTCCCTTTCCGGCCTGCATGGCCGCCGACCACTCCCGGGCGATCTCCTCCCCCCGTTCTCTGGCCCAGCTGCCGTCCCCGCTCCCCGGCTTATAGACCACGGCGTACCGGGCATTTCCCATCCGCTCCCAGTTCATCCCCGTGGCCTGATAGATCTTCAGCAGTATCCCTGTCAAAAAGGGCATGGACCGCAGCAGCGACACCCCATAAGGATGCTCCGCCTCCGGCTGTAAGGGCGTAAACAGCACCAGTTCCTGCCGTTCCAGTTCCTCCACCTTCCCGTCCCGCCGCCGGGCACAGACCGCAAAGTCCAGCGGGCTCTCCCCCTCCCGCAGTTCGATATAGGCCGGGTCGGCGCAGAGCAAGGCGGCGATCTCCCCCCGGTTCCGGTCCACCACCATCTCCCCCACTCCCTGCCCGCATACCAGCATGGAGTCCAGATACTCGTCCAAAAAGGCCTGTAATCCTCTCCGCCCTCGGCCCACATCCACCGTCCGCAGAAATTCCTCCAGCCCCTTCTGTCCCTCTGGCGCCGTCACCCGCACCCCACCGGCCAGCCGCACCAGCTTCCCGATGGCCGCATCCACCAGCGGCACCGCCTCCCGGATGGCCCGGTAAAGCGTAAGCTCTCCCCCACCCAGGGGCACATACCCCTCCAATGCCCCAAAGGGATGCCTCTCCTCCCTCCGGGTCTGCACCTCAAGCCTCTGCCGCCGCTTCTCTTTCTTCCCCATTCATCTCTCCTCCTAAAAACCTTTCCGCCCATACTCTCGCAGGCCCCATAGCCCCACCCCTTCCCGGTGAAATGGGACGGCCCAACATCTCCTATCTCCACTCTCCCGCCCCTCCTCTCTCCACCGCAAATCCCCCCACAAAGCTCTCCCCCCGCCCCAGACTCATGGCAAAATACCGCATATCGTCCATGGCATGGTCAAACCGCTTCACCACCTTGTCCCCGGGGGCCTTCTCATCCCAGCAATAGAGAAACATCTCCCGCAGTGTCTCCCGGCAGGTCCGGCAGATCACCAGCCTTCCCCGCCGCAGCAGATCGGCCGTCACCCGTATCCCCGTCAGCACCTCATTGTCGGCGGCCGCCACCGGCCACCCCTCCTGCCGCAGCGCCGCCATAAAGCTCACCGCCGACGGGTCCACGACCACCCGCCGGATGTGCCGCCCTCCGGCCAGCCGCTCCAGATCCCGCACATACTCCCTGTCGGTTTTCTGCCGCCCCTCCTTCCGGGCGTCATAGTAAAACTCCTTCACCCGGTACCAGTTCTCCCCCTGCCTCCCCCACAGTCCCATGGAGGTGGGGTTCACCGTCCCGTAATCGCAGGAGATACGCCACTCCTGAAAATCTCCCTCCGGCACGTTCTGGGCCATGTCCTCCTCAAAAAAGTCATACACTCTCCCCTCGGTCACTGCCCATTCCCCCAGCACGAACCGCCGGTAAAAGGCCCCTCTGAAACTTCTCTCATACCGCTCTAACGTCTCCCGGCTCAAAGCGGGGTTGTCCCCCATGACAAAGCGGACCCGCAGCGCCCGCCTCTCCTGCGCCCGCAGCACCCACTCCTTGTAAAACCAATGCTCCGGCCCCTCGGGATTGCAGGAAAACCAAACCCTGGCCCCCCTGTCCGAACAGCGGGCCACCGCCTGCTCCACAAACTCCCGCTTCATCAGCGTCACCTCGTCCAGCATCACCCCCGCCAGCGTGATGCCCTGAATGCGCCCGGCCGAGGCCTTGTCCCCGCCGCCAAACAGGTACACCCGGTTCTCCCTCCCCCGGAACCTCACCTCAATGTACCCCACGCCCCACCGCTCCCGCAGCTGAAAGCCCAGCTCCTCCAGCGCCGGCCGCACCGGGTCCAGCACGTTCCGCCGCACCGCCGCCGCCGAAACGCCGCACAGGGCAAACCCCGCCCCGTTAAACTGGCTCATGGCCCAGCAAAAAAAGGACAGGGTCATGGCGAAGGTCTTCCCGCTCCGCACCGCCCCGTCACAGATGATGGCCTCCCTGTCCCTGTATGGTGATGCCTCACACCACCAGGACAGCACCAGCCGTTGTTTTGCCGACAGCCTCATTTACGCCTCCTTCAACTCCTCCGCGCTTTTCTCCAGCGCCTCGATGATGCCCCCCTCCCGGGGCCCCTCCTCGGTCTCGGCCAGCCACTTCAGCGCCTCCAGCCGGTCCACAAACTTGATCTCCACCGTCCCTGCGCTGCTCCTTTTGAACTCGGCCACCGCCGAAAGGTCCATCTTCCCCAGCTCCTTCAGCCCTTTTGCGTCCAGAAAGGCCAGCCGCACCGCATCATTGACCTTGCTCCCCGCCAGTCTCTCGATCCGCCGTCTCACCTGTTCCTTTTTCATCCTGCCACCCCTTTCACCCTGTCCGTCCACCCCCCTTTTGTGGGACGTTTTGGTACACCTTTCTCCTTTTTTTCCAACCTTTTCAACTATACACTCTCCCCTTCAGGACATATAATGGGACCATACACCCCAAAGGAGGCTCCCCCATGACCATCCACTCCATCAGTGACCGCAGCGCCGCCGTCTATCTTACCCAGGCCGACCTGACCCCCCACGGCCTCACCCCCGCCACCCTCACTCTCACCCAGGCCCGGACCCTTCTCCGCTCCCTCCCCATCCCCCTCCCCATCCCTCTGGAGATAGAAGCCTACCCCACCCCCCAGGGCGTCATGCTCTTCCTCCATACCCCCCAGTCCCGTCCCACCCCCCGCCGCCCTCTCCGCCAAACCCGCATCCGCCACCGTCCTACATAATTTGCCGTTTACTTTTGGAAAATTTATGCTATAATATCAAATGGCAAGAGAGTCCTCCCCTCCGGACAAACCCGGGAACCGACCTGCCATTTGTCCGGTAGTTATGCACCAAGCCTACGGGTGCGTAGTTGCGAAAGACTATTCTTTTCCCGAGGAAAAGAATAGCCTCTCGCGCTCTCAGCCGCTACGCGGCACTAACTCCCGCTAAACTCGCTTCGCTCATGAAGCGGGAGTAAGCATGAAAAGTCTCAGGTCAAGACCAAGCGTTTTAGACTCGGCTCATGTCGTCTTTACGCTCCCATGGTCCCCCTTGCCCCGCACCCGTGCGTCCGTTAGTGGAACACTGAAATGATGCTGTTAAAATCAACCCGCCTCGACCTACACAGCTTGAAGGGTGGTTCCACCCATCCCAAAAACCATCCCACTCCCGTAGGGGCGGGTGTCCTCACCCGCCCGGCCCGCCTCTCTTCCGAAAACCACCCACCCAGGCGGCGTAAATACCAACGAACAAGCAACGGTATTCCGCCCACTCAACGGCAGTGGTGCAAGAGGGGCCACGGGTCGCTCAAACCCACGCCGCCGGAAACAGAAGAATACCCTAAAGTCCCTCACCCGAGGGATAACCAAGCAGGGTTGGGGCTTTGTACGGTTGTAGCGTAGCTCATAATCATTTCCACTGGTCTACCTTTTCTTTTTCGGAGTCCAGAACCGCTTTTTCTTTTGCTGGGCAAAAGAAAAAGTGGTTTTGGCCCCAGCCGGGCGGGCAAAAAAGTGATTTTCCCCGCAAGGGGTACGCCCCATCCGTAAGGCGGCGAAGCACCCGCAGGGTACGAGCTGTCTCTAAGCGGCATAGCCGCCAAGAGACAGCCTGCCGCCAACGGCTGGACTGTGGCCCCTGCTGGGCAAGCCAGAATCAACAAAGCAGAAAAAGTGGTTTTACCCGCAAGGGGTACGCCCCACCCCCACAGCATCCCCCTATCTTCAAACAAGGAGGCCCCCATGCCCAAAACCGAAACCAAACAAATCGCCCGCAACGCCAAGGCTTTCCACGACTACTTTGTGGAGGAGCGCTACGAAGCCGGCGTGGTCCTCTCGGGTACCGAGGTGAAATCCATCCGTCAGGGGGGCGCCAACCTGAAAGACAGCTTCTGTCAGGTGAAGGACGGGGAGCTGTGGCTCTACGGGGTACATATCAGCCCCTACGAAAAGGGCAACATCTTCAACAAAGATCCCCGCCGCACCCGCAAGCTGCTGATGCACAAGCGGGAGATCATGCGCCTCATGGGCACCGTCCAGCGGGACGGTCTCACCCTTGTCCCTCTGAACCTCTATTTCAAGGACTCCCGTGTAAAGGTGGAGGTGGGCCTGTGCCGGGGCAAAAAGCTCTACGACAAGCGTGCCTCCGCCGCCGAACGCGACTCCAAACGGGCCATGGACCGGGCCTTAAAGACCTACAATCGCTGAGGGAGGCCAAACTCATGACCGACACGGAAACTCCCATAGCCCAGGCCGCCCCAAAGGGCAGCCGCCTCCTGGGCGCTCTGGGCGCTTTTTTGGGTGCCCTCCTGGCCGCCCTTGTCACCGACCTTCTCATCTTCTTCCTCCCCGGTGACACGGGGAATCTCACCATCCTGCTCAACATGATCCTCACCGGCTGGGCCGCCTGCCAGGGCTACCGCCTTTTCCGGGGCTACCGCTCCATGCTCTTCGCCCGGTGGACCGTTCGGGCTTCCATTGCCCTGGCCCAGCTTCTGGCCCTTTCCCTTCTTTTCACCCTCGCCGTTCTCCAAAAGGCCTGGGGGACCCTCCCTCTCTCCGCCGGCGATGTTCTCTTCACCTTCACCCGCTCGGCGGTCCATCTCTTTCGCAGTTCCCCGCTGGCCTCCCTCTCCCTGGTCCTGGGTACCCTTTTCTTCGCCCGCCTCAGCTGGACCGGCCTTCTCAAATATGTGGACCCCGCCTGGTACTCCGATCCCCGCCGCCTGGCCCGGGTAGGAGGCGGCGGCGCCACCTTCAACCTGCCCCCCTGCTGGCCCCTGCCCCCGGCTGACGCCATTCCCCAGACCTTCACTGTGGACAAGGGCAAACTCACCGTAGAGGGCAGCACACTCACCTTCCAGCCCTGGGCCAAGCCCCGCCGCACCTTTCAGGTAAGCGACATTGCCGGGGTGGTCATGGGGGTGTCCACCGGCTTCAACATCCTCTACGACAAAGAAAACCGGGAACTGGCCCGCTTCGCCTGGAGCCGCCAAAACGCCCTCCTCTTCGGCCAGTACCTTTTGACCCATGATATCCCTTTCATCGACCCGGGCGGAGTCCCCGTCCCCACCCAGCCCCCTACAGAGACACAGGCCGCCCCTCTTCCCCACACCTTCACCCTCCGCCAGAACAAACTTTCCCTCATCGTGGGCTGGCTCTGTCTTCTCCTCTTCGGCGGCTGCACCATCCTGGCCTTCCTCTTTGTGGAATTTCCCACATCCCTTCTCTGCGGCGGCTTCTTCGCCCTGTTCGACCTTCTGGCCCTCTACCTCCTTCTGGCCTATCACAACCACCGCCTGATGGTGGAGGGCAGTAACCTGACCTATACCTCCCCCGGGGGCAGGACCACCCGCTTTCCCCTTACCGACATCGCCCGGGGCACTCTCAATAATGGCCAGCTCAGGCTTCTGGACCGGGCCGGCCGGCCCCTTGCCAAACTGGGGATGGATATGAAAAACGCCCCCCTGCTGAGCCGATACCTGCAAGCCCATCAGGTCCCCCTGGGACCTGCCAAACCAAGAAAGGACTGATACACATGAGCAATCCCATCGTGACCTTTGAAATGGAAAGCGGCGGCAAGATGGTGGCCGAGCTTTACCCTGAGGTGGCCCCCAACACCGTCAACAACTTTATCTCTCTGATAAAGAAAGGCTTCTTTGACGGCCTTATCTTCCACCGGGTCATCCCCGGCTTCATGATCCAGGGCGGCGACCCCCAGGGCAGCGGCATGGGCGGCCCCGGCTACGAGATCCCCGGCGAGTTTACCGCCAACGGTTTCCAGAATGACCTGAAGCACGACCGGGGTGTCCTCTCCATGGCCCGCTCCTCCAACCCCGACTCCGCCGGCAGCCAGTTCTTCATCATGGTGGACCCTGCCCCTCACCTGGACGGCCAGTACGCCGCCTTCGGCAAGGTCATCGAGGGCATGGAGGTGGCCGACGCCATCGTCTCCACCCCCACCGGCTGGGGCGACAAGCCCAAGACCCCCCAGCGCATGAAGACGGTGACGGTAGACACCCAGGGTCAGGACTACCCCGAACCCAAAAAGGCTTGATCGGAAAAACCCTCAACGATCTCCATCCAAGGACCCATACCCTTGACCTTATGACCTTGACCTTCCCCGGATAAAACCGGCTTTGCCGGTTTTATCCGGAAAGGCCCGGCAAAGAAGCGCAGCGGACTTTGCCCGCCCTTGACCCTGACCTTTTACGTGGGAAAATTGACCCTCAAATTTTCCCACGTGAGGAGGGACAAGGGAGCGGGTGCAGCTTTCGCCGAAAGCCTCCGGCTTCCGGCGGAAGCGGAGCTAAGCGGACTTTGCCCGCCCTTGACCCTGACCTTTTACGCAGGAAAATTGACCCTTAAATTTTTCTGCGAGAGGAGGGACAAGGGAGCGGGTGCAGCTTTCGCCGAAAGCCTCCGGCTTCCGGCGGAAGCGGAGCTAAGCGGACTTTGTCCCGACGAGGGGGCGTACTGGTTTCGACGGGGACGTAGAGGCGGGAATAGCGGGCGGATGCGCCTAACATCCTAAAAATGGGCAAACAACAATTAAACGCCAACGATACTGTTGAGCTCGTCGCGGCTTAAGCCGTGACCGTTCCACCCGAGAGGGCCACGGCTTGGGATGGGGCGTCGTGCAGTGGCGAACGTGAGTGTGCAAAGCTTTGAGCACACCATGCATAATGAAGCTACCAAGCCCCTGAGTGTGTCAGTCCACGCCCGGGTAAGGGAATGTAAATGACTGTCTGCGCCCGGAGAAGTTCCCGTCAAAGCGTTTTCGGACGGGGGTTCGACTCCCCCCGCCTCCACCATTGGCTACAAATCCGAAACTGGTGGGTTCGGATTTGAGGAGCCACACTCCACCACGTCGGAGCAAGCTGCATATCGCTTGCTCCGACTTTTTTCAAAAGTCAGAGCGCGCTCATTGCGCTGCTCCTCCTTTCCAAATCGAACCCGCTTCGCTGGGCTTCGATTTGGTTTTGGGCACAATCTCGAAGGAAAATCGATTTTCTCCACTTATTGAAAAAAGCACAGGGCCGAACCCATAGGTTCGGCCCTGTGCTTTTTCCGTTTCCCCATAACACCCCAACCGGCGGCTTCGATTTTCATTGAAATTATCTATGAAATATGGTATCATAATAGGAATAGATGTCGGGCGGGCTGCATCTGCTCCATCGGGACAAGCCTGTCATTACACCATGGCTTCCACCGAAGTTTTGTCGTACGACAGAAAGGGCGGATCAGCTCCTATGCGCAAACATGAGCCAAAAAAACGGCGCTCTTTGAGCCTGAGCGAGCAGACCTTTCCCATCATCGAGCAGATCACCGCAGGGATGCCCGGCGGTTTCTTCATCTATCACGCCGATGAGGAGGAACGCCTGATCTACGCCAATCGGGCTCTTTTCCAGATATACGGCTGCAAAGACCTGGAGGAATTTCAGGCCCTGACCGGCTACACCTTTCCCGGGCTGGTCCACCCGGAGGACGTGGAAGCCACCCAGCAGAGCATCCGGCACCAGATCTATGTCCTGGGCAGCGATTTAGACCATGTGGAATACCGCATTCTGCAAAAGGACGGCACCGTCCGCTGGATCGAGGATTACGGCCATTTTGTCCATACCGACCTCTACGGCGATCTCTTTTACGTCTTTGTGGAGGATGCTACGGAAAAGCACCGCAAGGCGATCCGCGACGCCGAAACCGCCCGTCTGGCGCAGGAGCGGCTGGAGGCGCTGGAAGCGTTGGAGCATGAGACCACCGCCCTGAAGCTGGTCCACGAGATTTTAAGCTCCGGCATGTGGACCATGGAATTTGATGCCCGTGGACAGATGGTCAGCGTATTCTGGAGTCAGGATTTCCGCACCATGATCGGCTATACGGACGAAAAGGACTTCCCCAACGTCCTCTCCGCCTGGTCAGACCTCCTCCACCCCGAAGACCATGACCGGGTGCTGCGGGAATATTATGCCGCCATCGAGGACTACACCGGCAAAAAGGTTTATAACGTGGAATACCGTCTCCTGACCAAAGACCGGGGCTACCGCTGGTTCCAGGCCACGGGCAAGCTCTCCCGCCGGGAGGACGGCACCCCCATCACCTATGTGGGAATGTTCGTAGACATCACCGAACGCAAGGAGACCGATGAAAAGCTCCGGGAACAGCGTGCGCTTTTGGAGGAGGCGCTGGTCAAGGCCCAGCGGGCCTCTCAGGCCAAGACCATGTTCCTCAACAATATGTCCCACGATATCCGCACCCCCATGAACGCCATCATCGGCTTCACCAATCTGGCCACCACCCATCTGGACGACCGGGAGCTGGTGCGGGATTACCTGAGCAAGATCACCGCCTCTTCCAGCCATCTTCTCCGCCTGATCAACGACGTGCTGGACATGAGCCGCATCGAAAGCGGCCGGGTGGTCATTGATGAAAGCCCCTGCAGCATTTCTCAGATTCTTTACGACCTTCAGTCCATCCTCCGGGCCGATCTGGAAACCAGGGAGCTGCATTTCCAAATGGATACCCGGGCACTTCTCCACCCCCATGTGATCTGTGACCGGCTGCGGCTGAATCAGGTGCTTCTCAATATATTGAGCAATGCCCTGAAATTCACCCCCGCCGGCGGCCACATCACCGTCACCGCCGCCGAGATGCCCGGCGACACCCCGGATACCGCTATCTACCAATTCCGCATTCAGGATACCGGCATCGGTATGGCCCCGGAGTTTCTCGAGCATATTTTCGAGCCATTTGAGCGGGAACGGACCTCCACGGTCAGCGGCATTCAGGGCACGGGGCTGGGGATGTCCATCACCAAAAATCTGGTGGAGCTGATGAAGGGCCAGATCACCGTGGAAAGCCGGCAGGGTCAGGGCAGCGTCTTTACCTGCGCCTTCCCCTTCCGTCTCAGTGCGGCTCCAGATGTGGGGGAAACTCCGGCGGCTTCCGCCCCCCGGCCGTCCGCCCACTGGCACATTCTGCTGGTGGAGGACAACGAGCTGAATCAGGAGATCGCCGTGACCATTCTGGAGGAGGCCGGCTGCCTTATGGACGTGGCCTCTGACGGCGCCCAGGCGGTGGAAAAGGTCTCCCACTCTCTGCCCGACCCCTATGACCTGATCCTCATGGACATTCAGATGCCCGTCATGGACGGCATCGAGGCCACCAAGGCCATCCGCGCCCTGTCCGACCCCCGGCTGGCCAACATCCCCATCGTGGCCATGACCGCCAACGCCTTTGAGGAGGACCGCCAGCGGGTCCTTTCCGCCGGCATGAACGGCCATCTGGGCAAACCCATCAACGTGGACAAGCTCTTCTCCACCCTGCAAAGCATTCTGGATGGTGAAGCGGCAAAATAGAGATTTATCTTTTTTCAAAAAGGAGCGACATACAGGCCACCTTCCAGGTCCGTATATCACTCCTTTTTCCGGATAAAATACATGAAATGGTTTTTTCTTTCACATTTTCCGCCAATTCTCAATTTTGCTATTTACTTTTGAAAGGCTTCAATGCTATAATATTTGTGTATCCCCATGGGTTTCTTTTCGGGGACTGGTTATACTAATTTCAGCCGGGCATTCCGACTTGACAATAGTCGCCCTTCGGGGCGGGAAAGAAGCGAGGGTGCTGTCTTGACAAAATACGTGATTCACGGTGGTAAGCCTCTCCACGGCACAGTAGAGATCTCCGGCGCCAAAAATGCGGCGATGGCTATTTTGCCTGCCACGTTGATGGTGGACGGGGTATGCCGTATTGAAAATGTGCCTCAAATCAGCGACGTGACCCAGATCCTCACCATTTTGCAGGAGCTGGGCGCCGATATCCGCACGGTGAACCGCACCACGGTGGATATCGACTGTTCCCATATCCGCAACGCCCGGGTGCCTGATGCCCTGGCGAGAAAAATTCGTGCCTCCTACTACCTCATCGGCGCCATGCTCAGCCGGTTTGGCTCGGCAGAGGTACCCCTTCCCGGCGGCTGTGACTTCGGCGGCCGCCCCATTGACCAGCACATCAAGGGTTTCTCCGCCATGGGGGCCGATGTGGAGGTCCGCAGCGGCCTCATCTATGCCATGGCCCGGGAAGGCCGGATGCAGGGCGCCACCGTCTATCTGGATGTAGTCTCGGTGGGCGCCACCATGAACGTCATGCTGGCCGCCACCATGGCAGAGGGTACCACCATCATCGAAAACGCCGCCAGGGAGCCGCACATCGTTGATTTGGCCAACTTCCTCAACTCCATGGGCGCCTCCATCATGGGCGCCGGCACCGATGTCATCAAGGTCCGGGGGGTGGACCATCTGTCCGGCGGCAGTTACTCCATCATTCCCGACCAGATCGAGGCCGGCACCTATATGGCCGCCGTCACCGCCGCCGGGGGCGAGGTCCTTATCCGCAACGTGATCCCCAAACACCTGGACTGCATCACGGCCAAGCTGCTGGAAATGGGCGCTCAGGTGGAAGAGCAGGGGGATGCCGTACTGGTCCGCCGCACGGGAGAGCTTTCCCGCACCAACGTCAAGACCCTGCCCTACCCCGGCTTCCCCACCGATATGCAGCCTCAGATGGCCGCTTGTCTCTGTCTGGCAGAGGGCACCAGCATTCTCACCGAGGGCGTCTGGGACAACCGGTATGGCTATGTCGATGAATTCCGCCGCATGGGCGCCCAGATCCAGGTGGACGGCAAGGTGGCCGTTGTGGAGGGTGTGGACCACCTTACCGGTGCCGCCGTCCGTGCCTGCGACCTCCGGGCCGGCGCCGCAATGGTCATCGCCGGACTGGCCGCCCAGGGCGTTACCGAGGTCAGCCAGGTCCAGCATATTGAGCGGGGCTACGAGGACATCGTCCGCAAACTCTCCGGCATTGGGGCCGACATTCGTGTAGTGGTCACCCCCGACGATGAAGAAGCTGTTCAAGCCGGCTGACACTATCAGCCAAAAGCGCAAACACAAAAGATCAACAGCGGCGGCTATATGCCGCCGCTGTTTGCGTAGATCACTGTTTTTCCAGATAAAAGGATGTGTTTTATCATGTTGGGATTGATTCCTGTGTATCCCGGCACTTCGGAGGCGGCACAGCTTCAGGCCCTCTATATCCGGGCTTTTCCCGCCAACGAACGCCGGCCCTTGGAGCCTCTCATGACCGACCAGACCGGCCACGCTCAGGTGCTGGCCGCCATGGAGGAGGGGGAGTTCCGGGGTTTTGTCTGCTCCCTGATCCAAGGGGATTTGTTACATATCATCTACTTTGCCGTGACAGAGGACCAGCGGGGCCGGGGCCTTGGCTCCCAGATTCTTGCCGCAGTCCGGGAAGCATCCCCCGGTATGCGGCTTCTGGTGGACATTGAGGCCCCCGATCCCACCGCAGAGAATCATCTTCAACGGGTGCGGCGGCAGGAATTTTATCTCCGTAACGGCTATACCGAAACCCCGGTCCGCTACTCCTGGCGCGGAGAGGACTACATCATTCTCTCCCGGGGCGGGAACCTTACCCCGGAAGAGTTTCGCCGCTTCTGGGACGACCTTTCCTATTCCATCTCCAATGCCAAACGCTATTAAATACAGGTGATATCATGTACCTCCATACTCTGGCCTCCGGCTCCACCGGAAATTGCCTGCTGTTCTCCCACAACGGCCAACACCTCCTCTTGGATGCCGGCATCTCCTGCCGGCGCATCACCACCGCCCTCCGGGCTTTGGACATGGAGCCGCAAAGCCTGTTAGGCGTCTGTGTCACCCACGAGCATACCGACCATGTCTCCGGTCTTGCCACCCTCACCAAGCAGTACGGCCTGCCCGTTCTCACCAGCCCCGGCACCGGAAGACAGCTCTGCTACCGCATCGCCGCCATGGAAGACCTCCTCTCCCCCCTCTCTCCGGGCGGGGTCACGGACCTGGGGCCTTTTCACATCGCCGCCTTCCCCACCCCCCACGATGCCGCCCAGCCCATGGGCTTCACCGTCTCCGCCGAAGGCCGGACCGCCGCCGTGGTCACCGACCTGGGCTATGTCTCTGACGATGTGCTGGATGGGATACTGGGGGCTGATTTGGTGGTCTGCGAATCCAACCACGATGTGGAATGGCTCCAAGCAGGCCCTTATCCCTATTTTCTCAAGTCCCGCATTTTAGGAGAACAGGGCCACCTGTCCAACGAAGCCGGCGCCGCTCTGGCCCGCCGGTGCGTGGAGGCGGGGGCCCACACCATCCTTTTAGCCCACCTCTCCCGGGAGAATAATACCCCCGCCCGGGCCCTTCAAATCACCCGGACGACCCTCTCCGCCGCCGGGATAGACCCCGACCGGGACATTACTCTTGCCGTGGCCCCCCGGGCCGAGACTTCCCCCTGTTACGAGGTGTAAAACATGATGAACCTTCATATCATCTGCGTGGGCAAGCTGAAGGAAACATTCTACACACAGGCCGCCGCCGAATACCAAAAGCGGCTCAGCCCTTTCTGCAAATTGCAGCTCATCGAACTGCCCGAGGAAAAGCTGCCCCAGGACCCCTCTCAGGCCCAAATCGACGCCGCCCTGAAAAAAGAGGCCGCCGTCATCCGCTCCAAACTGCCCCCCAACGCCGCCGTTGTGGCCTTGTGTATCGAAGGCAAACTTCACTCCAGCGAGGCTCTGGCCGGCCTTCTCCGCACCTGGGAAAACAACCCGACCAAGCATCTGGTCTTCCTCATCGGCAGCAGCTACGGCCTGGACCAAAGTCTGAAGGTGGAGGCCTGGGTCCGCCTCTCCATGTCCCCCATGACCTTCCCCCACCATCTGGCCCGGGTCATGCTGCTGGAACAGGTCTACCGGGCCTTTCAAATCAACAACGGCTCCAGATACCACAAATAAAAGGTTTTTTCATGGAATTTGCCTTCCTGAAACAGTGGCCTCAAACCCCCGCCGGAGAGCCAAAACCCAAGCCCCTTCCGGGAAGCGAAACCGACCTCCCCAAGAATCCGGCCCTTTTCTCCTCCATGCTGGAAAGCTCTGGCATTCCCTACCTTACCCGGCGGAAAGACTCGGATGTGGCGTACCCCCTGCGGGTATTCTCCGCCCACCCTCTCCCAAAAGCCACCACTCAGGCGGCGTAAATACCAACAAACAGGTAACGGTATTCCGCCCACTCAACGGCAGTGGCGCAAAAGGAACCACGGGTCGCTCAAACCCAAGCCGCCGAAGATAGAAAGATACCTTAAAGTCTTTTACCCGAGGAATCTCATATCAGCGTAAGACTTCTATCCTGTTGTACTGCACCTCCCCAAGATTTCCACCGGTCCACCTTTTCTTTTTCGGAGTCCAAAACCAACAAAACAGAGAAGGCTTCCCTTTCCGCTGAGGGAAAAAGCAGATTTGTGAAGTTCCTCTGCCGGGCGGATAAGATATCCGCCCCTACAAAAGTGCGCTGGTTGGTGGAAAAGCTTTTATCCGCAAGGGGTACGCCCCATCCGTAAGGCGGCGAAGCACCCACAGGGCACCAGCTGTCTCTAAGCGGCGTAGCCGCCAAGAGACAGTCTGCCGCCCTGTGGCCCCGCGGGCAGGCCACCAACAAAGCAAGTGACTGCCGGAAAGGGCCGTTTCCCTTGCACGGTCTTCCCATCCCATTTTTATCATTTTCCCCAAAATTCCCTTGCCCCCGCCTGCAATATCATGTTATAATTACCATACCATATTATGGAATGGAGGTCCTAACCCATGTCCTACCGTGAAACCTATGAGAAATGGCTGGCTTCCCCTGCCCTCAGCGCAGAAGAGAAAGCCGAGCTTCAAAGCATTGCAAACAACGAAAAGGAGATCGAATCCCGCTTCTTCGCCCCTCTGGAGTTCGGCACCGCCGGTCTGCGGGGCACCATGTGCGTCGGCCTCCACAACATGAATATCCATGTCATCCGCCACGCTACTCAGGCCTTTGCCCAGGTCATTCTGGCCGAAGGACCCGAGGCGGTCAAAAAAGGCGTAGCCGTCTGCTTTGACTGCCGCAACCACTCTGAGGAGTTCGCCCACGAGGTCTGCGCCGTCATGGCGGGCAACGGCATCCCCAGCCGGGTCATGGAGTCTCTCCGTCCCACCCCCGAGCTGTCCTTCGCCATCCGGGAGTACGGCTGCATCGCCGGGGTCAATGTCACTGCCAGCCACAACCCCAAGGAATACAACGGCTACAAGGTCTACTGGGCCGACGGTGCCCAGCTTCCTCCCCACCATGCCGATGCCATCGCCAAACGGATGGAGCAAAACGATGTGTTCACCTCTGTCAAACGTCTCCCCTATGAGGAGGCGGTCCGGCAGGGCTTCGTCACCATCATGGGGGAGGAAACCGACGAAAAGTTTCTGGAAAACGTTCTGGGACAGGCCACCGACAAGGCGGTGGTGGCCCGTGTGGCCGACCGCTTCAAGATGGTCTACACCCCCTTCCACGGCACCGGCCACAAGCTGATCCCCGAAGCCCTGAAGCGCCTTGGTATGAAGCACGTCATCTGCGTGCCCCAGCAGATGGTGCTGGACGGCAATTTCCCCACCGTGGTCTCCCCCAACCCGGAAAACCCCGAGGGCTTCGCCCTGGCCATTGAACTGGCCGACAAGGAGGGGGCCGACTTTATCCTGGGCAGCGACCCCGATGCCGACCGCATCGGCATCATGGTGCGGGGCGCCGACGGCAAGTTCATCGTCCTCTCGGGCAACCAGACCGGCGTCCTCCTGCTGGACTATGTCATCGGCGCCAAAAAGCGGATGGGCACCCTCCCCGAAAATGCCACCGCCCTCAAGACCATCGTCACCACCGAGATGGCCCGGAAGGTCTGCGAAGTCAACGGGGTCAATATGTTCGACACCTTCACCGGCTTCAAATTCATGGCCGAGAAGAAAAACGCGCTGGAACAGAGCGGCGAGGGCAAGGTCATCTTCTCTTACGAAGAAAGTTACGGCTACATGATGGGCGACTACGTCCGGGATAAGGACGCCGTCACCGCCTCCCTGGTGGCCACCGAGATGGCCGCTTACTACTACGACCGGGGCATGACCCTTTACGACGCTTTGCAGGAACTCTACCACAAATACGGCCAGTATGGGGAAAAGACCCTGAATCTGGTGATGCCCGGCCTTGACGGCCTCCAGAAGATGGCCCAGCTGATGAAAGATCTGCGGGAGCATCCTCCCGTGGATATCGCCGGCACCCCCGTCACCCTCCGCCGGGACTACTCCACCGGCATAGAGGAAGAGGTCGCCACCGGCAGGAAAACGGAGATGGAGCTGAAAGGCTCCAACGTGCTGAAGTACAAGCTCTCCGACGGCACCGATCTGGTGGTTCGCCCCTCGGGTACCGAGCCAAAAGTCAAGGTCTACATTCTGGCCCAGGGCGCCACCCGGGCCGAGTGCGACCAAAAAGTGGCCCAGTACGAGGTCTGGGCCAAAGCCCTTCAAAAATAAGCCCCAAAAACGATGTCGACCTGCCCCATTCTCCATGAAAAAGACCGGTTCCGGGAAGAGTCCCGGAACCGGTCTTTTTTGTATCACTTGAGTATCAGGGCACCACGATCATACGGATCTTGCCCCCCTCGGCGGGGGTGCGGTCGTAGTAGAGGGTCAGCTCGTCAGAGTAGGCCCGTGCCGCTTCCATGCCGTCCTTTCCCGGGGCGAACCAGGACTTGGTGGACTTGTTGTAGCACTGGACCTCCTCAGAGATGGGATAGACCTCCCCGGCCACGGTGACGGTCATCTCCTCGCTGTCAAAGGCGGAGCGTCCCACCTTGGTAATGGACTCCAGCGTCACCGTGGCGGCCACCCGGCCGTTGGTGGTATAGGCGATGCCGCCCATGGCGCCGTTGCGGATACTGCCGGTGAAATTGGCCGCCTTGGAGGTGGTCTCTCCGCCCTCCTTGGTGCCCTGCTTCACGCAGAGGGTGGGGGCGGAAGTGGTCTCATAGTGGTCGATCACCGGATTTCCCTGAGAATCAAGGACAAGCTTATCGACCATGACAGGAGTCCCATTCTCATTGAACTGGGGTATGCCATCTATTTCCTGCTGCACCTTTTCTGTCTTATACACCGGCTCCCGTCCGGCCGCAGCATAGGAGAAGATCCCGTACTCATAGGCATCCCCCGTCACATCGTTGAGCACCAGATACCGTACCCGGCCCAGAGAATCCAAACCTGCAAAGTCGATTTTGCCCGAACTGACCGTGGCGGGCAGGTCGCTGTATCGGACTGCCACCATGGCGCCGCCGCTGACCTGGTCATAAACCGTCACATTCTCGGCCACCTCCCGGTCCCCCAGCGTCCGGCCGGCCACATCCAGACTGCCCCGGACGGTGCTGCCGCTGACGGCGGTGAGGCTCAACCGTCCCGCCGAGGAACTGGTCACGGTGACCAGCTGATCATTGAGCCGCTGGGCGGCGGAGGACACATCCCCGCTGACGGTAAGGCCGCCCTGAAGCAGCTTCACCGTGGCTGTGGTGCCGTCTACCGTGGCCATGCCCACTGCGTTGCCGCTGACGGTGGAGGCGCTTACCGCCCCCGCCACCTGATTGTCCACGGTGAGGAGCAAGGTGATCCGGTCCCCGATCTTAAAGGCCGCCAGGTCCTCCCGGGCGGAGGCCAACACGTCAAAGGTATGGCCCATCACGGTCACCCGAATGGGGGCGGCCAGACTGGGTTCCGCCTTCTCATACACGCCGGTCAGTTTCAGGTCGGACACCTGAATGAGCCGGGCGGCGGCGTCATAAGTCGCCACATCCCACTGCCTGAGGTCGGCGGCCGTGGCGGAAATGCCGTTTTTCAGCATGGTGTAATTGCCGGAAGCCATGGCAGAGAAGGGATTACTGGTCCCATTGGGCACCGTCCGCAGCACCATGGACTCTCCGCCCGCCGCTGCGGCGGAACCCAGGAAGATATACCCCAGCTTTCCGTTGGAAGCGTAGTGCAGGGTCACGGTGGTCCCCGTCTTGCTCACATCCACCCAGGCACTCTCCCAGGTGGTGGTCCCGCCGGAGCGATAGACCTTGGTGGAAGGCTCCACATTGATACGGTCGCCGTTGGCGGTCACCAGATAGGTGGCCTCCGCCCGGGACACATTCACCACCCGGCTGGAGCCGCCCTCCTTGGCCATAAAGGCCACCAGCTTTCCGTCGCTGTCCAGCAGCAGCTTGCCTTCCTTCCCCACGATGGAGCCGTCAAAGGCCCGGTCGGTCTTATAGGTGTCCCCTGTGGTCTTCACCGCAGCGGAACCGTCATCAGCGGTGGCGTTCACGTCCAAAATCAGGGCGTTTTCCACCTCACTGCCCCCCTGGCTCACCAGATAGCTCTTGTCGGAACCCTTGGGCTTGGCAAAATACAGGTTGTGGAACAAAATGGCCGCCTGTCCCCGGCTGATGACATCGCCGCCGGAAAGGGTCAGCCCCTCGGTCAGTCCGCCGGAGGCACCCAGAGCCAGATATCCGTCATACCAGGCGCCCCCCATGGCCACATCGGTCTCGCTGTACCCCAGCACCCGGCAGAGGATGGTCACCGCCTCCCCATAGGTGATGGCCCGGTCGGGCTGGAAGGTGCCGTCCCCCACCCCGGCCACCAGAGGGGAGCCGTCCTCCCCGCCCAGCCGGATGGTGGAGGCAAGATTGATATACCCCCTGGCCCAGAAGGTGGGACCCACGTCCAGATAGATGGTGCGGCCCCGCTGGGCCGGCTCTTCATCGGCCCGGTCCAGTGCCCGCACCGCCATGGCACAGAACTCGGCCCGGCTCAGGGTGCCGGCGGGGTTATATCCCCCTCCGGGCACGCCGTCCACCACCCCCATCAGCTTCAAAAACTCGGCAGCCTCGGCCACCTCGGGCATCCCTCCCAGATCAGAGAAGGAGGAGGTTGCGGCAAAGGCCCCGGGCAAGGTCCCCGCCAGCATGGCCACGGTCAGTACCGCGGCAAAGAGACGCTTCATGCGCATTGGTAACACATCCTTTTGTAAAATAAGAGAAAACCCTCGTTAAATCCACATTCCCAGGGGTTGGAATCCCCTACCCGGCTCAGTCTGCTCTCAGTGCCTCCACCGGCTGCAATCCGCTGGCCTTCACCGCCGGATACAACCCGAAGATGACACCCATGGCTACCGAGAAGGCAAAGGACCCCAGCGTCACCGTCATACTGGGCCAGGAGATGAATTTCAACACCAACTGACACACGATGGCCGTCCCCAGATATCCGATGGCGATGCCGATGATCCCTCCGATGCCGCAGATCAGACAGGCTTCAATGAGGAACTGGGCGATGATGCTCTTCCGTTCGGCGCCGATGGCCTTCCGGATGCCGATCTCCCTTGTCCGCTCGGTGACGGTGACCAGCATAATGTTCATAATGCCGATGCCGCCCACCAAAAGGGAGATGGCGGCGATGCCGCCCAAAAACATCTGCTGCATCAGGTTCTGCTCGTTGGACTGGTCGATCCACTGGCTCTCGTTCTGCACATAGTAATAGCCGTTGTCGCCGATCAGGCCTTTCAGATACCCCTTCACCAGCGTCACCGCCATGGGGGCAGATGCGGCGTCCTTGGCCACCATCTGATATTGCTCGATCTCCACCCGGCCAAAATCCCGGGTCACGGTGTAGGGGGCTAAAATCACCAGGTCCTTGCCGGAGTAGTTGTTGGGGTCCGTCTCCGCATAAACCCCCACCACCGTCATGGGCACCTCGTTGATGACAATTGTTTCCCCAATGGGATCGGCATAGTTGAACAGCACCGAAGCTGTCTTGGAACCGATCACGCAGACATGATTCAGATTCTCAATGTCAATGTAAGTCAGGTCCCGCCCCTTTGCGATGGTATAGCCCATACATAACCCATACTGCTGGTTTCCAAAATACAACTGGGGCATACTCTCCCAATCGGTATTCATATCGCTGAGGGTCTTGGCCCCGTAGGTCACCTTCAAACTCCGCCAGTAGTTGCCCACCGGGGTCACACCCTTCACATACTCGTCCAGGGTCTGACAATAGGAATAAAGTTTTTCACTTACATCTGTGCCGTCGTACTTCCAGGCCTGAATGGAGATGGAGTTATCCACCATGCTGGCGTAATAGTCCTCCAGCCACTTGTTCTGGCCCTTGGCGAAGGACACCAGAATGATCACCGCCGACAGGCCGATGATGATGCCCAGCATAGTCAGGGCCGACCGCCCCTTTTTGGCGGCAATGGACTTGATGGCGATCTTGAACGCCTGTCTCAGATTCATAGTCCCGCCCCCTCCTTGTCGCCGTCATAGATGATCTTGCCGTCGGAGATGCGGACCACCCGCTCCGCCGTGGCGGCGATGGAATTGTCGTGGGTGATGAGAATGACGGTGGTCCCCATCTCCTGATGGAGAGTGTGCAAAATCTCCAACACATGCCGCCCCGTCTTGGAATCCAAAGCCCCCGTAGGCTCGTCGGCCATGATGATGGGTGGGTGGGGAGCGATGGCCCGGGCGATGGCCACCCGCTGCTGCTGGCCGCCGGACATCTCGGCGGGCTTGTGGTCCGCCCGGTCAAACATGGCCACTTTTTGAAGGGCCTCCTCCACCCGGACCTCCCGGTTGTCAATACCCATCCCCTGATAGATGAGAGGCAGCTCCACATTCTCCGCCGCCGAGAGGGCGGGGATCAGGTTATAGCCCTGAAAGATAAAACCGATCTGCTTGTTTCTCATGTGGGCCTGCTGCTTGTCGGTAAGGGTGGTCACATCGGTGCCGTCCAGGTGATACTCCCCGTAGGTGGGAATATCCAGCAGCCCCAGCACATTCATCAGTGTGGACTTACCGGAGCCGGAGGCGCCGATGATGGCCACAAACTCCCCCCGGTCGATCTGGAGGTCGATGCCGTCCAGGGCCCGGACCTCGTTCTCCTTGCCCTCATTGTATATCTTATAAAGATTCTTTACATCAATGAGCATGGCGCGCCACCTATCAATCCCAGCGGCTACCGGAGTTGGTCAGGTAGCCGGTAAAGACCTCGTCCCCTTCGTTCAGGCCGGACTTGATCTCCACATTGCTCTCATCGGAAAGGCCGGTCTCCACCAGCACGGCGAAGTATCCCTCGGGCATATTCCAGCTCACGTCCGCCGGAATGGCCCGCTCGTCAGGCTCTCCCATCACAAAGCACACCGTGGCGGTGTCGCTGTTCTTAAAGGCGGAGGGTCCCCGGCTGGAGTCGAAGCTGACGCCGCCCACGCTTTCCACGATCACCATGCTGCCCATCCGGGGCACCACATTGTCGTCCACGGCAATGCCTTCCTCCCCTTCAGGTAGGACCGCCGGTTCACCGGCGCCGGTCAGGCCGGCCTCTCCGTTTCCGGCATCCCCGCCTTCAGGCAGGGCGTCGTCCCCTTCGGGCAAAGTGCCGTCCTCCCCCTCTGGAATGACCAGCATATCGCCGTCCACAGGCGTCATCGTACCATCCATGCCGTCTCCCGTGCCGCCGTTGTCGTCGGTGATGCCCATGGCATCCTTCTGCTCCGCGGTCAGGGTCACATTCATCACTGCCTGGACCGGTACCACAAGGCAGTCATCGGACTGGCTTGCCACGAAGGAGTAGCTCATATATGTATTGGTCATCAGCATCCCGTCCGGGTTGGCCACCTCCACCGTGGCGGGGAACACGGCCACCCCCTCCTCCGCCTTGGCGGTGAGGGCGATCTGCTCGATGGTTCCCATATAATAGTTGCCGCTGCGGTCCTGCAGGTCCACCATCATGCCCTTGGACACATAGCCGATGTTCCGCTCGTCAATGTTGATGTTCACCAGCATGGTGGAGGTATCGGCAATGTAAATGCTGGCGCCGGAGGAGATCTCCTCTCCCTGAACAAGCCCGCAGGACAGGACCTGGCCGGAGATGGGAGCCACGGCGTGGAAGTTGTCCAGCTTCTTCTGGGCGTCCTCCAGGGCTTCCCGGGCAGAGTCCACGCTCTTCTGGGCTTCCCGCAGGGAGTTCTGCTTGCTGGCGATGTCGGCGCTGGCGTCCTTGTCCCCCAGCTGCACCAGCAGCTGTCCGGCGGTGACATCGGCGTAGTTCATCAGATTCACCGACTGTACCGGCCCGGCCACCTTCACCGCCACCTTGGTGGTCTCAAAGTATTCCAAAGTGCTGCTCTGATAGGGGTAGATGGGATTCCCCTCCCCATCGGTCAGGGCGGCGGAGGCGGTCATTCCCTCGGTCAGCGTGCCGGGATTGTCCATCACAAAGACCACCTCGAACATCACCGACCCTTCGGGCACCACCCGCTTGACATAGTTCACCTGCTCCACCGTGGCGGGATAATCACTCATGGAGGCGGGCAGGGTGATGCGGGCCTGCTGCCCCACAGAGACCATTCCCTCATACGTCCAGCTGTAATAAAGGTGCAGCCGCAGCTTGGTGTCGTTCACCACCGTGGCCACGGCAGTGCCCACGCCCAAATCGTCCCCCACCTTGATGTCATTGTTCACATCGATGAGCTTGCCGGCGTGGGGTGCGGTGATGGTCAGGTTGGCCACATTCTCCCGCAGTTTGGCGATCTCCCGGTTGTAATCGTCCACCGTCTCCTGGGCTTTGAGCAGGTTATTCTGGGCGGTCAGCACTCCCTCCTGGGCGGTGGAATCGTCCAGATTGTAGAGCAGCTGCCCTTCCTCCACAAAGTCGCCCTCGCTGACGAACAGCTCCAGCACCTGATACCCCGCCTCGGGGGAGACCGTAGCCGAGTTCTTGGACTGGGCGGTGCCGGACCCCTCCACCTTACTCATAATGGAGGAGCGGTACACCGTGGTATGTATAGGCTCACCGATGCCGTCTTCATTCCCGGTGAAGACGTACTTTTTCAACAGGAACGTGGAACCCCCCACAATGGCCACAGCCACGGTGAGCGCAATGACCCGCCGGATGAGCTTGCGGCGTTTCTGCTTCTGCTCGTGGGTAGCGGGTCCTTTCTGGTTCATGGGCGGCTGGGTCTTCTGCTCAACCACCGGGGTCTGTGTATCCGACATAATTCAGTCCTCCTGACTCTTGAAGTAGCTCTTCTCCATTATAGACCTCTCCGGCCCATAGGACAAGAAACAAAGCGGTTACAAATTCTTAACATTTTATGAACTTTACGGCTATGTACTTAGACGTTCCTCCATCCAAAAAGTTCCCAACTTTGCCAAAAAAACACCCCGGAACGGCCAAACCATCCCGGGGCGTTTTTATCCGTTATCCGCTGCCGATACCTGACCGGTAACGCCGTCCACCGCAAACCGCCAGGGCCAGGCGTCGGTCTCCACATACCAGGTAGGGGACAGCGTCACCGCCGTGCTGCCGCTCAGGCTGTAACCGGGGTACACCTCCCGGACCTGAGAACAGACATAGCCCTCCTGGTTCAACTCCTCCAAAAACCGGGCCAACGCCGTGGCGGCAGTGATGGTCTCTCCGGCGGCGGGCGCCTCTCCGGTGGAGACCATCCGCCGGAAGCTGAGGCTTTCCAGTTCCTCCCCCCGAAGGGTCATCACCACCACAGCGTCGGGCATCGGACTTCCCTCCCACAGCTGTCGGGCCAAAACCGTAGTCATATCTCCCTCCCGGCTCCGGCCGGTCTCCTCCACCGTCACCCCCAGCTGTTCCAGCAGGGCAAGCCCGGCGGCCTCATCCAATCCACTGCCCGGCAGAAACTGGACCTCCACCTCGCCGGAGGCGGTGGTGATCGCCGTTCCCATGGTCCCGGCAAACCGGGTGCGGACCCGCCCGTCCTCCATCTGTTTCACCTGTCCCAGCAGCAAAGCGGCCCCCTCCCGGTCCAAAGGCACGGCCTGGACCCGGCGGGGCGGCAGTTCCAGTTCTCCCGGCACCTCCCGGGGCAGAAATTCCACCCCGTTTCGCTCCAGTATCACCACCATCCGCTCCCCGGTCTCCCGCAGCGTCTGCCGGCTGTGCCAGCTGCGCCCCCCGACCAGCACCAGCAAAAAGGCGTTGACCAGCAGCAGCATCAAAATGATGATGTTCTTGATTTTTGAACTGCGCATGGTGCGCCTCCTTTCCTCAGCGGGTCAGTCCCGGGCCACCCAGCCCGCCGACAGGGTCCCTCCCCCATCGGTATAGGCCAGCATCAGCCGCCCTCCCGCCTGGGACAGAGCGCCCATGGCCGCTGCCGCCAACCGCTCCGGCGGCACCGCAAAGTTTCCCCGGGCGGCGGTATAGCCCCGGACCTGTACGGCGAAGGTACGGATCTGCCGTCCGCTCACCACGAACCGGGCGCACCAGCCTTCCTCCCCCGTTATCACAGGCACTCCCGCCAGCCGGGTATGGAAGGTGAGCTGCCAGCCCCCCTCCACCGCCTCCGCCCCGGTGAGAACATACTCGCCCTCTCCACGCCAGGGTCCGGCCACCCGGTAGAGCAGGTCCCCGGCAGCCAGAGCGGCCTCCAAAACAGGGACCGTCTCCTCGCTGCCGGGCACATGGTACCGCTCCTCCTCCCCGGCGTAGAAGGTCACCGTCCCCGTAGGGCTGATACGCAGCCGGTCCCCTCCCTCATTGATGGCCAGTCCGCCGGAGGCGTCGGTATAGGCCGCCCCGGATTGGAAGGCCAAAGCGGACAACAACTGCTCCAAAGCCCCGCTGTCCCCCAGAAAATCGGGGGAGGCAGCTGTATAAGCGGCAGCCTGGGGAGCGGTCATGCCCACCAACACGTCACTTTCCAGCCGGCCAAAAACCTCTTCGCTTCCCGCCAGCGCCCCGGCGTAAGCGGCTCCGTTGGGACTGAACTCCTCCAGTACAGGTTCCAGATATCCCTCATAGGCCACCGCCGTCCGGGCGGCATAATACACCTCGCCATCCCGCCAGCAAAGTTCCATCTCCTGACCGCCCCAGCTCAGGAGCAACGCCCCGGCCTGTCCGGCAAGGGCGGTCTCTCCCTCCTCAGACAGCCACCCCGCCAGCAGCTCCATGGGCAAAGGGGACTGAAACACACAGTATGCTCCGGGCCGGGCCAACCGCTCCTGCCACTCCTCTTCGGCAAGGGTCCGTCCTCCGCCGGCGGCGGTCAAAGCCTCTCCGAAAAAAGGTGCCAGCCGTTCAAAGGCCCGTTCCACTCCCACCGCGTCATAGCTTGCGCCGTAAAGCCCCAAACTGTTCCGGACCGCCACGGCATAAGGTTCCAGCGGCTGGCTTCGCTCCAGGGCAGGGGCGACCTCCTCCTGCTCCGGGCCGGCCACCCAGCCCTTGAACCGGCTCGCCATGGGGGTCTGCCATGCCAAAATGGCCGCCGAGCAGAGCAGCAGCAGGATTAGCAGATCCTTCCCCAGCTCCACGATCCGCCTTCCCCCGGTGGGCCGGGCCACCGGGGGCGGACTCTTACGCCCCATGGCGGGGTCCCTCCACCGGCAGTTCCACCCGAATGGTCAGCCCCGGCCCGGGCTTGTCCACCGCTTTGATCTCTCCGCCGTGCTGGTCCACGATCTCCTTGGCAATGGAAAGCCCCAGTCCTGTGCCGCCCGACTCCCGGGACCGTGCCTTGTCCACCCGGTAAAACCGCTCGAAAATACGGTCTCTGTCCCCCTCGGGGACCCCGATCCCGTTGTCGGCCACCTCCAGCCACACCCGGTCCCCCGCCTTCCCGGCAGTGACCGCAATGGTCCCTCCCTCGGGGGTATATTTAATGGCGTTGGACACCACATTCATCATCACCTGGGTGATCCGCTCCCTATCAGCGGTGATTTGGGGCAGCTCCGGCTCCAGCGCCGCCGTCAGGGTATGCCCGTGCCGCCGGGCCTCCAGCAGATTGGCCTTCACCATGCTCTCAATGGCCTCGGCAAAGGAGAAGGTGGCCAGATTCAGCTCACTTCTCCCTGAATCGAACCGGGAAAGGGTCAGCAGGTCCTGCACGATATGGGCCATCCGCTCCGACTCGCTGAGGATCACCTTCAAAAAGCCCTCCTCGGTCTCCGCCGGCAGTTCCCCTCCGCTGTCCACCAGCGTCTCGGCATAGGAGTGGATGTTGGTCAGCGGGGTCCGCAGCTCGTGGGAAACGTTTGCCACAAACTCCTTGCGCTGCTCCTCTGCCTTGTTGCGCTCGGTGACATCGTGGATCACCACCAGCACCCCCGCCTGATGGTCCCGGTCAAAGGGGGCCAGCAGCAGTTCAAAGCTCCTCCCCCGGCTCTCCCGGCTGGCCGCCAGATAACCGGGAGAGCCGGGCTCCAGCGCCTGGGCCAGAGGGGCAATGTCCCCAAACAACGCCTCATATCCCACCTCCCCGCCGATGGGCAGGCTCCGCCCCAGCATCTCCTCGGCGGCAGGGTTGGACTGGATGATATCCCCCTCCCGGCCAAAGGCCACCACGCCGTCCGTCATGTGGAGAAAGAGGGTCCCCAGCTTGTTCCTCTCGTTCTCCACCTCCTGAATGGTGGTTTTCAGCTGCAACGCCATGTCGTTGAAGGTGGAGGTCAGCACCCCGATCTCATCCCGGGAATCCACCTCGATCTTATGGCTGAAGTCCCCCGCCGCCACCTCCTCTGCACCCTCGGTCAGCCGCTCGATGGGGGTGATAAGGGTCTTGGACAGCAGGAAGGACAGCAGCACCGAAATGACGATACCGAAAATCAGCGCCTCCAAAATCAGCGTCACCAGCTGGCTCGTCAGATTTTGAACGGCCTGCTTATTGTCCTTGATGTAGATCACATACTCCCGCCCCCCCCGGCTCACCGGGATGGCGACATCCATATAGGCCGCCGCCGGGTCGGAGGCGTCCCCCACCTCCCCCGTCAGTGCCGCCGTCAGGTTCCGGGTCATCTCCAGCGCCGCCCCCTCAGCATCGTTGGACCCCCGAAGATAGGCCCCCGTAGCCCCATCCAGAACATAGTAATTCCGGCTCTGCCCGTCCACGCCCAGATTGCCGGTGTAGGCCTCCATCATCTGCCCCAGCTGCTCCGCCCCGCTTTCCTCCCCGGGGGCGGCGTTCTCCAGGTCATGGAAAAATTCGGGGTCATCCTGAAATACCCCCTGCATCTGAGAGTAGAACTGTTCCAGATAAAACCCCGACACCGAATTGACCAAAAAAGCCCCCACCACCGTCATGATAGAGATGATGAGCAGCGTCATAATAAGCATCAGCTTCATGTGCAGGCTTCGGAACACGATTCTCCCTCCTCTCGTTTTGCATTAAAACAGTTCGTCCAGCAGGATATAGTAGCGGATCTTTTCCTCATCCATATCCATCCCAAGGACATCAAAAAGCCTTTTGGGGTCAAAATCAAGCCGGGGCCTGCCGCCGTATCGGCCGGCCAGATTGCCGCCCAGACTGCGGCAGCAAAGGGCGATATCGCACCACTTATCCGCTCTGCCTGTCTTGCCCAGGTCAATAAAGCCCGTAAGCCGCTCCCCCACCCCAAACAGGTTGGGCAGACAGCAGTCCCCATGGGAAAGCACCGGCTCCTCTGCCGGGCGGTGAGATTCCAGCCATTCCAGCAGGTGGGCAGGACCCCGAAAGCCCTTCGGCCCGAAGGTCGCAGGCTCCACATTCCCCATATCCACAAGGCCGTGCTCCACATTGTACCGGGCCTGGGCCAGCTTTTGGGACAGCCCCTGGTCCGAAGGGCAATCCCTCACATCCACCGCCCACAAGGCCCGCAGTCCGTTTGCCAGCAGGGCCGCCAGCTCCTCCGGCTTGTCCAGATAGGCCGTGTCACAGGCCATCCGGCCTTCACACCGCTCCATCAGAAGATAGGCGGTCCCATCCTCCACCGTCCAGGCCTCCACCGCCGGCACGGGAAGCCGGTCCTTCAGCCAGCGCAGCATAAAAACCTCGTTCCGGGCCTCCGGCCCGTCGGGCTGTATCTTCAGTACCTGGTCGGGATAGACCAGCACCGCCGAGCCGGACATCCCGATGCCCTCTCTGCGGTATTCCCCCGCCCGTAAGCTGCGGCGGATCATTTCGGGAAGGGTCATTCTCTCTTACTCCTCCCGAAACAGATACCCCAGTCCCCGCCGGGTGATCACAAATTCCGGATTGGCCGGGTCATCCTCGATCTTCTCCCGCAGCCGGCGGATGGCCACGTCCACCGCCCGGTCCTCCCCCACAAAGTTGTTGTAGTTCCATACCCGCTCCATCAGCACCTCCCGGGAAAAGACCTGTCCCGGCTCCGTGGCCAGAAATTTCAGCAGTTCATACTCCTTGGGGGTCAGATCCACCGCCCGTCCGTCCTTAAAGGCCATCAAAAGCCCCATATCGATCATAATGCGCCCCCGGACAAGCCGCCGCCCGTCGTCCTCCGCCGGCGGTGTGGGGTGGGCCGTGGTCAGTTCGGTACGGCGGATATTGGCCTTCACCCGGGCCAGCAGCTCCCGCATGGAAAAGGGCTTGGTGATATAATCATCCGCCCCCACCTCCAGGCCAAAAACCTTGTCGCTCTCCTCCTCCCGGGCGGTGAGCATGATAATGGGGATGGAGGTGTTCTTCTCCCGCACCGCTTTGCACACGTCAAAGCCGTTCATCCGGGGCAGCATGATGTCCAGCAGGATCAGGTCCGGGTCCTCCTCCAGCGCCAGCTTCAGCCCGGCGGCGCCGTCATAGGCCTCCAGCGTCTCATACCCCTCCCGTCCCAAATTGAAAGAGAGGATATCCACAATGTTCTTTTCATCTTCCACGATCAAAATCTTTTTACTCATTTCGTCCCTCCTGCCTCTTGGCGCAGCAGTTCGTTTGTTTTCAAAATAGCGGCCACCGTTGAAGCGTCGGTGAGTTCCCCCCTCATCACCCGCTCAAACAGGCGCTGAAACGGGGTGCGTACCGGCTCCAAAAACTCATCTTCATCCAGGTGCTGCGCTCCGTGGGTCAGCTCCCGGGCCAAATACATATGGATCGCCTCGGTGGAGTACCCCGGAGAGACCAACAGCTCACCCAGATAGAGAAGCTCCCCCGCCTCACAGCCCACCTCCTCGGAAAGTTCCCGCCGGGCGGCCGCCTCGTGGGTCTCCCCCCGGTCCATCTTCCCCGCCGGCAGTTCCTCCGTGACCTCCCCAAAGGGATAGCGGAACTGCCGCACGGTGTAGACCGTGCCGTCCGCCTCCATGGGCAGGATGCACACCCCGTCAGGGTGCTCCACCACCTCCCGGCTTGCCAGAGTACCGTTCTCCAGCCGGGCCACATCCTCCCGAAGCGTCACGATCTTCCCCCGATAAATCACCCGGCTCTCCACCGTCTCCTCAAACAGTCTCATCCGTTCACCCCGCCAAATTCCATAGTTGGATATAGTATATCACAAAAAATCCCATTTCGCTACACCCAAGTGAATGAGTCCCTTTTCAGAAAAGTGTTGCTGGGATATAACTTCGGCGGTTTCCACAAAAGCACATTGAAATAACAGGAATCCCGTGCTATAATCGGCTCAACAAACTGGAATTTGTAGGGGTGGTAAAATTTATGAATCAAAAAGTAAAAAAAATTATATTTTTATTTATAAGCCTTATATTCAGTGTTCCTGCATATGTCATCTTGCACGAGGCGGGACATTCTCTGGTGGCTATACTTTGTGGTGCAAAAATAACGAAATTCAGCATTTTGGAAGCGTATATGAATTATGATGGTGGCGTATTTACAAAAACGTCATTATCGCTTTTTAATATTGCTGGTATGCTATTGCCAGTTCTATTATCTATAGCGTATATGATGTTTTATAGAAGTACAAGTGTTAATCAATTTTATAGAATTTTCTCTTTTATCGCTTTGGTTATGCCAATAGGAGCTATCGGTTCATGGATTTTTGTTCCTATATTATATTTGTTTGACATGGCACCCACAGGAGATGATGTGTCAAAGTTTATAGTATCTTCTGGTATAGCCCCTTGGATAGTGGTGTTGGGTGCTATTACGCTTTTGGTTAGTTGTGTTTTTTTTGCCTGGAAGAAAAAGATTGTGCAAAACTATTGGAGCGCAGTTACACTTGAGGTATAAAATAGATAACCAACAGAAAGTTAATCTATAAATTTGTTTTTATTGGGCAGCCATCCAGTAATGGGGCTGCCCGTTTTGGATATCTTTACGAGTGGTTTGACGAAGCGGCCTTCAGCAACACGAATCTGAAAAGGGAGGTGAATGAACCCCCATCCGCCCCAAATTTTCCCTCCGCTCCAATAGCTCCTTCTCTCCCAATGCCCTCTGCGGCAGGCAGTGCCCTTGTCCCTGTATAAACCGGCCTCGCCCCGAACATAAAAGGGACCCCATGGATACATCCATGGGGTCCCTTTTATCTTATCCATCAGCCAAAAAACTTCTTGAAAAATCCGCCCTTCCCCTTCTCCTTGGGGGTCTCTTCGGCGGGTTCCTCCGGGGCCGGGGCCTCTGCGGGCGTCGCGGGCGCAGCCCCGCCGCCCCCCAGCCGCTCCAGCGCCTCCTTGGCCTCCTGACTGCCGCCTTCGGCGGCCCTGCGGTAGTAATCCAGAGCCTTCTCCCTGTCCTCGGTCAGCCCGCCCAGACCGTGCTCGGTAAAGTCTCCCATCCGGTACAGCGCCCCGGCGTGGTTCTGGGCGGCTGCCTTCCGGTACCACTCCACCGCCTTCACCCGGTCTTTGTGGACCCCGTCCCCCCGGTCATAGCAAAGCCCCACGTTGTAGATCCCCCGCAGGTTGTTCTGCTCCGCCGCCTTCAAAAACAGTCCAAAGGCCTTCTCCGGGTCCTTCTGGACCCCGGTGCCGTTGAGATAGAACCAGGCCAGATTGCACTGGGACACGGAATCTCCTCCCTCAGCCCCCATGGCATACAGCCGGGCAGCTTCCTGAAGGTCCTTCTCCACTCCGTGGCCCATCTCATAGCAGTACCCCAGATTGCAGCAGGCCCGGGGATAATTCTGCTCCACCGCCTGGGAATACCAGTGGACGGCCACAGAATAGTCCTGCTCCACCCCAAGGCCCTCGTCATAGCAATAGGCCAGATTGGTCTGGGCGCGGGCATATCCCGCCTGGGCGGCCTTGGTGTACCAGAAGATGGCTTCCGTCATGCTCTTCTCCACCCCGATGCCCGCCTCATAGCAATAACCCAGATTGCACATGGCCCGGGGGTGGCTCTGCTCGGCGGACTTGCGGTACCATTCCACCGCCTGGGCCTTGTCCTCGGCCACGCCTTTGCCCGCCTCATAGCACCAGCCCAGATTGCACTGGGCGGCCTCGTCCCCCATCTCGGCGGCTCTGCGATAGCACTCCACCGCCTTCTCCCAGCTCTGGGGGGTGCCCCAGCCCATCTCGTGGCAGACCCCCAGATTACAGATGGCGGGCGCATAATCCTGCGCAGCGGCGGCGGAATAAAGCGCAAAGCACTTGTCGTGGTCCACCGCCACGCCTTTCCCCCGCTCATAGCACCAGCCCAGATTGGTCTGGGCACGGGGATAACCCTGCTCAGCGGCCTTTGCGTACCACTCCACCGCCTTCTCCCAGCTTTGCTGGACCCCCTTGCCCGCCTCATAACACCAGCCCAGGTTGGTCTGGGCACGGACATAGCCCTGGTCGGCGGCGGCCCAGTACCACTTCACTGCCTCCTCCCAACTCTGCTCCACGCCCTGGCCCGACTCGCAGCACCAGCCCAGATTGCACTGGGCACGGGGATAGCCCTGCTCGGCGGCGGAGCGATACCACTTCACCGCCTCCTCCCAGCTTTGCTCCACGCCCTTGCCGGCCTCGTAGCACCAGCCCAGATTGCACTGGGCAGGGGCATACTTCTGTTCGGCGGCCCGGCGGTAATAGTCCACCGCCTTCTCCCAGCTCTGCTCCACCTGCTCTCCTTCCTCGTAGAAGAGTCCCACCCGGGACAGTCCCCGGGGGAAATTCCGCTCGGCGGCAGCGTTGAACCAGTGGAAAGCCTGGGCCATATCCTTCTCCACACCCTTGCCGAACTCACAGCACCAGGCGTAATTACACATACCGGGGGCGTAGTCGGCCTCGGCGGACTGAAGATACAGCTTTGCCGCCATCTCCCAGCTCTGCTCCACCTCTTCCCCGTTCTCATAGCAAAGCCCCAGCCGGCACACAGAGGGGGGATAATTCCGATGGGCGGCCCCTTGATACAGGTTCACCGCCTCGGTCATGTTCTTCTCCACCCCCTTGCCGTACTCATAACACCAGGCAAGGTTGTTCAGCGCCCGGGGGTCTCCCTGTCCCGCCGCCTTGGCGTACCAGGCCACGGCAGACTCCCAGCTCTGCTCCACCCCTGCGCCGTTCTCATAGCACCAGCCCAGATTGCACTGTGCACGGGGATACCCCGCCTCGGCGGCCACGGTGTACCAGTGGATGGCCTCGGGCCAGCTCTGCTCCACCCCCTGGCCCGCCTCATAGCACCAGCCCAGATTGCACTGGGCAGGGGGATACCCGGCCTCGGCGGCCAGCTTGTAAAGCCGCACTGCGTTCTCCAGATCCACCTCCACCCCGTCGCCCCGCTCAAAGCAGAGGCCCAGGTTGGTCCAGGCCCGGGGATCTTCATGTTCCCCCGCCCTCATGTACCAGGCGATGGCCTGCTTCTGGTCCTTCTCCACCCCCATGCCGTTCTCATAACACCAGGCCAGATTGGTCTGTGCGGGGGGATAGTCCCGCTGGGCGGCAGCCTCATAGAGCTTCACCGCCTTCTCCCAGCTCTGCTCCACCCCGTCGCCCCGCTCATAGCAAAGTCCCAGGTTGCAAAGGGCCCGGGGGTCCTCCTGGTCGGCGGCCATGGAGTACCAGTACACCGCCTGCTCCATGCTCTGCTCCACGCCCTTACCATACTCATAGCACCAGCCCAGATTACACTGACCCCGGGCATAGCCCATATCGGCGGACTGGCGGTAAAGCTCGGTGGCCTTCTCCCAGCTCTGCTCCACCCCTTCGCCCGTCTCATAGCAAAGCCCCAGACAGCACACGGCGGGGGCATACTCGGCCTCGGCCGCCTTCCGATACAGCTCCACCGCCTTGGCAAAGTCCTGCTCCAGACCCTCCCCCTGCTGATAAAGCTGTCCCAAAGCGCACCAGCCGGCAGGGTCTTCCTTCTCCCCCACCTGCTCAAAATACTCCACAGCCTTCTCTGCGCTCTGCTCCAGACCCAACAGTCCCCGCAGATAGCAGATGCCCTTGCGGTAAAGGGCAGGGGGATACTCCTCCTCGATGGCTCTTTCTATGTATCCCAGGGCCTTCTCGTTCTCCCCCTTCTCCTCGGCCTGATCGGCCAGACACATCCAGCCGTAGCCGGACACATAATCCTCCTCCACGGGGATAAAGAAGGTGCCGCCGCACTGGGGGCACTTCTCCAGCCCCCCATCCTCGGTCACATACCCACAGTCTGGGGAATCACAACGAAAAAATTCCAAGGTAAGAACCTCCTTTTTTCATTCATGGCAGAGGATATTATATCACCATACGCCCCGGCATACAAGACACAAAACATGAATTTTTCCCACCATCCCCCCCCCCACCGGCAAAAGGGTATTTTTGGACTAAAACCACGGCTTACCCGAACGTTCCATAGGAAATCTTAAGCCGCACAGCCTGAGGCAGCCGGGCAACATCCGCCACCCCTTCCGAAAACCACCCACCCGGCGGCGTGAATATCAACGGACAAGGAGTGGTATTCCACCCACTCAACGGCAGTGGCGCAAAAGGAACGGCGGGTCGCTCAAACCCAAGCCGCCGGAAACAGGAAGGACACCCCAAAGTCTTTCACCCGAGGAACAACATATCAGCACAGGCCCTCTATCCTGTTGTACCGCACTTCTCCAAGATTTCCACTGGTCCACCTTTTCTTTTTCGGAGTCCAGAACCGCTTTTTCTTTTGTCAAACAAAAGAAAAAGCGGTTTTACCCGCAGAGGGTACGCCCCATCCGTAAGGCGGCATAGCCGCCAACGGCTGGGCTGTGGCCCCTGCTGGGCAGGCAAAAACCAACGCAAAGTAAAAACATCCCGCTTTCCCACAAAAGAAAAAGTGGTTTTACCCGCAGAGGGTACGCCCCATCCGTAAGGCGGCCCAGCCGGGCAACATTCCGCCCCTTCCGAAAACCACCCACCCAGGCGGCGTAAATGCCAACGAACGTGGTCCAGTATTCCACCCCCTCAACGGCAGTGGCGCAAAAAGAACCACGGGTCGTTCAAACGCAGGCCGCCGGAAACAAAATGGATACCCTAAAGTCTTTCACCCGAGGGATAACCAAGCAGAGTTGGGGCTTTGTATGGTTGTAACGTAGCCCGTAATCATTTCCACCGGTCTACCTTTTCTTTTTCGGAGTCCAGAACCGCTTTTTCTTTTGAATCAAAAGAAAAAGTGGTTTTGGCCCCCAGCCGGGTAGGCAAAAAACCAACTGTAAGGTAAAAAACACCCCGCTCTCCTACAAAAGAAAAAGTGGTTTTACCCGCAGGGGGTACGCCCCATCCGTAAGGCGGCATAGCCGCCAACGGCTGGGCTGTGGCCCCCGCTGGGCAGGCAAAAACCAACGCAAAGTAAAAACATCCCGCTTTCCCACAAAAGAAAAAGTGGTTTTACCCGCAAGGAGTACGCCCCATCCGTAAGGCGGCGAAGCACCCACAGGGCACCAGCTGTCTCTAAGCGGCATAGCCGCCAAGAGACAGCCTGCCCCCAACGGCTGGGCTGTGCCCCCCGCCGGGCAGGCAAAAGAAAAAGCCGTTCCCCCCGCAAGGAACACCCCATCATCCCTGCCTCCCCTCTCCACTCTCTACTTTCTCCCTCAGCGCCCCCACAGCCCTCTTCAGCCACCCGGGCACCGGCGCCCCCATCTCCCCGGCGTTCTCCATAATGCTCCCCGCCTCGGTCAGCAGATACCACACCACCGCCAACGGGCAGAGAAACACCGTATAGGAAAAGGGAAAACTCCCCCCCGGCAGATCGGCCAGCAGCACCCCGATGACCAGGTCCAATATCCCCGCCACCGCCACAGCGGCCATACACCCCGCCTTGTGCCAAAGCCCTTCCCGTGCAATGCGGGAGGACCACTCCCCCCGCCTTGCCCCGGCGGCCATCCCCGTGGCCACATCCAGCGCCATGGCCACCACCCAGGCCGCCACCAGCCATCCAAACCACCCCCAAAGGGCGGTCAACGCCGCCACGGCGGCTGTCAGCGCCCCTTTCAGGCTCTTCACTCCGTCCTCCATCTCACACCTCCCGGGCCGCCTTGTCCAACAGCCCCGCCCGGTCCAGCCATACCAGGGTCTGAAGGTTGCTCTCCCAGACCCCCGCCGCCCCGGTCTCATCCATCTTGATATACCCCATCTTCACAGCCTTCTCCGCCGCCGCTCTGGCCCACTGGGGCATCTCCGCCACATACCGGTACAATCTCATCGTGTCCTCCTCATACTCCGGCCGGGCGCCCCCGGCCACATACCGAAGGCTCCGCCGCTTTCTGGCCACGGTGCCCCCGTTGGCCTCATCGTCTCCCGTGTTGCCGTCAATGGTCACCACATACCCCGGCCCTGCCTCCTCGCAAAGCCCCACATGGTTCACCCCGCCGCTTTTCCCTCCGTCAAAGACAAAAAACACCAGATCCCCCGGCCGTATCTCCGCCGGCTTCACCCCCTGCCCCCTCTTTTCGTAAAAGCGGTACAGCGCCGTGCAGGAGGCGGTCTTCCCCCCGCCGTAGAAAAGCCCGTCCCCTCCCAGAGCGTGGAACAGCCACCACTGAAACACACAGCACCAGGGATACTGCCTCCCCCGCACCTCCATGCCGTAGTACTCGGTGTTGTACTTCACCCGGTTGCTTCCCATGGGGTCCTCCCGCACCCCGATCTGACGTTTCGCCAGGGCCAGTATCTCCTCTTTTCTCATTCCGCCTCCTCTTTGCCCTTCACCAGCCGCTCCTTCTCCTCCTCCGTCAGCCGCCCGGCCTTCACCAGAACCTCCAGCCGTGTCACCCCCCAAAGCCGGGGATAATACCGCTCCGCCATCTCAAACACCGTCATAAAACCTCTCCCTTCTTCCCTTCCAATTCCCTGCTTTTCCTTCTCACAGCTCCACGCCCGTCACAGCCGCCAGAAAATCCACATCGGCCCGCAGCCGCTCCTCCGCCGTAGGCTCCGGCGCCGCCTCCTCCGGCCGCTGTCCCGGGACCACGTCCACCAGCCGCCCCTCCTCCAGCACCGGTTCGCAGTATCCGCCGCAGCTCCAGACCTTCTCCGCCAGCTCCTCCGGCACCGCCACCCAGCCCTCCAGCCAGCATTCCGTCCGGTGGCTCTGGCTTTGCAGGCCGTGCCCGCCATCCTCTCTCGCTTTCAATTCCATAATGGTCAGCATTCCGCCGCCCCCTTTCACCCCTGCCGTATTTCCCCCTTTTGTGGGACGTTTCCATACACCTTTCCCAAAAAATATCCCCCAAAAAAGCCGTTGGCTTTTTTGGGGGACACTCAAACCCTCCGTCTCTTATCTCCCGCCGCACCTCCAAATATCCTCCGCCAGCGCACTGCCCAGCAGCCCGCAGCCAAAGGCCACCCCGGCGGAGAAATGAAAGGCGGCGGCATACTCATAAAACCGGGGTGCCAAAGGCCCTCCCCCCTTGGCCCGAAGGACCAGCGCCACCGTCACGGCCAGCAGCAAAACACACAAAAACAGCCCTCTTTTCAGTATGTATCGGGCCATCTCCCCATGAAACAGCATACCCCTTCCCCCTTTCTTCCCCCATCTTATCAAACCCGTAACTCCTTCGCAACGGCAAGTTTTTTCCAACAGGAATCGACTCCCTTCGACCCTTTTTCTCCTTTCGGTTGACTGATAAAAGACAACGGTCTACATAAAGGCTTTTCCCCGGCGAATTCTGTCGAACGGTTTAGATATACATATTTTGGAAAATACTATATAATGTGTTTATCATAAGAAAAAAGGAGAGGGAAACACAAGATGAGGGAATTGAAATTAGACATCGAAGCGTTGTACTCCAAGGCGGCCGCCGGCCCCTACGAGTACTCCATACTGGTGGACCAGCTTCCCGTGGGCCGCTTTGCCTGCGAAAGCTACGGCGTGCGCATCACCGCCCCCTCCACCGGAGAACAGGCCGAGGTGCCCAATATCACCGTCAGCATCCCCCGCATCGACGCTTTAATGGACCTTCTGGTCCGCAATCAAGTCAGCCCCACCCACCTGAAGGACGTGGTGGAGGACTGGCTGTAATACATACCGTCTTCGATAGCGGCCAGACAAAAAGAAGGCCCCGGCAGTGTGTGCCGGGGCCTTCTTTTTATGATCCCCTGCCCATCCAGTACTCGGCCGCAGCCTTCCAGGCGGCGGCATTTTCCTCTGTCTGCTCCCTGGGCGCATACCCCATCTCCAATAGCCGCTCCCCGGTCCAGGCCGAGAAGATCTTTGCCCCCGCCTGATTCAGATGCCCCCCGTCGTAGAGATGAACGGCCGGGTCCAGCCCGGCCTCCTCAAAGTGGTCGGACCAGTTGATAAAACGCACATTCCGACTCACCAGCACATCCTCCCCCAGCCGCTCATAAATCTCCGGCACATACTGGCTGTAAGTGGGATTGATGGTAACGATCAGGTCGATACCGTTATCGGCACACAGCCGGGCGATCCGGGCAAGATCCTCCAGATTCTGCCGATAGACCTCCTCACTCTGCCGCATCTCGGACAGAAAGGGTCCCCCCTCCGTCTGCTGAAACACCTGGTCCACCGCCGTATGCCCCTTCAGATGGTCCGCCCCGGCGGGCAGAAGGGCCTTTTTCACATCGGCGGCAGTCAGCTCCTTCCACCGGTCGTGGTAAAACCACAGGTCCCAGAAAAGCCCCAGCTTTTTGTCCTCCTCAGCACACTCCAAAATGGCCCTCACCCGGTTCATCCCCCAGGGCATATACCCCAGATTGATTTGGGTGTAATTCTGATACCGGTCAAAAAACAGGCTGGTCCCCTCCATCACCACCACCGACGGACTTTGGGTCTTCAACGCCTCCTTCAGATACCAGTAGGTGATGCCCGGGGTCTGCTCGCTGCCCCCCATCACATACCCCGTCAACCCGCTGGCGCCGTACATGGCCCCCGGGTTCCAGTCGCAGTAGGCATAGGAGGACCCCAAAAACAGAACGTCTATGGAATCCTCCGGCTCGCAGAGGTAGGCCTCCCAGGTGGAGCCATAATCGGTATGGGCCGGCCGGAGCACATCGGCGGCAAAGTTGAGGCACAAAGCGGCCGCCGCCACCCAGGCCAGCCCCCAAAGAGGTTCTTTCCATCGTTTCATTTCTCCACCCCCCTAAAACTGACCGTAGATAAAGGACTGGGCGTCATAACCCGAGCCATAGCTTCCGAAAACCACCACCACAAGCAGCAGTGCCAGCGATACCACCCAGCGAAGCCACCGGGGGCTTTCCGCCAGCTTTCGGGCCGGGTCGGTGCGGGTGGAGTACCAGTCCACCGCCGTCAGGATAAGGAACCCCACCCCGGCGGCCAGAAACTCCCACCGGTCCATCCCCATCCCCGACAAAGGCGGCACCCACAGCACAGGCGACGCCATCCCCCGGAATACCGCCAGCGCGGCGGTGAGGGAGCCGGCCTCAAAAAACACCCACGCCACGGTGGACAGCAAAAAGACCCACCCCATCTGCCACAGCTTCACCAGCGCCCCATCCTCCCCGCCGGGGAGGGCGGCCCGGAGCCTGTTCCGGGCCGGGGCGGTCACCGCCCCCACCACCTGATAAAGCCCGTTCAAAAGCCCCCATACCACAAAGGACAAAGCCGCCCCGTGCCACAGCCCGCTGACGGCAAAGACCACAAGGATATTGCAGTACCTCCGCCCCGTCCCCTTCCGGCTTCCCCCCAGAGGAATATAGAGGTAGTCCCGGAACCATGTGGACAGAGAGATATGCCACCGCCGCCAAAACTCGGCGACGGACCGGGAAAAATAGGGGGTACGGAAATTTTCGATCAGGTCAAAGCCCATGATCCTGGCCGAACCCACCGCCATATCGGAATAGGCGGAAAAATCACAGTAGATCTGAATGGAAAAGGCACAGGCGGCGGCAATGACCTGAACCGAGCCAAACTGCCCCGGCCCTGCAAACACGGTATCCACCACCACCGCCAGCCTATCGGCCAGCACCAGCTTCTTAAAGGCCCCCCACAAAAAGCGGTAAAATCCCTCCCGGCACCCGGCGGCGTCAAATTCATGCCGGCTGTCAAACTGAGGCAGCAGCCTGTCCGCCCGGCCGATGGGTCCCGACAGCAGGGCGGGGAAAAAGGAGAGGAACAGGGCGGTTTTCACAAAGCTCTTCTCCGCCTCCACCTTTCCCCGATACACGTCAATGAGATACCCCATGGCGGCAAAGAGATAGAAGGATATCCCCGCCGGCAGCAAAAGCCGGGGCACCATGGGAGACCAGTCCAGCCCCGCCAGCGCCAGCAGCCGGGACAGGGTCTCCATCCCGAAATTCAGATATTTGAACAAAAAGAGCATCCCGATAAACAGCACAAGGCAAAAAACCAAAAGCCCCTTCCGCCTCGTTTCCTCCAGCCGCCGCCCCCCGAAGTAGCTTACCAGACAGACCCCGGCCAAAAAGGGAAAATAGGCCGGCCCGGCACAGAGGTAGAAAAACCAGCTGCACCCCAAAAGCCAAAGATTCCGCCCTCTTTGGGGCAGCAAAAAATACCCCAGCGCCGCCAAGGGGAAAAAAGCAAAATAGGACAGGGACAGAAAACTCACAACAGCCGCTCCCTTCGTGGGAATAGATGGTCCTATTTTACTGTATCCGTCAGAAACTGTCAAATGGGTCCCCGTCCTTATCCCTCCCGTTTTCAAACCGCCTCACTCCGTAGGGCAAAACGCTCCCACAAATCCCGCCCCCTCTGTTTGTTGGGCCGTTTTATCTTGCAGTCGTTGCCTGCCCAACCGGGCCGCAGCCCAGCCGTTGACGGCAGGCCGTCTCTTGGCGGCTATGCCGCTTAGAGACAGCTCGTGCCCTGCGGGCGCTTCGCCGCCTTACGGATAGGGCGTGGCCTTTACGGGGAAAACCGTTTTTTCTTTTGTGGGAAAAGTGGGATGTTTTTATCTTGCAGTTGGTTTTTTGCCTGCCCGGCGGGGGCCAAAACCACTTTTTCTTTTGCGCCGCAAAAGAAAAAGCGGTTCTGGACTCCGAAAAAGAAAAGATAGACCAGTGAAAATGATCACGGGCTACGGTACAACCGGATAAAGTCCCAACCCTGCTTGGTTATCCCTCGGGTAAAAGACTTTAGGGTATCCCTCTTATTTCCGGCGGCCTGCGTTTGAGCGACCCGTGGTCCCTTTTGCGCCACTGCCGTTGAGGGGGTGGAATACCGCTCCTTGTTCGTTGGTATCCACGCCGCCTGGGTGGGTGGTTTTCGGGAGAGAAGCAAGCCGGGCGGGTGAGGACATCTGCCCTACGGGGTAGAATGGTTTTTGATGAGAGGAACCGCCCCTCAAGCTGTGTAGATAGAGGCGGGTCTATTCCAACGGCATCTCTTCAGTGTTCCACCAACGTACGCACGGGTGCGGGGCAAGGGGGACCATGGGAGCGTAAAGACGATACGAGCCGACTCTATAACACCTTGTCTTGACCTGAGGGCTTTCTTCGGGGGTGTGGGGGGCCATTCTTTGGCCCGTCAAAGAATGGTCCCCCATGTCCACGCAGTTGGAGGATTGGCGTACACCCACCATCCAAACGCACCCCACCCCAGCACCCCCCCTCCACAAAACCCAATTCTTTTATTGCATACCGTGATAAAGTATGCTACAATCAAACCACCCCAACCGGGGCACCAAAAAACCTTTTGAAAGGAGAAATGGGTCATGGAGTACACACAAATGGAACTGAGCCGTAATGGACGAGTCGGGGTCATCACCCTCCACCATCCCCCGGTCAACGCTTTCAGCAAACGCCTTTTGGTGGAAGCTCTGGCGGCTTTGGACGAATTTGAAGCCGACAGCGATATCCGCACCATCATGATGCGCTCCACCGGCCCCGATTTCTCCGTGGGCGCCGACGGCGGCGACATCGACAAGGCTCTGGCGGGCGGCTGGTGGAGCGGCTGGACACCTGCCCCAAGGCCACCATCGTGGTGGCCCGGGGCCGCTGCGTGGGCGGCTCCACCGCCATCTTCAACGCCTTCGACATCCGTGTGGTCAGCGACACCTTCCGCATCCACGACGGGGACATCTACTACGGCACCGTAGGCTCCTGGGGCATGAGCAGCCTGCGTCTGCCCATCTGGATCGGCCGCAACAAGATCATGGACTATATGTTCTTAAACGAGGACTTCACCGGCCAGCAGGCCTACGAGCTGGGCCTTGTGAGCAAGGTCTTCCCCGATGCCGAGCTGGACGAGGCCGGCATGGCCATCGCCCGGAAAATGTCCATCGCCGCCCCTCTGGCGGTCCGGGCCTTCAAAGAGTGCGTCCGCAAGGCGGTCTACCACGAGCTGGAGGAGGCCCGCCGCTTCGAGACCGAGACCGCCGAGCGCATTATGGCCACCGAGGACAGCAAAAACGGCCTTGCCGCCGTCATCCGGGGCGAACAGGCCGAGTTCTTCGGCCACTGAATCCATGCCCTGTCGGGCCCCTGCCCCTGTCGGACAGGGGCCTGTTTTCCCTCATATCCAACCGGAAAAGGAAGAAAGGAAGGTGTTCCACATGAGCAAACAGCCCATCCCCGTCCTCCTGGACGGCGACCCGGGCCATGACGACGCCATGGCCTGGATGCTGGCCGCCGCCAGCCCCGCCCTGAAGATCCTCTCCGTCACCTCCTGCTCGGGGAACCAGACCATCGAGAAAACCACCTACAACGCTCTCCGGGTCATGGCCCTTCTGGGCATCAACGCCCCCATGGCCATGGGCGGCACCCCCATGCTGGGCAAGGAGATGCCCGTCCCCGCCGTCCACGGTGCCAGCGGTCTGGACGGGGCCGACCTGCCCGAACCCAAACAGGCCCCGGTGGACCTCCCCGCCGTGGAGCTGATGGCCCAGGTCATCCGCTCCTCCCCCGACCCGGTGACCATCGTCCCCACCGGCCCCCTCACCAACGTGGCCGCCCTCTTCGCCGCCCATCCGGAGCTGAAAAGCAGGGTGGAGCGCATCTCCCTCATGGGGGGCGGCATCGCCCACGGCAACTGGACCCCCGCCGCCGAATTCAATATTCTGGTGGACCCGGAGGCCGCCGACATGGTCTACCGCTCCGGGGTCCCCATCGTCATGGCGGGGCTGGACGTGACGGAGAAGGCCATGCTCATGCCCTCCGACTTTGACCGCATCCGGGCAGTGGGGGGCAAGGTCTCCACCGTCATTGCCGACCTGCTGGAGTTCTTCTTCCAGTTCCACAAATCTCTGGGCTACCCCGGCTGCACCATCCACGACGCCGTGGCCGTGGCCTATCTCTACGCCCCGGAGCTCTTCACCGGTACCGATATGTATGTGGCCGTCGAAACCGGCGGCCGCTACACCCGGGGGGCCACCATCGGCGACGTCCACAACCTCTGGGGCAAGGCCCCCAACGCCCACGTCCTCACCGGCGTAGACCGGGAAGGCTTCGCCGACCTCTTTGTAGAGGCCGTATCTCACTGGAAGGAGGACTGACCCATGGACAAAAACCTGTTTTTTATCGACTGTGACCCCGGCATCGACGATGCCGCCGCCATTCTGCTGGCCGGTGCCGACCCCGATGCGGAGGTGCTGGGCATCTCCGCCGTGGCGGGCAACGTACCCTTCCGGCATACCTTGGCCAACGCCCTTTCCCTCAGCGCTTTCGCCGAACTGAACGCCCCCGTTTACGCCGGGGCCGACCGTCCCCTTCGGGGAGAGCCTCTCACCGCCGAATTTGTCCACGGTGCCAACGGCCTGCGGGGTCATACCCTACCGGAACATTCCCTGACGGCGGACCCCACCCCCGCCTGGGACGCCCTCTACGCCGCCGCCAAAGCCCACCCCCACAAGGTAACTCTGGTGGCCCTTGGCCCCCTCACCAACGTGGCCATTGCCTTCTCCAAGTGGCGGGACCTGCCCACCCTTCTGAAAAAGGTGGTCATCATGGGCGGCGCCACCCACACGGGCAACATCACCCCCGCCGCCGAATTCAACTTCGCCGCCGACCCGGAGGCCGCCGAGATGGTCCTCCGCTCCTCCGCCGACCTCCATATCTGTCCTCTGGACGTGACGGAGAGATCCTACATCTCCAAAGAGGAGCTGGCCCAGCTGGATAGTCAGGGTTCTCCCCAGGCCAGATTTTTCGCCGCCGTCATGGGAGACTCGGTGGACCACTATAAGGACGACTACGGGGTGGAAGGCGCCATCCTCCACGACCCCTCCGCCATGCTCTACGCCCTCCGTCCGGCGCTTTTCACCGCCAAACGCTGCTGGGGCGCCGTAGAGACCGAAGGGGTCTACTCCCGGGGCCGTCTGGTCACCGACGCCTTCTCCGACGCCAGCGAAAACCCCACCTGCACTCTGGTTTACGATGTAGACCGCCCCGCCTTCGCCGCCGCCATCCTGGAACTGATGCAAGCCTATCAGTAATGACGGCCTCCCCCCGCCCCTCATGGGGCAAAACCCCATCCCGTTATCCGCAAAACAACCACCCCCCACAGCGTTACAATATAAGCCGTGGGGGGAACCTTTCTCCCCCAGAACAGCCCGGGGAGGTTTCCAAAGGAGGGGCCGCCGCAGCGGCCCCTCCTTTGGTCGTTGAGAGAGGAGGTCCAGGGGGGAGAGAGTCAAAACTCTCCCCCGATGTCCTTTCGCTTCCTTTCCCACACGGGAAAGGAAGGCCCCCGGCAAGGACTCACAAAAAATCAAGATCTTCCCCATCTAAACGGAATGGTCCAATATCTTCTATCTCAACTCTCCCTGCAAAACGATACCACCCAGCATATCCTCACTTACCGCCCTTGCGTCCACGCCCCGCCTGTGCTATACTGAAACCACAATTTTTGCAAAGGATGGCTCTCCATGCTGCCCTTCTGCATTCTTGGCCTTCTGCCCCTTCCTCTGGGACTTGCCATGAGTCATATATTCGTTATCTCCTCTTACCAATGGGGCCTCCCCACCCTCTTTCTCTTCCCCGCTTCCTATCCGGGCTGCAAATGCCGAAAAGCCTGACCATCCACCCAAAAAGAAGGTGCTTCCATGTCCCTCCCCAAGCTCATCGTCATATTAGGCCCCACCGCCTGCGGAAAGAGCGGTCTTGGCATCACACTGGCCCAACGCTACCACGGCGAGGTGGTCTCCGCCGACTCCCGGCAGGTCTATCGTGGTCTGGACCTTGGCACCGGGAAGGTGACCGCCGAAGAGATGGCCGGCGTCCCCCACCACCTTCTGGACGTGGTTGACCCTGGGGAGCAATACTCGGTGGCCCGCTTCCAGAGTGAGGCCTACGCCGCCATTGACGGCATTCTGGCCCGGGGGAACCTCCCCTTTCTGGTGGGGGGCACCGGCCTCTATGTCCGCTCGGTGACCGAGGGCTATGTCTTTCACGAAGCCCCTCCCGACCCCGTCCTCCGTGCCCGGCTGGAGGCCCTGCCCATAGAGGACCTGCGGCAAGCCCTCACCGATGCCGGCGTGGAGCTGGACGCCGACTGCTACCACAACCGCCCCCGTCTGGTGCGGCTCATGGAAAAGCACTTAAACGGCGAAGACCCCCACGCCGAGCGGGAGCTGGCCCCCCGTTACGACGTCCTCACTCTGGGGGTCTCCTACCCCCGAGAGACGGTCTGCCGGCGCATCGACGACCGCCTTGTGGCCCGGCTGAATGCCGGCATGGTGGAGGAGGTGGCCGGTCTCCGCTCCGCCGGGGTCAGCGACGAATTTCTGGAGGGTCTGGGTCTGGAATACCGCCACATCCTCCGCTACCTCACCGGGGCCATCCCGGACGAGGCCGCCCTCATCGACGAACTGGGCCGGGCCATCAAACGCTTTGCCAAGCGGCAGGTCAGCTGGTTCAAAAAGGACAGGGACGTCCACTGGCTGAACATGGAAGCCGACCCGGCGGCCGAGGCCTCCCAACTGATAGAAGCATTTTTGGCCTTATCTTGAAAGGAACAGGGAAAGGGCGGCATCTACAAATGTAGATGCCGCCCTTTTCTGTTTAAAACAGGCTTACCTCTCCCCGCCGGGCATACTCCTCCTCCAGCTAGGCCGTATGCTCCAAATAGACCTCATGGTCAAAATACCGGGCCTTTTGGGGACACTGCTTCACACAGGCCCCGCACTTCAGACAAGGCCCCCGGCACACCGTGGGGTCCGCCCGGTCGATGGCCCCTGTGGGGCAGACCCCGGCACAGACCCCGCAGCGGTCACAGTCCTCCGAGGTCAAAGGTCTGGCATCGGCGAAATTCACCGCCCGCCCCTGTCTGTCCCGGGGCTGGTACCGTCCCCGGTAGGGCCGGGGCGTCCCCGCCACCTCCACCATGGCAGGCTCCCCCGCCTCCAAACGGCCGGCCGCCAGCTCTCCCAACTGCCGGGCCATGGACAGGTCCTCCCCGTTGGGCCGCCCGGCGGCCAGAATGCGGGAAAAGGAATGCTCCCCCACAAAGGCCCCGGCGGCAAAGGGCAGAAAGCCCCGGTCGGCCAGAATATCCCGCAGCTGGATCAGCGCATCGTCAAAATCCCGGTTGCCGTAGGTCACCACCGGCACGGCGGGAATACCCTCCCCCTTCAGCTGTGCCAGCCACGGCTCCGTAACGGCGGGGACCAGCCCGGCATAGGTGGGCACCCCCACCACCGCCGCATCTCCGGGCAGAAATCCCGGCCGGCCCTCTCTCCCCTCCGGCAGCGTAAAGTCCCATGTTGCCCTCTTCGCCCCCAGCCGCTCCGCCAGCACCTCCGCCGCAGCCTCCACCACCCGCCGGGTGGTATGGGTAGGACTGAAATAAATTGCCCAGACCCGTTTGATTTTCATGGTCATCGCTCCTTCGTTTCAGATGACCCCATCCTACCATTTCGGTTTTTTCTTTACAAGATATTGGTTGGATCATAAGCAGCTCATTTTTTACATAGTATGTATTTTTTCACTTTTCTTTGGATTTTTGGAAGAAACCGTTCCTTTTTCCTCGGTTTTTTCACCCTCAAATCCGCCATACTCCAAAGAGAAAAAAATCTGTCGGAGGTGGCAAATGACCCTTTCACAAAAAAACCACTGGCTGGACTGTGTCTCCGATCTTCTGGCCGACGAGGCGGTCCGGTCCATGGACGCCTTTCCCCAGCACCGCACAGGCTTCAGCTGCTACCGCCACTGCATCTGGGTCTCTCAGATCAGCTTTCGCCTTTGCGGCGCTCTGGGCTGGAACGCCCGGGAAGCCGCCCGGGGCGCCCTTCTCCACGACCTCTACCTCTACAACTGGATGGACCGTGGCCTTCCCGGCCTTTGGCGGCACCTTCTGGACCATCCCGCCCAGGCTCTGGAAAATGCCAAAGCCCGTTTTCCTCTCACCGACCGGGAGGCCGATATCATCCGCTCCCATATGTTCCCCATCTCCACCGTCCGCCATCACTACCGGGAATCGGTCATCGTGGAGCTGTCCGATAAATTCTGCGCCCTGTCCGAAACCCTGGGCCTTTTCCCCCGCCGTCTCGATTTTCCCCAGCCTTCCGGCCACAGCGCTCCCAACGCCGTATATCCCGCCGAAAACCGGGCATACTTTTCCCATCCATAGAAAGGGGGAAATCCCATGTCCGTTGACTTTGCAAAAAGTGAGACAAAACGAAACCTCCTCCGGGCCTTCGCCGGAGAGAGTCAGGCCCGCAACCGCTACACCTTCTCCGCCGGTCTGGCCAAAAAGAACGGCCTCTATGTCATCGAGGCGGTCTTCCGCTTCACCGCCCATCAGGAGAAGGAGCACGCCCAGGTATTCTACGACTATCTGGAAAAATGCTCCGGGGAAAATATCGCCATTGACGGCACTTACCCCATCGACCTTTACAACACCGTTCAGGAGCATCTCCGTGCCGCCCAGCACAACGAGTATCAGGAGTACGAGCACGATTACACCTCCTTCGCCCACACCGCCAAGGAGGAGGGCTTCCCGGAAATTTCCCATGTCTTCTCCCAGATCGCCCGCATCGAGCAGATCCACGGCGACCGCTTCGGCCAGTTTGCCGACCTGATGGAGCAGGACAAGCTGTTTATCAACGAGGTGGAATGTGACTGGATGTGCCTCAACTGCGGCTATGTGGTCTCCAACACCACCCGCCCGCCCCAAACCTGCCCCGTCTGCAAACACGACCAGGGCTATTTTGTCCGGGTGGAGATGGTTCCATTTCAGATGAAGAAATAAAAAAAGAAAAGCGGCTCACCCAAATAGGTGAGCCACTTTTTTATTTCTTGTTTTTCTCTGTCAGTTTTTGATACATCTTCATAAGTTCTGCCACACAAGTACTTTCTGTCATGGTTTTAATATCAAATCCATACGCCCGCATAACAGCCCTGTCATTCTCCTGATGCGCTTTACGCAGCTCCGGTGGCATCGTGGTCTCGTCATAGAGATCGGCAAGGCTGGAATCTGGGTAAAGGGCCCGGGCGTCCAAGATAGCTTGGGCCGTCTGCTCGATCTTGGCTTTTTGTGCCTCGGTGGGAGCGGGCCAAGGGAAATTGTTGTAAACTACATCCTTTGAATAGCGATAGTCACTTTTCAAGCGTCCGCATACCGCCCGCATCCATGCCATATGAACATTTGAAATCAAAATTCCAAACTCATATATAGATGCATCCGGGACAATTTGAACCGCATCAGACACTATTGTATCTCCATCTATAAATCCCATAGGAACATATCGTCGCCGCTCAGACGACACTCTCGGAACAATAATATACGGCTTCCCAACAGGCTGTGTTCGTTGCGCAAATAGCATTGGCGTCTCAGCAAATTTTCTAATTGCAGCAGCCACACTATCTTCTCTTGCTTTTTTACATTGCTCAACACGCTGATAAACCAATGGACATTTTTTCAGTTCTCCAGGAGATATTCCCTCCAGCCAAAGACACCACCGTTTTTTCCCGTGTAAATATTCGACAGCTCCCAGCAAAGGTTTTATGTATCTCCGCGCTTGAGGTTCACTTGCAACAAAGTCTAAATAATCCGAATCTTCAATAATTAGATGGCCACCATCGGCGGGTTTATTCCCATAAATCATTTGAGGAATGTTACACAGTGGCTTACTTCTGCTTGCAACTATTACATTTGGAGCATCGCAAAGGTAAGCATTTATATTTTGTACAGTCTTTGCTTGTCCTTCTTGATAGAGCAACTTGAATTTGCGGTCAAACGCCGCAAATCCAATAATAACACAATGAACATGGGCCTTTATCTTTGCTTCGCTTTCCCATATGAATGTCCTATAAGCAAAATTGATACAAACATTTAAAAAGCGCCATAAGCTGGAAACCGTTTCTCCTTGTGTTATAGAATTTGTAGAAACAAATCCGCACTCAATTTTTGTCTCCTGAATAAAGTCAGATGCAATTTTGTACCATGCAGAAACAAAATCAAGGTTCCTCACATCTGGAAAAATGCTTTGCATATCTTCTTTCTGTGTTGCCGTCATATAAGTAAATCCCACAAACGGCGGGTTCCCCATAATATAACTCAGCTTATCCTTGGGCACCACGCTCTCCCAATCCAGTCGCAGAGCGTTTCCCTCCACGATATGAGCATTTGTCTTCAAAGGCAGAAAATCCAAATGAGAAGCCACGATTTCCGCCGTTTCCTCCATCATCTGACTTTCTGCGATCCACAGGGCCGTCTTCGCCACCGAAACCGCAAAATCGTTAATTTCGATCCCGTAAAACTGGTCGATAGATACCTTGATTGGGTTGACTGTCTCATCTTCCAGCACCATCTGATTATGAAGCAGCATGGCGATTACTTCATTTTCCAAATGACGCAGACAAAGATAAGTCTCCGTCAGGAAGTTACCACTTCCACAAGCGGGGTCAAGGAATATCAGCTCCGCACAGCGGAGCTGGAAATTGCGCAATTTCTCGTTTCTCGTTTTTTCGACCTTGATTGTCTTGATCTCTTCCAGTTCCGCCTTCAAATCGTCCAAAAACAGCGGGTCAATGACTTTGTGGATATTCTCAATGCTGGTATAATGCATTCCCCCGGAACGCCGGGTCTCTGGATTCAGTGTACTTTCGAAAACAGCGCCGAAAATAGTAGGAGAGATATCTGACCAATCAAAATCTTCGCTGGCCTTGTGCAAAATCAAATCCACGATCCCCTCATCTAGCTTTGGAATGATAATATTCTCATCCGCAAACAACCCACCGTTGACATATGGGAAAGCCAGTAAATCGTCATCCAGATAGGGATCTCTCTCCTCAACTCTGGTGTCCAATACTCGGAATAAGTTAATAAGCGCTTGTCTGGCCTCACCACGGCGAGCCTGAAGATAATCATGGAACATCAAATGCCTTCCAAAAATCCCGGCATCCTCCGCATACAGGCAGAATACTAACCTGACACAAAGGGCATTCAAGCTCTTTAGTGCCTCTGAACTATCCGGATCGATATATTGCTTCAAGAGTGCGTCATACAATACCCCCACCAACTGCCCCGCTTGCAGTGAAATCTCCATTTCCTTTTTGATATTCTCATTTCCGGTATCCACAAGGAAATTCAGGCGGTGGTACTCCCGCTCCAAATCAGCCAGCGCCACCACTTCCGGCTCCTCATTAGGCCGGTTCATATCGTGTATCTCAAAGGTTTGGAAATTACAGACTACGATCCAACGGGGCTGTTCCGCATTGGGCAACGCTCCGCCATATCGCCTTGCCTGTTGATAAGGCCGCAGGTTTGCACCATCGGATTGGATTTCTCCCTTACTCAAATCGATCTTTATACCCTTTTGCTCAATCAGTGTACGGGTTTGACGAATATAGCAATCAATGTACTTTGTAGTGGTCGTTCCGTTGCTGTTATCTACTTCTACCCGCCGCTCAAACTCTATGGCATCCTCTGCTTTCTCTACTCCATACACATTACGCAAAAGGGAAAGCCAAAACCGCTGTGTATCTTGCTTTTCGTCTCCCTTCCCTTTCCATGCGGTTGCAAAAGCCTTGGCTGTGATGCGGCGCTCCGTCTCTGTCATTTCGGACTTCTCCTTTCCGTTTACGCCGTCCTCTTCCACGTTCTGGGACTCAGCATCACCAGCAGCGGGAAGATCTCCAGCCGGCCCAGCAGCATATCTAGCATCAGCACGATCTTGGACAGATCGGAGAAATGGAAGTAGTTGCTGGTGGGTCCCACCAGATCAAGCCCGGGGCCGATGTTGTTGAGGCAGGCCAGCATGGCGGTCAGGTTGGTCTCGATGGAGCAGTTATCCAGCGCCAAAATCAGCACCGACACAACGGCAATGGCGCAGTAGGCCGACATGTAGGTGTTGACCCCCTGAATGGTCTCCTCCTCCACCGTGCGGCCCTCCACCTGAATGAGATTGACACTGCGGGGGTGCAGGGACTGGCGGATATGGGCCTTCAGCGATTTGGTCAGCAAGATCACCCGGGCGCATTTGATGCCGCCGCCGGTACTGCCGGCACAGGCCCCCACCACCATCAGCACCACCAGAATGGTCCGTGACAGCTGGGGCCACAGGTTAAAGTCCGCCGTGGCAAAACCGGTGGTGGTGATGATGCTGGAGACGGTAAAGGCAGCGTCATGCAGCGCCCCCCGGATCTGCCCGCCGTACAGGGGCAGGATGTTGAAGGTGATCGCCGCCACCGACGCCAGAATGATCCCCACATAAAGCCGCAGCTCCTCATTGAACAAAGCCTCCCTGACCCGCCCCAGCAACAACAGATAGTAAAGGCTGAAATTCACGCCGAAAAGAGCCATAAACACGGTACACACGTTCTGAAGATAGGGGGAATACCCCGCCATGGAATCGTTCTTGATGCCAAACCCTCCGGTGCCGGCGGTGCCCATGGCGGTGCAGAGGCTGTCAAAAAGGGGCATTCCCCCCAGCAGCAAAAACCCCACGCACAAGACCGTCAGCAGGATATACAGCCGGTACAAAATGGTGGCCGATTCCCTTGTCTTGGGCACCAGCTTGGTGACGCTGGGTCCCGGACTCTCCGCCCGAAGGAGGTTGAAGCTGTACCCCCCCTTCCCCATGGGCACCACCGCCAGCAGAAACACCAGAATACCCATACCCCCCAGCCAGTGGGTAAAGCTCCGCCAGAACAGCATCCCCCGGCTCAGCCCCTCCACATTGGTCAGGATGGAGGCTCCCGTGGTGGTGAAGCCGGAGATGACCTCAAACAGCGCGTCAACATAGTGGGGGATCTCCTTGGAGATCCAGAAGGGCAGCGCCCCCACCGCCGACAACACGATCCACCCCAGAGAGACGATGAGAAACCCCTCCCGGGCGTAATAGCTCCGCTCGGCCTCCTTACAGGTGTGGGAGAGCCACCCCCCCACCACGGCGGCCACCGCCGCAGCGGTGAAGAAGGCGGTCAGCGCCACTCTCTCCCCGTCCATCCAGCTGATGAAGGCCGGCGGCATAAAGAGAAAACTCTCCATTACCAGCAGAAAACCCAGTATTTTTCCGATGATTTTACGGTTCATCCAAACACACCCTATGTAGGATAGGCTCCCAAAGAAGCTCAGTCGTCAAAAATGTCATCCAAATCGCCAAGGGTCCGCCCCCCGGCGGTGACCACCACGATGGTGTCCCCCGCCACAAAGGAACTGTCTCCCCTGGGGATGCTGGTCCGGCCCTCGTGGCTGATGCCGGCGATCAGTATCTCCTCTTTCAGAGGAATGTCCATCAGCTTCTCCCCCTGATGCCGGGCCTCCGGCCCCACCAGAAACTCCAGCGCCTCCGCCTGGTCGTCCACGATGGAGTGAAGGGTCAGCACACTGTCAATGCCGCTGGCCGAACTCATGGCCCGGACATACCGGGCAATATGGGTACAGCAAAGCCCCTTGGGGCTGATGATGGAGCCGATGCCCATCTTCCGGAACACATCAGCGTACTCGATGCGGTTGATTTTGGTGATGACCTTTGGCACCCCCATATGGCTTGCGAACATGGACAAAACCACATTCTCCTCATCCATGCCGGTCAGGGTGATGACTGCGTCATAGTCCTTCAGTCCCTCAGCCAGCAGGATATCCTGCCTCGCCCCGTCCGCTTCGATGACGGTGGCCTTTGGCATGGCCTCGGCCAGCTCCACACAGCGGGTATGGTCCCGCTCGATGATTTTCACGCTGATGCCGCTGTCGATGCACCGCCGGGCCAGATAGAAGGCAATGCGGGAGCCGCCCACGATCAGAAGGCTCCTCACCCGGTGGTCATTCAGCCCCAGATTTTTCACCAGCTTGGCCAGGTCCTGGATGCCGGCGGTGACATAGATGGTATCCCCCTCCCGCAAAGTGAAGGCGCCCGAAGGGATATGCACCCCGTCCTCCCGCTCCACAGCGCAGACCAGCACGTTGACCCCGGCGATCTCATAGAGCTTGAACAGCGGAATGCCCGCCAGCTTGGACCCGGGTCCCACGGGAACGGCCACGATCTCCACCTTGCCCTGGGCAAAGGCCTCCCGTTTCAAAAAGGAGGGGAACTGAAGCAGCTGATAGGCCTCCTCAGCGGCGGCCTGCTCCGGGTTTACGGTAAGGGAAAGCCCCAGCTCCTCCCGCATGGCTACCAGCTGGTCGGAATATTCCGGATTCCGCACCCGGGCGATGGCATGGGCCGTCCCCAGCTTCTTGCCGGTGAGGCAGGTCAGAAGGTTCAGCTCATCCCGGCTGGTGGCGGCAATGAGCACGTCGGCCTTCTCCGCCCCCGCCTCCCGCAGCGTGACCATGGAGGCCCCGTTGCCCGTGACCGCCATCACGTCCAGCTGCTCCGAGCTGGCATTGAGCACCTGAGGGTTGGAGTCAATGATGGTAACGTCATGCCCCTCGGAGGAAAGCTGCCCGGCCAGAGCCGCTCCCACCTTGCCGTCGCCTACAATAATAACGTTCATATCCATCCCATCCTTTTGGGTGAAATGTTTGAAAAATGCCCTTACAGTTTACCATGAGAAACAATGGAAGTCAATAAACGGGCCGCCATTCCTCCCCGCCTGCCGTTCCCCCCATCCCCTCCCCCGCATAGGATGGGAAAACCGACGATAAGGTGGTATGCCCCATGTGCAAACGGCTCCTCTCCCTCCTTCTCTCCCTTCTCCTTCTCACCGGCCCCGCCCTGGCCATGGAGGGGATGGACATCAGCACTTTCCAAGGGGATGTGGACCTCTCCGCCGCCAAGGCCGGCGGCATCCAGGTGGTCTATATCCGCGCCAGCTACGGCCAGGCCGGGGTGGACGCCCGCTTCTCTCAAAACCATGCCGCCGCCCAAGCCGCCGGCCTCCCCTTCGGCTTCTATCACTACCTGGAGTCCGAGACCCCGGAGGGGGCCCGGCTGGAAGCGGAACACTTTGCCGGTCTCATCGCTTCCACCGGCTACGCCTGCCGCCCCGCCCTGGATTTTGAGGGCCACCGGAGCCTCACCCCCGCCCAGGCCACCGCCGCCGCCCTGGCCTTTCTCACCCGGCTGGAGGAACTCACTGGGGTCCGCCCCATGATCTACGCCGACCATTCCACCGCCTCCACCCAGTTTGGCCCCGCCCTGGCCCAATACCCCCTGTGGCTTGCCCAGTGGCAGGTGGACGCCCCCGACCTAAGCGGCACCCCCTGGAGCCAATGGACGGGCTGGCAGTATACCAATGTGGGTCTGGTCCCCGGCATTACCGGCCATGTGGACCGGGACCGCTTCACAGAAGAGGTCCTTCTCCAAGAGGAACCCTCCTCCTTCCTCTACACCGTCCGGCGGGGAGACACCCTCTGGGCCCTCTCCCGGCGGTTCGGCACCACCATCGCCCGGCTGGCGGAGGACAATCACATCCCCGATCCCGATCTCATCTATGTGGGCCAGACCCTCCGCATCCCCGGCCATGCCCCCCAGGTCAAAGAATACACCGTCCGGCCCGGGGACACCCTCTGGGCCATTTCCCGCAGCCATGGCGCCACCGTGACCCAGCTGGTCCGCCTCAACCACATCCCCGATCCCGACCTCATCTACCCCGGCCAGGTCCTCATCCTCCCCTGAACAAAAAAAGACAAGGCTCCCGCAGGTCTCCCCACGAGCGCCCTGTCCTCCGATTCCGTTTTCCGTTTACACCCGGTTCTCACCAAGCGTGGCCTTCCACTCCTTGCAGACCTCGGCCTCCCCGGCGGCATAGCCTACCGCCAGCGCCGACAGGGGGGTATGCCCCTCCGGGATACCCAGCCGCCTCTTCCACTCCTCATTCTGAGCCAGTGCCGCGGTGACCCCGTAGAGATAGATGTTCCCCAACCCCAGGTCGGTGGCGGTCAGGGCCATCATCTCCACCACACAGGCGGCGTTCATCTCCGGGATTCCCGGCCGGGAGGGCGGGCAGGACACTACGATGAGGGCGGGCGCCCCATAGATGATGTCATTGTCCGGGCCAAAAGCCCCACCCAGCATCTTCAGCGCCGCCGGGTCAGTGACCACGGTAAGATGGGGCTTTCCATCCCGGGGCAGCCCCAAAGGCGCCAGAGACCCGGCGGTGACCACCTCATTCAGCTTTTCTTTCTCCACCGGTCTTTCCTCATATGCCCGGCAGGACTTCCGGCGCAGCAATACCTCTTTCAGTTCCATAGCGATTTCTCCTTTTTCCCGCCCAGGGCGGTAAATTTACTACATGATACCACATTCCTCCACCCCTTTCCACCCCCCATAGGTAAAATACTCCGCTCCATGCGGCACCCCGCCCTTGCCGCGTCGTCCGGAAGACTGGGCAAATGTTCACTCTCTATCTGCGGGATACTCCGGTCTTGTAGGGGCGGAGCACCCCGCAAGCCACAAAGCATGACTTTAGGCTTTTTGTCAAGAGGAACTTTTCAAGGGATGGGAAAAATCAGGCGGGAAAAGCCCCGTGGACAGTTAAAAGCCGTTTTCGGGGGTGGGTAGTAAAACCCTTACCCCGCCCCGCGCCGGGGCTTGGAGCGCACCAGGAGGCCCGTATTCATGCGGGTTTGGGGGCTGTGCCGCAAGCCTAAATGTCCACGCCCGCCGGTGACGCTCCTGCCTTTATCCTGTTCTTTGGGAGAGGCCGGGGGCGCGGGGGCAGAGCCACCGCAAAACCTACCGTCAGCCGCCGCACCAGTGCAGACGGTTTTGCCGTTAAAATGAAGCGGACGAAAACGGGGGGCAGGGTTGTCAAATCCTGTTCCCCGTTTTCGGCGGCGAAATGGCAGCGGCAAAAATCCAGACGGTCAAGGGGTAAGGGTGGAGATTTTTTGCGAAGCAAAAAATACTACTCGGCCTTGACGGTCTGGATAGTCGGAACGGACGTAGAACGGGGATTGCTTGCGGCGGGGAGATGTGCTATACTTGGGTCAGTAAACTAACCGACAAAGTGAGATTTAGGGGAAGAATCATGGCAAGAAGAAAGAAACTGGGCGATATTATAGAGATACCTCTTCCAGATGGGCGAAATGCTTACGCAAGATTATATAAAGAATACACATTGGGTATTTACAGAGGCAAATATTCCTCATACGATGATGTACCGAAAGATGCAGGTTTTTTCCGGTTTATATGCTTATATCGGGGCAGTCTTTCTAAATTACAGGTAGTAGGAAGCAAGCCATTTGCCAACGATGAGGACAGTTGGGCACCCGATAGAGTGGTTGTAGACGCAATAACAGGAAGAGGCAGTTTATATCATCATGGTGAAATCCTTAAATGCACATATGAAGAATGTAAAGACCTTGAAGTATGTGCAGTATGGGAGTTGTCCCATTTAATTGATATGCTAATGGGTGATACAAAGATTGATTGCAGCATCCGCCGTCCCAAAGATGTGTAACTTCCAGTTTATTGGCCGAATGAAAGTCCACGGACAGGGCGGCGGTGGCTATCCCGCCGCCCTGTCCATTACCGCTCCATATCCTGCGCCCTGCGGGGCTGCTGCTCCCGCTGTTCCTGCCGCAAGATGTTGTAAACGCTCCTGCGGATTTGCTCGGCTTCTTTCACTTCCCCTTTCAATGCGAGATACCGCCGGTTGAGCGTTTCCCGTTCGGCGGTCAGCTTGGCATACTCCGCTTTCCATGCCTTTACTGGCAGGGCGGTCTTGCCGTTCATCACGCCTTTCAGATAGTCGTGCGCCGCCGTAAACAGGATTTGCTCGGCCTCGGTCAGACGCTTTTTCCCCTTGTACTTGAAATAAATCTCTGAGACAGGGGGAGACAGGGGGACGGTTCTTCTGTCCTGCAAGTTGAATCTTACCACAAAGTTTAGATAATTTTTCTTAAAGGGGCTGTTTTTTATAAAAACATCTTCAATTTACCAAATGCTATTGGGCATTATTTTGATTTTAGATGCCCTCTTTTTTGGTATGGCAAATGTAGTTATTGTGTGTTGGCTTTTGCTTGCTATCGGAAATATGATAGCTCTACAAGGTTATTGGAGCTATCACAAGGAAGAAAAGCAAAGGTCAGACTAAAGACAGGGGGAAAGACAGAAGACAGGGGGACGGTTAGCGTGTGGTGAAATACATTTTACCGCATTTGTTCCTGTGTGACGGACACCGTCATGGTTGTTCTTTTGTCCTGTGAACTATACCAGTTCTTATGAGAGTGGTCACTGTGATACCGGTTTCTGCTACCTTTTTCGGCAAATTGATCGCCGCCCTTTGGGCCGCCATTGAATTTATGGTTTTTCCGGTGGGAGCTTTGATTTTGGCGTTTTTCCTCCTGTCTCGCCTGACCTCTGAGTTGAAGGAAACATGGAACGCCGCAAAGTCCAAACATTCCCTTCGAGTTATCCTGATTATCATTTGCACGGTAAGTGTTTTTGTTTATACGCTGGGAGAAATCGGGCTTTCTCACACGGAAAAAGAGTTTTGGGAAGGGTACGCTTACATTGATGTACCGGACGAGGAGATCGGACAGATAGAAATTTATGTTTATGACCGTGAAAACAGGAAATCGGAAGAACGCTATTTAACGGACCCCCAGGAGCGAGGAGAATTCTTATCTGTCCTCCGCCAAATTGAATACGCCGGCTGGGCTATGCGAAGGGGCTATGAGGAGGGACGATATAGCTATACCGTTCGTATCTGGCAGGCGGAAAACCCCACGAAATTTTGTGTAACCTACTTCGACTTTTCGGCAAAGGATTCCTGCAAGCCTACATCCGGTAACTTCTTCTATATCGTTTTTGGCAATACAGAGCCCGTTGTCACCTACATGGAAAACCTCTTCAATCTTTCGGAATAAAATCCCGGGGCGTGGTACATCGTACCACGCCCTTTTTCTCCCCTCCAACCCGCCCCCACCCCATTTCCGTCTCTCCCATCGGCTCCAGACCGGTCATTCCTTTCCATCCGAACCAAACTGGAAAATTATCGTACAACCTGTTGTATGTTTCCATACAATTAGGCCTGTTTTCTCAAAAATCACCCCATTTTCGCCCGTTTTAGGACGTTTGTTCAAAAACTTCTTTTCAAAATCACCCCGTTTTTTTCAAAAATGACCCACTTTTTTGCAAAAATCACCATTTTTTGACCATTTTCAAAATTTCCAATTTTCGTACAACTTCAAAAAACACAAAGGGAGGAACGCAACCCTGCGTTCCTCCCTTTCCTTTTTCTCAAATAGCCGTCCCCTTTTTCGGCCGGTACAGCCGCCCCATATCCACCCCCTCCCGCTCCAGAAGGGCAATTTTAATGTCCAGCCCTCCGGCGTAGCCCGTCAGGCTGCCGTTACTGCCCACCACCCGGTGGCAGGGGATGATAACGCTGATGGGGTTATGCCCCACGGCGCCCCCCACCGCCTGTGCGGACATGGTCTCCCGCCCCAGCCGCCGGGCCGCCTCCTTCCCCAGCTGTCCATAGGTGGTCACCTTTCCATAGGGGATCTCCAGCAGCAGCTGCCAGATGGTCTGCTGAAAGGAACTTCCCCCGGGGGCCAGAGGAAGCCCCTCCGCCGTGGGCTTCTCCCCCCCGAAATACCGGTCCAGCCAGACTTTTACCTGCTGTAACGCCGCCGTCTCCCCCTCCCGGTGGTCCGCCGGCAGGGTCCGGGCAAAATACTTCTGCCCCTCAAACCAGGCCCCCACCAGAGCCTTCTCGTCCCCGGCCAGATAGAGGGGACCCAGAGGGGAATCGTAATGTGTGGTGTAAATCATTCCGCTTTCTCCCTTCCGCTTTCCCAGTTCCAAAGATTGATGGCAGCATAGGCCCGCCAGGGCCGCCAGGTTTCGGACAAAGTCTCTATTTCCTTTTTGGTCCGGGGGGCCAGCGCTTTGACGATCCCCAAATCGGCCCCCGGAAAGGCATCGGCCCAGCCCATGGTCCGCATGGCAATGTACTGTGCCGTCCACGGCCCCACCCCGGGCAGGGTCAGCAGCTTCTCCGCCTCCTCCCGGGGCTGGGCGGGGCAGTCAAAGTCCACCGTCCCCTCCTCTATCACCCGGGCCAGCCCCTCAATGGTCCTGCTCCGGGCCGAGATGACCCCCAACGGCCCCAGATGCTCCGCCAAAGGCCCAGACAGGGCCAGCAACTCCCCCGTCGTAGGGAAAAGCCGGTCCAGTCCCTCCACTCCGGTCTCCACCGGTGTCCCCAAAGCCCGGGCCATCCGCCCTGCCAGAGTGGTGGCCCCCTTCACCGTGATTTGCTGCCCCAGCACCGCCCGGACGCTCATCTCAAAGGGGTCAAAGCACCCCGGCAGCCGGGTCCCCGGCCTGCACAGGTCAGGATGAAGCTCGTTCATCCCCTTCAGCGCCTCATAGATGGTCTCCGGCTCGCAATAAAGGTCAAACAGGTGCCGCACCCGGCTCAACACCTGGGGCAGCACCGGCAGCAGAGAAGCCGATACCGTCACCGACAGCGCCTCCCGCTCCGGCACATGGGCCACCTTGAGCCACCCTGTATGAAGGCTCTCTCCGCTTTTCAGCCCCACCGTGCGGAGGTAGGCCCCCTCCTCCACCTTCTCCACCCCCGGAATGGCCCGCTGCTCCAAAAAGGCCAGCAGAGCCTCCCAGCGGTAGGGCGGCCGGTAGCGCAGCTCCAGTGTCACCTGCCCAGCCGTTTCCGCCGGGGCCTTCCGCCGTTTCCGCAGCTCGGTGGGGGCCATGCGGTAACAGCTTTGAAAGAGGGCGTTGAACCGCCGCAGGCTCTGAAACCCGGCGGCCAGAGCCACCTCGGTCACCGGCAGGTCGGTGTCGGTGAGCAGCCGCTTGGCCAGCAGCAGCCGGCAGGTCTGCCGGTACTGCACCGGGGAGATATGATACTCCGCCTCAAAGGCCCGGCGGAGATGGCGGTCGCTGACCCCAAGCGCCCGGGCCAGAGCGGCCAGTGTCTCCTCCCCCTCCCGGCCCTCCTCCATCCGCCGTGCAGCCCGGTGGGCCAAAGCCGCCGCGGCATCCACCGGCGCCACCCCTGGGGCCAGCTCCGGGCGGCAGAGCAGACAGGGCCGGAACCCCGCCCCCTCGGCCTCGGCCGCCGTGGCAAAGAAGGTGCAATTCTCCTCCTTGGGGGTCCGTGCTTTGCACACCGACCGGCAGTAGATCCCCGTGGTCCTGACCCCCACAAAAAACTTGCCGTCCAGCCGGGCATCGTTATTTTTCACTGCGGCATACAGTGTTTTTCTATCCAGCATCCCAGACCCTCCTTTCTCTCTTTCAGGCCTATTATAGCAATACCCGCCCACCCCGGCTGGCCGTTTTCGGACATGGGTGCCTTTTTCGCCCGTCCTCACCGCACCAACGCAGCCGGGTCATTCAGAATATATTATACACGAAAGCCCCAATTTTTCATACCCTTTTCCGCTCCCTCTCCGCCCTCACCTTCTCCCCTCCCGCCGCATAGGATGGCTCAGCTATCAGGATGGAGGAATGTCTATGTATAAACCCCTGAACTTCTGGCTGATCGGCGGCGATCACCGTCAGGCCGCTCTGGCCCATGCCTTGGCCGAGGATGGCCACAGCGTACATACCTATGCTCTGGAGGAGGGGGTGGACCCCGCCTGGGTCCAAAGCAGCCTCACCGGGGCAGAGACTGCCCACTGCGTCATCCTTCCCCTCCCCGCCGCCAATGGAGAGCTTCTCAACGCCCCCCTTTCCACCCACTGCCCTCCATTGTCCCAGGTTCTGGATGCCCTCTCCCCCCAGCAGTTGATCTGCGCCGGCATGGTCACCCCCGCTCTGACCCAGGCCGCCGCCAACCGAAGTCTGACCCTGACCGACTACTTCGCCCGGGAAGAACTGGCCGTAGCCAATGCGGTGCCTGTATCGTTAGCGGTATAGCCATGCGAAAAAAGCGAGACAGGAGAGGGGTTTCCTCTTCTGTCTCGCTGTGTGTATGATAGCATGATCCAACCCTTTCCCCAATATAAGTCCATAATATTGTTCATATCCTCAATCATTTCCGTACCCATAATTTGAAATAAATACATATGCAGTTGTATTGACTCAAACAAGATTCCATTGTATAGAGCAATATCAATATCCTCTGGGGTAGACTTTGTAATAACACTCACTCTGTCTTATGGATAGTATTAATATGTTGACTTGGAGGAAAATTTTTGTCTGCTTACAAAGTGAACTGCGGCACCGGCAACTACAGTACTGGCCATAAATACGCCGGGACGCGGCAAGACTGCCATGCCTTTCGTTGCTGTCTGAATAAACTTGTAGAGCCTTACGGATTATCAGTAAATCTCCAACATTGATTGAAATATTATTTAGCTGTGTACCAGTTCAATAACCGCTCTCACCCGCATATATTTTGGTGAGAGAAAAGGAGGCAGCTAATGATGAACCCTATCAATCATTTCACCCCAACAAACCAATTGCAGGAACTTATTAAAACCGGGCTGATCCGCACACTCTGTACCAACGGTTTTTTAACCTCTACACAGCGGGACGAATTACTTCGCCGCCAGCGGGTAGCTTAAAAAGGAATAGCGGGCCGGTGGTTTTCATTATACCATCGGCCCATTCTTTTCACAATCATTTTAAGAAGGAGGTGCGTCGAGATGCCCCTGCGTGTAGCCGCCTACTGTCGGGTCTCCACAGACCGGGAGGACCAGGCCAATTCTCTGGCAAGCCAGAAAACCTATTTTTCTGAATACATCCGGCAGCACGATGACTGGCTCCTGGTGGATATTTACCCCGATGAGGGCATTTCGGGCACCACCACCCGCCACCGGGAGCAGTTCAACCGCATGATCCGGGATGCCGAGGCCGGCAAGATCGACCTGATCCTCACCAAAGAGGTCTCCCGGTTTGCCCGAAATACTGTCGATACTCTGGCCTATACCCGCCGCCTGAAAGCTTTGGGTGTGGGCGTTATTTTTACCAACGACAACATTGATACCCGGGACAATGACGGGGAACTCCGCCTCACCCTCATGGCCAGCATTGCCCAGGAGGAGTCCCGCAAGACCTCGGAGCGGGTCAAGTGGGGCCAGAAGCGCCGGATGGAGGCCGGGGTGGTCTTCGGCAGCAACTCCATCTACGGTTTTGACCTCACCGGCGGCCAGTTGACCGTGAAAAAGGATGAGGCCCAGGTCATCCGCCACATCTACCACAAGTTTCTCAACGAGGGCAAGGGCACCCATGTCATCGCCCGGGAGCTTTATGAGGAGGGTATTCCCCCACCCAAGTCCGCCACCGGGAAATGGTCCTGCGTCATGATCCGCCGCATCCTCCGCAATGAAAAATATGTGGGGGACCTGCTGCAAAAGAAGTCCGTCACCGTGGACTATCTGACCCACAAGAAGGTGGTAAACCGGGGGCAGGAGGAGCCTGTGTTACTCCGGGACCACCATGAGGCCATCATTGACCGCCCCACCTGGGACGGGGTACAGGCCGAACTTGCCCGCCGGGCTGAAAAGCAGACAGACAAAAGCAAATACTCCAACCGCTATTGGTGTTCCGGCAAGATCCGCTGCGGCGCCTGCGGCAGCCGTTTTGTCCCCCGAATCACCAAACGCCCCAACGGCGATACCTATAAAATCTGGGGCTGCCACAGCCGGGTCCACTACGGCAACTGGAAGAAAAACGGCCAGGGAGACTATGTGGGCTGCAATATGCGGATGCTCAATGATAAAGCGCTCACCGCCTGCGTTCAGTTTGTCCTTCAGCAGCTGGACCTGGACTATGACGTTCTGGCCCGGGAACTGGCCGCCGACATTCAAAAGGTTTTGGCTGATGATCCATCAGGGCCGGACTTTGGCCGTCTCCAGACCCGTCAGGCCGATTTGGAGCGGCGGAAGGAGCGGGTCATGGATTCCTACTTCGGCGGCGACATCTCCAAGGAGGAGATGCTGCGGATGAAGGGAAAATACGATGAGGAGCTGGAAAAAATCAACGCCCAGCTTCTCCAAAAGGCTGATTTGGAGACCCTTCAGGCCCAGCAGGCCAAAAGCCTTCAGGGGTTGGTGCAGACTATTCGGGAAAGCGTCACCTGCTCGGAGGAGGTCTTCGCTGAGGCCGTGGAGGAAATCGTGGTCTATGAGGAGTATATCACCATCAAGATTCGTTACTTACCCATGACCTTTCAAATCTGGTATTCCACCAGCGGCACAAGGGAAAACTATACTACAAAGATCGAACAGTGGGAGGTCGTATGAACCGGCCTCCCACCAAAATCTTAATTTCGTCAATTTTCTCCTAATTTTATATATAATTTGTGAGATAATATGCACAAGCTCTTGATTTATCTCCCAAAATATGATATAAAATAGGAGATATATGGAGGTGTAAGAGATGCGAACCTTTGATTACAGCAAGCTGAAAGAACGGACCTGGGACAGTGAAATTCTGGGGTATATCGCCCAGATCCACGAATACAAGGGGCGGCAGGAGCTTTACCTGAAGCAGACCCCGGACACTCTGGACCGGCTCATTGAGATCGCCAAGATACAAAGCACCGAGGCATCCAATGAGATCGAAGGCATCCGCACCACCTCCACCCGGCTGAAACAGCTCTGCGCCGAAAAAACGTCCCCCAGAAACCGGGACGAAAAGGAGATCATGGGCTATCGGGATGTGCTCAATACCATCCACGAAAGCTACGAGTATATCCCCATCCGCTCCAGCTATATTTTGCAGCTCCACCGGGACCTTTACAAGTACTCCGAGAAGGGGATCGGCGGCTCCTTCAAAAACACACAGAACTATATCACCGCCACCGACAGTCAGGGAAACAATCTGGTGCTGTTCACCCCCCTCCCCCCCTATGAGACACCCGAGGCCATCAACGCCATCTGCGAAAGCCTCACCCGGGCGCTGGACACCCAGGAACTGGACCCGCTGATCCTCATTCCGGTATTCATCCACGACTTTCTCTGTATCCACCCCTTCAACGACGGCAATGGCCGCATGAGCCGGCTGCTGACCACTCTGCTGCTCTACCGGACCGGCTATGTGGTGGGGAAATATATCTCCTTGGAAAGTAAGATTGCTAAAAATAAGGACCTCTACTACGACGCTTTGGAGCAGTGTCAGCAGGGCTGGCATGAGGGCAAGGAGGACCCCACACCGTTCATCAAGTACCTTCTGGGTACCATCCTGGCCGCTTACCGGGAGTTTGAGAAGCGGGTGGAGCTGGTGGGAGAAAAACTCCCCGCCTTAGAGTTAGTCCGCCGGGCAGCCTATGGAAAGGTCGGGAAGATCACCAAAACTGATTTAATGGAGTTATGTCCCACTTTAAGCAAATCCTCTGTGGAGGCGTCCATCAAAAAGCTGGTGGAGCAGGGTGAGCTGCTGATGCACGGTAAAGGGCCATCAACATTTTATACCCGAAATGACACTTGATCCTACACTTCTAAAAATCCCTGGACTTCGTAAAAATGAAGTCCAGGGATTTTTAAATGCGTTTTAATCATTATTTTTTGATTTTTCTTGACTTAACTATCTCCTCTCGCATATAATATCTATGAGGTGGTAAGCATGAAGCGCAAAATCGAGACCCAACTTCTCGCCTGGAAGAATAAAACTGCCAACCGTATGCCGCTGCTGATCAACGGTGCCCGACAGGTTGGCAAAACCTATATTCTTCGACAGTTTGGGGCAGAGCAGTTCAAGAATGTGGTCTACATCAATCTGGAGACCAATTTGACCGTTGCCTCCTATTTCAACGACAACATCTCCCCAGAGCGGCTGCTCCGCTACCTGGAGGCCTCCTCCGGGGAGCGGATCATCGCCGGAGAGACCCTTATCATTTTCGATGAAATCCAGTCCTGCGAACGGGCATTGACCTCGCTGAAATACTTCTGTGAGGAGGCCCCGGAATTCCATATCGCCGCAGCAGGAAGTCTGTTGGGCGTCGCCATCAACCGGCAGCGCTACTCCTTCCCTGTGGGTAAGGTGGAGACCATCACCCTTTACCCTCTGGATTTTGAGGAATACCTCTGGGCCAGAGGAAAGGATCTGTTGTGTGAGGAGATCCGCTCCGCCTACGAGCAGATGGCCCCTCTCCCCGACGCTCTCCATCAGGAGGCACTGGAACTCTACCGGGAATACCTGGTCATCGGCGGCATGCCTGCCTGTATCAATGCCTTTTTGCAAAGCAACAGCTTTCTGGATGTCTCCCTGGTACAAAGCGGAATTTTGGACAACTATATTGCGGACATGGCAAAATACGCCTCCAATTCTGACAGCGTAAAGATCCGTGCCTGCTATAACTCCATCCCCGCCCAGCTGGCAAAGGACAACAAAAAATTTCAATATAAAGTCGTGCAGAAAGGCGGTAGCTCTGCCCTGTTTGGGACCTCCATCGAATGGCTGAACCTGGCCGGTGTGGTGCTGGAGTGTCACCGCATTGACCATGCTGTGGAGCCCATCGCCGTCCACGCTGACTTGTCCGCCTTCAAGCTCTATATGGGAGATGTGGGCCTTCTCACCATGAAATCCGGTATCTCTCAGCAAACTGTTCTCTCCGGCGAGGGCAATACTTTCATGGGCGCCGTCACCGAAAACTATGTGGCTCAACAGCTGGCCACTAAGGGTTACCCTCTCTACTACTGGGAAAGCGTTAACACCGCTGAGCTAGATTTTGTACTGCAAAAAGAAAATCAAATCATCGGGATCGAGGTCAAAAAGGGAGAGCACGTCCGCTCCCGCAGCCTCAGTGTATTTGCCAAAGCATACTCCCCAGCTTATTCCATCCGGTTCTCAACCAAACACTTTGGGGAGACCGATGGCTTAAAGTCGATCCCCCTGTACGCCGCTTTTTGTATTTGAGTGGATACCTGAAGAAAAGGAAGATAACTATGCCGACTTCACCTTATCTGGCACATATTTCAGCGCTCGGACAAGTTCAGACCGTTTTAGAGCATTTGACCGGCACCGCAAAGCTCTGTGCCCATTTTGCCTCCGCCTTTGACGCTGAGGAACAGGGGCTGTTAGCCGGAATGGCTCATGACATTGGAAAATATTCGGATGCCTTTCAACGCAGGCTTCGGGGCGGTCCCCTCGTGGATCACGCCACCGCCGGCGCAGTGGAGTGTCAGAAACTTCGCCAGCCCTACGCCGCCTTCGCAGTGGCCGGTCATCACGGCGGCCTTCCTGATGGTGGCAGCCGCACAGATACTCCCGATCAAGCCACCTTTTTGGCTCGAATGAACCGAGCCGTTGCCGGCAAGATAGAGCCTTACGATGCCTGGCAGCGGGAATTTTCTCTTCCCTCCGCTCCTCTTCCCCCCGTGGCTCCTACACAATCCGAAGGGATGTTTTTCACCCGAATGCTCTACTCCTGCCTGGTGGACGCCGACTTTTTGGATACCGAGGCTTTTATGGCGGAGCAGGAGTTGGCCCGGGGCGGTGGAGACAACATAGAGGAATTGGAGCGCAGGCTCCAAGTACATATCTCCCACTGGTTTCCGCCCAAAAATGAGCTGAACGAACAACGCTGTGCCATTTTGAACCGCTGTTTGGCGCAGGGGGAGCAACAACAGCCGGGACTTTTTACCCTTACCGTTCCTACCGGTGGGGGCAAAACAGTAGCGTCCCTCGCCTTTGCGCTCCGTCACGCCAAAGCCCATGGTTTGGAACGGGTGATCTACGTGATCCCCTACACCTCCATTATTGAACAGAACGCCCAAATCTTTCGGGATATCCTGGGTACAAAAAATGTGTTGGAACACCATTCTATGCTGTTGTACGACATGGAAAACGAGGCTGACCCAGAGCAGATTCGGCTGGCAAAAGCCACGGAAAACTGGGATATGCCGGTGGTAGTGACCACCGCCGTTCAATTTTTTGAATCCCTCTACGCAGACCGCTCCTCCCAGTGCCGCAAACTCCACAATCTGGCCAAAAGCGTCATCATTTTTGATGAGGCCCAGATGCTCCCTATGCCTTACCTGCGCCCTTGTATATATGCCATTGCCCAACTGGTAAAGCACTACAACGTCTCCGCTGTGTTGTGTACCGCCACCCAGCCCTCTCTGGAACCCCTATTACGGGAATTTCTGCCGGACAAGCCTCCGGCAGAGATCTGCCCACCCCATACTTACCAAGAGCATATTTTCCGCCGTGTCTCCTTCCGCCGGGAAGGAAAGCTGGACAACAGCACCCTTGCCCAACGGCTCAATGCCCTGCCTCAAGTCCTCTGCATTGTCAACCGGCGCAAGACCGCCCAGAAAGTTTTCCATCTGCTGGACAGTGAGGGTTCCTTTCACCTGTCCACCCTTATGTACCCCGCCCACCGCAAGGCAGTATTGGAAGAAATTCGTTGGCGGCTGCGCCAGGGCCTTCCCTGCCGGGTTGTCTCCACCTCCCTCATTGAAGCCGGGGTAGATGTGGACTTCCCTGCCGTATTCCGGGAGGAAGCGGGGCTGGACTCCATCCTTCAGGCGGCGGGGCGGTGTAATCGGGAAAGAAAAAGGCCGGCGGAGGCGAGTATTGTTACCATTTTCCAAAGCGAGGCCCCGTCTCCATCCCTTTTCCGGCAAAACATCAAAGCTGGCCAAACCGCCCTGGACCACTCAGAAACTCCCGACAGCCCCGAGGCTATTGCCCGCTATTTCCATGAACTTCTGGACCTTACCGGCAAGGAGGGGCAGGACCGGGACGGGATCCTTCCCCTCATGGATGACCCGCTCACTTTGATGCCCTTCCGGGAAGTGGCACGGCGGTTCCGCCTGATCCATGCGGACACCAAAACGGTCTACATTCCTCAAGGCGAGGGCATCCATCTGATAGAGCGGCTGCGCCAAGGAGAATGGAACCGGAACCTGTTCCGCGCCTTAGGCCAATATGGCGTCTCTGTCTATCCCAACCACTTCGCCGACCTGGACCGGGTGGGGGCCTTGGAGTTTTTGGAGGACGGCAGCGCTGTTCTAACCGACTTATCTCTTTATTCGGAAGCCATCGGCCTGACCACAATGCCCGAAACCGGCAAGGCTTTCTTTTTATAATAGCATATTCACAGTCCCATTTATAGGATAATTGCTTATGGTATAATGGGGTATCCACAAAAATAGAAAGGAGTGAACACCATGCCCATCCGTTTGGAAGTCTGGGGCGGCTACGCTTGCTTTACTCGCCCTGAAATGAAGACGGAAAGGGTCAGTTATGACATCATGACCCCCTCAGCAGCCCGGGGGCTGCTGGAAGCCGTTTACTGGCACCCGGGAATGCGGTATACCATCGATCGCATCCATGTCTGTGCCCCCATCCGAACCATGAACCTGCGGCGCAACGAGGTCAAATCCACTGTCAGCGCCCGCTCGGCCCGTACCGTCATGGACCATGGCCAAGGAGAGCTTTACCTGGCCGCCTCAGACGACATTCAGCAGCGGGCCACCCTGCTGCTGCGGGACGTGCGCTACGTCATCGAGGCCCACTTCGACATTGTGAAGGAAAAGGCCGCTCCGGGTGACAACGACGGTAAGTTCCAGGATATTCTCAAGCGCCGGATCCAACGGGGCCAGTTCTATCATCAACCCTGCTTTGGCTGCCGGGAGTTTCCCGCCCAGTTTAGGCTCTGTGAAAACCTTCCTCCCTGCCCTGAGGAACTAAAAGGGGAACGGGACCTGGGCTATATGCTCTGGGACATGGACTATTCTGACCCGGAAAATATCCGTCCCCTCTTCTTTCGGGCCAAGTTGACCGACGGCATCCTGAATGTGCCCATCCGAGACAGCGGGGAGGTGTTGGGATGATCCTCCAAGCCCTGACAGATCACTACGAGGTTCTGGTGGCTCAGGGAAAGCTGGACAAGCCTGGCTGGGCCAAGGCCAAGATCTCCTTTGCCCTGTGTGTTAACGACCAGGGGGCGCTGGAACGGGTGGATATCACCAAGATCCTGCCGCCTCAAGATGCCAGAAAGCCTGTTCCAACTCCCCGTACCATGTCCCTTCCCGCCCCGGTAAAGCGCTCCAGCGGCATAGCTTCCAATTTCCTTTGGGACAACTCCACCTATCTTCTGGGAGCAGACAACAAGGGTAAACCGCAGCGGAGTTTGGAGTGCTTTTACGCCTGCAAAACCCTGCACCATAAACTCCTTGATGGCGTGGACAGCCCTGCGGCCAAGGCTCTGTTGGCCTTCTTTGACCGTTGGGAGCCTTCTCAGGCCCAGAGCCATCCGGCCCTTCAGGATGACTGGGAGGAACTGATTTCCAGTGCCAATCTTGTCTTTCGGTACAACGGGTCCTTTGTCCATGAGGATCCTCTTATCCGGCAAGCCTGGCAAAACCACTATGATGCCGAGCCGGATGGCCCCCGGATGGTCTGTCTGGTCACCGGGCAGGAGGGGCCGGTGGAGGCCGTCCATCCTGCCATCAAGGGGGTGGTGGGGGCCCAGTCCTCCGGCGCTGCTCTGGTTTCCTTCAATGCCCCCGCCTTCTGTTCCTACGGCAAGGAGCAAAATCTCAACGCCCCGGTGAGCAAACAGGCTGCCTTTGCTTACACCGCCGCCCTCAATTACCTGATAGCCGACCGGGAGCATACATACCGGATAGGCGACGGCAACACCACCATTCTTTTTTGGGCCAAGGACGGACAAAGTGCCTATCAGGGTCTTTTGTTTGGCGCTCTGCTCGGTGACGGCGACTCCTCCTATACCCCAGGAGAGATCGCCAGCATGGTCAAGTCATTGCTTCAGGGGAATCCAGTTCAATATGATGAAGCCATGCTGGATCCCGATATGGAGTTCTATATTCTGGGTATCTCCTCCAACGCTGCCCGGCTGTCGGTGCGTTTTTTCCTTCACAACACTTTCGGAGACTTTCTCCGCAATGTCCATGCCCACCAAAAACGTCTGGAGATCATCCACCCCGCCAACGACAAATTTGACGCTATCCCCCTTTGGAAACTGCTCAGCGCCACCGTCAATCAGAATTCCAGAGACAAATCCCCCGCTCCCCTTCTGGCCGGAGAAGTCCTTCGGGCCATTCTTACAGATACCCGCTACCCCGCCTCTTTGCTCAACGGCGTCACCCTCCGCATCCGTGCCGATCGTCAGGTGGATCGGACCCGGGCCGCCATCCTGAAAGCCTACTATTTGAAAAATCCCCACCCTAATATTCCAAAGGAGGTTTTGACCGTGTCACTGAATCCCGCCTGTGACGACCCCGCCTATGTTCTGGGCCGGCTGTTCTCGGTTTATGAGGCCATCCAGTCCGCTGCCAACCCCGGTATCAATGCCACCATCAAGGACAAGTACTTCAATTCGGCCGCATCTACTCCGGCCATCATTTTCCCCATCCTGGGCAATCTGGCCCAGAAACACCTGAGAAAGCTGAAAGGCTCTAATATGGGGCTGTGCGTATTTTACGAGAAGCAGTTGGGGGTGCTCTTCTCCCTTCTGGATCCCACGATCCCCAATCACTTAAATCTGCCCCAGCAAGGCTCATTCCAGCTGGGCTACTACCATCAAGTCCAGGACCGTTATCAGAAAAAGGAGGATACTGAACATGTCTGAGCCCATCAAAAACCGCTATGAATTCGTCATCCTGTTCGATGTGGAGAACGGCAACCCCAACGGCGACCCCGACGCCGGCAATATGCCCCGGGTGGACCCGGAGACTGGTCTGGGCCTCGTCACCGACGTGTGCCTCAAGCGCAAGATCCGTAGCTATGTGGAAACCGTGAAAGAGGATACCACCGGCTACCGTATCTACATTAAGGACGGCGTTCCCCTCAACCGCAGCGACGCTGAGGCCTACGCCGCCCTGGATGTCACCGAAAAGACCGTGAAGGACACTAAGAAAGCCGATCCCACTCTGGATGAAAAGATCCGGAACTGGATGTGTGCCAACTTTTATGACATCCGCACATTTGGCGCCGTTATGACCACGTTTGTCAAGGCCGCCCTCAACTGCGGTCAGGTCCGTGGCCCCGTCCAACTGGGCTTCGCCCGGAGCGTAGAGCCTATCGTCCCTCAGGAGGTCACCATCACCCGGGTGGCCATCACCACCGAAGCGGACGCCGAGAAGAAGGGCACCGAGATGGGCCGGAAATACATCGTTCCCTACGGTCTCTATCGCTGCGAGGGCTACATCTCCGCCAACTTGGCCCGAAAGACCACCGGCTTTTCGGAGGAGGACCTGGAGCTCCTCTGGCATGCCATCCTCAATATGTTTGAAAACGACCACTCCGCCGCCCGGGGCAAAATGGCCGTCCGGGAGCTCATTGTCTTTCGGCATGACAGTGAATTGGGCTGTGCCCCTGCCTGGAAGCTCTTCGATATGGTAAAGATCGAGCGCACCCACCCTGATGACCCTTCCCCTGCCCGGGGTTATGGGGACTATCGAATCACAGTGGACGAGACCTCCCTCCCTACTGGTGTCACCTGCCGGAGACTGGGATAATGTACGCTCAGGAAGACTTTCTCCAGCTTTCCGGCTTGCAGCACTTCGCTTTCTGTCGGCGGCAGTGGGCTCTCATCCACATTGAACATCAATGGGCGGAGAATCTTCGCACGGTGGAGGGGGATCTGTTCCACACTCGGGCCCACGACGAAAAGCAGCGGGAAAAACGGGGAGATATACTGACCCTGCGGGGATTATCCGTTTTCTCCTCTGCCTTGGGCTTATCCGGCAAATGTGATGTAGTGGAGTTCCACACCGACCCCGCCGGGGTTCCACTGCGGGGAGAGACAGGTCTGTGGCGGCCCTACCCTGTAGAATATAAACGTGGTTCGCCTAAAACCCATCAAGCCGACGAATTGCAGCTCTGCGCTCAGGCCATGTGCCTGGAGGAAATGCTCTGTTGCTCCATTTTAGAAGGCTCCCTCTACTACGGGGAAGCCCGCCGGCGAACCCGGGTCCCCTTGGACGAGTCTCTGCGCCAACAGGTCCGGGAACTAAGCAAAGAAATGCACCAGCTTTACACCCGGGGCTACACTCCCAAAGTAAAACCCACAAGATCCTGTAACGCTTGCTCTTTGAAAGACTTATGCCTTCCGGCCCTGCTCCGCAAAAAGCCTGTGGCAGATTATCTGGCCCAGGCCATGGAGGGTTCTCTATGAGACATTTTCTCAACACCCTATTTATTACCTCAGAGGACATTTATCTCTCCCTGGACGGAGAAAATGTGGTGGCCAACCGCGACAAAAAGGAACTTGCCCGCTACCCTCTCCACACCCTATCCGCCATCCTCTCCTTCTCCTATTCCGGCGCCTCCCCCGCCCTGATGGGGGCCTGCGCCCAGCGGGAAATTGGCCTGTCCTTCTGTTCTCCCAGAGGAAAATTTCTGGCCCGGGTCTCCGGGGAAAGCAGTGGCAATGTGCTGTTGCGTCGGATGCAGTACCGCATGGCGGATGACCCGGCCCAAAGCTGCCTCATTGCCCGGAACATAATTTTCGGCAAGCTTTACAATACCCGCTGGAGCATCGAGCGCACCCGCCGGGATCACGGACTCCGGGTAGATGATGAGGCTTTGGCCCAGGCATCCCAGATCCTGAAGGGTCTCCTTGCTCCGGTCAGCGAAGAGACATCTTCAGAAGGTCTTCGGGGCCTGGAGGGGGCTGGTGCCACCGCCTATTTTCGGGCGCTGGACCATATGATCCTGGCAAACAAAGAGACTTTCTGCTTCCAGACCCGCACCAGACGGCCTCCTATGGACCCTTTCAATGCCCTACTCTCTTTTTCATACAGCCTTCTGGCCAACGATTGTGCCTCTGCGCTGGAGAGTGTAGGTCTGGATAGCTATGTAGGATTTCTCCACCGGGACCGGCCCGGACGGACCTCCCTGGCATTGGACCTGATGGAAGAACTGCGGCCCTGTTTTTCTGACCGCTTTGTGCTCACTCTGATCAACAACCGGGTCATGAATGTCTCTGATTTCCAGTATCGGGAAGGTGGGGCCGTCCTTCTGACTGACGAGGCCCGACGGACTTTTCTCAAAGCTTGGCAAGAAAGAAAGCGTGAGCCCATTACCCATCCCTATCTGGGAGAAAAACTCCCCTGGGGGTTGGTCCCTTATGTCCAGGCCCTTCTGCTGGCCCGGTATATTCGGGGCGACTTGGACGCTTATCCGCCCTTTTTGTGGAAGTGAGGCTTTTATGCTGGTTTTGATCACCTATGATGTCAACACCGAGGATGCCGCAGGGCGAAAACGCCTGCGGCAGATTGCACGGCAATGTGTCAACTATGGTCAGCGGGTCCAGAATTCCGTCTTTGAGTGTCTGATGGACCCAGCACAGTGCAAGGCTCTTCAGGCCAGGCTCTGCCGTATTATGGATACTGAAAAGGACAGTCTCCGCTTCTATTATCTGGGAAACCAATACGAAAAAAAGATCGAGCACTTTGGCTCAAAAAATTCCTATTCCTCTGAGGAACCCTTGATTCTTTGAGTGCGAAGAGGGAGTTTTCATGTTTTCTTCGGGTGGTTCGCACCAAAAAAGCGAAAAAACAACAGACTTTTCTTCCGGGCTCCAGAAAATACTTGCGGTTTTTAGCCGTACATTAAAAGAATTTGTGAAATATGACAAATTTGCAGAAATATTTTTGTGTATTTCTGCTGTCGCCCTCCCCTCGGAGGGCGTGGATTGAAATCTTAAGCAGGTGCTTAATACCAAGCTGTCTAAGGTCGCCCTCCCCTCGGAGGGCGTGGATTGAAATAATGACCTCCAGCGGGCCGTTGGCGGGGTCAATCGGTCGCCCTCCCCTCGGAGGGCGTGGATTGAAATCGCATGTTCAAAGAGGTTCAAATTGAGCAACCTCAAGTCGCCCTCCCCTCGGAGGGCGTGGATTGAAATCAAGACTTTTGACAATCCCTACCTCATCTACAGCTGTCGCCCTCCCCTCGGAGGGCGTGGATTGAAATCAGCCTGCCTTATAAACACTGCAGGAGCCGTGCGTGTCGCCCTCCCCTCGGAGGGCGTGGATTGAAATGCCTGGGATATGTATGGCCGGATCTGGCCGTATCGTCGCCCTCCCCTCGGAGGGCGTGGATTGAAATCATGTGGACTATTGCCTTGTTACTCATGCGCTCTGTCGCCCTCCCCTCGGAGGGCGCGGATTGAAATGGGGGTATTACCCGCCCCGCTTCTGGGGCAACGGTCCTCCTCCCACAAATACCGGAACAGAAGCGGAACTCTTGCTTCTGTTCCGGCATTTGTTATAGCCATACCGCTAACGCCCCACCCTCCTCCGAAGGCGCCATTCAGATCGCCATGGAGGAGCTGCCCATCACCCTTCAGGATGCCCGGGTGCTGGTCGTTGGTTATGGCCGGCTGGGAAAGGTGCTGGCCCGGCAGCTCCATGGGCTGGGCGCCCGGGTCACCGTGGCGGCCCGAAACCCCGCCGACCGTGCCTGGGTTCGGGCCTGGGGCTACGGCGATGTCCCCTCAGACCATCTGGCCGGCCATACAGGCGGCTTTGACCTCATCTGCAACACAGTCCCGGTCTGTCTTTTGGACCGGGAAGCCCTGTCCGGCGTGACGCCCGGCTGCCTTGTCATTGACCTGGCCTCCAAGCCCGGCGGGGTGGACTTTGCCGCCGCCGGGGAGCTGGGGATAAAGGTCATCTGGGCCCTCTCTCTTCCCGGCAAAGTGGCTCCCGTCACGGCCGGGAAGGCCATCCGATCCGCCATCTACAACATAATGACCGAGTTAGGAGTGTGACCATGGAAGATTCTGTCCGCCGCATCGGCTTCGCCTTCTGCGGCTCTTTCTGTACATTTGATACCGCCCTGAAGGCCCTCCGGGCCGTCAAGGACCGCTTCGGGGATGTGTCCGTCATCCTTTCCGAAAATTCCGGAAGTCTGGACACCCGCTTCGGCAAGGCCCAGGATTTCCGCCGTGAGATGGAGGATATCTCCGGCAAGCCCCTCATCGACTCCCTCACCGCCGCCGAACCCATCGGCCCCAGGAAACTGCTGGATGCACTGGTCATCTGCCCCTGCACCGGCAATACGCTGGGCAAGCTGGCAAACGGAGTCACCGACTCCACTGTTGCTCTGGCCGCCAAGGCCCATCTGCGCAACGCCCGGCCCCTGATTCTGGCCGTGTCCACCAACGATGCTCTGGCCGGGGCGGCTAAGAACATCGGCGTTCTGCTGGATAAGAAAAACACCTACTTTGTCCCCTTCCGGCAGGATGACCCCATGGGCAAGCCCACCTCTCTGGTGGCCGATTTCTCTCTGGTCCCCGACACGGTGGCCGCCGCACTGGAAGGCCGGCAGCTCCAGCCGCTGGTTCTGGGTCCGGCAAACTGATCCGTCCTTTTACAATAATATAGGGATAAAAGGGGCTGAAGGCAAATGCCTTCAGCCCCTTTTTAATGACCCCGATTTTCCTTCTGTCCCTGTTTTGTCTCTTTTTGTTTCGTAAACCCATATTTTGGGCTGTTTTTGAAAACCTATTGTGGTGCAGTTACCTCTTTAGTACTATATTTAGGCTCCGACTTAAAAATTTTACCCCATATCTTGTGTCAAACCCCTTGCATTCCTTCTCAAGATATTGTATAATTCTTTTTGCTGACAACAAATTATGTAAATTTATCCTGTGCACGCCGGCCCTCCCTTGGGGAAACGACCGCCCTGCCAGAGATACCAAAGAGAGGGGAGACCGCCACTATGAAAATCATCAAGCGCAGCGGCCAGGAGGTATTGTTCGACGCCGAGAAAATTTTTGCCGCCGTGGCCAAGGCCAATGCGGCCACCGCCGGCGCCCGGGAGCTGACCCCCACCCAGATCCGGGCCATCTCCGACCACATCGAGGAAATTGCCTCCAGCCTGAACCGGGCCTTGTCCGTGGAGGAGATCCAGGAGCTGGTGGAGACCGAGATCATGAAGGCCGGCGCCTACGAGACTGCCAAGCGCTACATCCGTTACCGCTACACCCGCACTCTGGTCCGCCAGTCCAACACCACCGACGAGCAGATCCTCACCCTCATCGAGTCCAACAACGAAGAGGTCATGCAGGAGAACTCCAACAAGGACCCCAAGGTCAACGCCGTCCAGCGGGACTACATGGCGGGCGAGGTCTCCAAGGACCTGACAAAGCGGGTGCTTCTCCCCTCCGACATCGTGGAGGCCCATGAGCAGGGCATTATCCACTTCCACGACATGGACTATTTCGCCCAGCATATGCACAACTGCGACCTTGTGAACCTGGAGGATATGCTGCAAAACGGCACCGTCATCTCGGGCACCATGATCGAAAAGCCCCACTCTTTCTCCACCGCCTGCAACATCGCCACCCAGATCATCGCCCAGGTGGCCTCCAACCAGTACGGCGGCCAGTCTATCTCTCTCACCCACCTTGCCCCCTTTGTCAACATCTCCCGCCAGAAGATCCGCCGGGACGTGATCGACGAATGCAAGCTGCTGGGCCACGATATCACCGATGAGGAAGCCATCACCGCCGTGGTAGAGAGCCGTCTGCGGGAAGAGATCCGCCGTGGGGTCCAGACCATCCAGTATCAGGTGGTCACTCTCATGACCACCAACGGACAGGCCCCCTTCATCACCGTCTTCATGTATCTGAACGAGGCCCAGAATGAGCAGGAGAAGAAGGATCTGGCCATGATCATCGAAGAGACCCTTCTCCAGCGGATCAAGGGGGTCAAGAACGAAAAGGGGGTGTGGATCACCCCTGCCTTCCCCAAACTCATCTATGTGCTGGAGGAAGATAATGTCCGGGAGGGTACCGAGTACTGGTACCTCACCGAGCTGGCCGCCAAGTGTACCGCCAAGCGGATGGTTCCCGACTATATCTCCGAAAAGATCATGATGCGGGACAAGGGCGATACCTACACCTGCATGGGCTGCCGCTCTTTCCTCACCCCCGACCGGTTTACCGAGGCCGGCGTGGGCAACATCGCCAACGCCAAGAACTATGTCCCCGGCAAGAAAAAGTATTACGGCCGGTTCAATCAGGGCGTTTGTACCATCAATCTGGTGGATGTGGCCCTCTCTTCCGGCAAGGATATGGACGAGTTCTGGAAGATTTTTGACCAGCGGCTGGAGCTGTGCCACCGTGCCCTCCTCTGCCGCCACGAGCGGTTAAAGGGCACCCTGTCCGACGCCGCCCCCATTCTCTGGCAGGACGGCGCCCTGGCCCGTCTGGAGAAGGGGGAACCCATCGACAAGCTGCTCTTCAACGGTTACTCCACCATCTCCCTGGGCTACGCCGGACTCTACGAGTGCGTCAAATACATGACCGGTAAGAGCCACACCGACCCCGAGGAGGGCACCCCCTTCGGCCTGAAGGTCATGCAGCATATGAACGACGCCTGCGCCAAGTGGAAGGCGGAGAGCAACATCGACTTCTCCCTCTACGGCACCCCTCTGGAGTCTACCACCTACCGCTTCGCCAAGTGCCTGCAAAAGCGGTTCGGCATCATTGAGGATGTCACCGACAAGAGCTATATCACCAACTCCTACCACATCCACGTCACCGAGGAGATCGACGCTTTCTCCAAGCTGGCCTTCGAGTCCAAGTTCCAGGCCCTCTCCCCCGGCGGCGCCATCAGCTATGTGGAGGTCCCCAATATGCAGAACAACCTCCCCGCAGTGCTCAGTCTGATGCAGTTTATCTACGACAACATCATGTATGCCGAGCTGAACACCAAGAGCGATTACTGCCAGGTCTGCGGCTTTGACGGCGAGATCCAGATCGTGGAGGACGACGGCAAGCTGGTGTGGGAGTGCCCCCACTGCCACAACCGGGACCAGGACAAGATGAACGTGGCCCGCCGGACCTGCGGCTACATCGGCACCCAATTCTGGAATCAGGGCAGAACACAGGAGATCAAGGACAGAGTGCTGCACCTGTAAGTTTTATACAACAAGCCCAACAGGGGCGGGCCAACGCCCGCTCCTGTTTTTTCGATATTCCTCCGTCTGTCGTTTGGTTGATGGACGCGTGGCAATCCTACAGGTGCGTGGATGCGAAAGACCATTCTTTTCCCGAGGAAAAGAATAGCCTCTCGCGCTCTCAGCCGCTATGCGGCACTAACTCCCGCTAAACTCGCTTCGCTCATCAAGCGGGAGTAAGCATGAAAAGTCTCAGGTCAAGACAAGGTGTTTTAGAGTTGGCTCGTGTCGTCTTTACGCCCCCATGGTCCCCTTGCCCCGCACCCGTGCGTACGTTGGTGGAACACTGAAGAAATGCCGTTGAAATTGACCCGCCTCGACCTACACAGCTTGAGGGGCAGTTCCTCTCATCAAAAACCATCCCACCCCGTAGGGGCGGGTTCCGTTTGGGTGGTGGGTGTGTGGCAACCCTATGGGTGCGTGGACGTGGGGGACCATTCTTTGACGGGCCAAAGAATGGCCCCCCACACCCCCGAAGAAAGCCCTCAGGTCAAGACCAAGTGCATTAGAATCGGCTCGTGTCGTCTTTACGCCCCCATGGTCCCACTTGCCCCGCACCCG